>NZ_JBRERS010000001.1:0-1339880 GCF_054486945.1 Pseudonocardia wallangbongensis
CCTGCAGGCACACCGCTCTCCGCTCTATGGCACCTGATCCTCGACAGTTCAGGAACCTAAGCGGGAGCGGCGTGCCGCCTACACAGGCGCGCCCCGCGACCCACGGATCAGTCAGGAGCGCCCCTTATGGCCGTCTTGTGGCCACCGCCGGTCGGGGGTAGACCGGGACGGGGACCAGGGAGTGAGGTGGATCACCCATGGGCGGCAACAAGATCGTTGTCTACAAGGAGCCGGGCCGGGTCGACGTCGAGGACCACGACCCGCCCAAGCTGGAGGTACCCGTCGACGTCGCGAAGAGCAAGGGGCTCACCCAGAAGGCGGTACACGGGGTGATCCTGCGCAACGTCGCCACGAACATCTGCGGCTCCGACCAGCACATGGTGCGCGGGCGCACCACCGCACCGGCGGGGCAGACGCTCGGCCACGAGATCACCGGGGAGGTCGTCGAGAAGGGCGAGGACGTCCAGTTCCTCGACGTCGGCGACATCGTCTCGGTGCCGTTCAACATCGCCTGCGGGCGGTGCCGCAACTGCCGGGAAGGCCAGACCGGCGTCTGCCTCAACGTGAACCCGGCCCGGGCCGGGTCGGCGTACGGCTACGTCGACATGGGCGGCTGGGAAGGCGGGCAGGCCGAGTACGTGATGGTCCCGTTCGCCGACTTCAACTGCCTGAGGTTCCCCGACCGCGCCCAGGCGCTCGAGAAGATCCGCGACCTGACGATGCTGTCGGACATCTTCCCCACCGGCTACCACGGGGCCTACACGGCCGGCGTGACCACGGGGTCGACCGTCTACGTCGCGGGGGCGGGGCCGGTCGGGCTCGCTGCGGCCCACTCGGCGCAGCTGCTCGGCGCCGCCGTCGTCATCGTCGGGGACCTCAACGCGCAACGGCTCGAACAGGCCCGCTCGTTCGGCTGCGAGACCGTGGACGTCTCCCAGGACGCCACCCTCGAGGACCAGATCGCGGAGATCCTCGGCACGAACGAGGTCGACTGCGCGGTCGACGCCGTCGGGTTCGAGGCGACCGGGCACGGCGCGGGTGCGGGTGAGCAGCCCGCCGCCGTGCTCAACTCGGTCATGTCGCTCACGCGCGCCGGTGGCCGGCTCGGCATCCCGGGCCTCTACGTCACCGGCGACCCGGGCGCGTCCGACGCCGACGCCAAGGAGGGCACGCTCAAGGTGCGGCTCGGCCTCGGCTGGGCGAAGAGCCACTCCTTCACCACCGGACAGTGCCCGGTGCTGAAGTACAACCGCGGGCTGATGATGAGCATCCTGCACGACAAGGCGCAGATCGCGAAGGCGGTCAACGCCACGGTCATCTCGCTCGACGACGCCCCGCGCGGCTACCAGGAGTTCGACCGGGGCGCTGCCCGCAAGTACGTGCTCGACCCGCACGGGATGGTCCCGGCGGCGTAGCCCCGCGCTCAGGCGGCCGGGACGGCCCCCACGGCAGACAGGAGGGTGCGGCGGTCGGGGCCGGGCAGCGAGTACTGCGGTGCGCCCGCCCCGGCCGCCAGTGCCCGTTCGGCCGCGCCGGGCCGCCCGAGCACCTCCGCCGGCAACGTGAGCATCGAGGCGATCTCGAGCAGGTCGCGCAGCACGTCGGGGTCGTGGCCCGCGCCCGCGGCGAGGGCCTTCGCCAGCGTCCCCGCCTGGTCGTCCGGGGGGCGGGAGACCCCGGCGCGGTCCCGCTCGATCTCGGCGAGCCGGGCGCGGTCGGCCACGATGGTGGCCCGATACCACGGCGCGAGCAGCTCCTCGGTGCGTTCCCACCACCGCGCGGACACGGCGGCCGGCGCGCTCTCGGCGCGCAGCAGGTCGCGCAGCAGCACGGCGTGCCACAGGCCCATCGACGTGCCGCGCCCGAGCGACGGGTTGGTGCACGCCCACGCGTCGCCGAGGGCCAGCACGCCCGTGGCGACCGGGCGGCCGGAACCGGGCACGACGTACCGGCGGATCCGGTCCTCGATGCCCGCCATGACGGCGACCCCGGAGTCGATCGGTTCGGCGTCGACCCAGTGGGCGGCGAGCGGGTAGCTGCGCACCGCGGCCAGCCAGCGGTCCGGGTCGCGCAGGACCCGCAGCTCCCGGTCCCGGGAGCTCGAGATGATCGTCACCGACCAGGTGTTCCGGTCGGCGGGCATGGTCAGCAGCCCGACGGAGTCGTACTGCTGCGACAGCGGTCCCCGCAGGGGCGGCAGGCCGTCCGGGCTGTGGAAGTGCCGCCCGTAGTACACGAAGCCGCACTCCTCACGCTCCTCCACCACCCCCGTGACCCCGGCGGCGGCCAGCAGGTCCGGCAGCGCGGAGCGCCGGCCACCCGCGTCGACGACGAGGTCGGCCGGGATGTCCTCGCCCTCCGCGGTGACGACGCCGGCGACGTGCGGCACGCCCGCGCGGTCCGCGTGCCCGGTCAGGAGGCCCCGCACGGCCGTGCCGCGGCGGACCCGCACCCCAGGCTCGGCCGCCGCGACCCGGGCGACCACGGCCTCGAGCACCGGCCGGCGGGCGGCCAGCGCCGCGAACCGCCCGTCGTCGGCGCGCCGGTCACCGGCCATCCCCTCGGGGAGCCACTCCAGCAGCTCGTAGCGCGTGGCGCCGGCCGCGACGAGCGCGGCGGCGACGTCGGGCAGCGCGGCGTCGAGGAGCTGCCGGAACCTCGGCAGCATGAAGTGCGGCAGCCGGAACTGCGCGCACCCGCGCCGGTCCCACTCCTGCCAGGCGTCCTCCGGCGCGGGCGGCGGCGCGGGGTCGCGCTCCAGGACGGTGACGCGGTGGCCGTCCCTGGCCAGGAGCATCGCGGCGCACAGGCCGCTCATCCCGGCCCCGATCACGAGAACGTGACGGGAGTTCGACATGCATTCGAAGAGCGCGCCGCCCGCTCCCTGATACACGCGGTTCCGTCGACGTGCGGAAGCGGGTTCACCCGCAGGACTTCACACACCCACGACCGGCTTCACACACGGCCGGCCTCGGCCGGGTGTGAAGCCCATGCGGGATGTGTGAAGTGCCCGCGAAGACCGGAGGGCCTACAGCGAGAGGACCGGCAGGCCGATCGCCGCGTCCACCGCGATGGCGGCGAAGAGGCAGCAGAGGTACACGTTCGAGAGGTGGAACAGGCGCATCGGGCGCGTCTCCACCCCGGCCAGCACGCCGCGGTGCAGGCGGTGGGCCTGCAGGACGAACCAGGTGCCGCCCAGCGCGGCGACGACGGCGTAGATCCAGGAGGTGCTCGGGAGCAGCAGCAGCGACCAGACCGCCATCACCCACGCGTAGATGACGATGCGCCGCGACACCTCCTCCGGCGGCACCACCACGGGCAGCATCGGGACCTTCGCCGCGGCGTAGTCCTCGCGGTAGCGCATGGCGAGCGCCCAGAAGTGCGGCGGCGTCCAGAAGAAGATGACGCCGAACATCACCAGCGCGGGCCATTCCACCGATCCGGTGACGGCGGCCCAGCCGATCACCACCGGCATGCAGCCCGCCGCGCCGCCCCACACGATGTTCTGCGAGGTGCGCCGCTTCAGCAGGAGCGTGTAGACGAGCACGTAGAACGCGATGGCGGCCACCGAGAGTCCCGCGGCCAGCCAGTTGGTGGTGAACCCGAGCCACGCCGCCGAGAGCGCGCCCAGGACGAGCCCGAACACCAGCGCGTGCCGGGTGGGCACCTGCCCCTTCGCGAGCGGCCGGCGGCTGGTGCGCTTCATGACGGCGTCGATGTCGGCGTCGACCACGCAGTTGAGGGCGTGCGCGCTGGCCGCGGCCATCGCACCGCCCAGCAGCGTGGCGATGATCAGCCACACCGACGGCACGCCGCGCTCGGCGAGGAACATGGCCGGCACCGTGACCACGAGCAACTGCTCGATGATCCGGGTCTTCGTGAGCCCGAGGTAGGCGCGCACGGTGCCCCGGAACCGTCCCCAGCCGGCCCGCCAGGCGTCCGGGGCACCCTGGGCAGGGTGGCCCGAGCGGGACACGGGCAGAGTCACCGGCACAACCTCGATCCGCGTGGTGGGAACTCGACAGGCTCGAGCTCGCGGTTTATTTCTACGGCTTGTCGATGGTAGCCCGGGGCATGCCGGCACCCTCGGCCGGGTAGACCCCTCACGACCGGGCGGCACGTGATCACACACGGGCGCCCGACGCGACTAGGGTGGCCCCCGGAGCGAGTCAGCGCTGAGCGGTCGCGTCGCGGCGTACCGCCTGCACATCCCCACCCGAACCCGAGGGAAGAGCTGTGGCCGACATCGACATCGAGACCCTCACCCGGGCGAGCATCCCGGACGACTGGACCGATCTGGACCGGCGCGCCGTCGACACGGTCCGCGTCCTCGCCGCGGACGCCGTGCAGAAGGTCGGCAACGGCCATCCCGGCACCGCCATGAGCCTCGCCCCGCTCGCCTACGCGTTGTTCCAGCGCGTCATGCGGCACGACCCGAACGACGCCGACTGGGTCGGCCGCGACCGGTTCGTGCTGTCCGCGGGCCACTCCAGCCTCACGCTGTACATCCAGCTGTACCTGTCCGGCTACGGCCTGGAGCTCGACGACCTGAAGGCGCTGCGCACCTGGGGTTCGCTCACGCCCGGCCACCCCGAGCACGGCCACACGCGCGGCGTCGAGACCACCACCGGCCCGCTCGGCCAGGGCCTGTCCAACGCGGTGGGGATGGCGATCGCCGCCCGGCGCGAGCGCGGCCTGTTCGACCCGGACACCGCGCCCGGGGAGAGCCCGTTCGACCACCAGATCTACGTGATCGCCTCCGACGGTGACATCGAGGAGGGCGTCACCTCCGAGGCGTCGTCGCTCGCCGGTCACCAGGAGCTCGGCAACCTCACGGTGATCTACGACGACAACAAGATCTCCATCGAGGACGACACGACGATCGCGCTGTCGGAGGACACGGCCAAGCGCTACGAGGCCTACGGCTGGCACGTGCAGGTCGTCGAGAGCGGCGAGAACGTCACGGGCATCCTCGAGGCGTTGGAGAACGCCCGCGCGGAGACCTCGCGGCCGTCGTTCATCCTGCTGCGCACCGTGATCGGCTTCCCGGCGCCGAACAAGATGAACACCGGCAAAGCCCACGGCTCGGCGCTGGGCGCCGACGAGGTGGCCGAGGTCAAGAAGATCCTCGGGTTCGACCCGGGGCAGTCCTTCGAGGTCGGCGACGAGGTGCTCGCGCATGCCCGGGAGGTGGTCGACCGCGGCCGCGCGGCGCACGAGGCGTGGACGCCGACCTTCGACGCCTGGGCCGCCCGCGAGCCGGAGCGCAAGGAGCTCTTCGACCGCCTGATCGGCCGCCAGCTGCCGGTCGGCTGGGAGAAGGCGCTGCCCGTGTGGGAGCCCGACGCCAAGGGCCTGGCCACGCGCAAGGCGTCCGGTGAGGTGCTCAAGTCGCTCGCCGACGTGCTGCCGGAGCTGTGGGGTGGTTCGGCCGACCTCGCCGAGAGCAACAACACCACGATGGAGGGCGCCGACTCGTTCGGCCCCACCTCCACGGCCACGAAGATGTGGGACGCCCACCCGTACGGCCGCACCCTGCACTTCGGCGTCCGCGAACACGCGATGGGCTCGATCCTCAACGGCATCGCGCTGCACGGGCCCACCCGGCCCTACGGCGGCACGTTCCTGGTGTTCAGCGACTACATGCGCCCGGCGGTGCGCCTCGCGGCGATCATGCAGGCCGGCGTGACCTACGTCTGGACGCACGACTCGATCGGGCTCGGCGAGGACGGCCCCACGCACCAGCCGATCGAGCACCTGGCCGCCCTGCGGGCGATCCCCGGCCTCGCGATGGTCCGGCCGGGCGACGCGAACGAGACCGCGCACGCGTGGCGCGCCGTGCTGGAGCGGCCCGCGGGCCCCAACGGGCTGGCGCTCACCCGGCAGAACCTGCCGGTGCTCGAGGGCACCTCGGCCGAGGGTGTCGCGCGCGGCGGGTACGTCCTCGCGGACGCGTCGTCCGGCGCCCCGCAGGTGATCCTCATGGCCACCGGCTCGGAGCTGCAGATCGCGGCCGAGGCCCGGAACGTCCTCGAGGCCGACGGTGTTGCCACGAGAGTGGTGTCCATGCCGTGCGTCGAGTGGTTCGACGAGCAGGACGAGGCGTACCGCGAGTCGGTGCTCCCCGTTGCCACCCGCGCGCGGGTGAGCGTCGAGGCCGGCATCGCGCAGCCCTGGATCCGCTTCACCGGCGACGCGGGCGAGAACGTCTCCATCGAGCACTTCGGCGCGAGCGCCGACCACCAGACGCTGTTCCGCGAGTTCGGCTTCACCACGGAGAACGTGGTCGCCGCCGCGAAGCGCAGCCTCGCAAAGCTTCGCTGAGCCCCCTTAGGAGGACCAACCAATGAGCAACGATCGACTCGGGCAGCTCGCGGCCGCAGGGGTGTCCATCTGGCTGGACGACCTGTCCCGCGAGCGCCTCACCAGCGGCAGCCTCCAGGAACTGATCACCGACGAGCACGTCGTCGGGGTCACCACCAACCCCACGATCTTCGCGACCGCGCTGTCGAAGGGCGCGGCCTACGACGCGCAGATCCGCGAGCTCGCCGCGCGCGGCGCGTCGGTCGAGGACACGGTCCGCGAGATCACGGTCTCCGACGTCCAGCAGGCCTGCGACGTCTTCAGCGGCACGTGGGAGACCACGAACGGCGTCGACGGGCGGGTCTCGCTGGAGGTCGACCCCGGCCTCGCCCGCGACACCGAGGCCACGGTCGCGCAGGCCCTGGACCTGTGGAAGGCCGTCGACCGGCCCAACCTGCTCGTCAAGATCCCGGCCACCGAGCAGGGGTTGCCGGCGATCACCCGGGCGCTCGCCGAGGGCGTGAGCATCAACGTCACGCTGATCTTCTCCGTCGAGCGCTACCGCGCCGTCATGGGCGCCTTCCTCGACGGGCTCGAGCAGGCGGCGGCCAACGGGCACCAGCTCGCGAGCATCGCGTCCGTGGCGAGCTTCTTCGTCTCCCGCGTGGACACCGAGATCGACAAGCGCCTGGAGGCGATCGGTTCCGGCGACGCGCTCGCGCTGCGCGGGAAGGCCGCCGTCGCCAACTCCCGCCTGGCCTACGCCGCGTTCCAGGAGGTCTTCTCCTCCGACCGGTACGCGGCGCTCGAGGCCAGGGGCGCCCGCCCGCAGCGGCCGCTGTGGGCCTCCACCGGCGTGAAGAACCCGGACTACCCGGACACGCTCTACATCACCGAGCTCGTCGTCGCCGACACCGTCAACACGATGCCGGAGAAGTCACTCCACGCCTTCCGCGACCACGGCGAGGTCCACGGCGACCGCGTCACGGGCACGGGCGCCGAGGCGCAGGACGTGTTCGACGCGCTGGAGCAGGTGGGCATCGACCTGCCCGACGTGTTCCGCGTTCTGGAGGACGAGGGCGTCGACAAGTTCGAGAAGTCCTGGACCGAGCTCGGCGACACGGTCACCGGGCAGCTGCAGCAGGCCCGCTAGCGCTTGCAGCGGACCGGAGGGGAGCGCACGCGGTGACCGCGCGACCGGTGCCGTCCGAGGAGGAGATGCTCGCGCGGCTCGTCGAGAACGGCGTCGCCGCCCGCGTCGCGGACGGTGACCCGGCCCTGTGGCCGCGGGTCGCCCGGCCCGGGTGGACTGGGGCGGTGCGCGCGGCACGTCCTCTGGTCGGCGAGATCGCGGCGTTGGCCGAGCAGCGCCGCGTGGGCGGGCAGGTCCGGGTCCTGCTCGCGACCGCCGGGGGCACCGGCGTCACCGCCGAAGCCCTCACCGGGACCGACCCCCGCCTCGTCGTCCTCGACACCACCGACCCACCCCAGGTGGCGGACGCGCTCGCCGGCGAGCTGGCCGCCACGGTGCTCGTGGTGTCGGTGCCGCCCGGCGAGGACCCGGAGCCGGTGCGGCTGCTGCGCGACACGGTCCACGCGGCCTTCCGCGCCGAGGGCGTGGACGCCGACGCGCACACCGTCGTCGTCACGCCGCCGGACGGTCCGCTGCTGCCGGCGGACGCGGGCCGGGACGGCCCGGTCGTGGTGCTCGGGCCCGACGACGTCGACGGCCCGTGGGCGGCGTTCACGGCGTACGCGCTCGTGCCCGCCGGGCTCGCCGGCGCCGACGTCGGGGCGGTGCTCGCCGAGGCCGGTGCGGTCCGGGCCGAGCTCGCCACCGCTGGTGGGAACGCGCTGGGCCTCGGTGCGCTGCTCGCGTCCGCACCCGCCGTCGCGCTCGCCGCACCCGACGCGCCCGCACTCGCCGAATGGGCGGCACAGCTCGTGGCCGGCGGTCTGGGGAAGGACGGCCGCGGCCCGCTCCCCGTGGTGGTGGAAGGCCCGGGGTCCCCGGAGTGGGGCACCCTACCCGCCGTCGGGCTGGGGGACGTGCAGGGCGCGGTGTTCGTCACGGACGGGTCGGTGGCCGAGCAGATGGCCACCTGGCAGCACGCCGTCGCCGCGGCGGCGCACCTGCTCGGCGTCGACCCCACCGACCGGCCGGACGCGCACGACGTGACGCCCGCGGCCGGCGGCGCGCCCGTGTTCACCGAGGGCGGTGTGGACGTCCACGCGGGCGACTGGCTGCCGGACGGGACGGCCACCGTCGCCGACGCGCTGCGCGCGCTCGTGGGCCCGGACGGCGACGGGGCGCACCACCTGGCCGTGCACGCCTACCTCGACCGGATCGAGGACGCCTCCGCGGCCGTGCTGCGCGCCGAGCTGGCGCGCCGCACCGGCCTCCCCACCACGTTCGGGTGGGCGCCCCGCTGCCTGCCCGGCAGCGGCCAGCACGCCAAGGGTGGCCCGCCCGCCACCCGGGTCTGCCAGCTCACCGCCGACCCCGACGACCCGGGCCTGCGCCCCGAGGCGGCCGGCGCCCTCGACGCCGTGCAGCAGGGGCTCGCGGGCGCCGACGCCGCCGCCCTCGCCGCCCGTGGCCGGCCCGTGCTCCGCCTCCACTTCACCGACCGGGTGGCGGGCCTGGTCACCGTGGCGCGTGCCGTGCAGCAGCTCTAGGAGACCTGGGATGATCCCCGCAACCCGAACGACATCAAGCCAGCGAGGAGTCAGATGAGCGCCGCCACGTCCGCGGCAGCGGGGTGGACCAACCCGTTGCGCGATCCGCGGGACAAGCGGCTCCCGCGCATCGCGGGACCGTGCAGCCTGGTCATCTTCGGGGTCACCGGTGACCTGTCGCGCAAGAAGCTCATGCCCGCGATCTACGACCTCGCCAACCGGGGCCTCCTACCGCCGGGCTTCGCCCTCACCGGCTTCGCCCGCCGCGACTGGGCCAACCAGGACTTCGGCCAGGTCGTCTACAACGCGGTGAAGGAGCACGCCCGCACCCCGTTCCGCCAGCACGTGTGGGACCGGCTCGCCGAGGGCTTCCGGTTCGTGTCCGGCACCTTCGACGACGACGACGCGTTCGACCGGCTCGGGCAGACCGTCGAGGCGCTCGACCGGGAGCGCGGCACGGCGGGCAACCACGCGTTCTACCTGTCCATCCCGCCCGGCGCGTTCCCCGTGGTGCTCAAGCAGCTCGCCCGCTCCGGGCTGGCGCGCCAGGACGGCGAGGGCTGGCGCCGGGTGGTGATCGAGAAGCCGTTCGGGCACGATCTGCGCTCGGCGATCGAGCTCAACGAGATCGTGAACGACGTCTTCCCCGAGGACTCGGTCTTCCGGATCGACCACTACCTCGGCAAGGAGACGGTGCAGAACATCCTGGCGCTGCGGTTCGCCAACCAGCTCTTCGAGCCGATCTGGAACAGCCACTACGTCGACAGCGTCCAGATCACGATGGCCGAGGACATCGGCCTGGGCGGGCGCGCCGGCTACTACGACGGGATCGGCGCCGCCCGCGACGTCATCCAGAACCACCTGCTGCAGCTGCTCGCGTTCACCGCGATGGAGGAGCCGGTCTCGTTCTCCTCCGACGAGCTGCGCCTCGAGAAGATCAAGATCCTGAACGCGACGAAGCCAATCGGGCCGCTCGACGAGACCACGGCGCGCGGGCAGTACACCGGTGGCTGGCAGGGTGGCGAGCTCGTCAAGGGCCTCACCGAGGAGGAGGGGTTCGACCCCAACTCGCGCACCGAGACGTTCGCGGCGATCACCTGCGAGGTCGACACCAGGCGGTGGGCGGGCGTGCCGTTCTACCTGCGCACCGGCAAGCGCCTCGGCCGGCGCGTCACCGAGATCGCGGTGATCTTCAAGCGGGCCCCGCACCTGCCGTTCGACGCCACGATGACCGAGGAGCTCGGGCAGAACGCGCTCGTCGTCCGCGTGCAGCCGGACGAGGGCGTCACCATGCGGTTCGGCTCGAAGGTGCCGGGCAGCCAGATGGAGGTCCGGGACGTCTCCATGGACTTCGGCTACGGCGCGGCGTTCACCGAGGCGTCGCCCGAGGCGTACGAGCGGCTGATCCTGGACATGCTGCTCGGGGAGCCGTCGCTGTTCCCGGTCAACGCCGAGGTCGAACGCTCCTGGGAGATCCTCGACCCGGCGATCGAGCACTGGGCGCGGCAGGAGAAGGCGCCCGACCCCTACCCGGCGGGGAGCTGGGGGCCGGACTCGGCCAACGCGATGCTCGCCCGAACCGGCCGCACGTGGCGCCGGCCCTGAGGAGGAAAGCGCAGCCATGATCGTCGATCTTCCTTCGAGCAACACCTCGGCCGTCAACCGCAAGCTCGTCGAGATGCGGGCGAGCGGCGGCGCGCTCACGATGGGCCGCGTACTCACGCTGGTGATCCTCACCGAGGACGGCGCAGGCATCGAGGACGCGATCGCCGCGGCCAACGCCGCCAGCCACGAGCACCCGTGCCGGATCATCGTGCTCGCCCACGGCCAGCGGAAGGCCGCGCCGCGGCTCGACGCCCAGATCCGCGTCGGCGGCGACGCCGGTGCCAGCGAGGTCATCGTGCTGCGCGGCTACGGCCCGCTCGCCGCGGAGGAGGCGGGCGCCGGCATGGTGACGCCGCTGCTCCTGCCCGACGCACCCGTCGTGGCGTGGTGGCCGAACGACGCGCCCGCCGTCCCGTCCGAGGACGCGGTCGGCAAGCTGGCGACGCGACGCATCACCGACGCGCTCTCGGCGCGGAACCCGACGAAGGCGTTCGAGCAGCGCCGGGCGAACTACGTCGCGGGCGACACCGACCTCACGTGGACACGGCTCACCCCGTGGCGGGCGCTGCTCGCCACCGCGCTCGACGCCCCGCCGTACGAGCCCGTCACCAACGTGGTCGTGGCAGGCGAGGCCATCTCCCCGTCCACGGAGCTGCTGGCCGGCTGGCTCGCGGTCCGGCTGGACGCCAAGGTGAAGCGCTCGCCCGCGGCGTCGGGGCCGGGTGTGGTGTCGGTGCGGCTGGAGCGCCCTTCCGGACCGATCGAGCTCGTGCGCCCGGACGGGAAGGTGGGCACGCTGCGCCAGCCCGGCCAGCCGGACCGGCTGGTCGCGCTCGCCCGCCGGGAAGTGCGCGACTGCCTCGCGGAGGAGCTGCGCCGGCTCGACGCGGACGAGATATACGGCGCCGCCCTCGAGGGCATCGGGCGCATCACCCGCGGCCGCACCCCGATCAAGGTGCCCACGCTGGCCGGTGCGTGATGCCCGCCCCGGACATCGCGGTCCACGCCGATCCGGACGTGCTCGCCGCGGCGGTGGCCGCACGGCTGACCACCAAGCTCGTCGACCTGCAGGCGGCCGGCACGACACCGAAGATCGTGCTCACCGGCGGCGGCACCGGCATCGGCGTGCTGGAGCAGCTGCGCGCCTCCGTCGCCCGGGACGCCGTCGACTGGGGCAAGGTCGAGTTCTACTGGGGCGACGAGCGGTTCCTGCCGCCCGGCGACCCCGAGCGCAACGAGACGCAGGCGCGCGAGGCGCTGCTCGACCACGTCCCGGTGGACGAGGCGAAGGTGTTCCCGATGGGTGCGGACACGGGCACCGGGCCGGCCGGCGCGGAGGCGGCCGCCGAGGCGTACGCGGAGCTCCTCCGGGGGGCGGCCCGGCCGGAGGACCACGGCCCGGTGCCGTCGTTCGACGTGCTCATGCTCGGCATGGGCGGCGAGGGCCACACCGCGTCGGTCTTCCCGCACTCCCCCGCCGTCTACGAGACGGAGCGCACGGTCGTGGCCGTCCACGGCTGCCCGAAGCCCCCGCCGACCCGGGTGTCGCTCACGCTGCCGGCGATCCGCCGCGCCGCCGAGGTCTGGATCATGACCACCGGCGAGGCGAAGGCCGCGGCGGTCGCGATGGCCCTGGGCGGGGCGGGCGAGGTGGCGATCCCGGTGGCCGGGGCGCAGGGCAGGAGGCGCACCCGGTGGCTGCTCGACCGGGCCGCCGCGGCCAAGCTGCCCCGCCACCTGGTGCCGCGCATCGGCTGATGCTCCACGTGATCGTCGACGCCGCGAACGTGGTGGGCGCACGCCCCGACGGGTGGTGGCGCGACCGTCCCGGAGCGGCCCGCCGCCTTGCCGGCCGGATCGTCACCGCGCTCACGGTCGACCCGGCCCCGCTCGCCGACGGTCTCGGGCACCCCGACGCCGACCTGCAGGTGCACCTGGTGCTGGAGGGCGCCGCCGCCGGCGTGCCGGACCTCCCCACCCACCCGCGGCTCGCGGTCGTCCGCGCGCCGGCCGACGGTGACGAGACGATCGCGACCGTGGCTGCCGAACTGGCCCCCGAGGCCCCGGTGCTGGTGGTGACGGCCGACCGCGCCCTGAAGGAGCGGGTGCGCGCGGTCGGAGCGTCAACGGCAGGCCCAGGACGGTTGCTGGGCGCCCTCCCCCCGCCGTGAGCACGTCATGGCTCCACGGTGCTCACGTTCGGCGGGTGCTCTCGCTCGCAGCCCGTCCGCTGGAGCTCACCGCGCTCGTCACCGCCGATCGCCGCTGCAGCGGGGTGCTGTAGACCACGCTCGTCGTCACCGCACCCAGGCCGGCTATCCGGCCCGTCACCTGCTCCAGGTGGCGCATCTCGCGGGCCCGCACGCTCAGGACGAAGCAGTCCTCCCCGGTGACGTGGTGGGCCTCGGTGACCTCGGGTGTGGTGGCGAGCAGGTCGCGGAACGGCTTGTAGTTGCCGTGCGGGTAGCGCAGGCGGACGAGCGCCATTATCGGCAGGCCCAGCTTCTCCGGGTCGACCTCGCAGCTGTACCCGGTGATCACGCCGCCCTCTTCGAGCCGGCGCACCCGCTCGGTGGCGGCGCTGGGCGACAGGCCGACGAGCCGCCCGAGGTCGGCGTAGCTGGCCCGCCCGTCGCGCTGCAGGGCTTCCAACAGGCGCCAGTCCAGGTCGTCCAGGGATTCCACGGCCATATCGCGAAGCTACCGTGGTTCCCACCTTCACCGGTGGCCGACGCGCTCCTACCGTCGCGCACATGACACTTTCGGTGAGCCCCGACGCCGTCGCCTTCTTCGCCTCCCGCCTCGCCTTCCAGACCGACGTCGCCGACGTCCACGCCGGGTTCGCGAGCGGCGCCCCCGGATTCGTGCTCGTCGACTCGCGCAGCCCCGCCGCATGGGCGCAGGGGCGGATCCCCGGCGCGGTCCACCTGCCCACCGCCGAGATCCCCGAACGCGCGCACGCCGTGCTCGACGGGGGCCTGCCGGTCGTCACCTACTGCTGGGGCCCGGGGTGCAACGGCGCCACCCGCTCCGCCCTCTCCCTGACCCGCCTCGGTTACGTGGTGCGGGAGATGCTGGGCGGTATCGAGTACTGGATCCGGGAGGGCTTCCCGGTCGAGACGGACACGGGCCTCACCCACCCGGAACCGGACCCGCTGACGACGCCGTACGGCTGCTGACCCGTGGCTCCACGGTGCGCTCCGGCCGCGTGGGAGAGTGGGGCCGTGAAGCGGTTGGTGGGCGCGGTGGTTCTGGCGGCAGCCCTCGGCGGCTGCTCGGCGGCGGAAGCGCCGGCTCCGGTCGCCCCGCCCCCACCTCCACCGCCGCCACCGGCCGCGTGCCTGCTCGACACGGGCGTCCTGACGACGACCACCGGCCTCACCTGGGCACCGGATGCGAGCACGGCGAGCGACACCCGCTGCGTCTACGACCCGTCCGGCACGCCGCGCCCGGCCGACGGCCCGGCCTTCCTGTCCGTGGACGTCACCCAGGACCCGGCGGCCTCCCTCGACACGGTGGCGGAGCTCTGCGAGGGCGGCTCCCGGGCGCCGGTGGGCACGGCCGGCTTCGTGTGCCGCTACCAGGGCGGCAACGTGTTCGCCGCCGTGACGCACGACGGCCGCCTGGTGACCCTGGCGGCCTCGGCCGTGCCCACGGGCACCACCGCCGCACAGCTGGTGGTGGCGTTCGACCAGCAGGTGACTGCGCTGGGCAGCTAGGGGTCCTCCGCCAAACGGGCCGGCCTAGAGCTCGCGCGAGGCGCGGAGGCGGCTGAGCGCCTCTTCCAGGATGGCCGCGCCGTCGGAGTCGCTGCGGCGCTCCTTCACGTACGCGAGGTGGGTCTTGTACGGCTCGGTGCGCGGGGGTGCGGGCGGGTTCTCCCCGTCCCTCCCGGCGGGCAGGCCGCAGCGGGGGCAGTCCCACGACTCCGGGATGTCCGCCTCGTTGGCGAACGACGGGGTGGTGACGTGGCCGTTCGCGCAGAAGTAGGGGATGCGCGAGCGCGGCGCGGTCTCGCCCCGCTCGGACTCCCCCATCGGGCCGGCCCCCACGCGGGTGCCGCGGATCGCGTTGCCGCCGGACATCGCCATGCCTCCCTCAGGACCCGACCCGGACCAGCAGCCCGGTGCCGATGATCGCGATCACCCAGATCGCACCGACGAACAACGTGAGCCGGTCGAGGTTCTTCTCGACCACGCTCGACCCCGACAGGCTCGACTGCACCCCGCCGCCGAAGAGGCTGGAGAGGCCGCCACCGCGACCGCGGTGCAGCAGGATCAGCAGCACGAGCAGCACGCTGGAGAGGATCAGCACGATCTGCAGGGCCAGTTCCATCGATCCTCTTTCCGTATTGCCCACGCGCTCCGACACATGTGCCGGGAATCTCAAGGGTACCGTGACGGCCCTCGGCCCCGACCGGGGGTCGTGAGCGGATACGAGGCCGTAACCGCTCACGACGTGGTTACGGCAGGGGGCCGCCCGCCGCGATCGCGCAGAGCTGCGCGAACTCGTCGGCCTGCAGGCTGGCGCCGCCGACGAGCGCCCCGTCGACGTCGGACTCCGCCACGATCTCGCCGACGTTCTTGGCCTTCACCGAGCCCCCGTACAGCACCCGGACGCTCGCGGCGACGGCCTCGCCGTACTTGGCCGACACGGCCGCGCGGATCGCCGCGCACACCTCCTGCGCGTCGGCCGCGCTCGCCACGCGCCCGGTGCCGATCGCCCACACCGGCTCATAGGCGATCACGAGGTTCTGCGCGTGCTCGCTCTGCACCTTCTCGAGGGCCCCGGTGACCTGCCGGGTGCAGTGGCCGACGTGGTCGGCCGCCTCCCGGACCTGGAGGCTCTCCCCCACGCACAGGATCGGCACGATCCCGTGCTTGATCGCCGCGCGCACCTTGCGGTTGACCAGCGCGTCGTCCTCGCCGTGGATCTCGCGGCGCTCGGAGTGCCCGACGACGACGTAGCGGCAGCCCAGCTTCGCCAGCATCGCGCCGGAGACGTCCCCGGTGTAGGCGCCGGACTCGTGCGGCGAGACGTCCTGTGCCCCGTGCACGAGCTTGAGCTGGTCGCCGTCGATCAGGGTCTGCACCGACCGGATGTCGGTGAACGGCGGCAGGACGGCCACCTCCACCTTGGCGAAGTACTTCTCCGGCAGCGCGAAGGCGATCTTCTGAACCAGCCCGATGGCCTCGAGGTGGTTGCAGTTCATCTTCCAGTTGCCGGCGATCAGCGGCGTGCGCCTGGGGGACGGTGAGCCGGCGGAGCTTGCGGAGCCGGCGGGGTGGGTAGACGGAGCCATCAGCTCTCCAGGACGGCGATGCCGGGGAGGGACTTGCCCTCCAGGTACTCCAGCGACGCGCCGCCGCCGGTGGAGATGTGCGAGAACCCGTCCTCGGGGAGGCCGAGCGCCCGCACCGCGGCCGCCGAGTCGCCGCCGCCGACCACGCTGTACGCGCCCGAGGCGGTGCCGTCCACGATGGCCTGTGCCACCCCGCGGGTGCCCTCCGCGAACGGGGCCAGCTCGAACACGCCCATCGGGCCGTTCCAGAACACGGTGGCCGCGCCCGCTAGCACCTCGGCGAACGCCACCACCGAGGCCGGTCCGATGTCGAGGCCCTTCCACCCGTCCGGGATGGCGTCGGCGGCGACCGTCCGCGTCTTCGCCTCGGCCGAGAAGTCGTCGGCCACCACCACGTCGGACGGGAGCACGATCTTGCCGGTCTCGAGCAGCTTGCGGCAGTTGTCGACCTGGTCGCGCTCCAGCAGCGAGTCGCCGACCCCGTATCCCTGCGCGGCGAGGAACGTGAAGCACATGCCCCCGCCGACGAGCAGCGCGTCGACCTGCGTCAACGCCTCGATCACGGCCAGCTTGTCGGAGACCTTCGAGCCGCCGAGCACCACCGTGTAGGGCCGCTCGGGCGACTCCGTGAGCCGCCGCAGCACCTCGACCTCGGTGAGGACCAGCCCGCCCGCGTACGCCGGCAGGTCCTGGGCCACGTCGTAGACGGAGGCCTGCTTGCGGTGCACCACGCCGAACCCGTCGGAGACGAACGCGCCGCGCGCACCCGCGAGCGCGGCGAGCTCGTGGGCCAGCGCCGCGCGCTCGTCGTCGTTCTTGGACGTCTCGCGCGGGTCGAACCGGATGTTCTCCAGGAGCACGACGCCGCCGTCGGTCAGCGCGCCGACCGCGGCCCGTGCCTCGTCGCCGTGGCCGGCGAGGGTGACCTCGGTGCCGAGCAGCTCGCCGAGCCGCCCGGCGACCGGGGCCAGGGAGTACCTCGGATCGGGCCCGCCCTCGGGCCGGCCCAGGTGCGCCGTGACGACCACCCGCGCCCCCGCCGAACGCAGCGTCGACAGGGTCGGGACGGAGGCGCGGATCCGGCCGTCGTCGGTGATCGTCGAGCCGTCGAGCGGCACGTTCAGGTCCGAGCGGACCAGGACGGTCCGCCCGGACACGCCCTCGGTGAGGAGGTCGTCGAGCGTCCTCACAGCTTGGATGCCACGAGCGCCGTGATGTCGACCAGGCGGTTCGAGTAGCCCCACTCGTTGTCGTACCAGCCGAAGACCTTGACCTGGTTGCCGATCACCTTGGTGAGCGGCGCGTCGTAGATGCAGGACGCCGGGTCGGTGACGATGTCGGACGAGACGATGGGGTCGTCGCTGTAGCGCAGGTAGCCCTTCAGGGGGCCGTTGTCCGCCGCGGCCTTGTAGGCGGCGTTGACCTCGTCGACCGAGGCCTCCTTGCGCAGGTCCACCGTGAGGTCGGTGATCGAGCCGGTGGGCACCGGGACGCGCAGCGAGTAGCCGTCGAGCTTGCCGTTGAGGTGCGGCAGCACGAGGCCGATCGCCTTGGCGGCGCCGGTGGAGGTCGGCACGACGTTCAGGGCGGCGGCGCGGGCGCGGCGCTTGTCCTTGTGCGGGCCGTCCTGCAGGTTCTGGTCCTGGGTGTAGGCGTGGATCGTGGTCATCAGACCCTTTTCGATCCCGAACGCGTCGTCGATCACCTTCGCCAGCGGCGCCAGGCAGTTGGTGGTGCAGGACGCGTTGGAGATGATGGCCTGCGAGCCGTCGTACTCGTCGTCGTTCACGCCCATGACCACGGTGAGGTCGGGCTCCGTGGCCGGGGCCGAGATCACGACCTTCTTCGCGCCGGCGTCCAGGTGCTTGGCGGCCGCATCGCGCTTGGTGAAGATGCCCGTGGACTCCACCACGACGTCGACGCCGAGGTCCTTCCACGGCAGCTCGGAGGGGTCCCGCACGGCCAGGCCCTTGAAGCCCCTGCCGTCGACGACGATCTCGTCGTCGGTGTGGGTGACCTCGTAGGGCAGCCGGCCCAGGATCGAGTCGTACTTGAGCAGACCCGCCAGCGTGGCGTTGTCGGTGATGTCGTTCACCGCGACGATCTCGATGTCGCTGGTGCCGGCCGCCCGCTGGGCGTCGACCGCCCGCCAGAAGTTGCGGCCGATGCGGCCGAACCCGTTCACGCCCACCCGCACGGTCATGTGCGCCTCCTGTCACCTCTGCGTGTCTCGAACCGGCATCAACCCTAGTCGCCGGTGGCGGGCCCGGAACCCCGAGCCCCTTAATCGATTCCGGTCAATCTCACGTGGTCGTATACGGTCGACGAGCGACGAGCTCCCCCTTGCCGATCGGCATCGTCGCGACGCTCGTCAGCTCGGCGCGCACCAACTCACCCAACGGCGCGATCTCGTCCGGGTGCGACAGCGCGTTGTCCGCGACGAGCACCCCACCCGCGCGCAGCACCCGCGCCGGGTGCGGCCACCACGACGGGTACTCGGTGCGCTCCGCGTCCAGGAACAGCAGGTCGACCTCGCCGTCGCCGAGTGCCGCCAGCCCCGCGCCGCCGTCGGCGAGCCGCAGGTCGACGTGCCCGGCGAGGCCGGCCTCCGCGAGGCTCGCGGCGGCGTCCCGCTGCGCCGCCGCGTCGGTGTCGAAGCTGGTCACCCGCCCACCGGTTGCGCGCGCGGCATCGGCCAGCCAGAGCGTCGACACGCCGCGGGAGGTGCCGACCTCCACGATCCTCCGTGCGCCCATCGCCTGCGCGAGGAACCAGACGAACCGGCCGGCGTCCGGTTCGAGGACCCGCCACCGGTCGAGCCGGTCCGCCTGCGTGGCGTCGTGCCGCGCGGCGGCGTCGGTCACCCGGTCGATGACTGCCCGAACCGCGGAGTCCACGCCGGAATCCTGCCACGTGCACGCACCGGTCTTTGCCGACTGCCCGCTCCGTAGCAGGATGCCGGCATGGCCGACGCCGCTCCCACCCCGCAGCGGTACGTCGAGCGCCCTCCGGTCGCCGCCCTCGCCGACGTCGTCTCGGCGGTGTGGGTCCAGGAGGTGGCGGCGGACGCGCCGGCGCTGCGGCACCGCAACCTGCCGCACGGCGGCACCGAGATCGTCTGCGCCATCGGGGGGATCCCCCGGGTGCTGGGACCGCTCACCGGTCCGAACGTCGAGGTGCTCGCACCCGGCACCACCGTGGTCGGCGTGCGGCTGCGTCCGGGCGCCGCCGGCGCGCTGCTGGGCCCGCCGCCGTCCGAGCTGGTGGACCTGGCGGTGCCCGCCGACGTGCTCTGGGGCCCGGCCGCCGCCCGGATCGGGGAGAGCGTGGCCGCCGCCGGGTCGCCCGCCCGGTCGCTCACCACCCTGCAGCGGGCCGTGATCGCCCGGCGGGCGGCCGGAGGGAACCCGGACGCGCTCGTGGCCGAGGCCGTCCGGCGGCTGATGCCCGGCCGGGCCACCGACGTCGCCGGGCTCCCCGGGGTCCTGGCCGTCTCGGAGCGCAACCTGCGGCGGCGCTGCCTCGCGGCGGTCGGCCTGGGACCCAAGTCGCTGCACCGCACGCTGCGCTTCCAGGGTTTCCTCGCCCGGGCGCAGCAGGCCCTCGCAGCGGGGCGCCCGCCCGGCGCGCTGGCGGACCTCGCCGTCGGCGCCGGGTACTCCGACCAGGCGCACCTCACCCGCGAGTGCGTGCGCCTCACCGGCGCGACGCCGCGCGCGTACCTCGCCGAGACCCTGGACACCTGTGCCTGCGGGCACGACCACGCGGCGTCCTACGGTCCGCTCCTGGCCGGTTCGTTCAAGAACGATGCGCCGGGCCGACCGTAGCGTCGGCTCGTGGCCGACGGCGACCGTGAGCTCAGCGCCCTGCAGGGGGCGATCGCGGGCGAGGTCGTCCTGCCCGGGTCGCCCGGCTACGACACGGCCCGCCGCCCCGCGATCGCGCGCTTCCACCACATCCGCCCGCGCGCGATCGTGCGCTGCGCCGCGGAACAGGACGTCGTCGAGGCCCTCGCCGTCGCGCGCCTGCTGCGCGCGCCGCTGGCGGTCCGCGGCGGCGGCCACTGCTTCGCGGGCCGCTCCTCGACCACCGGGATCCTCGTCGACGTCTCCCCGATGGGCACCGTCGCCCTCCGGGACGGCGTGGCCGTCGTCGGCGCCGGGACGCGGCTCGGTGCGCTCTACGACGCCCTCGCCGACCACGGCCTCGCCCTGCCGGCCGGTTGCGGGTCGACCGTCGGGATCGCCGGGCTCACCCTCGGCGGCGGGTTCGGGCCGCTGGGCCGCCGGCACGGGCTCACCTGCGACCGGCTCGTCGGCGCCCGCGTCGTGCGCGGCGACGGCCGGGTCGTCGACTGCGACACCCATCGCGAGCCGGACCTCTTCTGGGCGCTGCGGGGCGGGGGCGGGGGCGGCGCGGTCGTCACCTCGCTCCGGTTCACCCCGGTCCCGGCGCCGGCGACCACGACGTTCCGCCTGGCGTGGCCCGCCGGGTGCGCCGGGCCGGTCGTGGCGGCGTGGACGCGCTGGGCTCCCGGCGCCCCCGACGAGCTCACCGCCACCCTGCGGATCGCCGCTCCTGCCGACCCCGGCGAGCCGGGCACGGTCGAGCTGGTCGGGACCATGCTCGACGGCGACCCGAGCGGCCTCCTGGACGCGTTCGTCCGGCGCGCGGGGGCCGAGCCCACGACCTGGACGCTCGTGCCCGGATCGTTCCGGGAGGCCAAGCGGTCGCTGGCGGCGACGGGCGGGGACGGGTCGGGGCTGCCGGGCGTCCGGTACGGCCGGTCGGGGTTCTTCCGCCGCCCGCTGCCGCCC
Source organism: Pseudonocardia wallangbongensis (assembly GCF_054486945.1). Lineage (NCBI taxonomy): Bacteria > Bacillati > Actinomycetota > Actinomycetes > Pseudonocardiales > Pseudonocardiaceae > Pseudonocardia > Pseudonocardia wallangbongensis. The sequence goes on from NZ_JBRERS010000001.1 coordinate 20,707, forward strand.
GGCGCCGCGGCCGCGCTCGCACGCAGCGTCCTGGGCGGCCGCGTGCCGGGCCACACCCAGGAGGTCGCCCTCACGCCGTGGGGCGGCGCCTACAACCGCGTGCCTCCCGAGGCCACCGCGTTCGCGCACCGCGGGGAGGCGTACCTGCTCGAGGTCGGCCTCGTCGCGGCCGGGAGGACGGCCGGAGCGCCCGACCGGCTGGAGCGCTCCTGGTCGACGGCCGCCCGCTTCGGCACCGGCCGCGTCTACCCGAACTTCCCCGATCCCGACCGCACGCTGCCCGCCGCGGCGTACCACGGCGACAACCACGGGCGGCTGCAGCGGATCCGCGCCGCGACCGACCCGGATGCGGTCCTGTCCCCCAAGGAGTCCCGTTGTCCCGACTCGTCCTGTACATGTCCATGTCGCTCGACGGCTTCATAGCCGGGCCCGACGACCGCGCGGGGCAGGAGCTCGGCCGCGGCGGCTTCCGGCTGTTCAACTGGCTGGACGACCGGCTGTCGCCCGGGCCGAACGGCCAGGTGTTCCAGGAGGCCATGGCGACCCGCGCGGTGATCTCCGGAAGGCGCACCTTCGAGCTGGCCGGGCGCTGGCAGGGTGATCATCACGACGGGGTTCCGATCTTCGTCCTCACCCATCGGTTCGACGACGGCGACGTCCCACCGGGCAGCGCGCGGTTCGTGACCGACGTCGAGGAGTGCGCCGCCCAGGCCCGTGCCGCGGCGGGCGACGACGGTGCCGTGCTCGTGCACGGGGCGGGCGCCGCGCAGGCGCTGCTGCGGGCCGGCCAGCTGGACGAGGTGGAGATCCACCTCGTGCCGGTCCTGCTCGGCGGGGGACGGCGCCTGTTCGACGCGCTCGGGCCCGACCGCATCGAGCTCGAACCGGTCCGGATCCTCGAGGGCCGCGACGTCACGCACCTGCGGTACCGGGTGCGCAGCGAGCCCTAGGAGCAACCGGCCCCCGGTTCGACAGGCCGGGTGGCCGCACACACCGTCCGGGGTCCGCACACAGGGTCGGGCATGTGTGCGGTGCTGCGACGATGTGCGCGGCGGGCCCGACCGCACCGCCCCGAAGGAGATCACCGTGTCCGGGATGCTGCAGTTCGACGAGGCAGGCGCCCGCAAGCTCGAAGCCGTCTACACCACGCCGGATGTCGTCGGGCAACGCCGCGAGGTGCGGCGGATTCTCGCCCTGCGCCCCGGTGAGCACGTCGTGGACATCGGCGCAGGCCCGGGCCTGCTGGCCGCCGAGATGGCGGCCGAGGTCGGCCGGGACGGCCGCGTGCACGCGATCGAGCCGAGCGACAGCATGCGCGCGCTCGCGGCCGCGCGGACCCGGCCGCCGGACGCCGCCCCGGTGGAGATCGCGGCCGGGTCCGCGGACGCGCTCCCCCTGCCCGACGCGAGCGTCGACGCGGCCGTCTCCACGCAGGTCCTCGAGTACGTGGCCGACGTGCCCGGCGCGCTGGCCGAGGCCCACCGCGTGCTCCGGCCGGGCGGACGGCTCCTGGTGCTCGACACCGACTGGGACTCGATCGTCTGGCGCTCCCGCGACGACGCCCGCGCCGCCCGCGTCCTGGCCGCGTGGGACGCGCACCTCGCGGACCCGAACCTGCCGCGAACCCTCGTTCCCACGCTGCGGGCCGCGGGGTTCACGGAGGTCCGGGTGCGGGTCCTCCCGCTGCTGAACGTCGGGTACGACCCGAACACGTTCAGCGCCATGAACGCCACGACGATCGGCGAGTACGTCAAGGGCCGGGCCGGCATCGACGCCGCCGACGTCCAGGCCTGGATCGACGACGTCACGTCGCTGGGGGACGCCGCCTTCTTCAGCCTGAACCGCTACGTCTTCCTCGCGAGCAGGCCCGTCACGCCTCTTCCAGCATCTCCGGGGTGACGGCCGAGTCGGTGTCCGGGATGCCGAGGTCGGCGGCGCGCTTGTCCGCCATGTGCAGCAGCCTGCGGATCCGGCCGGCGACGGCGTCCTTCGTCATGGGCGGGTCGGCGAGCTGGCCGAGCTCCTCCAGGGAGGCCTGGGTGTGCTCGACGCGCAGCCTGCCGGCGGCCAGCAGGTGATCCGGGACGTCGTCGGCGAGGATCTCCAGCGCCCGCTGCACCCGGGCCGCGGCGGCCACGGCGGCGCGGGCCGAGCGGCGCAGGTTGGCGTCGTCGAAGTTGGCCAGCCGGTTGGCGGTGGCGCGGACCTCGCGGCGCATCCGCCGCTCCTCCCACGCCAGCACGCTCTCGTGGCCGCCCATGCGGGTGAGCAGCGCGCCGATCGCGTCGCCGTCCCGGACGACGACCCGGTCGGCCCCGCGCACCTCCCGCCACTTCGCCCCGACGCCGAGCCGGCGCGCCGCGCCGACCAGCGCCATCGCCGCCTCCTGGCCCGGGCAGGTCACCTCGAGGGCCGAGCTGCGGCCGGGCTCGGTGAGCGAGCCGTGCGCGAGGAAGGCCCCGCGCCACGCCGCCTCCGCGTCGCACACCCCGCCGGACACGACGGGCGGCGGCAGGCCGCGCACCGGGCGGCCGCGGACGTCGAGCAGGCCGGTCTGGCGCGCGAGGCCCTCACCGTCACGCACCACCCTCAGCACGTAGCGCGCGCCGCGGCGCAGCCCGCCCGCGCTGATCACGTGGGCCTCGCAGGTGTGCCCGTAGAGATCGTGGATCTCGCGGCGCAGCCGCCGCGCCACCGATCCGGTGTCGACCTCGGCCTCGACCACGACGCGGCCACCGACGATGTGCAACCCGCCCGCGAACCGCAGCAGCGCCGCGACCTCGGCCCGGCGGCAGCACGGCTTCGTGACGACGAGCCTGGAGAGCTCGTCCTTGACCGCGGCGGTCATCGCCATGGGTTCGACCTCCTCGTTTCCTGCCCCCCGGGTGCGGGCCGGTGCGGCTCCGCCCCCGTGTGAACTGGCCCGGCGGCACCGTCGGGTCCGGTGTGCATGTCCAGCTCCGTGCCGAGCACGGCGCCGTGTTCCGCCAGCACGACGCCGAGGGCGTCGGCCAGCGCGGCCGGGTCGTGGCGCGGTACCGCGGGGTCGGCCGCGGCAACCGGCGCCAGGTGGACCCGGCCTCCGGGGGCGAGCATCGCGGCCGCGGTGCGCTGCAGCCGCTCGGGCACCGGGACCGCGGCGACGTCGGCGATGACCGCGTCGACCCGCAGTTCCGGGGCGTGTTGCGAGAGTACGGCGAGGTGCTGCTCGGGTGAGAACCCGGCGGTCTCCCCCGGTTCCGGCGCCAGGTTGAGCACGACGATGCGGCGCGCAGGGGACGTGATCAGGGCTTCTCGCAGTTCGGGCACCAGGACGTGCGGGATCACGCTCGTGAACCAGGACCCCGGACCGAGCAACAGGACGTCCGCAGCTTTCACCGCATCGAGTGCCTCCGTGCACGCCCGCGGCCGGTCCGGGCGCAGCCACACCCGCTGCACCCGCCCGGGGGTGGACGCCACCGCGACCTGCCCGCGGATCAGCGCGCCGTCGGGCGAACCGAGCCCGGTGACCTCGGCCTCGATGTCGAGGGGGTCGCAGCTCATCGGCAACACCCGGCCGCGGAGCCCCAGCAGCGCGGCGACCTCGTCGAGCGCGGCGACCGGGTCGCCGAGCACCTCCATCAGCCCGGCGAGCAGCAGGTTGCCGACGGCGTGCCCGGCGAGCGCCCCGGTGCCGCCGAAGCGGTGCTGCACGAGCTGGCCCCAGCGGCGTCCCGAGTCGTCGTCCGCGGCGAGGGCGGCGAGCGCCATCCGCAGGTCGCCGGGCGGGAGCAGATCGAGCTCGCGCCGCAGCCTGCCCGACGAGCCGCCGTCGTCGGCGACCGTGACGACGGCCGTGACGTCGTCGGTGAGCCGCCGCAGCGCCGACAGGGTGGCGTGCAGCCCGTGACCGCCGCCCAAGGCGACGGCCGATCCCAGCCGCGCCCCAGGTCGCGGCGCGATCATTCGCGCCCCAGGTCGCGGTGCGTGACGTTCACGGTGACCCCCTCGGAGCCGGCGAGCCTGCGGGCCATCTCCTCGCTGATCGCGACGCTGCGGTGCTTGCCGCCGGTGCACCCGACGGCGACCGTCAGGTACCGCTTGCCCTCGCGCCGGTAGCCGGCACCGACGAGCCGCAGCAGCTCCAGGTAGCGGCCGATGAACTCCTCCGCGCCGTCCTGGGACAGCACGTAGTCGCGCACGGTCTCGTCGCGGCCGGTGGAGTCGCGCAGCTCCGGGATCCAGAACGGGTTGGGCAGGAACCGGACGTCCACGACCAGGTCGGAGTCCATCGGGAGCCCGTACTTGTAGCCGAACGACACCAGCGTGATGCGGGTGACCTGCGCGGCCTCGGTGCCGAACGCCCGCTCCAGGGTGGCACGCAGCTGCGGCACGGCCACCGTGGAGGTGTCGACGACGAGGTCGGCGTTCTCCCGCAGCGGGGTGAGCAGCTCCCGCTCGGCCGCGATCCCGTCGACGAGCCGGCCGTCCCCCTGCAGGGGGTGGCTGCGGCGCACCTGCTCGAAGCGGCGCACCAGCACGGCGTCGGACGCCTCCAGGAAGAGCAGCCGCGGCTTGTACCCGCGGGCGTCGAGGTCCTTGATGACGGCGCCGAGGTCGGCGGTGAAGGCCCGGCTGCGCACGTCCATGACGACGGCGATGCGGGTGATCTCGCCGCGGGCCCGGGCGCCGAGGTCGACCATCGTGGCGATCAGCTCCGGGGGCAGGTTGTCGACGACGAACCAGCCGAGGTCCTCCAGCACCTTCGCGGCGGTGCTGCGGCCGGCGCCGGACAGCCCGCTGACCAGCGTGACCTCGATGCCCGGCGGCTGGGACCCGGTGATCACACCCCCGCGTCCGCCCCCGCTCGCCGTGCCGTCGTCCACCGCGTCCCCCGTCACTGCGTCCCCTGTCCTGCCGATGCCGGCTCCGTGCTGGACCGCCCGTTCAGCGCGTCGAGCACCGCCGCCGCGGTGCGCGGGCCGAAACCCGGCAGCGCGGCGATCTCGTCCACGCCGGCAGCCTTGATCTTGCGCAGCGATCCGAAGTGCTTCAGCAACGCGGCGCGCCGGGCGGGACCCAGCCCCGGCACGGCGTCCAGCTCCGAGGCGACCATGCTGCGCGAGCGTCGCTGCCGGTGGTAGGTGATGGCGAACCGGTGTGCCTCGTCGCGGACGCGTTGCAGCAGGTAGAGCCCTTCGCTGGTGCGCGAGAGGATCACCGGGTCGGGTTCGGCCGGCAACCACACCTCCTCCAGCCGCTTGGCGAGCCCGCACACGGCGACGTCGGTGACGCCCAGCCCGGCGAGCACGTCGGCGGCGGCCTCCACCTGCGGCTGCCCACCGTCGACGACCAGCAGGTTCGGCGGGTAGGCGAACCTGCGCGGGCGACCGGTCTCGGGGTCGATGCCGGGGCGGTGATCTGCGGTGTCGGACGCGTCGACCTCACCGGACTCGCCGCGGCCGGGCCCGCCGTTACCCGTGTGCGCATCGGCGCCGGTCTCGCCGCCGGTCTCGGCGAGGTACCGACGGAAGCGGCGACGCACCACCTCGGCGATCGCGGCGACGTCACCGCCCTCGGCGCCGCCGCGGATCTCGAACCGGCGGTACTCCGACTTGCGGGCCAGCCCGTCCTCGAACACCACCAGGGACGCCACGACGTTGCTGCCCTGCACGTGGCTCACGTCGACGCACTCGATCCGCAACGGGGCGCTGCCGAGCCCGAGCGCGTCCTGGATCTCCTGCAGCGCCGCGGAGCGCGCGGTGAGGTCGCCGGCGCGGCGCAGCTTGTGCTGGGTGAACGCCTCCGCGGCGTTGCGCGCGACCGTCTCGGCCAGCGCCCGCTTGTCACCCCGGTGCGGCACCCGCAGCTGCACCCGCGCACCACGCAGCCCGGAGAGCCACTCCGACAGCGACCCGGCCTCGGGCGGCAGCTCGGGCACGAGGATCTCGCGCGGCACGGGCTGGGTGGCGTCGTCGGCCGAGCCGGCCAGCGCGGCCTGCTCGCCGTAGAACTGCGTGAGGAACCGCTCCACGAGCTGCGCGGTGTCCGTCGGCTCCACCTTGTCGATCACCCAGCCGCGCTGGCCGCGGACCCGCCCGCCCCGCACGTGGAAGACCTGCACCGCGGCCTCGAGCTCGTCCTCGGCGAACGCCACGACGTCGGCGTCGGTGCCGTCGCCCAGCACCACGGCCTGCTTCTCCATCGCGCGGCGCAGCGCGCCGATGTCGTCGCGCAGCCGCGCCGCCCGCTCGAACTCCAGCTCCTCGGACGCCGCGGCCATCTTCCGCTCGAGCTGGCGGACCAGGTGGTCGGTGCGGCCCGACAGGAAGTCGCAGAAGTCCTCGACGATCGCCCGGTGCTCGTCGGCGTCGACCCGCCCGACGCACGGCGCCGAGCACTTGTCGATGTACCCCAGCAGGCACGGCCGGCCGATCTGGCCGTGGCGTTTGAACACGCCTGCGCTGCACGTGCGCGCCGGGAAGACCCGCAGCAGCAGGTCGAGCGTCTCCCGGATGGCCCACGCGTGCGCGTACGGGCCGAAGTAGCGCACACCCTTGCGCCGCGGGCCGCGGTAGACGTGCAGCCGCGGGAAGTCCTCGTTCATCGTGGCCGCGAGCACCGGGTAGGTCTTGTCGTCGCGGTACCGGACGTTGAACCGCGGGTCGAACTCCTTGATCCAGTTGTACTCGAGCTGCAGTGCCTCCACCTCTGTGGTGACGACCGTCCACTCGACCTTCGCGGCGGTGGTGACCATCTGCCGGGTGCGGGGATGCAGACCGGCGAGGTCGGCGAAGTAGGAGTTGAGCCGCTGGCGCAGGCTCTTCGCCTTGCCGACGTAGATCACGCGCCCGTGCGGGTCGGAGAACCGGTACACCCCGGGCGCCTCCGGGATGGTGCCGGGCGCCGGGCGGTACCGGGAGGGGTCGTTCGAGACGGGATCGCGCATGGCTCCTCCAGGGTAGGACCGCGGCGCGACACGCCCGGGCGGGGCTGCCTTCCCGGCGCGTCGCGGGGGTGGTGTAGGCGCTCCGGAGAACTGTCGCCGCCCCGTGGTTACATCTCCCGAGTACGAACACCCGTTCGATCCGAGGAGGTTCTCATGAGCCCGACGACGGCCACGACGATGGGCACGATGATCGGCACGGCGAAGCTCGCCACCGTCCGCAAGCTGCTCGCCAAGGCCGAGCGCGCGGCCACGGCGGCCGAGTCCGAGACCTACACCGCCAAGGCCGTCGAGCTCATGGCCCGCCACGGCATCGACGCCGCCCTGCTGGCGGCGGCCACCCCCGGCAGCGACGTGATCGGCCCGCTCCGGGTCGCCATGCAGGACCCCTACAGCGCCGGCAAGGCGCGCCTGCTCGGCTGGACGGCCGCCGCACTGGGCTGCCGGTGGGTGCTGCACGGCGCGTGGGCCGGCAAGGTCGCCGCCGTCACCGTGTTCGGGCACGCCTCCGACCGCGAACGGGTGGAGCTGCTCTACACGTCATTACTGCTGCAGGCCACCGCGCAGCTCGTACGGGTGCGACCGCCCCGGCCGGGCGAATCCGTGGCCGCCTACCGGCGGTCCTGGCTCGAGGGGTTCTCCGCGCAGATCCACCGCCGCCTCGTCGAGGCGGAGGAGCGCGCCGCCGGCCACACCCCCGAGGGTCCGCACCCGGGGGTCGCCGTGGTGCTCGCGGACCGGCGCCGACGCGTCGAGCAGGAGTTCGCCTCCACCTACCCCCGCCTGGCCACCCTGCGCCCCAGCATGCTGTCCGGCTCCGGCCGCGCCGCCGGGGCGCAGGCCGGGCAGCGGGCGGATCTCGGCGGGGGCGGCGGGCTCAGGGTGGGGAGGCCACGGGCGCTCGGAGCGTAACGGCGGGCAGGGATGTGCAGCGTTGAACGATCAAGGGCAGACGGTTGCCCCCGAAGATCGTTCGACGACCCTTTCCCTTGATCGGCGATCACCAGGTCGCGCCACCCCACATGATCAGCGATTGGGCGCGTTCTCGGGCCGGATTCGCCCGCTTTCGCGCCGAAGCCTCGATCATGCCCGCGAGACCGGCCTCCGGTGGCGCCGCGCGCCCCACCGGGCAGGCCTTGGCCTGCCTGCGATATGCCCGGGAGGGGGCGCAGAGGCTCGCCTGTCAAGGGGCGCGAAGCGCTCGCGGAGCGACGCGAAGCGCCATTGACAGGTGAGGGGCGCCCCCGCACGATGCGCGGCGCCACCGGAGGCCCCGAGCAGAGCCCCCGGGCACGGACCTGATCAGCGGGAACGGGACATCAGCTGCAGAGGTGCACCCCAGGTCCCGATCCGGCCGATCACCGCGCCGGAGCGCCCGGCATCGGTAGCTCGCTCGCGACCCTCGGGTTCAGACCGGCAGGGCGATGAGCCGGTCCACCACCGCGTCCAGCCGCTCGGCCGCCACGTGCGGGGGCTCCACCACGTCCGGCACGGCCCCCTCGAGCCGGGTGGCCAGGCCGCCGATCAGCCCTGCACGGACGGCGCCGTGCACGTCCCAGGAGTGGACGGCGACAACCGCCACCTTCTCGGGCGCCAGTTCCACCCGCTGGCACGCCCAGTGGTAGACGCGTGCGGGTGGCTTGAACGAGGCGATCCGCTCCGTGGAGAAGGTGTCGCGCAGGTACGTGCGCAGGCCCGCCTTGTCGAGCGCGTCGCAGGCCACGGACTCGGTGCCGTGGGTGAACCCGAACGCCGGGATCCGGGCGCGGGCCAGCGCCATCAGGGCCGGCTCGACGTCCGGGTGCGGCGGCAGCTCCCGGAACCCGGCGAGCACGTGCTCGACGGCCTCGGCGGAGAGGGTGTGGCCGGTGGTGGTGCGCAGCGCGGCGCGGGCGACGTCGCCGAAGGGGCGTACCGCGCCGGCGAGCGTGTGGGCCATGCCGTCGCGGAGCGTGCGCGCGAAGAAGAGCTCCCATTCGTGCTCGGGACGGCCCACGTCCACGAACCGGGCCCGCAGCGCGTCGACCTGGAGCATGGTCTCGAACACATCGAAGAGCACGGCGCGCGGCCGCCGATCGGGAGCACGCAGCCCGCCTGTGGTGGCGGCACCCGACGTGATCGTCATCGGACCCCTCTCTGGGGCCGCCTAGCTGCAGACACCCCGTTCGGGTGAAGATCGTCGCTCAGCGCGACGGGCTGTTGCGAATCGGCAGCGTTGAGTAGCGCCGAACGGCCCGCAACACGCGCCGAACGTGCAGCGCCCGCAACGGAGCGAGGGCGTACCCGGGGTAGCTCGCCAGCCACGTCGCGCTGCCGAGGCTCACGGCGTCGGCGCCGGCCCAGAAGTACTCGCGGCAGTCGGCCACGGTGCGGATGCCGCCCGTGGCGATGATCGGGAGCGTGACGCCGGCCTCGCGCAGCTCGCTCACCACGCGCAGGGCGATCGGTTTGATCGCCCGGCCGGACAGGCCACCGTAGCGGTTGGCGAGCCACGGGGTGCCGGTGCGGGGGTCGAGCCGCAGCGCCTTCACCGTGTTGATCGCCGTCAGCGCGGACACCCCGGCCGCGGCGGCCTGCCGGGCGTTGCGCAGGTAGTCGTAGTCGGCCGAGAGCTTGAGGATCACCGGGTGGTTGCTGCGCGGCACGGCCTCGTCGAGCACGTCCTGGAGGATCGCCGAGAAGTCGAAGTTGACGTTGTGGCAGCTCACGTTGAACTCGACGGCCGCGACGTCGCCCGCGGGCACCGCGTCGTTCACCTTGTCCACGAGCGTCACGAACTCCTCCGCCGAGAAGCCGCCCAGGGAGATGATCGTGCGCTGGTCGCGGGTGCGGGGGTAGTAGTCGCGCAGGTAGGCGTCGATGCCGATGTTGCACCAGCCGAACGCGTTGAGGAACCCGCCGTCGGTGCCGCGCAACACGGTGGCGTACCGCTTGAGCAGCGCGGGCAGCTCGTGCAGCGACCAGTCGTCGCGGGTGGTGAAGTGCCCCTCGCGCGGCTCGACGGTGAGCGTGCGCGTGGTGACGGCGCCGAACTCGGCCAGCGGCACGAACAGCGACACGGGGCTCATGCCGTAGGGCACGAGCGGGGAGTTGGCCACGCCGTACCCGAGCAGGCTCGACGACGTGACGAGGCGGTTGCGGAGCACGATGTCGCCCAGCCGCACGCTCTCTGCCGTGTCGTGGGCCGCCGGGTCGTGGGGACTCGTCTCGCGGGAGCGCAGCACGCCCCGATGTTACGTGCGCGTCAGGAGGAGGACCGGGACCGGGCGTGCAGGGCGCGCACCCGGGTGATCGCGTCCACCGCACGCTGCCCGTCGACGGCCTGGATGGCGAGCACGGGCAGGTACTCGTCGTCGGGCAGGTCCAGCCGGGCCCAGGAGGCACCGTCCGGGAACGCCACCCGCAGGACCAGCGACCAGGGCAGCCGCCGCGTGACGAGGATGTTGCGCACCTCGATGCCCTCGGCGTCTGCGCGCACCCGAGGGCGGGCGAACAGGAGGAGGCCGCCCGCGATGAACAGGCCGAGCAGCACGAGCGCCACCTGGTCGGCGAACCGGAAGTACACCCCGGTCTGGACGGTGCGGAGCACGACGGCGATCCCGACGAACAGCGCCAGGACGACCACGGCGCCCACCCAGGACGAGATCAGCATCTTCCGGGGGCGCACCACCACGACGTCGCGCTCCCGGGCGGCCACGGCGCCCACCGTACCGGCTTGCGGAGCGGTCACCGCTCGGTCCTGAGGTCCCGCAGCACGAGCGCCGTCTGCAGCGCGGCGACGCACGCCTCTTCACCCTTGTCCTCGGTCGCGCCGGGCCCACCGGAGCGGTCCAGGGCCTGCTGGCGGGTGTCGCAGGTGAGCACCCCGTTGCCGACCGGGGTGCGCTCGTCGAGCGCCACCCGGGTGAGGCCGGCGGTGACGGCGTCGCACACGTACTCGAAATGCGGGGTGCCGCCCCGGATCACGACGCCGAGCGCCACGACGGCGTCGTGCCGCACGGCGAGCTCCTGGCAGACCACGGGCAGCTCGACCGTGCCGGGCACCCGCACCACCGTGGGCGGTTCGACACCGGCCTTCCCCGCCGTGGCGATCGCCCGTTCCAGCAGCACGTCCACGATCTCCGCGTGCCACGTGGTGGCCGCGATCGCCAGCCGCAGGCCCGACGCGTCGGGCGGCTGCGCCGCCGGACGGCCTTCGCCACTCATCGTCCGCCCTCGCTGACGCTCCGGCGACCACTTCGCGAACACGCTGCGCTGATGATTCGCTCGCTCCGCTCCCTCATCGTCCGCCCTCGCCGACGCTCCGGCGACCACTTCGCGAACACGCTGCGCTGATGATTCGCTCGCTCCGCTCGCTCATGGCCTCCCCCTAGGAGCCCGTGCTGTCGGCGAGCGCCCCGCCCCGCTCGACCACGTCCAGATCGGGGAGATCATGCCCCATCCGGTCCCGCTTGGTGCGCAGGTACCGCAGGTTCTCCCGGTGGGCGCGCACCGGGAGCGGCACGCGGCCGGTGATCGTGAGGCCGTAGCCCTCGAGCCCGGCGCGCTTGTCCGGATTGTTGGTGAGCAGCCGCATGGACCTGATGCCGAGGTCGGCGAGGATCTGGGCCCCCGTGCCGTAGTCACGGGCGTCGGCGGGCAGGCCCAGTGCGAGGTTGGCGTCGACGGTGTCGGCGCCGGCCTCCTGCAGCTGGTAGGCCTGCAGCTTGTGCAGCAGGCCGATGCCCCGGCCCTCGTGCCCGCGCATGTAGAGGACGACCCCGCGGCCCTCGGCGGCCACCGCGGCGAGGGCGGCGTCGAGCTGGGGGCCGCAGTCGCAGCGCAGGGACCCCATGACGTCGCCGGTGAGGCACTCGGAGTGCACGCGCACGAGCACGTCCTCGCCCCCGTCCCCGAAGACACCGCCCTCCGGGGTGGCGACGTCGCCGCGGACCATCGCGATGTGCTCGATGCCGTCCAGCAGCGAGTCGTACCCGTAGGCGATGAAGTCGCCGTGGGCGGTGGGGATGCGGGCCTGGGCCACCCGAACGACGTGCTTCTCGAAGCGGCGCCGGTACGCGATCAGGTCGGCGATCGTGATGAGGGCGAGGTCGTGCTCCTCGGCGAACACCTGCAGCTCGTCGGCGCGGGCCATGTCGCCGATGTCCTTCTGCGACACGATCTCGCAGAGCACCCCGGCCGGCTTCAGCCCGGCGAGGCGCGCCAGGTCGACCGCGGCCTCGGTGTGGCCTGCGCGGCGCAGCACCCCGCCCTCACGGGCGCGCAGCGGGAGGATGTGGCCGGGGCGCACGAGGTCGCCGGGCCCCGTGGCCGGGTCGGCGAGCAACCGGATGGTGTGGGCCCGGTCGGCCGCCGAGATCCCGGTGCTGACGCCCGACTTCGCGTCCACGGTGACGGTGAACGCGGTGCGGAAGTTGTCGGAGTTCGTGTGGTGCATCGGCGGCAGGTCGAGCCGGTCGCACTCGCTCTCGGTGAGCGGCACGCAGATGTACCCGGACGTGTAGCGCACCATGAACGACACGAGCTCCGGCGTGGCCATCTCGGCCGCGAAGATCAGGTCGCCCTCGTTCTCGCGGTCCTCGTCGTCGATGACGACGATCGCCTTCCCCGCCTTCAGGTCGGCGATCGCGCGCTCGATCGACTCGAAACCTCCTGGCGTCACCGGCTGCGCCGCCACACCATCCACGTCTGTCGCGCCGTCCACGTCTGTCACCGAGCCCGGGCCTCCTCGTGCGCCGACGGGGCCCCGCTGTACCCCGCCGTCAGCCGCTCGACGTACTTCGCCACCACGTCGACCTCAAGGTTCACGGTATCCCCCGGCTGCCGGAATCCGAGTGTGGTGTGCGACAACGTCGTGGGGATGAGCGCCACGGTGAACGTGTCGGGCGACACACCCGCCACGGTGAGCGAGACCCCGTCGACCGTGATCGAGCCCTTCTCCACGACGTACCGGGCGAGGTCGGGGGCCAGGCTGAAGCGCAGCTCGTCGGTGCGTTCACCGGGCGAGCGGGAGAGCAGCGTGGCGACGCCGTCGACGTGCCCCTGCACGATGTGGCCGCCGAGCCTCCCGTTCACCGGGACGGCCCGCTCCAGGTTCACCCGCGTGCCGGGCACGACCGCCTCGAGGCTCGAGCGTTTGAGCGTCTCGGGCATCAGCTCGACGGTGAATGTGCCGTCGGTGCTGCCAGCGGGATCCACCACCGTGAGGCACACGCCGTTGACGGCGATCGAGTCGCCGTGCCGGGCGTCCGAGGTGACGATGCGCCCGCGCACCGTGAACAGCACGACGTCGGCGTCCTCCCGCACCTCGCTGACCTCGCCGATCTCCTCGACGATCCCCGTGAACATCCCCGCACTCCCCTTCCGCACCTCGGCCGGTGCAACCCACCTGGCGGGCCGATCGTTACCCGCTCAGACCCAGCGGTGCGCGGAGGCGCCGCGCACCTGCTCGCGCAACGCCTCCACGGCGCGCGCCGGCTCGGCCGCGCCGTAGACGGCGGACCCGGCAACGAAGCAGTCGACGCCGGCCTCCGCCGCCGCCTCGATCGTGTCCGTGTTGATGCCGCCGTCGATCTCGAGCAGCAGCGTGAGGTGCCCGGTGTCGACGAGGCGGCGCGCGGTGCGCACCTTGTCGAGGACCTCCGGGATGAACTCCTGCCCGCCGAACCCGGGTTCGACGCTCATGACGAGCAACGTGTCGTAGTGCCGCAGGGTGTCCAGGTGCGGCTCGAGCGGCGTGCCGGGCTTGACCGACAGCCCGGCGCGGGCACCGGCGGCGCGCAGGTCCCTCGCCAGCGCCACCGGATCGCGGGAGGCCTCCACGTGCACCGTGACGTTGTGGGCGCCGGCCTCGGCGTAGCCCAGGGCCCAGCGCTCCGGGTCGTCGATCATCAGGTGGCAGTCGAGCGGCACGTCCGTGGCCTTGCGCAGGGCCTGCACCACCGGCAGCCCGAGCGTCAGGTTCGGCACGAAGTGGGCGTCCATCACGTCGACGTGCAGCCAGTCGGCACCGCGGCCGGACGGTCCCGCCACCGCGGCGGCCTCGTCGGCGAGCCGGGCGAAGTCGGCCGCGAGGATGCTCGGCGCGATCATGGGGTGCACCCGTGGAGGGTACGCCGCAGGTATGCCGGACCTCAGGTCGACGGCGGGGTCACCGCCACCAGGTAGCGGGCCACCGCGCCGTGCGGGTTGACGAACCGGTGCGGGATCATCGAGTCGAAGTGGCAGCTGTCGCCCGCGTCGAGGTCGTAGGCGTCGCGGCCGACCTCGACCCGCAGCCTGCCGGAGAGCACCAGGACGCATTCCTCCGACGCGTGGGACCGCCGCTCTCCCGACGACACCGCGCCCGGTTCGATGGCGGCCTCGAGCACCTCGAGCTTCCCGCCGGTGCGCGACACCTGCGAGTACACGACCTGGCCCTGGGGTGAGGACACCCGGCGCCGCTCGTCCCGCCGGACCACCGTGACCGGCTCCGGCTCGTCCTCGCGGAACAGGTCGAACAGCGGCACGCCGAACGCGTCCGAGATCCGCCGCAGCGTCTCCAGGCTCGGGTCGGTGATGCCCCGCTCGACCTGGCTGATCATGCCGACCGACAGTCCGGTGAGGCCGGCCAGCTGGTGGAGGGTGAGCCCCTTCTGCTGCCGCAGCTCCCTGATCCGGGCCAACGTCATGGCGGTCATCCTGCCGTCGGGGCGCGCCGCCGGGCCGGATCGGCCGGGCCGAGGCCGACCGCCACGGCGGCGGCCGACGGCGGTGCCGTCAGCAGGCTGACCACCACCGCCAGCACGAGGTTGACCACGAGCGCCGGGAGACCGACGACGGTGCCTGCGGGGAACAGGGCCTGCGCGGCGGCGCCGAGCTGCGGAACGGCGACGATCAGCCCGCCGACGACCGCGCCGGCGGTGAGCCCGACGGCCGTGACCCGCCGCCACAGCACGGACAGGAACAGGGCCGGCGCGAGCTGCCCGACCGCGCTGTAGACGCCGGTCATGATCGTCAGCAGGGTGTCGCTCTGCAGCGCCGTGAACGCCACCGCGATCACGGTGAACACGAGGACGCCGACCCGGGTGGCCGCCAGCGACGACTTCAGCTCCGGCCGCGCGAGCCCCAGCACGTTGGAGGTGAACATGCTGCTCGAGGTGAGCATGAGCACCGCCGTCGGGACGAGCGCGACGAGCACCCCGGCCCCGGCGAGCAGCCCGATGACCCAGTCCGGGTAGTACTCCCGGACGAACACGAGCAGCGAGCCGTTGGCGTCCGAGGCGGGCAGGTCCGGCAGGGCGAGCAGCGCCGCCATCGCGATGATCACGATCAGGACGTAGAACAGCGAGTACAGCGGCTGGATGATCTGGTTCTTGCGGATGGTCCGGATGTCCTTCGCGCTGAAGCACACCTGGAACGCGTGCGGCAGTGCGAAGGCGCCGAGCGGGGTGAGCAGCAGGAAGCTCATCCACCACCACTGGTTGGTGGCCGTACCGCCGCCGATCCCCGGCAGCGTCGCGGCGTCGGGGTGCGCGGCCCGGACGCCGTCGAACACCTCGCCGATGCCGGCGACCCCCACCGCTCCCGCCGCCCCGGCCGCGACGACGAGGAGCATCACCACGAGCAGGACGTCCTTGACCACGGCGACGAACGCGGCGCTGCGCATCCCGCCGACGAGGACGAACAGCGCCACGACCAGGCCGCCTGCCGACACGTAGACGATGGCGGGCACGTCGAGGCCGAACAGCGTGGCCAGGATCAGCGCCAGACCGGTGAGCTGGACCCTGCTGTAGAGCAGCAGCGCGATGATGCCGAACACCGTGAGCAGGGCACCGAACCACGGGGCGTCGAAGCGGGCGGCGAAGAAGTCGCCCATGGTGACGAGGCCCCGGTCCTTGCCCGCCCGCCAGATCCGCGGCACGAGGAAGTAGCCGACGGAGGCGGTGAGCACGACGGTGCCCAGCACGTAGAAGCCGGCGGCGCCGGTGCTGAACACACCCTGGGACGCGCCGAGCAGCGCGAACGTCGTGAACGTCTCGCCGACGAGCAGGAACCAGAAGAGCCACGTGCCGAAGCGCCGGCCGCCGACCGACCACTCCTGCACGTCCATCCTGGTGCCGCGCAGGGCCAGCAGGGTGCCGCCGAGGACCGCGCCGACGGCGACGACGAGCCCGATCGCGAGAGCCATGGGTCAGACCCTCTCGAGGTCGCCGTTGCGGCGGTCGATGGCGTAGACGACGCCGATGGCGACGCTGCCGACGATCACGCCGGCCGTCATCCACACCAGGAGGAACGGCACGGAGCCCCAGACGTAGGCCTGCCGGCCGACGAACGGGACGGCCACGATGCACCACAGGAACGGGATCGTGAGCAGCCACCAGTGGCGTCGGGGCCTGCGGGGCGCCGACGTCGTCGTCGGCTCGTCGTCCGGCATGGGTCGCTCCGTCCAATTTTCATCTGGGATGAAACGCCGACAGTGTGGCCGTCGCGTCTGTGCACGTCAACGCATGGACAGCCGTCGCATCCGTGACCTACTTTCACCACAGCTGAATACGGGAGGTCCTGGTGCAGGTCGCGATCCGCGCACACAAGGTGGTTCCGGACGCCGCGGCGGAACCGATCGAGGACGGGGCCGTCGTCGTCGACGGCGACACGATCCGTGCCGTCGGACCGTGGCGGGACGTCGCAGGCGGCGCGGAGGTCCTCGACCTCGGCGACGTCACGCTCGTGCCGGGGATGTTCGACTGCCACGTCCACCTCACGATGGACCCGGCCGCGGGCCACACGTCGGCCGCCCCCACGCTGACCGACGAGGACGCCGCGCGCCTGATGGTCGCCAACGCGAGCAGGCTCCTCGACGCCGGTGTCACCACGGCGTGCGACCTGGGCGCCCCCGGGGTCGTCGCCACCACGGTCCGCGACCGGATCGCCCGTGGCGAGGCCGAGGGGCCGCGGCTGCTCGTCGCGAACGCCCCGATCACCGTGCACGGCGGGCACGCGCACGCCATGGGCGGCGAGGCGACCGGCGTGGACGAGGTGCGGGCGATGGTCCGCCGCCGGGCGGGCGAGGGCGCCGACCTGATCAAGGTGATGACCACCGGCGGGTTCATGACCGCGGGCAGCCGCCCGTGGGAGGCCCGCTACTCGTACGAGGAGCTCCTGGCGGTCGTGGAGACCGCGCACGAGCACGGGATGCGGGTGACGACGCACGCCCTCGGCGTGGAGGGCATCGAGCGCGCGGTCGCGGCGGGCGTCGACACGATCGAGCACTGCGGCTGGGTGACGCGCGACGGGTCGCGGTTCGACGAGCGGATCGCGCGCGCGATCGTCGACAAGGGGGTCAGCGTCAGCCCCACGATGAACTCCGCGTGCCTGGCGGACGACTACTTCTGCCCGTGGGACGAGCGCGACCACGTCGTCGACAACCTGCGGGCCATGCACCGCGCGGGCATCACGCTCGTCGCCGGCACCGACGCGGGGATCGGACTCGTGCACTTCGAGCGCTACGCCGACGGCCTCTCGGTGCTCGCCGACGCCGGCATGGCGCCGCGGGAGATCCTCGCGGCCGCCACGAACGTCGCCGCCGAGGTCTGCCGGGTCGCCGACCGGACCGGCCGGCTCGCCCCCGGACTCTCCGCCGACGTCGTGGCCGTCGACGGCGACCCCACCACCGACCACCGCGCCCTGGCCCGCCCCGTGTTCGTGATGGCGCGGGGCAGGCGGCACGCCCTGACGCCCATCCCCGGCCTCGGGGAGCGCGCCGCCGAGGCCCGGCGCATCCAGCAGACCCTCCGCGCCGGCGCGGAGCGCACGTCATGAGCGAGCTTGCGAGCGAATCATGTTGCAGCGCCCGCGCGCTGCGTTATTTCCCGATGGGCCGGCCGAGCGCAAGCGAGGCCGAGCGATGAGCACCCCCGAGGGCTTCCGCCGGCGCTTCCCCGCCCTGCGCGACACCGTCCACCTGGCCAGCTGCAGCCAGGGCGCGCTCTCGGACTCGCTGTCCGCGGCGCTCGCCGAGTTCCAGTCGTCGCTCCTGGAGCACGGGGCCCCGTGGGGCACCTGGATGCAGCGGTGGGAGGAGGCGCGGGCGGCGTTCGCCCGGCTGATCGGGGCCGAGCCGGACGAGGTCGCGATCGTGTCCTCGGCGTCGCACGGCGCCTACCAGGTGGCCTCCACGCAGCGGTTCGGCGAGGGCAGGCGCCTGGTCACGACGGACCTCGAGTTCCCCTCCGTGGCGCACGTCTGGCTCGCGCAGCGCACCCGGGGCGTCGAGGTCGTGCACGTACCGGCCCGGGACGGCGTCGTCGACGTCGAGGACTACGCGCGCCTGCTCGACGAGCGGGCCGCGCTCGTCTCGGTGCCGCTCGTCACCTACGCCAACGGGTCGCGGCTGCCGGTCCGCGAGGTCGTCGCGCTCGCCCGGGAACGGGGCGCGCGGACCGTCGTCGACGCCTACCAGGGAGCCGGCGTCGAACCCGTCGACGTCCGCGAGCTGGGCTGCGACTACCTGATCTGCGGGAGCCTGAAGTACCTGCTCGGCATCTCCGGCATCGCGTTCCTCTACGTGCGCGGCGGGATGCGGGACGAGGTGCCACCCGCGCAGACCGGGTGGTTCGGGCGGGTCGACCCGTTCGGGTTCGACCCCCGGTCGATCGACTACCCGGACACCGCGCGGCGGTTCGAGAGCGGCACGCCGTCCGTGCCGTCCGCGTACGGGGCGGTCGCCGGGCTCGGCATGCTCGACCTGCTCGACGCGCACGCCGTGCGGCGGCACGTCGGCGACCTCACCGCGCTGCTCGACGCCGAGCTGCGGGCCATGGGCGAGCAGCTCGCCTCGCCGGCCGACCCCGCGCTGCGCGGCCCGATGGTGGCGCTCGTCGACGACGACCCCGAGTCCCTCACCGGGTACCTGGCCTCGCGCCGGATCGTCGCGAGCCCCCGCGGCCGCGTGGTGCGCCTGTCGTTCCACCACTACAACGACGAGACGGACGTGCGGCGGCTGCTGGAAGCCCTCCGTGCCCGCCGCCGCGGGTGAGGCGCCCCCGGCCCGGGCCGAGCGGCACCGTCGCTCGCACCTGTCGAACAACGGCCAAGCGCACCTCGACATCGTGACGTGCCCTTGCCGGACGCAGCTCGGTAGCCGCGAGTGGGTGGGGTTGGCGCGATTCTCGGCTGCGCCTCGCGTTGGCCGGTCAGAGATGTGTTCGGCAGGTCGGGCAGGCCCTCGTGGATTCGCGTCGGGTACGCGAGTGGGCGCGCGGCGCGTTGCGCGCGGCGGTACGGACAGAGCCGGGTGGGGAACGACCGAGTCCGTGGGCGCTCTGCGAGATGCTCGTCCTGCCTCCCGGACCTGCGTACGAGCACTCACCTGGACGACAGGTCGACTGCGTGTGGTCACCCTGCAATCACGGATCGGGACCACCGGACAGTGGCGTGGGCACCCGGCAATGGCGGTCTCGTCCAGGACGGGCGTGCCCCCACGTCGGCTGCCGGGGACGGCGCGCCAAGCCGCCCATTTCCTGATCAGGTCGACCCCACGTGTCTCAGATCAAGACCGAACACTTGAAGAGTCGACATGATCATGAACCCCGCGACGTGATCGTTGCGGGACGCGGCTCAGCGCCCCAGACAGGGCGATCCGCCGCAACTCGGACCGATCATGCGACCTTGATCGCTGCGAGACCACGCCGAACGCCCTCGTCAGGGCAGTTACCAACATCTCGGATCGATCACCAGGCACCGATCCGCGCGAGTCCCGGTCCTCTGCACTCCAGGGAGTGCTTCTGTTGCACGAGCGGCACTCTCGCACTGGCGCACGAAAGTGCCACTGGCTCAGTGGGGCCGCCGCGGGCCGGTGGAGCTAGCGGCGCAGCAGCGCCAGGAACATCGCGTCGGTGCCGTGGCGATGCGGCCACAGCTGCACGATGGGCCCGTCGCCCAGGCCGGGCACGCCGGGCAGGCACTCCCGCGCGTCGAGCTGCTCCACCTCGGGGTGCCTGCGGCGCACCGCGGCCAGCACGCCCGCGGTCTCGGAGAGGTGCGGCGAGCAGGTCGCGTATGCCACCACACCGCCGGGGCGCACGTGCCGCAGCGCGGCGGTGAGCAGCTCCCGCTGCAGGGCGGTGAGCGCCGCGACGTCCGACGGCTGCCGCCGCCACCGGGCCTCCGGGCGGCGGCGGAGCGCGCCGAGGCCGGTGCAGGGCGCGTCCACGAGCACGCGGTCGAACGCCGCCTCGGGCAGCGGCGCCTCCCGGCCGTCGGCCTGGTGGACGGTGACCGGGAGCCCGTCGGTGACCCGGCGCACCAGCCCCGCGCGGTGCTCGCTGGGCTCGACGGCGTCGAGCGTGCCGCCGTCGATGGCCACCAGGCCGCCCAGCAGGGCGGACTTGCCACCGGGGCCGGAGCACAGGTCGAGCCAGCGGCCGCCGTCCTCGCCGGTGAGCTCGGCGCGGGTGAGGGCGAGCGCCACCAGCTGGCTGCCCTCGTCCTGCACGATCGCGAGCCCCTCGCCCACGGCGTCGATCTCACCGATGTCGCCGCTGCCCGGCGTGAGGTGCACGCCGTAGGGCGAGTACGGGGCCTCCTCGCCGCCGGTCACGAGCGCGAGCTCGGCGGCGGTGATCTCGCCGGGCCGGGCCAGCAGGTGCACGGTGGGGCGGGCGTCGTCGGCGGCGAGCGCGGCCTCCAGCTCCGCGGCCGGGTCCGCCGAGCGGCCCAGCGCGTCGGCGAACGCCTGCGCGATCCAGCGCGGATGGGAGTGGGCGAATGCGGCGTGCCCCACCGGGTCCTCGCCTGCGGACGGCGCGAGCGCGGACACCCAGGCCTGCTCGTCGCGCTCCCCGACCCGGCGCAGCACGGCGTTGACGAACCCGGCCGCGCGGCTCCCCGCCTCGGCGCGCACCAGCTCCACGGTGGTCGCGACGGCGGCGTGCGGCGGGATCCGGGTGCGCAGCAGCTGGTAGGAGCCCAGGCGCAGCGCGTCGAGCAGCGCCTGCTCCACCTTCGCCAGCGGACGGTCGGTGCACTCGTCGATCACGGCGTCGAGCAGGCCCTGGGCCCGCAGGGTGCCGTAGCCCAGCTCGGTGGCGAGCGCCGCGTCGCGGTCGCGCAGGCGGTGGCGGCGGAGGATCGCGGGCAGGGCGAGGTTGGCGTAGGCGTCGCGGGTGCGCACGGCGGTGAGCAGCTCGAGTGCGGCCAGCCGCGCGGGGTCCGGCTCGGGCGGGCGGGGCGGGCCCTCCCGGCCGCGGGGCGGTCCGGACCGGCGCGGGGTCGCGCCGCGATCACGCCTCGGCCGCCGGGGTCCCTCCCGGCGCGGGCCGGCGCCCGTCATGCCAGCACCTCCCCCGCGGTGATGCGCACGCCACGGGCCCAGTCCGGGGCCGGCATGGCCCGCTTGCCCACCGGCCGCACCTCGCCCAGCTGCACGGGCGCGCCCGCCGTGCCGACGAGCACGCGCCGCTTCTCGGCGCGCAGCTCCCCCGGCGCGAGCTCGGGTGCGTCGGCCCCGAGGACGGTGACCGGGCCGAGCCCGATGCGCTCGTCCCGGAACGTGCTCCAGGCTCCTGGTTCCGGGGTGACGGAGCGGACGAGCCGGTCGATCGCGACCGCCGGCGCACCCCAGTCGACACGGGCGGCCGCGGTGGTGACCTTCGGGGCGAGCGAGACGCCGTCGGCTGGCTGCGGGCGCGCCTCCAGGGTGCCGTCCTCGATCCCGTCGAGCGTGGCCGCCAGCAACCCGGCGCCGGACGTCGCGAGCCGGCCCAGCAGGTCCCCTGCGGTATCGACGGGACGCACCTCCTCGGTGACGACGCCGAGGACCGGCCCGGTGTCGAGCCCCTCCTCGAGCCGGAACGTGGTGGCGCCGGTGATCTCGTCGCCGTGGCGCACCGCCGCCTGCACGGGCGCGGCACCCCGCCACGCGGGCAGCAGCGAGAAGTGCAGGTTGACCCAGCCGTGGCGCGGCACGTCGAGGGCCTTGCGGGGCACGAGGGCGCCGTAGGCCACCACCGGGCAGCAGTCGGGGGCGAGGTCGGCGAGCCGCGCGAGGAAGTCCGGCTCGGACGGCCGCGCCGGCGTGAGCACCGGGACGCCGGCCTCGTCGGCGAGGCGGCCCACCGGCGAGCGCACCAGCCTCCGGCCGCGGCCCGCGGGCGCGTCCGGGCGCGTGACGACGGCGACGACCTCGTGCCGCGGGGAGTCCAGCAGCGCCCGCAGGGACGGCACCGCGGGATCGGGGGTGCCGGCGAAGACGAGCCGCACTACCTGACCTTTCCGAAGAGGGGGTGCGGGCTCACCCGCACCTCGGGTGCCGGCGCACCGAACCACTCGGCCGCCCGGATCTCGGCCATCGCCTGCCGGCGCGTCTCCGGGTCGAGGCGGTCGACGAACAGCACGCCGTCCAGGTGGTCGGTCTCGTGCTGGATGCAGCGGGCGAGCATCTCGCTGCCCTCGACGACGACCGGCTCGCCGTGCATGTCCCAGCCCCGCGCCACGACGTGCAGGTGCCGGCGGCAGTCCCAGCGCAGGCCCGGGATCGACAGGCACCCCTCCGGCCCGAGCTGCTCCTCGTCCCCGACGACGTCCCAGGTGGGGTTGACGAGGTGACCGGCGAAGCCGTCGCAGTCGTAGGCGAACACCCGCAGCCCCACGCCGAGCTGCGGCGCGGCCAGGCCGGCGCCGCCCTCGTCGTGCATCGTGTCGGTGAGGTCGGCCACGAGCTTGCGCAGCTCGGCGTCGAACGTGGTGACCTCGACGGCCTCGGTGCGCAGCACCGGGTCGCCGAACAGCCGGACGGGAAGGACGGACACGCGGGTTCCTCCAGGAGGCGCCGCGCAGACGATCGGGTGCTGCTGGAGCGGGAGGCGCGGCGGCGGCCCTCGATTCTGCCACGCGTCCGGAACGCCGCTTCAGCCGATCTCCACGGGGTCGAGCCGGACGCGGACGAGGTCGGTGGCCTTGCGCGCGGTGCGGCCGGCCTGCGCGGCGTGCAACGCGGCGGCCAGGGCCTTGCCCTGGGCACGCGGGACGCGGACCAGCGCGCGCTCGCGCACCTCGGTCTCCCCCTGTCGTCCATGTTCCGGCCGGTCGGGTTCGACCTCCACCGGCCCGAGCACCTCCGCCGTGGGCAGGCCGGCCAGCACGCCGTCGACCACCTCGGCGACGGCCGCGGGCCCGCCCTCCACCGATGCCATCCGCACGGCGGGCGGGAAGCCGACCTCGGTCCGGCCGGCGAGCTCGGCGTGCGCGTGGCCCGCGGGGTCCCAGCGCACCAGCGCCTGCACGACGGGCAGCTCGGCGTCGGCCATCACGATCACGCGCCCGCCCGCGCCGTGCGGCACCACGAGCCCGGCCGCGGCGAGCCACCTGCGCAGGGTCTCCTCGACGACGCGCAGGTCGGGCCGCGACAGCAGCGCCCACCCGTCCAGCAGCAGGGCCGCGCCGTAGCCGCCGGGCACGCGCGGCTCCGCGCCGGGCGTGGCGACCACGAGCTCCGGCCGGGCCGCCGCCTCGGCGAGCACCGGGGAACCGCCGCCCGACGCGCGCACCGTGGTGCCCGGGAACGCCCGGCCGAGCTCCTCGGCCGTGCGCCCCGCACCGACGACCCCGGCCCGCAGGCGCCGCGACCCGCACGCCGGGCAGCGGAACGCCGTCTCGGGGCGCCCGCACCAGCGGCACTGCGGCAGCTCGGCCTCCCCCGGGTCGGCGGACCGGCGGCCGGTGAATCCCAGCGGCCCGGCGCAGTTCCGGCACCGGGCGGTCTCCCGGCAGGCGCCGCACGCGAGCCACGGCAGGTACCCGGAGCGCGGCACCTGCACGAGCACGGGGCGCCCGGCGGTCAGCGCGGTCCGCGCCGCGTCGAACGCGACGTGCGGCAGCCGCGCCGCCCGCGCGCTCGGGTCGCGCGCCAGCTCGGCATCGCTCTCGCCCGCCGCCGCCACCCGCGGCATCGCGTCCCGGACCGTGATCCGGTCGGCCACCACCTCGCGGGCCCAGCCGGACTCGACGAGCAGGTGCGCCTCCGCGGTGCGCGCGAACCCCGCCACCAGCAGCGCGGCGCCGGCGCCGTGGGCGCGCAGCACGAGCACGTCGCGGACGTGCGGGTACGGCGCGCGCGGCTCGGCGTGCAGGTCGTCACCGTCGTCCCACACCGCGAGCAGCCCCAGCGCGTGGACCGGGGCGAACGCGGCCGACCGCGTGCCGACGACGACCCGCACCTGCCCCCGCCGCACGGCGAGCCAGCGCCGGTACCGCTCGGCGGGTCCCAGGTCCGCGGTGAGCGCGACCACCGCGCCGGCGCCGAGCAGCTGCGTGCAGGCGGCGTGCAGGGCGTCGACGTCGCGCTGGTCCGGCACCACGAGCAGCGCCCCGCGCCCGGTGGCGGCGGTGCCGGCGGCGGCCTCCGCGAGCCGCCGCGGCCAGTCCTCGCCCGGCAGGGCCTGCCAGACGGCGTGGGCTGCGCGCCCACCGGCGAGGGCGTCGAGCAGCGCGGTCCCGCGCCCGTACCGCGCCCACCCCTCCCGAGGCACCGCCGGCGTCTCGGCCACCTCCGGCTCCTTCGGGCTCTCCTTCTCCACCCGGGCGTGCCGGGGCGGGACGGCGAGGCGCAGGACGTCGGCGAGGACGCCGGCGTACCGGTCGGCCACGGCCCGGCACAGCGCCGCCACCTCCGCGGAGAGCACCGGCTCGGCCGAGACGACCTTGTCGACCCAGGCCAGCCGCCCGCCGTGGGCGGACTCCGGCACCCGCTCCAGCAGGTACCCGTCCACCGCGCGCCCGGCGAACCGCACGCGCAGCCGCGCCCCCGGAACCGCGTCGGCGTCCAGGTGCTCGGGCACCCGGTAGTCGAAGGGCCGGTCCAGGTGCGGGAGCGGGACGTCGACGGCGACCCGCGCCACGGGCAGGTGCGCGGCGGGCTGCCATTCGCCCCGATGGGAGGTGCGGTCGCGACCCCGCCGGGCGGCCGTGCTCACCTGATCGTGCTCACTCCGCCTCCGGCGGTCGTGAGTGGATACGAGTGCTCCTGCACTCGTATCCACTCACGGCGGTCAGGCGCCGGCCGCGGCCTTCAGCACGGCGGCGCGGTCGGTGCTCTCCCACGGCAGGTCGACGTCGGTGCGGCCGAAGTGCCCGTACGCCGCGGTCTGGGCGTAGATCGGGCGCAGCAGGTCGAGGTCACGGATGATCGCGGCCGGGCGCAGGTCGAAGACCTCGGTGATCGCCGACTGGATCTTCACCGGGTCGACGTGCTCGGTGTCGAACGTCTCGACGAACAGGCCCACCGGAGCGGCCTTGCCGATCGCGTACGCGACCTGTACCTCGACGCGCTCGGCGAGCCCCGCGGCCACCACGTTCTTGGCGACCCAGCGCATCGCGTAGGCGGCGGACCGGTCGACCTTGGACGGGTCCTTCCCCGAGAACGCCCCACCCCCGTGGCGGGCGAATCCGCCGTAGGTGTCAACGATGATCTTGCGGCCGGTGAGGCCGGCGTCACCCATCGGGCCGCCGACGACGAAGCGGCCGGTGGGGTTGACCAGCAGCCGCACGTCGGAGACGTCCAGGCCGAGCTCGGCGATCTCCGGGCCCACGACGTGCTCGCGGATGTCGGGCGCGAGCAGGGCGTCCAGGTCGATGTCGGCGGCGTGCTGGGTGGAGACGACCACCGTGTCGAGGCGCACGGCCTTGTCGCCGTCGTACTCGATGGTGACCTGGGTCTTGCCGTCCGGGCGCAGGTAGGGCAGCACACCGGACTTGCGGGCCCCGGTGAGGCGGCGCGCCAGGCGGTGGGCGAGCGCGATCGGCACCGGGAGCAGCTCCGGGGTGTCCGTGTTGGCGTAGCCGAACATGAGGCCCTGGTCGCCCGCACCCTGCCGGGCGATCTCGTCCTCCGACGCCTCCACCCGGCTCTCGTACGCGGTGTCGACGCCTTGCGCGATGTCCGCGGACTGCGCGCCGATCGCGACGTTCACGCCGCACGACGTGCCGTCGAAGCCCTTCGCCGACGAGTCGTAGCCGATCTCGAGGACCTTGTCCCGCACGAGCGTGGGGATGTCGGCGTAGGCGCTGGTGGTGACCTCGCCGGCCACATGGACCTGCCCGGTGGTGACCAGCGTCTCCACCGCCACGCGGCTGCGCGGGTCCTGCGCCAGCAGCGCGTCGAGGATGGTGTCGCTGATCGCGTCACACATCTTGTCCGGGTGACCCTCGGTCACCGACTCGCTGGTGAACAGCCGCCGCCCTGGTGTCGCCACGCCGTACTCCGTCCGCTTCGCCCGCTCGGGCCTCGCGCGCACCCGATGTCCGACGGGCGAGCCTAGTCGACGCACCGGACGGGTTGGGCGGCACCAGGTCCGGGCGCCCGATGAGCACGGAACGTCACGTCGTGCACGACACGCCCCCGGATCGTCAATCCATCCGGTGATGTTGCGCTCGGTAGCGAATCGGTAACGGAAACGCTCGTTGGTCCCCTGCGAGGACCCAAACCCACGGAGGAAACCTGATCATGAAGGCCCCCAAGTCGCTGTTCGACCGACCCGGCCGCGCCACCGCCGTCGTCGGTGCGGTGGTCGCGGTCAGCGCGACCGCGGCCGTCGCACTGCTCTCCGGCACCGCCGCCGCCACGCCCGAGGACGGCAAGTCCGGCAAGTGCACCAAGAACGTCAACGTCCGCGCCGAGCCCGACACCGACTCGCGGATCGTCGCGCTGTGCGAGGAGGGCACCGCGGTCCAGGTCGCCGAGTCCCGCGACGGGTTCCTGCGGCTGAGCAACCTCGGCGGCTGGGCGGCCCAGGAGTACGTCTCGGTGAACGGGCGCGCCCCGGCCCCCGCCGCGCGCACCACGAACTCCGAGGACGACGACTCCGAGGACGCGAGCAACCGCCTCTCGGGCAGCGACGCCCGCGAGAGCGGGCGAGCGGGCCACGGCGCCCACGGCAGCGACGCCCACCGCGGCGGCTCCGGCGCGAACGAGGCTGACGAGGAGGACGCCGGCGAGAGCGGGAGCGACGAGGGCACCGACGAGACCGGTGACTCGGCCGACGAGTCCGGCGACGAGTCCGGCGACGGCGAGGCCTCCGCTCCGGCCCGGGCGCCGCGCTCCGGCGGCATCGGCGGTCTGCTCGGCTGAACCCGCCGCCGGTTCCCACCGGCCGGGTCGTCACCAGCCACACGCGGGTGCCACCCGCGGGGCGGGCTGCGCCGGGTACCCCCGACCCGCAGCCGCGCCCGCCCCGCGGGCTCTGTCGGACCCCGTCTCCCCCGACGCGGGACTCAAGCCACACGGTGTGCGTGCACGCAGATCTCCGCCCGGGGCGACCGGAGATCATGACGACCTGCGGCTCGACGCCCCCCGGCGGGCGCTGCGGCGCATCCCGGACCGATCACGACCCGATGATCGCTGCGAGAACCCGCCCGACGCCCTTCGGGAGGCGACCGCGAGTGTGTGATCAGCGAAAAGGGACATCCGCTGCATACGGCCGCCCCCGCACCGAAGCCGTGATCATGCCCGCGAAGCCGGCCTCCGGTGGCGCCACCGGAGGCCCCACCGACCAGGCATACCGGGAGCCGGGCCGAGCCCGGGCCCGGCCACGCACCCGTCTCCCTTCACGCACCGGTCGACAGGGCGGCATCCACCCACACCGCATGCGCGAGCCGACCCGAGATGCGCCGGCCGCGCACCCGATTCAGCAACGGACACCGGGTGCCGCCCATCTTCCGATCCTGCTGATCACGACGACGGCGGCGCCCGCATCGCACGCGATCACGAGGTCCGGCTGCAGTGCTAGACCAGGCGGGCGGCCACCGCGTCCCAGACGTGGGAGGCCAGCAACGCCTTCGAGCCGGACTCGAGCTCGCGCTCCGTGCCGTCGGCACCCAGGAGCCATCCGGCGTTGTCCGGCACCTCGAACGCGCGCCCGTCGCCGACCGCGTTGACGACCAGCAGGTCGCAGCCCTTGCGGGCGAGCTTGGCGCGACCGTGGTGCAGCGGGTCGCCCGATGCGTCGCCGGTCTCGGCGGCGAAACCCACGACGGTCTGCCCCGACTCCCTCGCTGCGACCAGCTCCACGAGGATGTCCGGGTTCAGCGCGAGGCGCAGCGGCGGCGGCTCCGACCCATCCTTCTTGATCTTGTGCTCGGCGAGGGCGTCGGGCCGGAAGTCGGCCACGGCCGCCGCCATCACCACGGCGTCGGCGCCCTTCGCCGCGGCGTGCATCGCGTCCCGCAGCTCCAGCGCCGAGCCGACCCGCACCATCTCGACGGCGGCCGGGTCACCCAGGTCGGCGGTGTGCGCGGCCACCAGCGTGACGTGGGCCCCCCGCTGTGCGGCGACCCGCGCGAGCGCGTAGCCCTGCCGCCCCGACGAGCGGTTGCCGAGGTAGCGCACCGGGTCGAGCGCCTCCCGCGTGCCACCCGCCGACACCACGACGCGGCGGCCGGCGAGATCCCGCGGCAGCGCGTCCGGACGCTCCAGTAGCAGCCGGGCGACGTCAGCGACCTCGGCCGGGTCGGGAAGCCGCCCGGGGCCCGTGTCGGCGCCGGTGAGGCGCCCGGACGCGGGTTCCATGACGACCACACCACGGGAGCGCAGCAGCTCCACGTTGGCGCGCGTGGCCGGGTGCTCCCACATCTCGGTGTGCATGGCCGGTGCGAACAGCACCGGACATCGGGCCGTCAGGAGCGACGCGGTGAGCAGGTCGTCGGCGCGGCCGGCGGCGGCGCGGGCCATCAGGTCGGCGGTGGCCGGCGCGACGACGACCAGCTCGGCCTCCTGGCCGAGCCGGACGTGCGGCACCTCCGGGACGTCGGCGAAGACACCGGTGTGCACCGGTTGGCCGGACAGCGCCTCGAAAGTTGCGGCGCCGACGAACTGCAGCGCCGACGGCGTCGGCAGCACCCGCACGGAGTGACCGGTCTCGGTGAGCCGGCGCAGCAGCTCCGCGCTCTTGTAGGCGGCGATGCCCCCGGCGACACCCAGCAGGACCCGGGGGCCGGCCACTACTCGCCTTCGGTGTGCTCGAGCAGCCCGGCCTGGATCTCGCGCATCGCGATCGACAGCGGCTTCTCGCGCGGGCCCGGCTCGACGAGCGGGCCGACGTACTCGAGCAGACCCTCGCCGAGCTGCGAGTAGTAGTCGTTGATCTGGCGGGCGCGCTTGGCGGCATAGATCACCAGCGCGTACTTGGAACTGACCTGGCCGAGCAGGTCGTCGATGGGCGGGTTGGTGATGCCCTCGGGCGTGGACCCGGCGACAACGCCGGTCAGCGGCATGCTCACGAAGAAGACTCCTGGGGGAAGTGCCGTGCGGCGGGGTTACCCGCACCGACCAGCAAGTCTACCAACCGCGGAACGACGTCCTGCAGATCGGCATTGACGATGACCACATCGAACTCGTCGCAGGCCGCGATCTCCTCGCGGGCGGTCTCCAGGCGGCGCTGGAACTGCGCATCCGACTCGGTGCCCCGCCCGCGCAGGCGCCGCTCCAGCTCGTCGATCGACGGCGGCGCCAGGAACACGGTGACGGCCTCCGGGAGCACCGCTTTGATCGTGCGCGCACCGGCGAGGTCGACCTCGACCAGAACCGGTTTCCCGGCGGTCAGGGCCTGTTCGACCGGCTCCCGCGGGGTGCCGGAACGCTGCAGCCCGCCGTGGATCTCGGCCCACTCGAGGAGCTCGCCGTGCGCGATGAGCTCCTCGAACCCGACCGGGCCGACGAAGCGGTAGTGCACGCCGTCGACCTCGCCCGGCCGCGGGTCGCGCGTCGTGGCCGACACGCTGAAGAACAGCTCCGGCAGCCGGCCGCGCAGCGCGTCGACCACGCTGGACTTGCCGACGCCGGAGGGGCCGGCCAGAACGACCAGCCGACCCCTCCGCACGTCACGAGACACGGTGCTCAGTCTCTCAGAGCTCCGGACTCCCGGCGTCAGGACTCGAAGTCGGCCAGCAGCGCCTTGCGCTGCCGGTCGCCGAGCCCACGCAGCCGGCGCGACGGTGCGATCTCGAGCCGCTCCATGATCTGAGCGGCACGGACCTTACCGACGCCCGGCATGGCCTCGAGCAGCGCCGAGACCTTCATCTTGCCCAGCACCTCGTCGGTATCCGACTGCTTCAGGACCTCCCCGATGGTCGTCCCGCCGCGCTTGAGCCGGTCCTTCAGCTCGGCCCGGGCCCGGCGCGCCGCAGCCGCCTTCTCCAGGGCGGCAGCACGCTGTTCCTCGGTCAGCTGGGGAAGGGCCACGGTCTCCTCCGTCTTTCTTCGTGCGGCCTGGAATCAGGCGCATCCTCACCACCGTCGCGGGCCTGGCCCGCGGTTCGCACCGAACGTACTCACGCCCGGCCCCGAAAGGGAAACGGGGGTGCCACCTGCCGGTTCTCGCCGCCGCCCACCCGACCGGGTGATACCACGCGAATGCGCCCGATCGGGGGTTCGACCCGCCCGCTCGGCGCACGGGACCGACCGTCGCCTGGGTGCCACCGGGCCGCCGCCTCCGTCGAACGCGCGGGTACGCCGATCCCGCCGTCCGGGGGAACGGCATGCGGCCGCGCCGACCAGTCATCCGGGCGCGCCGAGCTGCCGGAAGCCGCTGCCGACGGCGGCCCCGGCGCGATCACCGGCAGCAAACACCCACGTGCGGACCGCGTTCGGGCACGTTTCGGCGACGTCGCGCACCCGGTGGGCACCTCGCGGCCGCCGGGGCTCGTACGAAGTGCGTAGAACGTGCGCGAAGTGCGGTTTCAGACCGCGGCGGCCAACTCGTCGCGGAGCGACTCCGCCGCCCCGCGGAGCGCCTCGACGGCCGGGCCCGCGGCCAGTACCGACCGCGACGCCGCCGGCAGGACGAGGCCGTGCACCCCCGCGAAGATCGCGGCGATGTCCGCGGGACCGGCGCCCTGGGCACCGAGACCCGGCGCGAGCACCGGGCCGTTCAGGGCGGACAGGTCGAGCCCGTGCTCGCGGGTGGCCCCCACGACCACGCCGACGTCGCCCAGCGGGGCCGCCCCCGCGTTGCGCCCCGCCGCCCCGTCGACCATCGACTGGGCCGTGCACCGGCGGCCGAACTCCGCCAACTGCACCTCCGCGCCCTCCGGGTTGGACGTCCTGGCCAGCACGAACGCCCCGCGCCCCGCGTCGGCCGCCGTGTCGAGGGCGGGGGCCAGCGACCCGAAGCCCAGGTACGGCGAGAGCGTCACGGCGTCGGCCCCGAGCGGCGCGCCGACGCCGAGGTAGGCGTCGGCGTAGCCGTCCATCGTCGAGCCGATGTCACCGCGCTTGACGTCGAGGAGCGTGAGCGTCGGCGTGCCGGTGAAGGCCCCGAGGAGCTCCTCCAGCACCGCGATGCCCCGCGAGCCGTGCCGCTCGAAGAAGGCCGACTGCGGCTTCACCACGGCCACGTACCCGGCGAACGCGGCCGCGCACGCCTCGGCGAACCGCGCGAGCCCGTCGGCGTCGTCGGTGAGGCCCCAGGAGGCCAGCAGGCCCGGGTGCGGGTCGATCCCCACGCACAAGGGCCCACGCTCGTCGACGGCAACGGCCAGCCGGGCACCGAACGCGGTCACGAACGTGCCTTCAGCAGGCTCGCGTGGGCGTCCTGCAGGGAGCGGACCCCGATGCGGCCGGCCTTCATCGCCTCGATCCCCTGCACCGCGGCTCCGGCGCCCTGCACGGTGGTGATGCACGGCACGCCGCGGGACACGGCCGCGCTGCGGATCTCGTAGCCGTCCACGCGGGGTCCGGAGTTGCCGTACGGGGTGTTGATGATCAGGTCGACGTCGCCGGCCAGGATCCGGTCGACGATCGTCTCCCCACCCTCGTAGTGCTTCCGGACGACCGTGGCCGCGACGCCGTGGCGGCGCAGGACGTCGGCGGTGCCCTCCGTCGCGAGGACCTCGAACCCGAGGTCGGCCAGCCGCAGCACCGGGAACACCATCGCGCGCTTGTCCCGGTCGGCCATCGACACGAACACCCGCCCCGAGGTGGGCAGCGGCCCGTACGCGCCGGCCTGCGACTTGGCGAACGCCGCGCCGAACGAGCCGTCGAAGCCCATCACCTCGCCGGTGGACTTCATCTCCGGGCCGAGCAGCGGGTCGACCCCGTGGCCGTCGACGGTGCGGAACCGGTGGAACGGCAGCACCGCCTCCTTGACCGCGATCGGCGCGTCGGGCGGCAGCTCGCAGCCGTCGCCCTCGGCCGGGAGCAGGCCCTCGGCGCGCAGCTCGGCGACCGTGGCCCCGAGCATGATCCGCGCCGCCGCCTTCGCCAGCGGCACGGCCGTGGCCTTGGAGACGAACGGCACGGTCCGCGACGCCCGCGGGTTGGCCTCCAGCACGTAGAGCGTCTCCCCGTGCAGGGCGTACTGGACGTTGAGCAGCCCGCGCACCCCGACGCCGTGCGCGATGGCCTCCGTGGAGCGGCGCACCTGCTCCAGCACCGAACGGCCCAGCGTGATCGGCGGCAGCGCGCACGACGAGTCGCCCGAGTGGACCCCGGCCTCCTCGATGTGCTCCATCACGCCGCCGACGAAGACCTCCCCGCCGTCGCACAGCGCGTCGACGTCGATCTCGATCGCGTCGTCGAGGAAGCGGTCGACCAGCACCGGCCGGTCCTCGCTGATCGTCGTGGCGCGCGAGATGTAGCCGGCGAGCGTCTCGTCGTCGTAGACGATCTCCATGCCGCGCCCGCCGAGCACGTAGGAGGGCCGTACGAGCACCGGGTAGCCGATCCGCGCGGCGATCCCGCGGGCCGAGTCGTTCGAGGTGGCCATGCCGAACGCCGGCGCCGGCAGGCCCGCCTTGCGCAGCACCTCGCCGAACGCGCCGCGGTCCTCGGCCAGGTCGATCGCGGCCGCGGACGTCCCGACGACCGGCACGCCCGCAGCGGTGAGCCGGTGGGCGAGGCCGAGCGGCGTCTGCCCGCCCAGCTGCACGATCACACCCGCGACCGTGCCGGACTGCTGCTCGGCGTGGACCACCTCGAGGACGTCCTCGAACGTGAGCGGCTCGAAGTACAGCCGGTCGGCCGTGTCGTAGTCGGTGGAGACGGTCTCCGGGTTGCAGTTGACCATCACGGTCTCGAACCCGGCCTCGCGCAGCGCCATCACCGCGTGCACGCACGAGTAGTCGAACTCGATGCCCTGCCCGATGCGGTTCGGCCCGGAGCCGAGGATCAGGACCTTCGGCTTCTCGGTCTGCGGCGCGATCTCCGACTCCGCGGCGGGGTCGCTCTCGTAGGCGCTGTAGTGGTACGGCGTCCGCGCGGCGAACTCCGCCGCGCAGGTGTCCACGGTCTTGTAGACCGGGCGAATGCCCAGCCGGTGCCGCAGCGAGCGCACGCCGTCCTCGCCGGCGAACTCGGGGCGCAGCACCGCGATCTGGCGGTCCGAGAGACCGGCCCGCTTCGCCCGCCGCAGCAGCCGCGCGTCGAGCACCGCCGCGTCCTCGATCTCCTGCCGCAGCTCGGTGAGCGCAGCGATCTGGTCGACGAACCACGGGTCGATCCCGGACGCCGCGGCCACGTCGGCCACGCTCGTCCCGCCCCGCAGCGCGCGCTCGACGGCGTAGATCCGCCCGTCGCGGCTGGCGGCGACGTCCGGCTCGCCCTCCGGGTCGGGGGCGGTCCAGAACCCGATACGGGTGGTCTCCATCGAGCGCATGGCCTTGCCCAGCGCCTCCGGGAAGGACCGGCCCAGCGCCATCGCCTCGCCGACGCTCTTCATCGTCGTGGTGAGCTCGGGGTCCGCGCCGGGGAACTTCTCGAACGCGAACCGCGGGATCTTCACCACGACGTAGTCGAGCGTCGGCTCGAACGCGGCGGGGGTCTCGCCGGTGATGTCGTTGCGGATCTCGTCGAGCGTGTAGCCGATGGCCAGCCGCGCGGCGATCTTCGCGATCGGGAAGCCGGTGGCCTTCGACGCGAGGGCCGACGAGCGCGACACCCGCGGGTTCATCTCGATGACGACGAGCCGCCCGGTCTCCGGGTGCACCGCGAACTGGATGTTGCAGCCACCGGTGTCGACGCCCACCGCCCGCAGCACGTCGATGCCGACGTCGCGCATGCGCTGGTACTCGCGGTCGGTGAGCGTCATGGCCGGCGCCACGGTGATCGAGTCGCCGGTGTGCACGCCCATCGGGTCGAGGTTCTCGATCGAGCAGACGACGACCACGTTGTCGCGGCGGTCGCGCATCAGCTCGAGCTCGTACTCCTTCCACCCGAGCACCGACTCCTCGATGAGCACCTCGGTGACCGGCGACGCCGCCAGCCCGCCACCGGCGAGGCGCTCGAGGTCGGCCTCGTTGTGGGCCATCCCGGAGCCCAGGCCGCCCATGGTGAACGACGGCCGGATGACGACCGGCAGGCCCAGCTCCCCGACCGCGGCCCGCACCTCGTCCATCGAATGGCAGACGGCGCTGCGCGGCACGTCGCCGCCGACCGACTGCACGATCTCCTTGAACTTGAGCCGGTCCTCGCCACGCTGGATGGCGTCGATGTCGGCGCCGATCAGCTCCACGCCGTAGCGCTCCAGCACGCCGCTCTCGTGCAGGGCGACGGCGGCGTTGAGCGCCGTCTGCCCGCCCAGCGTCGCCAGGATCGCGTCCGGCCGCTCCGCCTCGATCACCTGCTCCAGGAACTGCGGGGTGACGGGCTCGATGTAGGTGGCGTCGGCGAACTCGGGGTCGGTCATGATCGTGGCCGGGTTCGAGTTCACCAGCGAGACGCGCAGCCCCTCGGCCCGCAGCACGCGGCACGCCTGCGTCCCGGAGTAGTCGAACTCGGCCGCCTGGCCGATGACGATCGGCCCGGAGCCGATCACCATCACGTGCCGGATGTCGTCGCGCCTCGGCATCAGCTCTTGCTCCCGTCCATGAGCTCGACGAACCGGTCGAACAGGTCCGCGGCGTCGTGCGGGCCCGCGGCGGCCTCGGGGTGGTACTGCACGCTGAACGCGGGCACGGAAAGGGCCCGCAGCCCTTCGACGCAGCCGTCGTTCGGGCAGGTGTGGCTGATCTGGGCTGCGCCGAACGGGGTGTCGAACCGCTCCCCCGCCTCGCCCTCCACGGCGAACCCGTGGTTCTGCGAGGTGATCGACACGCGTCCGGTGGCGTGCTCGACCACCGGGATGTTGATCCCGCGGTGGCCGTAACGCAGCTTGTACGTGCCGCGCCCGAGGGCGCGGGCGAGGATCTGGTTGCCGAAGCAGATCCCGAACGTCGGGATCCGCCGCTCCAGCACCTGCTTCGTCAGCTCCACGGGCGCGTCGGCGGTGGCCGGGTCGCCGGGGCCGTTGGCCAGGAAGAACCCGTCCGGCGCCAGCTCGTCGACCTCCGCGATGGACGTGTGGGCCGGCAGCACGTGCACCTCGATGCCACGGGCGGCCATCATCCGCGGGGTGTTGAACTTGATCCCGACGTCCAGCGCGGCCACCCGGTACCGCCGCTCGCCGTCGGCGGGCACGACGTACGGCTCGCGGGTGGTGACCGCGCCGTAGAGGTCCGCGCCCTCCATCCGCGGGCTCGCGAGCACCCGCTGCACCAGGTCGTCGTCGGCCGCGAGCGCGTTCCCGGAGAAGACCCCGGCGCGCATCGCGCCGCGCTCGCGCAGGTGGCGCACCACGGCACGCGTGTCGATCCCGGCGATCCCCACGACGCCCTGCTCCCGCAGCGCGTCCTCCAGGGACCGGCGGGACCGCCAGTTCGACGGCGTGCGGGCGGGATCACGCACCGCGTAGCCGGCCACCTGGATGCCCCGCGACTCGTCGTCCTCGTCGTTCCAGCCGGTGTTGCCGATCTGCGGCGCGGTCTGCACCACGATCTGGCGGTGGTACGAGGGGTCGGTCAGCGTCTCCTGGTAGCCGGTCATCCCGGTGGTGAACACGGCCTCGCCGAGTCCCTCACCGCGGGCGCCGTACGCCTCGCCGCGGAAGATCCGCCCGTCCTCCAGAACCAGCGATGCCGTCACGCCTGCACCTCCCCGTTTCGCGAGGTCATCCGACCTCGAAGCACCGTGGCCACCACCGTCACCGGCAGCCTCATCCCCTCGAAGGGGGTGTTGGACGCCCGGCTGGCCAGCGCCGCGCCGCGCACCGTCCAGACCGCGTCCGGGTCGACGAGCGCGAACGTGGCGGGCTCACCGACCGCGATCGGCCGCCCCTGGTCGGGGAGGCCGGCGATCTCCGCCGGGCGCTCCGACAGCACGCGCGCCACGCCCCGCCAGTCCAGCAGGCCGGGCTCGACCATGGTGTGCACCACCACCGACAGCGCGGTCTCGAGGCCGAGCATCCCGGACTTCGCCGCCGCCCACTCCGTGTCCTTGTACTGCGCCGCGTGCGGCGCGTGGTCGGTGCCCACCACGTCGATCACGCCCTCGGCCAGCGCCGCCCGCATCGCCTTCGTGTCCTCGCCGGTGCGCAGCGGCGGGTTGACCTTGTTGACCGGGTCGTAGCTGGTCAGCGCCGCGTCGGTGAGCAGCAGGTGGTGCGGGGTGACCTCGGCCGACACCCGCACGCCCTGCGCCTTCGCCGCCCGCAGCACCGCGATCGTGCGCGCCGACGACACGTGGCAGACGTGCAGCGCGGCACCGGCCTCGCGCGCCAGCGCGCAGTCCCGGGCCACGATCGTCTCCTCCGCGGTGGCCGGCCACCCGGTGAGCCCGAGCTGCGAGGCCACCACGCCCTCGTGGGCCTGCGCGCCGACCGTGAGCCGGTGGTCCTCGGCGTGCTGGGCGATCACGACGTCCAGCGCCGATGCGTACTCCAGCGCCCGGCGCATGATCACCGGGTCGTGCACGCAACGGCCGTCGTCGGAGAACATCCGCACCCGGGCGCGCGAGCGCGCCATCGTGCCGAGCTCCGCCATCTTGGCGCCCTCGAGCCCCACCGTGACCGCGCCGACCGGGTGCACGTCGACCAGCCCGGCCTCCTCGCCCAGCCGCCGCACGTGCTCCACGACGACGGCGGTGTCGGCCACCGGGTCGGTGTTGGGCATCGCGAACACGGCGGTGTAGCCGCCCCGCGCCGCGGCCCGCGACCCGGTCTCGACCGTCTCGGATTCCTCCCCACCCGGCTCGCGCAGGTGGGTGTGGAGGTCGACGAACCCCGGCAGCAGGACGGCGCCGTCGGCGCCGAGCACCTCGACCCCTGCGGGCCGGTCCAGGCCCGCGCCGATCTCGGTCACCACGCCGTCGCGCACGAGCAGGTCGACGGGGTCGTCGCCGTAGGGCCGCGCCCCGACGATCAGCAGGTCGCTCACGAGTCCCTCCCCCGGAGGTTCAGGAAAGCCACATTCCTGTCCTCCACGTTCATGAATGTGGCTTTCCTGAACCACTGGGGGGCGCGCCGGCGGTTCATTCGGGGGCTCCCGCCAGCAGGTGGTAGAGGACCGCCATGCGGACGTGCACGCCGTTGGAGACCTGCGCGAGGATCGCCGACGACGGGCTGTCGGCCACCGCGGGCGCGATCTCCATGCCGCGCACCATCGGTCCCGGGTGCATCACCACCGCGTGCTCGGGCAGCAGCCGCGCCCGGTCGTCGGACAGGCCGTAGCCGATCGCGTACTCGCGCGCCGACGGGAAGAACGAGCCGTGCATCCGTTCGGCCTGCACGCGCAGCATCATCACCGCGTCCAGTGCGGGCAGCTCGGCGTCCAGGTCGGGGCTCACGCGGCAGGGCCACTGCTGCACGCCCACCGGCAGCAGGGTGGGCGGGGCCACAACCACGACCTCGGCACCCAGCGTGGCGAGCAGGGAGACGTTGGAGCGCGCCACGCGGCTGTGCAGCACGTCGCCGACGATCCCGATCCGGCGCCCCGCGACGCCGCCGAGCCGGTCCCGCAGGGTGGCGGCGTCGAGGAGGGCCTGGGTGGGGTGCTCGTGCGTGCCGTCCCCGGCGTTGACGATCGAGGTGTGCGTGCCGGTCTTCTCGGCGTCGCGGTCGATCCAGCCCGCGAGCCGGTGCGCCGCGCCGGACGCCGGGTGGCGCACGACCACGCAGTCGGCGCCGACGGCCGACAGGGTGAGGGCCGTGTCGCGCAGCGACTCGCCCTTCCCCACCGACGAGCCGGACGCGCTGACGTTGATGGTGTCGGCGCTCATCCACTTGCCCGCGGCCTCGAACGACACCCGGGTGCGGGTGGAGTTCTCGTAGAACATCGTGATCACGGTGCGGCCGCGCAGCGTGGGCAGTTTGCGCACCTCGCGGCCCAGCAGGGCCTGTTTGAGCCGGTCGGCGGTGTCGAGCAGGCCGGTGGCGGACGCGGCGTCGAGGTCGGTGACCGAGAGCAGGTGCTTCACGACTCGGCCCGCCCCGTCTCGCTGCGCCGCAACCGGACGCCGTCCACGTCGTCGGTCTCCGACAGCAGCACGAGGACCTGCTCGTCACGCGAGGTCGGCACGTTCTTGCCGACGTAGTCGGCGCGGATCGGCAGCTCCCGGTGCCCTCGGTCGACGAGCACGGCCAGTTGCACCGCGCGCGGGCGGCCGTGGTCGGACAGCGCGTCGAGCGCCGCGCGCACGGTGCGCCCCGACATCAGCACGTCGTCGACGAGCACGACGAGCGCGTCGTCCAGGCCGCCCTCGGGAACCGCCGTGTCCTCGAGGGCCCGGGCCGGCCTGCGGCGCAGGTCGTCGCGGTACAGGGTGGGGTCCACCGACCCGACTCGCACGCCCGTGCCCTCGAACTCGCTGATCGTGGCGGCGAGCCGGCGGGCGAGGACGGCGCCGCGCGTGGGGATGCCGATCAGCACGACGTCGGCCATGCCCGCGGAGCCCGTCGCGGTCTTCTCGATGATCTGGTGCGCGATGCGCGCGATGGTGCGGGTGACGTCGGCGGCGCCGAGCAGCTCCCGGGTGGGAGCGCCCTCGCCTGCCGGGCCCCCGCGGCGGTGCTCCGCCACAGAGATTCTCCTTCCCCGCCTCACGGGACGGGCTTAAAGGAACCGGTCGACCGGACGCTACCAGCGCGGCGCCCGCCGACCCCTGCTCGCGCGCCGTGACATCGCGGATGTCACACGCCGTACCCTCCGCCGCCACCCACACATACCCCACCCGTCACAGCGTGATGGTGCGGCTGACACCATCACAGCGGCCAGGTGCGCGCTGATGGGGGCGTAACGCCTGGCGGGGGACGCTCGATCAGCCGTTCGAGTGGTCTCGGTCCACTGTGGTACCTGGAGGGGGACGACAACTTGACCGATTGTCGGGGCGCGCGCATGATTACTCTCCGTATCTAGACATTGCTCCCTGGGTGGCCGCGGTAGCGGGGGGTCCACTCGGGGCGCTAGGACCGGCGCCGACCACGACGCCGGGACGGCAGCACCACCGGAACAGCTCGGTCCCGCGGCCGAGCGAGCAGCAAGTGAGGAGGTCGCCAGATGGGCGACTACGCCAAGGCGCTCGGCGGCAAGCTCCGCGCCATCCGGCAGCAGCAGGGGTTGTCGCTGCACGGCGTCGAGCAGAAGTCCGGCGGCCGCTGGAAGGCCGTCGTGGTGGGCTCCTACGAGCGCGGTGACCGCGCCGTCACCGTGCAGAAGCTGGCTGAGCTGGCCGACTTCTACGGCGTGCCCGTCGCCGAGCTGCTCCCCGAGGGTCGCATCCCGTCCGGGTCGGAGCCGGCCACCAAGATCGTGATCAACCTCGAACGGCTCCAGCAGCTCCCCGCCGACAAGGTGGGCCCGCTCGCCCGCTACGCCGCGGCGATCCAGAGCCAGCGCGGGGACTACAACGGCAAGGTGCTGTCGATCCGCTCCGAGGACCTGCGGTCGCTGTCGATCATCTACGACATGACGCCCGGTGAGCTCACCGACCAGCTGATCGACTGGGGTGTGCTGCCGCCCGAGGCCCGTCCGAGCGCCTGAGCCGCGTATCCGCCGTCCACGGGTAGCGCCGCGCCGGTCACGAACGCGGCTCGATCCGAGCACAGGTGGGTCACGGCGAACCCGACCTCGTCGGGCTCGCCGACCCGTTCGACCGCCTGCGGCTCGATCGGCGCGGCCACGAACTCCGGCGGCGAATCAGGCGCCGTCCGTCCGGATCACCAGCTTCATGACGTCGCCGGGATGGTGCAGCGCGTGCTCCACGGCCGCCGGCGCCTCCGCCAGCGGAACCTGGTGCGTCACCAGCCGCTCGACCTGTTCCCGGTGCCGACCGACGAGCCGCACGGCCTCGGCGAAGTCGGCCGCGCTGCAGACGGTCGAGCCGAGCAGGTCGATCTCCTTGCGCGTGAACGCGTTGACGGGCAGCGCCACCTTCTCGTGGGAGATGCCGACGACGACCACGCGTCCGGCCGGCGACACCATCGCCACCCCGTCGGCGATCGCGGCCGGGTGCCCGGTGCAGTCGACGACCACCGAGGGGCCCTCTTCGCCCGACCACTCCCGCGCGGCCGCCACGATGTCCGCGTCCGCGCCGTGGAGCACGTCCGCCCCCGCCCGCGCGGCAGGCGCGAGCCGGTCCGCGACGAGGTCGCCGACCAGCACCCGGGCGCCGCGGTCGAGCGCGCCGACCGTGACGGCCTGGCCGATCGGGCCCGCACCGAGCACGACGACCGTGTCGCTCCCGGCGACCGCTCCGCGCTCCAGCGCGCGCACCCCGATCGACATCGGCTCGCAGAACGCCGTGACGGCCGGCGGCAGGTCGCCGACGGCGAACACCTGCTCGGCCGCCACCGTGACACGGTCGGCGAGCGCACCATCGACGTGCACCCCGACCAGCCGGAAGTTCGGGCACGCGTTCCCCCGCCCGATCCGGCACGCCCGGCACCGCCCGCACGCCGACAGCGGGTGCACGGCCACCCGTTGCCCGACCGCGAGCCCGGGCGGGCAGCCGGCGCCGAGCGCCTCGATGACCGCGGAGAACTCGTGCCCCTGCACCCGCGGGTACTGCGAGCCGAACGCCCGCGGCGTCGCCAGCTCGCCGGTGTAGAAGTGCAGGTCGGACCCGCAGATCCCGACCGCCTCCGGCCGCATCAGCACCTGCCCTGCCCCGGGCTCGCCGGGGTCGGCCACCTCGCCGACCTCCATGGTCCGGGCTCCCCGGGTCACCAAGGCTCTCATCTACGACTCCCCTTCTCGTTGCGTCCGCTCCGGGCGCACCCGGTATCCGATCGGGAACAGCACGACCCCGCGCCACCGCGAGAACCGACCCCAGAGGCCCTCCGGTGCCACCAGCATCACGACGATCGCGACGACCCCGAGCAGCACGAGGTAGGCGGCCCCGAGGTCGGCGAGGAAGAACTGCAGCGCGTAGAAGACCAGCGCGCCGACCACCGGTCCCTCGACGGTGCCGACGCCCCCGATCAGCGCCATGAAGAACGCGTTCGCGCTGTAGTTCACGTTGAAGATCGACGCCGGCTCGAGCCGCAGGTTGGCCAGGAACAGCACGGCACCGGCCGCGCCGAACCCGGCCGCGGACACCAGGTACGGCACGCGCCGGGCCCGGCTCGCGCGCACGCCCACGGCGACCGCGGCCCGCTCGTCGTCGCGCACCGCGGCCGCGTCGAGGCCGGTCCGGGACCGCAGCAGCAGCCAGATCCCGGCGAGCGACGCCGTCACGACGGCGAGGGCGGTCCAGTAGGTCAGCGCGGTGCGGAGGACGGGGTCCAGCCCGGTCGGGGGCAGCGTCGCCCCCTCACCGCCGCCGAGTGCCGGGACGGTGATCACGAGCAGCCGCAACGCCTCGGCGACCACCCACGTGGCGATCGCGAAATAGGCACCGCGGGTGCGGAACAACCCGTACGACAGCGGCACCGCGACCGCGAGCGACACCACCGCCGCGATGGGGACGGCCGCGAAGGGGTTGACGCCGGCGCGCACGGCCACGAGCAACGTGTAGGCCCCGACGCCGAGGAACGCCTGCTGTCCGAAGGACACCAGCCCGGCGTACCCGGCGAGCAGGTTCCACATTGACGCCATCGTGGCCAGCAGGAACACGGTGGTCAGGGCGTTCTGCACGGGCCCGGCGAACACGAACGGCAGCGCCGCGAGCGCCACTAGCAGCGCGGCGGCGCCGACCAGTGCCGCGATCGAGGTCCGGTCCAGGCGCACGACCCGGACCACCGGGGCGGTGGCCCTGCCGCGCTCGGCCACCGTCACTGCCACGTCCCCGGGAAGATCCCGCGCGGGCGGGCGAACAGGAACGCCAGGAACACGACGTGCCCGGCGAGCAGCGAGTACTGCACGTCGACGGCCGCGGCGACCGTCTGGCTCACCCCGAGCACGATCCCGCCGGCGAGCGTGCCCCAGAGCGAGCCGAGCCCACCGATCACGATCGTCTCGAAGGCGAACAGCAGGAGCAGCACACCGCTGTTCGGGTCGAAGCTCGACTGCACCCCGAACGCGATCCCCGCGATCGTCGCGGTGACCAGCCCGAACGCCGTGACCGCCGAGAACACGACGCGGTGGTCGACGCCCATGAGCGCGGCGGTGGCGCTGTCGTCGGCCGCGGCGCGCACCACCCGGCCCAGCACCGTGCGGTGCAGGAACAGCTGCACCCCGCCGAGGATCACCACCGCCGCGACGAACACCAGCACGCTGATCCAGCCCACCGACAGCGTCGCCGTGATCGGGACGCTCGCGGTCTCCAGCCCGGCGAGCGCGATCGACCGCACGTCGGAGCCGAAGAGCATCAGCAACAGGTTCCCGATGACGACCGACAGCGCGAACGTCACCAGCGGCGTCGTGAACTCGCCCGACCGCATCGTCGCATCCAGCACGAGCCGCTGCAGGGCCCACCCGACTCCGGCCATCACGACGAGGGCGAGCAGGACCGCCACCGGCGCGGGCACGCCCAGCGAGACGATCGCGGTGCTCGCGAGGTACGCGCCGGCCACGGCGAGCGCGCCGTGCGCGAGGTTGACGATGCGCATCACGCCGAACATCAGCGACAGCCCGGCGGCGAAGAGCGCGTACTGCCCGCCGACGAGGACGCCCTGCACCAGCGCCTGCGTCATGACGCGTCCCGCATCCCGAAGTACGCGGCCACCACCCGGTCGCGGTTCAGCTCGCCCGGCCGGCCTGCGAGCACGACGCGGCCTTCGAGCAGGCAGTACATCCGGTCGCAGGCCTCCATCGCCCGCTGCAGGTCCTGCTCGACCAGCAGCAGGCCGGTGCCCCCGCCGCGGACGGCCGACAACGACGCGTAGAGCTGGTCGACGACCACCGGGGCGAGGCCGAGCGACACCTCGTCGAGCAGCAGCACGCGCGGGTTCGCGAGCAGCGAGCGGGCGATCGCCACGGCCTGCCGCTCCCCGCCGGAGAGCGCGTCGGCCCGCCGCTCGCG
Source organism: Pseudonocardia wallangbongensis (assembly GCF_054486945.1). Classification (NCBI taxonomy): domain Bacteria; kingdom Bacillati; phylum Actinomycetota; class Actinomycetes; order Pseudonocardiales; family Pseudonocardiaceae; genus Pseudonocardia; species Pseudonocardia wallangbongensis. The sequence continues at coordinate 63,870 of NZ_JBRERS010000001.1, forward strand.
CACGCCGGCCACGAGCGGGAACTCCTCGTAGACGCGTTCGGTGCTCCAGGCACCCGGCCGCGCCCTCCAGCCGCCGACCTGCAGGTTCTCCTCCACCGTGAGGCTCGGGAAGAGCCGCCTGCCCTCCGGGGTGAGCGACACGCCGAGACGGACGCGGCGGTGGGCCGGCAACGCGGTCACGTCCCGCCCGCCCCACCGGACGTGCCCGCGGCGGGGCCGGTGGGCACCGGCGAGCGTGCTGAGCAGCGTCGACTTCCCGGCGCCGTTCGCGCCGACCAGCGCCACCGTCTCGCCCTCGTCCACGCTGATCGACACCTCGTGCAGCGCCTGCAGGTGCCCGTGGAAGACGTCGAGGCCGTCGGCCTCCAGGAGCCGGGTCACAGGAGCACCGCCCCCGGTCGACCGAGGTACGCCGCGACCACCCGGGGGTCCGCCATCACCGCGTCCGGCGGCCCGTCGGCGATGATCTCGCCGACCGCGAGGCAGGCCACCCGCGTGACGATCCGGGTCAGCGCCCGCAGCACGTGCTCGACCCAGACGATCGTGGTGCCCCCGCGGTGCAGCTCGCGCAGCAGGGCGATGAGCGACTCCGTCTCGGGCGCGGTGAGCCCGCCCGCGATCTCGTCGAGCAGCAGGACGTCCGGCCCGGTGGCGAGCGCCCTGGCGAGCTCGAGGCGCTTGCGGTCGAGCAGGCCGAGGTCGCCCGCGGGCCGGTCGGCCCGGTCGGCGAGGCCGGTGCGCTCCAGCGCCGCGAGGCCCGCCGCGTACGCGTCCCCGCGCCGCAGCCCAGCCCCGCGGAACGCCCCGACCAGCACGTTCTCGAGCACCGTCAGGCCGGTGAACGGGCGCGGGATCTGGTGGGTGCGGCCCAGGCCGAGCATGCAGCGCCGGCGCGCCGGCTCGCGCCCGATGTCGCTGCCGTACAGGCGCACCCGGCCGCCGTCCGGCCGCCGCTCACCGGTGACGACGTCGAGCAGCGTCGACTTCCCGGCCCCGTTCGGACCGACGATCCCGACCGCCTCGCCGGGGGCCACGGCCAGCGAGACGTCGCGCAGCACGGTGTGCGCGCCGAACGCCAGCGCGACGTGCTCCACCTCGAAGGCCGGGGCGACGAGCGGCACCACCACTAGGCCGCCCCCGACCCCGGGAGCGGCCGGACGTCGCCCGTGATCGCGACGTCCGGGGCCACCGCGTTGTCCACGATCACCAGCTCGTACGGGTACGGTCCGGTCCCGCGCTGCCACTGGGTGGGGAACACCGGCGTGAACGCGACGTTCGGGGCCGGCCCGGCGCCGAAGTCGAGCGGGCCGACGATCGTCTCGGTGCGCAGGGCCCGCAGCGCGCCGGCGAGCGCCTCGCGGTCCTTGGGGTCCGCGGCCGCCCTGATCCCCGCGAGCGCCACCTCGAAGAGCGCGTAGGTGAACCCCATCGGCTGCATCCACTGGTGCCCGCTCCGCTGCTGGTACCCCTCGGCGAGCGCCTTCGCGGTCATCCCGTCCAGCGACGACGTGTACGGGAGGTCGGGCGTCCACCACGCGCTCGTCATGAGGTTCTCGCCGAGATCGCCGAGCGCCTCCACCGCCGCCGGGAACAGGATCGCCTTGTGCACGTAGGCGTACGGCGGCACGAACCCGTTCTGCCGGCACTGGCGCCAGAACGTCGTGAAGTCGGGCGGGGCGGGGCACCCGGTGAAGATCTGCACCCCGTCGGAGCGGAACTGGTTGATCTGGGCGCTGTAGTCGCTCGCGGGCTCCGCGTACGGGCCGGGGTCGACGAGCCGGAAGCCGATGCCCTCGATCGCGGGGGTGAAGGCGGCGCGGAACGTGTCGCCGTCGACGTTGTTCGGCCAGAGCGCCCCGATCGTCCGCTCCGGGACGGGCAGGCGCTGCCACACCGGCGGCACGGCCTCGATCTCCCCGCTCGCCCCCGTGAAGAAGCAGACCGTGTACCGGAACCCGGTCGCCGGGTCCCCACCCCGGCCGGTGAACCAGCTCTCCCACGGCACGAGCGAGGCGATGCACGGCACGCCCGCGGCTTCCGCCTGGTCGGAGACGGGGTTCGCGACCGTCGGCGTCACGCCGGTGACGATGAGGTCCACCTGGTCGTGCAGGATCGCCTCGCGCGCCGCCTCCGCCGCCCGGTTCGTGTCCGACGCCGCGTCCTTCGTGATGATCTCGAGCTGGTACGTCGTGCCGCCGACCTGCACGCCCTTGGCGTACGCGGCGCGGACGAGATCGAGGAGGTAGGCGTCCGGCTCGCTGAAACCCGCCAGTGGGCCGGTCTGCGGCGTGATGTGGGCGATCCGGATCGTCGTGCCGCCGGTGCCGCCGGACTGCTCCGAACCCGCGAGGCCGCCGCAGGCGGCCAGCAGGCCCGACGCCCCGGCCAGGGAGCCCGCCGTGGCCACACCGCGCAGGAACTCGCGCCTGCGGAGGGGAACGCCCATGACCCCGCCCTTCGGCCTGCGTCACGATCAACTGCCGCGGGACGCTAGCGAGCCATGGGACGGGGGCAGGCACTCCGCCGGGACCTGTGCGCGGGAGCGCGGGAGCAGTGCGCGCCCGCACGGATGCCGATGACGTCAGGTGAACGACTCGCTACGCACCGTGGTACGTAGATGATCTTTCCACGTCACGGCATCGCCTTGACACCGCGCCGACCCGGCAACTGTGATGGTCAGCACCGGCGACCGCGAGGAGGCGGACGACGATGGCCGTCCTTGTCGACACGCGCAGCGTCCCGCCCGCCGAGCGGTTCGAGTGCTGGCACGAGGCCGCGTCGAAGATCTTCTTCCCGCTCCGCATCGAGCGGGAACGGGCAGTGCCCACGTTCGGGCCCTTCTTCGGCCGGGTGCTCGGGCACCGGCTCGGCCCGATCCAGGCGTACCGGGTGACCGGGGACCCGAACACCTGCATCCGCACCCCGCGCGGCATCCGGGCGGGCGATCCCGAGGAGCTGCAGCTGCACCTCGTCCGCCGCGGGAACTGCCGCGTGAGCCAGCAGGACCGGGCGGGCGTGCTCGTGCCCGGCGACCTGTGCACCCAGGACACGTCGCGGCCCTACACGATCGACATCATCAACGGTCGGTCCGACGAGCCGTTCGAGCTGATCGTCTTCAACTTCCCGAAGTACCTGCTCGGCCCGCACGCCGACCACATCAGCACCCGCACGGCCATGCGCATCGCGGGCGACTCGGGGCTCGCGGCCCGGATCGGGCCCTTCCTCACCGGGCTCCTCGACGGGCTCGACGACGGCTCCGTCTCCGAGTCCGACGGCCTGACCGACAGCATGGTCGGACTGCTCCGCTCCCTCTTCAGCACCGGGCGGCCCGCGGTGCCGAGCGACCCGGCCGCGCTCCTGCTGCGCGGCATCCACGCCTACATCGAGCAGCACCTCGCCGAGCCGGGCCTCGGCCCCGAGCAGATCGCGGCCGCGCACTTCATCTCGGTGCGCTACCTGCACAAGCTCTTCCAGCGCGAGGGAACCTCCGTGTCCAAGCTCGTGCAGCGGCGCAGGCTGGAACGCTGCCGGCGCGACCTCGCCGACCCGGCGCTCGCCGGGCACACGATCGAGTCCGTGTGCAGCGCGTGGGGCATGCCGAACGCCGACCACTTCAGCCGGGTCTTCCGCGCCGCGTACGGCTGCCCGCCGCGCCGGTGGCGGGCCCGCGCCATGGGCGGCGGTACGCCCACGGTCGGGCGCCGTGCACCCTGAGACGGGCGCGCACGGCCCGACCGGCGGATCCTGTCGGCCATGACGACGGAGTTCTGGCGCGAGATCGAGCCGATCGAGAACGTCTTCCGGCCGGGAGCCCTGCCGGACCTGCACGTCTCGGACGGTCCCATCGACGACGACCGTTACTACATCCCGCTGTCCGAGACGGTCGGTTCCCGCCCGCTGTTCATCTCGACCAGCCAGAACCGCTGGTGCGACGTGCTCATGGCGCGCAGCGCGGGCCTGGTGAACCGCCACTACCACCCGCACCAGGTGTTCGCGTACACGATCTCGGGCAAGTGGGGCTACCTGGAGCACGACTGGGTCGCCGTCGCGGGCGACTTCGTCTACGAGGCGCCCGGCGAGGGCCACACGCTCGTCACCTACGAGTCCGACGAGCCGACCCGCATCACGTTCAACGTGACCGGCCCGCTCATCTGGCTCGACGAGCAGGGCAAGCCGGACGGCACCTTCGACGTCTTCGACTACATCGACCTGTGCCGCTCGCACTACGAGGAGGTCGGCCTCGGGGCCGGCTTCGTGGACCGGTTCATCCGGTAGTCGGCAGTACCCTCGGGTCGTGGCTGAGGCTGGCAGGCTGCGTTCGTGGGCGTACGCGCTGCGCACCACCAACCCACCGCCCGACGGGCCGATCGATCCGATCACGCGCTGGATCGTGGTGAGCCGGGCGGCCGTGCTGCCGATGACCGTGGTGTCGGGGTTGGTCGCGGCGCTGCTCGCCGTCGGCGAGCCGGGTCTCGACTGGCGGTGGCTCACGCTCGCCGTCGTCGGGATCGTGCTGGCGCACGTCGCCAACAACCTCATGAACGACCTGTACGACACGCAGGCCGGCAGCGACACGGCGAGCTACCCGCGCGCCCTCTACGCCCCGCACCCCGTGCTCTCCGGGCTGGTGTCGCGCCGGACGCTCCTCGTCGCGATCGTGCTGGTCAACCTCGCTGACCTGGCGATCCTCGTGGTGCTGGCGCTGGCGCGCGGCTGGCCGGTGGTGGCGTTCGCCGTGGCCGGGTTCGTGCTCAGCGTCGCCTACACCGCACCCCCGCTGCGCCTGAAGAAGCGCGGGCTCGGCGAGCCGGACGTGCTCGTGGTGTGGGGGCCGCTCATGGTCGGGGGCACCTACTTCGCGGCCACCGGGTCGATCACCTGGACGGTGCTGCTCGCGTCGCTGCCCTACGGCCTGCTCTGCACCACGGTGCTGATGGGCAAGCACATCGACAAGATCCCCTTCGACGCCCCGCTCGGGATCCGGACGCTGCCGGTGATCCTCGGCGAGCGCCGCGCCCGCACCGTGACGCTCGCGCTGATGGCCGCCTTCTACGTGCTGGTGGTCCTGTGCGTGCTGGTGGGGGCGATGCCCTGGCCCGCGCTCGCCGTGGTGCTCGCGCTGCCGCGGCTGGCGAAGGTGTGGCCCCGGTTCCGTCGCCCACCGCCTGCCGAGCCGCCGCCGGGGTTCCCGGTCTGGCCGCTCTGGTACGCCGCGCTGGCCTGGGTGCACGTGCGCCAGGCGGGCCTGCTACTGGTGTTGGCCCTAGCCGCAGGAACAGCGCTCTGAGCCGCTGGGCGCCCGGGGGCGGGCGGTCCGCACACAGCGAGTCGGGTCGGCGCACACGCTGGGGCGTGTGTGCCGTGCGGCGAGAGTGTGTGCGGCCGGGCGGAGCTGCGTGATCCGGGAGAGCGCGCGACCGCGTTCAGCGGGTGGCGCGCAGGTGCTCGGCGATGTCGGCGATGCGACCGAGCACGCCGTTGAGGAAGCGCGGGCTGTCGTCGGTGGAGAGGGCCCGCGCCAGCTCGACCGCCTCGGTGATCGCCACCGGGTCGTCGATCTCGTCGACCCACAGCAGCTCGAACACGCCGATCCGCAGCAAGGTGCGGTCGACCGCGGGCATCCGCGCCACCGTCCAGCCCTCGGCGTGCTCGGCGAGGAGCTGGTCGATGCGCTCGCGGTGCGCCACCACGCCCTCGACGAGCATCGCGGCGTAGTCCGAGACCGGGGGCGCGTCATCGGTCTCGCGGCGCTGCGCGAGGACGGTGAGCGGGTCGTCGCCGCGCGCCTCGGACTCGAAGAGGATGTCGAGGGCGCGCTTTCGCGCCCTCGTGCGCGCCCTCTGCAGCCGTGGCTCGGCCATCAGTTCGATACGCGGCCCAGGTAGCGCCCGTCGCGGGTGTCCACCTTGACCTTCTCGCCGGTCGTGACGAACAGCGGCACCTGGATCTCGGCGCCGGTCTCCAGGGTGGCGGGCTTGGTACCGCCGGTGGAGCGGTCGCCCTGCAAGCCCGGGTCGGTGTGGGAGATGACCAGCTCCACCGACGTCGGCAGCTCCACGTAGAGCGCGGTGCCCTCGTGGAACGCGACCATCGCGCCCTGGTTCTCCAGCATGTAGCCGGCGTTCCCGGCGACCACCGTCTCCGGGACCGGGATCTGGTCGTAGGTGTCGCCGTCCATGAAGACGAAGTCGGCGCCGTCCCGGTAGAGGTAGGTCATGTCCCGCCGGTCGACGGTGGCGGTGTCGACCTTGGTGCCGGCGTTGAAGGTCTTGTCGACGACCTTGCCCGTGAGCACGTTCTTCAGCGTGGTGCGCACGAACGCACCGCCCTTGCCGGGCTTCACGTGCTGGAACGCCGTGATCGACCACAGCTGGCCGTCGAGGTTGAGCACCAGACCGTTCTTGAGGTCGTTCGTCGTCGCCACGTGCGCCTGACTCCTTGCGTCTACGGGCGCGCAGGGTCGATCGCTCTCGTCACGCGCCGGGGTTGTTCCATGAAGCGGCGCGCTGCAGCGGCGCCGTCGTCCACGACCCAGTTTACCGTCAGACTTCGAGCAGCCGGCGCGTGGTGTGGGTGAGCAGCTCCGGGCCGGAGTCCCGCACCACGAGCGTGTCCTCGATCCGCACACCGCCGCGGCCGGGGAGGTAGACGCCGGGCTCCACCGTCACCACCATGCCGGCGGCGAGCGCCCCGGTGCCGGTCTTGCCCACGTACGGCGCCTCGTGGATCTGCAGGCCGACGCCGTGGCCTAGGCCGTGCACGAACTCCTCGCCGCGCCCCGCCCGCTCGACCACGCCACGGGCCGCGGCGTCCACCGCCGTGACCTCGGCGCCGGGCGCCAGCGCCGCGCGGCCCGCCGCCTGCGCCTCGGCGACGAGCGCGTGCAGCTCCCGTTGCCAGTCCGCGGGCGGGCCGAGCACGACGGTGCGGGTCATGTCGGAGTGGTACCCGTCGACGAGCGCGCCGAAGTCGAGCTTCACCAGGTCGCCCGGCCGCAGCTCGGCGGCCGTCGGGCGGTGGTGCGGCACGGCCGAGTGCTCCCCGGCGGCCAGGATGGTCTCGAACGCCGGGGCGGTGGCGCCGTGGGCCCGCATCCGGTCCTCCAGGTCGAGCGCCACCTCCCGCTCGGTGCGCCCCGGCCGCAGCCCGCCCGCCGCGAGCAGGGCCGCGAGGGCCGCGTCGCCCACCCCGCAGGCCCGCCGCAACGCCTCGACCTCGGCGGCGTCCTTCACCGCCCGCAGCCGCTGCACGAGCCCGGGCGCCCGGTGCAGGACGACACCGCCTGCGGCCGTGGCCAGCGCGTCGTGCGCGTCGACGGTGACCGCGTCGGACTCGAAGCCCAACCGCTCGATCGAGAGCTTCGGTGCCCGCGTCGCCAGCCCCAGCCCGCTGGCCCGGTCGATCACGGTCTCCAGGTCCGGCACCTCCGCCGCCGCCTGCGTGCGGTAGCGGCCGTCGGTGCAGAAGCGGCTCGCGCCGTCGCCGTCCGCGTGCACCAGCAGCGCCGCGTTCGACCCGGTGAAACCGGTCAGGTAGCCGACGTTGACCAGGTCGGTGACGAGCAGCGCGTCGACGCCCGCGCCGGTCAGGAGCGCACGCAGGGCCGATCGCCGCGCGGGGAAGGACATGGGCCCACCCTATGTGCCGCTCCTACGCCTGGGCCTGCGTGTGGGCGGCGATCCACCGCAAGGCCAGTGCGTAGCCGTCCACCCCGAGCCCGACGATCACGCCGGTGGCGACCCCGGAGATGTAGGAGTGGTGGCGGAACTCCTCACGCCGGTGCACGTTCGTGATGTGCACCTCGATCAGCGGCGCGGTGAGCTGGGAGCACGCGTCGCGCACCGCCACCGAGGTGTGGGTCCACGCGGCGGCGTTGAGCACCACCGGCGCGCCCGCGTCGGCGGCCTCGTGCAGCCAGCCCAGCAGCTCGCCCTCGTGGTCGGTCTGGCGGACCTCGACGTGGCAGCCCAGCTCGGCGCCGGTGCGCTCGCACAGCGCGACGAGGTCGGCGTAGGTGGTGCGGCCGTACACGGCGGGCTCCCGGGTGCCGAGCCGGCCCAGGTTCGGCCCGTTGAGCACGAGGACCCGGTTCTGCTCGCTCATGCCGACACCGCCGCGTACGCCCGCTCCAGCAGCTGCGGGTCCGGACCCTCCAGCCGCCCCGGCTTCGCCAACCCGTCCAGCACCACGAAACGCAACGTGCCCGCCCTCGCCTTCTTGTCGCCACGCATCGACTCGACCAGCTCGGGCAGCACCCCCGCCGCGTAGCCGACGGGCAGCCCGAGCGACTCGAGCACCGCCCGGTGCCGGTCGGCCGTGGCATCGTCGAGCCGGCCCGCGGCCCGCGCCAGCTCGGCCGCGAACACCAGGCCGACGCTCACCGCGGCGCCGTGGCGCCAGCGGTACTCCTCGCGCCGCTCGATCGCGTGCCCGAGCGTGTGGCCGTAGTTCAGGATCTCCCGCAGGTGCGACTCGCGCAGGTCCGCCGCCACCACGTCGGCCTTGACCCGGATCGAGCGCTCCACCAGCTCGGGCAGCACCGCGCCCGCCGGGTCCAGCGCCGCCGCCGCACCGGCCTCGATGCGCTCCAGGATCATCGGGTCGGCGATGAAGCCGGTCTTCACGATCTCCGCGCTCCCCGCCACCAGCTCCGGCGCCGGCAGCGTGTCGAGCACCGCCAGGTCGACGAGCACCGCGGTGGGCTCGTGGAACGCGCCGACGAGGTTCTTGCCCGCGGCCGTGTTGATGCCGGTCTTCCCGCCGACCGCCGCGTCGACCATCGCGAGCAGCGTGGTGGGCACGTGCACCACCCGCACACCGCGCATCCAGGTGGCCGCGACGAACCCGGCGAGGTCGGTGACCGCGCCACCGCCCAGCGACACGACGACGTCGCCCCGCGTCAGGCCGATCCGGCCGCAGACCTCCCAGCAGAAGCCGGCGACGGCCAAGGCCTTGCCGTCCTCGGCGTCCGGGACCTCCACGCGGTGCGCGTCGACGCCCGCGTCCGAAAGCTCTTCCCGGACCGCCTCCGCCAGGTCGGCCAGCGCCGGCTGGTGCACGATCAGCGCGGCCGCCGCGTCCAGCCCGTTGACGGTGGCCGCCAGCTCCGCGCGGACCCCGCGGCCCACGAGCACCGGGTACGGCCGCTCCGTGGCCACGTCGATCCGCACCGTCGAAGTCACGGCGATCACCCTACTGACGGCCGCTGCGCCCAGAGGTTGACGGGTCGGCGCCGGTCGGTTCAGAGCCGGACGGTGGGGTCCGGCAGCGTGGAGCCACCCCGCGGGGTGGGCCGGTCGAGCGGGTCGTCCGGGTCGACCGGGTCGGGCGCGGCGGAGGCAGGAATCTCGCCGAGCGCTTCCAGCACCGCCCGCGCCACCTGGTTGGGGCTGCGGCGGTCCGTGGCGACCTCCACGGTGGCCACCTCCCGGTACAGCGGCGCCCGCGCGTCGAGGAGTGCCTTGAACGTGGCACGCGGGTTGACGCCCGCGAGCAGCGGCCGCGCCGTGGACATGCCGGTGCGCCGCAGCCCGTCGGCCAGCCCGACGGACAGGTGCACGACCCGGTGGGCCCCCAGCAGCGCGCGGGTCTCGGCCGCGAGGACGGCACCGCCGCCGAGGGCGAGCACCCCGTCGTGGTTCGCCAGCGCCTCCGCGACGACCTCCCGCTCGATGCGCCGGAACCCGTCCTCACCGTCCTGGAGGAACAGGTCGGCGATCGCCCGCCCGGTGCGCTCCACGATCATCGCGTCGACGTCGGCGAAGGCGACGCCGAGGCGCCGGGCCAGGACGCGACCGACCGTGGTCTTCCCGGACCCGGGCGGACCGACGACGACGAGCGTGGGGCGACTCTCGACAGGCACGCAACCAGCGTAGTGACCGCCGGGAAGACCCGGTGCAGGCACGTACGGGTGCTCCTGCCCGGCTCCGTCGGCGGCCCGATCGGAGATCAGATATCGTGCGCCAGGACCGCGATTCCGCACGATCGGAGCAGCTGGTGACCCACCGCGAGAGCGAGCGGCGCAGCGAGGGCGATCGGTGACCCACCCGGACGCCATGCCCCTGCCGCCGGACGGGCCCACGCCCGCGCGGGAGCAGCTTCCGCTCCCCCGCCGCCGACGCCAGTCGCACATCGAACCGCAGCTGCGCGCCCCCGGTGGCATCGACTCCGGGACGCCGTTCACCGCTTTCGTGGCCGACGACGACCCCGAGCCCACCGCGGCCGGCCCGGCCGAGTGCCGCGAGCGGGGCAAGCCGTCGGAGCGCGCCGCGGCCTTCCACGCGGGGACCCACCGCGGCCGCGGCGGCGCCCGGGAACGCGCCGAACCCTGACGATCCGCGCGAGCGGCCCGCGGGTGGCGCCGCTGCCTCAGTCCACCGTGTCGGCCGGCGTGGTGCCGGTGGGCGTCGTGTCGAGGTACCCGCGCAGGTTGCGGCGGGTCTCGGCGAGGGAGTCGCCGCCGAACTTCTCCAGCGCGGCCTCGGCCAGCACCAGCGCGACCATCGCCTCGGCCACCACGCCCGCCGCCGGTACGGCGCAGACGTCGGAGCGCTGGTGGATCGCCAGCGCGGGCTCGCCGGTGGCCACGTCGACGGTGCGCAGCGCCCTCGGGACCGTGGAGATCGGCTTCATCGCGACCCGCACCCGCACCGGCTCACCGTTGGTCATGCCGCCCTCGATGCCGCCGGCCCGGTTGGACAGGCGCTGCACCGGCTCACCGGGCACCATCTCGTCGTGCGCGGCGCTGCCGCGCCGGCGGGCCGTGCGGAAGCCGTCGCCGATCTCGACGCCCTTCATCGCCTGGATGCCCATGAGCGCCCCGGCGAGCCGCGCGTCGAGCCTGCGGTCGCTCTGCACGTACGAGCCGATGCCCACCGGGAGGCCGTAGGCGATCACCTCGACCACGCCGCCGAGCGTGTCGCCGTCCTGCTGCGCGGCGTCGACCTCGGCGACCATGGCCGCGGTGGCCTCGTCCGTCCAGGCCCGCACCGGGCTCGCGTCCACGCGATCCAGGTCGCCCGGACCGGGGGCCTCGCCCTCGGGCGCCTCCGCGGCGCCGAGCGCCACCACGTGCGACACGATCGCGACGTCGAAGGCCTGGGCCAGGAACGCCCTCGCGACGGTGCCCAGCACGACCCGCGCCGCGGTCTCGCGGGCGCTGGCGCGCTCCAGGACCGGCCGCGCGTCGTCGAAGCCGTACTTCGTCATCCCCGCGAGGTCGGCGTGACCGGGACGGGGCCGGGTGAGCGGCGCGTTGCGGGCCCGCCCGGCGATCAGCTCGGGGTCGACGGGATCGGCCGCCATGACCGTCTCCCACTTCGGCCACTCGGTGTTGCCGATGCGGACCGCGACCGGGCCGCCCTGGGTGACGCCGTGCCGGATCCCGCCGATGACCTCGAGCTCGTCGGCCTCGAACTTCATCCGCGCACCCCGGCCGTAGCCCAGGCGGCGGCGCGCGAGCTCCGCGGCGACCTCCTTGGTGGTGATCCCGACCCCGGCGACCATGCCCTCCAGCACGGCGACCAGGGCAGGACCGTGGGACTCCCCGGCGGTGATCCAGCGCAGCACGATCGGGATTCTCTCACCTCCCCCACCTGTCCGGCCCCGCACCCAGTGCGAGGAGCACGACCGCAACCAGCCAGGTGGCGAGCAGCATCGAGGGCCCGTGCGGCACCGCCCGAGCCACGAGCCGCCGCCCGCGCGGCGGCCCCGGCCCCGCAGTGGCCGGCGCCCGGGCCCCGGACCGCGCGGGCGAGCCGATCGCGGCGAGCACGACCGTGAACGTCGCGGCCGCCACCGCCCCCAGCACGAGCGCCGGCCACGTCACCGCCGCCAGCACCGCACCCAGCGGGGCGGCGAGCTTCACGTCGCCCGCGCCGACCGCCCGCGCGTCGACGAGGTGGAGCGCGAGGTGCGCCGCGGCGGCCACGGCCCCGCCACCCGCGCCCCGGACGACCGCCTCCGGGCCCACCGGCAGCAGGAGCACCAACGCGACCGGCAGCGCCGGCACCGTGAGCGCGTTCGGCAACCGCCGGTGCCGCAGGTCGACCGCGCCGGCCGCGACGGTGAGCCACCCCAGCCCCAGCAGGGCGGGTACCCACTCCCCCGGCACCCCGCCTGCGGCCCACGCCGCTCCCGTGGCCGCCCAGAGCGCGGCCACCCCCAGCTCGCACCGGGGCGGCGGGATCCGGGTGCCTCGGCGGAGCCGGCGCAACAGCACCCGCGCACCGGCGCCGGCCCAGACACCGGCACCGGCGGACATCACGACCGGCAGCGCGATCCCCACCTGCACGCTCCCCGTCCCGACCATGTCCTTCAGCCCCTCCCCGCCACCGCTGCGTGCTGTCGATGTTCGGCGTGGGGGCGGCCCCGGCCGAGCGCCGCCGCGGATCTGTGGACGGCCGGACCGCGAGGTGGACAACCCGCCGGCCGCCGAGGGCGGCGCGGGCGGCGGCAGGGCAGGATCGAGGGGTGCAGGATCGGGGCGTGCAGCAGCGGGTGGCGCGGGCGGTCGTCACCGCCGAGGTTGATCACGGGACGGCCGAGCTCGTCGGCGACCCCGACCGGCCGCAAGGCTGGACCCTGCTGCTGGACGGCACGGCGCAGTCGCACGTCGACCTCGACGACCCCACGCACCTCGAGTTCGAGTACGTGCGGCGCCTCGCGCACGTCGCCGACCTCATGGCCCCGCCCACCGCGCCGCTCCGGGCGCTGCACCTCGGCGGTGGCGCCTGGACCCTCGCCCGCTACGTCGCCGCCACCCGCCCCCGGTCCCCCCAGCGGGTGGTCGAGCTGGACGGGGGCCTCGTCGAGCTCGTCTCCTCCCGGCTACCCGCCGACGGCACCGGCATCGAGGTCGTCGTCGGCGATGCGAGGGCCACGCTCGCCGACGTGCCCGCGGGCTCGGCCGACCTGCTGGTGCTCGACGTGTTCGCCGGTGCGCGCACGCCGGCGCACCTCACCTCGGTGGAGTTCGTGCGCGCCGCGGCCGCCGTGCTCACCGACGGCGGGATCTACGCCGCGAACGTCGCCGACGGCGGGTCGCTCGCGTTCGCCCGCACGCAGGTCGCGGCCGCCGCCGCGGTGTTCGCGGAGGTCGCCGTGCTGGCGGTGCCGCAGCTGCTCCACGGGCGCCGGTTCGGCAACCTCGTCCTCGTCGCGTCCGCGGAGCCGCTACCGGTGGTCGAGCTCGCGCGGCGGGCCGCGGGTGACCCGTTCCCGGCGCGGGTGCTCACCGGGCCCGAGCTCCGCCGCTTCGCCCACGGTGTCGCGGTGCCCGTGGACGGTGCCGCGACACCGTCCCCGATCCCCCCGCCGGGCTTCTTCGGCAGGCCCGAGGACTAGTGGTTCTCCTCGTTCGGGTCCCCGGGTAACCCGCGCTGCACCTGCACCGCGGCCGTGCGGGCCCGGGGCGCGCGGAATCGATGCCGAGTCCGTGGACCGCGCGGATCGGTTCCGCGGGACGCACCGGACCCTCGCCGAGGCCGTGACCGGTGACGCAGCGGCTGGCCGGGTACGGCCTGCCCGCACCGCGCAGCAGCGCAGCCCGTGATCGATGCGACCAGCACGACGCTGCGGCCGCGGCAACGCCGAGGTGCTGCTCGCGGCACGTGATCGGTTCGAGCAGTGCACCGGCGCTGTCCCGGCGACCACAGCGTGCAACTCGCTGCGATCACGACCGGTCAGAAGGCGCCGTTCTGGCGCGCGGCGCGCACGTTGTCGTTGTGCTCCTCGATCGTCGCCCCGAAGCAGGACGTGCCGTCGGTCTGGCAGCGCACGAAGTACAGCCAGGGCCCCGGCTCGGGTTCCAGCGCCGCGGCGATCGCCTCCTTGCCGGGCGCCGCGATCGGCGTGGGCGGGAGGCCGGCGACGGCGTAGCTGTTGTACGGGCCCGGTCGCGACCGGTCCTCCGCGGTGGTGCGCAGCGCCTGCAGGTCCAGCGGGTAGTTCACCATCGAGTCCAGTTCGAGCCGCCGCCCGGCGCCGAGCCGGTTGTAGATCACCCGGGCCACCTTCGGCATGTCCGGGTTGATCGCCTCCTTCTCCACGAGCGAGGCGATCGTGAGCACCTCGTACGGGCTGGAGCCGATGCTCTGCGCGCCGGCGACCAGGCCGGCCGCCTCGAGCCGCGCCCCTGAGGTGGCGAGCAGGCCGTGCAGGACGTCGACGGCGGTCTCGCCGGGGGGGACGTCGTACCGGCCGGGTACGAGCAGGCCTTCGAGCCGTCGCCGCGGTTCGGCGGCCGACACGCCTTCGAGGGCCCACTCGGGCACGCCGAGGGTGGCCGGGTCGGTGTCGGTCATGGCCGAGCGCAGCTCGTCGACCGAGACGCACCGCTCCTCGCCGTCCAGCCGGGCGCAGGTGGCCTCCGAGATCAGGGTCAGCACTCCCGGTGCGACCGAGCCGTCGGGCGCCCGCGTGTCGTCGAGCTGGACGCCGCCGCGGATGTCCAGCTGGCCGACGCGGGCGGCCGGGTCCAGCAGCATCTCCACGGCCGCGGCCCCCGACATCTGCCGACGCAGCTGGTAGAAGCCCGGCTGCACGCCGCGGATGCGGTCCTCGTCCTCGGCGGCGCGGGTGAACGACTCCGGGGCCGCCACCACGCCGTTCTGCGCGAGAACGGCGCCGATCTGCCTGGTGGAGTCGCCGTCCTCCACCTCGATCACGACGTCACCCGTGCCGTTCCCCTCGAAGTCGGGGACGGCGAACCAGGTGACGAACGAGTACACCCCGGCCGTCGCGACCCCACCGAGCAGGAGCACCGCGAGCAGGAGCACCGTGGTGCGCCTGCGCTTCTTCCGCGGCGGCTTCGCGGGCGCGTCGTCCTGCTCGGGTGCGCGGGGTTCGGGCACGTCCTCGGGACGCGGGCCGGTCGCCGGCACGTCCCGGCGGGCGGCCTGCCCGTGCCGGGCGGGCCCGGCCGGGCCGGGCCGGCGCGGTCCGGCGGGCACCCTCGGCCCGACCACCGGCACCGGCTCCGTGTTGGGGCCCGGGTCCGTGATCGGGGCGGGCCGCATCGCCGGGTTCGAACCGTTCCGCGGCACGGGGGGCATCGGCGGCATGGGCGGCCTGGTCTGCGGCCGCGCCGGTGGGACCGGACGCGACCCGGGCCGCTCGCCGGCACCCGCGGAGCGGGGCGGCCGTCGGTGGTCCCATCCGTCCGGGTTCACGACACCGGAGAGTAGCCATGGGTCGTCCGGTCGGGCGTCACGGCCCCCGAACCGTTGCATGATCAGCCGCGCCGGTGCGCGTCCAGCCAACCCTGCAGGATCGCGACGGCGGCGGCCTGGTCCACCACGGCCCGCTGCTTGCGGCCCTTCACGCCGCGCTCCCGCAGCTGCCGGGTGGCCACCACGGTGGTGAGCCGCTCGTCGGACAGCTCGACGGGCACGGTGAGCACGCCCGAGAGGGCGTCGGCGAAGGCGCGGGCCGCCTCGGCGGCGGGACCGTCGCGACCGGCGAGGGTGCGGGGCAGCCCGACGACCACCCCGACCGCCTCGTGCTCGGCCGCGAGTGCGGCGATGGCCCGCAGGTCGGTTCCCCCGTCGACGTCGCGCGGGACCGTGACCAGCGGGGTGGCCAGTACGCCGTCCGGGTCGCAGACCGCGACCCCGACCCGGACGGCGCCGACGTCGATGCCGAGCAACCGTCCGCGGTTCACCCGTGCAGCGCGCCGCGCAGCGCGGCCACGGCGTCGGGGACGCCGGCGGCGTTGGTGCCCCCGCCCTGGGCGAGGTCCGGTTTGCCGCCGCCGCGGCCGCCGACGGCCGGGGCGAACGCCGGGATCAGCTTCCCGGCGGCGAGGCCCCGGTCGCGGGCCGCGGCCGTGGTGGCGACGACGAACGACACCTTGCCCCCGTCGGCCGAGAAGAGCGCGACGACGCCGGGCCGCGCACCCAGCCGGCCGCGGACGTCGGAGGCGAGCGCGCGCAGGTCGTTGCCGCCGACGCCGTCCGGGGCGGCGACCGCGACGAGCGCGACCCCGTCGACGTCCTCCGCGCCGTCGGCGAGCGCGCCGGCCGAGGAGAGCACGGCGTCGGCGCGGACCTTCTCCAGCTCCCGCTCGGCCTGCCGCAGCCGCTCGACGA
Source organism: Pseudonocardia wallangbongensis (assembly GCF_054486945.1). NCBI lineage: Bacteria > Bacillati > Actinomycetota > Actinomycetes > Pseudonocardiales > Pseudonocardiaceae > Pseudonocardia > Pseudonocardia wallangbongensis. The sequence continues at coordinate 79,958 of NZ_JBRERS010000001.1, forward strand.
TCCCGCCGATGCGCTCGGGCAGCTCCTCGGGCCGGGCCTTGAACTGCTCGGCCAGCTGGGAGACCAGCACGTGCTCCTTGGCGAGGAACCGGAACGCGTCGAGCCCGACGAGTGCCTCCACCCGGCGCACACCGGACCCGATCGAGGCCTCCGAGAGCAGCTTCACCAGCCCGAGCTGCCCGGAGCGGTGCACGTGGGTGCCGCCGCACAGCTCGCGGGAGTAGTCGCCGATCTCGACGATGCGCACCCGGTCCCCGTACTTCTCGCCGAACAGCGCGAGCGCCCCGAGCTTGCGGGCCTCGTCCTGGGAGGTGATGAACCAGCGGACCTCCTCGTCGTTCTGCAGGACCGCGTTCACCTCGTCCTCGACGTCGGTGAGCACTGACGTCGGCACGGCCCCGGCGGGCGAGGTGAAGTCGAACCGCAGCCGTCCGGGCGCGTTGAGCGAGCCGGCCTGGGCGGCGGCGTCGCCGAGGTGCTTGCGCATGCCGGCGTGCACGAGGTGGGTGGCCGAGTGCGACCGCGACACCGCGCCGCGCCGGGTGGTGTCGACCTCGGCGTGCACGGTGGCGTCGACGCGGGCCTCGCCGGCGGTGACGGTGCCCCGGTGCACGACCAGCCCGGTCACCGGCGACTGCACGTCGTCCACGTCGACGGTGAACCCGTCGCCCCGGATCCACCCGGTGTCGGCGAGCTGGCCGCCGCCCTCGGCGTAGAACGGCGTGCGGTCGAGCACGACCTCCACCTTCGTGCCCGCGCCCGCGGCGGGAACGCCGCCCCCGTCGACGACGAGCCCGACGACGCGGGCCTCGGACGCGAGGTCGGTGTAGCCGAGGAACTCGCTGCCGCCCGCGGCGTCCAGCACGGCGCGGTAGACGGAGGCGTCGCCGTGGCCCACCTTGTGCTTGGCGGCGTCGGCCTTGGCGCGGGCGCGCTGCTCCTCCATCAGTGTGCGGAAGCCCTGCTCGTCGACGGACAGCCCGGCCTCGGAGGCCATCTCGAGCGTGAGGTCGATCGGGAAGCCGTACGTGTCGTGCAGCTGGAACGCCTTGTCGCCGGCGAGGTGGCTGCCGCCGGCCTCCTTCGTGGCCGTGACGGCGGTGTCGAAGATCCGCGAACCGGCGGTGAGCGTGGCGAGGAAGGCCTCCTCCTCGGCGCGCACGACCGCCGAGATCCGTTCGAAGTCGGTGACGAGCTCGGGGTAGGACGGGGCCATCGCGTCGCGCACCACCTCGGCGAACGAGCCGAGCACCGGCTCGTGCACGCCGAGCAGCCGGGCCGAGCGGACGATGCGGCGCAGCAGCCTGCGCAGGACGTAGCCGCGGCCCTCGTTCGAGGGCGTGACCCCGTCGCCGATGATCATCACGCCGGAGCGCGCGTGGTCGGCGATCACCCGGAAGCGGACGTCGTCGGTGTGATCGGCGCCGTAGCGCCGGCCCGAGAACTCCTCGGCACGGGCGATCACCGGCCGGACCAGGTCGGTCTCGTAGACGTTCTCGACGCCCTGCAGCAGGTAGGCCACCCGCTCGACGCCCATGCCGGTGTCGATGTTCTTCTTCGGCAGGCTGCCGACCGGCGGGTACCCCTCCTTCGGGGACCGCTCGCCGCGCTCGTCCTGCATGAAGACGAGGTTCCAGATCTCCAGGTAGCGGTCCTCGTCGACCTCGGGCCCGCCCTCGCGGCCGTGCTCGGGCCCGCGGTCGAAGAAGATCTCGGAGCAGGGCCCGCCCGGACCGGGGATGCCCATGTCCCAGTAGTTGTCCTTGCCGCTGCGGCGCTGGATCCGCTCCGCCGGGAGGCCGGTGATCCGGCGCCACAGCTCGAAGGCCTCGTCGTCGTCCTGGTAGACGGTGGGCCAGATGCGGTCCGGGTCGAAGCCGTAGCCGCCCGCGTCCTGGCTGCCCGTGACCAGGTTCCAGGCGTGCTCGATCGCGCGTTCCTTGAAGTAGTCGCCGAAGGAGAAGTTCCCGGCCATCTGGAAGAACGTGTTGTGGCGGGTGGTCCTGCCGACCTCGTCGATGTCGCCGGTGCGCACGCACTTCTGGATCGAGGTGGCCCGCGGGTACGGCGGCGGTACCTGCCCGAGGAAGTACGGCTTGAACTGCACCATCCCCGCGTTGACGAAGAGCAGGTTGGGGTCGTCGAGGATCAGGGAGGCGCTGGGCACGCGGGTGTGCCCGGCGCTCGTGAAGTGGTCGAGGAAACGACGGGTGATCTCGTGGGTCTGCACGGTTGGCTTCCAAGGGTCGAACGGGAGGCAGGCGTCCTCAGGCGGCGCGGCCCAGTCTCCCGCAGCGAGCGGGACACGGAACGGCAGGGGGACGCGCGCGCAGGCGCGGTCAGGCCCCTGCCCGGCGCGCTCGCGCGCGAGGGGACGGCCGGTACGCGGGGGCCGGCTCGTCGAACGCGTCACTCACGGCGGGCAACGGGGCGCCGGTGCGGCGCTCCACGAGGTCGGTGAGCTCCCGCTCCCGCTCGGTCATCCCGGCGCGCACCTCGGCGCCGAACGCGCCCAGCCCGGCGCCGAGCTCGCGCAGGCCGTCGGCGACGTTGGCCCCCACCCCGGCCGGGGTGAGCGCATGGGCCGCCTCGGACGCGCGCCGCGTGGCGTACACGCCCACGGCGAGCCCCACCCCGAGCCAGAACAGGCGTTTCACTTCCGCCGCCCCCTCCGGCCGGGCCGCGAGTGGGCACCGGCGTCGCGCCCGGAGCGGCGGGCCTTGATCGCCTTGTTCAGGCCGTAGCTGAACGCCGCGGCCCGCACCAGGGGACCGCCGAGGGTGGCGGTGAACAGCGACGTGAGCACCGAGACGTTGCTCGACACCGTGCGCGCGCTGGAGGTGATGCCGTCGACCCGCTCCAGCTGCGTGTTCACCTGGTGCAGCGTGGTCTGGGCGTCCCGCAGCAGCGGGTCGCTGCCCTCGTGGGCCTTGCGGATGGCGATGGTGGCCTCGTCGAGCGTGCGGCCGAGCTTCAGGAGCGGGACGGCCAGCAGCAGCACGAGGACCACGAAGGCCCCCGCGGCAACGAGCGCCGCGATCTGGCCAGCCGACACGAAGCCTCCCCGGATCCTGCACGGCGACCACCCCGATCGCCGTTCTTGATCTCCTCAGGTTACTCCCCGCCCGCATCCCGTTACCGTCAGGGCGCGCCGAGGCATCCGGCCGATGACCCGGGGTTTCCTACTCGTCGTCGGCCGGCTCGTCCGCGGCGACGGCCTCGACGTCGACACCCGCCTCGATGGCCATGAGGATCTTGCGGCGCAGCCGGTTGAGCGCCCGGTGCTGGGTGACGCGGACCGCGCCCGGGGTGGACCCGACGGCCTGCGCGGTCTCCTCGGCCGAGAGCCCGACCGCGATGCGCAGCACGAGCACCTCGCGCTGCCGCGGCGTGAGCAGGTGCAGCAGCGCGCCGAGCCGCTCGGTGAGCTCGACCTGGAGCAGGTGGTGCTCCGGCCCGTCGTGGACGAGCGGGGTGTCGGGGATGTCGGCCACGGGCTCGCTCCGGTTGCGGCCGATGGCCCGGAACGCGTCGGTGACCTTGTGGGCGGCGATGCCGTAGACGAAGGCGCGGAACGACAGCCCGCGCAGCGTGTAGCCGGGCAGGGCGTTGACGACGGCGAGGCAGACCTCCTGCGCGACGTCGTCGGCCGAGCCCATCACGGTCTCCTGGCGGCCCAGCCGGGCCCGGCAGTACCGCAGCACGAGCGGGTGGATCTCGGCGAGCAGCCGTTCCCGGGCCCGCGGCTCGCCGGCGACGGCGGCCCGCAGCAGGCTCTCCAGCAGCGGCGGATCGGTCTCCGCCACGGTGCCGAGCACCGGAACGGTGATGTCGGGCAGCGGCAGCGGCAGCGGGATCGGGTCGGCGCTCGGGCCGCCGGAGGCGACCGCGGGGGCGCTCATGGCCGGACTGCCGTGACGAACGGGACTGCCGTGACGGGCGACGTGGTGGCGGACGCTGCCCCGAGACGTCGGCGGAAACGGTCGGACAACAGATCGGTCGCGTTCATCGGGTTCCCCTCCCCTGCACCCTGCGGACGCACCGCGGGCGACTGCGTGCCGCCGGTCGGCCGGACGGCGCGTACTGCGTTCGTGCGGAGTCGTGCTCGGTGTTACTGATCTGCGTTGCCCATGCTGAGGAGGAGTGGCCGGAGCGGCCGGTGATACCTGCCCAGTCCCCCGACTGCAGGCGCCCGCCCGTTCCGGTTCCCTCCGGCCGATCACCGCCGTGCCCTGCGGCAATCGGGTCGTTCGACGTTCAAGCACGGAGTTTGGGTCCAACCCAAGTTGGAGTCAAGAGCAGTTCGACTCGAAAGCGGTTACGCTGCGCTCAATGGCAGCCTCCGCCGCCGCTGAACCGGACGATCCGCGCGCCCGGGCGGCACAGACGAAGCGCGACCGTACGCGACGGGCGCTGCTGGACGCCGCCGATGCCACGTTCGGCAGCCGGGGGTGGGCGGACACCCGGATGGAGGACATCGCGGCCGCGGCCGGGGTCAGCGCCGCGACGGCCTACAACCACTTCCCGTCGAAGCACGTGCTCGTCGGCTGCGTGTACGAACCGCTGGTGCGTCCGCTGCTGACCGAGGCCCAGCACGACATCGCCATCGGCCGGCCCGTGGCGGACGCGCTCACCGACCAGATCAGGGCCCTCGCCCGGATCAGCGGGCGGAACCGCAAGCTCACGGCCGCCTTCTGGTCGGCGGTCGAGGAGTACACGATCAAGGTTTCCGGCCCGCCGAACCCGGCCGACGACGTCGACCCGCGCACGCTGGCGCCCGTGCCCACCCCGCTGCGGAAGCTGATCGAGCACGGCCAGCGCACGGGCGAGCTGCGCCCGTTCCCGAGCGCGCTCGAAGTGAGCGGAATGGTCGTCAACCTGCTGCTGCTGCGCAGCATCAATCGGCAGGACGAGCCCGCAGAGCTCACGGCGGAGCTGCTGCTGACCGTGCTGTTCGGGATGCTGCGCCCCGAACTGCTCGCGAACGCCGGTACCGATGAGCGGCCGTTCCGCCGAGCAGGTTCGGACGAGCGGCCCGCACCACCGGGCGACCGCCCCGAATCGTGACCGCCGGGCGGTCGGGCGTGGTCAGGCGCGGTTGCGCTTGCGCCCGGTGATCTGGTTGTACGCGATGAGCACGACGATCGCGCCGATGATCGACCCGATCCACCCGGTGGGCTCGAAGCCGCGCAGGCCACCCGTCAGCAGCCCGAAGATCAGCCCGCCGACCACGGACCCCACGCAACCCAGGACGATCGTGCGAAGGATTCCGATGTCGTCCTTGCCGGGCACGATGGCGCGGGCGATGTAGCCCGCGATCAGCCCGAACACGATCCAGCCCACGACCGTCCAGAACATCCCGTTCTCCCCTCTCGGCTGCTGCGGCGCCGAGGGTACCCCGAGAAGATCAGCGGGGAAGACCAGTGGGGAAGATCAGTGCGCAGCGAGCTCGGCCAGCGACCGGGAGAGCGCGTCGACCGCGAAATCGATCTCCTCCTCCGTCACCACCAGCGGTGGGGACAGCCGGATCGTCGAGCCGTGGGTGTCCTTCACCAGCACGCCCCGCCGGGCCAGCGCCTCGCTGACCGCCCGGCCGGTGCCGAGGCGCGGGTCGACGTCGACGCCCGCCCACAGGCCGGTGCACCGCACCGCCTCGACACCGTGGCCCACGAGGCCGGTCAACCGGGCCTGCAGCGCCGCCCCCAGGCGCCGCGCGGCCGCCAGCACGCCGTGCGGCCCGGTGTCGGCGAGCAGGCCCAGCACGGCGCGGCCGACCGCGCAGGCGAGCGGGTTGCCACCGAACGTGCTGCCGTGCTGGCCGGGTCGCAGCACGCCGAGCACGTCGTCGTCGGCGACCACGGCCGAGAGCGGCAGGATCCCGCCGCCCAGCGCCTTGCCCAGCAGGTACACGTCGGCGTCGGTTCCCGCGCCCCGCGTCGCGAGGACGTGCCCGGTGCGGCCCAGGCCGGACTGCACCTCGTCGGCCACGAAGAGCACGCGGGCGGCGTCGCAGAGCGCCCGGACGCCGGCCAGGTAGCCGTCGGGCGGCACGATCACGCCGGCCTCCCCCTGCACGGGCTCGAGCAGCACGGCCACCGTGTCCGGGGTGACGGCCGCGGCGAGCGCGTCCAGGTCGCCGTAGGGCACGACGTCGAAGCCGGGGGTGAACGGCCCGAAACCGCCACGGGCGTCGGGGTCGGTGGAGAAGCCGACGATGCTGATCGTGCGGCCGTGGAACCCGCCGGCGGCCACGACGATCCGCGCCCGGTCCGCCCGCACGCCCTTGACCTCGTACCCCCACTTGCGCGCCACCTTCAGCCCGCTCTCGACGGCCTCCGCGCCGGTGTTCATCGGCAGGACCCGCTGCTTGCCGACGAGCGCCGCCAGCTCCGCGCAGAACGGGCCCAGCTGGTCGTTGCCGAACGCGCGGCTGGTGAGCGTGAGGTGGTCGAGCTGGCGGTGCGCGGCGGCGACGAGCGCGGGGTGGCGGTGGCCGAAGTTGAGGGCGGAGTAGCCCGCCAGGCAGTCGAGGTAGTGGCGGCCCTCGACGTCGGTGACCCACGCCCCGCTGCCCTCGGCCACCACGACGGGCAGCGGGTGGTAGTTGTGCGCCGAGTGCCGTTCGACGAGCTCCTCGTGGGCTTCCGTCGCCGACTGCATGAGCGTCACGAGCGCACCTCCAGCGTGCAGCACTTCGGTCCGCCGCCCCCTTTGAGCAGCTCGGACAGGTCGACGGGCACGGGTGTGTACCCGCGCTCGCGCAGCGTGGCGGCCAGGCCGGTGGCCGGTGCGGGGAGCACGACGTTCCGGCCGTCGCTCACGGCGTTGAGGCCGAGCACGGCCGCGTCGGCCGGGTCGGCGACCACGGCGTCGGGGAACCGCGTCCGCAGCATCTCCTGGGACGCGGGGTCGAACGCGGCGGGCAGCCAGGCGATCGTCGAGTCGTCGAGCACGGCCACCGCCGTGTCGAGGTGGTAGAAGCGCGGGTCGACCAGCCGGAGCGGGACCACCTCGCGCCCGAGCGCCGCGGCGGCCTCGGCGTGGGCGCGGGGGTCGGTGCGGAAACCGTGTCCCGCGAGCACGACGCCGCCGACGGCCAGGAGGTCGCCCTCGCCCTCGTTCACGAACTCCGGGTCGACCACGCGGTAGCCCGCCGCCTCGAACCAGGCGAGGTAGGCGCCGGCCTCCGCCGCGCGCTCGTGGTGGCGGAACCGGGCGCCGAGCACCGTGCCGCCGACGACGGTGGCGCCGTTGGCGGCGTACACCATGTCGGGCAGGCCGGGGACCGGGTCGATCAGCTCGACGCGGTGGCCCAGGTCCAGGTAGGTCTGCCGCAGCGCCTCCCACTGGGCGAGGGCCCGCCCGCGGTCGACGGGCGCGCCGGGGCGCATCCACGGGTTGATGGCGTAGCGGACCTCGAAGTGCGCGGGCCGGCACATCAGGTAGTGGCGCTGACGGGCGACGGGTTCGGGGGCCGCAACCGGCCGGGGGAGGATGCTGGTCACATTGATCACGGTAGGAAGGGGCCCGGTCGACCGACAATCGCGAAGTCCTCCCTCTTCGCGCAGGATCGTTGCGAGTTCCACAGGTGCCGCGCTCGATTCGAGCGCGGACGATCAGGGGAGCGCGGCCGGCAGCCCGAACGCGGCGACCTGCTCACCGCCGAGGAACGAGGTGATCCCGGCGATCCGGTCACCGCACAGGGTGAGGACGTTGACCGCCCACGCCAGGTGCGCCCCGGCCGCGTCGTCCCAGAGGTAGCAGGCCACGGCGGGCTGGCCGTTCGCGCCCGTGGGCAGGTGCCGCCACGCCCCGCAGGAGCCCAGGGGCACCTGCTCCGCCCAGTCGGTGACAGCGGGGAGGCCCCGGTACCAGTGCGGGAGCGGCGGCATCGTCCACGTGACGTCCTCGGTGAGCAGCGCGACCAGGCCGTCGGTGTCGCGGCGCTCCAGCGCGCCGGAGAACCCGGTGACGATCCGACGCAGCCGCGCGTCGCCCAGCTCCCGCAGCGTCTGCTGCTGGGTGCGGGGCGGGATCTTCTGCGCGACGACCGCGCGGGCGCGCTGCAGGGCGCTGTTCACCGACGCCCGCGACGTCCGCATCATCTCGGCGATCTCCGCGGCGGAGAAGCCGAGGACGTCGAACAGCAGCAGCGCCGCGCGCTGGTTGCCCGGCAGGTGCTGGCACGCGGCGACGAAGGCCAGCTCGACCGCCTCCCGCTGCTCCTGGCGCGCCTCGGCGAGCATCGCGTCCGGGTACGGGCCGAGCCAGGCGACGTCGGTGCGCGGCGCGGAGTCGGTGACGGCGCGCTCGCTCGCCGGGCCGAGGTCGACCGGCGTGGCCCGGCGGCCGCGCCGGCGCGCCGCGTCCAGGCAGGCGTGGGTGACCACGGAGTAGAGCCAGGAGCGCAGCGAGCTGCGGCCCTCGAAGCCCGCGAGGGCCTTCCACGCCCGCACCAGGCCGTCCTGCAGGGCGTCCTCGGCGTCGTGGACGGAGCCGAGCATCCGGTAGCAGTGGGCGTGCAGCTCCCGGCGCAGCGGTGCGACGAGCCGGGTGAACGCGGCGTCGTCGCCCGCTCTGGCACGAAGCAGGTCCGGAGCCTCGGCGGCGCTCGGGGCACTGTGGTCACTCACAACGCCCGATTCTCCGACACGACGGACGTGCCGGGCCGCCGCCTGCGATCCCGCCGGTTCGCCCAGGTACGGCCCGCGAGCGGGAGCAGCACGAGCGACAGCACGAACACGAGCGCCGGCACGGCGTTGACGATGACATCGACGAGAACAGCGAAGAGGAAGGTGGCGATGACCGAGTCGAACGTGCCGATCCACTCCCCGACGACAGCCAGATCACGCAACTGGAGGACGAGGTGCAGCCAGATCGTCATCGGGGTCGCCGCCAGAACCGACACCCCGACCACGACCAGCGCCGGGCGGCGGCGGCCGGCCGCCACGCGCACCCACGAAGCGGTGAGCGATGCGCACCAGCGGACGATGAGCCAGCCGCTGAGCAACACGATCGGCCACCAGAGAACGAGGACTGCACTCGCCGACGCCACCGGCACGCGGGATACCAGGTTCGCCAGCGTCGGACTGGCCAGGCTCGCGACGCCGATCCCGATCGCGATACCGACGCCGGCTCCGTTCACGTCCACCCGCTCTCGACGCACGAAGCGCCGCAGCGACACCCGCCACGCCGAGATCACCACACACGCGGCGAGCAATGTGCCTGCGCACACGATCGCCACCCGGCTGCTGACCTGATCCACGGGCGAGCCCGTCGGATGTGCGAGGAACACGGCGAGACCGACGTGCGAGAGCGCAACGACGGCACCTGTTCCCAACGCGTCCCAGAAGCCGAACGCGAAGAGGTTGCTCGCATCGGTGAGCGCTTCTCGCCGCTCCTCCATCGGTGGATGAACCCGCATCAGCGGTGCGGACCTTCCGGTCGGGCCACGTGAGTACTCGTCGAACAATCGCTGGAACTCGGCGTGCTCGTTCGACCAGAGCGTGGTGCGGGCATCGGCGTAGAGCTCGCGGCTGCGCAGGACGGCGTTGCGCGTGAGCGGCACGAGCACGGCCAACCCGGCGGCCGCCGCCGTGGCGGCGATCTCGCTCAGGACCCCGAAGTCCGGGAATCTGCCGAGCGCGATGTTCACCGAGTTCGCCAGGAGGCGGTAGATCAGGAGGAAGAGCGAGACCCGCCACGTCACCACGACGAGGAACGCGATGTCCACGTCGCGGTTCCGGAAATGTGCGAGCTCGTGCAGGAGCACCGTGCGAAAAGCCCGCGGGTCGCGGACGAAGAGCGCGGCGAGGCCCCCGCTGATCACGATGTAGCGACGGCCGACCCGTCCGAACGCGAGGCCTGCGACCCGCGAATCGAGCGGAGCCAGCAGATAGGTGATCCTCGTCCCGACCGACACCTCCTGCTGAAGGCCACGCACGTGGGCCACCAGTTCGGGCAGCAGGTCACCGCCGAGGCGGTGCAAGCGCCTCCGGCGCACCCGCCACGCGGGGATGCACCAGTACACGAGGAACACGGCGGCCCAGAACAACACCAGCGCGCTCACCGCAGGCCACACCCCGTACTCGACACGGGGATCCCGGCACGGGTTGGCGGCCTCGCCCGGCCCGCGCGCCCTCATGCAGATCTGGTACTCGAGCACCTCGGCCTGGGCGACGCCCATCCAGGACGCCGTCATCTGCGAGAGGGTCGAGACGGCGAGCGTCGAGCTGGCGGCGATGATCAGAGCAAAGCGAAGACCCGTTCCCGACGGAACGACGAACGGGTCGAGGCGGGGTCGCGCGGTCTCACCCGTCATCGCCCGGCGGCGGGCCGATCCGCCTGGACAGCTCGCTCACGATTCCGTCCGCGATGCGAGCGGCCTTCTCCTCGGACAGGTCCAGTGCGCTCGCCCGGCGCTTGACGAGTGCGTGCACCTCGTCCAACTGCGCCGCCGAGAGCTCTGGAAGGACCATTTCCCGCGTGTCGGCCCCCGGGGAACGGCGCTTGCCGATCGCCGCGCGGACCTTCCTCCACAGCCCGTGGGCGACTTTGTCCGAGTAGTGCTCCGCCAAGTGCTTGAGCACTTCGACGGTAATGGTCAGCGCAACGGTACTCGCGAGGACGTCGACGCTTTCGAGTCCCAGCCCGAGAGGGTCACCTCGACGGTTGAGCCGGGTGACCCGGGGCGGCGCGGCGAGAAAGGCACGCGCGGTGACCTCGAACTGGGGCAGCTCCTCCGGAGCGGCTCGGGCCACACCGCTGCGCGCCAGAGCGGTCACGAGCTCGCCGTCTTCTTCCCAGGTCACGGGTCTCCGTTCGGCGAGTCGGTGCACTCGTTCCAGAGGAAGAAGGCGGCACGGGCTCTGATCACGTCGATCACCGATCTTCGCGGATGCGGACGCGGTTGACAACAGCCGAACACCGCACTGCGGCGCCGCGGGTGGGGGGCCTCGGGTCAGCGGTCGCCGATGCCGGGATAGGCGCTGCAGGACGCCGCGGCCGCCATGACGAGCCGCCCGTACTCGGCCCAGAGCCGTCTGGGGAACCGGTGGACGGGCATGGAGATGCTCAGCGCCCCGACCGGCGACCCGACGCTGTTCAACACCGCCGCGCCGGTGGCCGCGACGTCGCTGTGCCGGCCCTGCAGGCACCGGGCGTACCCACGCTTGCGCACGGCGGTCAGCTCGGTCATGAGTTGCTCGAGGTCCACGATGGTCTTGGGCGTGAGCGCCTCCAGCGGGGCCGCCGAGAGCAGGGTGCGGCACACCGACTCGGGGAGCGCGGCCAGCACGGCCTGGCCCGCCGACGTGGCGTGGGCCGGGGCGCGGTGGCCGATCGTGGCCGTCGTCCGGACCTCGTTCTCGCCCTCGACCTTGTCGATCAACACGATCCAGCGCTGGTCCGGCACCGAGAAGTGGATGGTCTCGCCGGTGGTGCCCGACAGCGCCCGCATCACCGGCGCCACCGCCGCGCGCAGCTCCTGGGCGGGCTGCAGGCGTGAACCGATCGCCGAGGCCTTCGAGGTGATCAGCCATCGGGTGGGCGCGTCGTCGGTGGCCCGGATCCACCCCAGGTCCGACAGCGTGACCAGCATCCGGTGCGTCGTCGACTTGGGCAGCCCGAGGGCCCGCGCCAGCTCCGAGACCCCGGCCGGCTGGCGCTCCGACACGGCCTCGAGCACGGCCAGCGCCGCCGCAACGCTTCTCACCGCTTGACCGCTCCGATCACTCCCGCCTACCGTAGCCACCGCACAAGTGTTCCATTCCCAGCCATGGTGTTCCACTCTGTGGACCATTGCCGAGGAGGCACCGTGCCCGACGACGTCGCGGATGGCCCACTGGCCGGAGTGCGCGTTCTCGATCTCACCCAGGTGATGGCCGGTGCCTACTGCTCGGCGCTGCTGGCCGACATGGGCGCCGACGTCGTGAAGGTCGAGCGGCCGGACCGGGGCGACGACACCCGCGCGATGGGTGGGGCCGACGTCGACTCCTCCCCCGCGTTCGCCGCGATGAACCGCAACAAGCGCGGGCTGGCCCTCGACCTGAAGGACGCCCGGGGCGCCGCCGCGCTGCGTCGCCTGGTGGCCGGGGCGGACGTGCTGGTCGAGAACTTCCGGCCCGGCACGCTCGACCGGCTCGGGCTGGGCCACGCCGACCTGCGCGAGCTGCGGCCGGAACTGGTCTACTGCTCGATCTCGGGGTTCGGTGCCACCGGCCCCTACTCCCGGCAGGGCGGCTTCGACCTGGTCGCGCAGGCGATGAGCGGGCTGATCAGCATGACCGGGGAACCCGGCGGTGGCCCGGTGAAGGTCGGCGTTCCCGTCTGCGACCTCAACGCGGGCCTCTTCGGGGCGTACGGGGTGCTCTCGGCCTACGTGCACCGCCTGCGCACCGGGCAGGGCCAGCTGGTCGACACCTCCCTGCTGGAGGGCGGCATCGCCTACACCGTGTGGGAGACCGCACTGCTGTTCGGCAGCGGGCAGGTCGCGGGCCCGCTCGGGTCGGCCCACCGCCTGTCGGCGCCCTACGAGGTGCTGCCCACCGCGGACGGGCACGTGGCGATCGGCGCGGCCAACCAGCGCAACTGGGTCCGCTTCTGCGAGGTGCTGGGCAGCCCCGAGCTGCTGACCGACGACCGGTTCACCGACAACCGCGCCCGCATGGCCCACCGGGGCGAGCTCGCCGACGAGCTGGCGTGCCGGCTGCGCCGCCGCACCACCGACGAGTGGGTCGACGCGCTGTCCGCCGCCGGCGTCCCGTGCGGCCCGCTGTACGACCTGGAGCAGGTCTACGCCGACCCGCACGTCCAGGCCCGCGACATGCTGGTGTCCACGCAGCACCCCCGGCTCGGGGAGGTCCGCCACATCGGCCCGCCGGTCAAGCTCTCGGCCACCCCGGCGCGGATCCGGCGGACCGCACCGCTGCTGGGCGAGCACACCCGGGCGGTGCTCGCCGAGGCCGGGCTGGACGGCGCCGAGATCGACGAGCTGCTCGCCGCCGGAGTCGCGCGTGAGCCCGCCGAGGTGCGCGCATGACACCCCTCGTGCTGTCGCAGCTGACCAAGCGGTTCGGCACCGCGACCGCCGTGGACGGCATCGACCTGTCCGTCGACGACGGGGAGGCGGTCGTCCTGCTCGGCCCCAGCGGCTGCGGCAAGACCACCTGCCTGCGGATGATCGCCGGGTTCGAGCGCCCGGACCACGGCGAGATCCGCCTCGGCGACCGCACGCTGGCCGGCTCCGGCACGTTCGTGCCGCCGGAGCGCAGGCGGATGTCGGTCGTGTTCCAGAGCTACGCCCTGTGGCCCCACATGACCGTCGACCAGAACGTCGGCTACGGACCGACCACGGCGAAGGTCGGGCGCGCGGAGGTCCGGCGCCGGGTGGCCGAGGCGCTGGACATGGTGCAGCTGCCCGACATGGGCGGGCGCTACGTGCACCAGCTCTCCGGCGGGCAGCAGCAGCGGGTGGCGCTGGCACGGGCGCTGGTGAACGACCCCGCGCTGCTGCTGCTCGACGAGCCGCTGTCGAACCTGGACACCCGCCTGCGCGAGGACCTGCGCGCCGAGGTCAAGCGCATCCAGCGCTCGCTCGGGGTGAGCATGCTCTACGTCACCCACGACCAGGCCGAGGCCCTGTCGCTCGCCGACCGGCTCGTCGTCATGAACGCCGGGACGATCGCGCAGCTGGGTGAGCCCGAGGAGGTCTACCGGCGGCCGCGCAACAGCTACGTCGCCCGGGCGCTCGGCGCGACGAACATCGTCGCCGCCTCGGGCAGCCCGGCGGGCCGGGGGTACCTGCGGGTGCTCGGGAACGTCGACGTGACCACCGCGCACGAGGTGCGCTCCGGCACCGATGTCGCGGTCTCGATCCGGCCCGCGGACGTCGCGCTCGTGCCGGTCGAGGACGACGCCGAGGCGACGGGCCGGATCGCCGAGGCCCTGTTCTTCGGCGACCTCGTGCAGTACCAGCTCGACGTCCCCGGCGAGCCCGTCCCCGTCCGGGCGAACGGCCCCGGGTCGCGCAGGCTCGCGGTCGGCGCCCGCGTCCGCGTCGAGGTCGAGCCGGACGCGGCCGCCGTCCTCGACGACCCGGTCCCGGCCGCGGACCCCGTCCCCCTTGCGGGCGCGACCCACTAGAGAAAGGACTGGCGGTGTTCCACTCTCGATGGCGCGGGCGAACCGCCGCCCTCCTGACCGTCCCCCTCGCCGCCGCGGCACTCGCGGGTTGCGGCAACGGATCCGCCTCCGGCGCGGGCTCAGCGGAAGGTGGCGAGATCCCCGGCATCACGGCCGAGCTCATCTCCGGCGCCCAGGCGGAGGGCGGCGTGGTGCTCTACGGGGGTGGCCACACCCGCGAGGCCCTCGAGCTCCTCCAGCAACGCATCCAGGAGCGCTTCGGCCTGCAGGTGACGTTCACGCGGGAGGACTCCGGGAACATCGCGAACTCGATCTCCGCCGAGCTGGCCAGCGGCCGGCTGGGCGCCGACGTCGTGAGCCTGACCGACCCCGCCACGATGCAGGCGTGGTCGGACGAGGGCGTGATCGCCGACGCCGGCGTCGCCAACCTCGACGCGGTGGTCGATGGCCTCGACGACCCGTCCAACGCGCAGCTGCCCTACAGCCAGATCCCGCTCGGGATCATGTACAACTCCGCCAATACCGAGGCCTCGGCACTGCCGCCGACCTGGGCCGAGCTGGCCACCGGCGACTTCGGGCGGATGGTGACCTCGGACCCGAGCGCATCGGGCACCGCGCTGTCGTTCTACGCCATGCTCACGAAGCTGTACCCCGACGGCTGGCTCGACGACCTGGCCGCGCGCGAGCCGATCGTCACCGACAGCAGCCTCGCCCTGCCCCAGCTCGTCCTCACCGGCGAGACCGACATCGGGATCCCGGCGATCGAGTCCGCGGTGCTCTCCGCGGCCGCGGGCGGCGAACCGCTCGCCATCGCCTACCCGACCGACGGCGTGCCCGTGTTCGCCAGCGAGATCGCGATGCTCGCCGAGGCCCCGCACCCCAACGCCGCGGCGCTCACCGTGCGCTACCACCTCAGCGACGAGTTCCAGCGGGCCCTCGCCGAGCAGGGCGCGCGCAGTGTGCTCGAGGGCGTGCCGCCGCCCCCGGGGTCGCAGGACATCAGCGACCGGAAGCTGCTCACCACCAGCGTCGAGGAGGTCGCTGCGGTCCGCGACGACCTGCGCGGCAGTTTCGACCAGCTCTTCCGGCGCTGACGGTGGCCGTCACCGTCCGGCCGCGCCGCTCGGCCGCGGGAACGGAGCGGCGCCCCTCGGCCGAGCGGCTGCTGCGCGTGGCCTGGGCGCTGGCGGTGCTCGCCATGGTCGGCTACCCGATCGCGCTGGTGTTCGGGCAGAGCTTCCTGGGCGAGGACGGCGGTGTCTCGCTCGGCAACTACGCCGTGCTGGCCACCGAACCGCTCCTGCTGGAGGCCACGCTCAACTCGCTGTGGATCGCCGTCGGCACGTCGGTCGGCAGCCTGCTGCTCGGCATGCCGATCGCGTGGCTGGTGGTGCGCACGGACATGCCGCTGAAGGGGTTCTTCCGCGCCAGCGCCCTGCTCACGTTCGCCGCGCCGAGCTTCATCGCGGCGCTGGGCTGGATCCTGCTGCTCGGACCGAGCAGCGGGGTGCTCAACCACTTCCTGATGGCGCTGTTCGGGCTCGAGGAGGCCCCGTTCGACATCTTCACGCCGTGGGGGATCATCTTCGTCCTCGCGCTGTTCCTGTACCCGCTGGTCTTCCTGCCGGTCGCCGCCTCCCTCGAGGGGATCGACCCGGCGATGGAGCACGCGGCGTCCGGGCTCGGCGCGTCCCGGTTGCGCGTCCTCGCCACGGTGACCTTCCCGCTGGTCCTCCCGTCCGTGGTCGCGGGCACGATCCTCGTCTTCGTCACCTCGTTCGTGATCTTCGGGCCGGTCGCCCTGCTCGGTGCGCCCGCGCAGTTCCAGACGATCCCGACGGTGCTGCTCAGCCTGATGAACTTCCCACCCCGCATCGAGGTGGCCGCGGTCGTCTCCGTCCCGGTACTGGTCCTCGTCGCGGTGCTGCTGCTGGTGCAGCGCAAGCTCGTCGGCACGCGCCGGTTCACCGTGATCGGCGGCAAGCCCGGACGCCAGGACGCGGTCCGGCTCGGGGCGTACACCCCGCTCGCGGTGGGGCTCTGCTCGCTCGTGCTGGTGCTCAGCATCATCCTGCCGTTCGGGATCCTGCTGGCCACGTCGATGCGACGGGCCATCGGGCTCCCGTTCGGCCCCGACAACTTCGTGCTCACCCAGAACTACGCGGCCGTGTTCGGCCAGCCCCGGGTGGCGGCGGCCATGGGCAACAGCTTCGCGCTCGCCGTCGGCGGCACCGCGGGCGCCATCGTCATCGCCCTCGTCGCGTCGTGGCTGGTGCACCGGACGCGGGCACGCAGCAACGCGCTGGTCGGCCCGGTGATGGCGGCCCCGCTGGCGTTCCCCGGCGCCATCCTGGGCATCGGGATCATCATCGCCTACGCCGGGGTCCCGTTCGGGCTCGGCGGCACGCTGCTGATCCTGCTCATCGGCTACATCGGCAACGCGCTCCCCCTCACCTACGCCTACGTGCACGCCGGGATGGGGCAGATCGGGTCGGAGGTCGAAGAGGCGTCCCGCAGCCTCGGCGCCCCGTGGCTGCGGACCACCACCCGCGTCACCGTCCCGCTGCTGCGGCCGTCGCTGCTCGCCGCGGCCCTGCTCAACTTCGTCCTGCTGTTCCGCGAGCTGGAGCTGTCGGTGTTCCTCTACACCGGCGCGAACCCGACGATCGCCACCGTGCTCTACGGGTTCGCCAACGAGTCGCGCTACCAGCTCGCCGGCGCGCTCTCCGTCGTCGTCCTGACCATCAACATCGGCGTGACCATGCTGGCCGTGCGCCTGCTCGGCCGCCGCCTGTCCACGGAGTGAGCGAAGGGGAGACCCATGACGACGGCCGAGCTCGGCACCGGCGTGACCCTGCACCACGAGACCCCGCACATCGCGGTGCTCACGATCGACAGCCCGCCCTCCAACGCCTTCAGCTGGGAGAGCCGCAAGTCGTTCCGCCGTGGGCTCGAACTGCTCGCGGCCGACGACGCGATCCGCTGCCTCGTCGTCACCGGCACCGGGCGGGCGTTCACCTCGGGCGCCAACCTGCGGGAGGACGAGGCGCTCACCGACGACGAGCTGGGCGCCTACCTGGACGACTTCGGCGGCATGCTGGGCGACCTCGAGGCCTTCCGCGCCCCGGTCATCGCGGCGATCAACGGCGCCACGGTGGGCGGCGGGCTCGAGTTCGCCCTCGCCTGCGACATCCGCATCGCCTCGACCGACGCGTTCTTCGTGGCGGCAGGCGTGAACGTCGGGCTGATCGTCAGCTTCTGGCGCCTCCCGCGGGTCGTGGGTCTCGGCCCGGCGAAGGAGATCCTGCTGACCGGGGCCCGCTACGACGCGCACCAGGCGCTGAACTGGGGGCTCGTCACGGAGGTCCACGAGCCCGCCGCCCTCCTGCCCGCCGCGCTGGCCAAGGCCCGCCGCATCGCCACCCGCGCCCCGCTCTCGGTCGAGGCCACCAAGTCCTCGGTCACCCGGGCCTTCGAGCTCGACTTCGCGCAGGGCCAGAGCCTGCAGCGGGCGAAGTTCCTCGAGATGTTCCACACCGAGGACCACCAGGAGGCGCTGCGCGCGTTCTTCGAGAAGCGCGACGGCGACTACCGGCGGAGGTAGGCGGAGGACACAACCCGACCTTCCTCGCGCACGCGTTGGTCGCCGGCGGGTCACACCAGCACCGGAAGGCTACGCAAGCGTCGACGCAGGGCTCGCACACCAACTGTGGTGGCGGCACACCAACTGCAGTTCGTGTGTGAGCACGAGAGTTCGTGTGTGAGCGGCAGACCGGCGTGGGCCGGAGGGCCTCCAGCCTCAGCGCGGCGGCGGTGTCGACGCGCGGCGCAGCAGCGGCGAGAGCACGAGCACCGACCTCGTCCGCGCCACGAACGGCTGGGCCCCGATCTGCTCGAGCACCTGCTCGAAGTGGCGCATGTCGGTGGCGAGGATCCGCAGCACGGCGTCGGCGTCGCCGGAGACCGTGCTGGCGTCGACGACCTCGGGGAACCGGTCCACGGCCTTCCGGATCACGCCGGGCGCGGTGCTGTTGCGGCAGTACAGCTCGACGTAGCCCTCGATCTCCCAGCCCAGGGCGCCGGGGTCGAGCCGCACGGTGAACCCGGTGATCGCGCCGCCGGCCCGCAGCCGGTCGACCCGCCGCTTCACCGCCGACGCGGACAGGCCGACCCGCTGCCCCAGCTCGGCGTAGCTGCGGCGGGCGTCCTCGACCAGCAGCGCGATGATGTCGGAGTCCAGGCGGTCCAGCTGCACCCGCCCATCGTCCCCCCACGGTGGCGCCGCGACGCGGCAGGATGTCGGGCATGTACCGGGTGGATTCCGAGGTCGGCGTCCTGCGCGAGGTGATCCTGCACCGGCCGGGCCTGGAGCTGAAACGGCTCACGCCGGGCAACAAGGACCGCCTGCTCTTCGACGACGTGCTGTGGGTGGCGCGTGCCCAGGAGGAGCACGACCGGTTCGCGGCGCTCCTGCGCGACCGGGGCGTCACCGTGCACCTGTTCGGGGACCTGCTGCGCAGCACGCTGGAGATCCCGGATGCGCGCAAGTACGTGCTGGACCGGATCTTCGACGACCGGGTGTACGGGCCGCTGGCCATCGACGCGCTGCGCAACTGCTTCGACGCGATGGACCCCGCCACGCTCACCGACCACCTCGTCGGCGGGATCACGAAACGGGAGGTGCTCGACCGGATCCCGGAGCCGCGCTCGATCGCCTTCCACGTGCTCGATCCCGACGACTTCGTGCTCGAGCCGCTGCCCAACCACCTCTACACGCGCGACACGTCGGCGTGGATCTACGGCGGGGTCGCGATCAACAGCATGCGCAAGAAGGCCCGCATGCGCGAGACCGTGCACTACGAGGCCGTCTACCGCTGGCACCCGCTGTTCGCGGGCGCGGGCTTCGCGGTCTGGTCCGCGGGCGCGGTGAACGGGCCGGCCACCACCGAGGGCGGCGACATGCTCGTGCTCGGCGGCGGGGCCGCGCTGATCGGCCTGTCCGAGCGCACCACGCCGCAGGGGGTGGAGCGGCTGGCGCGGCGCCTGTTCGCCGGCGGCGAGGTGGACCGCATCGTGGCGCTGCGGATGCCGCAGGCGCGCGCGTTCATGCACCTCGACACCGTCCTCACGATGGTCGACCCGGAGACGTTCACCCAGTACGCGGGGCTCGGGATGCTCCCCGCGTACACGATCCGGCCCGGCGACACCGAGAAGGAGCTGGACCTGCACGACCACCCGCCCGAGGACATGCACCGCGCGATCGCCGACGCACTCGGGCTCCCGTCGATCCGCGTGCTCACCCCGGTGCAGGACGTGCACTCCGCGGAACGCGAGCAGTGGGACGACGGGTGCAACACCCTCGCGGTCGCGCCCGGGGTGGTGGTCACCTACGAGCGCACCGTCACCACCAACCGCTTCCTGCGCCGCGCCGGCATCGAGGTGCTCGACATCCCGGGCGGCGAGCTCGGCCGTGGCCGCGGCGGGCCCCGGTGCATGAGCTGCCCGGTCGTTCGAGAGCCCGCGTGACACCCTGACGGGTGATCATTTGCCACCCGGCGGCGGCACGTAGCCGCCGAACCGCCGCGGGCGCGCGCCGTGGCGCGCAGGATGCGGAGCGTGATCTCCTGGTGTGCAGCCGCCCTCGCCGCGTTCGTCGCCACGTCGATCCCCACCGTCGCCGGCCCCGTCGCCCCCGCGGCCTCGACCGCTCCCGCCGAGGGCGTCGGGCGGATCGCGCTGTCGGCCGACGGGAACCAGCACGACGAGGACGACTGGGCGTCGTCGGCCATGACGCTGGCGATCCTGGCCCAGAGCGGCCTGCAGAAGAACGTCGTCAACTACATCTACGACAACCACATCTGGGACTCCGACCCGGAGCACCGCAAGAACATGACCGAGAGCGTCCTGGAGGGGGGCAAGCGGTTCGGGTTCGACACCTCCCGCTTCTACGACGGCGCCGACCCCGAGGGCCTCGCCGCGGGCGTCGCGGCCCTGACCGCCGAGATCAACGCCTCCGGCCCCGGCAACGAGCTGACGATCCTGCTCGCCGGGCCGATGGAGACGACGTGGATGGCCCTCGACAAGGCGTCACCGCAGGCCCGGCGGCACGTCAAGTGCGTGTCGCACGGTGACGGCAGCTTCAACCAGACCCACGGGAAGACCGACCACGACGGCCACTCCTACGACGACGTGATCGAGCTGGGCTGCCAGCGCGTCCAGATCCCCGACCAGAACGGCAACCTGGGCCCCACCGACCTGTCCGACTGGGACTACCTGAAGAAGCTGGGCCCCGACATGGAGTGGCTGTACTCGCGGCTCGAGGTGGCGGAGAAGGGCGACGTGTCCGACGCCGGCCTGGCCTGGTTCGCGGTCACCGGCGAGAAGCGGGGTACGCGATCGGAGCTGCGGAAGCTCCTCTCGACCCCGCGCGTCCCCACCGGAGCGGTGGCGGTGTAGCAAGCAGGCATGGTCGGAGACCCCGCTGCCCTTCCCGGCGACGTCCCGGGGCTCGACGGCTCCCTCCACGTCGATCCCGACACCCGGCACCGCTGCGCCGTCGACGCCGGCCGGATCGGCACCGGGATGCCGGCCGCCGTCCTGCGGCCCGGCTCGGCGCAGGACGTGGCGCGCGTGGTCGGGTACTGCCGGCGCCACGGCATCCCGATCGCGGCGCGCGGCCTGGGCAACACCACCGGTGGGCAGTCGCTCGTGCCCGGTGGGGTCGTGGTCGACGCGACGGCGCTGTCCGGCGTCCGCGCCGTGGGTCCGGACCGGGCCACCGTCGGGGCCGGGACCACCTGGCTCGAGCTGGCCCGCGCCGCCGCGCCGCACGGCCTCGCGATCCCGGCCGCCACCGGCTACCTCGGCCTCACGGTCGGCGGCACGCTGTCGGTGGGCGGGATCCCACCCGCCGTCGCGTCCGGCGCCCAGGTCGACCACGTCCACGAGCTGGAGGTCGTCACCGGGGACGGCGAGCTGCGCCGCTGCTCGCCCGGGGCGGACCGCGAGCTGTTCGAGGCCGTGCTCGCCGGGCTCGGCCAGTTCGGGATCATCACGGAGGCCACGGTCGGGCTGGTGCCCACGCCGGTGAGGGTGCGCGGCTGGTCGCGGCCCTACACCGACCCGGCCGAGTTCTTCGCCGACCTCCGTGCGCTGGTGAGAGGTGGCGAGGTCACTGAGGTCTTCGGGGAATGGTGGCGCCCCGGTGAGACGGGCGAGCTGCACCACCTGAACGCCTTCACCTTCGACGGCGAGCTCGCCCCTCCCGCGGGTGTGGAGGTCCACGAGGCCGGTTACCTGGAGCACGTCACGCGCATCGACGACGCCGTGACCGAGCTGCGGACGGCGATCGGCTGGGACGCGCTGCCCAAGCCGTGGCTCACGGTGTGGTTGCCCGACTCGCGGGTCGAGGAGGTCGTCGGTGCGACGCTCGCCGAGATGGCACCGGCCGACGTCGGCGTCGGCGGGTTCGTGCTGCTCTACACCCACCGCCGGGCGGCCCTGACCCGTCCGTCGCTGCGCCTGCCGGCACCGGACGGGAGCGACCTCGTGCACCTGTTCACCGTGATGACCGCGGGACCGCCGGACGCCGGCCCCGGGTTCGGCGCCGCGATGCTCCGGCGCAACCGCCGGCTGCTCGACCGGGCCCTGGCCGCCGGCGGCACGCGCTACCCGATCGGCACCGTGCCGAGCGCGCCCGCCGACTGGCGCGACCACTACGGCGACCGCTGGCCGCACCTCGTCGACCTGAAGCGCCGGTACGACCCCGCCGGCATCCTGACGCCGGGTCACGCGGTCTTCCGCGGGTGAAATCAACGGCGACGCGGCCGGGGGCCCGGTATCGTCATCCGGTGACTTCCGTCGCGGAACAAACCCCGCCCTCCGCCGACTGGAGCGCGCTCGACGGCAGCCACCAGCGCGTCGCCGTCGAGGTCCTGCGGTTCGGCCCGCTCCCCCGCGCGCAGCTCGCCCGGCGCCTCGGCCTCTCCCCCGGCTCGTTGACCCGCCTCACCCGTCCGCTCGTGGACTCCGGGTTGCTCGTCGAGGGGAGTTCCGAGCATCCCGCGCGCACCGGCCGGCCGTCGCTCCCGCTGGACGTGGGGCCGACCACGCGCCGGTTCCTCGGCATGAAGATCACCGGTGACACGCTCTTCGCCGTCGTCACCGACCTGCGCGCGCACGTGCTCGCCGAACACACCCGCCCGCTGCCCGGCACGGACCCGGCGGCCGTGGTCGGCGCGGCCGCCGACGCCGCCCGGCTGCTGCGGGCCGAGCACCCCGGCGCCGTCGGGCTCGGGGTCGGGATCGGCGGCTTCGTGGTCGACCGCCGCGACGTCGCGCGCGCCCACTTCCTCGGTTGGGACGAGCGCGTCCCGCTCGCCGCGATGTTGCACGAGGCCACCGGCCTGCCCGCCGTCGTCGACAACGACGTCCGCGCGCTCACCGCGGCCGAACACTGGTTCGGCGCCGGTCGCGGCCTCCGGTCCCTGCTCGTGATCACGATCGGGGCGGGCGTCGGCTGCGGGATCGTCGTGCACGACCTCGTGGTGGAGGGGGCGCACGGCGGCGGCGGCTCGATCGGGCACCGCCCGGTCCTGAGCTCGGTGGTGTGCGAGGACGGACACCGCGGGTGCGCGCAGGGCCTCGTCTCGTCCGGCGCGATCTCCGGGGCCGTCGCGCAGGCGCTCGGCCGGCCGGTGGGCTACGCCGAGGCTTTGGCGCTCGCGGCGGAGGGGCACGCGGCCGCCCGCCGCGTCGCCGACGACGCGGCCGGCGCGCTCGGCGTGCTCGTGGCCGACTTCGCCAACCTGCTCGACCCGGAGCTCGTGATCCTCACCGGCGACGGCATCGGCCTGGTCGACGTCGCCCGGCCCGCGCTGGACGCCGCGCTGGAGGAGAACCGCAAACCCCCGCTCGCCCCGGTGCGGCTGGACGTGCGCCCGTTCCCGTTCACGGAATGGGCGCGCGGTGCCGCGGCGGTTGCCGTGCAGGCCCACGTGCTCGGCTGACTGTCCGAGGCGCTCGCACACCAACTCTGGTGCTCACACACCAACTGCAGTTCGTGTGTGAGCACCGAAGTTGGTGTGCGAGCGTCCTGGGGCTGCCGCTCAACCCTGCGTGAACAGGGCGTTGACCTCCTCGTTCGCCGCGGTCAGCGAGGACGGGTCGGCGCTGCCCGCCATCACCCGCTCCATCGCGGTCCCCATGATCGAGTCGACGTCGGCCGCATGCTGCGACGCCGGGTACGGGAACGCGGTGCCCTCCTTCAGCTGCCGGGTGAACGGGGTGATGTCGAGCCCGTGCTCGCCGATCGCCGCCTCGGCGGTGGGCACGACCGACGCGGTGGCCGGCACGACCACCCCGGCTTTCGCGACCGCCGACTGGCACTCGGGCGAGGCGAGGTAGCGCACCCACCTCCAGGCGGCGCCCTTGTTCGGCGAGCCGGCCGCGATCGAGTCGGAGAGCGAGTTGGTCATCGACGAGCGGTGTCCGCGCGGACCGATCGGCGTCGGCGCCGTCGCCAGCTCGATCCCGCCGAGGCTCGCGTACGTGCTGATGTTCCACGAGCCGTCGGTGACCAGTGCGGCCCGGCCGGCCTGGAGCAGCTGGGACAGCTGGCCACCCACCGCCAGCTCCGGCGGCGGCATGTACCCCTTCTCGATGAGGCTGCGCCACCAGCGGACGGTGTCCTGGAACCGCGGGTCGTCGTAGCCCCAGCGGGTGCCCCACAGCGGCCGGTCGGTGTGGGACCAGTCGAGCGCGCCGGTGAACATCGACCACTGGGTCTGCCCCGCCCCGTCCCCCAGGTTGGGGGCCAGGCCGAGCCCGTAGGTCGCGACGGCGTTCTTGTCGAAGCCGGGCTCGTCGCCGTGCACGCCGTTGCGGTCGACGGTCAGGCGGGCGAGCACGTCCTCGAAGGTGCCGCCGTCCCGCGGGTTCCAGGTCAGGTCCTGCATCTGCTCCGGCGTGATGCCCGCGGCCTGCGCCATCTCGACGTTGTAGAAGACGCCGACCGCGTCGAAGTCCTTCGGCAGGCCGTAGCGCTTGCCGTCGTCGCCGACCCACAGGTCGGGGGTGCCCTCGACGAACTGGGACAGGTCCGGCCCGTCCCGCGCGATCAGCTCGTCGAGCGGCTCGATCAGGCCGCGGGAGGTGTAGTCGCCGTACTTGGACGTGTGGTCGACGAAGACGTCCGGGGCGGCGTTCGCGACGAACGCGGTGAGCAGGCGGTGCCAGTAGTCGTCCCATCGGATCTGCTCGACGGCGATGTGGATGTCCGGGTTGCGGGCCTCGAAGTCGGCCGCGCACTGCTGGTAACCGGGCAGCTGGGCGGAGTCCCACATCCAGTAGGTGACCTCGCCGGTGTCGTCCCACCCGCCCGACTCGGCGGGTGGACGCTCGGCGGCGCAGGCCGAGGCGAGCGAGACGACGGCGGCAGCGGCGAGGGCGATGACGGGACGGGTGCGCTTGTGCGTCATTTGATCCCCGAGAAGCCGATGGAGTCGACGATCTTGCGCCCGAAGGCGATGAACAGCAGGAGCACCGGGAGCGCGGCGATCAGCGTGGCCGCCATCAGCCCGGGCCAGTCCGGGTTGCCCTGCGGCGTCTGGGACCGGAACACGCCGAGCGCCACCGTCAGGGTGCGGACACCCCGCTCACTGCCCACCAGCAGTGGCCACAGGTACTCGTTCCACGCCTGCACGTACTGCAGGAGGGCGAGCGTGGTGATCGGCCCCCAGCTCATCGGCACGATGATCCGGAAGAACGTGCGGACGTGGCCCGCGCCGTCCAGCCGGGCCGCCTCCTCGATCTCCGGGGAGATCCCGAGGAAGAACTGCCGCAGGAAGAACACCGCGAACGGCGTCATGAAGAAGAACGGCAGCACGATCGCGGCGTAGGTGTTGAGGATCCCGAGGTCGCGCATCAGCAGGAAGTTCGGCAGCTGCGTGAAGATCGGCGGCACCATCAGCGCCGTCAGCAGCACGAAGAACACGGCGTCGCGCCCCGGCCACCTCATCCGGGCGAACGCATAGGCGGCGAGGGCTCCGAAGAACACCTGCCCGGCCGTGATCAGTGCCGCGACGACCACGGAGTTGCGCAGGTAGACCCAGAAGTCGACGGCGGCGCCCGAGCCGCCCTCCGCCTGCGCCTCCTCGATCGTGGCCAGCCCGAGGACGCGCTTGAACGCGCCCCAGGTGAAGTCCACCGGCAGCCACGAGGTGCCGGCCGTGGCGAGCGTGGTGCCGTTGGAGAGCGCGGTGCGCAGCATCCAGTAGAACGGGAACAGCGTGATCGCGATGATCAGGACGAGGCAGGCCCAGGCCAGCACCCGCCCGGGCGTGGGGCCGCCGGCCTCCTGACCCCGGGTACGACCGGTCGGAGCGGCAGCGACGTCGACGGTGACCATGTCAGCTCCTGCGGGGACTCAGGCGAGGTCCGACTCGTTCGCCCGCATCAGCCGCAGCTGCACGAAGGCGATGACGGACAGGACCACCAGCAGCACGACCGAGACCGCCGAGGCATAGCCGTAGTCGAGGCGCTGGAAGGCGAGGTCGTAGATGTAGTACTGGATCACGCGCGAGGCGTCGGCCGGCCCGCCGCCCGTGGTGACGGCCACCGTGTCGAACACCTGGAACGAGCCCACGACCGTGACCACCAGCACCAGTGCCAGCACCGGGCGCAGCAGCGGCAGGGTGATCCGCCGGAACATCTGCCACTCGCTCGCCCCGTCCACCCGGGCGGCCTCGTAGAGCGTCCGCGGGATCATCACCAGCCCCGCGAAGATCAGCAGCGCGGTGTACCCGAGGTGGCGCCACGTGTTGACGAACGCGATCGTCGGGATCGCCCACGACTCGCTGCCGAAGAACGAGACCGGGCCGAGCCCGAACCACAACAGGACCTGGTTCACGATCCCGATCTGCGCGTCGAGCATCCAGAACCACAGCAGCGCGACCACGACGTTCGCCACCAGGAACGGCAGCAGCACGAGGCCGCGGATCACGACGGAACGGGTGAGCCGGTGCAGCAGCACCGCGAGCAGGACGGCCAGCACGGTCTGGAACCCGATGTTAAGCAGGACGTACTCGACCGTCACGAGCATGGCGTTCCAGAACGTCTCGTCGGTGAGGAGGCGCTGGTAGTTGCCGAGACCGACGAACGAGGTCGCGGAGAAGAACTCGTAGTCGGTGAGGCTCAGGCCCAGCCCGCGCAGCGACGGCCACAGGTAGAACACTGCGAACCCGAAGACCGTCGGGAGGATGAAGCCCAGCGCCACCCACGTCTCGCGGCGGTTCCGGCGGGTGGGCCGGGCCACGGCGGACGTGCGCGCCGCGGGCACGGCGACGGTGGACGTCACGCCACCTCCGTCGCGCGCAGGAGCAGGAGCTGCTCGGGGTTGAGGGCCGGCGCGCGCAGTCCGACCTCGGCGAGCACGCGCCCGGGCAGCTCGACCCCTCGGGCGAGCCACCCGGGCGCCTGCCGCGCCCGCAGGGACGGGCGGTCACCGGGAGCCTGCGTGGTGACGCGGTAGCGCCGGTCCGGGTCGAGGCCGGGCAGCCGCAGTGCGCCCGGCACCGACGTCACCGGCGTGGCCA
This sequence comes from Pseudonocardia wallangbongensis, assembly GCF_054486945.1. Classification (NCBI taxonomy): domain Bacteria; kingdom Bacillati; phylum Actinomycetota; class Actinomycetes; order Pseudonocardiales; family Pseudonocardiaceae; genus Pseudonocardia; species Pseudonocardia wallangbongensis. The sequence continues at coordinate 106,693 of NZ_JBRERS010000001.1, forward strand.
GCTGCACCAGCGCGTAGAGGGCGTCGGAGCGGTCCGGGGCGACGGCACCGTGCAGGGCGAACGCCGGGTCGTGCTGGTCGGCCCGGACCACCGTGCCGGTGTGGATCAGCCCGCGGACGTCCTTGTAGAGCTGCACCCACGCGGCGAGCTCCTTGCGCTCCTCCGGTCCGGCGGTGGTGACGTCCCACTCGATGCCGAACGAGCCGAAGAGCGCCGTGCCGGCGCGGAACGACAGGTCGTGCGTGCGCGCCGTGGAGTGCGAGCGCGGGGAGCCGACGTGCGAGCCGACCAGCTCGGGCGGGAGCAGCTGCGCGGTCCACCGCTGGATCTGCTGGCGTTCGAGGGGGTCGATCATGTCGCTGGCCCAGATCCGGTCGGTGCGTTCGAGGATCTCCAGGTCGACGCGCAGCCCGCCGGACGAGCAGGACTCGATCTCGACGCCGGGGTGGCGGGCGCGCAGCTCGTCGACCAGGCGGTAGACGGCGCGGGTCTGGGCGTGCACGCCGGGCACGCCGAGCGGGCCGTGCCCGGCGTCCACCAGGTCGCGGTTGTGGTCCCACTTCAGGTAGGCGATCGGGTACTCGGTGAGCAGCGCGTCGAGCCGCTCCATGATGAACGCGTAGGCGTCCGGGTGGGCGAGGTCGAGCACCTGCTGGTGCCGGGAGGGGATCGGCAGCCGGCCGCCGGTCCGCAGGATCCAGTCGGGGTGGGCGCGCGCGAGGTCCGAGTCGGGGTTCACCATCTCCGGCTCCACCCACAGCCCGAACTCCATGCCCCGCTGCCGCACCTCCCGCACCAGCGGGTGCAGGCCTTCGGGCCAGACGTCCTCGTCCACGTACCAGTCACCCAGGCCCGCGTGGTCGGAGCGGCGGTGGCGGAACCACCCGTCGTCGAGCACGTAGCGCTCCACGCCCACGTCGGCGCCGACCCGGGCGAGCTCGACGAGCCGGTCGAGGTCGTGGTCGAAGTAGACGGCCTCCCACGTGTTCAGCACGACCGGGCGCGGCTGCACCGGGTGGTGCGGGCGGGAGCGCAGCATCGTGTGGAACCGCGCGGCGATGCCGTCGAGCCCGTCGACGGCGTGCGCCGCGTAGACCCAGGGGCCGGTGTAGGACTCCCCCGGCCCCAGCCGCACCTCCCCGGGCAGCAGCAGCTCACCGCCGCCCAGCACGGCGGCGCCGGTGGAGAGGCGCTCGGCGTAGGTGACGTGGTTGCCGCTCCAGGCGACGTGGACCGCCCAGACCTCGCCGGCGGAGTTGCCGAAACCGGCCGCGCCCGCGGCGAGGACCAGCGGGGCGTCGGGGCCGGTGCGGCCGCGGCGGTTCTCCCGGGAGTGGATGCCGACGACGAACGGCGCCCGCTGCGGCGCGCGCTCGCGTCCCCAGCGCCCGGCCAGGTCGAACAGCTCGGTGGCGACCGGCGGAACCGGCAGCGTCAGGGCCAGCCCGTCGACGACGAACGGCTCGGCGTCCCCGAGCACGTCACTGCCGGCCGGAACCGCCACGCCGGCGCGCTGGCGCAGCACACCGGAGGGCAGCAGCTCCAGCTCGAGGTGCAGGTCCAGGCCGGCCTCGGGGTCCCGGCCGGTCGCGCGGACGCGTCCCCCGCCGTCCACGGAGTGCTCGACGGCGAGGTCGGTGAGCGTGAACAGCGGCGACCACGCCCGGCCCGCGCGCTGCCCGGCGAGGCCCGGCCGGCCGGTCCAGCCCGCGGCGTGCTCGGCGAGGATCCCGGCCCGGGTGACCTGGTCGAGGTCGTTCGGAACGGTGGCGGGCACGCCGGCGCCGGCCAGCTCGGCGAGGTCGGTGGCGGTCAGCTCGCCGAGGTCGGCACCCCAGTGCAGCACCGCGGGCAGCCGATCACCGCCGGTTCCGAGGACGACGCTCACCCCGCCTGCGCGCAGGTGGACCGGGTCTGCGGCGGGCTGGGTCGATGGGGGCCGCGTCATCGGCGCGCTCCGTTCACCTCGTCGTGGCGGGCTAAGTTCTACGGTAGAACTTATCCGGCGTCAACGGGCCGGACTCAGCGCTCGCGGACCACGTCCGCGAGCCGGTCCAGGACGGCGACGAAGGTGGCGCGCTCGCCCGGCTCGAGGCCGGTGAGGAACTCCGCCTCCATCGCCCGGATCCCCTCCCGGCAGGACGCCACGACCTCCCGCCCCGCCGGGGTGAGCCCCACGATGCGGTTGCGCCGGTCCGCCGGGTCGGGCGTGCGCCGCACCAGGCCGCGGGCTTCGAGGCGGTCGAGGATCGGGATGAGGCGCGTCTTGTCCCGACCCGAGGCCGCCGCGAGCTCCGACTGGGTCGGCGCCGACCCGCGCTCGAGCGTCGCGAGCACGACGTAGTCCCACATCTCGACGTCGTGGGCGCGCAGGATCGGCTCCTCCGCCGTGATCATCGCGCGGGCGAGCCAGGCGAAGGCCGCGCCGAGATCGTGTCGCTGCCCGTCCACGGGACAACGGTATCCCTTGACCTATCGTCTACTGCGGTAGACTATCTACCTATGGAGAACATCGTCGAACTGCACCGGCGCTCCGTCGCCGGCATCCGTCCCGTCATCGACCGGATCACGCCCGCCGACCTCGACCGCCCCACCCCCTGCGCCGGCTGGGACCTGCGCACCCTGCTGGAACACATGACGGGCCAGGACCGGGGGTTCGCCGCGGCCGTCCGCGCGACCCGCGCCGGCGACGACGCGGGCGTGTCGGCCTACGCCCCGCACCCGCTCGGCCCGTCCCCCGCCGCGACCCTCGCGGAAGGCCTCGACGAGGTGGTGGCCGCGTTCGCCGACGGGGCCGACGGCCTCGTCCTGCTGGCGGAGTTCGACCGCCGGGCGCCCGCGCCGGTCGTCGTGCAGATGCACCTGATCGACACGCTGGTGCACGGCTGGGACGTGGCCACGACTCTCGGGATCCAGGACGACTACGTCAGCGACCTGGACGCCGAGGTCGTCGGCGCGGCCCTCGCCATGTCCGAGCAGATCCCGGACGACGAGTACCGCGAGACTCCCGGCGCCTCCTTCGCCCACGCGCGCCCCGCACCGCAGGACGCGGACGCCTGGACCCGCGTCCTCACGCTGCTGGGCCGCGACCCGGCGTGGAACCCGGCCGATGTCGACGCCGTCCGCATGGGGCGATCCGCGGAACGCCGGTAGGCGGCAGGCGCCCTCGTCCCGCCCACCGCGAGGTCAGAACGTACCGATCACGGCGACGAGCAGCGCGGCGATCGCCCCGGCCGCGCACAGTGCACCCGACCGCCACCCGGCGCGCTCGGCCCGCTCGTCGGCCTCGACCGCCTCCGACGAGCTGTCGGTCGTGATCCGGATGGGCGCGTCCGGCCGCTCCTCGGCCGTGAGCCTCCCCGCGACGTCCTTCACGTCGGCGACGACGGTGAGCCGCGTCCCGGCCCGGACGACCCACTCGCGGCGGATCGTGCGGTCCGGACTGGAGACGATCCGCACCAGGCCGAGGTCGATTCCCTCGTCGGGGCTCTCGACGAGCTGGTCCATCGTCTGCGTCGAGCCCTCGATCCGGGTGGCCCCGGGCCGCACCGTGAGCTCGGTGCCGCCGTCGACCAGCCGGAACTCCCGCCGGCTGGTGGTGTCGGCGTCGATCTCGTGGCGGGTGCCACCGTCCCGGTCCGCAACGACCCGGATGGTCGTCGCCCGGTACCAGAGGCAGGACGTCCCGCTGAAGGGTGCCTCGAGCGCCCCGTCCGCCGATCGCTCGGCCGGGCCCGAGACCACGACGTGCTGGTCGAACACGCCCGGACCGAGCTCCGCGCGCGCGGCGTCCGCCATCGCCACGAGCTCGGCCACCGTGACCGGGGTGGCGCCGAGCGACCGCCGGCGCCGGGACCGCCCGGCCAGCGCCACCCGGACGTGCGTGTACGCGCGGAATCCCAGGATGCCCGCGAAGGCGATCGCGACGAGGCTGAACATCGACACCGGGTGAGCGTGCCATCCACCCGCCGCGTCCGGATCCGTGGTTCTACGGACGCTCTCCCCGCACGACGCGACGCAGCCTGGGCAGCCGTTCGGCGAGCGCACGCTCGGCGCCGTGTGCGGACGGCCGGTAGTAGTCGCGGCCCACCAGGCCGTCGGGCGGGTACTGCTGCGCGAGAACGCCGTCGGTGGTGTTGTGCGGGTAGCGGTAGCCGACGGCGTTGCCCAGCTTCTGCGCGCCGGCGTAGTGGCCGTCGCGCAGGTGCGGGGGAACCGCCCCCGCGGCGCCGGCGCGCACCTCGGCCATCGCCTCGTCGATGCCGGTGATCACGGCGTTCGACTTCGGCGCCGTGGCCAGGTGGACGGTGGCCTGGGCGAGCGCGAGCCGGCACTCCGGCATCCCCACGAGCTGCACGACCTGGGCGGCCGCCACGGCGGCCTGCAGGGCGGTGGGGTCGGCGAGGCCGATGTCCTCGCTGGCGTGCACCATCAGCCGCCGGGCGACGAAGCGCGGGTCCTCCCCCGCCACCAGCATGCGGGCGAGGTAGTGCAGCGCGGCGTCCGGGTCGGAGCCGCGGATCGACTTGATGAACGCGCTGATCACGTCGTAGTGCTGGTCGCCCTGGCGGTCGTAGCGCACGGTGGCCTCGGTGACCGCGCGTTCGACCGCGGCGACGTCGATCTCGGTTGCGCCGGTGCCCGTGACGCCGTCCGCGGCCGCCTCGAGCGCCGTGAGCGCGCGCCGGGCGTCGCCGCCGGCCAGCCGGACCATGGCGTCCTCGGCGTCGGCGGCGAGCGACACCGCGTCCCCGAGCCCGCGCGGGTCGGCGACGGCACGGCGCAACAGCCCGCGGACGTCGTCGTCGGTGAGCGACTGCAGCTGCAGCACCAGCGACCGCGACAGCAGCGGCGCCACCACCGAGAACGACGGGTTCTCCGTGGTGGCCGCGACGAGCAGCACGAGCCGGTCCTCCACCGCGCCCAGCAGCGCGTCCTGCTGGGTCTTGGAGAAGCGGTGCACCTCGTCGATGAACAGCACCGTCTGCTGGTCGAGCCGGTCGCGGCGGCGCCGGGCGTCGTCGATGACGGCCCGCAACTCCTTCACGCCCGACGAGAGCGCCGACAGCGCGACGAAGTGCCGGCTCCCCACGCCCGCGAGCAGCCGGGCGATCGTGGTCTTGCCCGTGCCGGGCGGTCCGTAGAGCAGCACGGACGCGGCCGCCCCGCCCTCCACGAGCCGGCGCAGCGGGGCACCGGGACGCAGCAGGTGGGCCTGCCCGACCACCTCGTCGAGCGTGCGCGGGCGCATCCGGACGGCGAGCGGCGCCGTGGCCCGCGCCCCGGCCTCGTCGACCGGCGGCATCGGGTCCGGCTCGTCCAGCTCGAACAGCCCGTCCGCCTCGGTAGTCATCGCACCCAGCCTGCCACCTCCGTCCGACACTCTCCGAACTCGCCCACCGCGTCGGTGCGATGTGGGACCATCTGCACGCATCAGAAGGAGGTGGCGATGACCCGGTCGCTGACCGTCCCATGGCCCGACCACCTGCTCACCCTGGAGGAGTGGGATGCCCTGCCCGAGACCGACGGGGTCCGGCTCGAGCTCGTGGAAGGGGTCATCGCCATGTCGCCCGCGCCGCTCTTCTGGCACCTGCGTGCCGGGTCGCGCCTCAGCAACCGGCTCGATGACCAGCTCCCGGCGAACCTCGTCGCCGTGACCGAAGGCGAGGTGGTACTCACAGGCCAGCCGCTCACGGTCCGAAGGCCGGACGTACTCGTCACCCACACCGAGCTCTACGAGGCCAACCCGGCCCGGGTCACGGGCGCCGGCCTGCTGCTCGCCGTGGAAGTGCTGTCCGACGGCACTCGGCGCGTCGACCGCGTGCTCAAGTTGTCCGAGTACGCCGAGGCCGGCATCCCCCAGTACTGGATCATCGACCTCGACGCGCCGGCGAGCCTGCTCTCCTACACCCTGGTGGACGGCACGTACGAACTGTCCGGCGAGCACACCGGCGTGGTCGATCTCGAGGTCGCAGGGCATCGATTCGCGATCGACCTCGCCGATCTGACCCGACGCTGACGCCGTCCGTTCCCCCGCGCGGAAAAAACACCAGGCGGCGATCAGCTCGGCCGCGGTGCTCGCGCCGGTCCGCCTGCTGACGCGGCGTGGGTCGGTGTCGGTCACCGAGGTGTCGCGGGAGGTGGACGTCGCCGCGCCCACCGCGCACCGGCTGCTCGCGACCTGCGTGCCAGCGGGGTTCGCTCCGCAGGACCGCGTGAGCGGGCCCTACACCGCGCCCTGCGCGAGCGCTACCCGAGCCGCCACCTCGAGGGCACGACCGCACGCTCGATCACCGGCTGGGACGACCTGAAACGCGAGCTCGGCCGAGTCCGCGGATGGGCGACGAACCTCGGCGAGACCGACCCGTCCGTCGCCGCACTCGGTGCGGCCGTACCGCTCGGCATCGGGGAGCCGGTGGCGGCCGTGTGCGTCATCGCCGCCCGGCTAGACGCGCTCACACCCGCGGTGATCGGCGCCGCCTCGCTGATCCAGCAGCGGATCCGCGACAGTTGATCTTCCACATCGAGGAAGGGGCGTCGCGCGCGCTCGTCGCCGTGCCGTAGACCCGGCTGTGGTGGGGGCCAACCACACGAGGGGGTGTCGACGGATGACCAGGTTCCCGCACCGCGACGGCGCGAGCGCGTTCGAGGCCCCGATGCGCGTGGAGGCCGACATCGCAGGCCTCGAGGTGGTGCAGGGCGAGGTGCCCGAACACCTGTCCGGCACCTACTACCGCGTGGTCACCGACCGGCAGTGGCCCCCGGCCGTGCAGCCGGACGTGCCGACGTTCAACGACGACGGCATGGCCATGTACTTCCGCTTCCAGGGCGGGCGGGTCGACTTCCGCAGCCGCTACGTCCGCACGCCCCGGTACGAGGCCGAGGCGAAGGCCGGGCGGGCACTCTTCGGCGCCTACCGCAACCCGCTGACCGACGACCCGTCCGTCGCCGGCCTCTCCCGCGGGCTGGGCAACACGAACGTCTTCTACCACGGCGGGAAGCTCTACGCGTCCAAGGAGGACAGCGCGCCCGTCCTGCTCGACCCGATGACCCTGGAGACGATCGGCGAGTACACCTTCGAGGGCACGCTCACGTCGCAGACGTGCACGGCACACCCCAAGATGGACCCGCGCACCGGCGAGATGGTGTTCTTCGGCTACGCCGCCAAGGGCGAGACCACCCCGGACATCGCCTACTACGAGGCCGATCCGGACGGCCGGATCGTCCACGAGACCTGGATCCGCGCGCCGTACTCGAGCATGGTGCACGACTGGGCCGTCACCCAGAACTTCGTCGTCTTCCCGATCATCCCGATGCGCAGCGAGCCCGGGTGGCTCGAGCAGCGGCAGCCGCACTTCCAGTGGGACCCGGACCGGGAGGTGTACCTCGGCGTCCTGCCGCGCAAGGGCACGGCGGCGCAGGTGCGCTGGCTGCGCGGGTCCAACCGGTTCGCGAGCCACGTCCTCGGCGCCTGGGACGACGGGCGCCGCATCCACGTCGAGACCCCCGTCGGGCAGAGCAACTTCTTCCCGTTCTTCCCGGACGTCACGGGCGCGCCGTACGACCCGGTGCGCGCCCGCGGCTACCTGTCCCGATGGACGATCGACACGGCGTCCGACGGCGCGACGTTCACCGAGCAGCGGCTGACCGACGTCCCCGGCGAGTTCCCGCGGATGGACGACCGCTTCGAGACACTCCCCTACCGGCGCGGGTTCCTGGCGCTCAACGACGTGCCCGGCGACCCCCGGCCGGGCGCCGGCTTCCGCTGGGTCGGCGCGTTCGACACCAGCGGTGCGACGCCGCCGCAGGTCTTCTACCCCGGCGACGACTGCTCCGTCGCCGAGCCGCTGTTCGTCCCCGGCAACGACGAGGCGCCCGAGGGGCACGGCTACGTGTTCGTGGTGGTCGGGCGGCACCAGGAGATGCGCAGCGACCTGGTGATCCTCGACGCCCAGCGCCTCGACGCCCCGCCCGTCGCCACGGTGGCGCTGCCCATCCGCATCCGCCGCGGCCTGCACGGCAACTGGGTGAGCAGCGCGGAGCTGGCCGCCCGCACCGCCTGAGAACGAAGGAGTTCCCGAAGGATGTCCACCACCGAAGCGTCCACCGAGCTGGAAGAGCTGCGGCGCACGGTCGACGAGCTCGCCCGCCGCCTCGCCGTCACGGAGGCGCGCCACGAGGTGCGCACGCTGCACCACAAGTACGGCTACTACCTCGACAAGTGCCTCTACCAGGAGGTCGCGGACCTGTTCGCCCGCGACGGCGAGGTCGTGTTCATCGGTGGCCGGTACCGCGGCCGCGCGGGGGTGGAGCGGCTGTACCTGCAGCGGTTCCGGGAGCGCTTCACCCGCGGGCACAACGGCCCCCTCCCCGGGTTCCTGCTCGACCACCCGATGCTGCAGGACATCGTCACGGTGGCACCGGACGCGTTGTCGGCCAACGCGCGGATCCGCGCGCTCATGCAGGCCGGGGTGCACCACTCGGCACCCGAGCTGGCCGGCCGCACCTCGTTCGAACAGTGGTGGGAGGGCGGGGTCTACGAGAACAGCTACGTCGTCGAGGACGGCTCCTGGAAGATCCAGAAGCTGCACTACAACCCGTTCTGGCACGCCGACTACGACAAGGGCTGGGCGCGCACCGAGCCGATGACCCACCTGATCCCGACGACCACGTTCCCGGACGACCCGCTCGGCCCCGACGAGCTGCTGCCCGACTTCGCGTTCTTCCCGGCCACCGACGTCGTGCCGTTCCACTACCCGCACCCCGTGACGGGACAGCCGTGGACGTGACGTACCGGCGGATCGCCACCGAGGAGGCCTTCGCCCCGCCCGAGCTGCTGCAGCTCTACCGCGGGCTGCTGCACGACGGGGAGGGCGACAAGGGGTTCCAGAGCCTCTGGGGCTTCTACCTCGGCAGCGCGGCGGAGCGGCCGCGCGCCGTCGTCCGCAGGCTGGCCGACCTGGGCGCCGAACGCATCGCCGACATGGACGCGGCGGGCATCGACCACCAGGTCCTCGCGCTCACCGCGCCGGGCACGAACGTCCTCGACACCGCCACCGCCCGCACGATGGCGACCCTCACCAACGACATGGCCGCTCAGGCCGTCCGCGACCACCCCGACCGGTTCACCGCGCTCGCCGCGGTCGCCTGGCAGGACCCGGCGACCGCGGTCGCCGAGCTGGAACGGGCCGTCAGCCGCCTCGGGATGTGCGGTGTGATCGCCAACTCGCACATACAGGGCGGCTACCTGGACGACCAGCGGTTCTGGCCGGTCCTGGAGGCCGCGGAGCACCTCGACGTGCCCGTCTACCTGCACCCGAACACCCCGAACGACCGCATGCTGGACCCGCTCTACGAGGCGGGCCTCGACGGGGCGATCTACGGCTTCGCCGTGGAGACCGGGATGCACCTGCTGCGGATCATCACGTCCGGGGTGTTCGACCGGTTCCCACGGTTGCGGCTCGTGGTGGGGCACCTCGGCGAGGCGCTGCCGTTCTGGCTGCCGCGGATCGACCACTTCCACGCCGCGCAGGTCGCGTCCGGCCGCTACCCCGCGATGAAGGCGCTGCAGCTGCGCCCGAGCGAGTACCTGCGCCGCAACGTCTGGTACACGACCAGCGGGATGGCCTGGCAGCCGGGGATCATGTTCGTCCGCGACGTCATGGGCCCCGACCGCGTGCTCTACGCGATGGACTACCCCTACCAGTACGTGGCCGACGAGGTCCGGCACCAGGACGAGCTCCCGCTCGACGCGGACGAGCTGCGCGAGTTCTTCGAGGGCATCGCCACCCGCCTCTTCCACCTGACGATCTGATCCCACTCGTCAGCAGCGCGGACACGAGCACGGGCACGCCGCAAGCACCGGTCCTGCGCCCGCCGGCCATGGTCGCGTTCGTGGTCGCCAACCTGTGCGCCCGGTCGGCGACCGCAGCACGCCGGCGCTGGATGCACCGCGCGGTCGTAGCACCTACCGGTGCCGCCGTCGGACCCTCCGGGCCGATCCCCCTACCGCTCGACGCATCTCCCGGCGCTGGGGTCGTAGACGAACCCGTCGTCACACCTCGATTGCTTGCCGACTCGTCCGGCACCGTTCCCGGCCCGCTCCCGCTCGGCCTGCGCAGCCTCCTTCTTCCGTTCGGCCTCCGCGGCCTTCCGCTTCCGCTCCGCCTCGGCAGCGGCCTTCTTGCGCTCGGCCACCGCAGCCGCCTTCTCCCGCTCGGCTTCCTTCTTGCGCTCGGCCACCGCAGCCGCCTTCTCCCGCTCGGCTTCCTTCTTCCGTTCGGCCTGCTCCGCCTTCTTCCGCTCGGCCTGCTCCGCCTTCTTCCGCGCGGCTTGCTCGGCCGCCTTCTCCCGCGCGGCTTGCTCGGCCTGCTCGGCCTTCTTCTCAGCCTCCGCGGCCGCCTTCTCCCGCTCGGCCTCCGCAGCGGCCTTCTCCTGCGCGGCCTGCTCGGCCTTCTTCTTCTCAGCCTCCGCAGCCGCCTTCTCCCGCTCGGCTTCCTTCTTCCGTTCGGCCTGCTCGGCCTTGTCCCGCTCGGCCTGCTCGGCCTTGTCCCGCTCGGCCTGCTCGGCCTTGTCCCGCTCGGCCTGCTCGGCCTTGTCCCGCTCGGCCTGCTCGGCCTTGTCCCGCTCGGCCTGCTCGGCCTTCTCCCGCTCGGCCTGCTCGGCCACCCGCTTCCGCTCAGCCTCCGCGGCCGCCTTCTCCCGCTCGGCCGCCTTCTTGCGCTCGGCCTGCTCGGCTTCCTTCTTCTCGGCCGCCGCGGCCACCCGCTTCCGCTCGGCCGCCGCAGCCGCCTTCTCCCGCTCGGCCTGCGCGGCCGCGTTATCCCGCTCGGCCTGCGCGGCCGCGTTATCCCGCTCGGCCTGCGCGGCCTCCTGTTTCCAGTCAGCCTGCGCAACATCAGGTGCTGCGCAGCCGCTGCCGTCCGGCTCGTTCGACAGAGCGACTCGGACCATGCCCGAGGGGCAGGAGTCCGGGTCGCTCTCCCCCACGGCGGAACCGTTCGGCAGCCGCGGCTCAGCCGCGGCGACCGGGGGCGGGACGAGGTTCGGCCCGGGGCGCGGGGCCGCAGCGGACGAGGCGATCACCGCAGCGCTGCTGCTGGCGACGGCGACGCCAACGAGAGTGGCGATGACCCTCCGACCGGCCTTCGTGCCGTGCCCCGTGGTCCAGCTCGGCCTGTACTCGGTGCCTCGGTCCTGGTACCACCGCGCCCGCATCTGCATCAACGCCCCCCAAATCACGTGGTCGACGGCACGACCGGAAGTCGGCGAGCGGCCGACCGGCGGGCACCGATCTCACGAGAGGCGAGCAGTGCTCCTCCCGCACGACCCGACCGCAAGCGCCGAACGCGTCGGCAGAGGGACCCGCCCGTCCAGCAACCGTTCGCCGACGCGATCCGCGCCGCCGTTCCCAGTGTGCGGCGCTCCCGCACGAATGTCACCCGTTGGAGCGAGCCGTCTGGACCCAGGACGATCGATGCGAGTTCTAGCCGAATCGGATGTGCCGCGGGCCCACCGCGTAGTGGCGGATCCGCCGGGGGATCAGCGCGGGCGCCGTCACCTCGGGCGCCGAGCGCGTCCGCGCTGACGCGCCACCCGCGCTGATCATGTGGGCGAGCACGACATCCCATCCGGCCTCCTGACCACGGACTACTGGATCGTGGCCGATACCTATGCTGTGCCGATGCACTACGACCCGCACGGGCGCTTCCTCGGAGCCGACGTCGCGTCCGCGGACCGGTTCGCCGAGTTCGTGCGGGATCGCGATCGTGCCTGGGCCGCGGCAGAACCGTTCGACTCGTGGTGGTCGCGGCACCCCGAACTGCACCGTCGGCCCGGCCGCTGACCCGACGGCAGTGGCACGGCGCAGGAGCAGCAGCGTGAGCAGCCGGGACGAGCTGTCCCGGCTGCTGACGTTCGTCCGGGGCGACCGGACGCAGATGGAGGCCGCGGCACTGTCGGGGCTGTCGCAGGCGAAGATCAGCCGAGCGGAACGGGGCCGGTTCCCGCTGTCCCCAGACGAAGCCGGCCAATACGCCGAGCGGCTCGGAGCGACCGCCGAGCAGCGCGAGCGGCTGGTGGAGCTCGCCGCGGCGCGTTCCGCGGAACACGTCTCGGGCCGCGTCGCGCTCGTCCGGGTCGCCGCCTCCGTCCAGGAACGCATCGAGCTGCTCCAGCGCGATGCCCGCGTGATCAGCGCATGGCAACCGAACCTCGTCCCGGGGGTGCTGCAGACACCCGAGTACACCGCAGCCCTGCTCGCCGGCGACGGCGAAGGTGACCCGGGTCCGGCGTGGTGGACGGCGAGGCGGGCCCGCACCGCCATGCTGAGCGAGCCCGGCCGGTCGTGGCATCTCCTGGTCTCCGAGGCCGCACTCCGGTGGACGCTCGGCTCGGCCGCGACGATGCGCGCCCAGATCGCGCACCTCGTCGCCGCTTCGGAGCTGCCCACCGTCCGGCTGGGGGTGCTGGAGCTCTCGACACCGAAGCCGTTCGCGCCGCCCGCGGCCTTCCACGTGTACGACCGCGTCGTCTCCGTCGCCACGGAGGTCGGAACGTCCTTCCTCACCGACACGGCCGACGTGGAGCACTTCGACGGCCTCCTCACCCGCCTCGAGGCGGCGGCGCTCCATGGCGACGACGCCCGCGAGCTGCTGACTGGGGTTGCGCAGCAGTACGAGCACTGACCACAAGGCGCGCTTCGCCAGGGTTGTCGGTGACCCGTGGGACGATCGGCGCGTCCGTGGAAGGAGACGGCGATGACCCTCTCGTGGCCGAACCACCCGATCACGCTCGAGGAGTGGGAGGCACTGCCGGAGGACTCGGCGAACAAGCTCGAGGTCGCGGAAGGGATGCTCGTGATGTCTCCCAGACCGCTGTTGCGGCACCAGAAGGCGGGCATGCGCCTCGGGACGCTGTTCGACACGCAGCTCCCCCACGAGCTCACCGGCGTGACCGACTCCGAGGTCTTGCTGACGTACGAACCGCTCACTGTCCGGGTACCGGATGTGATCGTCACACGAAGCGAGCTCGTCGACAGCGACGAACCGCGGTGCCACGCCTCGGATGTGCGGCTCGCCGTGGAGATCCTCTCCACTGGGACCCGCCGCGTCGACCGGGTCCTCACGTTCTCCGAGTACGCCGAGGCCGGCATCCCGCAGTACTGGGTCGTCGACCTCGACGAGCCCACCAGCCCGCTCGCCTACGTCCTGATCGACGGGAACTACGAGCTGTCCGCCGAACACACCGGCAAGGCCGATCTCGACGTCGCCGGCCATCGGATCGAGATCGACCTCCCCGCCCTCACCCGCCGCTGACGCGATCAGTCGAAGCGGACGTGCCGCAGGCTCACCGCGTAGCGGCGCATCCGGCGGCGCAGCGGGCCGTCGAGGTTCGGGGCGATCGACAGCCCGGCCGAACCGGCGATGTGGGTTGCGACGTCGGGGACGGTGAGGTGGTCGGTGCGGATGTGCTCGGCGAACTCCGGCGCCCGGAGGCGGTCCAGGCACTCGTCGAGCCTGGCCACGGCGAAGCTGTCCCACTGCACCCCGCGCCCCCACCCGCGCTCGCGCAGCCTGCGCAGCACCGTGGCGCGCTCGGCCAGCAGCGCGAAGTGCCGCACGTCGTGCCCGTCCTCGCGCAGCCGCCCGACCACCTCATCGAAGTAGCCGCCGTGCACCAGCGTCATGGGCGCGATCACCGGGCCGTCGTGCTTGCGGAGCACCAGGTCGAGGACCTCCCGCACGCCGTGCCGCCACGCCGTGAGGTCCTGGAAGTCGCCGCGCAGCGCCCGCGGGGTCATCCGGTGCAGGCCGAAGCCGACGTGCTCCGGGTCGCACACCACGCTCCCCGGCAACCGCCGGTGCAGCTCGTACGCGGTCTGGGTCTTCCCACCGCCGAACGGCCCGTTGATCCACAGCAGCACGCGGCAGACCCTAGGGCATCTCAACATCCGGGAATCAGTTCCGCATCCCAGGATCCATCCGGCATGCTCGGGGTGCGGGCGCCACCCGGCCCGCCACTCCGCTCGCCCTGCCGACCCAGGACGACCCACCCTCCTGGATCGACAGCTCGAAGGCGACCCGCATGTCCATCACCCTCTCCACCCGGTTGCGCGACGTGCGCGGCTCGGCCATCCGCGACCTGCTCGCCCTGACCGCCCGGCCCGAGGTGATCTCCCTGGCCGGCGGGCTCCCCGGCACCGACCTGCTCCCGCGCGAGCGGATCGCCACGGCCCTCGCCACGGCCGTGGCCGACCCCGCCGCCGTCCAGTACGGCGAGACCGCGGGGCTGCGCCGGCTGCGCGACGTCCTCGCGGAGCACGAGTCCGAGCGCCTCGGACGCCCTGTGCCGGCCGACGGCGTGGTCGTCACCAGCGGATCGCAGCAGGCCCTCGACCTCGTGGCGCGGGCGCTGCTCGACCCCGGCGACCCGGTCGTCGTCGAGGACCCGGTGTACGTCGGCGCGCTCCAGGTGTTCCAGGCCGCGGGCGCGGCGCTGCACCCGGTGCCCGTCGACGCCGACGGCATGGCCGTCGACGTGCTCGCCGACCGGCTCGCCGCTGGCCTGCGCCCCCGGCTCGTGCACACCGTGTCGAGCTTCCACAACCCGCGCGGCGCCACGCTCGCCGCGCCGCGGCGCGCACTCCTCGCGGAGCTCGCCGAGCGCTACGGCTTCCTCGTGGTCGAGGACGACCCGTACGGGCTGCTCGCGTTCGACGGCCCACCACCGCTGCCGGTGGCCGCCCACAGCGACCTCGTCGTGCGGCTGGGCAGCGCGTCGAAGGTGCTCGCCCCCGCGCTGCGGGTCGGCTGGCTCACCGGGCCCGCGACGCTCTGCGACGCCGTCGAGCGGCTCAAGCAGTGCACCGACCTGTGCACGTCCAGCCTCACCCAGACCGTCACGGCGGACCTGCTGGCCGACCACGCCTGGTTCGCCGCGCACCTCGACGAGCTCCGCGCCGCCCTGCGCGAACGGGCGGCGGCTCTCACCGGCGCCGTCGCCACGGTGTTCGGCGACGCGGTCGACCGGTCCGTCCCCACCGGCGGCATGTTCTGCTGGCTGGAGTTCGCCGACGGCACCCGCCCGGCGGACCTGCTGCCACTCGCCCTCGAGCACGGGGTCGGGTACGTGCCGGGCACGGCCTTCGCCGTCGGGCAGGACCTGTCCGCCGCGGCCCGGCTCTGCTTCGCCTCGAACCCACCCGGGGAGCTGCACACCGCCGTGGAACGGCTCGGCACCGCCTGGCGCTGGACCGCGACGTAGGGTCTCCCAGGTGCGCGAGATCCTCGAACTGCTGGAGCGCGACGCCCAGCTCTCCCACGACACGATCGCGACGATGACCGGCCTCCCGGTCGCCGAGGTCCGCTCGGCGATCGCGACCTGGGAGGCGTCCGGGGCTATCCGCCGGTACAAGGCGGTGGTCGACTGGGACGTCGTGGACGAGGACCCGACCAGCGAGACCGTCACCGCGTTCATCGACGTCTCACTCGCACCGGCCCGCGGGGTCGGGTTCGACGACGTGGCCACGCGGATCGCGCGGTTCCCGGAGGTGCGCAGCGTCTACCTCGTGTCCGGCAGCCACGACCTGCGCTGCACGGTGATCGCCCGCACGATCCGGGCCGTCTCGGACTTCGTGTCCCAGAAGCTGTCGACGATCGACCGCGTGCAGTCCACGACCACGCACTTCGTGCTGAAGACCTACAAGCGCGACGGCGACGCGTTCACCCCGCAGGAGGCCGACCACCGCCTGCCGGTCACGCCGTGAAGCCGCTCAACGACGTCATCGCCGCGTGCCCGCCGTCGGGCATCCGGCGCTTCTTCGACATCGCCGCCGAGATGGACGACGTGATCTCCCTCGGCGTCGGCGAGCCCGACTTCGTGACGCCGTGGCGGGTGCGCGAGGCCGGGATCTACGCCCTAGAGCAGGGCTACACGACCTACACCTCCAACGCCGGGCTGCCCCGGCTGCGCGAGCTGATCTGCGCCGACCTCGCCGGACGCTACGGCGCCGACTACGACCCCGGCGACGAGTGCCTGATCACCACCGGCGTCTCCGAGGGCCTCGACCTCGCGCTGCGGGTGCTGCTCAACCCGGGCGACGAGGTGATCGTGCCGGAGCCCTGCTACGTGGCCTACGAACCGTGCGTCGCCTTCGCGGGCGGCGCGCCGGTGCGGGTCCCGACGCGTTGGGAGGACGGGTTCGCCGTCGACGCCGACGTCGTCGCGGCCGCGATCACGCCGCGCACGAAGGCGATCCTGATCGGTTCGCCCGCCAACCCGACCGGCGCCGTGCAGCCCGTCGCCGCGCTCGAGGCGCTCGTCGCGCTCGCCGAGGAGCACGACCTCTACCTGGTCTCCGACGAGATCTACGACCGGCTCACCTACACCGGCGGCCACACGTGCCTCGGCACCCTCCGCGGCGCCCGCGAGCGCACCGTGCTGCTGGGCGGCTTCTCCAAGGCCCACGCGATGACCGGGTGGCGGGTCGGCTGGATCTGCGCGCCCGCCCCCGTCGCGGAGCTGGCGGTGCGGGTGCACCAGTACACGATGCTGTGTGCCCCGCACGTCTCCCAGCTCGCGGCCGTCGAGGCGCTGTCGGCGCCGGACGACGAGGTCGACGCCATGGTCGCCGACTACGACCGGCGCAGGCGCGTGTTCGTCAAGGGCCTGCGCGAGACCGGCCTCGAGTGCCCGGAGCCCGGCGGCGCGTTCTACGCGTTCCCGTCGATCCGCTCGTCCGGGCTGGACTCGGAGACGTTCGCTGAGCGCCTGCTGCACGCCGAGCACGTGGCCGTGGTGCCCGGCAGCGTCTTCGGCCCGTCCGGCGAGGGGCACATCCGCTGCTCCTACGCGACGGCGCTACCGCTGCTGGAGGAAGCCCTCGTGCGCATCGACCGTTTCCTCCGCACACAGAAGGACGACAAGTAGTCGGACTTCCACGGAGCGTAACCTTTATCGTCGGTTCATCGGACTGCAACCAGGGTCCGGCAACCTCGGGTGTCATGAACAGCACGGCCAGCACCGCATGCCCGCTCTGCGCCCTTGAGCGCACCCCCGCCGACGCCGCCGGGCTCGCCTGGAGCAGCCAGCACGGGCCGGACGGCTCGATCACCTGGATCTGCCCCACCTGCACCCGGGCGCAGGTGTGGCGCATCGAGGCGCTGCTCGCGGTGGCCGCCCCCACCGGACTCGTGGCCCGGGCCGCCTGACGGATCAGCGCCCGGCCCGCGCCGCCCGCAGTTCCCCCGCGAACCCCTGGACGATCACCGGGCCGAGGTCCCGGCCCCGCCGCACCAGCCACGGCACGCCCTTGAACACCAGCCACGCGGCCCGGTGCAGGGCCGTCACCTCCCGGCCGCCGCCGCACTGCAGGCTCACCCGGCCCGGCACCGCGAAGCCGGCATCGGAGACGAGCGCCGCGAGGCCGGCGGCGAGGATCCGGTGCCCGAGCTCGGAGGGGTGCAGCCGGTCGATCGCCCAGGCCGCGGGCTCGTAGCCGCCGGGCAGGGCGTCCAGGTCGAGGACGCCGATGCCGGCGCCCGTCTCCGCGGCGATCCCGTCGACGACGATGTTGAGCGCCACGACCCGTCGCCACAACGCCCGCCGCAGCGGCGCCGGCAGCGGGAACACCCGCGTGTGGTCGTGGTAGCGCATCACCACGACGTGCGCGCCTGCCGACCGCAGCGCGCCGACCGTCGCGGCGAGGTCGGCCCGCAGCCGGACCGGGTCGAAGTCCGAGCGCAGGGTGTCGTTCATCCCGACGAAGACCACCACGACGTCCGGCTCCGCGGCGAGCGCCACCGGCAGCTGGTCGCGGCGGACGTCGGCCATGCGCGCGCCCGTGACCGCCGGGTTCACCAGCCGCGCGCCGAGTGCCTCCGCGAGCAGCACCGGGAAGCCGCGCCACCCGCCTCCCGGCATCGGGTCGCCGAGCCCGGCGGCGGTGGAGTCGCCGAGCGCCACCAGCGTTCGGACGCGCGGCGGGACGAGGGAGAGTGGGGGTGGCACAGTCGTCGGCTGCACACTCACACCGACACGATCACCGACGCCGGCTCACCCGGGGTGTTCGCGGGATGACGTGTCGAGGACGGGCGGGCGAACGCTTGTGACCAGCGAAGATCAGGCGACGGATCGGAACGCGGGGTAGAGCGGCAGCGTGCCGGGGGCGTCCGGGAACCGCTTCGCGAGCGCGTCGGCCACCGCGTCGCCGAGCTCGGCGGTGGCGGGCAGGCCGCCGGTCTCGGCGGCCCGGGCCATCTGGCGCCAGTAGTGCCCCAGCGCGCTGCTGATCCGCGGGGAGCGGGTGGCGTCGGGGCCGATCGGGCGGTCCCGCTCCCGGATCCGGGGCAGGAGCCACCACGTGGTGAGCCACACCCACAGCAGCTGCGCGTGCAGCAGCCTGCGTTCGAGCACGGCGGGTTCGTCCAGGTCGGGCCAGACCGCGGCGATCTCGTTGCGCCACGCGTCGAGCATCGTGTCCGACAGCCCGGGCGGGAGCGCGAAGCTCGCCTCGCAGCCGGGGAACGGCACGCGGAAGTACGCGGCGTCGAGCGCGACGTCGCGGAAGCACCCCCACTCGAAGTCCACGAACCGCACGCCCCTGCTGGTGACGAGGTTGTTGTCGGGGCAGGTGTCGGACGGGCTGAACGCCCGGTAGCGGGTGCCGCCGAGCAGGCGGGCGGTCTCGTGGGCCTCCAGCACCGCGGCGGACGAGGCGTCGACCCCGAGCTCCCGGGCCAGCAGGGCGGGTCCCTTGGCGAGCGCGACGCGCGCGTCCTCGGCCACCGGATCGCGCCAGGCCCGCTCCCCCAGGCGCCGCAGCAGCGCCCCGAAGTCGCCCTCACGACCGGCCGTCGCCGCCTGCATCCGGCCCAGCGCCCGCGCCCAGCTGAGCATGTTGCGCCGCGCGGCGGCCGCGTCGGGTCCGAAGAGCTTGTCGGCCAGCGTGGAGCTGCGTCCCAGGTCCTCCAGGACCAGCAGGCGGGCCTGCGGGTCGTGCGCGATCAGCACCGGGCTGGGACGAGCGTCCTCCGGGAGCGCGGTGAACAGCTGGCAGCTGGCGACCTCGTAGTGGAACGGGTCGGGCCGGTCCGGATCGGGCTCGCCGAGGTAGTGCTTGACGACGATCGTGCGCGGCAGCGAGAACGGGTTGCGGGCCAGCCGCGCACGCGCCACCACCGACCGCTCGCTGCCCCCGAGGTCCTCGGGATCGGCGAGCACGACACCGGCACCGGACCGGCGGGTGAGCAGTCGCTCGGCAGCAGCCAGCGCAGCGAGCACCGGCCTGGGAAAGCTGCCCAGGTCGCGAACCATTGGTCAGACCCTACCCCGCGGAAAGCTTCCGATTACCCCGCCGGGACCGGCTGCGGGCGAGCAGGAGCACGGCCGCGGCGGCGACGACGATACCGACGAGATTGATCGCCAGCTGCAGTCCGGACTGCATCGCCTGCACGTACCGGCCCTCCACGACCGCCACCGAGGCGAACGCGGCGGCCGGCACTGTGGTGACCGAGATGAACACCCCCACCAGCGAGGCCGACTTCGCCGACGTCAGCGCCAGCATCCCGGCGGCCCCGGCGAGCAGCGCGACGATCAGTGAGAACGGCCCGACCTCGTAGATGAACGCGACCTGGTCGAGGTCGGTCAGCTGCGCCGTGGACAGCAGCCCGGCGGCGTCGAGCAGCAGCGACCCGATCGCCGTGACCACCATGGCGAGCGGGAACCCCGCCGCCAGCGCGAGCGAGCCGCGCCGGATCAGGTCACCGCGGCGCAGGACGAGCCCCACGGCAACGGCGGCGAGCGGCCCGAACTCCGGCCCGAGCACCATCGCACCCACGACCGTGACCGGCGAGTCGGTGATGGCGCCGATCGCGGCGAGCAGGCACGCGATGGTCAGGAACGTCTGGAAGCTCAGGGAGAGCCGGGACTCGTCGCCGGTGCGGGCCACGACCTCGTCCCAGATGACCGCGTCCTGGGGATCCCCGGGCGCGGCCTCCTCGGCGGCGTCGGCGGCGTCGGAGAGGGTCGTGTCGATCACCCCGAGCGTCACGCCGCCCGCCCGGTCGACGCCGAGCGCGCACAGCTCCCCCAGCAGGTCGTCCACGGCCTCCCGCGCGACGTCCGCCTCCACCACGTCGCCCGGCGGCTGGACGGCCACCCCGGGCAGCACGGTGACATGCGTGGCCCCCGGAGCGTCCAGCAGAAGCAAGCGCACGGCGCCAGTCCGCTCCGCGGGCGCGATGATCCTCATGTGCAGCATCGACGCGCCCCCGGAGCGACGGCACACACCGAGCGCGGTTCGCACACACCGTCGGCGGTGTGTGCGGTGACCACGCGGTGTGTGCGGTGGGCGCGCGGCCGGGCGTCGCCGCCTGCGGCCGCGACCGTCACAGCTTCGTGGGCGGCTCGTCGGCTGCGGGGGGCGGCACCGCGTCCACGCCCGCCTCCTTGCGCTGCTCGGCAGTGATCGGTGCGGGCGCCGCGGTGAGCGGGTCGTAGCCGCCGCCGGTCTTCGGGAACGCGATCACGTCGCGGATCGACTCACCACCCGAGAGCAGCATGCAGGTGCGGTCCCAGCCGAACGCGATGCCGCCGTGCGGCGGCGGGCCGTAGGCGAACGCGTCGAGCAGGAAGCCGAACTTCTCGCGCTGCTCCGCGTCGTCCATGCCGAGCAGGGCGAAGACCCGCTCCTGCACGTCGGAGCGGTGGATACGGATCGAGCCGCCGCCGATCTCGTTGCCGTTGCAGACGATGTCGTAGGCGTAGGCCAGCGCCTGGTCCGGCGCCTCCTCGAAGCGGTCGACCCAGTCCGGGTTGGGCGAGGTGAACGGGTGGTGCACGGCCGTCCAGCCGACCTCGTCGCCCTTGTCGTCGCGCACGCGCTCGAACATGGGCGCGTCCACGACCCACACGAACGACCACGCGCTCTCGTCGACCAGCCCGCACCGGCGGGCGACCTCGCCGCGGGCCGCGCCGAGCAGGTCGCGGGCGTCGGACGGGTGACCGGCGGCGAAGAAGATCGCATCGCCGGGCGCGGCGCCGACGGCCTTCGGCAGGCCCTCCCGCTCCGCCTCGGACAGGTTCTTCACCACCGGGCCGCGCTCGCTGACCGTGCCGTCGTCGTCGACGAGCACGTAGGCGAGGCCCCGGGCGCCGCGCTGCTTGGCCCACTCCTGCCAGGCGTCGAGCTGCTTGCGCGGCTGGGACGCGCCGCCGGGCATCACGACGGCCCCGACGTACAACGCCTGGAACACGCGGAAGGACGTGTCGGAGAAGTACTCGGTGAGGTCGGTGAGCTCCACACCGAAGCGCAGGTCCGGCTTGTCCGAGCCGTAGCGGGCCATCGCCTCGGCGTAGGTGAGCCGCGGGATCGGGCGCGGGATCTCGTAACCGGCGAGCTGCGACCACAGCGCGGCGACGACCTCCTCGCCGAGCTCGATCACGTCGTCCTGGTCGACGAAGCTCATCTCGATGTCGAGCTGGGTGAACTCGGGCTGCCGGTCGGCGCGGAAGTCCTCGTCGCGGTAGCAGCGGGCGATCTGGTAGTAGCGCTCGGCGCCTGCCACCATCAACAGCTGCTTGAACAGCTGCGGGCTCTGCGGCAGCGCGTACCAGGAGCCAGGACGCAGCCGCGCGGGTACGAGGAAGTCACGGGCGCCCTCGGGCGTGGACCGCGTGAGGGTGGGCGTCTCGACCTCGACGAACCGCCGCTCGTGCAGGACGGTGCGCGCGATCCGGTTGGCCTCGCTGCGCAGCCGTAGCGCGGCCGCCGGGCCGCTGCGGCGCAGGTCGAGGTAGCGGTGCTTGAGCCGGATCTCCTCGTTCGCGTCACCGTGCCCGTCGAGCGGGAACGGCAGCGGCGCCGACTCCGAGAGCACCGTGAGCTCGGTGGCGGTGATCTCGATCGCGCCGGTGGCGAGCTCGGGGTTCTCGTTGCCCGCCGGGCGGCGCACGACCTCGCCGGTGACCTGCACGCAGAACTCGGCGCGCAGGCGGTGGGCGCGCTCGGCCATCTCGCCCTCGCGGAACACGACCTGCGCCGAGCCCGACGCGTCCCGGAGGTCGATGAAGATCACGCCGCCGTGATCCCGGCGGCGCGCCACCCACCCTGCGAGGGTCACGGACTGTCCTGCGTGGTCGGCACGGAGGGTGCCGGCGGGGTGGCTGCGCATCACGACGAAACAGGTTATCCGTGCAGGGCGGGCGGGTTCCCCGCACCCCACGTGTCGGACGCTTGCGCATTGCTCGAACAAATGTTCGTATGGTGGGGTGAGATGGGACGCCCAACAGGTATCCGCCGACGGCGTGGGGCAGGAGCAAGCCCTACCGGGACTGCGCGGCCTGCTGCGATCGGTCCGCACGCCGGAGTTCGCGGGCACGGTCTTCCACGAGGTCGAGGCCCGATCTGCCCTCAACGAGGTGCGGGGCCCGTCTCCCCTGCCGTTCCGCTGGACCGTCAACCCTTACCGGGGCTGCAGTCATGCATGCACCTACTGCCTGGATCCGTCGACACTCGTCCTGATGGCCGACGGTCGTCACAAGCCCATCGGGGACCTGGCGCTCGGCGACGAGATCGTCGGCACGCAGCGGCGCGGCGCCTACCGGCGGTACATCGAGACGCGAGTACTCGCGAAATGGCCCACCCGCAAGCGCGCCTACCGCATCATCCTGGAGGACGGCACAGAGCTCATCGCCAGCGGCGACCACCGGTTCCTCACCGAGCGAGGATGGAAGCACGTCGCGCGCCAGGCACCCGGCGAACCGCAACGTCCGTACCTGACCACCAGCAACCGCTTGCTCGGCTTCGGTCTGGGTATACCCGTCGGCACTTGTACAGCGCCGGTCAGGACCGTCGAGTACCAGACCGGCTACCTCACCGGGATGATCCGCGGTGACGGCATGCTCTTCGACGGCAACTATCCGCAGCGCACCGGCCGGGGCGGATCCCGCGTGACGATGTTCCGACTCGCGCTCGCCGACGACGAAGGGCTCGTGCGCACTCAGACATACCTCGTTCGTGCCGGAATTCACACGACCCGACGCCCGTTCGCTCCCGGCACTCCGACCCGCCGTCCGATCGATGCGATCTTCACCTCACGCCGAGCCGACACCCAGGCAATCCGCGAGATCATCTCGTGGCCGGCAGATCTCGCGCCGAGCTGGGCGGCCGGGTTCCTCGCCGGGATCTTCGACGCCGAGGGTTCCTGCTCGCGTGGCGTCCTGCGGATCTCGAACGCAGACGACGAGATCCTCACGAGGACGACAGCCGCGCTGGGACTCCTCGACATCCCCCATGTCCGGGAACGAGCTCGAGCGAACGGGGTCGCGACCATCCGCGTGACCGGCGGCTTGGCGTCCCGGCGCCGGTTCTTCGCGCTCACCGGTCCCGTGATCACCCGCAAGCTCGGCATCCTCGGAGACGCGGTCAAGACGTCGACTTCGCTCCGGGTCATGAGCGTCGAGGATCTCGGGCACGTCCAGGAAATGATCGACATCACGACCGGCACGGGTGACTTCGTGGCCAACGGCGTGATCAGCCACAACTGCTTCGCCCGCAACACGCACACCTACCTGGACCTCGACGCCGGCCACGACTTCGACTCGCAGATCATCGTCAAGGTCAACGTGGCGCGTGTGCTGGAGAAGGAGCTGAGTTCGCGGCGGTGGCGACGGGAACCGGTCGCTATGGGCACGAACACCGACCCCTACCAGCGGGCCGAGGGGCGCTACGGGCTCATGCCGGACATCGTTCGTGTGCTGGCCCGCGCGGGAACGCCGATGTCGATACTCACCAAGGGCACCGTGCTCAACCGGGACCTGCCGCTGCTCGGCGACGTCGCCCGCGATGTGCCGGTCGGACTCGGCGTCTCGATCACCTTGCTCGCTCGTGGCCTGCAGCGCCGGCTGGAGCCCGGCACCCCGTCACCCGAAGCACGTCTCGACCTCGTCCGGCGCATCACCGATGCCGGGCTTCCCTGCGGGGTCATGGTGGCTCCGGTGCTCCCCCTCCTCACCGATTCGACCGAGGCGCTCGACGCGTTGCTCGCCCGCATCGCGGAGGCGGGCGCGAGCGGTGCCACCGTGCTCGCCCTGCACCTCCGCCGCGGCACCCGCGAGTGGTTCCTGGGCTGGCTGAACCGGGAACGGCCCGATCTCGTGCCGGCGTACCAGCGGCTGTACCGGCGCGGCGCGTACGTCGATCCGGGGTACCGGCGGGCGCTGTCGGAGCGGGTCGGGCCGCTGCTGCGCAGGTACGGCCTGGCGGGCGGCGGACCGACGATCCGGCCGGCCACGCCCCCGCCACCCGAGCCGGGCGGCGAGCAGCTGAGCCTCCTACCACTTCCCTCGGTCGGCCCGCCGGCGGGCTGAGTCGCGGCACCCTGGTGCGAGCGTTTCCGCAGACATTGCGTCAAGCTGCTGGCATGTCTTTCACGCTGGTGGTGATGGGCGTCTCCGGGGTGGGCAAGACCTCGGTCGCCGCCGAGATCGTCTCGCGCACCGGATGGGCGTTCGTCGAGGGCGACGACCTGCACCCCGAGGCCAACCGGGCCAAGATGGCGGCCGGCACCCCGCTCGACGACGAGGACCGCTGGCCGTGGCTGCGCCGGATCGCGGCCTGGACCGGCGAGCAGGAGGCCGCCGGGCGCAGCGCCGTGGTGACCTGCTCCGCGCTCAAGCGCAGCTACCGCGACCTCCTGCGGGACGGGCACCCGTCGGTGCGGTTCGTGCACCTCCTCGCCGCACCCGCGCTCCTGCAGACCCGGGTCGACAACCGGCGCGGCCACTACATGCCACCCGCCCTCCTGGGCAGCCAGCTCGCCACGCTCGAACCGCTCGACGAGGACGAGCCCGGTTTCGGCGTCGACACCGACCGCACACCGTCCGAGATCGCCGAGGACGTCCTCGCCCGCGTCGGGGGCGACCGGACCAGCCCCGATGCGCCAAGCGGAGGCGAGCAGCGCTGACGGTCGTACGCACGACCGCTTACCCACAGTTGACGGGCCGGTGGCCGCGCAGCACCCACCGGCGAACGGACGGGACGAGAAGCACGCCGCATGCGTTGACAGGATGGAAGCGTGCCCGCTGACGATCCGGACCAGACCACCGGCGTGGTGCGTGCCCGACGCGCGCCCGGCCGGCACCGGACCGAACGGCCCGCCGAGCCGCCACGGACACCGGAGGTCGGTTTCCCCGCCGTCCACCAGCCCGGCCGCCCACCCGACCGCCCGCGCCACGCGATGGGCGGCCGGCCGGTGACCCGCGGCCCGGCGACCCGCGACGAGAGCGCGTACGACGACTGGCACAGCGGCAGCGAGACCTGGGCCGACGGTGCCTGGGCCGACGGCTGGAACGGCGACGACCGGCCCGGCGACCCGCGCGGTGCGGCGCCCGAGCGCGGGGCCCGGCGCCGCGACGACGGCTACCCGGACACCCGGTACGCCCGCAACCATCACGACGATCCGTATGCGGCCGACCCCTACGCAGGCCCGTCCGAGCGTGACCGCTTCGAGCCCGCCCCGCTTCGGCCCAGGGCCGCCGAGTTCGACGGCGACGTCGAGGCCGGCCCCGAGCCGGCTGGGCCACCCCCCGACCGCCCCGACCGCCCCCGGGTCGGCGGCCTGCCCCACCGCCCCGGCCGGGGCCCCGTCGCCGCCGTCCCACCGGCCGCCATGCCCGACCGCCGCCCGGGTGACCCGCCCGGCGCGCCCGCCGAGCTCTTCGTCGAGACCACCACCGAGACTCCCGCGATGACGCCGGAGGTGCTGGGGCGCCACGACGAGGCCCGCGCCACCGCGGAGGCGGACGCGGACGAGCCGCCCGGCCGGCCGAGGGTGTTCGGTGTGCCGCTGCCGTTCGCGCTGCCCGCCTGGGCCGACCGGCTGGTGCGGCGAACGCCGGACGACCCCACGCCGGGGCACGGACACGGGCACGGGCACGGGCCGGCGCGTCCCGCCGGGCGCAGGGTGCGGATCCTCATCGCCGCCCTGCTGGTTCCCTGCGCGCTCGCCACGCTCGTCGGGCTCGTCCTGCTCTGGCCCACCGGCGGCCCGCCCGACACCGCCCGCCCGGGCAGCCAGCAGCCGGTGCGGGCCCAGGTCACGGCCACCACCCCGGCCGACTGCTCACCCGGCTCCGGCAGCGGCGGTTGTGTCGCGCTGGTCGTGCACATGGCGGACGGGCCACGCCCCGGCCGGGATCTCGTGCAGGTGGTGCCGGTGGAGCCGGGCACGCCGACGTTCGGGGTGGGCGACCAGGTCGTGCTGAGCTGGTCCGGCGCCGACGCGGACGACGCCGGCTCCTACCAGGTCGTGGACTTCCAGCGGGGCACCCCGCTGGTATGGCTCGCGGGCCTGTTCGCCGTGGCGGTGCTCGTGCTGGGGCGGTGGCGGGGGCTCGCGGCGCTCGCCGCCCTGGGTCTCGGCTTCGTGGTGCTGCTGTTCTTCGTGGTCCCGGCGATCCTCGCCGGCCGCGACCCCCTGGCCGTCGCGGTGGTCGGCGCTTGTCTGATCATGTTCGCGGTCCTGTACCTCACCCACGGCCCGTCCGCCCGCACGTCCACGGCCGTGCTCGGCACGCTGCTCTCACTCGCGCTCATCGGCGCGCTCGGAGCCGGGTTCTCCGTGGCGGCCCGGCTCACCGGCCTCGACGACCAGACGAGCAACCTCATCGCCACGCTCGGCACCGGCGTCGACGCGCGCGGGCTCCTCCTCGCCGGGGTCGTGATCGGCGCGCTCGGTGTGCTCGACGACGTCACGGTCACCCAAACGAGCGCGGTGTGGGAGCTGCGCCACGCCAACCCCGAGCTGAGCGCGCGCCGCCTGTTCACGGCGGCGATGCGGATCGGGCGCGACCACGTCGCCTCCGCCGTGAACACCCTCGTGCTCGCCTACGCCGGTGCGGCGCTGCCGCTGCTGCTGCTGTTCTCGCTGTCCGGGCGGGCGTTCGGCGACATCGTCACGTCCCAGGACGTCGGCACCGAGATCGTGCGGACCCTCGTCGGCAGCATCGGCCTCGTGGCGTCGGTGCCGATCACCACGGCGCTGGCGGCGGCGGTGGCGGTGCGGGAGACCGTGCCCGCTGCCGGGAAAGCCGGCTGACGCGGCGTCCGTCCCCTGGGACAACGCTTGCCCCGGACGCCCACCAGCGGTGATCCTCGGACCGTGACTCCCCTCTCCGTTCAGCTCTACACGGTCCGCGAACTGCTGGCCGAGGACCTGCCCGGCACCCTCGACCGCCTGGCGGGGCTGGGCCTCGACCACGTCGAGCCCTTCCGGCTCACCGACCACGCCGCGCAGCTGGGCCCGGCGCTCGCGGCGAGCGGGCTCACGGCGCCCACGGCGCACCAGCACGTCGTCGGCACCGGGGCGGAGGAGGAGATCTTCGCCACGGCGGCCGCGCTCGGGGTGAGGACCGTGTTCGACCCGCGGATCGACCGGGAGCGCTTCGAGACCGCGGACGGGGTCGCCGCCGTCGCCGCAGACCTCAACGCCGCGGCCGCCGTCGCCGCGAAGCACGGGGTGCGCCTCGGGTACCACAACCACGCCCAGGAGCTGGAGATCGTCCTGTACGGCACGCCCGCGCTCGAGCTCCTCGCCGGGCACCTCGACGAGGCGGTGGTGCTGGAGGTCGACACGTACTGGGCGGCGGTCGGCGGGCAGGACCCGGTGGCGCTCCTGAAGCGGCTCGGGGAGCGGGTCACGGCCGTGCACGTCAAGGACGGACCCGCCACGCCGGACCCGGCCGACCAGGTGCCGGTCGGGCAGGGCGGCCTCCCGGTCCGCGAGATCCTCGGCGCCGCCCCGGACGCGCTGCGGGTCGTCGAGCTCGACGACACCCGCGGCGACCGGTTCCGGGCCGTCGCCGACAGCGTCGCGTGGCTGCGGGCCGAGGGCCTCGCATGACCGGTGCGAACGGGTCGGGCCCGGTCCGGGTCGGCGTCATCGGCGCCGGCGTGATCAGCACGGAGTACCTGCGCAACCTGACCGCGCTGCCCGACCTCGACGTCCGCGTCGTCGGCGACCTGGACTCCGACCGGGCCCGTGCGCAGGCCACCGCGTTCGGCGTGGCCCGCGGCGGCCCGGTGGCCGGCGTGCTGGCCGACGACGACGTCGAGCTCGTCGTCAACCTCACGGTGCCGCAGGCGCACGTCGACGTCGCGTTGCAGGCCGTCGCCGCCGGGAAACACGTGTGGAACGAGAAGCCGATCGGCCTCGACCGCCGCAGCACCCGCACGCTGCTCGACACCGCCCGGGCGAGCGGGCTGCGCGTGGCGACCGCGCCGGACACGTTCCTCGGTCCCGGCATCCAGGCCGCGCGCCGGCTCGTCGAGTCCGGCGCGATCGGCACCCCGCTCACCGCCCTCACCCTCCTGCAGGGCCCGGGACCGGAGTCGTGGCACCCCAACCCGGACTTCCTGTTCTCCGAGGGCGCGGGCCCGCTGTTCGACCTCGGTCCCTACTACCTCACCGCGCTCGTCCAGCTGCTCGGCCCGGTCTCGCAGGTCTCGGCGGTCACCTCCCGGGCGCGGGCCGTGCGCACGATCGGCTCGGGGCCACGGGCGGGGGAGCGTTTCGACGTCACCGTGCCGACCCACGTCGGCGCGATCTACCGGTTCGCCGGCGGGGCGAGCGCGCAGAGCCTCTTCAGCTTCGACTCGGCGGTGAAGCGGAAGCAGATCGAGATCGCCGGCACGGAGGGCACGATCGCCGTGCCCGACCCGAACACGTTCGCCGGGGAGATCGTCGTGCACCGCATGGACGGCGAGGTGCTCACCGTCCCGGCCGTCGCCGCGCGGGCCACGCGCGGCACGGGGGTGCTCGAGCTGGCCCGCGCGGTACGCGCCGGACGGCCCGAGCGCGCGTCCGGCGAGCTGGGCGAGCACGTCCTGGACGTCATGATCTCCACCATCGAGGCGGCCGACCGCGGGGCGCCGGTGGAGCTCGCGAGCACGGTGGAGATCGGCCCGGCCCTGCCGGAGGGCTGGGACCCGACGGCATCCACACTAGGCCGATGAGCGCAGCCACACCGTCCGGTCGGCGTATCGCGGTCGCCAGCTTCATCGGCACCGCGATCGAGTTCTACGACTTCTACATCTACGGCACGGCGGCGGCACTCCTGTTCGGCGCGGTGTTCTTCCCGTCGTTCTCCCCGCTCGCCGGCACGCTCGCCTCGCTCGCCACGTTCGCCGTGGGGTTCATCGCCCGACCGCTGGGCGCGATCCTCTTCGGGCACTTCGGCGACCGGATCGGCCGCAAGCGGATGCTCATCGTCTCGCTGGTGCTGATGGGTGGGGCCACGGTGGCGGTCGGCCTGATCCCGTCGTACGACAGCATCGGGGTGCTCGCCCCGATCCTGCTGGTGATCGCCCGGTTCCTGCAGGGCATCGGGCTGGGCGGCGAGTGGGGCGGCGCGGTGCTGCTCGCCACCGAGTACGCCCCGCCCGGCAAGCGCGGCCTCTACTCGGCGTTCCCCCAGCTGGGCCCTGCGGTGGGGTTCGTGCTCGGGAACGGGCTCTTCCTGCTGCTGGACGCGACGATGTCCGACGAGACCTTCCGCACGATCGGGTGGCGCATCCCGTTCCTCGCCTCGGCCGTGCTGCTCGTGGTGGGCTACTACATCCGGATGCGGATCGCCGAGACCCCGGTGTTCCAGGCCGCGATGGACCGGCAGGAGCGCTCCCGCGTGCCGTTCGCCGACCTGCTGCGCAGCCAGCCGATGGTGCTGGTGCTCGCGACGCTGTCGTTCATCCTCGCGCACACGCTCTTCTACACGGTCACCACGTTCACGCTGTCCTACGGCACCAAGACCCTGCACGTGGACCGCACCACGATGCTGCTGGCCGCGATGGTGGCCGTGGCGATCATGGGGGCGGCCACGCTGTGGTTCGCCGTGCAGTCCGACCGCTACGGCCGCAAACGGCTCTGCCTCGCGGCGGCGGTGCTCGCGGCGGTGTGGGCGTTCCCGCTCTTCTGGCTGGTCGACAGCGGGCAACCCTTGCTGATCACGCTCGGCATGACCGGTGGGCTGCTCTGCTTCGCGATGCTGTACGGGCCGATGGGCGCGTTCCTGCCGGAGCTGTTCCGGGTGCGCTACCGGTACTCGGGCGCCTCGTTCGCCTACAGCGCGAGCGGGATCGTCGGCGGCGGGATCAGCCCGCTCGTGGCCACCGACCTGCTGGCCCGGACCGGGTCGAGCGCGGCGGTGTCGGCGTACGTCGTGGTGATCGCGGTGATCTGCATCGTCTGCCTGGTCCCGCTGCGCGAGACCAAGGACGCCGACTTCACGGACGGGCTGGCTCCGACCCGGGCCCGCTGACCCTGGCCACCAGGCTCGCCTCGCCGTCGCGCTCGACGTGGTGCAGCACCTCGAGCGCACCGAACGCCGCGCGCAGCTCACCGGCGGGGGCGCGGAACGGGCCGGGCCCCTCCCCCACCTCGGACAGCACGGTCACGACGAGCAGCCCGCCCGGCGCGAGCCGGGCGGCCAGCTCCGGGTACCGGGCGGGGTCGCGGAACCGCTGGCACACGACCAGGTCGTAGGCCCCGCCCGGCAGCCCGGAATCGAGGTCGTGGCGCATCCACCGCACGGTCACGCCTTCCCGCGCGGCGAGCTCACGCCCGGCATCCAGCGCGACCGGGGAGACGTCCACCGCGTCCACGGCGAACCCCCGCGCCGCCAGCCAGACGGCCACGGTGCCGCGGCCGCAGGCCACGTCGAGCGCCCGGCCGCCCGGGGGAAGCAGGTCCGTGCGGCCGCGCAGCGCGTCGGGCGGAGCAGGTCCCACCGCACCCGCCGCCACAGCGACGACATGGCGTGCATCCCAGCGCTCCCGGTCGGCGTCGGTCACCGCGACAACGCTAGTGCCGAGGGCATGGCCGCTAGGCCCCGCTCCAACGCCAGCATGGTGGCCATACTGCGATAAGACGCAAGTATGGCCACCATGCTGGCATCGGGGAGGCTGCGGCTCAGTCCAGGAGGTCCTCGATCGTGATCGGGATGTGCCGGACGCGGACACCGATGGCGTTGTGGATGGCGTTGGCTACGGCCGCGGCCATGCCGACCGTGCCGATCTCGCCGACGCCCCGGGCACCCACCGGGTTGTGCAGCGTGTCCGGGTGCTGCACGAAGTGCACGTCGACATCGGGGATGTCGGCGTTGACCGGCACCAGGTATCCGGCCAGGTCGGCGTTGGCGAACCGGCCGTTCTCCTCGACCTCCAGCCCCTCGTGCAGCGCCGCGGAGACGCCCCAGATCATGCCGCCCATCAGCTGGCTGCGGGCCGCCTTCTCGTTGATGATCCGGCCCGCGTCGAACACGCCGAGCATGCGGGACACGCGCGCCTCACGCGTCCACCTGTGCACCCGGACCTCGCAGAACTGGGCGCCCCACGAGCTGAACGAGTGCTTGGTGAGCTCCTCGCCGGGCGCGGACGAGCCGCTCGCCGAGACCGACTCCTGGTGAAGCGCGGTCAGCAGCTCGCCGAAGGTCATCGACCGGCCGCCGGCCAGGACCCGCCCGTCCGCGTAGGTCACGTCCTGGCCCTCGAACGGCGCACCCGGCGCGCCGGCGAGGGCCTGCAGGTCGTCGATCACCGCCGACGCGGCGATCATGATCGCCGAGCCCACGCTGGCCGTGGCGGTCGAGCCGCCGGACAGCCCGCCCGGCGGGTACGCGGAGCGCCCCAGGCGCGGCGTGATCCGCTCCACGGCGATGTCCAGCGACTCGGCGCCGATCAGCGCCATCACGGTCAGCAGCCCGGTGCCCGGGTCCGCGCCGCCGACCGAGACCACGGCCGTGTCGTCGGCCCGCAGCGTGATCTCGGTGGTGGCCGGGAACCGCAGTGCCGGGAAGAACGCCGTCGCCATGCCCATCCCGACCTGCCAGTCGCCGTCCTCGCGGCCGGTGGCCGAGCGGCCGGACCAGCCGAAGCGCTCGGCGCCGATCCGGTAGCAGTCGTCGAGGTACTTGCTCGACCACTGCAGGTCGCTGCCGACCGGGCCGGTCGAGCTGTTGCGCAGCCGCAGCTCGATCGGGTCCATGTCCAGCGCGACGGCCAGCTCGTCGATCGCGCTCTCCAGTGCGAACGACCCGGGCGCCTCGCCCGGGGCCCGCATGAACGTGGTCCGCGGGATGTTCAGCGGCACCACCTTCTGGCTGATGGCCAGGTTGCGGGTGGCGTACCACTCCCCCGACGTGGTGTGCGAGGTCTGCTCCACGAACGACCTGTCCAGCGCCGCGCTGCACCACGAGTCGTGGCGCACCGCGTTCAGCGTGCCGTCCCGGTCGGCGCCGAGCGCGATCTTCTGCAACGTCTCCGCGCGGTTGGCGGTGGCGGTGAAGACCTGCTCCCGGCTCAGCGCCGCCTTGACCGGCCGGCCGAGGGCCCGGGCCGCGGCCGCCGCCAGCAACGCCGGGACCGAGGTGCTGCCCTTCCCGCCGAACGCGCCACCCACGAACGGGTTGATCGTGTGCACCGAGGACGGCTCGACCTCGAGCGCGGCGGCCATGTCCTCCTGCTGGAAGCTCGCCCCCTGGTTGCCGCTGTAGATCGTCAGACCGTCGTCGTCCCAGAGCGCGACCGCGGAGTGCGGCTCCATCGCCGCGTGGTTCTGGGCCGCGGTGGAGTAGGTGCCCTCGACCACGACCTGGCTCGCGGCCAGCGCGTCCTCGATGGACTCCACGCCCGGGGCGAGCACGGCGTGCGTCGGCGGCGTCCCGTCCATGGCGGGCGGCCCGTCCTCGGCCCGGTCGAGGTTGTCCTGGAGCGTCGTGCGGGCCGGCCGCTCGTCGTAGGAGACCTCCACGAGCATCGCCGCGTCGCGGGCCTGCTCGTAGGTCTGCGCCACGACGAAGCCGATGGGCTGCCCGTAGTAGGCGACGTCCCGGTCCTGCAGCGGCACCCAGGTCTCACCCAGCATCGGGCTGTTCGGCCTGCGCAGCGTCAGCGGGTCGAACGGCGAGTAGACGGCGACCACGCCGGGAGCGCCCTTGGCGGCGGTCACGTCCATGGCGACGATCTCGCCGCCCGCGATCGTGCTGGTCACCACGTAGCCGTGGAGCATGCCGGGGAAGTTGTGGTCCAGCCCGTACCGCGCCCGGCCGGTGACCTTCAGCGGACCGTCGATGCGGCTGGTCATGCGCGGTTCCCTTCGGTGAGTTCCAGCAGCGCCCGGACGATCGTGCGCCGCATCAGCGGCAGCTTGTAGCCGTTCCCGGACAGCGGCGCGGCGCCTTCGGTCGCGACGGCCGCGGCGTCCTCGAAGGCGGCCTGCGACACCGGTGCGCCCCGCAGGGCCGCTTCGACCCCGTGCAGGCGCCACGGCACCGTCGCCACCCCGCCGACGGCCACCCGGGCGTCGACGATGCGGGAGTCGCGCACGTCCAGCGCGACCGCGGCCGAGCACAGCGCGAACTCGTACGACTGGCGGTCGCGCACCTTCACGTAGGTGGAGTTGGCCGCCCAGTCGAGCCGCGGCACCACGACCTCGGTGATCAGCTCGCCGGGCCGCAGGTCGTTCTCCACCTGCGGCGTGTCGCCGGGCAGCCGGTAGAAGTCGGCCAGCTCCACCGTCCGGGTCCCGTCGGCGCCGGCCAGCGTGACGCGCGCGTCCAGGGCGACGAGGGCGACCGCGACGTCGCTGGCGTGCGTCGCCACGCACGAGTCGCTCGCGCCGAGGACGGCGTGCATCCGGTTGGCGCCCGAGCGGGCCGGGCAGCCGCTGCCCGGTTCCCGCCTGTTGCACGGCATCGCCACGTCGCGGAAGTAGGTGCAGCGCGTGCGCTGCAGGAGGTTCCCGCCGATGCTGGCCATGTTGCGCAGCTGCTGGGACGCGCTCTGCAGCAGGGCACGCGACACGGCGGGGTACACGCCGGGGTGCCGCGCGACGTCGCCCATCCGCTCCAGCGCGCCCAGCCGCAGGCCGTCGCCGGTGTCGATGCCGCGCAGGGGCAGCGCGTTGATGTCGAGCACGTGCTGCGGCGTCAGCACGTTGAGCTTCATCAGGTCGACCAGGGTGGTGCCGCCGGCGAGGAACGTGCCCGGCTCGGCCAGCGCGTCCTCGACGGTGGCGGGGGCGGTCAGCTCAAACGGACGCATCGGCCCGCCTCACCTGGTCGGCCGCCTGGTTGATCGCCGCCACGATGTTCGGGTAGGCGGCGCAGCGGCAGATGTTGCCGGACATGAACTCCCGCACGTCCGCGACGTCCTGCTCCACCGCGGCGACGGCGGACATGATCTGGCCGGACGTGCAGAACCCGCATTGCAGCGCGTCCTGGTCGACGAACGCCTGCTGCACCGGGTGCAGCTCGTCGCCGGTGGCGAGCCCGTCCACGGTGGTCACCGGCTCCCGCACGGTGGCGGCGAGCGTCAGGCACGACAGCACCGGGCGGCCGCCCACGTGCACCGTGCATGCGCCGCACTGGCCGCGGTCGCATCCCTTCTTGGGACCGGTGACGTCCAGCCGCTCGCGCAGCGCGTCGAGCAGCGTGACGCCCGGTTCGACGTCGAGGTTCTCGGTACTGCCATTCACTTCGATGCAGATCTGCACGGGACTTCTTCCCGGTCGGTTGTGGTGGTGGCTCGTCGAGCTCGTACGCTGGAACCGGATGACTATCCGGTCGATGCCGCCACCGTAGCGGATACTTATCCGCTCAGCAACGTGCCGGCCCCGCAGCGCGTCGATTACCGTGCGGGGACCAGCCGGGAGGTGACGACGATGACGACGGGGTCGGTGAGCCCCAGGCGTGCGGACACCCGACGCAACAACGAGCGCATCCTCGTCGCGGCGGCCACGGCGCTGACCTGCTCGGGCGAGCTCTCGTTCAACGCCATCGCCAAGAAGGCGGGCGTCGGCGTCGGCACCGTCTACCGGCACTTCCCGACGCCGGAGGCGCTCGTGCTGGCGGTCTACCGCCGGGAGGTGCAGCACCTGATCGACGTCGTCCCCACCCTGCTGCGGGAGAGGTCCCCCCAGGAGGCGTTCCAGGGGTGGACCACCGATCACCTCGCCCGCTACATGATGACCAAGCGCGGCCTCGGCGACGCCCTGCGCTCCGCCACGAGCCCCCATGAGGACGTCGCAGGCAAGGCCTACGAGGCCATCGCCGGCGCGGTGGCCACCCTGCTCGCCGCCAACGTCGAGGCGGGCACCGTGCGCGCCGACCTGAAACCGGAGACCGTGCTGCGTGGCCTCTTCGGCCTGCTCCAGCTCGACCCGCACGGCGACTGGCGCAGCCAGGCCGAGGCGCTGACGGACCTCCTCTGGCGCGGCATGTCCCCCCGAGCGGACTGACCCGGCTCGTCACACACCAACTTCGGTGCTCGCACATGAACTGCAGTTGGTATGCGAGCACCGGAGTTCATGTGTGATGCCTTCGCCGACGACACTGCACGGACGCCGTCAGGCCAGCGCCGCGACCACCGTGTCGACGGCCGCGTCGAGGGCGACGGCCTGCTGGTCGCCCGTTGCCAGGTCCTTCACCCCGATGGTCCCGGCCTCCAGGTCGCGTTCACCCAGGACGAGGGCGAGGCGGGCGCCGGAACGGTCGGCGGCCTTCATGGCCCCCTTGAGGCCCCGGCCGCCGTAGGCGAGGTCGACGCGGACGCCTGCGCGGCGCAGCTGCGCCGCCAGCCCGACGAGCCGGCGCTTGGCGGTACCGCCCAGCGGCACGCCGAACACCTCGCAGCGGGCCTCCGACCAGGGCGTGACGCCCTCCGCCCGGCAGGCGAGCAGCGTGCGGTCGACGCCGAGCCCGAACCCGACGCCCGACAGCGGCTGCCCGCCCAGCGTGGCCATCAGGCCGTCGTAGCGGCCGCCGCCGCCGATGCCGGACTGCGCACCGAGCCCGTCGTGCACGAACTCGAACGTGGTCTTCGTGTAGTAGTCCAGGCCGCGCACCATCCGCGGGTTCTCGGTGTAGGGCACGGCGAGGTCGTCGAGGTGCTGCTTGACGGCCGCGTGGTGCTCGGCCGAGGCCGGCGACAGGTGGTCGACCAGCAGCGGCGCGGCGGTGAGCAGCTCCCGCACCTCGGGTCGCTTGTCGTCGAGCACCCGCAGCGGGTTGAGCTGCGCGCGGGCCCGGGTGGGCTCGTCGAGCGGCAGGCCGGCCAGGAACTCGCGCAGCAGCCGCCCGTACTCGGGGCGGCACTCGGCGTCGCCCAGGGAGGTGATCTCCAGCCGGTAGCCGGTGAGCCCGAGCGCGCGGAACCCCTCGTCGGCGATCGCGATCACCTCGGCGTCCAGCGCCGGGTCGTCCACGCCGATCGCCTCGACGCCCACCTGTTGCAGCTGCCGGTACCGGCCGGCCTGCGGCCGCTCGTAGCGGAAGAACGGGCCCGCGTAGCGCAGCTTCACCGGCAGGCCGTGCCGGTCCAGGCCGTGCTCGATCACCGCCCGGACGACGCCCGCGGTGCCCTCCGGCCGCAGCGTGACGGACCGGTCGCCGCGGTCGGCGAACGTGTACATCTCCTTGCTCACGACGTCGGTGGACTCGCCGACGCCGCGGGCGTAGAGCGCGGTGTCCTCGAAGACGGGCAGCTCCAGCAGCCCGTACCCGGCCCGGTCCGCGGCAGCCTCGAGGGTGGCGCGCACGTGCGCGAACCCGGCCGACTCGGGCGGGTAGTACTCCGGGATTCCCTTGGGCGCCGCGAAGGCGGTCACCTTCTCCTCCAGCGCCGTCACAACCCCCTCCCCCTCGCCGGCACGTCCATGCCCTGCAGGAACGGGTTGGACGCCCGTTCTCGCCCCACCGTGGTGGTGGGGCCGTGGCCGGGCAGCACGACCGTGTCGTCGGCCCTGGTCAGCAGCTTGTCCCGCAGGCTCGCGAGCATCTGCTCGTGGTCGCCGCCGGGCAGGTCGGTGCGCCCGATCGACCCGGCGAAGAGCGTGTCACCGGCCAGCACGACATCGACGCCCTCCTCGGTGGGGGTGGTGAACACGACGGAGCCCCGGGTGTGGCCCGGCGTGTGGTCGACGCGCAGGGTGAGCCCGGCCAGGTCGAGCGCGGCGCCGTCGGCGAGGGCGCGCACCTCCCGCGGCTCCCGCAGCTCCAGCCGCCCACCGAAGAGCGCAGCCGCATCGGCCGAGAGTCCCTTCAGCGGGTCGGCGAGCAGATCGCGGTCGTCCGGGTGGATCCAGGCCGGTACGTCGTGCCCGTCGCACACCGGCGCCACGCTGAACGTGTGGTCGAAATGGCCGTGGGTCAGCAGGACCGCGACCGGCGTGAGCCGATGCTCGGCGAGCAAGGCGTCCAAGGGCGGGGCGGCGTCCTGGCCGGGGTCGACCACGACGCACGCCTCGCCCGGACCCGCTGCCACCACGTAGCAGTTGGTCTGGAACGAACCGGCGGGAAATCCTGCGACGAGCACGTCTCCAGGGTAGAGGGACACGACCTCACCGAAGTCTCTCAGGGTCGATCGCTATCCTGCGCCGATCGGCGGAAGTGAGGGAGTGTCGGTGTCGACCAACCAGATGCGACGTGAGGCGGCCAAGCGCAAGCTGGAGCACCAGCAGCAGCGACGGGCCGAGCGGGTGCGGCGCCGGCAGCGCACCGCGATCATCACGTCCGCGTCCGTCGTCGTCGTGGTCGTAGTGGCCGTGGTGCTGCTGTCCACCGTCGGCCTGCCCGGTGGTGGTGACGACAGCGCCGCGCCGCCCGCCGACGCCCCCAACCCGACGTCCGCGCCCGCCGCCGCGGGGGTCCCGGACTCGATCCCGACCGAGCCCGCCGCGGCGCCCGCGCGGCCCACGCCGCTGCCTGCCAGCGTCACGTGCGACTACCCGGCGGGGAGCGAGCCGGCGGCCAAGCCGGTCCAGCCGCCGCCGGGCGGCGACGTCAGCTCGCAGGGCACCGTGGCCGTCACCCTGCAGACGAGCGCGGGCGCCGTGCCGCTCACGCTCGACCGGGCGCTCGCACCCTGCGCGGTGAACAGCTTCGAGAGCCTCGTCCGGCAGGCCTACTACGACGGCACCACCTGCCACCGGCTCACCACGGGCGCCTCGCTGCAGGTGCTCCAGTGCGGTGACCCGTCCGGTACCGGCAGCGGTGGGCCCGGCTACACGTTCGCGGACGAGGTCTTCCCCGAGCTGACGTACGGGCGCGGCGTGCTCGCCATGGCGAACGCCGGCGCGAACACCAACGGCAGCCAGTTCTTCATGGTCTACGGCGACGCCCAGCTGCCGCCGCAGTACACCGCCTTCGGCACCATCGGCGCCGAGGGGCTGCAGGTGGTCGACGGGATCGCCAACAAGGGCCAGGACCAGAGCCGCGACGCCACGGACGGCGCTCCGGTCGAGCCGGTCACCATCGACAAGGCGGTCCTGAGCTGACCCGGTAGCAGCAATGCGCAGCGGCCTCCTCCACTGCGCCGCCGGGCTGGCCATCGCGCTGGGCGTCGTCGGGTGCACGGCGCCGGTGGCGGCCGTCGCGACCCCGCTCGCCGAGCTCGTCGCCGTCGAGCAGGGCGAGCTGCTCGGCACCACCGACGGTTCGGTGCTGCGCTACCGGGGCGTCCCGTACGCGGCCGCGCCGCTGGGCGAGCGGCGCTTCGCACCCCCGGCCGCGGCACCTTCGTGGAGCGGCACCCGGCCGGCGACGGAACCCGGCGCACGGTGCGCGCAGCTGCCGGCCGCGCCCGGCACGCCGCACCTGACGACCGGCAGCGACACCGAGGACTGCCTCACGCTCGACGTCACCGTGCCGGCCGGCACCACCGCCGATGCGGGGTTGCCGGTGCTCGTCTGGATCCACGGCGGTGGTTTCAACGCGGGTGCGGGCACCGACACCGACCCGCGCCGCCTCGCCGAGGCGGGCCCCCTCGTCGTGGTCACCGTGAACTACCGGCTCGGCATCTTCGGGTTCCTCGGCCTGCCGGGACTGCCGGGGTCGGGCTCGTTCGGGCTGCTCGACCAGCGGGCCGCCCTGATCTGGGTGCAGCACAACATCGCCGCGTTCGGCGGCGACCCGGACAGCGTGACGCTGGCCGGCCAGTCCGCCGGAGCCGACAGCGTCTGCGCCCACCTCACCTCGCCCGCGTCCACCGGGCTGTTCCACCGGGTGATCATGCAGAGCGGCGAGTGTGGCGCGACCGACCTCGTCGACGTCATCCGCCCGAGCTCCGGTCCGGCCGGCGACACCTGGAAACCGCTCCCCCTGCTCGAGGCCGCGGGCGTGGCGGCGGCGAGCACACTCGGCTGCCCCGCCCCGGGCGACGGCCCGGGCACGGCCAGGGACATGACCGACGTGCTCGCATGCCTGCGCGCGCTTCCCACGGCGACGCTCGTCGGGGGCGCGGGCTACTACTGGAGCCCGGCCACCGGCACGCCGACGCTCCCGCGCCGCCCGTCGGACGTGATCGTGGACCGGGACACCCGCCCGGGCATCCCCGTCCTCGCCGGCACCACACGCGACGAGGGCACCCTGTTCACCGTCGCGTTCTTCGACCGCGCCGGCACCCCGATCTCCGACGCGGGGCTCAAGGCGCTGCTCGCGGGCGCCTCCACCGCCCGGGCCGCGGAGGCGGGCTCGGCCTACCCCACCGTGGACCGTTCCCCCGGGCGGGCGTGGTCGGACGTCATCACCGACCGCGCGTACTCCTGTCCCGGGCTGGTCAACTACCGGGCGCTCGCCGAGCGCGGCCCGGTGTACGCCTACGAGCTCGCCGACCCCGCCGCGCCGTCGCCGTACGTCGCACTGCCGCCCGACCTCGCAGGCGGCTCGCCCCACGGCGCGGAGATGCCCTACCTGTTCGACCTCGTGCCCGGCCCGACGGCGCTCACGGCCGACCAGCAGCCCCTCGCGGTGGAGCTGGTGGACCGGTGGGCGGGGTTCGCCGCCACCGGCGACCCCAACCGTCACCCTGGCTCGGCCACCGCCTGGCCGCCCTGGACCGGCGAGGGCCACCTGCTCACGATCACCGGACCGGGTCCGGCCACGACGGTCAGCTCCGCCGCCGCCTTCGCCGAGGCCCACCGTTGCGCGCTCTGGGGCGTGGGCTAGTGTCCCGAACCGGAAGTCCGGTGCATGAATCGGCGGATCCAGGTTTCCGCCGGGTGCGCCGGCCTCGTACCGGGCGTACTCGGACGGTTCGCCGGTGCGGCCAGCGGAAGCTGGGCCGTCGAGTTATGTGGTGGACTTTCGGTTCGGGACACTAGCTCGCGGCCGCCAGATCCCGGTCGACCCTGCGGTGGTAGCGCATCCCGGCGAGACCGCCGAGCACCGCGCCGACCAGCGTCACCACCAGCACGCCGACGGCGAGCGCCGCGGCGCCGGCGGACAGCACTCCGCCGCCCATCGGGAGCCGGACGAGCTCGTCGACGCTCGGCCCCGGGAGGGCGCCGGTCACCGTGACGGTCACCGCCCCGGCCACCGCGACGAACAACGTCCACAGCCACACCGCCACGCCCTGCCGCGCGCCGGCGAACCGCGCCATTCGCCCGGCCACGTAGCCCCCGCAGTAGTAGGCGACGAGGATGACCACGAGGAGGACGACCGCGCCCACCACGCCCGCCGCCCGGCTCACGGCGGCGGGGCCGCCGGCCGGGTCCACCAGTCCCAGCGCGGCGCCTGCGGCCGTCGCGAGGGCACTCAGCAGCGCCGTCATGCCCATGGCGGTGACCCAGCCGAAGAAGGCCGAGCCCCACCGGATGCCGCCGAAGCGCCGCGCCTGCTCGGACGTCAGGTGGGTACGCGCCCGCGTGAAGTTCGGAAAGGGTTGTGTGCGTTCCGCGTCGGGGACGGTGCTCATGGGTGTCTCCTCCCTCTGTGGGAAGGAGGTACCCAGGTCAGCCGTGCGGCACTCAGCTCGCGCTGGTCACCCGGTACACGTCGTAGACGCCCTCGACGTTGCGCACCGCGCGCAGCACGTGCCCGAGGTGCTTCGGATCGCCCATCTCGAACGTGAAGCGGGAGACCGCCACCCGGTCGCGGGAGGTCTGGACGGATGCGGAGAGGATGTTGACCCGCTCGTCGGCGAGCACCTTGGTGACGTCGGACAGCAGGCGGTGCCGGTCGAGCGCCTCCACCTGGATGGCCACGAGGAACACCGAGCCCGGCTGCACCGACCAGGTGACGTCGACGAGCCGCTCCGAGCGGGCCTGCAGCTCCTTGGCGTTGGTGCAGTCGGTGCGGTGCACGCTGATGCCGCCGCCGCGGGTGACGAACCCGAGGATGTCGTCGCCCGGCACCGGCGTGCAGCAGCGGGCGAGCTTGGTGTACATGTCGCCGACGTCGCCGTCCGAGCCGCGCACCACGACGCCGGCGTCGCCCGTGGTGCGGCGCAACCGCACGATCGACGGGGTGGCGCGCTCGGCGAGGTCCTCCTCGGCCTGGTCCTCGCCACCCAGCAGCGCGACCAGCCGCTGCACGACGTGCCGGGCGCTGGCGTGGCCCTCGCCCACGGCCGCGTACAGGCCGGAGACGTCGGGGAAGTGCATCTCGCGCGCGAGTGCCGTCATCGCGTCGGCCGAGACGAGCCGCTGCAGGGGGAACGAGGTGCGCCGGGCCTCGCGGGCGATGGACTCCTTGCCCGCTTCGATGGCCTCCTCGCGGCGCTCCTTCGCGAACCACTGCTTGACCTTCGTCTTCGCGCGGGGGGATGCGACGAACGAGAGCCAGTCACGGCTCGGTCCGGCGCTCTCCGCCTTCGACGTGAAGATCTCGACGACGTCACCGGACTCGAGCTTGCGTTCGAGCGCCACCAGCTTGCCGTTGACGCGGGAGCCGATGCAGCGGTTGCCCACCTCGGTGTGCACGGCGTATGCGAGGTCGACCGGGGTGGACCCGGAGGGCAGCGTGACGACGTCGCCCTTGGGCGTGAACACGAAGATCTGCTGCGCGCCGAGCTCGTTGCGCAGCGACTCCAGGAAGTCGCCCGGGTCGGCGGCCTCCCGCTGCCAGTCGAGGAGCTGGCGCATCCACGCCATCTGCTCCACCTCGACGGCCTGGCCGTTGTGGGAGCCGCGGGACTCCTTGTACCGCCAGTGCGCCGCGATGCCGAACTCGGCCGTGTTGTGCATCTCGCGGGTGCGGATCTGCACCTCGAGCGGCTTGCCGTCCGGCCCGATCACGGTGGTGTGCAGCGACTGGTAAACCCCGAACCGGGGCTGGGCGATGTAGTCCTTGAACCGGCCCGGCATCGGCTGCCACAGGGCGTGGACCATGCCCATCGCCGCGTAGCAGTCACGCACCTCGTCGACGAGCACGCGGACGCCGACGAGGTCGTGGATGTCGTCGAAGTCGCGGCCCTTGACGATCATCTTGCGGTAGATCGAGTAGTAGTGCTTGGGCCGGCCCTCGACGGTGGCGGTGATCCGCGCCGAGTCGAGCTGCTGCATGACCTCGTCGATGACCTGCTTGAGGTACGTGTCGCGGGACGGCGCCCGCGTGGCGACGAGGCGCACGATCTCGGAGTACTTCTTCGGGTGCAGGATCGCGAAGGACAGGTCCTCCAGCTCCCACTTGATGGTGGCCATCCCGAGCCGGTGGGCCAGCGGGGCGAGCACCTCCAGGGTCTCCCGGGCCTTCTTCGCCTGCTTCTCCGGCGGCAGGAAGCGCATCGTGCGCATGTTGTGCAGCCGGTCCGACAGCTTGATCACCAGCACCCGCGGGTCGCGGGCCATCGCGACGATCATCTTGCGGATCGTCTCCGCCTCGGCGGCGGTGCCCAGCTCGACCTTGTCCAGCTTGGTGACGCCGTCGACGAGGTGCGCGACCTCCTCGCCGAAGTCCTTGCGCAGCCGGTCGAGCGAGTAGTCGGTGTCCTCAACCGTGTCGTGCAGCAGCGCCGCGACGAGCGTGGTGGTGTCCATGCCCAGCTCCGCCAGGATGCTGGACACGGCGAGCGGGTGGGTGATGTACGGGTCGCCCGACTTGCGCTTCTGGCCGGCGTGCTTGGCCTCCGCCACGTCGTAGGCGCGCTGCAGGAGCCCCAGGTCGGCCTTCGGGTGCAGCGTGCGGTGCACGCTGGCGAGCGGTTCGAGCACCGGGCCGACGACGGCCACCCGCTGCGGCGTCATCCGCCGCGCGATACGGGCACGCACCCGGCGCGTGGCCGACGGCCGGGCCCCGTTTCCGTTCGTCTCGGGAGCGGGTGGGGCCGGGCTCGCGGCCGGGGGCGCGGGCTGGTGCAGCTCCGTCATCCGGTCCTGCCCTTCACCCGCACCAGTCTAGGCTTCCCCGATCAGACCGCCAGCAGGGCGTGCACCGGGAGGTCACCCAGCCGTGACCGGCCGTTCAGCGCGGTGAGCTCCAGCAGCGCGCCGAACCCGATGACGGTGGCGCCCACCTCGCGCAACAGGTCGGCGGACGCCGCGGCGGTGCCGCCGGTGGCGAGCACGTCGTCGACGAGGAAGACGCGCGCGCCCGGGGCGACGGCGTCGGCGGGCAGCTCCAGCGTGGCGGTGCCGTACTCCAGGTCGTAGCTGCGCGCCGCCGCCACCCGCGGCAGCTTGCCCGCCTTGCGGACGGGGACGACGCCCGTGCCCGCCACCACCGCGACCGCGGCGCCCAGCAGGAACCCGCGCGCCTCGACCCCGGCCACCACGTCGGCATCCCGCACGAGCGCTGCGAGCTCGGTGGTCACCGCCGTGAACGCTTCGGCGTCCGCGAGGACCGGCGTGATGTCCCGGAACAGGATCCCCGGCGACGGGAAGTCGGGCACGTCGCGGACCAGCCCGGCCACCCGCTCCAGCTCGGGCCCGGACTCGGTGTCGGCGCCCGCCACGACGACGGGGCCGGTCACCGGTGCCGCTTGCCGGACGGCCGGCCCGACTTGCCGGAGGGCCGCGCCGGCCGCTGCTGCCCGCGGGCGTGCCGCGCCGGCACGGTGCCGGCCGCGGCCATGGCGCGCTCCTGGCGCAGCTCGCCCTCGAGCACGGCGTCGTCGGCGAGGTCCGGGTCGCTGCCGGGTGCCGCGCCCTCGGCCTGAGCGGCGGCGGCGCCGGCCGCCTTCCGCCTGCGCGCCGCCACCCGCTCCGCCTGCTGCTGGTACCGCGGGTCGCGCATCTTGAGGTCGACGAGGATCGGCGAGGCCAGCAGCAGCGACGACAGCGCGCCCGCGATGATGCCCACCATCTGCACGAGCGCCAGGTCGGCGAGCGTGCCGACCCCGAGGACACCGACGCCGATCACCATCAGCGCCACGACCGGCAGCACCGCGAAGAGCGAGGTGTTGAGCGACCGGATGAGCGTCTGGTTGAGCGCGAGGTTGGCCGTCTCGGCGTACGTGCGGCGGGTGAGCCCGAGCAGACCGCGGGTGTTCTCCTTGACCTTGTCGAACACCACGACCGTGTCGTACAGGGAGAACCCGAGGATCGTCAGCAGGCCGATCACCGTGGACGGGGTGACCTCGAACCCGATGATCGAGTAGATGCCGGCGGTGACCACCACGTCGTGCAGCAGGGCGACGAGCGCGGCGAGCGCCATGGCCCGTTCGAAGTAGAACGCCAGGAAGACCGTGACGAGCACCAGGAACACGGCCAGCGCGATGAGCGCCTGGCGGGTGATCTGCCCGCCCCAGCTACCGCTCACCGCGCTGTCGCTGATCGCGTCGAGCGCCGGCGTGCCGCTCGCACCGACGGGTTGGAACGTGTCGAAGAGCGCCTGCTTGAGCGGCACCAGCTGGGCCGGGCCGAGCGGCTCCGACCGGAGCAGGATCGACGCCGAGTCGCCCGTGCCGGCCGCCTGCACGGCCTCCGGCTCGCTGCCGATCACCCGCTCGTACACCGCCCGCACCGACTCGACGTCGGCCGGGGCGGCCGTGGACGTGGTGGGGAACTGGATCTGCGTGCCACCGGTGAAGTCGATGCCGAGGTTGAAGCCGCGGAACACCATCGAGCCGATGCACACCAGCACCAGTACCGAGAACGCGATGTACCAGAGGCGCTTGCGCCCGATGATGTCGAACGCACCCGTGCCCGTGTAGAGCCTGTTGAGGACCCCGGCCACGTCAGGCTCCCTTCGATCGGCCGGATGCGGCGG
This sequence comes from Pseudonocardia wallangbongensis, assembly GCF_054486945.1. Classification (NCBI taxonomy): domain Bacteria; kingdom Bacillati; phylum Actinomycetota; class Actinomycetes; order Pseudonocardiales; family Pseudonocardiaceae; genus Pseudonocardia; species Pseudonocardia wallangbongensis. The sequence continues at coordinate 151,669 of NZ_JBRERS010000001.1, forward strand.
CGAGTGCCCGCCTGCGCTGGGCGCCCGTGCGGGCGGCCTCGCCCAACCCGGACAGGCCGGGGTTGCTGAACACGCGCGACTTGGCCACCAACGACACCAGCGGGTGCGTCACCAGGAACACGACGACCAGGTCGAGCACGGTGGACAGGCCGAGGGTGAAGGCGAAGCCCTTCACCTGCCCGACGGCCAGCAGGTACAGCACCGCCGAGCACAGGAAGCTCACGGCGTCGGCCGAGAGGATCGTGCGCCGCGCCCGCACCCATCCGCGCGGTACGGCCGAGCGGAACGTCCGCCCTTCGCGCATCTCGTCCTTCAACCGTTCGAAGAAGATGATGAACGAGTCGGCCGTGATGCCGATGGCCAGGATGAAGCCGGCCACGCCCGCCAGGTCGAGGGTGAACCCGATCCAGCGTCCGAGCAGCACCAGCACGGGATAGACGATCGCCGCGGAGAGCCCCAGCGACAGGACCAGGAGTATCCCGAGCACCCGGTAGTAGAAGAGGCCGTAGACGAACACGAGCAGCAGCCCGATCCCGCCGGCGATCAGCCCGGCCTCCAGCGATGCGAGACCGAGCGTCGCGGACACCGTCTGCGCCTCCGACGACTCGAACGACAGCGGCAGCGAGCCGTACCGCAGGGCGCCGGCCAGCTGCTCGGCCTCCGCCTGGCTGAACTGGCCCTCGATCTGGGTGGCCCCGAAGATCGGCTGGTTGATCTTGGGCGCCGACACGACCTCGCCGTCGAGCGTGAACGCCGTCAGCTTCCCGACGTTGTTGGTGGTGTAGTCGCCCCACACCTGCTGGCCGTGCCCCTCGAACGTCAGGCTGACGACCCAGCCGACGCCCTGGGTGTTCTGCTGGGCCTGCGCGCCGGCGATGTCGGTGCCCTCGAGGAACGACGGCCCCAGGACGTACTTCTCGGTGCCGTCCTGGTTGCACGCCACCAGCGGCTTGGTGGGGTCGTCGTAGCCGCGCAGCGGGTCGCGGGCATGGCAGTCGAGCGTCAGCAGCGCGGTCTGCTGCACCGTCGGGTCGGTGCTCTGCCGCATCTGGCGGGCCGACTCGACCTCGGCCGCGAGCCGGGGGTCGGCGGGCGCTGCGGTGCCCGAGGCGGGCGGTGGCGCGGGTGGCGGCGGCGGATCCTGCAGCGGCCGGCTGAAGGCGACCGGGGCGACATCGCGCTCGACCCCGTCACCCATGCCCTGCGGTTGCCCCGGCGCAGGAGCCTGCCCCGCGTCCGGCGCCGCCGGGGGCGCACCAGGATCCGCAGGTGGGGCACCCGGCTGCTGCTGGGGCTGTTGCTGCGCGGCGTACGGCCCGCCGACGACCTCGCGGAAGCGCAGCTGGGCCGTCTGGCCGAGCGAACGCGCCTGTTCGCCCTCCTGGCCGGGCACGGTGATCGTCAGGTTGCTGCCGTCGATCACCACCTCGGCGCCACTCACACCGAGGCCGTTGACGCGCTCCTCGATGATCGCCTGCGCCTGCTGGAGCTGGTCGCGCGGCGGCTCGGCGCCGGTCTCGGTGCGGGGCTCCAGGGTGACGCGGGTGCCACCCTGTAGGTCGATGCCCAGCTTGGGCGTCGGACTGCCGCCGCCGGTGAAGAACACCAGCGCGTACAGCGCAGCGACGACGGCGACGAACGACGCCAGATGGCGCCAGGGGCGGATCTGCCCCGGGGTGGATGCCACTGCTCGCGATCTTCTTCCTGCTCAGGTGCGACCCGCCCGGCTCACCGGCGGCCGCGCGGCGCCGTCAGCTGCGGGCCGTGCCGTTCGTCGACTCGTCCTTCTCCACAGCCGACTTCTCGAGCGACGGCGCCGCCGCCTCGTCGGGCTCCGGCTCCGTGACGGCGGCCGGCGCGGCCGGCGTCTCCTCCGCCGGGGCGTCGTCCTCGGAGATGACGGGGTCGACCTTCTCCCGGACCGCGCCCCGCACCCAGGTGGTGATGACGCCGTCAGCGATCTCGATGTCGAGCGTGTCCTCGTAGGACGCGTCGACGATGGTGCCGCGCAGGCCCGACGTCGTCATCACGACGTCCCCGGCCTCGAGGGCCGCCTGCATCTTCTGCATCTCCTGCTGCTGACGCCGCTGCTTCCGCCCCGAAAGGAAGATCGGGATGAACAGCAGCAGGATTAGCAGGGGGAACAGCAGTTCCATGGTATTGGTCTCCGATTCTCCGCGCGTCGAGAAGCCACCAGAGTCTGCCAGCCCCCGGTTCAGAACAACGCGGGAGGGCCACCCGGAGTGACGTCGGGTGGCGCAGCGATGCCCAGATGTGACCAGGCGGCGGCCGTGGCCACCCGTCCCCGCGGTGTGCGCGCCAGCATCCCGGCCCGCACGAGGAAGGGCTCGCAGACCTCCTCGACGGTACCCGGTTCCTCGCCCACCGCCACTGCCAGCGTCGACACGCCCACCGGTCCGCCGCCGAAGGAGCGCACGAGCGCCCCGAGCACCGCGCGGTCGAGCCGGTCGAGGCCGAGCTCGTCGACGTCGTACACGGCGAGCGCGTCGCGGGCCACGGCGCGGGTGACGGCACCGTCGGCGCGCACCTCCGCGAAGTCCCGCACCCGCCGCAGCAGGCGGTTGGCGATGCGCGGGGTGCCGCGGGAGCGCATCGCGATCTCCTCGCCGCCGTCCGGGCGCAGATCGACGCCCAGGATGGTGGCCGCCCGGCGCAGCACGAGCTCCAGCTCCCCCGACTCGTAGAACTCCATGTGGGCGGTGAAGCCGAAGCGGTCGCGCAGCGGGCCGGTGAGTGCGCCGGACCGGGTGGTGGCGCCCACCAGCGTGAACGGGGCGATGTCGAGCGGGATGGACGTGGCGCCGGGCCCCTTGCCGACGACGACGTCGACGCGGAAGTCCTCCATGGCCAGGTAGAGCATCTCCTCGGCCGGCCGGGCCGTGCGGTGGATCTCGTCGATGAACAGGACGTCGCCCGGTTCGAGGTTGGACAGCATCGCGGCGAGGTCGCCCGCGCGTTCCAGGGCGGGCCCGGACGTCAGCCGGATCGCCGCGCCCATCTCGGCGGCCACGATGAGCGCGAGGCTCGTCTTGCCGAGCCCGGGCGGCCCGGACAGCAGGATGTGGTCGGGCGGCTGGTCGCGGCGGCGCGCGCCCTCGAGCACGAGCTCCAGCTGCTCGCGCACGCGCGGCTGCCCGATGAACTCGGTGAGCGTGCGCGGGCGCAGCGAGGCGTCGGCCTCGAGGTCCTCCGGCTCGGGCTCCGGCGTGAGCGCGACCTCGGTCACCGTCCCTTGCCACCCAGCCTCGTGAGCGCGGCACGCAGCAGCGCGCTCGCGTCCGAGGTCCCGTCACCGGCCAGGACGGCGTCGACCGCCCCCTCGGCCGGCTTCGCCGCGAAACCGAGGCCGACCAGCGCCTCCACGACCTGGTCGCGCCGCGGGTTGGACCCGTTCGCGGTGCCCGGCAGCATCGCAGGCGCCGCCGCGGGCGCGACGACCTTGTCGCGCAGCTCCAGGGCCAGCCGTTCGGCGCCCTTGCGGCCGATCCCGGGCACCCGGGTGAGCGTCGTGAGATCGGCGTCGACGAGCGCGCGGCGCAACGCTTCGGGGCTCAGCACGGCGAGCGTGGCGAGCGCGATGCGCGGCCCGATGCCGCTCACGGTCTGCAGCAGTCCGAAGAGCTCCCGCTCCTCCTCGTCGGCGAACCCGAACAGGGTGAGCGAGTCCTCCCGCACCACGAGCGCGGTGGCGAGCCTGCCCTGCTCGCCGCGTCGCAGCCGGGAGAGGGTGCCCGGCGAGGCCTGCACGGCGAGGCCGACCCCGCCCACCTCGACGACGGCGTGGTCGAGGCCGATCTCCAGAACCTCACCCCGCACCGAACTGATCATGATGCCTCTCCCCTCGCCTTCCGGGCCGCCTCCAGCCGGGTCCGGTGGGCACGCGCGAGCTCGGCCGACCGCGCCTGTGCCTGCGCCATCCGGTCGAGCATGGGCGCGCGCCAGCAGTGGCAGATGGCGAGGGCGAGCGCGTCGGCCGCATCGGCCGGCCGCGGCGCCTCCTCCAGGCCGAGCAGCCGCGTGACCATGGTCGTCACCTGCTGCTTCCCCGCGCGCCCCTCGCCCGTGACGGCGGCCTTCACCTCGCTGGGCGTGTGGAACGCGACCGGCAGCCCCGCCTTCGCGGCGAGCATCGCGACGACGCCGCTGACCTGGGCCGTGCCCATCACCGTGCGGACGTTGTGCTGGCTGAACACCCGCTCGACCGCGACCACGTCGGGCCGGTGCCGCTCGATCCACCGCTCGACGGCGGCGCCGACCGCGAGCAGCCGCTCCGGCAGCGGATCGTCGGCCGGAGTGCGCACGACGTCGACCGCCACGCACTGCACGCGCCGTCCGCCCGCACCGTCGACGACGCCGAGCCCGCACCGGGTCAACCCCGGGTCGACGCCGAGCACCCGCACCCGATCTCCCCCACCCGATCTTCGCCAAGCCGATCATTTCCGCGAACAGCCGTTCGAGAGGCAGGCTACCGGCGTGCCCGCGGGGCGCTTCAGGGGCGCGCCGACCCGGGCCGGATCCTTCTCACCCGACCGGCTGGGTGAGGCTGAACCAGTTGCCGGAGTCGTCGCGGAAGATCGCTTCCACGCCGTAGGGCCGCTCAGCCGGCTCCTGGGTGAACACGACCCCGCGGGCGGTCAGCTCCTCGTAGGTCTTCCGGATGTCGTCGGTGGCCATCGCCCCGGCGCCCAGCGCCCCCTTCGCGACGAGCGCGCGGATCTGGTCGGCCGTGGCGGCGTCGCCGACCATCCGCGGATCGGCCAGGATCATGTCGACGTCCGGCTGGTCGGGCGGGCCGACCGTGAGCCAGCGGAACCCCTCCCCCGCTCCCTCGAAGTCCGCACCCATCCGCACGTCGCTGCGCACCTCGAAGCCGAGCTTCTCCGTGTAGAACTCCTTCGCCCGGTCCTGGTCCAGCACGAACAGGGACGCGTGCGACAACCTTCTGATCATGTCGTCCTCCCGTCGGGTACGACGACGCTAGGACCCACCGTTCGTCGGATGCTTCTCCGACGTTGCGGTGCCGGTCCGGCCGGGACGGCTCCACGCCATCACGAAGCAGCCGGGCACGCGCGGCGCACCACGCTCCGCGTGGAGCCTGCGGTACTCGGTGGGCGGTGCACCGACCAGCTCCGAGAACCGCGAGCTGAACGACCCGAGGCTCGAGAACCCGACCAGGTGGCAGACCTCGGTGACCGTCAGGTTGGCCGAGCGCAGCAGGTCCTGCGCGCGCTCGACCCGCCGGCGGGTGAGGTACCGGCCCGGCGTCTCCCCGTAGGCCCGCGTGAACACCCGCACGAAGTGGTAGCGGGAGAACCCGGCCGCCCGGGCCATCGCGTCGATGTCGAGCGGCTCGGCGAAGTGCCGGTCGATCAGGTCGCGCGCCCGCCGCAGGTGGAAGACGGCTGGGACGACGGGCACCGGCACCGGGCCATCACACCACGGACGTCCGCTCGGGCGCGCTGCGCCGGTCCCACTCGGCCAGCACCTCCGGCGCCGTGCGCCGCGACGCGAGGCTCCCGGCCACGAACGCGACCAGCCCGGCCGCCAGCCCGACGTACACCGGCTCGTTCGCGTAGATGTCGCCGACCGCGATCATCGTGGCGACGGTGGCCACGGTGCCGGCGGCCATCGCCGCCACGGCGCCGACGATCGTGGCGCGCCGCCACACCAGGCCACCCAGGATCGGCACCAGCAGGCCGCCGACCAGGATGTCGTAGGCGATCGTCAGCGCGGCCACCACGTCCTGCAGCAGGCACGAGATCACGATCACGACCACGCCGAGCGCGATGATGAGCAGCCGGTTGCCGCGCACGTGGTCCTCCTCCCCGCCGGCGGGCGCGCGCCCGCGCAGCCGCTGCAGGATGTCCTGGCCGAACACCGTGGCGTTGGCGATGAGCGCGCCGCTGGCGGTGGACATGACGGCGGCCAGCGCCGCGGCGAGCACCAGCCCCGCGAGCACCGGCGTCATGGTGGCGTCCACCACCGCGGTGAAGGCGTCGTCGCGCTCCTCGAGGCCGGGGATCAGCACGCTCGCGCCCATCCCGACCAGCGCGCCCGCCACGCCGTACAGCAGGCAGTAGACGCCCGCCGCCGCTCCTCCCCAGCGGGCCACGCCCGGGCTGCGGGCGGTGAACACGCGCTGCCAGATGTCCTGCCCGATGAGCAGGCCGAACGTGTAGATGACGAAGTACGTCACGATCGTCTCGCCACCGATCGTGGTGAGCGAGAGCGCCTCCGGTGGCACGGCCGCGAACCCGCCGGCCTGCACGAGCACCACCGGGAGCAGGATCAGGAAGATCCCGACGGTCTGGATCAGGAACTGCACGAAGTCGGTGAGCGTGATCGACCACATCCCGCCGAGCGCCGAGTAGACCACCACGACGACGCCGCCGACGATGATCGACGGCACCCGCGGCAGGTCGAGCAGCGCCGCGAAGATCGTGGCGTACGCGATCGTCGAGGTCACCGTCAGCATCAGCGTGTAGCCGAACATCACCACCCCGGACAGCACGCTCGCCCCCGGCCCGTACCGCAGCTCGAGCATCTGGCTGACGGTGTAGACGCCCAGCCGCTGCACCCGCCCGGCGAACAGCAGCGACAGCAGCAGGACGCCGGCGCCGATCGCGACCACGAGCCACATGCCCGACAGCCCGTACTCGTATCCGAGGCCGATGCCGCCGATCGTCGACGCGCCGCCGAGCACGAGCGCGGACATCGTGCCGGCGTAGAGCAGCGGGCCGAGGCGCCTGCCGGCCACGAGGAAGTCCGCTTCGGTCCTGGCGCGGCGCTTGCCCCAGAAGCCGAACGCGATCATGGCGACGAGGTAGGCGACGACGATGGCGACGTCCACGTCTCACTCCGTTCGTGTCTTGAGGTGGATGAGGGTCGGGCGGTCGGCCGACAGCGCGTCGGCCACGAGCGCGGTGAGCGCGCCCGGGTCGGTCGTGCGCACGCCGCGGGCGCCGAAGGCCCCGGCCAGCGCGGCGAGATCGGGCGCGGGCAGGTCCACCCCGGTGGGCGGGATTCCGCGCCGCTCCTGCTGGTCGCGGATCTCGCGGTAGCCGCAGTTGTCGACCACCACGATCGGCAGCGGCAGCCCCAGGTCGACGGCGGTGGCCAGCTCCTGCACGGAGAACAGGAAGGCCCCGTCCCCCAGCAGCGCCGCGGCGGGGTGGCCGGGCCGGGCCAGCGCCGCCCCGATCGCCGCCGGCAGGCCGTACCCGAGGGTGGCGTAGCCGGGCGTGTAGCAGAACCGCCGCGGCGCGGGGACGTCGAAGAAGTGCACCGAGCCCAGGTAGGTGACCTGCGAGCTGTCGCCGGTGAGGACGGCGCCGGACGGCAGCGCGGCCCGGACGGCGGCGTTGATCTCCTCGTAGTCCCCGGCACCGGCCCGCGCCTCGGCCCGGCACGCCTCCCTCAGCGCGCCTGCGCCGGCCGGGGCAGGCTCGTGCTCCGGCAGGACCGCGAGCAGCGCCCGCAGCGTGGCCGCCGCGTCACCGAGCAGCGCGACGTCCGCGCGGCAGTTCTTGTGCAGCTGTGCGGGGTCGATGTCGCAGCGGATCACGGCGCCCGCGGTGATCCGGCCCTCCCACAGGTCGGCGTCGCCGAGCTCGCTGCCCACGACCAGCAGGGCGTCACTGTCCGCGGCCGCCTCCTGCAGGGCGCGCAGCCGCACGGCGGCCCCGACGGCGAGCGGGTGCGACTCGTCGAGCACGCCCTTGCCGTTGACGGTGGTGGCCACCGGCGCGCCCAGGGCCTCGGCGAGCTCCCGGACCTCCGCGGCCGCGTCCACGGCGCCGCCACCCGCGATCACGAGCGGACGGCGCGCCCGGCCGAGCAGGGTGGCCGCGCGCCGGACGGCGGCGGCGTCGGGCGCGGGCACCGGTGTGACGGCCCCGACCCACGGGCTGCCGCCCCACGGCCGCTCCAGCACGTCCACGGGGATCTCGACGTGCACCGGCCGCGGACGGGTCCCGCGGAACGCGGCGAACGCCTCGGTGACGGCGTCGGCGGCGTCCTCGGGGCTCTCGACGCGGCGGCTCCAGCGCACGAGGCGGCCCATCGCACCGCTCGCGTCCTTGGTCTCGTGCAACAGGCCGAGGTCGGCGCCCTCGGCACCCGTCGGCACCCCCGGCGAGAGGACGAGCATCGGCTGCGACTCGGCGTAGGCGGTGGCGGCCGCCGTCATCACGTTGGTCAGCCCGGGACCGCTGGTGGTCAGCACGACACCGGGCCGGCCGCCGACGCGCGCGTACCCCTCCGCGGCGTAGCCGGCCCCCTGCTCGTGGCGGGGCGTCACGGGGCGGATCCCGCACGGCGCGAGGTGCCGGTAGAGCTCCAGGTTGTGCGTGCCGGGGATGCCGAAGACGGTGTCGACGCCGTGCGCGGCGAGCGTCTCGACGACGGCCGACCCGCCCGTCCGGATGGTGGTCATCCCGCCGCCAGCACGGCGAGCAGCTCGTACGCCACGTGCGCCGCCGCGATCCCGGTGATCTCGGCGTGGTCGTAGGCCGGGGCGACCTCGACGATGTCGGCGCCGACGATGTCGGTTCCCACCAGCGCGCGCAGCGTGTGCAGCAGCTCCCGGCTGGTGAGCCCGCCCGCCTCGGGCGTGCCCGTGCCCGGCGCGTGCGCGGGGTCGAGCACGTCGATGTCCACCGACACGTACACCGGCCCGGCCCCGAGCCGGGCCCGCATCCGCTCGACCACGGCCGGGAGCCCGTCGGTCTGGAAGTCGTCGGACCCGATCACCTGGAAACCGAGCGCGCGGTCGTCGCGCAGGTCGCTCGCCGCGTACAGCGGCCCGCGGATCCCGACGTGCAGGCAGCGCTCCGGGTCGAGCAGGCCCTCCTCGCTCGCCCGCCGGAACGGGGTGCCGTGGGTGTGCGGCGCGCCGAAGTAGGTGTCCCAGGTGTCGAGGTGGGCATCGAAGTGCAGCACGGCGACCGGCCCGTGCGTGCGGTGCACCGAGCGCAGCAGCGGCAGCGCGATCGTGTGGTCGCCGCCGACCGACAGCAGCCGCGCCCCGCCGCCGCGCAGCTCGTCGGACGCGCGCTCGACCGCGCCGATCGCCTCCTCGATGTCGAACGGGTTGATCGCGACGTCCCCGGCGTCGACCACCTGCTGGGCGGCGAACGGCGACACGCCCAGGCCCGGGTGGAACGGGCGGAGCAGCTTGGACGACGCCCGGACGTGTCCCGGGCCGAAGCGGGCGCCGGGCCGGTAGGACACCCCGGAGTCGAACGGCATCCCGAGCACCGCCACGTCCACGTCGCTGACCTGGTCGAGGCGCGGCAGGCGCGCGAACGTGTCCGGCCCGGCGAAGCGGGGCGTCACGGTCGCGTCGACTGGTCCCAGCGGCATCGGCCCAGGGTGAGGCCTCGAGGACTTCCCGGACATCGACGAGCCGTCTAACGTGATCGCACCCGGTTGGCCGAAACGTCCAGGAGGCCCTCGTGCTGACCGTCGCCGACCTCGCCGCCGACCCGGCGCTGCGGCTCGCCGTCGTCGCCGGCCACGCCGCGCTGGACCGCGAGATCGAGGCCGCGGCCGTGTCCGAGCTCGCGGAGCCGGGCCCCTGGCTGCAGGGCGGGGAGCTGCTGCTCACCATCGGGCTGCTGCTCGACGAGTCCGACGCCGGGTGCGCCGCCTACGTCGCCGGCCTGCACGCCGTGGGCGTCCGCGCGCTCGGGTTGGGGCTGGGCGCGGACCTGCGCTACCAGTCGGCTCCGGCCTGCCTCGTCCGCGCGGCGGCGGACGCCGGCCTGCCGCTGCTCACCGTGCCGGACGGGGTGCCGTTCATCGCCGTCACGAAGGCGGTCTTCGCGTGGCGGGCCCGCGAGGAACGCCACCAGCTGGAGTGGGCGCTGCACACCCAGCGCGCGCTCACCGCGGCCGCCGTCCAGCCCGGCGGGCTCGCCGGCATCCTCGGCGCGTACGAGCGGGCCACCGGCCGCGCCGCCCTCGTCGTCGACCTGCTGGAGCGCCCCATCGCGAGCTCCCGCCCCGGCCACGAGGCCCTCGCCGACGGGTTCACCGGCATGCTCGCCCGGGTCCGCGCCCAGGGCCTGCTCGGCGCCGCCGTCGACGCCACCGCGGCGCAGCGGCGCGAGGTGCACCCGCTCGGGTCGCGCAGGCTGCGCGCCTGGCTGCTCGTCACCGGCCCGGCCGAGCGGGCCGGATCCAACCTGGTCACCGGCGACCTCGTCTCGTTGCTGTCGCTCGAGCTCGAACGCGTGCACGGTCTCGGGGCGGCGCGGCAGCGCGATCGCGCGCAGGTGTTGGCCCGGCTGGCCCGGGGCACCGTCGACGACGTCGCCGCCGCGCGCCTGCTGGACGCGGTGGGCCTGCCCGACGGCGACCTGCGGGCCGCCGTCGTCGCCGCGGCCCACCCGGCGGAGCTCGCCGCCGACATCGCCGGAGCGCTGCCCGACGCGCTGACCCGCGTGGTCGACGTCGCGCAGGAGCCCTGCGTCGAGATGGCGGTGCCCGACAGCGTGGACCTCGCCGCGGTCCTGGGCACGCTCGCCCCGGCGCGCCCCGCCGGCATCGGGACCGCGGTCCGGCCCGGGGCGCTCGCCGTGTCGCTGCGCCAGGCGCGCTCCGCCCTGCCGGAGAGCCGGATCGCCGGCCGCCACGTGCACGCCGCCGACATCGCGAGCAGCCGCCGGCTCCTCGCCGCCGTGCCCGGGAAGCGCCTGCAGGGCTACGCCGACGCCGTGCTCGGCCCCCTCGACGCCGGCGAGCGGTCCGCCGAGCTCGTGCGCACCCTCACCGCGTTCCTCGAGCACAACGGCCACTGGGAGGCGGCCGCGGCGGCGTTGCAGGTCCACCGCCACACGGTGCGGAACCGGATCGCGACGGTGGAGCGGCTCACCGGCCGCCGGCTGGGCTCCGCGCACGACCGGCAGGAGCTGTGGCTCGCGCTGCGCGCCCGCGACCTCGCCCGCGCATCCGACGGCTGATGTTCCACCTGACTGTTCCGCTGCGCGTCACCTCGGCGCCCACCACGGTCCCTAGGGTCTCGGCGTGGCTGATGGCCGGGTTCTGTTCCAGGAGTTCCTCCGCGCACCGACGCGCGTCGCGACCGTGACCGCCAGCTCGGAGGCACTGGTCACGGCCCTGCTCGCGCCCCACCGGCTCGACGGCTCGCGGGTCGTCGTCGAGCTGGGCGCCGGCACCGGGCGCGTCACCGACGCGCTGGCGCACCGCCTCGGCGGCACCGGGCGGCACCTCGCCGTCGAGATCAACCCGGTGCTCGCCGAGCGGCTCGCCGCCCGGCACCCGGCCGTCACCGTGGCCTGCGCCGACGCGGCCCGGCTGCCGGACGTCCTGCGCGAGCACGGCATCGAGCGGGTGGACGCCATCGTGAGCCTGCTGCCGTGGGCGGCGTACGCGGCCGCACCCGTGCCCCGGCTCGTCGCGGACGCCCTCGCGCCGTCCGGCACGTTCACCCAGGCCACGCTGCGCGGCTTCCACCTGCTCCCGCCCGCCCGGGAGCAGGCGCGGGACCTGCGGGCGGCGTTCGGCTCACTCACCGCGAGCCCGACGGTGTGGCGAAACCTCCCCCCGGCGCGCGTGTTGATCGCCCGCGATCCCCGCTGAGACGCTCACACACCAACCGTGGCGCTGACACACCAACTGCAGTTCGTGTGTGGGCGCGGATGTTGGTGTGTGACGGCATTCCTGACAGCGGTTGGCGACGTTCGCCCCTAGCGTCACCACCCATGAGCACCTGGGACGAGTTCACCGAGGGCGCCCCGCGGATCGCCGAGGTCTTCATGCGCCGTCACGCGAAGACCGGGAACCTCTGCATGCTGGCCACGCTTCGCTCCGACGGCTTCCCGCGGATCAGCCCGATCGAGCCGCGGACCTTCGAGGGCCGGCTGGTCGTCGGCGGCATGCCGGGCACCACGAAGTTCTCCGACCTCGCCCGCGACCCGCGGTTCTGCCTGCACACCGCCACCGTCGACACCCACGTGGCCGACGGCGACGCGAAGCTCTTCGGACGCGTCCACGACGAGCAGGACGACGCCCTGCACCAGCGGTACGCCGACTGGCTCTACGCGCAGATCGGGTTCGACCTGCGGGGACGCGTGTTCCGGCCCTTCTACGTCGCGGACCTGACCGGGGCGTCGTCCGTGGAGATCGTGGACGGCGCGATGGAGGTGACGATCTGGAAGCCCGGCGAGCCGGAGCGGGTGGTCCGCAAGGGCTGACGGGTAGCGTCGAGGCGGTGGAGATCCCGGTCGAGATCGTCGGCCTCCTCACATCCCCGGTTCACGCCTTCGAGGGCCGCCCCGACGACGGCCCGCGCCCCGACCCGGACGGCGTCCGTCCCGCGGCCGTCGAGGTGCGCGCCGGGCTCGGGCTCGTCGGCGACCGCTACTTCGGCCGGCAGGCGCACCGGCGGGCGGAGGTGACCGTGTTCGCGGCGGAGTCGATCGACGCGATCGCCCGCGAACTGGACCTCCCCCACCCGCCCGACCCCCTCCTGACCCGCCGCAACATCGTGTTGCGCGGCTTCCCGGTCGACGAGCTCGCCGCCACCCGGGACCACCCGGGCGCCCTGTTCGGCCTCGACTCGGGCGACGGCCCCGTGCGCTTCCGGGCCCACCGTCCGGCCAACCCGTGCCGCTGGATGGACGTCGTGCTCGCCCCCGGCGCCTTCCGGGCGCTGCGCGGCCGCGGCGGGGTGCGGTGCGAGCCGCTCGACGACGGCGTGCTCCGGCTCGGCCCGGCCCGCCTGTCCATCCTGGAGGCCGCGCGCGCCGACGCGTGATCACCCGCCCGGTGCACGCCCGGCCACATCCGGCCGCTCACGCACCGAACGCACGATCATGCCGCCTCGCCGGCGTGATCGATCAGTGGGCCGCGTCGTCCCAGGTGCGCCCGTAGCCGACCGACACCTCCAGCGGCACCGACAGCTTCGCCGCCACCCCCATCTCGCGCCGGACGAGCTCCTCGACGTGCTCGCGCTCGCCCTCGGCGACCTCGAGCACGAGCTCGTCGTGCACCTGCAGGAGCATTCGGCTGCGCAGGCCCTCGGCGGCGAGGGCGCGGTGGACGCCGAGCATGGCGACCTTGATGATGTCGGCGGCGCTGCCCTGGATGGGGGCGTTGAGGGCCATCCGCTCGGCCATCTCGCGGCGCTGGCGGTTGTCGCTGGTGAGGTCGGGCAGGTAGCGGCGGCGGCCCATGATCGTGGCCGTGTAGCCCTCCTTGCGGGCGACGTCGACGATGCTGCGCAGGTAGCCGCGCACCCCGCCGAACACCTCGAAGTAGTCGTCCATCAGGCCGCGGGCCTCCTCGGTGGAGATCCGCAGCTGGCCGGAGAGACCGAACGCCGACAGGCCGTAGGCCAGCCCGTAGTTCATCGCCTTGATCTTGGCGCGCTGCTCGATCGACACGTCGGTGGGTTCGCAGGCGAAGACGCGCGCCGCGGTGTCGGCGTGGAAGTCGTGGCTGGACCGGAACGCCTCGATGAGCGCGCTGTCCTCCGACAGGTGCGCCATGATCCGCATCTCGATCTGGCTGTAGTCGGCGGTCATCAGCTCCGCGTGCTCCGGCCCGACGACGAACGTCTCGCGGATCCGGCGACCGGCGGCCGTGCGGATCGGGACGTTCTGCAGGTTGGGCTCGGTGGACGAGAGCCGGCCGGTGGCGGCGATGGTCTGGCTGTAGGTGGTGTGGATGCGCCCGTCGTCGGCGACCGACTTGAGCAGGCCCTCGACGGTGACCTTGAGCCGGGTGGCGTCGCGGTGCAGGAGCAGGTGGGACAGGAACTCGTGGCCGGTCTGCTCGAACAGCGTCTGCAGGGCGTCGGCGTCGGTGGTGTAGCCGGTCTTGGTGCGCTTGGTCTTCGGCATGCCCAGCTCGTCGAACAGCACGACCTGTAGCTGCTTGGGCGACCCGAGGTTGATCTCCTTGCCGATCACCGAGTAGGCGTCCTGGGCGGCTTGGCGGACCTGCCCGCCGAACTCCGCCTCCAGCGCGGAGAGGGCATCGCCGTCGACGGCGATGCCGGCGGTCTCCAGGTCGGCCAGCACGTACTCGAGGGGCAGCTCCAGCTCGGCGAGGAGCTCGGTGCCGCCGCGCTCGGCGAGCTCGGCGTCGAGCGCGTCGGCCAGCTCCGCCACCGCGGACGCGGCCACCATCTGGGCGTGCGCCCGCTGCGCGTCGGCCTCCTCCTCGCCACCGAGCAGGGACAGCTGCCCCGACTCCGCCTCGCCGTCGGAGCGCAGCTCGCGCCGCAGGTAGCGCAGGGCGAGGTCGGCGAGGTCGAAGCTGCGCTGCCCCGGCCGGGCGAGGTAGGCCGCGAGCGCGGTGTCGCTCTCGAGCCCGGCGAGCGCCCACCCGCGCCCGCGCAGCGCGTGCATGGCGGCCTTGGCGTCGTGGGCGGCCTTCGGCACAGCCGGGTCGGCGAGCCACTCGCCCAGCGCGGCCTCGTCGTCGGGGACGAGCCGCGTGACGTCCAGGAAGCCGGCCTGCGGCACGCCCGCCTCGGCGCCTTCCGCGCGGGCCTCGACGGTGGGCTCGCCGACAGCGAGGCCGATGCCGGCCAGGTCGGCGGTGGTGACACCGCCGTGGACGCCGGCGAAGGCCAGCCCGACGCGCCGGCCGTCGCGGGCGTGCTCGTCGAGCCAGGCCCGCACGCCACCCGGCTCGATCGCGCCGCCCTGCACCTCGATGCCGCCCTCGGCCTCCGGCTCGGCGCTCTGCAGCGTGGCGAACAGCCGCTCGCGCAGCACCCGGAACTCCAGCTCGTCGAACAGCCGGTGCACGGCGTCGCGGTCCCATGGCCGCACGACGAGGTCGGCCGGGACCGCGTCGAGCGGAACGTCCCGGACGAGCTCGGTGAGCTGGCGGTTGAGCAGCACGCCCGCCAGGTGGGCGCGCAGCGCGTCACCCGCCTTGCCCTTGACCTCGTCGACGCGGTCGGTGAGCTCGGCGAGCGAGCCGAACTCGCGCACCCACTTGGCCGCCGTCTTCTCCCCCACGCCGGGGATGTTCGGCAGGTTGTCGCTGGGGTCGCCGCGCAGCGCGGCGAAGTCGGGGTACTGCGTCGGGGTGAGGCCGTAGCGGTTCATCACCTCTCCCGGGTCGACCCGGGAGAGCTCGGAGACGCCGCGCTTCGGGTAGAGCACCATCACGTTGTCGCTGACCAGCTGGAACGCGTCGCGGTCGCCGCTGGTGATGAACACCTGGAAGCCGTCGGCCTCGGCCTGGGTGGCCAGGGTGGCGATCAGGTCGTCGGCCTCGTAGCCCTCGACCCCGAACTCGGGGATGTTGAGCGCGCGCAGGACCTCCTTGATGAGGTCGACCTGGCCCCGGAAGTCATCGGGAGTCGTGGTGCGGTTGGCCTTGTACTCCGCGTAACGCTCGTTGCGGAACGTGACCCGCGAGACGTCGAAGCACACCGCGAGGTGGGTGGGCTGCTCGTCGCGCAGCAGGTTGATCAGCATCGAGGTGAAGCCGTAGACCGCGTTGGTGGTCTGCCCGGTGCCCGTGCGGAAGTTCTCGGCGGGCAGCGCGAAGAACGCGCGGTAGGCCAACGAGTGGCCGTCGAGCAGCAGCAACCGCCGCCCCGTGGACGGCGGCGCGTCCTGCGCGGCGCCGGGCTTGCTGGAGGAGGTGGTGGCGGTGCTCACGGGACGCGAGTGTAGGACCGGTCCCCGACAGTGTGACCGCGCCTGTCACACCGGTCGGCCTACTAGCGGTCCCCGCCACTAGTCGACCGGGCGCGGGGTCGGCGACGGAACGGCGCCGTTCTCCGAGGGCGCCTCCGGCTTCTCCCCCATCGACGCGAGCAGCTGGCGGGCCAGGCCCAGCCCGGTGCCGCCCATGGCCAGGGCCTTGGTGAGCATGTCCGCCATCCCGTCGGCGCCGTTGAGCACCACCATGTGGTCGACGCTGCCCAGCGCGCCGGCCCCGGCGCGGACGATCTCCGGCCAGTTCTCGGCGAGCTGCTGGGCGATGACCGCCTCCTGGTTCTGCGCGAGCGCGTCGGCGCGGGCCTTGATGGCCTGGGCCTCGGCGAGGCCGCGTGCCTTGGCCGCGTCGGCCTCCGCGAGACCCCGGGCCCTTGCGGCGTCGCCGTCGGCCTCACCGGTGAGCCGGGTGGCGGTGGCCGCGGCCTCGCCGCGCGCCTTGGTGGCCTCGGCCTCGGCCTGCGCCGTCGTCTTCACGCGGGTGGCGTCGGCGCCCGCGGACAGCTCGGTCTCCCGGGCCTGCGCCTGGGCCCGCGCGATCTGGGCGTCGCGCTCGGCGTCGGCGAGCGTGCGGGTCTCGTACGCCTTCGCGTCGGCGGGCTTGCGCACCTGCGACTGCAGCCGCTGCTCGGCGAGGTCGGCCTCCAACTGGGCGGCGCGCGTCTCCTGGACCACGACCTCCTGGCGGGCGGTGGCCTGTGACAGCGGGCCGGCCTGGGTGGCCTTCGCCGACGCCTCGTCGATCTCGGCCTGGTAGCCGGCTTGCTGGATCCGGCTGTCGCGGATCGCGGCGGCCTTCTTCGCCTCGGCGACCTGCTCGGCCTCGGTGGCCTCCTGGTCGCGCTGGGCCTCCGCGATGCGGGCCGAGGCGGCGATCGCCGCGGCGTGCGGCTTGCCGAGGTTGACGATGTAGCCGGACGCGTCGTCGATCTCCTGGATCTGCAGGGAGTCGATGACGAGGCCGAGCTTGCTCATCTCGTCGGCCGAGCTGCGCCGCACCTCCCCGGTGAGCGCCTCCCGGTTGTGGATCATGTCCTCGATCGTGAGCCCGCCGCAGATCGAGCGCAGGTGGCCCGCGAACAGCTCGTGGATCGTGTCGTTCATCGTGTTCTGCTGGTCGAGGAAGCGGCGCGCGGCGTTGGCGATCGACACGAAGTCGTCACCGACCTTGTAGATCACCACGCCGCGGACGGCGACCGGGATGCCCTGCTTGGTCACGCAGGAGACCTGCAGGCTCGTGCCGCGGGTGTCGAGGGAGAGCCGCCGGGCCGCCTGGAAACCCGGCAGGACCATCGTCCCCTTGCCGGTCACGATCTTGAATCCGAGGCTGTCTGCCGAGTCGCCGGGGCTGCTGCGCGCCCGGAATCCGGAGATGATCAGTGCCTCGTTCGGCTCCGCCACGCGCCAGAGCCCCTTGAGCACGAGGGCCAGCACGATGATGCCGACGACGACCGCGCCGACGGTGATGAGCAGTTCCACGACGTCCCCCCGGAGATGCGGATCAGCTCGAGCTGAAGCGTTCCACGTACGCCGTGCGGGGGGCCTGGAAGTCGACGATCAGCACCTGGGTGCCCGGCTCGATCACCTCGTCCGGCCGCTGCGGATGGGCGTAGAACGCCTCCGACCCGCCCCGCACCGACACCATGATCTCGCCGACGAGCCCCGGACCCACCCGGCCGGTCACCCGCCCCACCTTGCCGATCACGCCACCCCCCGCATCCTCGAGCGCACGCAGCCTAATGGACCTTCGCGCGGGGCGGGAGCGCAGCGCGGGAACCGGAGAGATGGGTGCTCCGTTACCGATGTGGCATACATGGCGATGAGTCCGGTTCATCCCGTTATGCTCGCCGCGCCCAGCTCGGAACCAGGGGGGTTCGAACCCCCCGTGACAGATGCGGAGCAGTACGTGAGCGTCAGCCTCACCAAGGGTGGGAACGTCAGCCTCAGCAAGGAGGCCCCGGGCCTCACGAACGTGGTCGTCGGCCTCGGATGGGACACCCGCACCACCACCGGCGCGGAGTTCGACCTGGACGCGTCCGCGATCGTCGCCGACACCGCCGGGAAGGTCGTGTCCGACAAGCACTTCATCTTCTTCAACAACCTCGTGAGCCCCGACGGCACCGTCGAGCACTCCGGCGACAACCTCACCGGCGAGGGTGAGGGCGACGACGAGCAGGTCAAGATCAACCTGGCCGGCCTCCCCGCCGGCGCCGACAAGATCGTCTTTATGGTCAGCATCTACCAGGGCGACGAGCGCGGGCAGAGCTTCGGCCAGGTCCGCAACGCCTTCATCCGCGTCGTCAACGCCGCCGACTCCAAGGAGCTCGCCCGCTACGACCTCTCCGAGGACGCCTCCACGGAGACCGCGATGGTGTTCGGCGAGGTCTACCGCAACGGCGCCGACTGGAAGTTCCGCGCGGTCGGCCAGGGCTACGCGTCCGGGCTCGCGGGCATCGCCCGCGACTACGGCGTCAACCTCTGACCGCCCGCCGTGGCGATCGACTACAACAAACGGCCTTCGGCCGCCGGGGCCGACACGGGCGGGGCCTCCCCGTCCAAGATCACGCTCACCAAGTCCGCACCGAGCATCTCGCTCACCAAGCGGGGGGCGACCGGCGGGCAGCTGCGGGTCAACCTCCGGTGGAGCGCGGGCGAGCAGCAGGGCCGCGGCCTGTTCGCCAAGCTCCGCGGTGGCGGTGGCGGCGGCGCGGTCGACCTCGACCTCGGCTGCCTGTGGGAGTTCTCCGACGGCAGCAAGGGCGTGGTGCAGGCACTCGGCAACGCGTTCCAGGCGCCCTACCAGGGCGCGCCGATCATCCGGCTCGACGGCGACGACCGGTCCGGCTCGGCCGCGGGCGGCGAGAACATGTTCATCGACCTGTCCCGGGTCGCCGAGATCCGCCGCATCCTCGTCTTCACCTTCATCTACGAGGGGGTGCCGAACTGGGCCAGCGCGGACGGGGTGGTCACCCTCCACCCGGCCAGCGGGCCCGAGGTCGAGGTGCGGCTCGACGAGCCCGACCCCAGCTCGCCGACGTGCGTCATCGCGTTGCTGGAGAACAAGGGTGGCGACCTCGTGGTGCGCCGGGAGGTGCGCTACGTCCGGGGCGGCCAGGCCGACATCGACGCGGCGTACGGCTGGGGAATGGAGTGGGCGCGCGGGCGCAAGTGACGCCCTCTCCACCGGTTCAGGTCGTGCCACCCGGGTGGCGTCGTCGAGGGAGGCTCCACCGCGTGCGGCACTTCGGGTACCTGAGCGCGTCCGACACCGGCGCGCTGTTCGAGGCGCCACCGGAGCCGTTCGGCCGCGACAGCGGTGGCGAGCTGCTCTCGGTGGCCCTCGGCGCCACGTTGTACATGCCGGCGAGCCGTCCCGCGCTCGCCGCCGACGTCACCAAGCGGGCGGCGGCCGGGGTCACCTCGGTCGTCGTCTGCCTGGAGGACGCGATCGCCGACGAGGAGCTCGCCGACGCCGAGGCCAACCTCGTGGCGGCGTTCGCCGAACTGCACGAGCAGGTCCGCACCGAGCTGCCGCTGCTGTTCGTCCGGGTCCGGGAGCCGGGCCAGATCCCGCGGCTGGTCTCGCGGCTCGGGCGGGCGGCGGCCGTGCTCGACGGGTTCGTGCTGCCCAAGTTCACCGCGACGCTCGGCGCCGCCTACCTGCGCGCGGTCGACGAGGCCGATGCGTCGAGAGGGCCGGGACCGGTCCTGCGCGTCATGCCGGTGATCGAGTCCGGCGCCGTGCTGTACGCCGAGACCCGCGTCGAGGAGCTCACGCGGCTGCGCCAGCTGCTGCACCGCGAGCGGCACCGCATCCTCGCCATCCGCCTCGGTGCCACCGACCTGTGCGCCCTCTACGGGCTGCGCCGCACGCCGGACCTGTCCATCTACGACGTCAAGGTGGTCAGCGACCTCATCGCCGACGTCGTCAACGTGCTCGGCCGGGCCGACGGCAGCGGCTTCACGGTCACCGGCCCGGTCTGGGAGTACTTCGGGTATCCGGGAGGCGGCCCGGAACGCATCTTCAAACCGCAGCTGCGGCAGTCGCCGTTCGTCGAGCACGACGAACCGGAGCTGCGCGGCCACCTCGTCTCCCGGGCGATCGACGGGCTGATCCGCGAGGTCACCCTCGACCGCGCCAACGGCCTCAGGGGCAAGACCGCGATCCACCCGAGCCACGTGGCCGTCGTCAACGCGCTGTCGGTCGTCTCCCACGAGGAGCACCGCGACGCCGCGGACGTCCTCGGCGCGCGGCGGGCCGGGGGCGTACTGGCGTCGGTGCGCCGCAACAAGATGAACGAGGTGCGGCCGCACACCGCGTGGGCGCGGGACACGATGCTGCGGGCCCGGGTGTTCGGGGTGGCGGCCGACGGGGTGTCGTTCGTCGACCTGCTGGCCGCGAGCCTGCCGCGATGACGGGCGTCGCGTCACGAGTCATCGACCGGCTCGGGGTTCGCCTGCGCCCGTCCGGAACCGGGGCCGACCCCCGGGTGCTGCTCGGGCTCGCGCTGCGGCGCAACCCGCGCCGCGCCCAGCTGCTCGTCTCGCGGGTGCTCGGCAAGCACGTGCCCACCGACCCGCGGCTCGTCCGCTCGGCCGGGTTGCTGCTCGGCGGGCTCGTCGCCGACGCGCTCGCCGACCGCCCGGCACGGGCGCTGCCGGTGCCGCTGCTGCACGCGGCGGTGGGCGGGGACCGCACCGCCGCCGGCGCCCTCCACATCGCGGCGCGGGCCGCGATCGGGGAGCCGCCCGACGCCCTCGTGCTCGGGTTCGCCGAGACCGCCACGGCGCTGGGCCACTGCGTCGCCGAGGGGCTGGGCGGCGCCGACGTGCTGCACTCCACCCGGCGGCCGGTGCCCGGCTTCGGCACGGCCGGCAGCTTCTCCGAGGAGCACTCGCACGCCACCGACCACCTACTGCTGCCTGCCGGCCCGCGGCTCCTCCGCGGCGGGCGGGCGCTCGTGCTCGTCGACGACGAGCTCTCCACCGGGCGCACCGCCCTCAACACGATCACCGCGCTGCACCGGGCCGCGCCGCGGGAACGCTACGTCGTCGCGGCGCTCGTCGACGTGCGGTCGCCGGGAGGGGAGCTCGCCGCCGGGGTCGCGGCACTCGGGGCGCGCCTGGACGTGGTGGCGCTCGCGCGCGGGGAGGTCGAGCTCCCGCCGGACGTCACCGAGCGGGCGGCCGCGCTCCGCACGGAGCTCGACGTCCGCGGTCGTGAGTGGACACAGGTGCCGGAGCACTCGTTTCCACTCACGGGTCGGGTGGAGCTGCGGGCGCTCGGGTGGCCGGCCGGGCTGCCCGCCGGGGCGCGGCACGGGTTCGGCACGACGGAGCACCGCGTGCTGGCCGCCGCGCTGCCCGGTCTCGCCGCGGGGCTCGCGCGGGAGGCCGGGCTGCGCCTCGGGGAGCGGACCCTCGTGCTGGGCACCGAGGAGCTGATGCAGCTCCCGCTGCGGCTCGCCCAGACCCTGTCCGACACCGGGCACGACGTCGCGTTCTCCACCACCACCCGGTCCCCCGCCGTCGTCGTCGACGAGCCCGGCTACGCCCTCACCAGCGGCATCACCTTCCCCGCCCACGACGATCCCGCGGACGGGCCGGGCCCGCGGTTCGCCTACAACGTCGGCGCCGCCGGCTGGGACCACGTCCTCGTGGTCGTCGACCCCCCGGCCGACTCGTCCGTGCTGCACGCCGGCCTGCTGCCGGCGCTCGCCCCGTACACCCGCCGCACGACCCTGGTGGTGACGCCCTGAACACGCCCGACCCGTTGTGCGGGCCCGCCTTCGGCAGCTACGCACCCGACGACGTCGCATGGCTGCTCACCGACATCTCCCACCTCGCACTGGAGGCGCCCACCGAGGAACGCGAGGAGGCCGTCCAGGCCGGCGGGGCGCACTACGCCGAGTCGCTGCCCCACGAGTACCAGCCGGACGCGGAGTACCTGCGGCTCTACCGCTCGGCGCTCGCCGCGGGCGCAACCCGGATCGCCCGGGCCGTCGCCGCGGTCGCCGAGCAGGTGCTGGCCGAGCGCGCGCGGGACGTCGTGCTGGTCTCGCTCGCCCGGGCGGGCACCCCGGTCGGCGTGCTCCTGCGCCGCTGGGCCGCCCACGCCCACGGGCTCGACCTGCCGCACTACGCCGTGTCGATCGTGCGCGGCCGCGGCATCGACCGGCTCGCGCTGCGCCACCTCGCGGCGCACCACGACCCGGCCGGGGTCGTGTTCGTCGACGGGTGGACCGGCAAGGGCGCGATCTCCCGCGAGCTCGCCACGACCCTCGCGGAGCACGAACGCGACACCGGGGTGCGGTTCGACCCCGGCCTCGCCGTGCTCGCCGACCCGGGCCGCTGCGCCACCACGTTCGGCACCCGCGAGGACTGGCTGATCGCTTCGGCCTGCCTCAACTCCACGGTGTCCGGGCTGGTGTCGCGCACGGTCCTGAACCCCCGCCTGCTGGGGCCGGACCGGTACCACGGGGCCAAGTTCTACGCCGGGCTCGCCCCGGCCGACGTCTCCGCCGACTTCCTCGACGCCGTCACCGCCGAGTTCGGCGGTGTCACCGCCGCCGCTCCACCGACCGACCGGGTCGCCGACTTCGCCGGGTGGGCCGCGGTCGACCGGATCGTCCGCGAGTACGGCGTCGGCGACGCCAACCTGGTGAAGCCCGGGGTCGGCGAGACCACCCGGGTGCTGCTGCGCCGGGTGCCGTGGCGGGTGCTGGTGAGCGCGGGCGCGCCCGCCGCCGACCTGGCGCACATCCGGCTGCTCGCGGGGCGCCTGGGCGTCCCGGTCGATGAGGTGACCGACCTGCCGTACAGCTGCGTGGGGATCGTGGCGGTCCGCTCATGACCGTCGTCTGCCTCGACCTGGACCGCACCACGATCTACTCCGCCGCGGCGCTCGACCTGCGGGTGCCCGACCACGACGCGCCGCGGCTGCTGTGCGTCGAGGTGCACCAGGGGGTGCCCCGGTCCTTCCTCACGGAGGCCGCGGCCACCACGTTGCGGGCGCTGCAGGACGTGGCCACGGTCGTGCCCACCACCACCCGCACGCCCGCGCAGCTCGCGCGCGTACGCCTGCCCGGCCCGCCCGCCCGGTACGCGGTCGCGAGCAACGGCGGGCACCTGCTCGTCGACGGGGTCCCCGACCCCGGGTGGGACGCCGCCGTGCGCCACCGGCTCGCGGGGTGCGCCCCGCTCCGCGAGGTGCAGGCGCACCTGCGCTCGCGCAGCGGGCCCTTCGTGCTGAGGTTGCGGGAGGCGAGCGACCTCTTCGCGTACGCGGTGGTGGAGCGCGCGGCGCTGCCCACCGGCTGGGTGGACGAGCTCGCGCAGTGGTGCGGGCCGCGCGGCTGGACGGTCTCGCTGCAGGGCCGCAAGGTCTACGCCGTACCGGCAGACCTGACCAAGTCGGGGGCCGCCGCCGAGGTGGTGGCCCGCTGCGGTGGCCCGCTGCTCGCCGCGGGTGACTCCCTGCTCGACGCCGACCTGCTCGACGCCGCCGACGCCGCGATCCGCCCGGCGCACGGCGAGCTCGCCCGCACCGGCTTCACCCGGCCGCACCTCGCCGTCACCGCCGCCACCGGGGTCGCGGCAGGCGCCGAGCTCCTCGCCCGGCTGCACAGCTGGGCGACTTCGACCCGTTTGTCCGTTTCTGGCACGCTGTGAACCGATCGAATCATCACGGAGAGGAACGAGCCCATGGCGCTGTGGGACCAGCTCAAGTCCCGGCTGCAAGGACTGACGGCCGACACGAAGGTGCAGGTCGAGAAGTACCAGAACAAGGACTTCGCGAAGGCCAGCATGGCGATGTGCGCCCTGATCGCCGCCGCGGACGGCACGATCTCCGCCGACGAGCGCAGCAAGATGATCGGCTTCATCTCCAGCAGCGACGTGCTGTCGACGTTCCCGCCCTCGGAACTGCAGGAGCACTTCGAGTTCTACGCGTCGAAGCTGGAGAAGGATTTCGAGTTCGGCAAGCTGGAGTCGATCGCGACGATCGGCAAGCTGAAGTCCAAGCCGGAGGCCGCCCGCACGGTGATCCAGGTCGGGGTCATCATCGGCGGCGCCGACGGCTCCTTCGACGACCACGAGAAGCGCGCCGTCCGCGAGGCCTGCAACGCCGTGGACATCCCGCCCGCCGACTTCGACCTGTAGCCACGCACGGGCCCTCGTTGCAGCATGGCCACCTTCACGCGATGTGGCTGCATGAAGGTGGCCATGCTGCAATCGGGGCAGTGGCCGGCCGACGGACCGGAGGAACGATGGGCCGCGAATGGGTCTCGCACGCGATCTGGTGGCAGGTGTTCCCGCTCGGGTTCGTGGGCGCCGAGCCGACGATCGGCTCGGCCGACGGCACCGTCCACCACCGGATCGACCGCATCATCGAGTGGCTCGACTACGCCGTGGACCTCGGCGCGTCCGGGCTCGCGCTCGGCCCGGTGTTCGCCGCCGAGACCCACGGCTACGACACCGTGGACCACTTCCGCGTCGACCCACGGCTCGGGGACGCCGACGATCTCGCGCGCCTCTTCGCCGCTGCCCACGCCCGCGGCCTGCGCGTGCTGCTCGACGGGGTCTTCAACCACGTCGGGCGGGCGTTCCCGGCGTTCTCCCGGGTGCTCGAGCAGGGGCCGACCGCGCCGGAGGCCGGCTGGTTCCGGCTGAGCTGGCCGCACGGCACCGCGGCGGGCACCGAGCCCGCCTACGACACGTTCGAGGGCCACGGCGGGCTCGTCGCGCTCGACCACGCGAACCCGGCCGTCGTGGACCACGTGGCCGACGTCATGTGCTTCTGGCTGGACGCCGGCGCCGACGGCTGGCGCCTCGACGCCGCGTACGCCGTACCGGAGGACTTCTGGGCGGCCGTGCTGCCGCGGGTGCGCGCCCGGCATCCCGATGCGTACCTCGTGGGCGAGGTCATCCACGGGGACTACCGCGGGATCGTGGAGCGCAGCGGTGTCGACGCCGTCACCCAGTACGAGCTGTGGAAGGCCATCTGGAGCTCGCTCACCGACCGCAACCTCCACGAGCTCGCCTGGGCGCTCGGCCGCCACAACGAGCTCCTGGCGACGTTCGTCCCGCTGACCTTCGTCGGCAACCACGACGTCACCCGCATCGCGTCCACCCTTCCCGACGACCGACACCTCCCGCACGCGCTCGCGATCCTGCTCACCGTCGGGGGCACGCCGTCGATCTACTACGGGGACGAGCAGGCGTTCCGCGGTCTGAAGGAGCACCGGGAGGGCGGCGACGACGCGATCCGCCCCGCCTTCCCGGCCGGCGGCCCGGGCGGCCTCGCCCCGTGGGGTCGACCGACCTACCGGCTCCACCAGCAGCTGATCGGGCTGCGACGCCGGAACGCGTGGCTGCACCGGGCCACGACCACCGCGGTCGAACTGCAGAACCGCCGAGCCGTGCTGCAGTCGACCGACGATGACCACCGGCTCCTCCTCGCGCTCAACCTCGACGACGACGCGGCCGACCTTCCGGCGCCTCGGGCATCCGGGCTGCTCGCGGGGAACGGGGAGCTGCGCAATGCGGGCGACGTGGCCGCCCGCGTGGTCCTCCCGCCCCACGGCTGGGGGGTCCTCGGCGGCTAGGGGAACGGCGACGCCGTGGCGGAGCGCGTCTCGTCCGACGCCCGACCGGCGTGCGTCGCCACGACCGCGTACACGGGCACCTCGACCCCGACCGGGGCGCCGTCGTCGTCCAGGGAGGTGCTGCCGGTACGGCCCAGCACCTGCCACCCGCCGTCGGTGCCCTGGCGGCTCACCCGGTACACGACGTCCGGGGTGGTGGACGCGGCCCACAGCACGAGGACGTCCCCGCGGGTGTCGCGGGCCGCGCTGACCCAGGCCGGGGCGGCGACGGGGACCCGCTCCAGGGCGGCGCGCGCCTCCCGCAAGAGGTCCTCGACCACCTCGCCCCGCGGGCCGGGCACGTCGGCCGCGGTCCGCCGGAGACCTTCCAGCTGGTCGACGGCGGCGCTCCAGCGGCGGGCCGCACAGGCCTCCGCGGCGACGCGCCACCGGGTCTCGGCGTCCGCCAGCACGGCGGCGACCTCGTCGGCGACCGCCCGCACGCGGGTGCCGCCGTCGTCACCCGCGTGCTGCTCGGCCACCCGCACCAGCCGCTGCGCCTCGATGGGCCGGCCCGCCCGCAGCGCGGCACGGGCCGCCTTCAGGGGTTCCTCCCACCCGCGGCGCCGCGGGGCGGGTTCGGGCCCGTCGACGGCGGCGCCCAGCTCCTCGGCCAGCGCCGCGAGCACGGCCTCCGCCCGCCGGCGGTCCAGCCCGAGCGCGAGAGCCTCCTCGACCAGGCGTTCGCGGTCGTCGGCCACCAGCCGGTCCTCGACGAGGACCGCGGCGCGCACCCGCGGGCGCAGGCGCTCGGCGACGTCGGCCGCCACCGCCTCCAGGTAGGCGTCGACGGCCACGCGCCCGGGCTCGACCAGCTCGGCGACGTGCACGAGCAGCTCGTCCACCACGGCGCGCAGCCGCTCCGGCGGCAGCTCGCGGGCGCGCGCCCGCCAGGCCCCGGCCATCGCGCGCACCTGCTCCGCGGTGGCGTCGGCGCCCAGGCCGAGCAGCGCGAGCAACGTGGGCGGCGCGGGGTCGCCGGTGAGCCGGCCGAACTCCTCCAGCAGGGCACGCACCTGCCGGCGCCGCTCCGGGCCGATCGCCTGCGACCCAGGGGGCGCGCCGGCCGGCAGCACCCGGTGGGCCCGCAGCCGCACACCCACCTCCGCCCGGCTCAGCCCGGCGAGCGCACCTACCTCGTACAGCCCCTCGACCTTGTCGGCGGGGATCCCGCGGTGCCGCTGCACCAGGCGTCTGATCGCCGCGTCGAGCAGCTCGTAGCGCGCCGAGTCGCGCCGCTCGCGCTGCGCCCGCACCCGCGCCGCGGCGACCCGGCGGCGGCTCGCGTCGAGCAGCTCGGCGCTGCGTTCCCCGTGCTGGTGCACGAGCAGGCCGACGAGCACGCGGTACTTCGGGTGGTCGCGCTGCCGCTGCCAGGCCGCCCAGACCTCGTCGATCCGCTCGGCGACGGCGGCGTCGTCCAGGTCGTCGTCCGGGGGCAGGTCGTAGAGCTCGAACGAGTCCGACGCGTCCGGCCCACCGCGCTTCTCGACGGCGGCGAGCACCCGTTTGCGGTAGTCGTTCGGATCGAACGCGGGCAGCTCACTCACGGCGTCGGGTCTTCCCCAGCTGGTCGCGCTCGCGCGCCACCTCCGCCTGCGAGAGCGTGGCCCCGGTGGTGGCGGTGAGCTGCAGCGGGATGCCCGCGTCGACGTGGAAGGCGTGGACCTGCAGGACGCCGTCGAAGCCCATCTCGAAGCTGACCCGCACCTCGCTGCCCTCGTCGTAGCCGGGCGGGATGCCGGTGATCTCCCCGGCGATGAGGATCTTCGCGTCCTCCGGGCGGGACGACTCCGCCTGGCCCTGCTGCTCGACGACCGTGACCTGGATCATGTCCTGGTCGGCGCGCATCGTGCCGAAGGAACGGCTGGTGCGGATGGGCAACCGGTCGTTGCGGTGCACCAGCCAGGTGGCCTCCAGCCGCTCGGTCATCGCGTTGATCGCGAGCACCCCGAACCCGCGGGAGACGACCGTGTCGACCTGGATCTCCACGGCCCGGCGCACCTGCGCCAGCGGCACCCCGTAGGCGTCGGCGACCCGGCGGCAGGCGTCGTCGAGGTCGGTGGCCGCCGCGTCCTCGAGCGGGGTGCCGTCCCGCAGGCGGCCGCGGGTGCGCAGGTCGGCGGCCACCATGCGCTCGAGCTCCTTCTTCTCCCCGTACAGCGCGGCGCCGCGGGCGACGGCGAGGTCGGGGTCGTGCAGCCGTGGCTCGAGCTCCAGCTCGGCGCGCAGGGTGGCGGCGACGGCCGGCATCCGCGACGAACCGCCCACCAGCAGCACCCGGTCGACGCGGGCGACGCCACGCCGGTCGGCCTCCGCGAGGCAGGCGCGGGTGAGGTCGAGCGTGCGGCGCAGCAGCGGAGCCGTCATCTCCTCCAGGTCGGCGCGGGTGAGCCGCACGGTGGCCCGGGCTCCGTCGTGGGCGACGACCACGTCGGTGCTGTCGGCCTCGGTGAGCTGGTGCTTGGCGCGTTCAGCGGCGAGAACGAGCGCCTGTGAGCCGGCGGAGTCGTCCAGGGGGTCCTCGGCGTCGGGGTTCTCGGCGCAGAAGCGGCGGGACAGGTGCAGCGCGAGCCGCTCGTCCCAGTCGGTGCCGCCGAGCTGGTGGTCGCCCTCCACGGCGAGCACGGAGAGCCGCCGGTCCGCCAGCTCGATCACGGTGGCGTCGAAGGTGCCGCCGCCGAGGTCGTACACCAGCACCGTCTCGTGCGACCCGCCCGTCGCGGCGCCGCCGTCCAGCCGCCCGAACCCGTACGCCAGCGCCGCCGCGATCGGCTCGGACAGCACGTCGACGACGTCCAGCCCGGCGTAGGTGCCGGCGAGCACCGTGGCCCGCCGCTCCTCGTCGCCGAAGTAGGCGGGCACCGTGATCACGGCGGCCGAGGGGGTGTCGCCGGTGGCGAAGCCGGCGTCGGCCACGAGGCTGCGCAGGACCAGCGACGACACCGCGGGCGCCGACCACGCCTTGCCGTGCGCCACGAACCGCCACTCGGCGTCGCCCATCCGGCGCTTCACGAGCGCGCAGACGTGCTCCGGGTCGAGCCGGGCCTCCCGGCGCGCCCCCTCCCCCACGACGTGCTCCTCCGGGCCGGCGAACAGGACGACCGACGGGGTGGTGGGCGAGCCGCCGAGACCCGTGAGCACCTCGGGCCGTCCGTCGATGTCGGTGTGGGCGATGGCGGAGTTCGTGGTGCCGAGATCGATACCGTGGACGGCCACGACCGCAGAGTAGCGATAGGTTCACCCGGGTGGTGGATCTTCAGGAGCTCGTCGACAAGATCGACGACCTGTCCCGGATCGTCGCCCGCCAGTCGGCCGCGCTCGCGCGGCTGGCCGAGGGCGGCGGCACGCGCGCCGGACCGGACGTACCGCTGCTCGTGGAGCTGCACGCCCTGCGCACCGACGCGCTCGCCTGCGCGGCGACCACGCGCACCCGCAAGGAACGCTCGGCGTTCGAGGCGCTCGCGGCCGGGCTGGAGCGCCTGCTCACCGGGCGCGGCGGCACGCTCGTCTCGCCGCGGCCGGCGCACGCGTTCAGCGCGGCGACGATGGAGGCGGCCGAGGTCGTGGCCACCGACGACGCGGCCCTCGACCGCACGGTGGCCGAGCTGCTGGAACCGGGGTTGGAGGTCGACGGCCGCTCGGTGCGCCCGGCGCGGGTCCGGGTGCACCGCCACGAGCCCCCGTCAGCTGCTACGCGTTGACTTCCTCTAGCACTTCGTCGGACACGTCGAAGTTCGCGTAGACGTTCTGGACCTCGTCGGAGTCCTCGAGGGCCTCGATGAGCCGGAACACCTTCCTGGCCGCCTCGGCGTCGAGCGGGACCGACATCGACGGCAGGAAGGTGGGGTCGGCCGAGTCGTACTCGATCCCGGCCTCCTGCAGGGCGGTGCGCACCGCGACGAGGTCGGTGGCCTCGGAGACCACCTCGAAGCTCTCGCCGAGGTCGTTGACCTCCTCCGCGCCCGCGTCGAGCACGGCGAGCAGCACGTCGTCCTCGGCGAGGTCGTTCTTCGGGACGATCACCACACCCTTGCGCGTGAACAGGTAGGAGACCGAGCCCGGGTCCGCCATCTGGCCGCCGTTGCGGGTCATCGCGAGGCGCACCTCGGTGGCCGCGCGGTTGCGGTTGTCGGTGAGGCACTCGATGAGCACCGCGACACCGTTCGGGCCGTAGCCCTCGTAGGTGATGTTCTGGTACTCGGCGCCGCCGGCATCCGCACCCGAGCCGCGCTTGACGGCACGGTCGATGTTGTCGTTGGGAACCGAGCTCTTCTTCGCCTTCTGGATCGCGTCGTAGAGCGTGGGGTTCCCGTCGGGATCACCGCCGCCGGTGCGGGCGGCCACCTCGATGTTCTTGATCAGCTTGGCGAACATCTTGCCGCGCCGGGCGTCGATGACGGCCTTCTTGTGCTTGGTCGTCGCCCATTTGGAGTGGCCGCTCACCGTTCGTCCCTTCGCCGTGCACAGATCCGGTCGATGGTACCGGCGGCACCGCGCAGCGGATGCTGCCCCTGCCCGAGCCGCAGCATGGTGGCTTTACTCCGGTTGAACTGGAGCAACGCCACCATGCTGCGGGTTGGGGCGAAGCGGCACGGGACCAGTTCTTCCGTTTCGCTCCGTCGCACCGGGGTCTCGGCGGAGCATCTCGGTATGCGCCGACGACCCGGTCATCCCGAACCGGCGGCCTTGCGGGCCGCAGCACCGCACGGCGTGGTCCGGGCCCGCACGCTCATGGCCCTCGGCCTGCCGGAGTCGACCGTCTACGACCGGTGCCGCGACGGCGGCCCCTGGCAGCTACTGGCACCCGGGATCGTCCTCATGGCGACCGGTCGGCCCACCGATGAGCAGGTCGTTGCCGCTGCCCTCCTGCACGGCGGACCGGACGCGATGATCACCGGTCTGCACGCCTGCCGCCGCCACGGGATCCGCCGTGGGCCGTCGCTTCCCACGATGCTGCACATGCTCGTCCCGCACGCTCGCCAGGTGCGCAACACCGACCTGATGCACGTGGAACGCACGAAGCGCCTCCCCCACCCGCACCTGCGGGGCGGGATCCCGCTGGCGCCCGTGCCGCGGGCGGTCACCGACGCCGTCCGCCGCCTCCGGTCGAAGGCCGACATCGCCGAACTGGTGTCGGATGCCGTGCAGCGCAAGCTCTGCACGGTGGCACAGCTCTCGGCGGAGCTCGACGACGGTGGACGCCGGGGCTCGGCGACCCCGCGGAGGGTGCTGCTCGACGTCCGCGCCGGTGTCCGGTCGTCCGCCGAGGCGGACGCGAGGCTGCTGTGGCGACGGTCCGGACTCCCGGAGCCGTGGTGGAACGCGCACCTGTACGACGCGAGCGGCAGCCTCCTCGGCATCGCCGACGCCTGGTGGGACGACGTGGCGCTCGCCTGGGAGATCAACTCCTACGAGTGGCACCTCGCACCCGAGGACTACGCCCGGGAGCAGGAGAAGCTCGCCGCGCTGACGGCCCTCGGCGTGATCGTCCTGCCGACGCTCCCGACCAAGATGCGCAGCCGGGGCGACGACGTGCTGCGGGAATTGGGCATGGCCTACGCAGCCGCACGGGCTCGGCCGCGCCCCGACGTGCGTGCCCGCTCGCAGCATGGTGGCTTTACTCCGGTTGAACCGGAGTAAATCCACCCTGCTGCAGTTCGGGGCCCGCGCGTGGCGGTTACCTCTTCGTCGCCTTCACCAGGTCGCAGAAGAGACCGTGGACGCGGAGGTCGCCCGTCAGCTCAGGGTGGAAGGCGGTGGCGATCACCGAGCCCTGGCGCACGGCCACGGCGCGGCCCGCGGCGGCACCGGCGTCGGCGCCCGTCAGGGTGCGGGGGGGCACCGTCGCGAGCACCTCCACCGCAGGCCCGACCTCCTCGACCCAGGGCGCGCGGATGAACACGGCGCGGACCGGGCCGCCGGTCAGGCCGCCGAACTCCAGGTCGGTCTCGAACGAGTCGACCTGGCGGCCGAACGCGTTGCGCCGCACCACGACGTCCAGGCCACCGAGCTGCTGCTGGTCGGGGCGGCCGTCGAGCACCTCGCTCGCCAGCAGGATCATCCCAGCGCACGAGCCGTAGGCCGGCATCCCGTCGACGATGCGCTTGCGCAGCGGGTCGAGCAGGTCGAACGTCTGCAGCAGCCGGCTCATCGTGGTGGACTCCCCACCCGGGATGACGAGGGCGTCGACCGCGTCCAGCTCGGACGGGCGGCGCACCGGCACCGCGCGCACGTCACCGCAGGCCGTGAGGGCGGCCACGTGCTCGCGGACGTCACCCTGCAGCGCGAGCACCCCGATCACCGGAACCACGCCCTCCAGCGTACGTCGCGGGTGGCACCGCGATCCCCGGCACGCCCTTCAGCTCACCGAGGAGCGCCGCGGTGACCGCGACCGGGTAGTCGTCGAGGGCGAACAGGCGCACACCGACCGCGACGTGCACCGGTACGTCGCCGCGGTGGGCGAGGAGGGTGCGCCGCAGCTCGTCCACGGCGTCGGCGTCGAGGCGCTCCGGCGCGCACGACAGGACCAGCGGCTCGGGGCCGTCCGGTCACGCCGGCGCGCGCTGCGCGTTGACGTGCTCGGCACCCGCCTGGCCAGCACCGAGCTGGTCCGGGGGTTCCACGAAGGCACGGGCACCGACGTCGAGATCATCACCTCGGACGGCCTGCGGTCCGCGATCCCGGCGTTGCTGCGCGGTTCGGTCGACGCGGCGTTCGCCCGGGTGCTCGGCCCGCTGGACCCCGCGCTGGCGCACACGACCGTCTGCCTCGACCCGCTGCACGTCCTCGTCGGCGCCGCGCACCCCCTGGCCGACCGGAGGCTGGTGAGGATGACCGAGCTCGCCGGCACGACCGCGTGGATGCCGGGGAACACGCCCGGCACCGAGTGGACCGCCTGGTTCGCCGACCTCGCCGCCGAGTTCGTGCTGCGGATCGAGACCCGCGGCCCGGACTTCGGGTTCGACCACCTGCTCGACGAGGTGGCCCGCTCGGCGTCGACCGTCACGTTCGCCGGGGAGGGCGTGCGCGTGCCGTGGCACCCCGAGATCGCCCGGATCCCGGTGGCGCCACCGGTGCCCGTCTACGCCCACTCCCTGCTGTGGCGGCGCGACAACCGCCACCCGCGCCTACCGGCGCTCGTCACGCACCTGAAGGCCGGCTACCGCCCGCCCACCCGAGCGGGGTGCTGGCTCCCGCCGGCCGAACAGCACCTGTTCCGCGGCGGTTGAGCCTCGTCAGACCGCGGCGACGTCCTTCTTCCGCGTGGCCTCGCGCACGGCCTCGGCGACGGCGGGGGCGACGGCGGCGTCGAACACGCTCGGCACGATGAACGACGGGTTCGGCTCGGAGACGACGTCGGCGATGGCGTGGGCCGCGGCGATCAGCATGGCGTCGGTGATGTCGCGGGCCTGGGCGTCGAGCAGGCCGCGGAACACACCGGGGAACGCGAGCACGTTGTTGATCTGGTTGGGGTAGTCCGACCGGCCCGTGGCCACGACCGCGGCGTGCGCGGTGGCGACGGCGGGGTCGATCTCGGGGTCCGGGTTGGCCAGCGCGAACACGACGGCGTCGCGGGCCATCGTCTGCAGCTCTGCGGCCCCGAACAGGTTGGGCGCCGACACCCCGATGAACACGTCGGCGCCGACGAGCGCGTCGGCGAGCGAACCGGAGGCGCCCTCGAGGTTCGTGTGCTCGGCGATCCAGCGCAGGTTGTCGTCGAGCCCGGCGCGGCCGCGGTGGACGATCCCCTCGATGTCCACGGCCACGACGTCACCCGGCGCGCCGTTGGACTGCAGCAGCCGGATGATCGCCGAACCGGCCGCCCCGACCCCGGTGACCACCACCTTGCAGTCGGAGATCTGCTTGCCGACCACGCGCAGCGCGTTGCGCAGGGCGCCCAGCACCACGACCGCGGTGCCGTGCTGGTCGTCGTGGAAAACCGGGATGTCGAGCATCTCCCGCAGCCTGGCCTCGATCTCGAAGCAGCGCGGGGCCGCGATGTCCTCCAGGTTGATGCCGCCGTAGGCCGGGGCGAGGATCTGGACCGTCCGGATGATCTCCTCGGTGTCCTGCGTGTCGAGGCAGACCGGCCAGGCGTCCACCCCGGCGAACCGTTTGAACAACGCCGCCTTGCCCTCCATCACGGGCATCGCGGCGGCCGCGCCGAGGTTGCCCAGGCCGAGCACGGCCGACCCGTCGGTGACCACGGCGACGGTGTTGCGCTTGATCGTGAGGCGGCGCGCGTCGGCCGGGTTGGCCGCGATCGCCTGGCAGACCCGGGCAACGCCGGGCGTGTAGGCGCGGGAGAGGTCGTCGCGGTTGCGCAGGCTGACCTTCGACTGCACCTCCAGCTTCCCGCCCAGGTGCACGAGGAACGTGCGGTCGGAGACCTTGCGCACCCGCACGCCGGGCAACGCCTCGAGCGTCGCGGTGATCTCACCGGCGTGCGCCTCGTTCAGGGCGTTGCAGCTGATGTCGACCACGAGCGTGGCCGTGTGCGACTCGACGACGTCGAACGCGGTGACGACGCCGCCGACGCGGCCGACCGCCATCGTGAGGTCGCCCGCGGCGCTGGCGGAGGCAGGCACCTCGACCCGCGCGGTGATGGCGTATCCGGGACCGGGAACTGGCACCTCCGCACCCTATCCGCGCCCACTCGCTGTGGTGCGCGCCACAGGACCCAACCGCAGGTCGTCGCTCCGGCTCGTCCACAGTGTCCCCCCCCGACACCGGAGGTATGAGATGACCGCCGTTCCGCAGCCCACCGAGCCCACCCCGACCGCCGCCCCCGCCCCGCCGCGCCCGATCAACGGGCTGGGCACCGCCGCCGCCGCGCTCCTCGCGGCCACCGGCCTGCTCTACGTGATGACGCTGTTCCAGGACTGGTCCAACTACGGGCTGATCTCCGACCACGTCAGCGGCCGGATCAGCGAGGACGAGTTCTGGCAGCAGTACTCCGCGTCCGCATCCCTCACGCTCATGATGCTGATGCTCCCGATCATCCTCGCGGCCGGCATCACCTGGCTCGTCTGGGTCCACCGGGCCCGCACCAACGCGGGGGTCCTGTCTCCGGCGTACCGCTTCCGCTACTCCCCCGGTTTCTCCGTGGGCGGGATGGTGGTGCCCTTCGCGAACTACTGGTGGTCCCGTCCGATCCTCGAGGACATCTGCATCGGCAGCAGCCCGGACCGCCCCGCCGACGACACGGTGCGCCTCGTGCGCGTGTGGTGGGGGATCGCGATCGGGGGCACGGTCCTGGCGTTGTTCGGGCGGTCCCTGTTCCCGGTCCAGGTGATCACCTACTCGCCAGACGGCACGATCGTCGGCGGCGGCGCCGACGCGGTGCAGGGGTTCCTCGGCACCGCCCTGTACAACACCATGCTCGCCCTGGTGTTCGCCCCGACCGTCGCCCTGCTCGCCGTGGTCATCCGCCGGGTCAGCCGGCAGCAGACCGAGATCCTCTTCCCGGCCGGCCAGGCCTGAGCGGGCGGACGATCGAGATGACTCAGGTGGCTCAGGAGACACAGCCCCGTCCGTCCACCCCCGCCGGCCGGCCGATCGGCGCGCTGGTCTGCTGCACCGTCGCCACCGTCGTCGTCACGCTGCTGGCTCTCCTCGTGGCCGGCGCGGGCATCGGCTGGCTGTACGGCGGCGGGACGGGCGCGGACCGGGCGATGGCCACCCTCCTCGCGGTGATCGGGCTCGTGTTCCTCGGCACGCCGGCCGTGGTCATGTGGGTCGCGCTCGTGCGGCTGTTCGGGCAGCCGCCGCGCGGCGCGACGCCCATGATCGGGTGCCTGCGCGCGGTGGGCGGGTTCGTCCTGGTGGTGGCGCTGCCGACGATGAGCCGCAGCGGGAGCATCGCCGTGATCGGCGGGGTGGTCGGCATCGCGTTGGCGTTCCTCGGCGCGGCCCAGTTGCTCGCCTCGGCCACCCGCACGCCTGTGTGAACCGCCCCGCCCCTGCCGGTCGAAGCGAGTCGGCAGGGGTTGTGGGCGTTCCGGGACAGGTGTGTGATGGCGGGCACGTCACACGCAGCGTCGCGGAGGTGGTCCTCGATGGCGGTCAGAGCAGAGGCCGGGCAGCGCGCGGGGAGCCGTGGGACGGCTCCCACCGTCGGTGATCCGGGCCGGGTACGCAACGCGGTTCTCGTCGGACCGTCCGGTTCCGGGAAGACGACGCTGGTGGAAGCGCTGCTCGCGCACAGCGGCGAGATCCCTCGCGCGGGCACCGTGCTCGACGGCACCACCGTCTGCGACCACGACCCGGCGGCCGTCCGCCAGCAGCGGTCGGTCGCGTTGTCCGTCGCTCCCCTCCTCCACGCGGACACCAAGATCAACCTGATCGACACGCCCGGGTACGGCGACTTCGTCGGCGAGCTGCGCGCCGGGCTGCGCGCCGCCGACGCCGCGCTCTTCGTCGTACCGGCCAACGCGGGCCGCGAAGGCCCGATCGACCCCACGATCGTCGCCCAGTGGGAGGAGTGCGCCGCGGTGGGCATGCCCCGCGCGGTCGTCATCGCCCGCTGCGACAACCCGCGCGCCGACATCGAGGCCACCATCGCCGCCTGCCAGCAGTCGTTCGGCACCGGGGTCGCCCCGCTGTACCTCCCGCTGCGCGACGGCGACACCCTCACCGGCCTCTACGGCCTGCTCTCCCAGACCCCGGCCGGCCAGGCCCCCTCCGGCGCCGAGGACGCGCGGGCCGGGCTGATCGAGGGCATCATCGAGCAGTCCGAGGACGAGACCCTCATGGACCGCTACCTCGGCGGCGAGGACATCGAGGCCGGCACGCTCATCGACGACCTGGAGACCGCGGTCGCCCGCGGCACGTTCCACCCGGTCATCCCGGTCTGCGCCGCGTCCGGCACGGGCCTGGACGCACTGCTGGAGGTCCTGGTCGGCGGGTTCCCGTCCCCCCTCGAGCACCCGCTGCCCGGCGTCACCGGCGTCGACGGGGCCGAGCACGCGCCGCTCGCCGCCGATCCCGAGGGGCCGCTCGCCGCGGAGGTCGTGCGGACCTCGGCCGACGCGTACGTCGGACGCGTGTCACTGGTGCGGGTGTTCTCCGGAACGCTGCGCCCCGAGTCCACGGTGCACGTGAGCGGGCACCCGACCGGGATCCCGACCCAGCGCAGCGGGGAGGTGGACGGGCACGACGCCGACGAGCGGCTCGCCCACGTCTACGGCCCGATGGGTTCCACGCTGCGCGAGATCGAGGCCTGCATCGCGGGCGACATCTGCGCGCTCACGAAGCTCGGCAGCGCCGAGACCGGCGACACCGTGTCGGCCGCGGACCACCCGCTCCTGCTCTCGTGCTGGGACCTGCCGGAGCCGCTGCTGCCGGTCGCGATCACGGCCCGCACGCGCGGCGACGAGGACGCCATGGTCAAGACGCTCGCCAAGATCGTCGCGGCCGACCCGACCCTGCGCCTGGAACGCAACCAGGAGACCCACCAGACCGTGCTCTGGTGCATGGGCGAGGCGCACGCCGACGTCGTGCTCTCCCGGCTGCGGGCGGGCGGGGCGGAGGTCGACACCGAGCCCGTCCGGGTCCCGTTGCGCGCCACCCTCGCCAAGCCGGCCAAGGTCACCGGGCGGCACGTCAAGCAGTCCGGCGGGCACGGGCAGTACGCCGTGTGCCACGTCGAGTTCGAGCCGCTCCCCCGCGGGTCGGGCATCGAGTTCGTCGACAAGATCTTCGGGGGTTCGGTCCCGAACCAGTTCATCCCGAGCATCGAGAAGGGGATCCGGGCGCAGGCCGACCGGGGCCTCACCGACGACCACCACCCGGTGGTCGACTTCCGCGCCCGGCTCGTGGACGGCAAGGCGCACAGCGTCGACTCCTCCGACGCCGCGTTCCAGACCGCGGGCGCCCTCGCGCTGCGGGAGGCGGCGGAGGGGTGCGGGGTGACCGTGCTCGAGCCGTACGACGAGGTGTCGATCCGGGTGCCCGACGAGCACCTCGGCTCCGTGCTCGGCGACCTGTCCGGGCGGCGCGGCCGCGTGCTGGGCACCGACGTCGACACCAGCGGTGCGGGCCAGGGCCGCACCCTCGTGCAGGCCGAGGTCCCGAGCGTCGAGCTCCTGCGCTACGCCGTGGACCTGCGGGCGCTCACCGCGGGCGCGGCGACGTTCACGCGCCGGTTCGCCCGCTACGACGCCGCGCCGGGCTGACCGTCCCGGGCGGCACTCAGGGCACGCCCAGCATCCGCAGGCCCGCCGTCGTGCCGGCGGCGAGCACCACGACCAGCACGAACGGCACGCGTCGCCAGGCCGCCACGACCCCGACGAGCACGCCTGCGGGCCGCGCCCAGCCGGCGAACCCGCCGCTCTCGGTGAGGGTGGCGGTGGCGACGAGGGCCACCAGCAGCGCGGTGGCGGCCAGGTCGAGGTAGCGCTCCACGCGCTCCGGCACTGACATCCGGTCCCGCAGGACGATGCCGGCGAGGCGCATCAGGTAGGTGCCCACGCCCAGGGTGACGACCGCCGCCCAACTCATGAGTCCTCCCGTGCCGTCCGGGCCACCAGCAGGCCCAGGAGTCCGACGATCACCGGCACGCCCGCCGGCAGGAACGGGGTGGCGGCGAGCGCCACCACCGCCGCGGCGAGCCCGACCCGGCGGGCGTCGGCACGGTGGAACGCGGGCAGCAGCAGGGCGAGCAGCGCCGCCGGGAAGGCGGCGTCGACGCCGAACGCGGACGGGTCCGGGATGGCCGAGCCGGCCAGCCGGCCCGCGATCGCACCGGCGTTCCAGCAGACGAACAGCAGGATCCCGCAGGTCCAGTAGGCCGTGCGGGCGCGGGGTCCGCTCCCCCGGGCCCGGGAGAACGCCACCGCCTCGTCGATGAGCAGGTGGGCTCCCAGCAGCCGCGCGGGCCACCGATCGGCGACGGTGCCACCGATGGCCAGCCCGAAGGGCACGTGCCGCGCGTTCATCAGCAGCCCGGCGGCCACGGCCGCGAACACGTTGCCGCCCGCCGCCACCACGGCCACCACCAGGAACTGCGACGCGCCGGCGAACACCACGACCGAGAGCGCGACCATGACGACGAACGGGACCCCCGCGGTGCCGGCCAGCGCGCCGAACGAGGCACCGACCACGGCGATCGCGGCCGCGAGGGCGAGCGCGTCGCGGAGGTCGTCCGCGCGCGGTGCCGATCCTCGTAGTGTTCGGTTCAGCGAACGCATGTCCGATAGAGTGAACGAGGCACGGTGCGTTCGTCAAGCCGAACAAGGAGACCGATGGATCGAACAGGCCCGCTTTCCGTCATCTCGGCATCGCTGCGCCGGGAGCGCGAGCGGCACGGGATCTCGCTCACCGAGCTCGCGCGCCGCGCCGGCATCGCGAAGTCGACGCTCTCCCAGCTCGAGGCGGGCACCGGCAACCCGAGCGTCGAGACGCTCTGGGCGCTCGCCGTGGTGCTCGACGTCCCGTTCAGCCGGCTGGTCGACCCGCCGACCGCTCCCGTGCAGGTGCTGCGCGCGGGTGAGGGCGTCGCGATCCCGTCCGAGCACGCCCCGTTCAGCGGCACCCTGCTCGCCGCCTGCCCGCCCGGCGCCCGCCGGGACCTGCACGTCATCGCGGGCGAGCCGGGGCCGCAGCGCGCCGCCGACAGCCACATCCCCGGCACCACCGAACACATGGTCGTCACGGCCGGGCGGTGGCGCGCCGGACCCGTCGGCGGCGAGGTGGAGCTCGGCGTGGGCGACTACGCCCGCTTCCCCGGCGACCGCCCGCACACCTACGAGGCGCTCACCTCGGGGTGCGCCGCGGTGCTGGTGATGGAGTACGTCTGACCCGCGCGCCTACCGCACCGACGGCGCCCGCTGGGACGACTGCAGCACGCGACCCGGGTCCGGGGCGCCCTCCCGCAGCGGTGCGCCCTCCCCCGCGTCGGCCCCCTGGTACGGGTACTGCTTCACCCAGTCGACGAGCATGTGCGACTCCTGCACGTCGCCCTTCCCGTCCTCGGGGAACCAGTCGAGCTGGACGCACAGGTGCATGGGCCGCGGCGGGAGGATGTCGACCTTCTCGGTGCGCCACCACTCCTTGCCGTCCACGAACGCGGCCACGTGGGTGGGCGCCCACTCCACGGCCCAGTTGTGCCACTGCGTGGCGTCGATCTGCACCTCGCCGCCGACCTGGTCGTTGTCCTTGCCGTAGTGCAGGAACAGGTTCGTGGTCTGGCGGGTGTGGTCCATCATCTCCATGAAGTCGATCTCGCCGCCCACCGGGAAGTCCTCGGCGTCCGGCCACAGCAGCAGCAGGGCGTTGTAGGACTCGTCGCTCGCGGGCGCCTTGACCCGGCCCTCCCAGCGCCCGTAGCGCTGCCCGTCACCCCACGCCATGCCCGCGGTGTCGCCCTCCGGACTGCCGGTGATCGTCATGATGCCGTCGGCGAAGCTCAGCGCGTCCGGCGTGCGGCGGCCCTGGTCGGCGTGGCCGGGCCCGTCATAGACGTTCCAGCCGTCGCCGAGCTTCCCGTCGAACTCATCGACGCGGTCCGGCTCGCCCCACCCGTGCAGCGCGGCGGCACTCGTCTCGTGCCCCGCCGACACGCCGGGGGCGGCGGGCGCCGGTGGCGGCGGCGCCGGCCGGGGAGCCGCGCCGGCCGTCGAAGCGCTCCCGAGCACGACCGTCCCGACGATGGCCGCGATGGTCAGAGATCGCCTCATTCGTCTCCCCCGCACCTCGAGTCACAACTCGGACACGGCGGACACTAAGCAGTGATCACTGCTCCGGCCGAGCGGATCACCTCACCGGGGGCGAACTCGACCGCATCGAGGGACGGGCCCGCTCACCAGCCGCGCGTGGCGTAGCGCTGCTCCGCGGGGATCTCGGCGACGTTGATGCCGACCATCGCCTCGCCGAGGCCCCGGGAGACCTTGGCGATCACGTCGGGGTCGTCGTGGAACGTGGTGGCCTTGACGATGGCCTCGGCGCGCTTGCCCGGGTCGCCGGACTTGAAGATGCCCGAACCCACGAACACGCCCTCGGCGCCAAGCTGCATCATCATCGCGGCGTCGGCCGGGGTGGCGATGCCACCCGCGGTGAACAGCACGACCGGGAGCTTGCCGGCCCTCGCGACCTCGGCCACCAGCTCGTACGGCGCGCGCAGCTCCTTCGCGGCGACGAACAGCTCCGCCTCGTCCAGCGCGGCGAGCTTGCGGATCTCGGAACGGATCGACCGCATGTGCCGGGTGGCCTCGACGACGTTGCCGGTGCCGGCCTCGCCCTTGGACCGGATCATGGCCGCGCCCTCGGAGATGCGGCGCAGCGCCTCACCGAGGTTGGTGGCGCCGCAGACGAACGGCACGGTGAACGCCCACTTGTCGATGTGGTGGGCCTCGTCGGCCGGGGTGAGCACCTCGGACTCGTCGACGTAGTCGACGCCGAGCGACTGCAGCACCTGCGCCTCGACGAAGTGGCCGATGCGGGCCTTGGCCATCACCGGGATCGAGACCGCGCCGACGATGCCCTCGATCATGTCCGGGTCGCTCATCCGGGCCACGCCACCCTGGGCCCGGATGTCGGCCGGCACGCGCTCGAGCGCCATGACGGCGACGGCGCCCGCGTCCTCGGCGACCTTCGCCTGCTCCGGGGTGACGACGTCCATGATCACGCCGCCCTTGAGCATCTCCGCCATGCCGCGCTTGACGCGCGCGGTTCCCAGCACCGAATCGGGCGCAGCGGGGGCGGTGGTGGGCGTTTCGGGGGAGGACACGGCCGTCTACCTCTCGGATCTGCTGGCGGTTCACCCGATCCTACGTCAGGCAGGGGGTGCCATCGGTGGACGCGCGAGAGCGGCCATGGTCACATCCGGAGCATCGGCGATCTCGAAGTACTCGGGCATCTGCGCGGTCCCCGCGAGGTGCAGCCAGCGCACCAGCCGCCGGGAGCGCAGCTCCCGGGTGTCGCGGACGGCGTCGTTGTGCACCCGCCGGGCGAGGATGAGCAACTGCTCCGCGTCCACCAGTTCCTCGAACACGGGCCCGGGCAGCGCCGAGCGCGACATGCCCGCCAGCGCACGTCCCAGCACGTTCTCCGCAGCCTCGCGGTCGCGCTCGCCCGCCTGGGCGGCGCGGGTCCCGGCCACGGCGGCACGCAGCCCCTGCGCGCGGTCCCGGGCGCCCGGCACCGCCTCCAGCACGCCCGCGACCGCCAGCGCCTGGGCGGCCCGGCGCTGCAGCGCCGACTCGAGCGCCGCCCGCGCGGCGTCCGTGCGCACGTGCAGCCGGTGCAGCCGCCGGACCCGCCCGACGACGAGCGAAGCGACCGCGACGAGAACGACGACGCCAAGGAAGAGCAGCAGAATCACCGACCCCACCCCCACCCCACCGGTCGAGCGCACACATCGAGTGGCGACGGCACAGAGCGCCGGGCATGTGTGCCGTCCCCATCCGCGGTGTGCGGTGCGCTCATCGGGTTCCCGTCGCCAACCGGCGCGGGTCCGCCGCCACCGCCGCCCGGTACACCCTCAGCACCGCGGACGCGACCACCGGCCAGTCGAACTCCTCCGCTCGTACCCGGCCGGCCCCGGCCAGGGCCGCCCGGCGCACCGGGTCGTCCAGCAAGGACGCGAGCCGCTCGGCGAGCGCTGCCCCGTCTCCGGCGCGGAACAGCAGGCCCGCCGGCGCGGTCTCCCCCAGCACGGCGCGGAAGGCATCCAGGTCGCTGGCGACCACCGGTGCGCCCGCCGCCAACGCCTCGGTCAGGACGATACCGAAGCTCTCGCCGCCGAGATTGGGCGCGCAGAACACGTCGACCGACCGCAGCGCGGCGGCCTTCGTGGCGTCGTCGACCGGGCCGAGGACGTCGAGCCGGTCGGCCACCGGCCCGGCCCGGCGCCGCAGGGCCGCGGCGTCCCCGCGCCCCACGACGAGCACCCGCAGGTCCGGCCGCTCCCGGGCGAGCCGGCCGACGGCGTCCAGCAGCACGGGCATGCCCTTGCGGGGCTCGTCGAACCGGCCCAGGAACCCGACGGTTCCCGGCCGCGGGTATCCCGGCAACGGTGGGCCCTCCGCGTACGCCTGCACGTCGACCCCGTTGGGGATC
Source organism: Pseudonocardia wallangbongensis (assembly GCF_054486945.1). Taxonomy (NCBI): domain Bacteria; kingdom Bacillati; phylum Actinomycetota; class Actinomycetes; order Pseudonocardiales; family Pseudonocardiaceae; genus Pseudonocardia; species Pseudonocardia wallangbongensis. The sequence goes on from NZ_JBRERS010000001.1 coordinate 194,105, forward strand.
TCGACGGCGTCGCCCCCGAGGTGCTCGACCTGCACCCGGCGGGCGTGCGGCGACACGGCGATCCGCGCGGTGACCTTCTCCATGAGCGGCCGCAGCACCCCGCCGAACGCGGCGAGCGCCCGCGACCGCTCGGTGGAGGTGTGGAACGTCGCGACGATCGGGCCCTCGGCGGCCAGCAGCGCCAGGACGGAGACGCTGACCGTGGTGGGCTCGTGCAGGTGCAGCACGTCGAACGTGTGCTCGGCGAGCCATCGCCGGGTCCGCGCGTACGTGAGCGGGCCGAACGCCACCCGGGCCACCGACCCGTTGTAGGGCACCCCCAACGAGCGCCCGGCCGGTGTGACGAACCCCGGCACCGGCGTGCCCACCCCGGCGGGCGCGAGCACGCCCACCGGGTGCCCGAGCCGTTCCAGCGCGGCGGCGAGGCCCACGACGTGGGCCTGGACCCCGCCCGGGACGTCGAGGGAGTACGGGCAGACGATCCCCACCCGCAGGGGCGGGCTCACGGTGACTCCCGGTCGGCCGTCCACAGCGGCTGCAGCGCGTGCCAGTCCTGCGGGGCCCGCGCGATCAGGCAGGCGAACGCGTCGGCGATCGCCTGCGTGGCCTTCGCCACCGACTCCGGGGTCCGGTCCACCGGCACCGGCTCGGCGATCGGCACCACCCAGCCGTCCCGGCTGAAGTGCGGATACGCCGGCATGAGCACCGCGCCGGTGAGCGCCGCCAGCCGCGCGGGCCCGGCCGGGAACCGCGCGGGCTCGCCGAAGAACGAGACCTCGATCCCGGAACCGGTGAGGTCCCGGTCGGCCACGAGGCAGACCACGCCGCCCGACCGCAGCCGCCGGGTGAGGGCCCGGTGTGCGGTGGTGCCCGCCTCCGCGGCCACCACCTCGAACCCCAGGGCCTCCCGGTAGTCCAGGAACCGGCGGTAGAGCGACTCCGGCTCCAGCCGTTGCGCCATCGTGGTGAACGCCGGCTCGCGGCCCAGCCGGCGCAGCGTCTCCACCACCCACACGCCCGCGGCGTCCCAGTTGCCGCTGTGCGGCACCGCGAACACCACCCCACGGCCGTCGTCCAGGGCCGCGTGGAACGGCGCCGTGCCGCTCATCCCCCGGTCCATCAGGGCGTGCACGGCAGGCGCGTCCCCGGGCCGCAGCCGGAACATCTCGCACCAGTACCGGGCATAGCTGCGCAGGCCGGCCCGCACCAGGGCGTCCAGCTCGGCGGGCGTGGCCCCCGGCACGACGCGCGCGAGGTTGCGCCGCAGCCCCGCGGCGGGCCCGCCCCCGGACCGGGCGGCGAGGTCGGCCGCGAACCGGAACCCCCGTCCGGTGACACCGGCCGGAAGGGTCCGCGCCAGCCGCCACGCCAGCGCGTACCGCAGGTCGTCGAGCTGTGCGCTCACGGACTCGGCGCCGGGCCGGGTGGGGGGACCGAGCCGGCGTCCCGCGCGCTCCGGTACACCGCCACGATGCGCTGCCCGACCGTCCACACCGACGCCGCCGCGAGCACCCAGAGCGCGACGTGCAACGCGTACGGCACCCCGAGCCCGTGCAGGCCGGCGCCGACCAGCGCCACGATCAGGCGCTCGGCGCGCTCGACGAGGCCGCCGTCGGCGGACAGGCCCTCGCCCTCCGCCCGCGCCTTGATGTAGGACACCAGCTGACCCGACACGAGGCACAGCAGCGCCGCGACGCCGAGCACCCGCTCCCCACCCGCACCGAGGCACCACCAGGTGAGCCCGGCGAAGAGCGCCCCGTCGGCGACCCGGTCGCAGGTGGAGTCGAGCACGGCCCCGAACGGGGTGCTGTAGCCGCGGGCGCGGGCCATCGCCCCGTCGACGAGGTCGAGCAGCACGAAGAACGTGACCACCGCGGCCCCGACGAACAGCTCGTCCCGCGGGAGGAACCACAGCGCAGCGGCGACCGAGCCGACCGTGCCGATCACCGTGACCACGTCGGGCGCGACCCCCCGCGCGACGAGCCACCGTCCGACGGGCTCGGTCACGCGGTTGACCTGCACGCGGGCGAAGACGTTGAGCATGGACTCCTGCTTGATCGCCGGGCTGCCGGCCGCGCCGCCTACCTAGTGCGACCCAGCCTACTGCCGCTCGCCCGACGGCCGATCCGCCACCGCACCCGGCGCCGGCCAGGCCTCCGCCAACAGCGACCGGGTCTCGGACAACAGCTGCGGGATCACCTTCGTCTGCCCGATCACGGTGATGAAGTTGGCGTCGCCGCCCCACCGCGGCACCACGTGCTGGTGCAGGTGCTCGGCGAGCGACCCGCCCGCCACGGTGCCCAGGTTGAGACCCACGTTGAACGCGTGCGGCGCCGCCGCCCGCTTCATCGCCCGCACGGCCGCCTGGGTGAACGCCATCAGCTCGCCCGCCTCGTCCGGGTCGAGGTCCTCCAGCTCCGCGACGTGCCGGTAGGGCAGCACCATGAGGTGCCCGGGGTTGTACGGGTGCAGGTTCAGCACCGCGTACACGGTGTCGCCGCGGGCCACGACGAGCCCGTCCTCGTCGGAGAGCTTCGGGATGCGGCAGAACGGGCAGCCCTCCGCACCGGCCTCCTTGATGTAGGCGAGCCGGTGCGGGGTCCACAGCCTGCGGAACCCGTCGGGTGTGCCGACGCCGTCGCGCGCCTCGTACGCCGGCTCGCCCGCCTCACTCATGCGCCGATCCTAGGCCGCGCACAGGGCGCCCTGATCGCGGTCTCCGCGCCCAGGCGGCCCCCATCGACCCGGACGCCCGGTGCACGGCCGGGGGTCCACCCTCAGGACGGCGCGGCGAAGACCTCCGCGTTCGGCGAGACGTTCGTGCGGCTGCCGACCCAGTCGGCCACCGCGGCCACGGCGTCGGCGGTGGGCACCCCGTTGCGCTGCGTGCCGTCGCGGAACCGGAAGCTGACCGCGCCCGCCTCGGCGTCCCGGCCGCCCACGAGCAGCAGGAACGGCACCTTCTGCATGGTGTGGGTGCGGATCTTCTTCTGCATCCGGTCGTCGCTCGCGTCCACCTCGACGCGGATCCCGCGGGACCGCAGCTGCCGGGCGACGTCCTCGACGTAGGGCACCTGCTCGTCGGTGACCGGGATGGCGACCACCTGCACCGGGGCGAGCCACGCCGGGAACGCGCCCGCGTAGTGCTCGGTGAGCACGCCGAAGAACCGCTCGATCGACCCGAACAGCGCGCGGTGGATCATGACGGGCTGCTGCCGGGACCCGTCGGCGGCGGTGTACTCCAGGTCGAACAGGCCCGGTTCCATGAGGTCGACCTGGATGGTGGAGAGCTGCCAGCTGCGCCCGATGGCGTCCTTGGCCTGCACGCTGATCTTCGGTGCGTAGAACGCCGCGCCGCCCGGGTCGAGCACCAGCTCCAGGCCGCTGGCCTCGGCGGCCTCGCGCAGGGCGTCGGTGGCCCGCTCCCAGTCCTCGTCGGAGCCGATCGACTTCTCCTGGTCGCGGGTGGACAGCTCCAGGTAGAAGTCGTCGAGGCCGTAGTCGCGCAGCAGGCCGAGCACGAACTGCAGCAGCTCGCGGATCTCGCCCTGCATCTGCTCCTGCGTGCAGTAGATGTGGGCGTCGTCCTGGCTGAAGCCCCGGGCCCGGGTGAGCCCGTGCACCACGCCGGACTTCTCGTAGCGGTACACGCTGCCGAACTCGAAGAAGCGCAGCGGCAGCTCCCGGTAGGACCGCCCGCGCGCCCGGTAGATCAGGTTGTGCATCGGGCAGTTCATCGGCTTCAGGTAGTAGTCCTGGCCGGGCTTGCGCACGGTGCCGTCCGCGGCCAGCTCCTCGTCGAGGTGCATCGCCGGGTACATGCCCTCGCGGTACCAGGACAGGTGCCCGGAGGTCTCGAACAGCTGCGCCTTCGTGATGTGCGGGGTGTTGACGAACTCGTAGCCCGCCTCCTCGTGGCGGCGCCGCGAGTAGTCCTCCAGCTCCTTGCGGATCACCCCGCCCTTCGGGTGGAAGACCGGCAGGCCGGAGCCGATCTCGTCCGGGAAGGAGAACAGGTCCAGCTCGGCGCCCAGACGGCGGTGGTCGCGGCGCTCGGCCTCGGCGAGGCGCTCCAGGTGGGCGTCGAGCGCCTCCTGGCTCTCCCACGCGGTGCCGTAGATGCGCTGCAGCTGCGGGTTCTTCTCGTCCCCGCGCCAGTACGCCGCCGCGGTGCGCATGAGCTTGAAGGCCGGGATGAAGCGGGTGGTGGGGACGTGCGGGCCGCGGCACAGGTCCGACCACACGGTCTCGCCGGTGTGGGCGTGCACGTTGTCGTAGATGGTGAGCTCGCCGGACTCGTCGACCTCGACGACGTCCTCCCCCGGCGCGCCCTTGAGGTCGATCAGCTCCAGCTTGTACGGCTCCTCGGCGAGCTCCTTGCGGGCGTCGTCGCGCGAGTCGAAGCGGCGGCGGGAGAACCGCTGGCCCGCCTTGATGATCTTCTTCATCGACGACTCGAGCTTGCTCAGGTCGTCGGGGGTGAACGGCTGGTCGACGTCGAAGTCGTAGTAGAAGCCGTCGGTGATGGGCGGGCCGATGCCCAGCTTCGCCTCCGGCCGCAGCTGCTGCACGGCCTGCGCGAGCACGTGCGCGGCCGAGTGCCGGATGACGCTGCGCCCCTCGTCGGTGTCGGCGGCGACCGCCTCCACCTCCACGTCGGACTCCGGCGCCCATGCGAGGTCGCGCAGCTGCCCGGCGGCGTCGCGCACGACGACGACGGCGGTGGGTCCGGCGGTGGGGAGGCCCGCCTCGCGTACCGCGGCCCCGGCCGTCGTCCCGGCCGGCACCCGGACGGGGGCGGACGCGGGGCGGGATGCGGGCGCGGACACGGGAGACCTCCACGGGTTTCGGGTTCGGGCGCCGATCGCCCGACACCCGTCGATGCTATCCACCGGGCCGAAGCGGGTTTCCGGCAGCAGGGCCGGGCGGTGTCCCGCGGTACGCGGCCTAGTTCATCCGGTGCAGCCCGGCGAGCATCCGCCGCATCGTCGGGACGTCCGACGCCCACGGCTGCCGGAGCACCGGGGGCGTCACGAACCCGTGCGGGGACGGGGCCGGGCGGGCCGGGGCCACCCGCCGACGATGCGGCAGCGCCGCCGAGGGGAGCGCGAGCACGGCGAGCGCGCCCGAGCCCGTGAGCGGCATGCCGCCGTCGACCGTGACGAGTGCGGGGTCCCGGCCGGCCGGGGCCGGACCGCCCGCCGGCCGCGGCAGCGGGACCCGCGGCGGCTCCTGCACGCGGCCGGACCGCGGCGTCGGGGACGGCCGCACCGACGGCGGCGGGGACGGCTGGGGGTCCGGTTCGGGGACCGGTTGCATCGGGAGCAGCGGGGTCGGCCTCGAGATCGGGTGCGGGCGCGCCTGCGCCGGGACGCTCGGGAGCGGGCGCGCGGGGACCCGGCGGGGCTGCGGTGGGACCGGACGCATCGACGGCGCCGTGGCCAGCGCATCGGGCTCCGGACCGGCCCCGTCGTCGCCGGTTCGCTCGGCCGGTTCGGCAGCCCGTCGAGCGTCGGCGGAGTGGGCGGGGCGCCGGCCCGGCGGGGCGGGGGGCGGCGGGGCGGGAGGCGATGTGGCGGGCGGCGGGGCGGGCGGCGGCTCGGCGACGGAGTACGGCCAGCCGGTCTCGGCCGCGGGACGCGGGCGGGAGGCGGGCCCGGAGGGCGCCGCCGCTGCGGCCGGACGAGGGCCGGCGGGCGGTCTCGGCTCCCTCCGGTGCGTTCCCCGCGGGGGTGGCGGCGCGGGCGCGGGGGCGCCGGCTCGGTCGCCGGGCGGCGCGGTCGGGGCGGCGGCGCTGCCGGCCGCCTCGGCGGCACGCCGCACATCGGGCGAAGCGAGGCCGCGCCGCACGGCTCCGACATCCCCGCTGGCGGGGTCCAGGCGCGCGTGCAGCACCACCCCGTCGCACTCGCGCAGCACGTGCACGGTGCGGCCGAGGGTCACCACGAGGTCCTCCAGCCACTCGCCGCGGCCGCGGCCGAGCGCCTTGGCGGCCCGCGCGAGCTGGGCCAGCGCGGGTACGTCGTCACCTGCGGCGAGGCCGGCCTCGGCCAGTACCTCGCCGCTCTCGCCGTCGACGGCGTGCAGGGCCTGCGCTCCCGCGGACCGCAGGAGCGCGGTGAGCTGGGGCGCGAGCGGCGGTGGGTCGGGCGGTGGATCGGGGGGCACCGCCTCGTGCGCGTGGGGGTCGCGGGGAGCGGGGAGCATCCCGGCAGCATCCCAGCGACGCCACGGAGCAACGGACGTCCACCCGCTCGGCGGTGCGACCGCTGGGCCGACCGGACACCCACCGGACCCTGCCCGGCGCGCGGCCGTCCGGCGGACGCCCGATCACCCACCGTGCACGGATCGGCCCCCTGGACCGGGTCGTGATCACTCTGCGCACGCCCATCGGGTGATGTCGGGGCCACCGCCACACCGCCTGCGCGGGAGCGCCCGTTGGACCCGACGTTCTCCCCGCCACCAGGCGGGAGGGCCGGCCAGGGGAGGTGGGACGCGTGCACGGAGCCCACCCGAAGCGCTCCACCCGATCCACGGAACCCGGGGTGCGGCGAGCGGGGTTGCCGGAGCAGCGGTCGCGGCGCGACGCCCATCCGTCGGGCGTCGGCTGGTGGCAACCGGCGAAGCCGCAGCGGCACCGGGCGCAGCGGAACGGGAACGGGGCACACGGGCCGACGCCGGGCAGGGTCGGCGAGGACACCGCCCGCCACCGCGCCCCGGACGCCACGGATGTGCTGCCGGTCGTCGACGCGCCGGCCCGCGCGGGCCGGTCCTCCCCGCAGGAGCGGCGGCGCGCCCGCCGGATGCGGCTGGCACGGCGCGCGCTGCTCGGCGCCTCGGCGGCCGTCGTGCTCGGGCCCGTGCTCGCCTTCGCGGCCGGCTACCTCGTCTTCTCGGTCCCCAACCCGGACGAGGCGGTGAACAACCAGGTGGCGTTGGTCTCGTTCGCCGACGGGAGCCCGCTCACCCGGCTCGTTCCCGAGGAGGGCAACCGGACCAAGGTGCCGCTCGACCAGGTGCCGTTGCACGTGCGCCACGCCGTGCTCGCCGCCGAGGACCGCTCCTTCTACTCCAACCCCGGCTTCGACCTCACCGGCATCATGCGCGCGGCCTGGAACCAGCTGCGTGGCGGCGAGGGCGGCGGTTCGACGATCACCCAGCAGTTCGTCAAGAAGGCGCTCGTCGGTGACGAGCAGACGCTCTGGCGCAAGTACAAGGAAGTCATCCTCGCGGTCAAGATCTCCCAGGAGCGCACGAAGGACGAGATCCTCGCCGACTACCTGAACACGATCTACCTCGGCCGCGGCGCCTACGGCATCCAGTCCGCGTCCCAGGCCTACTTCGGCAAGGGGGCCCAGGACCTCAGCCCGGCGGAGGGCGCGCTGCTCGCCGGGCTGATCCAGTCGCCGTCCCGGTGGGACCCGGCGGTGAGCCCGGAGCGGGCCGTCGAGCGGTGGAACTTCGTGCTCGACGGGATGGTCTCGCAGGGCTGGCTCACCCCGGCCGACCGGGCCGCCGCCCACTTCCCCGAGACGCATGCACGCCGTTCCCTCGCCCGCGGCGTGCCCACCGACAGCCGCGGCCACATCGTCAGCGCGGTGACCGCCGAGCTGGAGGAGCTCGGGTTCACCGAGCAGGACGTCGCGCAGGAGGGCCTGCGGATCACCACGACGGTGGACCCCCGCCGCCAGGAACAGGTGGTCGGCTCGGCCCACGACGCCCTCGACGGGCAACCGGTGAACCTGCGCAGCGCGGTGGTGACGATCGACCCGGAGACCGGGGGCGTGCTCGCCTACTACGGCGGCGACAACGGGCTGGGCCTGGACTACGCGCAGGTGCGCAAGCTCGCCGGGTCGACGTTCAAGCCGTTCGTCGTGCTCGCCGCGCTGCAGCGCGAACCGCCGGTCGGCCTCGGCGAGACCTTCGACGGCCGGGAGATCCCCGGCCTGCGCAACGCCTCGGGGGCCGACTGCGACGAGTGCGATCTCAAGCAGGCCATGACCGTGTCGAACAACGTCGTCTTCCACAGCCTCGCCAGGAAGGTCGGCCCCGAGTCCGTCGCCGCCGCGGCCCGCGCCGCCGGCATCAAGGCTCCGCTGGACAACCCGACCGACGGGATCGCGCTCGGCAACAAGGAGGTCTCGACGTTCGAGCTGGCCTCGGCGTACGCGACGATCGCCGCCGGCGGGATCTGGCGCCAGCCCCACCTCGTGTCGTCCGTCGTGACGGCCGACGACCGGGTGCTCTACCAGGCCTCGACCGACGGGGAGCGCCGCTTCCCGGAGCGCGTGGCGCGCAACGTCGTCGAGGCGATGCTGGGTGTCGCCGACCACGACGACCTCGCGCTGCCGGGGGACCGCCCCGTGGCGGCGAAGACCGGCACCGTCCAGTCCCGGTTCGAGGGCGAGAACAACGACGCGTGGATGGCCGGGTTCACGCCCTCCGTCACCACGGCGGTGTGGATGGGCACGGACATGAACTCCCCGATCCGCACCGCCCGCGGCCGTCCGATCCAGGGCAGCAGCCTGCCCGGCGACGTCTGGCAGGACGTCATGTCCGACGCCGTGGCGGGCACCCCCGTCCAGGACTTCCCGCAGTTCCGGCCGATCGGCGAGCCGCCGTCCCCGCTGGGACCGAACGAGAAGCCCCCACCGACGTCGACGCCTCCCCCGCCACCGGAGCCGCCCGTGGCGGCCCCGCCGCCCACCCCGGCACCGGACGAACCGGACGTCACCCCCGACGATCCCGAGCAACCCGGAATCCTCGGCGACCCCGGGGTGGACCGGCCCTCCGACGACTCGGCCGACAACGAGGACTGCTCCGTCACTCCTTGTGGATGACGACGACGGCACCTTCCCGGACTACCGTGGTCGGCGTGGCCGCGCACATCAGCGAGCGGACGTTCGAGGTGGTCGCCTGGCTCTCGGAGCGGCACCTCGTGCTCTACGTGCCGGAGATCGAAGCGGCCACCACCGCCCAGGCGATGCCGGACGCCGAGGACGCGGCCCGGTCGCTGATCGTCGACCTCACCGGTCTGGACCCGGCGGTCGTGCGCTGCGAGATCCGGCTCGGCCGCGCTCGCGGCGGGCTCGGCGGGCCGCCCATGCCGGCGGTGTGACCGGTCAGGCCGTGTCCCGTGGATCTCGGGCGATGGGATTCGTGATCCAGTCGGCTCCTGGCAAGGCGGAGGCTCGTCCTCGTACGGGGCGTACTCGGGCGAGCCGACAACGCAGCCAGGAGCCGACCGGGCGCGAATCCCGCGTTCGAGATCCGCGGGACACGGCCTAAGGTCGGGCCATGGCGCAGGCGGTGACCGACGCGGGTCGCGAGGTGGCGGACCGGATGGCCGAGGCGGCCACGGCGTGGCTCGACTCCCTCGACCCGACCCAGCGCGAGGTGGCCGTCGGGCCACCACCCGGCGCGAGCGGCGAGGGGGAGGCCGAGCGCACGCGCTGGTACTACACCCCCACCGATCACGGCGGCCTCACCTTCCACCAGCAGCGCCCCGCGCAGCACCGGCTCGTGATGCGGCTGCTCGCGAGCGGCCTGTCGGCGGCCGGGTACACCACCGTCGCCACCGTCCTCGGCCTGGAGAACGTGCTCGACCGCACCGAGGGCTTCACGGTCGACTTCGGGCGCGAGCGGGGCCGCGACCCGGGCCAGTACTACCTGCGGGTCTTCGGCGAGCCGGGCGGGCGGGCCCCGTGGGGATGGCGGTTCGGCGGCCACCACGTGTCGCTGCACAACCTCGTGGTGGACGGGCGGGTCGCCGCCACCACGCCGTGCTTCCTGGGCGCCGACCCCGCCGCGTCACCGCTGCTGGGCGGCGCCGTGCTGCGGCCGCTCGCGGCCGCCGAGGACCTGGCCCGGGAGCTGGTGCGTTCGCTGCGCCCCGAGCCGGCCGCGCGGGCAATGCTGCTGCCCCGAGCTCCCGACGACATCGTGGGCGCCAACAGCCCGCGGATCGACAACGGGGTGGTGCGCGACGGGCTGTGGCGGCCCGGCCCGCACACACCCCCGGGTGCGGCGTCGGCCGCCACCGGCCTGGAGGGCGCCGACCAGGAGGCCGTCGCGCTGACCCCGGACCCGAAGGGCGTGCCGGGCGCCGAGCTCGACGGCACCCAGCGCGAGCTGCTCCACGCCCTGCTCGGCACCTACCTCGACCGCGTCCCGCCCGGGATCTCCTCGCTCCCCCGCTACGACGACCCGGCCGCGCTGGACGCCGTCCACGTCGCCTGGGCCGGCTCCACCACGCCGGGCGAGCCGCACTACTACCGGCTGCAGGGCCCGCGGCTGCTCGTCGAGTGGGACAACACCCAGCGGAACGTCAACCACGCGCACGCGGTGTGGCGCGACCCGGAGTCCGACTTCGGCCGCGACGTGCTCGCCGCGCACCGGGCGGCCCACCACTCCTGATCGGCCTCGCCCTGCGCGTTCGCCCGATCGGTGCCTATACTGCGGCGCCCAGCTCACGGGTAGTGACATCGGCACTTTGCGCAACGTGGCGCATCGGAGGCGGGTCCAATGGCGGAGTCCAGCACACAGTTGGCGTCGGAACTTCCCAGCACGCACCTACCGGCGGTTCCGTACAGCGATCTCCCGGAGCCCCGCAGACTGCGGAACTACCTGGGGGCGAGCGTCATCCTCACCGCCACCGCCCTCGGGTCGGGCGAGCTGGTGCTCTGGCCCTACATCAGTACCCAGGTGGGCCTGGGGCTCGTGTGGCTGGCCCTCGTGGGCATCACGATGCAGTACTTCCTCAACATGGAGATCGAGCGCTACACGCTGATCACCGGGGAGACGGCCGTGACGGGCTTCTCCCGGCTGTGGCTGCCGTGGGGCGTGATCATGGTGCTCGGCGCGATCCTGCCCAACGTGTGGCCGGGGTGGGCCTCCAGCGCGGCCACCGAGTTCACGTTCATCTTCAACCTCGACGACTCGAACGTCCCCCTCATCACCACGATCGTCCTGCTGGCCATCGGGCTGGCGGTGACCGTGTCGCCGGTCATCTACCAGACGCTCGAGAAGGTGCAGGGCGTGATGGTCGTCCTCATCCTGGCGTTCGTCGTCGCGGCGATCGTCGTCGCCACGAAGGGCAGCGCCTGGGCGAGCGTCGTCACCAGCATCCCGCAGGGCGTGGGGGACCTGCCCGCCTCGATCGGCGTAATCGGCGCGGCGTCGCTGTTCGGCGCGATCGTGTTCGCCGGGGCCGGTGGGGGCAACAACCTGGTGCAGAGCAACTACATCCGCGACAAGGGGATGGGCATGGGGATCCGCATCCCCAACATCGTCTCCCCGATCACGGGTGAGGAGGTGGCGGCGCCGTCCCTCGGGTACATGACGCCCTCCACCCCGGAGAACGAGCGCCGGTGGCGCCGGTGGTGGACCATCGCCAACCAGGAGCAGCTGCTCACGTTCTGGTTCGTCGGCGTGCTGCTGCTGGTCGCGATGCAGGTGCTCGTCGTCTCGATGCTCGGGGTGAACACGACCCTCGGCTCGGGCCTGGACTTCCTCCACGCCGAGGGCCGCGAGCTCGCCTCGATCGTCGCCCCCTGGTTCGGCATCGCGTTCTACGTGGCCGGGTTCCTCATCCTGCTCTCCACCAACATCGGCGTCGTGGACTGGGTCAGCCGGCTCACCGCCGACTCGCTGAAGGTGACCTTCCTGAGGGAGAGCGGCTTCTGGAGCGAGAGCAAGATCTACATCACCGTCGTGTGGCTCCTGATCATCGCGGGCTCCTCGATCATCTGGACGGGCATCAAGCCGGTCGCGCTGCTGGTCATCTCCGCGACGGGCGGCGGCTTCGTCATGGCGATCTACTCGGTGCTGCTCGTCGTGCTCAACCGCAAGGCGCTGCCGGACTTCGCGCGGCTGAAGGGGTGGCGGGTGCCGGTGATGGTGCTGATCGCCCTCTTCTACGTCGCGTTCTCGGTGTTCCTGATCTACGAGATGATCACCGCGGGCCCGGAGTCACTGGCATAGGCGGATGGGCACCCTTCGACGCCTCTGGCTGACGGTCCTGTTCGCGTTGGTGATCTTCGGTGTGCTCACGTCGGTCGCGTACGGGCTGGGGATGCTGACGTAGCCTGGCGAGGTGGACGGGGAGTACTCCCTGGGGCGACCGCATCCCGCGCTCGCCCGGCACGTGGTGCGCTACCTGGGCTACCGCGAGCACAGCGACACGCCGGTGCGCCGTCGTCAGGCGCCGGCGGCCTCGTGCACGCTGATCCTCAGCCTCGGCCCGCAGATCCGCCTGCACGGCCCGGCGGGGCCCTCGGTTCCGGCGTCGTTCCTCGCCGGCATGCACGACGGACCGGTCGTCACCGAGTTCGTCGGTCCCCAGCACGGGCTGCAGGTCGACCTCAGCCCGCTGGGCGTCTTCGCGCTGCTCGGCCGCCCGATGCCCGCGCTCACCAACGTGGCGCCGTCGCTCACCGAGCTCGAGTCGCCCGAGCTGGCCGGCCTTCCCGCCCGCCTCGCCGAGGAGCCCGACTGGGCCCGCCGCTTCGCGCGGCTCGACGAGGTCCTGCTGCGCCGCCTCGACGCCACCGCCGCCCGCCCGGACCCGGAGGTGGCGTGGGCGTGGCACCGGCTGCGCCGCAGCGCGGGCCGGGTGGGGGTGCAGGAGCTGGCCGAGGACACCGGCTGGAGCCGCCGCCACCTGCTCACCCGCTTCCGCGCACAGGTCGGCCTCGGCCCGAAGACCACGGCGCGGGTGCTGCGGTTCCACCGGGCCACCCGGCTCCTGGCGCCGGCCAGCGTCTACGACGGCACGCCGACCACGGCGGCACCGTCCATCTCCGACGTCGCCGCCGCCTGCGGGTACGCCGACCACGCCCACCTGGTGCGGGAGTTCCGTGCACTCGCCGGCTGCACGCCCACGGAGTACCTGGCCGAGTGGCGTTAGGGACCTCGTTCCCATTCGTCCAAGCCGCTGCCCGTGTTCGCTCCTACCGTCTCTCCCATGAGCATCTACGTCACGCTCCGCTACGACGACGCCCGCGCGGCGATCGCCTACCTCACGGGCACGCTCGGGTTCGTCGAGCAGCAGGTCCACCAGGCCGAGGACGGCAGCGTCGGCCACGCCGAGCTGGGCTTCGGTGACGGCGTGGTCATGCTCGGCACCCGCAGCGGCACCCCGGACGCGTTCGACACCGGTCGCGCGGTCGTCTACCTCGCCCTCGACTCCGCCGAGGCCGTCGACGCCCACCACGGCCGGGCCGTCGCCGCAGGCGCCCAGGTCGTGCAGGAGCCGGTCGACCAGCCCTACGGGTCGCGCGAGTACGCCGTGCGCGACCCCGAGGGCAACATCTGGTCGGTCGGCAGCTACCGGCCACAGGTGAAGCCGTGAACGAGCGGGAGCGCGCCGCCGGGCTGGTCTTCGGGTTCTTCCCCGGCCCAGGTGGTGCAGACCCTCGCCCGGCTCGGCGTGCCCGACGCCCTCGGCGACGGCTCGCTCGACCTCGACGAGCTGGCCGGCCGCACCGGCACGGACCCGGACGCGCTCGCCCGGCTCCTGCGCGCGGCCACCGGCCTGGACCTGGTGCGCCGAACCCCGGAGGGCGCCTACGCGCTCACCGCGGGAGGGCAGCTGCCGCGCACCGGGAGGCCCGGATCCATCGGCAACCTGGCCCAGCTGTTCTGCGGCGACGCGGTCTGGCGGGCCTGGCGGTCGTCGATCAACGCTGCGAGGTCGTCACCGGCGACTTCTTCGTGTGGGTGCCGGCCGCGGACGCCTACGTCGTGAAGAGCGTGATCCACGACTGGGACGACGACCGCAGCGTCACGATCCTGTCCCGGATCCGGGAGGCGATGCCGCCGCGCGGCGTGCTGTTCCTGGTGGAGCCGATCCTGCGCGACGACCCGGAGGTGCTCGGCGAGCAGCGGAGCCTCCTGATGAGCGACCTCGACATGCTCGTGTGCCTCGGCGGGCGGGAGCGCACGCGGGCGCAGTTCGCGGACCTGCTCACCGCGGCCGGGCTGCGGCTCACGGACGTCGCCCCGGCCGCGGGCTCGGGGTTCTCGGTCATGCGAGGGGTCCCGGTATGACGCCCCTGGAGCGGCTGCGCGGGATCTGTACGACCCTTCCCGAGGTCACCGAGAAGCTGAGCCACGGCGAGCCGACGTGGTTCGTCCGCAAGACGTTCGTGATGTTCGCCGACCACCACCACGACGACCGCCTCGCCTTCTGGTGCGCCGCACCGCCCGGCACCCAGGAGGAGCTGGTGGCCACCGACCCGGGCCGGTTCTTCCGGCCGCCCTACGTCGGTGGTCGCGGCTGGCTCGGCGTCTACCTCGACGTCCCGGACGTGGACTGGACCGAGATCGAGGAGATCGTCACCGACGCCTACCGGCAGGTGGCACCGAAGCGGCTGGCATCCCGGTTGGACGAACCGGCGTAGCGGCAGGCAGGCTCGCGGGCGTGAGCGAGCTCCCCATGGTGGACGTGCCGGGCGGGCGCGTCGAGTACGAGGACGTGCCCGGCGACCCCGCCCGCGTCCCCCTGCTGTTCCTGCACGAGGGCCTCGGTTCGGTCCGGCTCTGGCGCGGGTTCCACCACCGGATCGCCGCCGCCACCGGCCGGCGCGCGGTGGCGTTCTCGCGGCTCGGCCACGGCGGTTCCGACCTCCCGCCCGGCAAGCGGACGCCCCGGTACATGCACGACGAGGCCACCGAGGTGGTCCCGGCCGTGCGTGCGGCGCTCGGGCTCGACCGGGTGGTGCTCGTCGGGCACAGCGACGGGGGCTCCATCGGCCTGCTGCACGCCGGCACGGCCGAGGTGGACGCGCTCGTGGTGCTCGCGCCGCACGTGTTCGTCGAGGACATCGACCTGCGCGGCATCGAGCGGGCCCGCCGCGACTACGTCGAGGGCGACCTGCGGGCCCGGATGGCCCGCCACCACCGCGACCCGGACGTCACGTTCTGGAACTGGAACGAGGGCTGGCTCGACGACGCCTTCCGGGACTGGGACATCCGCCCGGAGCTGGCCGCGATCACCTGCCCGGTGCTGGGCGTGCAGGGCACCACGGACCCGTACGGCACGGTCGTGCACGTGGAGGCGGTGCGCGACCGCGCCACGGGGCCGGTGCGGCTTTCGGTCCTCGGCTGCGGCCACGTCCCGCACCTGGAGCGGCCGGCGGAGACGGACGCGGCGATCACGGAGTTCCTGGCGGAACGTTCCTAGCGGGGTGCCCACGACCCTGCACCGGGTCGGGTTCCACCGCACGAACGGCACTCTCGTACGCCCTGTCGAACGACGGCGCATGCGACCTTGATCGCTGCGAGATCACACTGAACGCCCTGGTGAAGGCAGTTTCCAGCATCTCGGATCAATCACCAGGCGCCGACCGTCCGCGCCCCGGCCATCTGCACTCCAGGGAGTGCTCCAGTTGCGCCAAACGGCACTCGTCCGAACTCAGCCCTAGTACGGCAGCGGTAGATCGTGATCATGTTGCTGGTCGGCGGCGGTAGTGGCTGGTTCGGCCACTGTGTCGGTGTCGGGTCGCCGGCCCGGCTGCGCGGCAGCTCATCCGAGCGGACCTGATCGGCTGGACGGGGCCCGCACACACGGCCTTGGGGCCGATGCCCGTCGATCCGCGGGGCAAGATCCGAAGTATCGGTTGCCCATGGCTGTCCACACGACCATGAACGCCCGATACCTCGGATCTTGACGGGGAAGATCGCAGGTATCGGTTGTCCATGGCGGTGGCCGCAGCCATGAACAACCGATACCGCGGATCACGAACGTGACCGCGGCCGCGGGGTCGGGTCTGTCTCGTCGCGGGATCGGCTGCCGGTGGGCGCGCCGTACCCGGCTCGCAGCCCGACCGCCCCACCCCGTCGACCCGGCCCCGGGCGCGGCCACTCCCGTCCGGACCCGACCTCACCCCCGCCGGTGATCCGGTTGGCACCACCACCGTCCCCCCCGGGGTCACCGGGGCGGCCGTCCCCGACCTGCCGGCACGCCAGTCCCGACGAGACCGCCACTGCCGACAGCCACTCGACCTGCGGTGGTCCCGCCCGCCCCTTCTGCACTCCCCAGACACCCGGGCGACCCCACGAACAACCCCGACATCGACACCCAGCGGGCCGTGATCGGCGAGATCGGGACATCACACTCACCTATGCACGCCAGGTCCCGTATCCGCTGATCACACCCCATCCTCGGGTCACACCAGGCCGGCTGTCGGGCGGCAGCACACTCGGCGCCGACACCACAGCCTGAGCGGCCCGGGCAACGGCACCACCGCCGGTCGAGTCCCACCCATCCGCAGGATCCCATCGCGAACCGGCGTGCCAGCAGGCCGGGGACGGCCACCCGGATGACCCCCGGGGGGACGGCAATGACGCCAACCCGACCACCCCACAAAGATGGCGGGGACCAGGCAAACCGGAGGGAACGCACCCCGGACCAGATCGAGACGAGGGCCCCACACCACGAGCCGGGTACGGCGCGCCCACCGGCAGCAAACCCCCAGGCCAGCTCCACCCGACGACCGTCCCGCATTCCACACCCACCAACAGGACACGAAAGCAGTGGGTGTCCGGTGCCGGTTGCTGACGCAGCCACGGACCGCGCCCCACCAGCGACGCTGCGCCGGGCACCATCACGAACTCCGGCTGTAGTAGCTAGCCGACGAAGGTGCCGTTCGCTCGTCGGATCCGGCGGTCAGGGACGCAGCGCGTGCAGGATCTCCATGGCCCGCAAGACGCCCGCCGCGGGGTCGGTGCCCGGGCTTCCGATGGTGCGGTCGTAGTTCAGGTCGTAGAACAGCTCGGTGACGCCCTGCTCGGCCAGCCACGCGCCGTCCTCGCGGATCTTGTCGTAGGGGCCGGACAGGAGCCGGTCGCCCGGCCCGTCCACGCGCACGACGCCGCGGACGATCACGCGCACCGCGGAGGGATCCTTCCCGGCCGCCTCGGCGCCCTCGCGGACCAGCGCGACGTCGTCGGCGAGCCGGGTGAGGTCGGCGCCGCTGCTGCTGATCCAGCCGTCGGCGACCCGGCCGGCGCGTCGCAGCGCCGCGGGAACGCCACCGCCCAGCACGATCGGCGGGCCGGGCCGCTGTACCGGCTTGGGCAGCATCCGGCTGCGTGGCACGGTGTAGAACTCGCCGTCGAACTCGCTGACGTCGTCGCCCCAGAACGTGCGCAGGACGTCGACATACTCCACGGTCCGTGGTCCCCGGCGCGCCGTGGACGCGCCCGTCGCGGCGAACTCCGCCGGTGACCAGCCCACGCCGAGGCCGAGGTCGAGCCGCCCTCCCGACAGCACGTCGAGGCTCGCCGCCTGCTTGGCGAGGTAGGCGGGCGGGACGAACGGGAGGTTGATCACTCCGATGCCCAGGCGGATCCGCGAGGTCCGGGCCGCGGCGAACGAGAGGGCCGCGACCGGGTCCAGCACGCTGCTGTAGACGGGGTGCAGGTCCTGGTCGACGGCGACGAGGAGCCGTTGCAGCGTCCACAGGGACGCGTAGCCGAGCTCCTCCGCCTCCCCGGCGACGCGCACGAGGTTCTCCGGCGTGGCCCACCCACCGGAGATCGGGGCTCCCACACCGATCTGCATGTCGATCAGCATAGGAGCGTGCGGAGCAACCGCGGCGGCGCAGCGGCAGTGCTCGGGCGGCCGCTCTGTCCGCCGGGAGCCGGCGAGGCGAGCACCCCGGTGCCGCGGATAGCGCTTCCCGATGATCACATGCTTGCGACTGTCCTCGGGAGGGCGCCGAGCGGGATCTCGCAACGATCAACGCGTCATGATCGGTCCGAGATTCGCCGCAGCGCCCTCCCGAGGGCGCCCAGCCACATCTGATCATGGGAGCCGCCTCCGGCAAACCACTCCGGCGTCACCCGGACACGCACGTCCCTCGGAATGCACCCGACGACGCGAGGGCCGCCCGACCCCGATTCGGCAACACACTCCATGTGGCCGCCGCGGCACCGAAGCCGCGATCATGCCCGCGAAATCGGCCTCCGGTGGTCTCGCGCGGTAGGTCGCGGTAGGTCAGCGCGCTCCTCGGGCCGCTGGCAGCAGGTCGAGTGCGGCCGTGATCGCGGCCGGGGGCGGCGGGAGCAGGGGCAGCCGCACGGCCGGCGTGGCGATCCGGCCCTGCGCGTGCAGCACCGCCTTGATCACGCTCGGGTTGGGTTCGGCGAACAGGGCCGCCGCCAGCGGCGCGAGCGGGGCGCCCAGGTTCCGGGCGTGCGGCGCATCGCCCGCGCGCCACGCGTCGACCATCGCGGCCCAGCGCCCGGTGCACAGGTGCGCCGAGGCGAGGATCCCCCCGGCCGCGCCCAGCGCCAGGAGGGGCGCGGCCATGACGTCATCACCGGTGAGCACGGCGAACCCGGGCGGCGGATCGGCGAGCAGGGTGACGGCGTCGGCGTCCAGCGCCGCGACGGCATGCTTCACCCCGACGACGCCGGGCACGGCCGCGAGCGCGCGCAGCGTAGCGGCGCCGAGGGGGCGGGCGGTGCGGTGCGGGACGTGGTAGGCGAGCAGCGGGACCGGGCTCCGCCGCGCCAGCTCCTCGAAGTGGCGCACGACGCCCGCCTCCGTGGGACGCACGAACGCGGGCACGGGCACGAGCGCCGCGTCCACCTCGGGCCATGCCGCGAGCCCGGCGAGCGCCGCCGCGCTGCGCCGCGTGCCGCTCGCGCCGGCCCCCACGACCAGGGCGGCGCCGGTGTCGCGGCGCACCGCCGCGCAGACGTCCAGCACCGCGCGGCGCTCGGCGTCCTCCAGCGCGGCGGGCTCGCCGGTGGTGCCGAGCGCGACGATCCCGGCCGCGCCCGCCGCCAGCACCTCGCGCGCCAGCCGGTCCAGCGCGGCCACGTCGACCTCGCCGTCGGGCGTGAACGGTGTGACCAGCGGGACGTGCACACCCGAGAGCTGCATGCCGACAGCGTCCCGCCCGGCGAGCGTCAGATCCAGTTCACGTTCCTGCTGCTCGACGTAAGCTGAGCCGATGCTCGACGTGCGGCGCCTGCGGTTGCTCCGCGAGCTCGCCCACCGCGGCACGATCGCGGCCGTCGCCGAGGCGCTCTCCTACACGCCGTCGGCGGTGTCCCAGCAGCTCAGCGCGCTGGAACGGGAGGCCGGCACCCCCCTACTGGCCCGTACCGCGCGCCGGGTCGAGCTGACCCCCGCCGCGCACGCGCTCGTCGGGCACGCCGAGGCCGTGCTCGAACGCCTCGAACGGGCCGAGGCCGACCTGCTCGCCGGCCGCACGGGCCCGGCCGGCCCGTTGCGGATCGGCGCGTTCCCGTCGGCGGCGCGCGCTGTCGTGCCCGCGGCGCTCGCCCGCCTGGCCGCGGCGCACCCCGCGCTCGAGCCGCGGCTGCGCGAGCTCGACCCGGCCGCCGTCGCCGGGGCGCTGCGCGCGGGCGAGGTCGACGTCGCGCTCGTGCACGACTACGACTTCGTGCCGGTGCCCGCCGAGCCCGGCGTCCAGACGGTCGCGCTGTTCGAGGAGGCCATGTTCCTCGCGGCACCGCACTCGTTCACCCCGCTGGCCGGCGAACCGCACCCGCTGCGCCGCTGGCGGGACGTGCCGTGGATCGTCGCGCCCGCCGACACCCGGTGCGGCACCATGACGGTCCGGGCCTGCGAGGCGGCCGGCTTCACCCCGCGGGCGCGGCACGAGATCGACGACTTCCCGGCGGTGCTGGCACTGGTCGCGATCGGCGGCGGGGTCGCGCTCGTCCCGGAGCTGGGTGTCACCGCTCCGGACGCGGACGTCGTCCTCACCCCGCTGCCGATGCACCGGCGCACGATGGCCGCCCACCGGCGCGGCGCCGGCGGCAACCCGGCGATCGCGGCGTTCGTCGACGCGATGCGCACGGCCCGGTGATCACGAGCTGGCGATCACGGCCTGGGCACGTGGGCAGCCGGCATCGAGCGCCACACGTCGAGGACCTCGGGGTCCTGCAGGTCGATCCACGCGTTCACGTCGGAGTGGGTGGCACAGACGGTCTCGGGCCGCAGGCAGACCTCGGCCATGAACCGCTCCACGGCGTCGAAGAACCCGCCGCCCGACCACCGGTTGAAGTGGCTGCCGATCACGAGCGGTGCCCGGTTGCCGTCCGCGGCCGCGGTGTACGCGGCACGGTAGGCGCCCAGCGCCGTGTCGCTGAACTCGTCCGCCCGCTCCGGCTCGTCGCGCCCGCCGTTGACGGCGAGCCACAGGTTGTAGTCCATGAGCAGCACCTGCTTGCGCAACGCGGGCACCCGCACCGACGGCATCCAGTACTCGCGGATGCCGTTCTCGTCGGTGGGCCAGACGATCCCGTCGGTCGGGCGGCTGGCGTCGTAGGTGAACCCGTGCGCCCGCATCGCCGGGTAGGCCTGCGACCAGCGGCCCTCCAGGCACGGGGTGCGCCCGCCCCGCACGTCCCCGAGGTCGAGGCCCCGCTCGCGGGCGGACTCGACGAAGGAGAAGAACTGGTCGAGCTCGGTGTCCCACATCGCGGTGGACCACTTCCCGACCGCCGGCTCGTCACCGGCGCAGAAGTGGCCGTTGTAGTGGGTGCCGATCTCGTGGCCGCGCCTGCGGGCCTCCATGAGGTCGGCGATCAACGTGTCCACCTCGGCCCGCTTCCCACCGAACCCGACGGCGGAGGTCCCGGCCGACCGCCCAGGCGGGCGG
The DNA here is from genome assembly GCF_054486945.1 of Pseudonocardia wallangbongensis. NCBI lineage: Bacteria > Bacillati > Actinomycetota > Actinomycetes > Pseudonocardiales > Pseudonocardiaceae > Pseudonocardia > Pseudonocardia wallangbongensis. The sequence continues at coordinate 214,750 of NZ_JBRERS010000001.1, forward strand.
TAGCGCCGCCGTTCCGCGTCCGGAACGAGGTAGACGCCGGACAGGAAGCCGGTGATCCGCGCCTCCGACGCCCCCGCGATCGCGAGAACGCGCTGCCAGTGCCGGTGCGACCCGGCCCCGTCGAAGGAGAAGAGCACGAACTGCGGCGGCCGCTCGCCCGGCGCGAGCGGCCGCATCCAGGCGGCCAGCCGCGCGCCCGCGCGGTCCACCTGCACGTCGACGGGGTCGGCCGGCACCGGGACCGGGACCGGGTCCGGCGCGGCGGCCGCAGCGGTTCGGTCCGGGAGCTCCTGGCCGGCCAGCAAGGCGACCACCAACCCGAGCGACGCGGCGAGGAGCAGCCACTCGCCCGCTCGTCTCCTGCCGCGCCGCACGTCCCCCACGGCCGCATCGTGACCACGGGGGAAGGCGGCACGCCGGGCGGGTCGCCCGTCCGGGCGCCCGGATGCACCCGGGTGGGTGGCTCGGGCTAGCGGCGCGGCACGGTGCCCAGCACGAGCGCGGCGGCGGCCGCTGCAACGCCCGCGAGCAGGACGAACACCGCGGGGTAGCCGCCGAGGACCTCGGACAGCGCCGCGCCCGCCCACGGCCCGAGCGCGGTGGCGACCATCGCGGGGGCGAGGAGCAGCCCGTTCAGGCGCCCGTAGTGGGACGCACCCCAGCGGTCGCTGACGGCGGTGGCCTGCAGCAGGGTGAACACGCCGCGGGCCGCGCCCGCGAGCATCGCGGCGGCGACCAGCGCACCGGCGGGGCCGGGGAGCAGCGCGAGCAACGACGTGGCGGCGGCGAGCGCGCCGAGGACGAGGACCGAACGCACCCGCACCCCGGTGCGCGCGGTCAGCGTGGTGTAGCCGAGCCGGCCCAGCACCTGCCCGAGCCCGCCGAGTCCCAGCGCCCACGCCGCCGCCGTCGTGGACAGGCCACGCTCGATGAGCAGCGGCACCTGGTTCACCACCACGGCGAACGCGGCGAACGTGCCGAGGGCGATCGCCGCGACGAGCATCAGGAACGGCCGGCTGCGCGCGATCGCGCTCGGGGCGTGACCGGCCCCGCCCGGCCGCTCGGCCGGATCGGCCGCCGGCCACGGCCCGCGGAGGCCGAACAGGTGCGCGGGCACCGTCACCACCGCGAGTACGGCGGCGAGGACCAGGTAGGACTCCCGCCAGCTCAGGTGCGCCACGAGCGCGGCGGTGACCGGCGCGAAGATCGTGCTCGCCAGGCCCGCCAGCAGGGTGAGCGCGGTCAGCGCGGCGACCCGGCGCGGCCCCCACCAGCGCGTCAACGCGGCGAACGCCGGCGGGTACAGCACGCCCGCCATCGCGAGCCCGGCGAGCGCCCACGCCGCGAAGAACCACGCCACCGTGGGCGCGGTGGCGATCCCGACCACGGCCGGCACCGCGATCACCGATCCGGCCGTCATCACCCGCCGCGGGCCGAACCGGTCCAGCCAGCGCCCGGCCGGGATCCCGGCCAGCGCCGCGACGATCAGCCCCAGGGAGAACGCGGCGGTGACGGTGCCGATCGACCAGCCCGTGTCGGCCACCATCGCCGGGGCGAGCACCGGGAACGCGTAGTAGAGCACGCCCCAGCTGACGATCTCGGTGACGCACAGGACCGCCAGCACCCGGCGCAGCGCGCTCCGGCGCAGCGTGCCGACCGCACCGCGGACCGGTCCATCGCTCACCGGTCCAGGCTGCACCCGCCGTCACCGGCGCGCAGCGCGGACGTCGAGCGGGCCGGAAGGAGGCCCAAATCCTGATGCCCGCATTCATCGCCTTCCGTGGCGGCCGCACCGTGGAACGGTGATTCCACAAATGGCCACGAGGGCGGGCGCATTCCGTCTCGGACCGGCCGGCGACACGCCTGTAACGACTCCCCGGCGGCACGCGAAGAAGCAGTCGACTGCCATGTGAGGCACCTGCACCGAGGCCGGTTCACCGCATCCTCGGCCGCCCCCGCACCGCCCGTTCCGGGCGGAATTCACCCCACTCACGAGAGTCGATGCGTCGTGCCCAAGCCTGCCAGAATCGCGCTCGGAATCTTCGGAACAATCGTCGCGATCATCGTCATCGCCGGGATCGCCAGTCCGCGGGCCAGCACGACGACCTCGGCTGCAGCCACGACCACCACGACCCGTGCGACCAGCACTCCGAGCGCCACGCCTGCACCCACGACGTCGGCGGCGCCTGCTGCGCTCACACCGGACGACCGGTTCGTGGCCGCCGTGCTCGACACGGACGATCTCGTCGGCGTCGGCCGCTCGGTGTGCGAGTCGATCGGTGCGCCGGGCGTGACGCACGCAAGCCTCGTGACGGATCTCGGCACGTCGAAGTGGGGTACGGCGGCCGCCGAGGTCGTGGTGGCCGCGGCGGAGGCGAACCTGTGCCCGGAGCGGCACTACGCCGTGCCCGCGGCCGCGCGGCCCACCGTGGCGCCGCCCCCCGCGCCGGCCGCGGAGCCGGCGCCGAGGCCCCAGCCGGCCGCCGCGCAGCCGGCACCGAGGCGCGAACCGGCCCCGGAACCTCGACCCGCACGGGAGGAGTCCTCCTCGGGCGCGAGCTACAAGAACTGTGCCGCCGCCCGGGCCGCCGGCGCCGCGCCGCTGCACCGGGGCGACGCCGGGTACCGGGCCGGGCTCGACCGCGACGACGACGGCGTCGCCTGCGAGTGACGGTTGCGGCGCGGTGGCCCAAGTGGCCGAACGCCGGTCAGGCGAACGGGTCGTCGAGCAGGCCTCCGGCCGGTCCCTCGACGAGCCGGGGGTCGAACCGGGGGAACTCGGTTCTCAGCCCGTCCGCGCCCTCCGGCTCCGGCCCGTCGACGGCGTCGAGGAACGAAGCCTGGGCGTCTGCGGCGGTCGCCGCGCCCGCGCTCACCGCCTGCCCGAGGTCGCTCGCCGCGGCGGTGCCCGTCGCGAGGGGAAGGGCCGCGCCGGAGAGCAGCAGGCCGGCGATCACACGACTCGTCATCGGGTCGCTCCTCACATCTCCTCCGCTCCGGCCTTGATGGCCTCGCGGATCCGGTTGTAGGTGCCGCAACGGCAGATGTTGCGGATCTCCTCGATCGCCTCGTCGTCGACGTCGCGGCCCTCGGCCGCGCACTGCCGGACCTTCGCCACCGCGGCCATGATCTGGCCCGGCTGGCAGAACCCGCACTGCGGGACGTCGTGCTCGAGCCACGCCTGCTGCATCGGGTGCAGGTCGTCCCCGTCGGCGAGCCAAGCGATGGTCGTGATCTCGTCGTCGCCCGAGATGTCACCGACCGGCACGGAGCACGGGTTGAAGGCCTTGCCGTTGATGTGGGACGTGCACGCCTTGCAGACGTTGATCCCGCAGCCGTACTTCGGGCCGGTGACGCCGAGCAGGTCGCGGATCACCCAGAGCAGGCGCACGTCGTCCTCGGTGTCCACCGAGACGCGCTCGCCGTTGAGCGTGAAGGTGTGGGTGGGCATGCGTGCGCTCCTCAGAAGGTGTGCTTCAGGCCGTTGGTCGGGGACTCCGGCACCGGTGGCGCGGTCGGCCACGGCTCGAACGGCAGCGGGTCCCGGTGGTTGACCGGGAAGTACTCCGGGACGGTGCCGGTGGCCCGCGCGTAGGCGCAGGCGATCGCTCGCCACCGACCAGGTGATCGTCGATCAGCTTCCGGGCAATCGTCCGCGCCACCATGCCGCTCGCGTACCCGCGGCGGGTGCCCCGCATGCCGGTACCGTCCGGCCTCGTGGAAGGCCCGCTGTCGACGATCGCCACCGCATGGCTGCCCGACGTCGACGTGCTGACCGACCGCCTCGTCACCGCGGTCTTCACCGACCACCCGGCGTGGACCGACTACCGCAGCGTGCCGCCCGAGGACCTGCGCGACGGCTGCCGCCGGTACCTGACGCGGGTCCTGCGCCTGCTCGCCGCCGGCCGGCCCGGCGGCGCCGGCGACGCCATGGGGGACGACCCGGTCGCCGGGGCGATCGGCAGGCAGCGGGCCGAACAGGGCGTGCCGCTGGAGGTGATGCTGCGGACGTTCCGGCTCGGCGGACGGGTGGTCTGGGAGGCGCTCCTCGAGCGCACCGACGGCGTGCCACCCGCGGATCTCGGCGCCGCCGCCACCGCGATGTGGACGGTGGTGGACGGCCTCTCGTCGGCCCTGTCCACCTCCTACCGGCGCACGGAGGCCGAGCAGCTGCGTCGCGACGACCAGCGCCGGCACGCGCTCCTCGAGGAGGTCGTCGCCGGTGGCACCACCGGGCAGCGGGTCACCGACCACCTCGACCTGCCGCTCGCGGGCGACTACCTCGTGGTGGTCACCGACCTCGAGCCGGACGGCGTCGCCGCGCTGCCCAGCCCCCAGACGGCCCTGTCCGCCCTCGGGGTCCGATCGGTCTGGCACGTGCGCACCGACACCCTCGTCGGGCTCCTGCCCCTGGAGGGCCACGACCCGCAGTTCGTGCTGGGCAGGCTGGGCTCCCTGGCCCGGGGCCGGGCTGCGGCCGCCGCCACCGCCGACGGCCTCGCCGGCGTGGCCACCGCCCACCGGCTCGCCGTCCTCGCCTTGGGCACCTTGCCCAGGGGCACTGCCGCCGTCGTACGGATCGAGGACCGCTACCCGGAGGCGATGCTGCTGCGCTCCCCCGAGCTGCGCCGCCGCCTCGTGGAGGGCTGGCTCGGACCGGTGCTGCGCCTGCCGCCACGCGAGCGCGACGTCCTGCTCGAGACGCTGACCGCCTGGTTGGAGGCCGACCGGTCGGCCGGCGTCGCCGCGGAGCGGCTCTACTGCCACCGCAACACCGTGCTCAACCGGCTGCAGCGCGCCTCCGCCCTCGTCGGGCACCCGCTCACCGGGCGGCAGGCCTTCGTCGAGCTCTCGCTCGCGCTCTCCGCGTTGGAGCTCCCGGACTGATTGGGCAAACTGCCCAATCCGCGAGGCGTGGTGCTGGGCGTCCGATCATGGCGGCGACCCGGATCCTCGGCGAAGCTGGCGCTCGTGGCAGCAACGACGCCCAGGAGGACCAGGAAGCAGCCGGACCCGCTCGCCGCGGAGGACCCCGAGGTGATGCAGGGCTGGTTCCGCCAGATGGTCCTCGTCCGCCGGTTCGAGGAACGCGCCTCCCAGGGCTACACGCGCGCCGAGATCGGCGGCTACTGCCACCTGAACCTGGGCGAGGAGGCCACCGTCGTCGGCCTGCTCGCCGGGATGCGGCCCGACGACTACCTGTTCACGAACTACCGCGAGCACGGCTACGCGATCGCGAAGGGCATCGAGCCCGGCCGCGTGATGGCCGAGCTGTACGGGCGCACCACCGGCACCTCCAAGGGCTGGGGCGGCTCGATGCACCTGTTCGACGCCGACGCCCGGATGCTCGGCGGGTACGGCATCGTCGGCGGCCAGGTCCCGCTCGCCACGGGCGCCGCGCTCGCGATCGACCACCGCGGCGGCCACGAGGTGGTGGTCTGCCAGATGGGCGACGGCACCACCAACATCGGCGCGTTCCACGAGTCGCTCAACATCGCCGCCCTGTGGAACCTGCCCATCGTCTACGTCGTGGTCAACAACGGACTCGGCATGGGCACGACCGTCGAGAGGTCCTCCGCCGAGCCGGAGCTGCACAGGCGCGCGGCCGCCTACCGCATGCACGGCGAGCGCGTGGACGGCAACGACGTGCTCGCCGTCCGGGACGCCGCGCGCCGGCTCGTCGAGCGGGCGCGGACCGAGGGGAAGCCGGCCCTGCTGGAGTCGGTGAGCTCGCGGCTCAAGGGCCACTCGGTCGTCGACCCGGCGCGCTACCGCACGTCCTCCGACGTCGAGGCCGCCCGGGCGGCCGACCCGATCGCCCGGTTCCGCGCCGCGCTGCTCGCGGCGGGGATCGCCGACGAGGAGCGCCTCACGGCCCTCGAGGCGCAGGCGCGGGCCGGGGCCGACGAGGCCGTGGCCTTCGCCGCCGCGAGCCCGCACCCGGACGTCTCGACGCTGTTCGACCACACCTACGCCACCCCGGTGGCCAACGAGTCGCGCCGGCTGCCGGCCGACGCCCTCTACCGCTGAGGAACCGCCCGTGCCCGTCATGACCTACCGCGAGGCCCTGCGCAGCACCCTGCGCGAGGAGCTGCTGCGCGACGACGACGTCCTGCTGATCGGCGAGGAGATCGGCGTCTTCGAGGGCTCGTACAAGATCACCGCCGGCTTGCTCACCGAGTTCGGGGAGAAGCGCGTGCGCGACACCCCGATCGCCGAGGAGGGGTTCGTCGGCGCCGCGATCGGCGCGGCCATGCTGGGCCTGCGCCCGGTCGTCGAGATCATGACGATCAACTTCTCGCTGATCGCGCTGGACCAGATCGTCAACCACGCGGCCAAGATCTACGGGATGTTCGGCGGCCAGACCTCGGTGCCCATGGTCATCCGCACCCCCGGCGGGGGCGGCCAGCAGCTCGGGGCGACCCACTCGCAGAACATCGAGCTGTACTACGCGTTCGTACCCGGGCTCAAGGTGGTGGCGCCGAGCACGCCCGCCGACGCGAAGGCGCTGCTCTCCGCCGCGATCCGCGACGACGACCCGGTGCTCTTCCTGGAGAACCTGGCGCTCTACAACGTCAAGGGCGAGGTGCCCGACGACCTGCCGCCCGCCGAGATCGGCCGGGCCGCCGTGACGCGCGAGGGCACCGACGTCACGATCGTCGGCTACTCGCGCATGGCCGCGGTGGCCGCGGAGGTCGCCGACCGGCTCGCGGAGGAGGGGATCTCCGCGGAGGTGGTCGACCTGCGCAGCCTGCGACCGCTCGACCGGGACACGATCGTGGCGTCGGTGCGCCGGACCGGCTGCGCCGTGGTGGCCGAGGACGACTGGCTCACCTACGGCATCGGCGCCGAGATCGCCGCGACGATCTCCGAGGGCGCCTTCGACCACCTCGACGCGCCCGTCCGCCGGGTGGCCGCCGCCGAGGTGCCGCTGCCGTACGCCAAGCCGCTCGAACAGGCCGCGCTGCCCTCGGCCGACTCGCTGCTGACCGCCGTGCGGGAGACCCTCGCGGCCGTCGGCCGGCTGCCCGGGAGGACGACCGATGCCTGAGATCACCATGCCCCGCCTCTCCGACACGATGGAGTCGGGCATCGTCGCGGCCTGGCACAAGCACGCCGGGGACCAGGTCAGCGCGGGCGACGTCATCGCCGACATCGAGACCGACAAGGCGATCATGGAGCTGGAGGCGTACGACGACGGCGTGCTCGAGCGCATCCTCGTGCCCGAGGGTGGGAGCGCCCCGATCGGCGCACCCATCGGGCTGCTGGGGGACGGCACCGGCTCCGCGGCACCCGTGGCCGAGGAACCCCCCGCTCCCGCCCCCGCGCCGGAGCCGGCCCGCGCCCCCGTCGCGCCGGCCGCCCCGGCCCGCGACGGGCGCCCCGCGGCCTCCCCGCTGGCCCGCAGGCTCGCCCGCGACCTCGGCGTCGACCTGGGCACCGTGCAGGGCAGCGGACCGCACGGCCGGATCATCCGCGCGGACATCGAGGAAGCCGCCACCCCGGCGGCGCCGCAACCGGCACCGCAACCGGCACCCGCCGCCGAGCCCGAGGACGTCGAGGTGCTCCCGCTGCCGCAGATGCAGCGGGTCGCCGCCGAGCGCCTCACGCGGAGCAAGCAGGAGGCGCCGCACATCTACCTGACGCGCGCCGTCGACGTCACCGACCTGCTCGCGCTGCGCGCCACCCTGAACGAGACCCTGGTGGGGGCCGGCGGGCCCAAGGTCAGCGTGAACGACCTCGTCGTCAAGGCGGTCGCCGGCGCGCTCCGGGCCCACCCCGAGATCAACGTCTCGTTCGCGGGCGACTCGGTGCGCCGGCACCGCCGGGTGCACGTCGGGGTGGCCGTGGCCGTCGAGTCGGGCCTGCTCGTGCCGGTCGTGCACGACGCCGACCGCATGAGCGTGTCCGAGATCGCGGCGCGCACCCGCGACCTGTCGGCGAAGGCCCGCGAGCGCAAGCTGCGGCCGGAGGAGATGAGCGGCGGCACGTTCACCGTCTCGAACCTGGGCATGTACGGCATCGAGCAGTTCACGGCCGTGATCAACCCGCCCGAGGCGGCGATCCTCGCCGTCGGCGCCGCCGCCGACGAGCTCCGCCCGCGCGACGGGGTCCCGGTCGTGCGGTCGGTCATGCGGGTGACGATGTCGTGCGACCACCGCGTCGTCGACGGCGCCACCGGCGCGCGATTCCTGCAGACCCTGACGGCGCTGCTGGAGGCCCCGCTGCGGATCCTGGCCTGACGGGCTGCCGAACCCCGCCCACCGCCGTACCCTGGACGAACCGATCCGGCGACGCGACGGAGTGCCCGGTGGCGACCCAGACGCGATGGCTGCTCGTCGACGACCTCGACGGGACCGGCCCGGCCACCACGATCGAGTTCGGTCTCGACGGGCAGTCCTACGCCATCGACCTGTCGCCGGAGCACGCCGACGGGCTCCGGTCGGTGCTGGGTGAGTTCATCGCGGCGGCCCGGGCCCGGCACGCCGCGCCGGCGGCCGCGCTGCGGCACGCACCGGACCCGCGGACCACGGTGACGGCCCCCGTGGCCGCGAGCGCACCCTCCGCACCGCCGTCACCACCGCCGTCGCTGCGCGCGGAGCTCGCGGGGGTCGGCCGCGACCTGAGGGCCGAGGTCCGGCAGGTGCTGTTCGAGATCCTCACGGCGCTGCTCGACCTGATGCGAGCCCGCCTCGACTCCCGCCTCGACTCCCGCAGCGCCACCAGCGCAGGCGCCGACGGGGCGTGAGGGCCCGCACCACCCGCATCGGTGACACCGCCCCTCCGATGAGACGTCGCTCAGGCTGTCCGGGCATCATCGTTGCGGAGCGCGTGCGTTCGAGCACGCCCGATCGATCGGGGAATCAGTGGTCCAGGTCCGCAACTCGCCGCCCGCGGCGCCCGCCCGGCAGTCCCGTTTGTGGCGCAACCTGGCGTTGGGTGCCGCGCTGGCCGCCGCGGTGCTCGTCGTCGCGCTCCTGGTGTTCGCGCCCGGGTCCACGCCACCCCCGCCGGGCCCCACGCCCCCTCCTCCGGTCACCGCCGGACCGCAGGTCTACGTCGACCCCGCCGGGAGCGACTCGAACGACGGCTCCGCGGGCGCGCCCTTCCAGACGATCCAGGCCGCCCTGGACGAGGCACAGCCCGGCACGACGATCAACCTGGCGCCGGGCGAGTACCGCGAGCAGCTCGCCACGCAGCGCGACGGCGCCCCCGGGGCGCCGATCACGATCAAGGGTCCGGAGACGGGCCAGGACCGGTCCGGCCGCTACCAGGCCACCCTGTACGGCACCGACCGCGTCGTCAGCGTCGACCACAGCTACTACGTCTTCGAGGGCTTCACGATCGACGGCCAGGAGAAGCTGAAGGGCAAGCAGCTCCCGGAGAACCTGTCGGCGATCACCGCGTTCAAGCAGAGCGTGGCCAAGGACGTCGAGGACGGCCGGCTGATCTACATCGGCGCGTCCGACGAGTCCCGCGACATCACCGGCATCGAGATCCGCAACATGTTCCTCAACGGTGCGGGCGGTGAGTGCGTCCGCCTGCGCAACAACGCCCACGACAACGTCATCGCGGACTCGGTGATCCAGTACTGCGGCCTGTTCGGCAAGAAGAGCGACGACGGCGGCCGGTTCGAGTTCCACAACGGGGAGGGCGTGTACATCGGCACCAGCCCGAAGTCCGACGGGCAGCCGATGGCCGAGAACGACACGAGCTCGGGCAACCAGATCACCGGCAACGTCATCCACACGTTCGGCTCGGAGTGCTTCAACGTCAAGGAGAACGCGCACGACAACGTGTTCGAGAACAACCAGTGCGGGGGCAACGTCGAGTCGGTCGAGTTCGACGGCAGCAACATCGAGTTGCGCGGTCACGACAACATCGTGCGCAACAACACGATCAGCGGTTCGGAAGGCGTCGCCGTCAAGATCAAGAGTGACAGCGAGGAGTACGACAAGGGCGGCAACGTCGTCGAGGGCAACCAGATCTCCGACGTCACCGGCGAGGCGTTCCAGATCGAGTCGGACGCCCAGCAGGGGCAGATGTGCGGCAACGACGTGCAGGCCGCGTCCCTCGGCGAGGACACGCCCACCGGGGTCGACCAGCCCTGCTGAGCCGGCTCAGCCGCCGAGCCGGGCGAGCGCCTCGAGCACCCGCGCGGCGCCGTCCTCGGCCCGCACCCGCCGGCCCAGCTCGGCGGCCGCGTCCCGGTACCGGCCGCTCCGCAGGTCCCGGATGCGCCCGGCGAGCGTCTCCGCGGTCAACGCGCGGAACGGAAGCGGGGAAGGCCCCGCGCCGAGCGCGCGGATCCGCTCGCCCCACAGCGGCTGGTCGGCGTAGACGGGAACGGCCACGGCCGGCGTACCCGCGATGAAGGCGGCGCCGGCCGTCCCGGCCCCGCCGTGGTGCACCACGGCCGCCACCCGGGGGAAGAGCCACGAGTGCGGGACGTCGCCGATGGTCAGGACATCGGGGTCGTCCGGGCCGGCACCCGCCAGCCCGGCCCACCCGGCCTGCACCACGGCGCGCCCGCCACTGCGCCGCAGCGCCGCCGCTACGGTCTCGGACAGCCAGCCGTCCTGACCGGATGCCATGCTGCCGAAGCCGATGAACACGGGTGCCGGCCCGGCGGCGAGGAAGTCGACGAGCTCCGGCGGCGGCGTCCAACCGGCCGGCTCGGGCGAGGGCCAGTACCCGACGACCTCCAGCCCGGGTCGCCAGTCGGCGGGACGCGGCAGCACGTGGGCGCTGAAACCGTGCAGCACCGGCCGGTGTCGCGGCCGGTCCCGGCGCGACCGCGGTGGCAGCCCGAGCTCCGCGCGCACCCGCGCCGCGGCCCGGTGGTACGGCGTGATCGACGCCAGTGCGAGCCGCCCCGCGAGCCGGTTGCCGGGGCGGCCCAGCGAGCGCGCGGAGTGGAACAGCACGGGCGGGAAGTCCCCCGTCGGCTCCACCGGCTGCGAGTACAGGCCCATGCCGGGGATGCCGAGCCCGTCGGCGATCTCGTAGCCGAACATCGCAGTCAGGTTCACGAGCAGGACGTCCGCGTGCCGCGCCGCGGCGAGCAGGTCCACGGCGGCGTCCTCGAGATACCGCGTCAGGCGCCGCGCCTGCCCGGCGAGGAACCGGGGCGAGGTGCGCCAGCCACGCGGGAAGTCCGCGATCGAGCGGGCGTCGCCGGCGAGGCACGCGAACCCGAGACCGCCCGCGCGGACGGCGCGTTCGAACTCGGCGTGGGCGGCCACCGTCACCTCGTGCCCCGCGCCCGCGATCCGTTCCCCGAGCCCGACGAACGGGGCGACGTCACCCCGGGAACCCAGCGCAGCGATCAGGATCCGCATCGCCCCATCCTCTCCCCGGGCCGGCGGAGGTAGATCGACACCCTGGGTAACCGAATGTGATATCGGCCGTATCCCGTTCGCCCGTTCGGGTGTTGTACGGGCGTGAGAGAACGTACCGGCGGGGCCGCCCGCCTACCGATCGTCGCCGCACTGGTGGCCGTGGCGTGCGCGGTGCCCGCCACCGCGGCTCACGCCGCGACATCCGCCGAGGACACCGACACCGTGGTCGCACTGGTCAACCAGGAGCGCGAGGAGGCGGGCTGCGACCCCGTCTCCGTCGAGTCCCACCTCACCGAGGCCGCGCAGGACCACTCGCAGGACCAGGCCGACATGGGGAAGATGACCCACACCGGCTCCGACGGCTCCAGGGTGGGCGAGCGCGCCACGCGGGCCGGCTACGAGTGGAGCAAGGTCGGCGAGAACGTCGCCTCGGGCACGACCTCGCCCGAGCGGGTCATGTCGCTCTGGATGAACAGCGAGGCACACCGGGAGAACATCCTGAACTGCGCCTACGAGGACATCGGCGTCGCCCGCGTCGACGGTTACTGGACGCAGGACTTCGGCACACCCCGGTAGACCGCGTCGGGGCGTTCTAGACTGTCGAGTCGTGAGCGCCCCGACCCGCCGGGCCCCGAGCGACCTGCTGGTGCACCTGCGCCGGGCGCACGACCACGTCGACCGGCACTACACGGAGCCCCTCGACCTCGAGGCGATCGCGGCGGTCGCCGGGATCAGCAAGTACCACTTCCAGCGGCTGTTCACCGCCACCTACGGGGTCTCCCCCGCGGCTCACCTGTCCCGCCGGCGCGTGGAGCGCGCCCAGGACCTCCTGCGCGGCACCAACCTCACCGTCACCGAGGTCTGCCACGCCGTCGGCTTCTCCAGCCTCGGCTCGTTCAGCAGCCGGTTCCGGGAGCTGGTCGGCGAGTCGCCCAGCGAGTTCCAGCGCCGGTGGGCCACCACCGGCGCCCCGCACATCCCGGGGTGCTTCGTGTTCATGTGGGGGCTGGCCGAACGACGCTGAGCGGCCACCGCTCCGCAAGCGAGGAGAAGCCGCCGGAGGCGGCGGGCTCGTAGCCTTCCCGCATGATCACAGCCGTCTCGATCGCCAGCGTGTTCGTGAAGGACGTCGACGCCGCCAAGGCCTTCTACGTCGATGTCCTCGGCTTCCAGGAGCACACCGACATCACCCTCGGCGAGGGCTACCGGTGGTGCACCGTGAAGACCCCGACCCAGCCCGACCTGCAGATCCACCTCACCGTGCCCGGTCCGCCGATCCCGGACGACATGGTGGCCTCGATCAACCGCGCCCTCGACGCGGGCAACATGTTCGGCATCGGCGTGAACGTGGACGACTGCCGCAAGACCTACGACGACCTGCAGGCCAAGGGCGTGGAGTTCGTCCAGCCGCCGGAGGAGCGCCCCTACGGGGTGGAGGCCGTCGCCCGCGACAACTCCGGCAACTGGATGGTGCTGGTGGAACCGAAGGCCTACAGCTAGATCGCACTATGGACCCCTAACGCTGTTCTGGGGCGGCTCGAAACAGCAGTGTGGCTCCATAGTGCTCAGCAGAACTCGGCGGCCGCGCGACTGCGCAGCTCGACCCGCCGGACCTTCCCGGTGGCGTTGCGGGGCAGCGCGTCGGTGCGCGCGAAGTACTTCGGGATCTTGTAGCGGGCGAGGTGGGCCCCCAGGTGGCCGCGCAGGTCCTCGTCGGTGACGTCGGCGCCCTCCCGCAGCTGGACGTACGCCGCGCCGACCTCTCCCCACCGCGCGTCGGGGACGGCGACGACCGCGGCGTCGGCCACCGCGTCCAGCCGCACCAGCACGGCCTCGACCTCGGCCGGGTACACGTTCTCCGCGCCCGAGATGATCACGTCCTTCACCCGGTCGACGACGTCGGCCCAGCCGTCGGGGGCCACCCGCAGCACGTCGCCGGTGCGGAACCACTCGCCGTCGACGAAGGAGGCGGCCGACTCCTGCGGGCGGTTCCAGTACCCGGCGAACACGTGCGGCCCCCGCACGAGCAGCTCGGCGGGCTCGGGCCCGACCGGCACGCGCTCCCCGTCGCGGAGCATGGCGACCTCGGTGGCGAAGTGCGGGACCCCGACGGAGACCGGACGGTCCAGGTCGCCCCCGCGCGGCACCATGTACACCCCGGGGGCCGCCTCCGTCATGCCGTAGCCCTGCTGGACCGCCACGCCGCGCTCGAGCCACGCCCGCGCGACGCGCTCCTGCACGGGCGAGCCCCCGTAGAGGACGGTGTGCAGCGTGTCGAGCTCGGCGGCGTCCCAGCCGGGGTGCTCCACCATCATCTGCAGCATCGTGGGCACCGCGGAGAAGCTGGTGACCCCGGCCTCGCCGATCCGGGCGAGCACCGCGCCCGCGTCGAAACCGGCGAGCGGCTCGACACAGCCCCCCTTGAACAGGGTCGGCAGCGTGACCTGGCCGAGCCCGACGCAGTGGAAGAGCGGGGAGATGCACAGTGCGTGGTCGGTGCTGAGCACGTCGACGTGGGCGAGCTGGTTGACGGTGTTCCAGGTGAGGTTGCCGTGCGTGAGGACGGCGGCCTTGGGGCGACCGGTGGTGCCGGAGGTGTAGAGCAGGATCGCCGGGTCGTCGAGCGTGACCGGCGGTGGCTCGGCGATCGGGGCCGCGACGGCCGGGTCGTGGCCGGGGCCCACCTTCAGAACGGGCACGCCGGGACCGGCCGCGCTCACCAGGGCGTCCGTGTCGGCGCTGTGGACGAGGAGCGCGGCACCGGAGTCCTCGAGCATGTACCGGATCTCGTCGGGGGCGAGCCGGTAGTTCAGCGGCGCCACGATCGCGCCCAGCAACCAGGTGGCGAAATACGTCTCGAACACGCTGATCGCGTTGACGCCGAGGTAGGCGACGCGGTCGCCGGGCCGGACCCCGCGCTCGGCCAGCACGCCCGCGAGCCGGGCGGTGCGGTCGGCCAGCTCGGCGTAGGTGACGGTCCGCTCCCCTTCGACCAGCGCGGGGCGCCGGGGCGCGATCCGGGCGCGCCGGGACGGCCAGCTGCCCAGGGCCGGGGCGGCCGCGTGGCGCATCGCCGCGGTGTCCATGAGCCCTCCGACGAATGACAGGGTTCCTGATATCGGCGGAAGCCTAACGTCACCCGGCGGGCGGGACCAGCCCCTCCCGGATGGCCAGCAGGGCCGCCTGCGTCCGCGACGCGAGGCCCAGCTTGCCGAGCAGGTTGCTCACGTGGGTGCGGGCCGTGCGCTCGCTGATCACCAGCTCGGCGGCGATCTCCTTGTTGGACCGGCCCTCCGCGACGAGGCGCAGGATCTCGCGCTCCCGCACGGTGAGGGCGCGCAGCCCGCTGCGGGGCGCCCGGATCTCCTGGGCGAGGCGGCGGGCGACGGCCGCGTCGAGGAACACCTCCCCGCCCGCGGCGGCGTGCAGCGCGGCGGCGATCTCCCCCGGCCCCGCGTCCTTCAACAGGTAGCCCGCCGCACCCTCGTGCAGGGCGGCGTGCACGCGCTCGATCTCCCCGAAGCTGGTGAGGACCACGACCTGCACCGCCGGGAAACGGCGCCGGATCTCCGCGATCGCGGCGACCCCGTCCATGCCCGGCATCTGCAGGTCCATGAGGGCCACGTCGGGCAGCCTGCCGTGCGTCGCCAGGTCGACCAGCAGGTTCAGGGCGGCAGCGCCGTCGGCGGCCTCGCCCGCCACCTCGACGTCGTCGAGCACATCGAGGTAGGCGATCACGCCGCGCCGGACCACCGCGTGGTCGTCGACGACCAGCACTCGCAGGTCCCTCTCCACCGGCCCATCATTCAGGTACGTCAAATGACGCGCTCACCGACACCTCCGTGGCCGTGCCGGTCGCGCCATTTCCCTGTATCCGTGCAGGTGCGCGGCTTCCTAGCGTGGCCTCGGACAGAAGTAGGAGAGAAGACGGGGTGACACACGCATGAGTGCGAAGAACCTGCAGGACGTGTTGGACCAGGCAGGAGGCACCGTCGACCTGTTGCGCAACTCGCAGCTGGGCGCCTACATCTACCCGGTCGTGCCGGCCGAGTTCACCAACTTCCGCCGCGAGGTCATCGCCTGGCGGGACTCGGCCGTGCTGTTCGACCAGAGCCACCACATGGTCAACCTCTTCATCTCCGGCCGCGACGCGCTGAAGCTGGTCACCGACAACGGCATCAACAGCACCGCGAAGTTCCCCGTGGACACCGCCAAGCAGTTCGTGCCGGTGTCCCCGGACGGCGGGGTGATCGGTGACGGCATCCTCTTCCGGCTGGCGGAGGACCAGCTCATCTACGTCGGCCGCGCGCCGGTGGCCAACTACCTGCAGTTCCGGGCCACGCAGGGCTACGACGTCGACATCAAGGTCGACCAGCGCTCCCCCATGCGGCCCTACGGCAAGGCCGTCACGCGTGACGTGTGGCGCTTCCAGATCCAGGGCCCGCGCGCCTGGGACGTCATCGAGAAGCTCAACGGCAGCCCCCTCGAGCGGACCCGGTTCTTCACCCTGGGCCACATGAAGATCGGCGGCGCGGACGTCCGCACGCTGCGCCACGGCATGGCGGGTGCCCCCGGCCTGGAGATCTGGGGGCCGTACGACAGCTACGACCGGGTGCGCGAGACCATCCTGGAGGCGGGCCGCGAGTTCGGCCTGGAACCCTGCGGGTCGCGTGCGTACGCCTGCAACACGCTCGAGTCGGGCTGGATCCCCTCGCCGCTGCCGGCCATCTACACGAGCGAGGGCCTGCGCGACTACCGCCAGTGGCTCGGCGCCGACAGCTACGAGGCCACCAACGCCATCGCCGGCAGCTTCGTGTCGGACAAGATCGAGGACTACTACCTCAACCCGTGGGAGATGGGCTACGGGTCCTTCGTCAAGTTCGATCACGACTTCGTCGGCCGCGAGGCGCTCAGCGCGATCGAGCCGGAGAAGCAGCGGCGCAAGGTCACCCTCGCCTGGAACGCCGAGGACGTCTCGAAGCTGCTGGCCTCCCCGGTCGCCGACGGCCCGGACTACCAGTTCTTCGACCTGCCCAACGCCAACTACGGGCCGTCCAACTTCGACTCGGTGGTCGACTCGGACGGCACCCTCGTCGGGCTCTCGCTCTTCACCGGCTTCAGCGCCAACGAGCGCAAGGTGCTCTCGCTGGCGACCGTCGC
The DNA here is from genome assembly GCF_054486945.1 of Pseudonocardia wallangbongensis. Taxonomy (NCBI): domain Bacteria; kingdom Bacillati; phylum Actinomycetota; class Actinomycetes; order Pseudonocardiales; family Pseudonocardiaceae; genus Pseudonocardia; species Pseudonocardia wallangbongensis. The sequence goes on from NZ_JBRERS010000001.1 coordinate 231,252, forward strand.
CCCCGACGTGCCGCTCGGCGCCGAGGTGCAGGTGGTCTGGGGCGAGCCGGACGGCGGCACCCGCAAGCCCACCGTGCAGCCGCACGAGCAGCTCGCGGTGCGCGCCGTGGTGAGCCCGGCCCCGTACGCGGACATCGTCCGCGAGAGCTACCAGCCGGGCTGGCGGAGCAAGGCCACGGTGTAGGACCGCAGCCACCCACAACGCCGTCGGCGGGGTCGTGCACAGCGGCCGACCCCGCCGACGGGTTTCACTTCAGGACCGGGAAAGCGGAGGATCCGGCTGTGGCCACCGTTCGGAGCACCGTTCACGACCTGCTGCGTTCCTGGGGACTCACCACGGTCTTCGGCAATCCCGGATCCAACGAGCTGCCGTTCCTCGACGGCTTCCCACCCGACTTCCGCTACGTCCTCGGCCTCCAGGAGGCCGCCGTCCTCGGGATGGCCGACGGGTACGCCCAGGCCACCGGCCGGCCGGCGCTGGTGAACCTGCACTCGGCCGCGGGCCTCGGCCACGCGGTGGGCAACCTCGCGAACGCGCGCGCGAGCCACACGCCGCTCGTGGTCACGGCCGGCCAGCAGAACCGCTCGATGATCGGCCTGAACGCCGTGCTGGGCGAGGCCGACATGGTGCGGGTGCCGGAGCCCCAGGTGAAGTGGTCGTACGAGCCGGCCACCGCCCAGGACGTGCCCAGGGCGCTGTCGGAGGCGTTCCACCGCGCCACCCTGCCGCCGGCCGGGCCGGTCTTCGTGTCGCTGCCGATGGACGACTGGGGGCAGCCCGCCGACCCGGACGTGGCGGCCCTCCTGCCGGGGCGGCGGGTGCGGTGGGCGGGCGCGGCCGACCCGGACGTGGTCGCCGAGCTGGCCCGGCGGATGGCAGCGGCGCGCACGCCCGCGCTGGTCGTCGGCCCGGAGGCGGACGACGAGCGGGCCTTCGACCGCGTCGTCGCCCTGGCCGAGCGGTGGCGGGCCGCCGTCTGGACGGCTCCGACGGCCCCGCGCTGCCCGTTCCCCACCCGGCACCCGCAGTGGCGCGGCCTGCTGCCGCCGAGCATCGCCGGCGTCGCCGAGCACCTCGCCGGCCACGACCTCGTGCTCGTGCTGGGCGCGCCGGTGTTCCGCTACCACGCCCACCGGCCGGGCCGGTGGCTCCCCGAGGGCACCGAGCTGGTGGCCGTGGGCTCCGACCCCGGCGCCGCGGCCCGGACCCCGTTCGGGGACGCGCTGGTGGGCGACGTCGCCGCGATCGCCGGGCAGCTGCTGCAGGCGCTCCCCGCCGACGCGGCACGGCCCCTGCCGGAGCCGCGCGCGATCCCCCACGCCGTGCTGCCCGACGAGGGCCCGTTCCCCGCCGACGCGCTCTTCGCCGCCCTCACCGAGGCGCTGCCGGCGAACGCGCGCCTCGTGAACGAGTCCACCGCGAACACCGCCCAGTTCTGGACGCACCTCGACCTGCGCACTCCCCGCTCCATGCTCTTCCCCGCGGCCGGCGGGCTCGGCTTCGGCCTCCCCGCCGCCGTGGGCATGGCCCTGGCCGACCCGGAGCGACCCGTCGTGGCCGTCCTCGGCGACGGCGCGGCGCAGTACGGCATCACCGGGCTCTGGACGGCCGCGCAGCACCGGCTCCCCGTCACGTTCCTCGTGCTGCGCAACGGCGGCTACGGCGCCCTGCGCGGCTTCGTCCACAGCCTGGCCGTGCAGAACGCGCCCGGCCTCGACCTGCCCGACCTGGACGCCGTGCGGATCGCCGAGGGCTACGGCGTGCCCGCCTGCCAGGTGACGACCGCCCGGGAACTGAAGGCGGCCCTGTCGGACGTCACGGCCACCCGCGGCCCGCGCCTGGTGGAGATCCCGGTTCCGACGGAGCTGCGCAAGCTGGGCTGACGCGGCACGGTCGCGCGGTTGTCGCGCAGCGCAGTGCTCTGACCACAGACCGCCGGTGGCGCCGCGCGCCGTGCGGGGCCGCCCCTCACGCGTCAAGGGCGCTCCGCGTCGCTTCGCGAGCGCTTCGCGCCCCTTGACCCGCGAGCCTCTGCGACCCCTCCCGGGCAGCATCGCGGGCAGGCCAAGGCCTGCCCGGTGGGGCGCGCGGCGCCACCGGCGGCCGGTCTTCGCGGGCGTGATCATTGCGTCGGCGCGAAAGCGGCGAAATCTGGCTCGAGAATGCGCCAAATCGCAGATCATGAGACTCAAGACACCCCGATGATCGCCGATCCGGTGCGGGTGCTGTCGTCCGCGTTGCAGTACCCGCACCAGGTCGCCGATCAAGGGGAAATGGTCGCCAAACGATCTCCGGGAGCGACCATTTGCCCTTGATCACCGCTACAGAGCAACCATTTGCCCTTGATCGCCGCGGAAGCTCCCCACGCGGTGCTGCCCAGCTCCGCGGCGACCTCCGCGGCCACTTCACACACCCATTGTTCGCGGCGGCGGCCTCGCCGGGCGCCCCGGTTCAGCCGTCGCTGGCCGCGGGCAAGGCCTCGGTGCTCGGGGCCCGGCTCGGCACGCGCAGGGCCAGGGCCGCGACGAAGCTCACCACGCACAGGGCCGTGACGTAGAGCCCGACCGCCGTGGACGACCCGTACGCGGCGAAGAGGGCGGTGGCCGCGATGGGGGTGATGGCACCGCCGATCATGCCGCCAAGCTGGTAGGCGACCGAGATGCCGCTGTAGCGCACCCGCACGTCGAAGATCTCGGTGAACAGGCCGCCCTGGGCGCCCGCCATGATCCCCTGCACGACGGCGGCTATGCAGAACGCGATCAGGGCGAGGCCGGCGTTGCCGGTGTCCACCAGCGCGAACATCGGCAGCGGCCACACCACGGCGGTGAGCGCACCGATCACGAAGACGATCTTCGCCCCGTACCGGTCGGAGAGGATCGCGGCCACGATGATCGTGGCGATCCACACGGCGGTGGACAGCAGGATCAGCGTGAGCAGTGTGGGGCGGGCGAAGCCGACGACCTTGGTGCCGTACGTGAGCATGTAGACGATCACGGTGTAGCCGACGGCGGGCGGCGCGATCGAGGCGAGGCTCGCGAGGGTCAGCAGCAGGGGCCGGGTCCGCACGAGCTCGGCGATCGGCACCTTGCTGGTGGCCCGCTCCTGCTTGATCTGTTCGAACTCCGGGGCGTCCTGGAGCCTGCTGCGCACGATGAAGCCGACGACGACCAGCACGATCGAGAACAGGAAGGGGATGCGCCAACCCCACGCCATGAAGTCCTCGTTGGACAGGCCGGACACGGCGAGGAACGCCAGGTTGGAGGTGAGGACGCCGACGGGCACCCCGAACTGGGCGAAGCTGCCGTACACCGCGCGCCGCCGCGGCGAGGCGTGCTCGGTGGCGATGAGCACGGCGCCGCCCCACTCGCCGCCGACGCCGAAGCCCTGCGCCAGCCGCAGGACGACGAGCAGGATCGGCGCGCCGATCCCGATCGCGGCGAACGTGGGCAGCACCCCGATGAGGAACGTGGCGCCGCCGGTGAGGAGCAGGGTGAGCACCAGCATCGACTTGCGCCCGATCCGGTCCCCGAAGTGGCCGATCACCGCGGCGCCCAGCGGGCGTGCGACGAAGCCGACGGCGAACGTCGCGAACGCGGCGAGCGTGCCGGCCACCGGGGAGAAGTCCGGGTAGAACAGCGACCCGAACACCAGGGCCGCGGCCGTGCCGAAGATGTAGTAGTCGTACCACTCGATCGACGTGCCGATGAAGCTCGCCGCGAAGATGCTCCTGCGGGACGGACCGGTCGCTGGTGCTGTCACGGCTGGGCACTCCTTCGGACGCCATGTGCTGGGGCGATCCAAGCAAAACGCCGGGCCGGTGGCACCCGCGCGGGGACGCGTGCCGAGTACGTCATCTGTCCCATCTCAGGCCTTCCCGATCAGGCTTCGCTGTCGGACAGCCACACGTCCGCGAGGCGGCGGCCCTGGTAGATCGGGCTCGGCCACAGGTCCTGCACCCGCTCGTTCGCGATCGCGTAGTCGAACTTCTGGATCGGGTAGAACGCCTGCCGGATCTGGGTCTCCATCCGCACCTGCATCTTCCGGTAGATGTCGGCACGGGCGGCGTCGTCGACGGTCGCGCGGGACTCGTCGATCATCCGGTCCAGCTCGGGGTCGTTCACGAGGGCGTAGTTCTCGATCGAGTCCGGTTCGAAGTCGCGCCACACCTGGTCGGGCAGGTGGACGCCGCGCAGGGCCTTGGTGATCGCGAAGTCGTGGTTGCGGCGCCGGTCGATGCCGGTGGCCGGGTCCACGATCTCGATCTCGGCGTGGATGCCGACCTCCTCGAGGTCGGCCTGCATCCACTGCGCCTCGCGCACGTCCTCGTCGTCGACGCGCTGCACGAGCAGGGAGGTGTTGAACCCGTTCGGCAGGCCCGCCTCCGCGAGCAGCGCCCGTGCGTGCGCGGGGTCGAACGGGCGCAGCTCGAGGACCTCCTCGCGGGTCAGCGCGGCCGGACTGGTGTCCGGGCGCAGCATGGAGGTCAGGTTGAAGTGGCCGCGGATGTTCTCGCCCATGCCGACCCAGTCGATCGCCTCCATCACGGCCTGCCGCACCCGGATGTCGTCGAGCGGCTCGACGGTCGGGTTGAGGTAGATGCTGATCGGCGCGCCCGGTGTCTCGGTGACGGTGAAGCCGCCGCGGGAGCGGAACTCCTCGGCGACGTTCACGTCGCTGGTGGCGCCGGAGTCGAGCCGGCCGCTGCGCAGGGCGGCGACGATGGCCGCGGTGTCGGAGAGGACCGGGCGGCGGATCTCGTCGACGTAGGGCCGGCCGGGGACGAAGTAGTCCGGGTTGCGCTTGAGCACCCATTCCACGTCGGGCGTGTGCGAGTCGAGCAGGAACGGCCCGGTGCCGATCGCCTGGGTCGCCAGGTCGTACTGCCCCTCGAGCCCCTCCCTGGGCACGACCATGTTGAAGTGGTACGCCAGGTACTCCAGCAGCGGTGCGTAGGGGCGGTCCAGGGTGAACACGGCCGTGTGCTCGTCGGGCGCGGTGATGCTCGCGACCGGCTCGAACATCCAGGCGAACTGGGCGGGCGTCTGCTTCACCGCCTCGAACGTGGCCACCACGTCGTCGGACGTGAACGGGCGCCCGTTCACCGGCGGGACGTTCTGCCACCGCACGTCCTTGCGGAGCCGGAAGGTGTAGGTCAGCCCGTCGGGCGAGATCTCCCACGACTCGGCCAGGTCCGGCACGATCTCGAGCGTGTCCACGTCCGGGCCGGTCCGGAACTCCAGGAGCTTGCTGTAGACGGTGCCCGAGATGACCCCCATCGCCGCCGGGTCGGTCTGGAGCAGCGGGTGGATGCTGGTGCTGATCTCGGAGGTCATCTGCACGACGAGGGTGCCGCCGGGGCGCGGGTCCCCGACCGGCCCCGACCGGGCGCTGCGCCCACCTCCGCCGCATGCCGAGAGCCCCAGCGCGCCCGACGCCGCGAGGGTGGCGAGCAGGAACGTCCGGCGGTCGACGGGCCTCATGCCAGCTCCCTGTCCAGCTCGCCGGTGACGTCGAGGGGGATGAGCGGCATCGGCCCGGCGAGGTCGGCCGCGGGTGCGGGGGCGTAGGCGAAGTTCTTGGCCCGCGCGCCGCCGTCGACCACGAAGTCGCAGCCGGTGATCAGGCGGGCGTAGTCCGACGACAACCAGGCCACGGCGTGACCGATGTCGGTCGGGGTGCCGGTGGTGCCCATGGGCACGAGCGGCGCGCGCTGGCCCGTGAACCGGGACGGGCGGCGCCACTCCTCGTCGCCTCCTCCGCCGCCGATGCCGTGCGCGCGCGGCCGGTCGAGCACGCCGCCCGCACCGCGTTCCTTGATCAGCTCGGGGTTGTCGGGGGTGGGTGCGGTGGGCGTGAAGCTGTTGACGCGGATGCCGTAGGGGGCGAGGTCCATGGCCGCGGCCCGGACGAAGTTGTTCACGCCGCCCTTGTGGAACGCGTAGGCGATCACGCCTGCCGAGCCGGACCAGCCGTTGGACGAGGAGATCGCGACGATGGACCCGCGGATGCCGCGCTCGGCCATGTGCCGGCCGACGTACTTGGTGTTGAGGAAGTTGCCCATCGCGGCCACCTGGACGGCGCGGGAGAAGAACTCGGTGCTCTCGTCGAGCACGCCCTTGCCCCCCAGCAACGCGGCGTTGTTCACCAGGATGTCGATCTGGCCGAACTCGTCGATCACGCGGTCGAGGTAGCCGGTCACCTGCTCCTCGTCGGTGACGTCGCCGGGCACGGAGATGGCCGTGCCGCCGTTGCGCTCGACGCGGTCCACGGCGGTCTTCGCGGCCGCCGGGTCGATGTCGTTGCACGCGACCTTCGCGCCGTAGCGCGCGAGCGCCAGCGCGATCCCGCTGCCGATGTTCGGCCCCGCCCCGGTGACCAGGGCGACCTTGCCCTCCAATGAGATGTCCACGTTGCTCCTCTCTCGAGCGGTCAGGTGTCGGTTCGGGCGCCGGTGCCGCCGTCCTGCTCCTCGGCCGCGCGGGCCAGGCTCGGCGCGAGGCCGGCGGGGGGACGCCGGCGCGCCCACCAGCGCCGCGCCGCCTTGTCGACCGCGGCCCGCTGCAGGCGGGGGTCGAGGTGGTCGCGCAGGGCGTCGCCGAGCAGGTTGAAGCTGAACACGGCCAGCGAGAGCAGTACGGCGGGCACGAGGATGATCCACGGCGCCCGCTCGACGTACCGCACGCCCTCGGACAGCATCGCGCCCCACGACGGGGTGGGCGGCGGCGCTCCGATGCCGAGGAACGACAGCGCCGACTCCGCGATGATCACTCCGGCGAAGATCAGGCTGCCGAGCGTGAACACCGAGGCGAACAGGTTGGGCAGCACGTGCAGGGCCAGGATCCGCGGGGTGCCGGCCCCGGTGGCCCGCGCGGCCTCGACGTAGCGCTCCTCCCGGATCCGCAGCGTCTCCCCGCGCGCGATCCGGTTGAAGGACGGCGTGATCACGACCGTCAGCGCGATGACCGTGTTCCGCACCGACGGCCCCAGGATCACGGCGATGAACAGCAGCAGGACGATGCCGGGGATCGCCTGCACGGCGTCCATCACGCGCTGGATCACGACGTCGACGGCGCGGCCGAAGTAGCCGGAGACCACGCCGATGGTGGTGCCGAGCACGAGGCTGATCGCCGTGGTCGCCACGCCGATCAGCAGCGAGGTGCGGGCACCGTGGATCGTGCGGCTCAGCACGTCCCGGCCCAGGTCGTCGGTGCCCAGCGGGAACTGTCCCGACGGCTCCTCGAGGATGTTGCGCCGGAACTGTTCGAGGGGGTCGTGGGGTGCCAGCCACGGGGCGAACACCGCCGCCACCACGAACACGACTATCAGCACGAGCGCGACGGCGCCCAGCGGCTGGGCCCGCACGAACCGGTGCAGCGCGGCGAGCGCGCCGACGAGGGTCCGCCGCGGCGGCGCGGTGGGGACCAGGACGTCCTCGCTCACGACAGGGCCCTCCCGGTCCGGATCCGCGGGTCGACCAGCGCGTAGAGCAGGTCGATGATGATGATCGTGACGACGAACAGGCCGGCGTAGAAGATCGTGCAGGCGACCACGACCGGGTAGTCGCGGTCGAGGACGGCCTGGTAGATGAGCTGACCGGTGCCGGGGATGGCGAACATCTGCTCGAGGATCACCGTGCCGCCCAGCACCGTGGCCAGCTCCAGGCCGAGCAGTGTGAGCACCGCGATCGTGGAGTTGCGCAGGGCGTGCTTGAACACGACGGTCCGCTGCCGGGCGCCTTTGGCGTGCACGGTGCGGATGTAGTCCGAGCCCAGCGACTCCAGCATCGACGAGCGGGTCATGCGCGCGATGCCCGCCATCCCGCCGGTGCCGAGCGCGATCACCGGGATCGCGATCTGTTGCAGCCAGCTCACGAGGTCCTCCCCCGGGCCGGCGTAGACGATCGGCGGTGACCAGGCGAACCACAGCGCCAGGAACGTGAGCACGAGCAGCCCGATCACGAAGTTGGGCACCGAAAGGAACGCCACCGCGAACACGCGCACGGCGGCGTCCACCGCGGTGCCGCGGGTGACGGCCGCGACGATCCCGAACCCGACCCCGAGCACGGCACCGATCACGATCGCCAGCAGGCCCAGCTGCAGCGTGACCGGGACGCGGTCGAGGAACAGCGCGGCGACCGGTTCGCCGGTGTAGAAGGACGTGCCGAGGTCACCCTGCACGGCGCCGGCCAGCCACGAGCCCAGCTGCACCCAGATCGTGTCGTCGAGGCCGAACTGCGCCCGCATCGCGTCGGCCTCCTCCGCGCTCACCCCGGTCTCCTGCAGCTGCAGGGCCACGGCGTCACCGGGCACCAGCCGCATCACCACGAACACGAACACGGTGACCAGCACCATCACGACCAGGCCGTAGCCCAGCCTGCGCAGCGTGTAGCCGATCACGGCGCCTCCGGGGCGGGGAGATGGCGGACGGCGCCCACGAGCGTCTTCGTGTACGCGTGCTGCGGGTCGGCGAACAGGGCGTCGCCGTCGCCGCGCTCGACGACCTCGCCGAGGTGCATCACGCAGACCTCGTCGGCCATGTACCGCACGACGTTGAGGTCGTGGGCGATGAACAGGTAGGACAGGCCCAGCTCGGCCTGCAGGCGCTTGAGCAGGTTCAGCACCTGGGCCTGCACCGAGACGTCGAGCGCGGACACCGCCTCGTCGCAGACGATGAGGTCCGGGCCGGTGGCGAGCGCGCGGGCGATCCCGATCCGCTGCGCCTGCCCACCGGAGAACTGGTGGGCGTACTTGTGCAGGTCGCGGGCGCCCAACCCGACGCGTTCGAGCAGCTCGACCACCCGGTCGGTGCGCTCCCGGCCCCGGGCCAGCCGGTGCACCGCGAGGGGTTCGCCGACGGCGTCGACCACCCGCATCCGCGGGTTGAGCGAGCCGAACGGGTCCTGGAACACGATCTGCATCCGCCGCCGCAGCGCCCGCACCTCGCGCCGGGACGCGCGCAGCAGGTCGATGCCGTCGAACGCGAGCCGGCCCGAGGTGGGGTCGAGCAGCCGCAGCGCGAGCCGCGCCACCGTCGACTTCCCCGAACCCGACTCGCCCACGAGACCGACGGTGCGGCCGCGCGGGATCGCGAGCGAGACACCGTTCACCGCCTTCACGACGGAGCGCCGCATCCGGAAGTGCTTGACGAGGTCGTGCGCCTCGAACAGCGGGGCGGGGCCGGGCTCGGCGGCCGTGACCGCCGCTCCGGCCAGCGGGTCACCCGACACCGGCCACCTCCCGGGCTTCGTGGCGCCAGCACCGGCTCGTGCGGCCGGGCTCCAGGTCGGTGAGCGGCGGGTCGTCGGTGGAGCAACGGTCGAGCACGGCGGGGCAGCGCGGGTGGAAGCGGCACCCGCCGGGCAGGTCAGACGGGTGCGGCACGTTCCCCGCGATCGCCGGCATCGGCAGGTCGCGCCGTGTGGTCGGCGTCGGGATCGACTCGATCAGGGCCCGCGTGTAGGGGTTGCGCGGGTCGCGCAGCACGTCGCGCACCGCGCCCTGCTCCACGACCTGCCCCGCGTACATCACGAGCACCCGGTCGGCCATCTCGGCGACCACGCCCATGTCGTGGGTGACGAAGAGCAGCGCGGTGCCGTGGTCGCGCTGCATCCGGCGCAGCAGCTCGAGGATCTGCGCCTCGACCGTGACGTCGAGGGCGGTGGTGGGCTCGTCGGCGATGAGGAGCGCGGGCTCGCAGGCCAGCGCCATCGCGATCATCACGCGCTGCTGCTGCCCGCCGGACAGCTCGTGCGGGTAGGACCGCACCCGCCGCTCCGGGTCCGGGAGCCCGACCTCGGTGAGCAGCTCGACCGCGCGGCGGCGCGCGTCGCGGCGCGAGACCGCGCGATGGATCCGCAGCGCCTCCGCGATCTGGTCCCCGACGGTGAAGAGCGGATCGAGGGAGCTCATCGGGTTCTGGAAGATCATGGCGATGTCGGCGCCGCGCAGCCGGCGCAGCCGCTCCGGGTCGGCCCCGACGAGCTCCTCGCCCTGGAAGCGGATCGAGCCCGCGGTCACCCGGCCGACGCCGAGCAGCCCGAGCACCGCGAGCGACGACACGCTCTTGCCCGATCCGGACTCCCCGACCACGGCCAGGGTCTCGCCGGCCGTCACGCCGAACGACACCCCGGACACGGCCTCGATCGGTCCGGACGGCGTCGGGAACCGCACAGCCAGGTCACGCACGTCGAGCAGCGGGGGCGACATGATCAGCTCGCGTCCGCCGGGTAGTTCAGCACGATCGCGTCCTCGGGTACGCCGAGCGCGGCGTGCAGGATGTTGCGCATGATCGGCTTCGGGACCAGGCAGTCCTCGCACGCGTTCGGTCCCGCGGTGATCGTCACCTCGACGGCGCTGCCGGCCTCGGCGACCGCCATCCGGTAGTCGTCCGCCTCCAGGGTGCTCCGCAGCCCGGAGAGGGCGGTCTCGTCGATGCTCACTGGACACCTCCTGTTGCCGGGCGGATCGGATGGGCGGTGCGCGACCAGCCGCCGAAGCCGAACGGGCGCACGACCATCGACATCGCGGCGTTGCGCGCCCCGGCGACGACGATCGGGATCTGGTCCGGGTCGGGCACGACGTGCAGGCCGTGCTCGTCGATGCCCGGCCCCTCCTGGCCGGCGAGGCCCTTGCCGGCGAGCTGCATCTCCGCGTGGGTGCGGAAGGCGTGCTCGGAGAGCCACTGCTGGACGTCGGCCTTCGAGAAGCCGCCGGCCGCGAGCATCTGGGCGTGCTCGACGCCCAGCACGAGGCCCGCCGAGGAGTGCCGCCCGATCGCGGCACCGGTGCGGGCCACCGTGTCGGCGATGTCCCACAGCACCTGCTCGGGGTCCTCGGTGTGCCGGTTGTCGATGAACTCGCACGTGCGCAGCAGCAGCGCCGACACGGCGTCGGTGCCGGGCGCGAGCCCCAGCTCGGTGGCGAGGGGCTCCCAGGGGCTCTCCTCCTCGTTCTCCCCGATGCACAGCGTGAACCGGCCCGGAAGGCCCTGGGTCGACTGCTCGAGCTCCTGCGGCCGGATCCCGAACACGTTGCGCACGACGAGCCCGACGGCGCGCGCGATCGTCGCGTTGGCCCGGAACCCGGGCCCGAGCACGCCACCGCCGGAGTTGATGGAGAGCGCGGCGCGGACCGGGCCGTTCACCACGATCAGCGGCGCCGGGCCGCTGGTGCTCTGCCAGCCGCCGCCGGTCACCACCCGCTGGTTCATCAGCGCGTCCCAGGCGGCCAGCACCACCGGCAGGTACTCGGGCCGGCAGCCCGCCATCGCGGCGTTGACCGCGACCTGCTCCACGGTGCACTCGCGCCCGAGGTGCGGCACCGCGGCCACGACCTCGTCGCGCGGCCGGGACGTGGCGGCGAGGAACTCCTCGACGACGTCCGCCGTGACCGGCACGACGGGCAGCCCGTCGGTCCAGCCCTGCGCGTACGCGTGCTCGATGGCGCCGCGCGTGTAGCGCAGCCGGTCGGCGTCCTCCTGCAGCGCGGTCACCGCGCCACCGCAGGGACGGGGTCGGTGAGCATCCCGACCAGCTCCGGAAGGGCCAGCCGGGCGCGCTCGCGCACACCGTCGGCGTCGAGCGGGGCCACGGGGTGCGCCGTGGTGACGTAGGTGTAGCCGGGGCTCCCCTGCAACCTCGCCATCGCGTCGGCGCTCACCCGGAACGCATCGCTGCAGATCACCGCGGCGGGCACGCCCGCGGCCTCGAACGCGATCCCGTCGGCCACGGCCGCCGCGCTGCACGAGCCGCAGTCACCCACGCCGATGAGCACGACGTCGCAGCGCTGCACGAGCTCGTCCAGGGTGGCCTGCGGGATCGGGTCGGTGATGCTGGTCTTGCGGGTGCGCACCACGTCCGCGGTGCCGTGGCCGTCGGCCAGCAGCTCGCCGACGGCGTCGAGGAACGGCTCCGCGTTCTTCTTCGGGTTGGCCACCAGGCCGACGACCAGCCCGTCGAGCCGGGCCGGGCGCGCGGCCAGCCGCGGCCCGGTGGACTCGGCCGACGGGCCGCCGGTGGGATCGATCATGGCCTCGAACATGACTCCCCCTTCAGGGTCGGTCGGCGGCGAGCACCGACTCGTGCCACGGGATCACGAACCGCTTCGCCCCGTTGACGATCAGGTACAGCAGGCAGCCGAGCACGGCGAGCAGGAAGATCACCGCGAACAGCTGTGGTGCGTCGAGGGCGTTCAGGCTCACGACGACGAGGTAGCCCAGGCCCTCGCTGCCCCCGAGGAACTCGCCCACCACCGCGCCGATCACGGAGAACACGATGGCGACCTCCATGCCCGCGAACACGTACGGCAACGTGCTGGGCAGCTCGAGGTCGCGGAACGTGGGCCAGCGCTTGGCGCCCAGGCCGAGCATGACGTCGCGGTGGCCGCGCTCCACGGAGCGGACGCCGAGCATCACGTTCAGCATGATCGGGAAGAAGGCCAGCGTCGCGGCCATGATGATCTTGCTGGTGACGCCGAACCCGAACCAGATGACGAAGAGCGGGATGAACGCCACCTTCGGCACCACCTGCACGGCGACGAGCACCGGCCGCAGCGCCCGCTCCAGCCACTCGGCCCGGCCCAGCGCCACCCCGACGACCAGCCCGAACGCCAGCGCCGCCAGGAAGCCGAGCGCCACCTCCGTCAGCGTGATGGCCACGTGCCCCCACGTCGAGGAGTCGGCGAGCATCCGCAGCACCGCCGTCCCCACGTCGGCGGGGGTCGGCAGGATGAACTCCGACACCCCGAAGACCGACACTGCCATGGTCCACACCGCCAGGACCAGCAGCAGCACGATCGGCGTGCTGACCCACGGCAACCAGTTGCGTTCCTCGCGCTCCATCAGCCCTCCTCCCCCGCCGTGCCGCCGTCCGGGCCGCCGTCCTCGTCCAGCTCGCCACGCAGCTGCCGCACGATCTCCTGGAAGCCCGGCTCGCCCTCCACGTCCAGCGACCGCGGCCGCGGGAAGCCGACCGGCGTCACCGAACGGATCCGGCCCGGCCGCGGCGACAGCAGCACCACCCGGTCGGACAGGAACACCGCCTCGGTGATCGAGTGCGTCACGAACACGACGGTGGCGCCGGTGACGACGGAGATGCGTTGCAGCTCCAGGTTCATGCGGTCGCGGGTGAGCGCGTCGAGCGCGCCGAACGGCTCGTCCATGAGCAGGATCGACGGGTCGTAGGAGAGGGCCCGCGCGATCGCCGCGCGCTGCCGCATCCCGCCGGACAGCTCCCGCGGGTAGGCCTTCTCGAACCCGCCGAGCCCGACAAGGTCGCACAGCTCCCCGGCCCGCGCGCGGCGGCGGCGCCTGTCGACGCCGCGCAGCTTGAGCGGCAGCGCGATGTTGTCCTCGATCGAGAACCAGGGGAACAGGTTGGCCTCCTGGAAGACCATCCCGAACTTCTCGAGCGCGGCCGGGTCCCGGCCACCGCCCTTCCGCGGGTCACCGCCCTTCCACAGGTCCTGCCCGCCGATGAGGACGTGCCCGCTGGACGGGGTGACCAGGCCGGCGAGGATCCGCAGCAGCGTGGTCTTGCCGCACCCCGACCGGCCGACCAGCGACGCGAACTCACCGGCCCGCACGGAGAGCGAGATGCCGCGCAACGCCTCGGTCGTGGCGCCCCGGCTCCCCTTGTAGATCTTGTCGACGGCGCGCAGCTCCAGCTCCGCCGTGCCGGCGCCGGGGCCGGGGCCGGCGAGCGACTCGGCGACCCGGGCGGTGTCGGACAGCTTGCTCACGACCCGGCTCCCGGCGCCGCCCCGGTCAGCAGGTCGTTGGTGAACCAGGCGTCCGGGTCGAGGCCGCCGGGCACGAGCTGCTCCGCCGCGGCCTCGTCGTAGACGCGCCGCCACTGCTCCGGGTCGATCTGCAGGGGCTCCCCGGTGGCCTGCCAGCTGGCGATGTACTGGCGCAGGGTCTCCTTGGCGACCTCCGGATCACGCAGGATCGGGATGTCGTAGGCGTCCCCCAGCTTCTGGAGCGTCGAGTCCAGCGACTGGTCGGCGATCACCGACTCCTGGGCCGCCCGCACCGCCCGCAGGAACCGCTGCAGGACGTCGCGCTGCGCGGGGTCGGCGAGCGCCGCCTGCGAGGTCATGTAGATCTGGGTGCCGCCCGCGATCACCTGCGACGGGTCGAGCACCACGGCGTCGGGCTGCTGGCGCTGGACGGCCACGGCGGTGTCCAGCGCCACCAGGTAGGCGTCGATGCGCCCCTGCTGCACCAGCTCGAAGACGCCCGGGGCGAGCCCGACCACCTGCTTGCGCACGTCGGCGTCGGTGAGCCCCGCGGTCCTCGCGAGCGTGTCGACCAGCGTCTCGCTGGTGCCGCCCTCCGACGGGATGCCGATCATGTGGCCACGCAGGTCCGCCGGCGTGCTGATGGGGTCGTCGGCCGCCGAGAGCATGCGGATCGTCGCCTGCTGCAGGGGCTGCCCCACCGCGCTGACCGGGGCGTCGCGCCCGGCGACGGCCACCATCATCTCGGTGTCGCCGACCCTCGTGACCAGGGCGCTGCCCGCGATGACCGTCTGGATCGCCTGCGCGCTGCCCCGGGTCACCTGGAAGTCCACGTCCAGGCCTTCGCGCTCGAAGTAGCCGTCGGCCTGGGCGATGATCTCGGGCGTGAACGTCAGGCTCTCGATGGGCAGGACGTTGAGGAACGTGACGGGGGTGAGCTCACCCCCGCCGGGTGCGTCGCCCGCGGGCGACGTACCGCCGCAGCCCGCGAGGAGCACGGCGAGGCCTGCGGCGAACGCGGTCGCCGCCGGCCGGAGATGTCGGCGGAAACGGGAGCGAGGAGAGGAAATCACACGCATCGGGGGGAACCCACTCTCTGACGGCGTCTGTGCCGGATGTCCGTTCGGATGCTAAGAAGGCCCGCCAAGGGGCTCGACCTGCAGATGTCCGTGCGGTCCGGCCGCGTCGTCCGGCGCGGTTCGGGTCAGATGTCGCGGTGCCTGGCCGTTCGGCTCGGCCGTGTCCAGCGGGAAGTGACACGCCACGCTGTGTCCCGGCGACCGCTCCCGCAGCGTCGGTTCCTGGGTGGCGCACCGCTCCTGGGCGCGGGCGCAGCGGGTGCGGAACCGGCAGCCGCTCGGCGGGTCGAGCGGCGACGGCGGCTCGCCGCGCAGCGGCACGGGCCGGCGCGCCCTCCCCGTCTCCGGGTCGAGGCCCGGGACGGACGCGAGCAGGGCGGCCGTGTACGGGTGCAGGGGACCGCTGTACAGCGCGTCGGCGGGCCCGACCTCGGCGAGCTGCCCGAGGTGCATCACCGCCACCCGGTCGCTCACCTGTTTCACGAGCGCGAGGTCGTGCGCGATGAACAGGTAGGACAGCCCCATGTCGGCCCGCAGCCGCTCGAACAGGTTCAGCACCTGCGCCTGGATCAGCACGTCGAGGGACGACACGGCCTCGTCGCAGATCACCAGCGCCGGGTCCAGCGCGATCGCCCGCGCGATGGCCACCCGCTGGCACTGCCCGCCGGACAGCTCCCGCGGGCGGCGCCTGCCGAACACCGAGGGGTCGAGGCCGACGAGGTCGAGCAGCTCGTCGACCCGCCGCCTGCGCCGCTCGGCGCCCTTCACGCCGTACCCCAGGAGCGGTTCCTCCACGAGCTCCGTCACCCGCCAGCGCGGGTTCAGCGAGCCGAACGGGTCCTGGTAGACCATCTGCACGTGGCGCCGGGCGGCCACGAGCCTGCGGCGACGCAGCCCCACCAGGTCCTCACCCTGGAACAGCACCTCGCCGGACTTCGGCCGCGGGGCCTGGATCAACGACCGTGCGAGGGTCGACTTCCCGGACCCCGTCTCGCCGACGATGCCGAGCGTCTCCCCCGGCTGCACGTCGAACGACACGTCCGACACCGCGTGCACCACCCCGCCGCGCAGGCCCCCGGCGCCGCGCACCGGGAACTCCTGCACGATGTTGCGGGCCCGCAGCAGCGGGTCCTTGACCGCGCTCATCGCTTCACCTCCGGGCCCGATGGCCTCCGCTCCGCTCCGGCGGCTCGCGGGCCCTCAAGGCGCCGTCCCGCTCCTCCGGTGCTCGGTCGCTCGTTCCTCGCTCCCTGCGCGCCTCCCCCGGGGGACGGCGCCGGCCCGCTCGCGTGCCAGCAGGCCCACCAGTGCCCCGGCTCGTGCTCGTCGAACGGGGGCGCCGTCGTGCACTCGTCGGTGGCCGAGCCGCAGCGCGGCCGGAACGGGCACCCGGCCGGCAGCGCCGCCGGATCCGGCGGCTGGCCGGCCACCACCGGCAGCTCGGTGTGCGCGGGGCGTTCCAGCAACGGGATCGCGCCCAGCAGCGCTCGGGTGTACGGCATCCGGACCGACGCGAACAGCGTCGCGGCCGACGCCCGCTCGACGGCCTGCCCGCCGTACATCACCACGACGTCGTCGGCGTAGCTCGCCGCCAGCGCGAGGTCGTGGCTGATCAGGATGACCGCCATTCCCAGCCGCTCCTGGAGCTCGACGAGCAGCTCCATGATCTGCGCCTGCGTGGTGACGTCGAGCGCGGTGGTGGCCTCGTCGGCGACGAGCAGCCGCGGCCGGCCCGCGAGCGCGATGGCGATCATCACGCGCTGCCGCATCCCGCCGGAGAGCTGGTGCGGGTACTCGTGGAAGCGCCGTTCCGGGGCGGGCAGCCGCACCAGCCGCAGCAGTTCGATCGTCTGTTCCTTCGCCGCGTTCCGGTCCAGGCGCGCGTGCGCCCGGAGCGCCTCGGTGATCTGCGCGCCGACCCGCATCGTCGGGTTGAGCGAACGGGCCGGGTCCTGGAACACCATCGCGATGTCGGCGCCGCGACGGCGGCGCATCTCCCGCTCCGGCAGGCCCACCAGCTCCGTGCCGTCGAACCGGGCCGAGCCGCTCACCTGCGCGGTCGGTGGCAACAGCCCCATCAACGCCCGCGAGCTCACGCTCTTGCCGGACCCGGACTCGCCGATGATCGCGAGCATCCGGCCCGGGGCGAGGCGGTAGGACAGGCCGTTCACCGCGTGCACCGACCGCCCGGCGCGGGTGAAGCGCACCCGCAGGTCGGTCACCTCGAGCAACGAGTCCGGGTTGCGCTGCTCGGTCGTGGGTTCGGCGTCGGCCGCCACCCGTCCCGTGGTCACCGGCCGCTCCACCGCGCGCGCAGGGTCTCACCGAGCAGGTTGAAGGCGAGCACGGTGACGAAGAGCGCCGCGCACGGCCAGACCACGAGCATCGGTGTGGCCGAGAGGCTCTGCTGCCCCTGCGCGATCATGTTGCCCCAGCTGGGGGCCGGTGGGGGGATGCCGAGGCCGAGGAACGACAACGCCCCTTCGATGACCATGACGATGCCCATCCCCAGCATCCCGAACGTGATCAGCTGGGGGGTGATGTTCGGGGCGATGTGGCGCAGCAGGATCCGCCATCCCGGGGTGCCGGCGAGCTCCGCTGCGGCCATGAACGGCAGTTCCCGCAGCCGCAGCGTCGCGGCGCGCGAGATCCGGGCGAACGCGGGCACCGAGAAGAAGGCGAGCGCGAGGACGGTGTTGGTCTGGCTCGCGCCGAGGCTCTGCGCCACGGCCAGCGTCAGCACCAGCGACGGGAACGCGATCAGCACGTCCAGCACACGCATGATCACCGTGTCGACGGCGCCGCCGACCTGGCCGGACAGGGCGCCGAGCGTCCCCCCGACGATCAGCCCGAGCAGGTTCACCGCGACCGCCACCACCAGCGAGGACCGGCCGCCGTACAGGATCCGGGAGAGGATGTCGTTGCCGTTCGGGTCGGTGCCCAGCAGGTGTCCGGGCGACCCGGCGTCGAGGTAGGAGTCGAGCACGCTCCCACCGACGGGCGGCGGAACCGGCAGCACCAGCGGCCCGAGGAAGCATCCGGCGGCGATGATCACCAGCACCGCGGCGGGCAGCAGGATCTCCAGGTTGCGCGCCAGGCTCCCCGGCCGCCGGACCTCCTCGGGCCCGGCGAGCGCGGGCACGGCCTCAACGACTGCCATAGCGGATCCTCGGGTCGAGCACGGCGTAGAGCAGGTCGGCGATCAGGTTGGCGAGCACGGCCACCACGGCGAACACCACGACGCAGCCCTGCACGACGGTGGCGTCGCGGGTGTTGATCGCCTGGAGCATCAGCTGCCCCATCCCGGGCAGGGCGAAGATCTGCTCGACGATCACGGTGCCGCCGAGCAGCGTGCCGAGGTTCAGCCCGACCACGGTGATCAGGCCGAACGCCGAGTTGCGGAAGGCGTGGCGGAAGAGCACCTGCCACGGCCCGATGCCCTTCGCCCGCGCCGTCGTGATGTAGTCCTCCCCCTGCAGCTGGTCGACCAGGTCGCCCCGCAGGAAGCGCGTGTAGAAGCAGAACAGCGGGAACGCGATCGCGGCCGCCGGGAGCGCGAGCGAGTGCAGGTTCGCGCCCACCCCCTCCGAGAGCGGCACGAACCCGATCGCCGGGAACAGCGTCAGCTGCACCGCGAAGACCAGCACCAGGAGCAGCGCGAGGACGTAGTTGGCCACCGACAGGCCGGTGATGCTGACGAGCATGCTCACCCGGTCGAAGAGCTGGTTCGGCCGGTAGGCGGCGAGCAGTGCGACCGGCACGGCCAGCCCGAGGGAGACGACGAACGCGAGGGCCACCAGCTCACCGGTGACGGCCATCCGTTCCGCGATCTGGCCGGTCACCGACTGGCTGTTCACCAGCGACGTGCCGAGGTCACCGGTGACCGCGCCGCCGAGCCAGTCGAGGTAGCGCAACACCGCGGGCCGGTCCAGCCCCATCTGGACCTCGAGCGCCCGGATCTGCTCGGGCGTGGCCTCGGGCCCCAGCAGCTGCTGCGCGGCGTTACCCGGGATCAGGGCGAGCACCCAGAAGGTCAGGATGCTCACCCCGAGGATGATCGGGACCACCATCAGCAGGCGCCTGCCCACCAACCGCACGCCGGGCGGCACGGACGGCCGGGCGGGGCGGGGCGTGGATACCGCGGTCACTGCTGCTGCACCCTCCACACCTCGTCCCAGAGGATGCCGGTGTTGACCACGATCGGCGGGATCTTGGTGGTCAGCCCGGGCCCGTACACGCCTTCCGTCGCGAGGTTGGCGGGCGCGAACGCGAGCCCGAACGGCGCGTAGGCGTGGTCTGCGATGTAGCGGCCCGCGTCGACGTAGAGCCGCTCGCGCTCGGCCGGGTCGACGTTGGACTCGGCGGTGTCGAGCATCCTGTCCAGCTCCGGGTCGTGCACGCCGGTGAACGGGGAGTCGGAGGAGAAGCGGAAGCCCACGCCGACGCCGCCCGCCGGATCCCAGGCACCCGCGGTCTGCAGCATCGACTGCCACTCCCCCGAGTTGAACTGCTGGACCAGCGTCGACAGCTCGTACGTCTCGATCTGGACCGTGATGCCGGCCTGCTGCCACTGCGTCTGCAGCGCGGTCATCACCTGCTCGGCCACGTAGCCGCGCAGCGTCCCGAGGCGGACGGTGAGCCCGCCGAGCTCGGCCACGAGCTGCTTGGCGCGCTCCAGGTCGAACGTCGGGTAGCCCTCGACGGTCTCGTGGTGGAACAGCCCGCCCGGCCCGGTGAAGGACTGGCTCACCGGGTACCGGTTGCGGAACACCCCCTGCGCGATCGCCCCGAAGTCGGTGGCGCGGTAGATCGCCTCCCGGGCCCGCTGGTCGTCGAACGGGGCGAGCTCGGTGTTCAGCTGCACCACGTACGGCGACGTGGCCGGCTGCACGGTGACGGACAGGCGGCCCGCCTCCTGGGCCTGTTCGAGCAGCGGCGTGGTGTTGAGGCCCTCGTAGGCCTGCGCCTGGCCGGCGAGCAGGGCCTGGTAGGCGGGCTGGTCACCGCCGATCGACTGGAACGTGAGCCGGTCGAGGTAGGGCCGCCCCTCCTTGAAGTAGTCCGGGTTGCGTTCGAGCTCGAGCTTCGAGCTGAGCTGGTTGGACACGACCGTGAACGGGCCCGCCCCCACCGGCGTCAGCGCGAACTGCTCCTCGCCCGCCTGCTGCAGTGCCGTGGGTGAGGCGATCCAGTTGACGTTGCTGGCGGGGAAGGCATTGATCACCGCGGCGAACGGCCGGGTGAAGGTGAGCACGACGGTGCGCGGGCCGTCGGTAGCGATGCCGTTCTCGGCCAGCGGCCAGGTCGGCGAGCACGTGCACGGGGAGTCGACGTCGCGCCGGAAGTTGAACGCCACCGCCTCGGCGTCGAACGGGGTGCCGTCGGTGAACCGCAGGCCGTCGCGGATGGTGATCCGCACGGTCGTGCCGCCGTCGAGCAGCTCGTAGCTCTCGGCCTGGTGCGGGACGACCTCGGCGGCCGAGCCGTCGTCCGCGGCCTCCAGCCGGAAGAGCCCGCCGTAGATCGCGCTCATCTGCGAGATGTTGGCGCCGCCCGTGGTGTTCGTGGCCGGGTCGAGCCCGGTGGGCCAGCCGCCCGCGAACGACGCGCTCTCCAGCACCGTGAGCTCGCCGCCCCGCTGCGGCGGCCCGGCGGGCACGGCCGGACCGGCCGCCCCGCCGCCGCCCCCGCACCCGGCGAGGACGAGGAGCGCCGCGAGCAGGAGCGGCACCGCGTGCGTTCGTCTCACATGGACTCCCGTTCGGTAACGGGCAGGCTCGAGCCACCGCGCAGTGACCGGGCTCACCCCAGGCGCCCGCTCAGCCTCGGGGAGGGGGCGGCGCGGGGTGCAGGGAGGTTTCGCCGGACGGAAGAGATGTTCTTGCCGCCTGCCCGTACGTCCGTCGGGTCTCGGACATATGTCGTAGGTCGCATGGGCCGTCGCGGACGACCTGCGTGCAAGGCGCCCCCGCACTCGTGACAGCACTTGTGACCGGGCTCCTGCAGTGGTGAGACTGGGGTCGCGATCTCCGGTCACACCGGAGTAGTAACGCTGGACGAAGGGGTCGGCGTGGCAAGAGTGCTCACGCGGAAGGAGCGGCTCGCGGCGGGCTCGAAGTGCCCGGAATGCGGAGGCCCGCTCGAGCCGGGGCAGGAGGACGAGCGGCGCGGACAGCGCCGGCTCGCCGCCATCGCCCGCGCGGCGTCGAGCGTCGCCGACGCGGCGTCGCTCAGCGTCACCCTGGACGTCGTCGCCAACGAGGTGGTGCAGGCCGAGCACATCGCGGCCGTGCAGATCCTCCGGGTCGAGAGCGGCACCATGCGGGTGGTCGGCAAGGCCGGCTTCACGGATGCGGAGGACTTCACCGAGCGGTTCGAGGAGTGCCGGCGTCTGGGCGCCCGGATGATGTTCGTCGAGGCCTTCGAGACGTGCCGCCGGATCGTCGAGCCCAACCGCAAGGCCGCCGTGATGGCCGACCCGGCGTGGGGCCCGCTGCACCGGATCATGGGTGCCCCCGGGTGGGACGCGTTCGCCGCCGTCCCGCTGGTGGTGCGGGGCCGCGCCGTCGGCGTCCTCAACGCCTTCTACAAGCCCGGCGAGCCGCCCGGCACCGCGGCGCTCGAGTTCCTCGAGGCGATCGCCGACCAGGCCGCCACCGCCGTCGACTCCGCCGACCTGCTCGCCCGGTCCCGGCACGACGCCCAGCTCGCCGAGCGCGCCCGGCTCGCCCGCGAGCTGCACGACTCGGTCGTGCAGCAGGTGTTCTCCATGCGCATGCAGGCCAAGGCGTTGCAGGCGCAGGTCGCGCCGGGCCGCACGGTCCGCACCGAACGCGTGCGGGCGGTGGCCGACGAGCTGCTCGACCTCGCGCAGACCGCACTCGCCGACCTGCGCGGCCTCGTGCTCCAGCTGCACCCGGTGGAGCTGGTCGAACGCGGGCTCGCCGGTGCGGTGCGCAGCCACGTCGAGTCGGTCCGGGGCACGTCCGGCCTGGACATCGACGTGGACGTCGACCTCAGCCCGGACGTCGCCGACCTGCCGGTCGAGCTGCAGGAGGACCTCTACCGGGTCGTGCAGGAGGCGCTGCACAACGTCGTGAAGCACGCGGGCGCCACCCGCGTGTCGGTGCACATCACCACGAGCGGGCCACCGGACCGGGTGGTCGTCGAGATCAGCGACGACGGGAGCGGGCTGACCGCGCAGGTGCGGGCCGGCGCGCTCGGCCTGGTGTCGATGCGGGAACGAGCGGAGCGATGGGGCGGATCGATCGAGATCGGCAACATGGACGGTACGGATGGGCACGGGCCGGGCTGTCGGGTGCGGGTGTACGTCCCGGTGGACGGTCCGGGCCCCGCCCGGTGAGCGATCTCCTGCCGGAGCCGGGACCCAGCGGCGACATCGGCGTGCTCGTCGTCGACGACCACGCGGTGGTGCGGCGCGGGCTGACCGCCTACCTGGAGAGCGCCGAGGGCATCGAGGTGCTCGCGGAGGCCGTGGACGGCAAGGACGCGATCGACCAGCTGCAGCGGCTGGCCACCGAGAGCCGCCTCCCGCAGGTCGTGCTCATGGACGTGCTGATGCCGAGGATGGACGGGATCGCCGCCATCCGGGCGGTGCTCGCCGGGCACCCCGGCGTGCGGGTCGTCGTGCTCACCAGCTTCGGCGAGCTGGAGCGGGTGCACGCCGCGCTGGAGGCCGGCGCGTCCGGCTACCTGCTCAAGGACGCCGACCCGGACGAGGTCGCCGCCGCGATCCGCTCGGCCGACCGCGGCGAGGTGCACCTCGACCCCACCGTGGCCGGGCGCCTCACCCGCCGCCTCGTCTCGCCGCCCACCGGCCTCGCCGCCCTCACCGCGCGCGAGCGTTCGATCCTCGCGCTGGTGGCGCGCGGCATGTCGAACCACCAGATCGCCGCGGAGCTCTACATCAGCGAGCGCACCGCGCGCACCCACGTCAGCCACATCCTCGCGAAGCTGCAGCTGACCTCGCGCACGCAGGCGGCACTGGTCGCCATCCGGGAAGGACTCGTCACCCCACCCAGCCCCTGACCGAACCCCGCCCACCAGTCCCGAACCACGCGGAGGTGCGACATGACCTTGATCCCGGACGTCCCGGCGGCGGCACAACCAGCCGGAGTGCCGCGCCGTGGCCCGGGGACGGCGCGCCCGACCGCAGCCGGACGCGCCCTGTCGGTGCTCGACGCGTTCGGGCCGCGCCACCGATGTCTGTCGCTCTCCGAGATCGCCCGCCGCGCCGGGCTGACCCTGCCCACCGCGCACCGCCTCACCCGCGAGCTCGTGGACTGGGGCGCGCTCGAACGCGACAGCGCGGGCCGCTACTCGGTGGGGCTGCGCCTCCTGGAGCTGTCGGCGCTGGCCCCCCGCGGCCTGGAGCTGCGCGAGGCGGCGTTCCCGCACGTCGAGGACCTGCACCAGATCACCCGCGGCAACATCCAGCTGGCCGTCCGCGACGGCATGCAGGTCGTGTACGTCGAGGCCATCCGCGCCCGGGTGCGCAACCCCGTGACCAGCCGCGTCGGCGACCGCTGGCCGATGCACGCCACGGGCACGGGGCTCGTGCTCCTCGCCTTCTCCGAGCCCGACTTCCAGGAGGCCGTGCTGCGCTCCCCGCTGGAGCGGTTCAACCCGATGACGGTGACCGACCCCGCCGAGCTGCGCCGCACCCTCGCCCACGTCCGCCGCACCGGGGTCGCGGTGGCGCGCGGCCAGATCACGATGCCCGACCTGGTGGTCGCGGTGCCCGTCCTGGACCCGGCAGGCGACGTGACGGCGGCGATCAGCGTGGTGGTGGAGACGGAAGGCGCCAGACCAAGAGAACTGGCGGCGGTCCTGAAACAGGCGAGTAGAGCGATAACGCGAGCCCTCGGCCCCCGCCGATAGCGACTCCGCACACCCAGCAGGTACTCCGCACAAGCCCGGCGCTGTGCGAAGTGACCGCTGGATGCGCGAAGTCGTTCTATCGGGGCGGGTCGATACCGAGCCAGTTCCACGCGTTGCTCCAGGTGATCTGCTCCAGGACCTCCGGGGCCAGGTCCAGGGAGCGCAGGCTGCGGCCCGCGGGGTCCTCGCGGGGCATGGCCGGGAAGTCGGAGCCGACGAGCACGCGGTCGGCGCCGAGCAGGTCCACGATGTACCGCAGGGCGCGGCGGTCGAACACCATCGAGTCGTAGTAGAAGCGGCGGGCGTACTCCAGGGGCGAGGGGCCGTCGGTGTGCGCGATCGCCCGCTCCGGCACGGCCGGTTCCTCGTTCCACGTGCCGCCCCAGAAGTACTGCGCCCTCGGCACCATCAACGGGAACCCGCCCGCGGCGTGGCTGAACGAGATCCGCAGGTCGGGGCAGGCTTCCGCGGTGCCGCCCGCGATGATCGACGCCGCGGCGAGCGCGCCCTCCAGCCCGACGACGTACGTGCCGGCCGCCGAGCGGGGCAGCCGGTCGGTCGGGGCCGGCATCGCGTGCACGAACACCGCCAGGCCGAGGCGCTGCGCCTCGCTGAAGAACGGCAGGAACCGCTCGTCGCCGATCGAGGCACCGAGCACGTTCGAGGCGATCTCGACGCCGCGCAGCCCCTGGTCCCGGATCGCCTTCAGCTCCGCGGCCGCGGCGTCCGGGTCCTGCATCGGCACCATGCCGAGCCCGACGAGGCGGTCCGGGGCGGCGGCGCACAGTTCGGCGGCGAACTCGTTGACGTGCCGGGCGAGCGACAGCCCGTCGGCGGCCGGCAGGTCGTAGCGCAGGAGCGGCGGCATCGGGCTGAGCACCTCGGCGTCGACGCCCGAGCGGTCCTGCTCCTCGATCCGGCGCTCGACGTCGAAGAACGCGTCGCGCGCGCGGAACCGCGTGGCGCCGAACAGCAGTAGCCGGGCGGTCTCCCCGTCGATCGCCTCCATCCGGGGGAAGCACTCGGGCGCGTCGTCCGGGTAGTCGCGCGGCAGCAGGTGGGCGTGGGCGTCGACCAGCAACGCAGAACTCCTCTACAGGTGGGGGTGGACCGACACGTGCACCGCGGACTCGCCCGGCACCTCGCCGCCGAGCGTCTCGATCGCGCGCGCGACGTCGTCCAGGCCGAACGTGTGGGTGTGCAGCTTCTCGAGGGGGAACCGGCGGGACTCGATGATCGCGATCGCCTCGGCGTAGCCGCGCGCGTCCACCCCGTAGGCCCCGCGCACGGTGAGCGCCCGGTTGATGATCAGGTCGGTCTTCAGCGGCACCTCGGCGCCGCCCTTCAGCCCGGCGAGCACCACCCGGCCGCCGTGCTTGGCCGCCAGCAGGGCGTGCGTGACGGGGGCAGCCGCCATCGGGGTCAGCTCCAGCACGACGTCGGCCATCGCCCCGTCGGTGATCTCGCGGACGCGCTCCACGGTGTCCTCGGCGTCCGGCCCGTCGACGACGATCGTGTGGTCCGCGCCGAACTCCTTCGCGAGGGCCAACTTGTGCGCGTCGGCCTCCAGGCCGGTGATGATGATCGTCCCGGCGCCCGCGGCCCGCGCCGCGATCACCGCGGCGAGGCCGCGCTGCCCGGCTCCGAGCACCACCAGGGTGTCGCCCAGGCCGACCTCGCCGAGGTGCACCGCCCAGCGCACGCCCGCGCCGAGCGGGTTGAACATGACCGCCAGCTCGGCCGGCAGCGTCTTGTCCACCTTGTGCAGCACGGCGCCGGGCGTCAGGTAGAGGTGCTCGGCGAACCCGCCCCACAGCGACGGGGCGACGTCGATCCCGGTGACGCCGTGGCCGAACTTCCGGTTGCGGCAGGACTGGTAGCGCCCGGTCAGGCAGTCGTGGCAGGACCGGCACGGGACGATCACCTCGAGGGCCACCCGGTCCCCGGGCTGCACGCCCCAGCGCTCGGCGGCGCGGTCACCGATCTCCTCGACGATGCCCATGGGCTCGTGCCCCGGGATCGTCGGCCCGCGCCCCATGCCCAGGTGGCCCCGGTACGACTCGACGTCGCTGCCGCAGATGCCGTTGGCCTCGACGCGGAGCAGCCCGTCGTCCGCACCGATCGTCGGGCGCGGGAACTCCCGCATCTCGATCTGGCGCGGCGCCACCTGCACGGCCGCACGGACGGTGTCAGTCATTCAGTCGTCTCCTTCCTCTCGACCGGGACCGCGGTCGCGGACCAGTCGCTGAACAGGCGGACCACCATCGAGATCCCGGCGTTGCGGGCCCCGGCCACGGCGATCAGCAGGTGGTTCGGCTCGCCGTCGGAGAGCAGGGGGTCGAAGCCGTCGGGGCGCTCACCGCTCGCGTGCCGTACCCCGTTGTCGCCCATGCCGTCCTTGCCGACGTCCGCGAGGTCGCCGACCGTCCGCCCGCAGCGCTCCGCGAGCCACGCGCGGACCTTCGCCCGGTCGAACCCGGCGCCGGCGAGGAGCTGGGCGTGCTCGGGGCAGAACACGATCCCGGCGGAGGCGTGCCGGAAGATCCAGGCGCCGGTGCGGGAGATCGTGTCGGCGAAGTCGGCGAGCAGCTGCTCGGCGTCGCTCGTGTGCCGGTTGTCCACGAACTCCGACGTCCGCAGCAGCGTGGCCGCCACCGCCGACGCGCCGGCGGGCAGCCCGGCCTCGACGGCGAGCGGCTCCCAGGGGCTCTCCTCCTCGTTCTCCGCCACGCAGATCGACCACCGCCCCGGCAGCCCTTGGGTGGCCTGCTCGAACACGTGCGGGTGGATCCCGAGCGCGTTGCGCACGATCAGCCCGATCGCCCGCGCGACGGTGGCGTTGGCCCGGAATCCCGGCCCGAACACGCCGCCCGCCTTGTTGAACCCCAGCTCGTCGCGCACCGGGCCGTTGACGACGATCAGGGGCGCCGGCCCGCTCGTCGACTGCCATCCCCCGCCGCCGGTGGCCCGCTCGCGCATCAGCGCGTCCCACGCGGCGAGCACGACGGGGAAGTACTCGGGCCGGCAGCCCGCCATCGCGGCGTTGATCGCGGCGAGCTCCACGGTGACCTCGCGGTCGACCTGTGCGAGCCGGCCGATCACCTGGTCCGGCGCCCGGTCCGTCGTGGCCAGGAACCGGTCCACGAGCGGCTGCGACGCCGGCACCAGCGGCAGGCCGTCCGACCACCCCTGGTCGTAGCAGTGCTCGATCGCGGCCTGCGCGCCGTCGGGGTCGAGGTCGGTCATGCCGTCAACAGCTCGGCAACCGAGGCGGCCAGCTGCGCCGCGCGTTCCCGCACCTGGTCCGGGGTCAGGATGGCGACCGGGTGCGGCGTCGTCAGGTAGCGGTAGCCGGGCGCGCCGCGCAGCGCGGCCATCGCGTCGGCGGTGGCCACGAACGCGTCGCTGCAGATCACCGCCGCCGGCAGGCCGGCCCGTTCGAACGCCACACCGTCGGCCGCGGCGGCGGCGCTGCACGAGCCGCAGTCGCCGACGCCCGTGACGACGGCGTCGCACTCGCGGCCGTACTCGGCGACGAGCTCGTCGGACGCGGGCAGGGCGAACGCGGTCTTGGTGCGCATGAGCGTCACCGCGGCGGCGCCGTGCTCGGCGACGAGGAGCTTGCCGACCTCGTCGAGCAGCAGGCCGGCGTTCTGCTTCGTGTTCTCCAGCAACCCGATGCGGACGCCGGCGAGGTCGCGCCTGCGAGGAGCGGACGAGAACCTGGCGGCCACCCCAGAGTTGATCTCAGGCGCGCCACCGGTGGGGTCGAGGATCGCGTTCGGCCCGGCGATGGGCATGGTCATCCCTCCGATGTCAGCGCGCGAGGCGGGTGAGCCGGGACTTCATCTCGGAGCGTTCGAGCGAGCCGGGCGGCACGAGCGTGACGGCCGCGCGCACCGAGAGCCGGTTGCGGACGAGCGCCTCGACGTCCCGGGCGAGCTGCTCCCGGTCACCGGGTTGCTCCCCCCACTCGACCTCCACGGACAGTGGCGGCTCGACCCGCGGCCCCGCCGCCGGCAGGACGATCTGCACGGCTCCGGTGGTGCGCGGGTGCAGGGTCTGCACGAGGTCGCGCACCGCGGAGGGGAAGACGTTCACACCGAGCACGATCAGCATGTCGTCGGTGCGGCCGACGCAGCGGATCAGCGGTGCCCCGTCGGCGGCCCGGCCGGTGACGACCACCCGGTCGCGGGTGCGGAAGCGCACCAGCGGGCAGCACTCGCGGTCCACCGAGGTGTAGACGAGCTCGCCGGTGGCCCCCTCCTCGGCGCCGACCGGGTCACCGCTGTCGGGGTCGATCAGCTCGACGACGACGTGCCGGCCACCGGTGAACCGCATCCCCGCGCTGCCGGGCGCCTCGCCGAACAGGACGGGCGCCATGTCGGCGTTGCCCAGCCCTTCGGTGACGGGGGCGCCCCACTCGCTCTCGACGTGCGCGCGGAACGCCGGCTCGCCGCCCCCGGGCTCGCCGCCCACGAAGACCTTGCTCAGGCCGAACTCCTTCGGGTCCCGGCCGAGGCCCCGGATGTACTCGGCCAGGTACCGGGCGTAGGACGGGGTGGAGTGCAGTGCGGTGACGCCGAGCGTCTCGAGCGCCAGCACCGCCTTCTCCGACGCCCCGGTGCCGATCGGCACGAGGGTGGAGCCGATCCGTTCGAGGGCGTCGCGGATCGGGAGGCCGCCGACGAAGAGCGTGAGCCCGGCGCCGTGCAGCACGACGTCCTCGCGGGTGGCGCCCATCGTCCGGAACGCGCGGGCCACCATGTCGGTCCACGCCGCGGCGTCGCGGCGGGTGACCCCCACCCAGCTCGGCCGCCCGGTGGTGCCGGTGGACGCGTGCACCCGCACCACCTCGCTCATCGCCACGCCGGCGTGCCCGCCCAGCGGCGGCGCGGCGGCCTGGGAGTCGCGCAGCATCTGCTTGGTGGTGAACGGGAACTTGCGCAGGTCCTCGAGCGAGGCGAACGCCGCGGCCGTGACGCCGTGCTCGGCGAGGTGGTCGGCGTAGAGCGGCGACCGGGCGGGCAGCCCCTCCAGCTGCGCGCGCAGCAGTTCGGTGACGTCGTCGACGTCGTCGGGTGCGACGAACCATGCAGCGGTCACGGCGTCAGTCCTCGTGGACCACGACGCCGCGGATGTTCTTGCCATCCGTCATGTCCTGGTAGCCCTGGTTGATCTCGTCGAGCCGGTAGCGGCGGGTGACCAGCTCGTCGAGCTTGAGGTCGCCGGAGCGGTAGAGCCCCAGCAGCTTGGGCACGTCGTAGAGCGGGTTGCAGTCGCCGAAGAGCGCTCCGCGGACCTGCCGCTGGTAGCTGATCATCTGGCCCGCGTGCACGGTGACGGCGTTCTCGCCCAGCTTGCCGACGGCGGTGATGGTCACCTTGCCGCCCTTGCCCACCACCTGCACGGCAGCACTCACGATGTCGCCGGTCAGCACCCCGGGGGTGCAGATCGCGTGGTCGGCGAGCTGACCCCAGGTCGTCTCGACCACGAAGTCGTGCGCGGCCTTCGCGTCGGCGAAGGTGTGCGTGGCCCCGAAGACCTTCGCCATGTCCCGCTTGAACTCCACCGGGTCCACCACGACCACGTTCTTCGCGCCCGCGTACCGCGCGCCCTGCACCGCGTTGCTGCCCACACCGCCCGCGCCGTAGATCACGACGGTGTCGCCGGCCCGCACGCCGGCCGCGTGCACCGCGGACCCCCAGCCGGTCGGCACGCCGCAGCCGACGAGCGCACCGATCTCGAACGGGATGTCGTCGGCCAGCGGGATGCACGCCCACTCCGACACCACCGAGTACTGGGAGAACGAGCCGACGGTGCAGAACCCGCCCAGGTCCTCGTCGCCCAGGTGGAAGCGGAACGTGCCGTCGAGGAACATCCCGGTGCCCGCGTTGAGGCCCTTCACGCACATGTTCTGGTGCCCGGTGGAGCACGGCCGGCAGGCCCCGCACGCCGGGATGTAGGAGCAGACGATCCGGTCGCCCGGCTTGACCCGGCGCACGTCCGGCCCGACCGACTCCACGACGCCCGCGCCCTCGTGGCCGCCGACGACCGGCATCCGGACGGGGGCGTCGCCCTGCGTGATGTGGTCGTCGGAGTGGCACAGGCCCGCGGCGGCGAACTTCACGCGCACCTCGTGCGCCTTCGGCTCGTCCAGCTGCAGATCGACGAGCTCCCAGCCGGTGTGCGGCTGCCGCGCGATCGCCGCGCGGGTCGTGATGGTCATGAGGGGACCCCCGTTGACAGTGGGAGGGCTGCCACCTGCGGCAGCACCTCGGCGCCGATCAGCGCGATGTGGTCGAGGTCGTGGATGTCGTAGATGTGCAGGTAGACGGTGTCGGCGCCGGCGCCGGTGAGCTCGCCGATCCGCTCGGCCACCTCGGCGGGCGAGCCGATGGCGGCGTTGTTCCGCATCAGCTCCGACCCGATGATCGCCGCCCGGCGCTCCGTCTCGGCCGGCGTGGCGCCGCACGCGACCGGCAGCACCGCCGAGAGCCGCGCGCCGGCGGGGTCGCGCCCGATCGCCTCGCAGGCACCGGCGAAGCGCGCGAACCGCTCGCGCAGCCCCGCCGCACCCCCGGCGGCCGTCAGCGCCCCGTTGAACTCCGTCGCGTACCGGGCGGCGATGGCCGGGGTCCGCTTCGGGCCGCTGCCGCCGACGATGATCGGCGGGTGCGGGCGCTGCACCGGCCGCGGCGGGGTGCGGTTCTCGTCGATCCGGTAGTGGGTGCCGGCGAAGCTGAACCCGGGCCCCGACCACAACCCGGTGATGACGGCGAGCTGCTCCTGCAGGATGTCGAACCGCTCCCCCCGCGGCGGGAACGGGATCCCGAACGCCGTGTGCTCGCGCTCGTACCAGCCCGTCCCGATCCCCAGCTCCGCGCGCCCGCCGCTCATCTCGTCGACCGAGGCGACGATCGCGGCGAGCAGGCCCGGCTCCCGGAACGTCGCCGCCGTCACGAGCGAGCCCAGCCGTACCCGCGCGGTGTCGCGGGCCAGGCCGCCGAGGGTCGTCCAGCAGTCGGTCGGGCGGTACGTCGAGTCGTTCGGGTCGACGCCCATCAGGTGGTCCGAGCGGAAGAACGCGTCGAACCCGGCCTCCTCGGTGGCCAGCGCGAGCGCCAGGATCTCCTGGTACCGGGCGCCGTGGCGGGGCTCCATCAGCACCCGCATGCGCAGCCCGCTAGCCACGGAACGACACCGTCTTCACCTGCGTGTACTCCAGCACCGCGTCCGCTCCCATCGTCCGGCCGAAGCCGCTGCGCTTGTAGCCGCCGAACGGCCCGCCGATCACCCCGGCACCGAGCGCGGAGTTGACCACGACCTGCCCGGCCTGCAGCCCGCGCGCCATCCGCACCGACCGGCCGACGTCGCGGGTCCAGACCGAGGCGACGAGCCCGTAGTCGGTGCCGTTGGCGACCTCCAGCGCCTCCGCCTCGCCGTCGACCGGGATCACCGACAGCACCGGGCCGAAGATCTCCTCCCGCGCGATCCGCATGTCCGGGGACACCCGGTCGAAGAGCGTGGGTTCCACGAAGAAGCCGCGCTCGAAGACCGGACCGGCCGGGCGCCCGCCGCCCGTGACGAGCTCCGCACCCTCGTCCCGGCCGACCCGCACGTAGTCCAGCACCCGCGCGTGCTGCGTCGCGTTGATCAGCGGGCCCATCTGCACCTGCTGGTGCCACGGGCCGACGCTCACCCCCGCCATGTGCCGGGCCAGCCGCTCGACCACCTCGGTGTGCACCGCCCGGTCGACGACCACGCGCGAGCCCGCGGCGCAGATCTGCCCGGTGTTGAGCGTGATCCCCGCGACGATGGCGGGGATCGCGCGGTCGAGGTCGGCGTCGGGGAACACCACCTGCGGCGACTTGCCGCCCAGCTCGAGGTGCAACGGCACCAGGTTCGCCGCGCACGCCGCCATCACCTGCGCCCCCGTCTGCGGCGAGCCGGTGAAGCTCATGCGCCGGATCCCCGGGTGGGCCGCGAGCGCCGCGCCGGCCTCCGGGCCGTAGCCGGTGACGACGTTGACGACGCCCGGCGGGATCCCGGCGTCGGCCGCGAGCCGGGCCAGTGCGAGCGGCGTGAGCGGGGCGTCCTCGGCCGGCTTGACGACGATCGTGTTGCCGGCGGCGATCGCCGCCCCGGTGTCGGTGACGAACATCGGGCCCGGCGCGTTCCACGGGATGACGCTGCCGACCACGCCGAACGGCTCGCGCAGGGTCAGGCCCAGCACGTCCGGCGACTGGGTCGGGAGGGACAGGCCCTGCACCTTGTCGGCCTGGCCCGCGATGAACGTGAGGATGCGCGACATCGGCGGCGGGCCCCAGTGCGGGCGGCCCACCTCCTGCGACTCGAGGCGGTCGAGGTCTGCGTTGTGCTCCTCGACCAGCGCGGCCCAGCGGGCCACGAGCGCGCCGCGGGCGCTCGCGCTCGTGTCGCGCCACGCGAGGAACGCGGCCTCGGCGGCGCGCACGGCGGCGTCGACGTCGGCGGCGGTGCCGCGGGGCACCCGGGCGAGGAGGTCACCGGTGGCCGGGTCGATCACGTCTATGGTCTCGCCGGACACCGCCGGGACCCACTCACCCCCGATCAGGTGCGCGTTCTCGACGAAGGGCGGCGCGGCCGGTGCGGTCGTCATCCGGTCCGCCCTCAGTGCTCGTGGACGACGACGCCGCGGACGTTCTTGCCGTCGAGCATGTCCTGGTAGCCCTCGTTGACCTGGTCAAGCCGGTAGCGACGGGTGATCAGCTCGTCGAGCTTGAGGTCGCCGGAGCGGTAGAGGCCGAGCAGCCGCGGGACGTCGTGCAGCGGGTTGCAGGCGCCGAAGATCGCGCCCTGCACGCGCCGCTGGTAGCCGATCAGCATGCCGGCCGGGGCCACCACGGACCCGTTGCCGACGGCGGTGATCGTGACCTGCCCGGTCTTGCCGACCACCGCCAATGCGTTCGCGATGACCTCGTCGTGCAGCACGCCGACGGTGATGATCGCGTGGTCGGCGAGCTCGCCCCACGTCGTGTCCACCACGAAGGCATGGGCGGCCTCCGCGTCGCCGAAGGTGTGCGTGGCCCCGAAGACCTTCGCCATGTCCTGCTTGAACGGCACCGGGTCGACGACCACCACGTTCTTCGCACCCGCGTACCGCGCGCCCTGCACGGCGTTGCTGCCCACACCGCCCGCGCCGTAGATGACCACGGTCTGCCCGGCGCGGACCCCCGCCGCGTACACCGCGGAACCCCAGCCCGTCGGCACCCCGCAGCTCACCAGCGCGGCGACGTCGAACGGGATGTCGTCCTGGATCGGGATGCACGAGAACTCCGACACCACGGCCCGCTCGGCGAACGTGCCGAGCACGCACAGCCCGCCGAGGTCCTCACCGTCGAGGTGGAAGCGGAAGGTCCCGTCCGCGAACTCGCCGGTCGCCGCGTTCTTGCCGGCGTCGCACAGGTTCTGCCGCCCGGTCGAGCAGTACCGGCACGACCCGCAGGCCGGGATGAACGAGCAGACCACGTGGTCGCCCACGGCGACCCGCGTCACCCCCTCGCCGACGGCCTCCACCACCCCGGCACCCTCGTGGCCGCCGACCACCGGGAACCGCATCCGGGCATCGCCCTTCTGGATGTGGTCGTCGGAGTGGCACAGCCCGGCGGCGTGGAACCGGACGCGCACCTCGTTGGCGCGCGGGTCGTCGAGCTCGACGTCGGTGATCTCCCACGGCCTGCGGGGCTCCCGGCAGATCGCGGCGCGGGTGGTCATGCTCATGCCTGTCACGATGCCCGGGTGGGCCCCCCGCCTCGACGGGGCTTTCGCAACGCGGAAGCTCAGCCCTGCGCGATCAGCGCAGCGCGGGCACCGGAGCCTGCAGCGACCCGTCGGCGTCCGCCGGCAGGCCCTTCTGGATGCGGCCCAGCACCACCAGCAGGGCCACCATGGCGACCGGGAAGAACGCGAACACGAAGAAGGTGCCGCGGGCGTCGACGCCGTGGTCCATGACGAACCCGGCCAGCCACGGCCCGAGCATCGCGCCGAACTTCGCCATCGACGTCGCCCAGCCCGCACCGTTGGCGCGGATCGCGGGCCGGTAGAAGATCCCGCAGATCGAGATGATGCCGCCGTGCCCGCCGATCACGAACACATGGGCCAGGATGATCACGGCGACGTAGGTGACCGCGTTCAGCGGGACGAGCCCGATCACCATGAGGCAGGGCACCGCCAGCAGCGGCATCCACGCGATGGTGCCGGCGCCGCGGTGGTCGATGAACCGCCCGATGAGCAGCTGCCCGGCAGCCCCGGCCACGGCCGTCCAGGCGGCGAGGGTGGCCGCCGCGGACACGCTGAACCCGATCCGCTCGTTGAGGATCGGCCCCCAGAACGCCAGGTAGAACACGATCGCCGACGAGCACATGTAGGCCACCCACACCAGCGGGGTGATCAGCGCCAGCCGGCCGCCGCGGAACAGGTCGGCCGGCCGGAACGAGGTGCGGTCGCGACCGCCGGTTCCGGCGACGAACCGGGCGCCGTCCGGCAGCGTGACGTCCGGCAGCGCGCGCCGCAGGATCGCGGCGATGCGGTGCTGGCGCAGGTCCCGCTGGGCCAGGAACTTGACCGACTCCGGGAGGAACAGGATCACCGGGACGGCGGCCAGGAGCGACGCGATGCCACCGGCGACGAACACCGCCTCCCACCCGAACCGCGGGATGAGCGCGTTGGAGATCGGTCCACCCGACGCGCTGCCGAGGCTGTAGCCGATCATCGTGATCACGACCGACGTCGAGCGCAGCCGCGCCGGAGCGAACTCCGTGACCACCGCCCACACCAGCGGCAGCGCCCCGCCGAGGAACACACCGGTCGCGAACCGCAGCACCACCAGCTGCGCGTAGTCCTGCGCGACGGCGAAGAGCAGCATGAACACGCCGAAACCGACCGTCGAGACGACGATCGCGGGCTTGCGGCCGACGCGGTCGCCGACGTAGCCCATCGCGATGCCGCCGAGCAGCGTGCCCACCACTCCGACCGTGCCCAGCGTGCCGAGCTGGGTGTTGCTGAGGGCGAAGCCCTCCTGGATGTAGCGGCCCGCGAAGGAGATGATCTGCAGGTCGAAGCCGTCCAGGAACGTCACGGCCCACGACACCGCGAACAGCAGCATCCAGAAGCGGCCGACCTTCTGGTCCTCGATCAGCGGTACGACGTCGACGACGGGGCCGTCGTCGGGTCGGGCATCGCGTGCATCGACCGGTTCGGTCATGGCACACCCCCTCGTGCGCTCGGGTCCGCGATGACGCTAGGAACCCAGCCCCCATCGACGGAAATCACGAGTTGACATGCAAACCATCAATTCGGTCTATGGTTCCGGTTCGCTCTCGCAGTGTCGGGACGAGACGCTCTCCAAGTCCGTCCCGGTGGTCGTGGCCGGCACCCGGGTTGCGCCGGTCTCGGGGGGTGGCCTCCACGATCGCCTTGATCAGCAGGATCGGGACATGAACTGCACCCATGCAGCTCATGTCCCGATCGTGCCGATCAGGGCGATCGCGTCGTGGGATGCATTCCCGGGGACGTGCGTGTCCGGGTGACGCCGGAGTGGTCTGCCGGGGGCCTCCAGTGGCGCCGCGCATCGTGCGGGGGCCGCCCCTCGCCCCTGCTGCCCCTACAGCATCCTGCGCGGGCAGGCCGGGGCCTGCCCGGTGGGCGCGCGGCGCCACCGGAGGCGGCCTCTTCGTGATCAGCTGTGGCGCAGCGCCCTCGGGTGGGCGCTGCGGCGAATCTCGGACCGATCATGACGCGTTGATCGCTGCGAGATCCCGCCCAGCGCCCTCCCGAGGACGGTCGCAAACATGTGATCAATGGGAAGCGCTATCCGAACCCACCAGGTCGGCCGGCGGCAATTGGGCAACGCCCTCTGGGTGCGGTTCATGTGCCGATCCTGCTGATCACGGCCACCACGGGGCATTTCGGAGGGGGGCGCGCCGTGCCCGGCCGGCCGCTTCCTGCCCCGTCCCGCCGCCTGCCGCGCGCGTTCGCTCCGCTTCTCAGATCACGCTCCCAGCGAGGGCCGGTCCCGTACGCAGGCTCGCTAGCATCACCGATGTGCATCTACCTCGCCGTGCACCGCGATGTGCCCAGTGCAGCGCCGACGAGATCCCGACGTTCGAAGTTCCGGCAGACGCCGAGCCGATCACGCCCGAGATGGTCGATCGCGCCCTGGACGAGTAGCACCCGACCTGCTGTCAGTTCTTCGGCGGGCCGTCGTCCGCCGCCGCCCGCACCACCATCGACCGGAACCAGGTGTGGGCGTCGTCCTCGTCGTTCTTCGCGTGCCACCACAGCGTCTCGACGATCGGCGGCGGGTCGCCGGGGCACTCGAGCACCCGCAGGTCGGGCCGGTCGGAGAACCGCATGGCGAGCCGCCGCTGCATCACCGCGACCCGGTCGGTGTGGGCCACGAAGTACGGGGTGGCCTGGTAGCTGTCCACCCGGACGGCCACCTGCGGGCGCGTGGTCAACCGGCCGAACAGCGGCCCGAGCGGCGACGTGGGCGGGTACTCGCCGTCCGGGTGGTGCGGCACCACCCACGGCAGGCGTTCGAGGTCGGTCAGCTCCAGGCGGTCGCCCACCGGGTTGTCCGCCGCGACGACGCAGACCCAGCGGTCCCGGAACAGCTCCAGGCCCCGGATCCCCGTGACCTGGAACCTCGGCATCGGCACCGAGACGATGCCGTCGATCACGCGCAGCGTCTCGAGGAGGTCGGCCGGCATCGCCTCCTGGACGACCTTGACGTGCAGCCGGGTGCGGGCCGCCGCCTCGTGCATCGCCCGGGAGAGCCCCTCACCGATCGCGGCCAGCACGTAGTCCGGCATCAGAACGACGAACTCGCGCTCGGAGTCCTCCGGCCGGAACGCGGGGTCGGTGGAGAAGAGCCGCTCGACGCCGGCGCACACGGTCTCGATCTGGGTGGCGAGCTGCGCGCCGAGCGGGGTGAGCACGAAGCCGCCGCGGGTGCGTTCGAGCAGCTCGTCACCGAAGTGCCGGCGCAGCCGCCCGAGCGCCGCGCTCGCCGCGGGCTGCGTGATCCCGACCTGTCGTGCCGCGCGCGTGACGTTCCGCTCCCGCAGCAGCTCCCGCAGGATCACCAGGAGGTTCAGGTCGAGGTTCGCCAGCGACGTCGCTCGCCTCACCACCCGCCCAGTATGGAGGGGGTCAGGAGCTCCCGCACCGCGACGATCGTCTCGGCGGGGCGTTCCTCGGCCACGTAGTGCCCGCACTCCAGCTCCTGACCGATGGCGGAGGGCGCCCAGGCCCGCCAGGTCGGCATGACGTCGGGCTCGCGGGCGACCGGGCCGCCGGTCCCCCACAGCACCAGCGTCGGGCAGACGATCGTGCGCCGCCCGCGGTCGGCCTCGTCGTCGGCGACGTCGACCGTGGCACCCGCCCGGTAGTCCTGGCACATCGCGTGGATCACCTCGGGCCGCGCCCACGCCTCGCGGTAGGCGGCGAGCGCGTCCGGGGCGAACGGGGTGGCGCCGCGCAGGAAGAACGCCTCCGGGTCGGCGGCGATGAGCCGTTCCGGCAGGTCGCCGGGCTGGGCGAGGAAGAACCAGTGCCACGCGCCCCGGGCGAACGTGGCATCGACCCGGGCGAAGACGTCGGCCGTCGGCAGGATGTCGAGCAGACCGAGCGCGGTGACGACGTCCGGGTGGTCCAGCGCCAGCCGGTAGGCGCACCGGGCGCCCCGGTCGTGCCCGACCACCGCGAACCGGTCGAACCCGAGCTCGTTCATGGCGGCCACGATCACGGCGGCCATCGCACGCTTCCCGAACGCCTCGACGGGGGCGCCCGGCGTCGCCACGCTGTCGCCGTACCCGGGAAGATCGGCGAGCACCACCGTGTGGTCCCGGGCCAGTTCGGGCGCGACGAGGTGCCACATCGCCGACGTCTGCGGGTAGCCGTGCAGCAGCACCACCGGCGGCCCGGTGCCGGCGGTGCGCACCCGGATCCGCGTACCTCCGGGCGTCGCGACGTCGGTGGCCGCGAATCCGTCGAGCATCAGCCGAACGTGTACCAGTCGGCGGCGTTGCCCCCCAGCACGCGCTCCCGCTCCTCGTCCGAGAGCGCCGCGAGCAGCCGCTCGCCGCCCGTCCCGTGGTCGTGCGGGTGGTCGCTCGCGTACAGCAGCATCGAACCGGCGTCGAGCAGGTCGAGGGCCTCCCGCACCTGGACGGCGTCACGGGGCAGCTGCGCGGGCGCCGTGGTGAGCCGCAGGTGCCGCCGCGCGGTCTCCGACGGCTTCGCGTCCAGCCACGGCACCTCGCGCCACACGCCCTTCCAGTCCTTGTCGAACCGCCACAGCAGGGTGGGCAGCCACGAGAAGCCGCACTCCAGGAGCGTGACGCGCAGATCGGGCAGCTGCGCGAACACACCCTCGGTGATGAGGCTCGTGACCTGGCCCTGCACGATGATCTGCGAGTTGGCGAGGTAGTCCTCGAGGTAGGTGTGGGTCATCCCGCTGGACGTCGGGGCGTTGCCGATCCGGCCCCACGCGTGCAGCCCGGCGACGAGGCCCCGCTCGGCCGCGGCCCGCAGCAGCGGTCGGTGGCGCACGTTGCCCCACGGCGCGTCGCCGCGCACCGGCAGCAGCACCTGCACGATCCGCGGGTGGTCACCGATCCGCTCGATCTCGGCGACGGCCGCGGCGGTGTCGAGCGTCGGCACCACCATGCTCGCCCGCAGCCGGTCGTCGCGCTCCAGCCACTCCGCCACCAGCCAGTCGTTCACCGCCCTGCACAGCGCCGCCTCGTAGTACGGGTTGCGGTTGCAGTGGAACGACGTGGTGCAGTTCAGCACGGCCAGCTGCGGCCCTCGCACGTCGAGGAACCCTTCGCGCAGCTGCTCCACCGACGTCGCCGCGGGCGGGCCGCTGGTCGGGGCCGCGGGCGGGTAGGCCCCGCCCTGCGTCGGCGACAGCGAGATGCCGCCCTCGGTGAGGTAGCCGCGCCAGTACGGGTCGAGGTGGGGCGAGAGGTCGGACAACGTCTTGGGCGAGCAGTGGACGTCGGTGTCGATCACCGTTGTGCCGATCATCGCGGTCTGCACGGCGGTCATGCCGCCACCTCCCGCTCCGGCAGCCCGTAGAGCCGGCAGGCGTTGGTGCCCATGATGTCGCGCCGCGCGGCTGCCGGGAACAGCCTCGGCGCCTGCTGGGGCGAGTCGAAGTCCCAGTGCGGGTAGTCGGAGGCGAACATGATCCGGTCGTTCATCCCGATGTGCCGCAGCGCGATCTCGAGGTGCTTCGGGTCGTCGGGTTCCTCGACCGGCTGGGTCGTGAACCACACGTGCTCGCGGATGTACTCCGACGGGGGCCGCGTGAGGTGCGGGACGTCCTCGCGCAGCCGCGGCCACGCCTCGTCGAGCGCCCACATCAGCGGGCCCGCCCACGCGATCCCGCCCTCGACGCACACCACCTGCAGCGTCGGGAACTCGGTGAACACCCCCTCGCAGAGCATGCTCGTCAGCAACGAGGCCATCGTGTTGCCGTTCCAGACGTGCTCTTCGAGGTAGAACGACGGCCAGCCGGCGCCGCGGTGCTGCTCCAGCCCACCGGTGTGGGCGGCGATCGGCAGCTTGGCGTCGGCGGCGGCCCGGTAGATCGGCCAGTAGCGGCGGACCCCGAAGCCGGACTCGCCGCCCGTCGACAGCAGCACCTGGACGAAGCGCGGGTCGTCGGCGCGCTTGGCGATCTCCTCGGCCGCGAGGTCGGGCGACTCGTGCGGGATGGCGATGGAGCTGCGCAGCCGCTGCTCCCGGTCGAGCCACTCCTGCGCGATCCAGTCGTTCAGCGCCCCGCAGAGCGCGGCCGAGTACGAGGACTGCTCGACGCCCCAGCTGTGGCCCTGCAACGGGATCAGGACACCGTGGTCGATGTCGAACTCGTCGAGCAGCTGGTCGCGCGTCATCTGCAGGTCGCTGCCCGGGAAGCCGCCCTCGGGCCAGGAGTCGAGCCGGAACCCGGAGTTGCGCACCCGCGGGTAGATCTCCGGCGGTCCCGGCACGCGGCTGCCGAACATCTCGAAGCGCCTGCGGTGCTGCGCCGACAGCCGCGGGACGATGTCGCGGGCCAGCGCGTGGGGATGGATGTCGGTGTCCACGATCGTGTGGTCGGTCCGCCGGCCGGCGGACCGTTCCCTGGGCAGCGTGCTCGTCATCCCGCACCTCCGGCAGCTCGTACGCCCGGCACCGCTGCCGGGCGGGGGGTGGTCTCGACCACGACGTAGGCGTCCTCGACGTGCACCGGGAACGTGTCGGCGACGTACGGCCCGGGCATCCGCCCGCCCCGGGGCTCGGCCGGCGGCTCCTCCGACTCGAGCGACACCTCGTACGTGCGGACCGGCGCCTCCCCGGGGCCGAGGAAGGACTGCCCGGTGGCGAGGTCGTACTCCCACCCGTGCCACGGGCAGGCGAGCAGCGCGTCGTCCTCGGCGAGCACGAACTCACCGGGCCCGGTGGAGCTCACCCACGGTTTCGTACGCCCGAGGCAGAGCGGTCCACCCTGGTGGGGGCAGTGGTTGTTGATGGCGTAGAACCGGTCCCCCACCCGGAACACGCCGATCGACCGACGCCCCGCCTGAACGATGCGCCGCTCACCCGGCGGGAACTCGTCGAGTCGACACACCACGATCCGCATGCATCGACGGTAGGAAGCGCCCACGGGGTACCGGAAACAGATAGTCGGGATGGATGGCATCAACCGCATCTATGCGGCGTCGCCCGGGTGCGCCTCCGGTACAGCTCCGCGAGGAGGCCGACCACGTCCACCGCGGCCGGATGCGGGTCGTCGCGCCACCAGACGAGCCGCACCGGCACGGGTGGCGCGTCGCGCAGGCGCCGGAAGACGACGCCCTGGCGGCGGTACTGGGTGAGGGTGCTCTCGGCGGTGACGCCGACGCAGCGGCCGCTGGCGATGACGGCGAGCCAGTCGTCGACGTCGTGGACCTCCTCCACCTGCGGGCGCGCGCCGGGGGCCCAGAGGTCCACGGTGGTGGTGCCGGTGCGCGGATCGACCGCGAGGATGCGGGCGCCCAGGTCGGCGAGGCGCAGCCGGCGACGGCGGGCGAGGCGGTCGTCCGCGGCGAGGGCGCAGTAGCGGGCCTCCAGCCCGACGACCGCGCTGTCGAACCGGCCGGTGTCGAGCCGATCCGGGCCGGACGAGGCGCGCACCACCGCGATGTCGCAGGCGCCTTCGGCGAGGCCTCCGGTCGGGGAGTTGGTGCGCACCAGGTGCAGGGAGACGTCGGGGTGCGCGACGGCCCAGCGCCGTTGCAGCTCGACGGTGTGCTCGCCGAGGGCCGCCCAGGCGTGCCCGAGCCGGAGCAGCGGGTGCCCGCTGCGCGCCTCCCGGGAGAGGTCGTCGACCTCGGCGAGCACCCGGCGTGCCCGGGCCAGGACCCGCTCCCCCGCTGCGGTGAGCACGACCTCGCGGCTGGTGCGCCGCAGCACCCGCGCCCCGAGCGCGTCCTCCAGCGCCGCGAGGGCGCGGGACACGGACGGCTGCGTGACGCCCAGCGTCGCGGCGGCGCCGGTGAACCCGCCCGCGTCGACGATCGCGACGAGGCAGCGGAGGTGCCGCAGCTCCACGTCCATACGCTCAGCGTATCGAGGGATCGTAGGATGCATTTTGCGAATGTTCGACCGGCGCGCATGCTGGCCACGTGGACACCGACATCCGGTCGCCGCGGGAGGCGCCGACCAGGAGCCGCGCCGCGGGCATCGCGCTCATGCTGTCCAGCAGCCTCGGGAGCCAGAGTGGGGCCGCCCTCGGCGCGCTCGCGTTCGACGTCATCGGACCGGTCGGGGTGGTGGCGGTGCGACAGTGGGTGGCCGCGGTGGTGCTGCTCGCCGTCGGACGGCCGCGGCTGCGCTCGTTCACGCGGCGGCAGTGGTATCCCGTGCTCGGGCTCGCCGCGGTGTTCGCCGTCATGAACGTGTCGCTGTACGCGGCCATCGACCGCATCGGGCTCGGGCTCGCGGTCACGTTGGAGTTCCTCGGCCCGCTCGCCGTCGCGCTGGCCGGCGCCCGCCGCCACGCGCTGGGCTGCGTGGTGCTCGCCGCCGCCGGGGTCGTCGTCCTCACCAGGCCGCAGCCGTCCAGCGACTACGTCGGCATCGGCCTCGCGCTGCTCGCAGCCTTCTGCTGGGCCGGCTACATCCTGCTGAACCGCACCGTGGGCACGCGGGCGCCCGGCCTCCAGGGCTCGGCCGCAGCCGGAGCCGTGTCGGGCCTCGTGTACGTGCCGATCGGGATCGCCGTGCTCCTCGCGTATCCGCCGACCCCGGCCGCGCTCGCCTGCGCCGCGGCCGCGGGCCTGCTGTCGTCGGCCGTGCCGTTCCTCGCCGACCTGCTGGCGCTGCGCCGGGTCCCGCCCCACTTCTTCGGGCTCTTCATGAGCGTCAGCCCCGTGTTCGCCGCCGCCATCGGCGCCGTCGTGCTCGGCGAGGCGCCCGCCGCGCTGGACTGGCTCGGCATCGGCCTCGTCGTCACCGCGAACACCGGCGCGGTGCTCCTCGCCGCCCGCCCCCGCTGACGGGCGGGTCAGAGGCGCAGCCCCGCGTCCGCGGGCCGCACGTGCGGACCCGCGGCGTCCGTGACCCCGATGTCGACGGTCGGCACCGCATCGACCGCCGCCTCGTCGACCTCGACGCCGATGCCGGGCCGCTCCCCCAGCACGAACTCGCCGTCGCGCACCTCGACGTCGGTGTGCAGGCCGAACGGGTCGGAGAGGTCCTGCAGCTCGCAGGCGACGTGGTTGGGCACGGCAGCGGCCGCGTGCGGTGCGTGATCCCCCACCAGCAGTAGAGCGCGTTCAGGATGCGACGGTCGCGCCCAACCGCGCGAAC
Source organism: Pseudonocardia wallangbongensis (assembly GCF_054486945.1). NCBI lineage: Bacteria > Bacillati > Actinomycetota > Actinomycetes > Pseudonocardiales > Pseudonocardiaceae > Pseudonocardia > Pseudonocardia wallangbongensis. The sequence continues at coordinate 273,854 of NZ_JBRERS010000001.1, forward strand.
AGCACCATGGAGGCGCTGTTCGTCGCGCTTCAGACCCCTACCGACGTCAGCGCCTCGTACACGAACTGTTTGGCCACCGGGACCTCCGCCTCCGTCACGTGCTCGATGATCACCGGCATGTTCGGGTGCTGGGCGGCCAGGAGCTGCAGGTAGAGCGGGTAGTTCAGCGCGCCCTGGCCGGGGCCGTGCAGCTCCATCGCCCCGACGCCGCGGAACGAGAGGTACTCGGCGGCGCCGGTGTCGGCGTGCTTCTCCTCCGTGTTCGTGGCGCGGGCGACGTCCTTCGCGTGCGCGATCCTGATGTAGGGGCCGAGCTCGGCGAACATGCGGCGCAGCACGCCGTCCATGTCGTCGATGTTGTGGTCCTCGTAGTAGTTGGTCGGGTCCATGACCAGGCCGAGGCTGGGGCTGTCGATGTCGCGGAACAGCCGCAGCGTGGCATCGATCGTGCCGATCACGTTGTTGACGTAGGTCTCCACGCAGAACACGGCGTCGTGCTTGGCGGCCTCCTCCACCAGCCCGCCGATCACGTCGACGCACTCCGCGTAACCGGCCTCGGTGAGGTTGCGGGGGTCAGGCGCCCAGTCGCTCTCGACGTTGTACGTGCCGGTCTCGCTGATCACGTACGGGGTGCCGAGGTTGCGGCCGTTGCGGATGAGCGCGCGCAGCCGGTTCAGCCGCACCTGCCGCTCCTCCGGGTCGGGGTGGATGATGTTGGTGTAGCCGGACACCGAGACGATCGGCAGGTCGTGGTGGCGGTAGGTGTCGCGGATCTCCTTGCACTCGGCCTCGGTGAGGCCCTGCTCGGTGAACCGCGGGTCGGTGAAGTCCAGGTCGAACTGGACGCAGCCGAAGCCGTGCGCGCGGGCGCGGCGGGCCGCCTCGTCCAGGTCGTGCTGGTAGATGCCGGAGAAGATGCCGACGGGCAACATGGGCCACTCCCTTGTGGTCAGAGGATTTCGTTGAGGGGGATCGCGCGGCGCTCGTCGATCGACCGGTACGCGGCCTCGACCAGTGCCATCGTCTTCAGGTTGTCCCGCGCGGGGAGCGCGGGCGGCTCGCCGGTGGCGAGGGCGTGCTGCAGCTGCTCCATGACGCCCGCGAAGGCGTCCGGGAACCAGCACGTGGTCCAGGTGGGCTCCACCCACCCGTCGGTCGACTCGCTGGAGTACCGCAGGGTCGACGGGCTGCCGTCGGGGAAGTCCGGCCAGCCGAGCGTGCCGGTGGCGAGGCCGCGCGTGCCCTCCACGCGCCAGCGGATCGCCACGTCGCCCGCGACCCCTTCCTGCACGGGACCGCCCCAGACGTCTTCGAACGAGACCGCGAGCACGCCGTTCGGGAACCGCAGCGTGGAGGCGACGATCCCGTCGACGTGGTCGAACGCGGTGCGCGGGTCGGGCCGCGCCGCGGTGTAGACGTCCTCCGGGTCGCCGAACAGGAACCGGAGCGCGTCGAGGTGGTGCACGCTCATGTTGGCGATCGTCAGCCGGTCGTAGCCGCGCAGGAACTCCTGCCAGTGCGGCACGGCGCGCATGTCCACGGTGGCCGTGACGACGTCGCCGAGCTCGCCGCGGTCGATCAGCTGCTTGAGCACCCGGATCGACTGGTCGTAGCGCATGTTCTGGTTGACCGACATGACCTTGCCGGCCGCCTCGACCTCGTCGACGAGCGCGGTGGCCGCCGCCAGGTCCAGCGCGAGCGGTTTCTGCGCGAGGATCCCGCGCACGTGGTCGTGTCGAAGGGCCGCGCGGATGACGTCGGGCTGCAGGTGCGGCGGGTACGCGACGTCGAGGATCTGCACGGCCGGGTCGGCGAGCAGCTCCTCGACGGTGTCGTACACCGCCGGGATCTCCCGGCGCTTCGCGACGGCTTCGGCGTTCGCCCTCGTCCGCGACGTGATCGCGCGGACGGGGAAGCCGGCGCGGGCGTACGCGTCGAGCTGGACGTCGGCCATGATGAAGCCTGCGCCGACCGCCCCGATGCCGAACTCCCGGCAGCGCACGGGCTGGTCCGGGAGCAGGTCCTCGTTCACAGCTCCCCCACCCGGAACGTCGTCTCGTAGCGGCGCTCCTCGCCCGGCTCGAGGAAGGTCATCGACCCGTCCTCGCGGGCGGCGACCTCGCCCTGCACGTGGTGGGTGGACGGCTCGAAGCCCACGGCGTAGGCGCCCTCGCGCAGGTGCAGCCACTGGAAGAAGGCCGGGAACTGCGCGGTGTCGTACTCCAGCTCGAAGAACACGCCGAGCCGTTCGTTCACCAGCCGCGGCGCCACCTTGCCGGCCGCGTCGGGCTTCAGCGCGTGCTCGTAGACCTGCTCGACGAACCCCTTCTGCGGAGCGGGCATCTCGGTGTTCGACCCGCCCTGCTCGGCGACGCTGTCGCTCTGCCAGAGCGTGCCCTGGAGCGGCAGCTCGTAGCGGGCGCCCTCGTCGAGGAAGGGCCAGCCGATGTTGATGTGGTAGAGGTACATGTGCGGCGTGGGGTCGAACCCGGCGTTGCGCACCGTGTCGACCAGCCGGATCTCGGTGCCGCCGAGATCGGCCTCGATGCGCCGGTGCAGGCGCAGGTGCTCGCCGAAGATCGCGGCCTGGCGCACCTCGCCCTCGGCCCACAGCACGCAGGTGTGCTCGTCGTCCCAGCGCTCGCCGTAGCCGGAAAGCCGGGCGGGGATGTTGCCGACGCGCCCGTGCAGGCCGTTCGACACGGTCTCCCGCGGCGGGTAGCGGTACTGGGACGCGTCCACCTCGGCGCCGAACAGCGTGTGGTCCAGCCCGGCGGTGAGCAGCAGCCCGGAGAAGCTGCGCATGATCGACAAGCCGTCGTCGTCGCGGTACTCGTGCAGTCCGGGGTGGCGGAACCCGGTGGCCGAGCGCCAGCCGAAGCCGTTGCCGCGGAACTCGGCGGTGCCGAGGTCCATCGCGCGGTCGACCAGCACGTCGAACGCGAGCCCGCCGCCGGTGCGGAACTCCAGCGCCCGGATCCCGCGCTCGGCGCCGTCGTCGAGCACCACGGCGCGCACCCCGCCCGCCGCGCTGACGTCCCCGGCGCGCCGGGCCAGTTCGGTCCGATCGAGCTTCACGCCATCACCCACCCTCCGTTGACCTCGATGCACTGCCCGGTGACGAACGAGGAGTCCGGGCCGACGAGGAACGCCACCACCGCGGCGAGCTCCTCGGGGCGGCCACGTCGCTTGAGCGCCTGGCGGTCCAGCACGAACCGCCGGTACTCCTCCGGGTTGTCGTGGATCTCCTCCGCGGCGGTCGGGAACGCTCCCGGCGAGACGCAGTTGACGCGCACGCCGTGCGGGCCGAGCTCGCGCGCGAGCGCCCGGGTGAACGCGGTGGCGGCGCCCTTGGTGGAGACGTAGGCGGCGAGGTCGGCCCAGCCGCCGTGCATGGTGATCGAGGCGATGTTGACGATCGCCCCCTCCCCAGCGCCGACCATCCGCCGCGCGGTGGCCTGCGCCGCCACCCAGTAGGCGCGCTGGTTGACCGCCACGACCCGTTCGTACTCGGCGAGCGGCACCTCGAGGAACGGCCGGCTGGGGTAGACCGCGGCGTTGTTGACGAGCGCACCCAGGGGCCCGAGCTCGGCGGCCGTGCGCTCGACGGCCCGCTCGATCGCGGCGGCGTCCTGCAGGTCCACCTGCAGCTGCAGGGCCTGCGCGCCCGCCTTGCCGACGTCCTCCGCCGTGCGTTCCAGGCCTTCCTCGTCGACGTCGAGCACGGCGACGTCGAACCCGTCGGCCGCCAGGCGGGTGGCGGTGGCCCGGCCGAGCGCGCCGGCGGCCCCGGTGACGAGCGCGGCGGTCACGAGCGGCCGCCGTAGGACAACGAACGGTTCATCGGCGAACCCTCCCTCGAAGATCGCGCAGCTCCGGGTTTGACACTCCGACCGGCGGCTGCATAGCGTGGATGTTAGCGCTATCGGTAGCGCTAACACCATAGGAGAATGCATGAGCGACGCGGCTCGACAGCGCTGGGTGCCGGTCTCGGCGAGCGCCATGGGCACCGTGATCGAGTGGTACGACTTCTTCCTGTACTCCTCGGCCGCGGTCCTGGTGTTCAACACGCAGTTCTTCGGCGATGTCAGCCCGGTCGTCGGCACGATGATCGCCTTCGCCACCTACACCGTCGGCTTCGTCGTGCGCCCGCTCGGCGGCATCGTCTTCGGCAGCCTCGGCGACCGGATCGGCCGCAAGCCCGTGCTGCTCACGACGGTGCTGATGATGGGCCTCTCGACGATCGCGATCGGCCTGGTGCCGAACTTCGACGCGATCGGCTACTGGGCACCTGCGCTGCTGATCCTGCTGCGGGTGGTGCAGGGCTTCGGCGCAGGCGCCGAGTACGGCGGCGCCGTCGTGGTGGCGGGCGAGTCCGGGCGCACCCGCCGGGGACTGTTCTCCAGCATCCCGGGAGCGGCCGTCGACGTGGCGATGCTGCTCGCCACGGGCGTCTTCGCGCTCTTCGCGCTGCTGCCCCGCGACCAGTTCGACACCTGGGGCTGGCGCGTGCCCTTCCTGCTCAGCGTCGTCGGGCTCGGGCTCGCCGTCTTCATCCGCATGCGCATGCCCGAGACCGAGGAGTTCGAGAAGGAGGTCCGCCGCCGCAAGGAGCACTCACCGTTCCGCGAGCTGTGGACCTCCCACAAGCGCAGGCTGCTGATCGCCGCCGGCGTCAACTTCGGCGGCAACCTCGCCTACGTCTTCCAGACGTTCGCGCTCGCCTACTCGATCAACAACCTGGGCTACCCGCCGGTCGTCTCGCTGCTCGGCGTCGTCGTCTCCGGCGTGGTCGGAGCGGCCGCCACCGTGGCGTGGGGCGCGCTGTCGGACCGGGTGGGCCGCCGGCCGGTCATGATCGGCGGGGCGCTCTTCCTGATCGCGTTCATGTACCCGTTCTTCACGCTGATCGAGCTCGGCGTCGGGATGCTCTACATCGCCGTGGTGGTGGCACACGTCGCCGACCGCGCGATCTTCGGTGTGCAGGCGTCGTTCTACACCGAGCTGTTCCCACCCCGGGTCCGGTTCTCGGGCATCGCGACAGCCCGGGAGGTCACCGGAGCGCTCATCGGCGGCCCGCTCCCGCTGGTCGCCACGGCGCTCGTCGTGCTGGCGGGCGGTAGCACCTGGCCCGTCGCGCTCCTCGTGATCGGCCTCGCCGGGATCTCGGCGCTCTCGGTCTGGCTCGCACCCGAGACCAACCCGGATGTCAACCCGGATGTCAACCCGGACGCCGCCGGCCGCGCCGCGCGCCGGTCCGCCCCGACCTCCGTCTGACGCAAGGAGTTCTCCAGATGGCAAGCCAGCAGCCCGGCGTCCTCTCCGGGTACCGCGTCCTCGACTGCTCGATCGCGATGGCGGGCCCGTTCGCCGCGCAACGGCTGGGTGACCTCGGCGCCGACGTCGTCAAGGTCGAGCCGGTCACCGGCGAGTGGCAGCGCCACGCCGCGGCCGGCGGCGCGGGCGGCAACCGGATCAACGTCTCGTTCCTGTCGCTCAACCGCAACAAGCGCTCCCTGGCCGTGGACCTGAAGACCGACGCCGGGCGCGAGCTGCTGCGCACGCTCGTCGCATCGGCCGACGTCTTCCTGCAGAACTACCGGCCCGGCGTGGCGGCCCGGCTCGGCGTCGACTACGAGAGCCTGCGGGCCGTCAACCCGGCGCTGGTCTACGTGTCGATCTCCGGGTACGGCGAGGACGGCCCGTACGCGGGGCGGCCGGGCCAGGACCTGCTGCTGCAGGCGATGTCCGGCGCGATGCTCTCCAGCGGGCGCGCCGGGGAGGCGCCGCGGGCCGCGGGGCAGTACGTGGTCGACGCGGTCACCGCCTCCACCGCGTTCGAAGGCGTGCTCGCCGCGCTGCTGCACCGGGAGCGCACCGGGGAGGGCCAGCTCGTCACGGTCAACATGCTCGACGCGATCACCACGCTGCAGATGCAGGAGCTGTCGGTGCACACCGTCGGCGGGTTGCCGCAGGAGCGGTCCGCGGAGCCGCACGCCCACGTCTACATCCGCGCGCCCTACGGCGCGTTCAAGACCGCGGACGGCTACATTGTGCTCGCGTTCCCCCCGCTCAAGACGCTCGGCGAGGTGCTCGGCGAGGACTCGTTCCTCGACATGGTCGACGAGGAGCACGGCTGGAGCCACCGCGACGAGATCTTCGCCGCGACCGCGCGGCACCTGGAGGCGAAGCCGTCGCAGCACTGGCTCGACGCGTTCGCCGCCGCGGGCATCTGGGCCGGCCCGGTCTACGGCTACGCCGACCTGCTCCAGGACCCGCAGATCCGGCACAACGGCACGTTCGTCACCTACGACCACCCCACCGAGGGCCGTGTCACCACGCCCGGCTTCCCCTACCGGTTCTCCGCCACCCCGCCGCGGATCGACCGCGGCGCCCCGCTCGCCGGGGAGCACACCCGGGAGGTGCTCGGCGAGCTCGGCCTGGACGGCGCGCAGATCGACCGGCTGCTGGCGGACGGCGTCGTGGTGGAAACGTCGTGACCTTTGCCGGCCTGACGTGGGACCACCCCCGCGGCTACGCGGCGCTGCGGGCCGCGGCCGGGGACCTCGTCGCGTGGGACACGCAGCCCCTGGAAGGGTTCGAGTCCCACCCGGTCGACGACCTGTGCGCACGTTACGACCTCGTCGTGCTCGACCACCCGCACCTCGGCGACGCCCTCGCCACCGGCTGCCTCACCCCGCTCGACGACCTGTTCGGCGCCGACGAGCTCGCGGCGTGGGCCGCCGCGAGCATCGGGCCCACGATGCGCTCGTACGCCCACGACGCGCGGCAGTGGGCGCTCCCGCTCGACGCGGCCACTCAGGTGTGCGCAGCGCGCACCGACCTCGTCGGCGAGCCACCCACCACGTGGGACGGGGTCGAGCGGCTCTCCCGCACCGCCCCGGTGGCCCTGTCGCTCGCCGGCCCGCACGCGTTCCTGTCGTTCGCCTCGATCGCGGTCGCGCTCGGCGAGGAGCCGGCCGCCGACCCCGACCGCCTGCTGTCCACGGCCACCGGCCTGGCCGTGCTCGACCTCATGGCCGCGATCGACGCCCGTGCCCCGGCGCGGACGCGCGCGCTCAACCCGATCGGGCTCCTCGAGCTGATGTCGGGCACCGACGACCTCGCGCTCTGCCCCCTCGTCTACGGGTACGTCAACTACTCCGGGCGCGTGACGTTCGGCGACGCCCCGGCCGTCGCCCCCGGCGGGCGCCCGGGCTCCACGCTGGGCGGCACCGGCATCGCCGTCAGCAGCCGGTGCACCCCCAGCGCCGCGCTGCTCGACCACATCCGCTGGTTGATGAGCGCCGAGGCCCAGACCCGGTTCCTGCCCGACCACGCCGGGCAGCCGAGCGCCCGAGCCGCGTGGACGGGCCCGGGGGCGGCCGAGTTCTACCGCCGCACGGCCCGCACCTGCGAGACGGCGTGGGTGCGCCCCCGCCACGCCGGCTACATCGCGTTCCAGTCGGCGGCGGCGGCCGTCGTCCGCGACGCGCTCGCCGGGATCCTCGACCACCGCCGCGGCCTCGACCGCCTCCAGGAGCTCTACCGCACGAAGGAGAGAACCACATGACCGACGAGGTGCAGCTCGACGTCGCCGACCACGTCGCGACGCTCACACTCGACCGGCCCGCGAAGCTGAACGCCGTGACGCCGGAGATGTCCACGGCGATCGCCGAGGCCATCACCTGGTGCGACTCGTCCGAGGAGGTGCGGTCGGTGGTGGTGACGGGCACCGGGCGGGCCTTCTGCGCGGGCTCGGACATCCGCGAGCTCGACCGTTACGCCACCCCATGGGACTTCCGCAACCGCCCCGACTACTGCGACGCCATCCGTGCGGCCCGCACCCCGACGATCGCGGCCGTGAACGGCTACGCGCTCGGCGGCGGCCTGGAGACCGCCCTGTCCTGCGACATCCGCATCGCGGCGGCCACCGCCACGTTCGCCGCACCCGAGATCAAGCTCGGCTGGATCGGCGGCGGGGGGATGACGAGCCTGCTCTCCCGCGCGATCGGCCCGAGCAACACCGCACTCATGATCATGACGGGTGACCCGGTCGACGCCGACCAGGCGCTGCGCTGGCACCTCGTCAGCGAGGTCACCGCGCCGGAGGACCTCGTGGGACGGGCGCAGGCGATCGCGGCGACAATCGCGTCCCGGGCCCCGATCGCGGCCGAGACGGCCAAGGTCAACCTGCGGGCGGCGTACGGCATGCCCGAGGACAAGGCGCTCGAGTACGAGCGCGACCTGCAGACGATCTGCTTCGCCACCGAGGACGCCGCCGAGGGAAGGCGGGCGTTCGCCGAGAAACGCCCGCCCGTCTTCCGCAGGCGCTGAGCAGGGCTGGATACGGTTCCACCGTGGAATCGACCCGTCGACGCAGGCGCTCCGCGACCCGCTCGGTGACCCTCTCCGACGTCGCGCTGGCCGCGGGCGTCTCACCCCAGACCGTCTCCCGGGCGCTGCGCGACCCGGAAGCGGTCGCCGAGGAGACCTACGAACGCGTCGAGAAGGCCGTCGCGGCCACCGGCTACGTGCCGAACCTGGCGGCGAGCAACCTGGCGTCCAACCGCAGCCGGGCCGTGGCGGCGATCATCCCGCTGATCAACGCCTCGGTCTTCGCCGAGACCGTGCACGCGTTCGCGGGCGTCCTCGGCCCGGACGGCTACCAGATCTTCGTCGGGAGCACCGACTACCACCCCGACCAGGAGGAGGCGCTCGTCCGCAGCTTCCTCGGCAGGCGCCCGGACGGGCTGCTGGTGGTCGGCACCGAGCACACGGAGGGCACCCGCACCCTCCTCGCCGCCGCGGGCGTGCCCGTCGTCGAGACGTGGGGGTGGACGACCGACCCGGTGGACGTGCTGGTCGGGTTCTCCAACGCCGACGCCACCGGCGAGCTCGTGCGCCACCTCGTCGAGCGGGGCCGCAGGCGACCCGTCTTCGCGGGTGCGCTGCAGCCCGGCGACTTCCGCGCGGCCGAGCGCCGCGACGGGTTCGTCGCCGCCGTGCGGGAGCTGCTCGGCACCGAGCCGCGCATCGTCGCCCCGCACGACCGGCCCGTCAGCATGGACACCGGTGTGGAGCTGCTCGACCAGGTCCTCACCCGACACCCGGACGCCGACGCCGTGGTCTTCGCCAGCGACGTGTTCGCCTCGGGCGCGCTGCTCGCCTGCACCCGGCGCGGCATCCCGGTGCCCGACCGGCTCGCCATCACCGGGTTCGGCGACTACGACATCGCCGCCCACCTCGTGCCGTCCCTGACGACGGTGGCCGTGCCGACGAAGGAGATCGGCGCCCTCGCCGGGACGCTGCTCCTGGACCGCATGCAGCGCCGGCCCGTCACCGAGCGCGTCCGCGACGTCGGGTTCCGGATCGTCCCCCGCGAGAGCTCCTGACGAACCTGTGGCACCATGATGACCAGATTCGTTCATCTGGTCATCAACCTCAGGAGGGCCCGGTGTCACCACGGGGCGTCCCGGTCGACCCCGCCGAGCGGGCCGGCCGCATCCTCGACGCCGCCGCACGGCTGCTGCTGCGCTACGGCCACGACCGCACGACCATCACCGACATCGCCCGCGAGGCGGGCATCGCCAAGGGCAGCGTCTACGCGCACTGGCGCAGCCGCGACCGGCTCTTCCTCGCCCTGCTGCGCCGCGAGCAGGCCGGCCTCCTGACCGAGGTCCGCGACCGGCTCCGGGACGCGGGGCGCCCCGCCGACCTGGAGCTGCTCCTCACCGAGAGCGTGCGCGCCTACCAGCGCAGCCCGCTCGTCACCGCCGTGCTGACCCGCGACATGGAGGTCCTGGGCAGCCTCACGCGGGCGGCCGCCGAGGAGGGCACGCCGAGCGGCGGCATCACCGAGCTCGTCGCGACGCTGCGCACGACCGGCCTCGTGCGCACCGACCGCACCCTCGCCGAGCAGGTCACCGTGCTGAGCGCGATGTTCCTCGGCTACTTCCTGACCGCCCCGCTCATGCCGGAGCAGTTCCGCGTGCCGGACGACGCGGTGCCCGGCCTGGTGGGCGACGCGACGTGGCGCGCGCTGCGGCGCCCCGAACCGCTCACACCGGACGAGGTGGCCGGGATGGACCGGGCGGTGCACGACCACGTCGCCCGCGCACTGGCGATCGCCGAGGAGCGGCTGCACGCCGCTCCGAGCGGGGAGGAGACCCCATGACCACGTACGTACTGGCACTCGACGCGGACGCGGCGGACCTGGCCACCGTGGGCGGCAAGGGCGCCTCGCTCGCGACGCTGCAACGCGCCGGGCTGCCGGTGCCACCCGGCTTCCACGTGACGACGGCCGCCTACCGGCGGTTCGTCGCCGACCACGGCCTGCAGAACCGGATCGTCGCCGCGGCCGGAACCACCGAGAGCGACGCGATCGCCGCCCTGTTCGCGGCACACGCGGTGCCCGACGAGCTCGCCGGCTCGATCAAGGAGGCCTACGCCGCGCTCGGCGAACCCGCGGTGGCCGTCCGCTCGTCGGCGACCGCCGAGGACCTGCCGGGCGCCTCCTTCGCGGGGCAGCAGGACACCTTCCTCGACGTCCGGGGGGCCGACGCCGTCATCGATGCGGTACGCCGCTGCTGGGCGTCGCTGTGGACGGCGCGGGCGATCGAGTACCGCAGGCGCGAGGGCATCAACCCCGACGACGTCGCGATCTCCGTGGTCGTGCAGGAGCTGGTCGACGCCGACGCGGCCGGGGTGCTGTTCACCGCCGACCCGGTGACCGGCGCGACCGACCGGATGGTCGTCAACGCGACCTGGGGGCTCGGGGAGTCCCTCGTCGGCGGGCAGGTCACCCCGGACGAGCTGGTGCTCGACGCGGCCACCGGCGCCGTGCGGGAGCGGCGCACCGGTGACAAGGCGGTCATGACCGTGCGCACCCCCGACGGTCCAGTCGAGCGGCCGGTGCCGGCCGAGCGGCGCCGCACGCCCGTCCTCGACGACGCCCGCGCCGCCGAGCTCACCGGCCTGGGCCGGCGCATCGCGGCCCACTACGGCCGCCCCATGGACATCGAGTGGGCCCTGGCCGCCGGGCGGTTCGCCATCGTCCAGGCGCGGCCGATCACGGGGATCCGCGACCCGTGGAACGACAGCCGCGGCGGCGACTACCTGTGGACCAACACCAACCTCGGCGAGGCCATCCCGGACGTCATGACGCCCGCGACCTGGTCGCTGGTGCGGCTGTTCATGTCCCGGGCGATGCCGACGATGACGCTGCCCGACTTCCGCGGCTACGGGAACATCGGCGGCCGGTTCTACCTGAACCTGAGCCTGTCGGCCGCCATCTCGCGGCTCGTCGGCATCTCGGAGTCGCGCTTCCGGTCGCTCACCGAGAACACGTTCGGTCGGCTGCCCGCCGGCGTCGCGATCCCGCCGGTGCCGCTGTCGCGCATGCAGGTGCTGCGCCAGCTCGTACCCACTGCTGCGCGGTTCGTGGCGAGCGTGCCCGGCACCCTCCGGCGGCTGCCCGCCTTCGTGGCGGACAACCCGCGGCGCTGCGCCGCGCTCACCGCGCAGATCGCCGCGACCACCGACCCGGGAGCGCACGCCCGGCTCTGGGACGACGAGGTGGCGCCCCTCGTCGCCACGGCGTCGGACATGCTGGGCGCCGCCGGGCGCAGCGACCCGGTCGCCCTGCTCACCGCGCAGAAGCGCCTGCGGAAGCTCGTCGGCGACGCCGACGCCGCGGCGCTCACGTCCGGGATCACCGTCGACGGCGAGATGCTCGCCAGCCTCGGCCCGGTGGTGGGGCTGGCGCTCCTCGAACGCGGGGACATCGACGAGACCACCTACGCCGAGCGCTACGGCCACCGCGGGCCGCACGAGTTCGAGGTGTCCCTCCCCCGGCCCGCCGAGCAGCCCGGCTGGGTCGACCAGCAGCTCGGCGCGATGCGCGAGGCCGACGCCGACCCCCTGGAGCTCCTGGAGAAGCAGGAGGCGGCGCACCACGCCGCGTGGGAACGGCTCGTCGCGACGCACCCGCGGCAGGTCGAGGCCACCCGGAAGCGGCTGCAGCGCTGGGCGCGCGCGGCGAGCAAGCGCGAGCAGGCGCGCACCGAGGTGATCCGGGCGTTCGCGGTGGCCCGGGCCCACCTGCTGCGGGCCGCCGAGCTCACCGGCCTCGGCGACGAGGTGTTCATGCTGGACGTCGACGAGGTCGCCGCCGTCCTGCGCGGCGCCCCGGTTCCCGCCACGTCCGAGCGGCGCGCCGCCTACGAGCGCTACGCCGCGCTCCCGCCGTACCCGTCGCTGATCCGCGGTGCGTTCGACCCGTTCGCGTGGGCCGCCGACCCGAACCGCCGCTCCGACGTGTACGACGCGACGGCGGCACCGCCGCCCGCCGGTGGCGACGTGACCGGGTTCCCGGGCGCCGCAGGGGTCGTCGAGGGCGTCGTACGGGTGCTGCGCTCGGCCGAGGAAGGGTCGCAGCTGCGGCCCGGCGAGATCCTCGTGACCACCGTGACCAACATCGGGTGGACGCCGCTCTTCCCGCGCGCCGCCGCGGTCGTCACCGACGTCGGCGCCCCGCTCTCGCACGCGGCGATCGTGGCCCGCGAGCTGGGCATCCCGGCCGTCGTCGGGACCGGCAACGCCACGAGCGCCCTGCGCACCGGCGACCGCGTGCGGGTCGACGGGAGCCGCGGCACGGTGGAGGTGCTCACCCCGGTCACCTGAGCCGGTCCGACGGGAGGAACTCGGCGATCATCAGAGTCAGCTCCTCCGCGCTGGTGATCAGCACCAGGTGTCCGTCGGGACAGGAGCGCAGGCGGGAGTGGGGCAACGGCGGCAGATCAGGGCCGCGCCGGAGACCGCCCGCAGACCCACACGGCGATCACGATCCGCTTCGGGGCCGCTAGGCCGTCCGGGTGATGAGCCCGGGTTCCTGGCTGCGCGTGCTGGTCACTGCGGTGCTGGTGGCCGGGCTGCCCTCGCTGCTGCCCATCGACCTGCCCGGCGGGTTCCTGCTCGCGTTCTGACCCGGGTCGACGGCCCGGGCGGCGGCGAGCAGGACCGCGCCCAGCTGCACCGCCACCGGCCTGCGGATCTCGATCGCCGGTCCGCGGGTGTCGGCCACGGCCTCCCCCACCCACCGGTCGAACGTCCCCGCGAGCACGTGCCGCTGCGTGCGGACGGTCGGCGTCGCGTTGCCCACGGCGATCTCGGCGTCGAGCATGCGCAGGAAGGTGCCGAGCAGGCGGAGCCGGAGCAGGTGCAGCTCGTGCCGGTGGTCGAACTCCTCCGCGACCGTGGCGGGCCGGTCCGGGCCGGACGCGGCTTCACGGCGCTCGACGACCGTGCGGAAGGTCCGCAGGGTGGCGCGCACCGACCGCTCGAACGGCGATCGCGCGGTCAGGTCGCCCGCGACGGCCGCGAGCGCGGCGTCCAGGGTGTCGAGCGCCTCCAGCCGGTCCGCCGCACCGCTCGCCACCAGCTGCTGGTGGCCGGTGCCGGTCTCGCTCCGGTCGGCCACCCGGGCGTCGGCCCACAGGGGCACCTCCGGCACGAGGTGCAGCGCGCCGAACCGGGCGGCGTAGTCGGCGCTGCCGGCGCCGGCCCCGAACATCGCGCCGACCTGCGCACCGTCGTGCATGGCGTAGACGGCCGGCGCGATCAGCCGCGATCCCGGCAGCTCGGGTTCGCCGTGGTGCAGCGGCAGGCCCTCACGCCCGGCCAGCTCGGCGAGCTGGCCGGCCAGCTCCACGTCGTCGCGGTTGAGGTAGAAGAAGACCCCCTGGTGCTCCCCGTTGTGCAGGGAGCACACCAGCGACGGCTCCACCTCGTCCATCAGCCGCATCAGCGCCGCGGTCTCGGGCAGCGTCCGGTCGAAGCGGTACTCCTCGCCGGCCAGCGGGAACGTCCACTCGACCTGTTCGACCGGGTCGGGCCGGTAGAAGTGCTCCGCGTAGGCGCGGCGGTCACCCGGCCTGCCGAACCAGCCCTCGTTGAGCCGGGTGCCGTCCGGGTCGGCACACGGGACGAGGTGCCAGCGGTACCCCAGCTCCGCGCGCAGCGCGGCGTCCCGGCACAGGAGCGCGGCCAGGACGCACACGGTGAGACCGCCGACCGGTTCGTTCGGATGCGGCCCACCGATGACGACGGCGTCGGCGGGCCCCTCGCCGACGGTCAGCACACGCAGCGGTTCCCCCGACCGGGCCGTCCCGATCCGCCGCACGCTCACCAGATCGGGATGGGCGGCGACCAGGGCGTCCGGCTCGGCGTGGAGGGCGTCCACGGACGGGAACCTCACGAGGTCGGGTACCTGGCGCATGTACTCCGCGAGCTGCATGCCACAGAAGTGTGCTGAAGAACCCCGGCAGTAGCGAGGTGCAGCCAGGTGGTGACGGACGGTCGATCAGCGGCCGTACACCGACACGTGCCGCAGGCTGCGCCCGTCGAACGGCTCAGCGGACCACCCGCCCCAGCGGGCCCGCAGGCGCAACCCGGCGAGGCGCGCCATGAGGTCGAGCTCGCTGGGCCAGATGTAGCGCAGCGCGAGCGGGTCGAGCCGGACACCCTCGCCGCTCAACCCGACGTGGCACTTGTCGACGCGCTGGGTGACGCGGTCGAACCGCCCCACCTCGACGGTGACACCGTCCGGCCCGATGTGCTCGGCATCGACGTACTGGTCCACACCGTCGCGGTCCCGGCGCAGCCCGTACATGGGATCGGGGACGACGTTCTCCACGACGAACACACCGTCGTCGGTGAGGTGGCGCGCGGCGCCCGCGACGCACTCGACCTGCTCGTCCTGCGTCACCAGGTTCATCAACGAGTTGAACACGACGTACACGAGCCGGTACCGGTCCGGCAGCTGCACCGCGGCCATGTCGCCGCAGGTCACCGCGAGCGCGTCCCCTCCCGGCCGCGCCCGCAACCGGTCGATCATCGCCTGCGACAGCTCGACACCGTCGACGCGCAGGCCGGTGGCGGCGAGCGGGAGCGCGATCCGGCCGGTGCCGATCGCGAGCTCCAGCGCCGGGCCGTCGCCCGCCAGCTCGGCGAGCCGGGCCACCGCCGCGGCCTCGTCGCCCCGGGGCGTGTCGTCGTAGGTGGCTGCGACCGCCGGGCCGAAGCTCGTGCGCGGGTCGAAGGACATCGCGTCGAAGGGCACGGCGCCATTCGAGCGCGCCGGCCCGGCGGAGGCCACCGGATTTCGGCTCGCGGCTGCCCGTCGTCGCTCCGCGCGCCCCGTGCCACGATGGGACGATGGCCGGACCGACGGTTCACGCAGGCTACGTCCCGGAGACGCGCGACCGGACCCGATCGCCCGAGATCCTGAGGCTGGCCGGCGCGCCGCTGCCCCTCACGATCCCCGCCCGGATCTACGTCTGCGGCATCACCCCCTACGACGTGACGCACCTCGGGCACGCGTCGGCCTTCGTGTGGACCGACGTCGTGCAGCGGGTCATCCGCATGACGGGGGTCGACACCGTCCTCACGCGCAACGTCACCGACGTCGACGACGTCCTGACCCGTGCGGCGGCCGAACGGAACCGCCCGTACGAGGAGTTCGGCCTGCTCCAGGAGTACTGGTTCGACCAGGACATGGCCGCCCTCCACGTCCGGCCCCCGACGAACGCGCCGCATGCCCGCCACCACGTCGAGCACGTGGTCCGGCTGGCATCGGCGCTGCTGGCCACCGGCGCCGCGTACGAGCGCGACGGGCACGTGTTCTTCCACGGGTCCCACCTGCCGGCCGCCGCCGGGCTGACGGCGGAGGACGCGTGGGCGCTGTCGGCGGAGTACGGCGACCGCCCGGACGACCCGCTGCGGGACGACCCGTTCGACGTGCCCGTCTGGCAGCCCTCCGGCCCGGGCGACCCGGCATGGCCCAGCCCGTGGGGGCCGGGACGTCCGGGGTGGCACGCCGAGTGCGCGGCCATGGCGCTCGCCACGCTCGGCGGCGCCGTGGACGTCCTCGCGGGCGGCGCCGACCTCGCGTTCCCGCACCACGCGTACCAGGTCGCGATGGCCCAGGCCGCGGTCGGCGGCGCGCCGTTCGCCCGGCGGCAGGTCCGCGTGGGCACCGTGTGCCGAGACGGGGCCAAGATGGCCAAGTCCACCGGCAACCTCGTGCTGGTGGGCGATCTCCTGCGCGATGCGCCGGGCGCCGCAGTGCGCCTCATGCTGCTGGACCGGCCCTGGAGCCGTACGTGGGACTACCGGCCGGGTGCGCTCCGGGACGCGGCCCGGCTGCTGGAGGAGCTGTACGTGGCCGGCGGCACGCCGGGCGCCACCGACGCGGCCGTGGCGGCGGTGCGGGCCGCGCTCCTCGACGATCTCGACGTGTCCACCGCCGTCCGGATCGCCGTCGACGCGGGCGGTGACGCCGCCCGTCAGCTCATCCGCGCGCTCGCACTCCACTGACGGGATCGTTGGATCCGAACCAGTCGGAAGTGTATCCTCGCCGTCGTCGCGCGAAGGGCCTTGCCGTGGAATCCGACCCGCCCCACCGGGAGCAGAACGCTCTCGTCGACGACACCGCCGCCGCCATCCGCGAGCGGATCATGTCGGGTGAGCTCCCGATCGGCGCCCAGCTGCGGCAGACCGACCTGGCCGCCCTGCTCGGCGTCAGCCGCACCCCGATCCGCGAGGCGCTGCGCCAGCTCCAGGCGAGCGGGCTGATCGAGGTGCTGCCCCGGCGAGGTGCGGTGGTGCGGGTGCCGGCGCCGTGGGAGGTGCGCGAGGCCTACGAGGTGCGGGCCGAGCTGGAGGGCCTCGCGTGCGTGCGGGCGGTCGGGGAGATCTCGTCCGATCAGCTCGACGAGCTCCGCCGCACGGGCGACGTGCTCCAGGAGAACCCGCCCGCGAACGGTGCACGGGTCTCCCCGACCACCGCCGCCAACGACCGGTTCCACGCGCTCATCCACGAGATCTCCGGGAACGAGCGGCTCGCCCGCACGATCCGCGACATCAACGACGCGTTCCCGCGCAACGTCTCCGCGCTGGTGCTGGAGGACAACCCGCGCCTGCGCGCCAACAACATCACCCAGCACGAGCGGATCGCCGAGGCGCTCGCGGCGAACGACGCCGAGGCCGCCCGCCGCGAGATGCGCGACCACGTGATCGCCGCGGGCGAGGCGCTGGCCCGCTGGTACGAGCGCCGCTCGCACACGGTCTTCCGGGGATAGCGTCACAGCAGGCCGAAGTACTCCCCCTGCTCCCAGTCGGAGACGTGGGCGAGGTAGCGCTCGAACTCGGCCCGCTTGATCCCGCCGTACCAGGAGACGACCGTGCTCCCCCAGGCCCGGTCGAACACCGGGTCGGCCGCGAGGGCGTCCAGGGCCTCGCCGAGCGAACGCGGCAGGGCGGGCGCCGGGGCGGAGTAGGGCGCGTCCAGGGCCTCTCCGGGATCGGTGGCGGACGACAGGCCGTCGCACCCCGCGACCACCTGGGCCGCGATGTAGAGGTACGGGTTCGCGGCGGGCTCACCCGCCCGGTTCTCCAACCGCGCTCCCCCGCCGTCGCGGGCCGGGCAGACGCGGATCATGGCGCCGCGGTTGTCGACGCCCCAGCCCACCCGATCCGGTGCGAGGGAGTGGGGCAGGTAGCGCTTGTAGCCGTTCACGGTGGGCGTGCAGAAGACCGCGCCCGCGCCCGCGTGGGCGAGGAGGCCACCGAGCCAGTGCCGGCCGGTCGCGGACAGGATCTCGTCGGGGCCCGCCGGGTCCAGCGCCGCGCGGCCGGTGCTGTCGCGCAACGACTGGTGCAGGTGCCAGCCGGTGCTCGCGGACGTGCTGCCGGCCGGCCGGCACATGAACGTGGCCTGCAGCCCCGCGCGCCGGCACAGCTGCCGGATCGCGGCGCGGGCCAGCACGACGTCGTCGGCGGCCCGGCGGGCGTCGCGGGCCGCCAGGGTGAGCTCGAACTGGCTCGGCCCGAACTCCAGCTCGAGCGAGCGGACCGGGAGGTCGAGGTCGGTGAGCCCGCGGTGCAGGCTGCGGACGAGCTCGTCGTGGCGGTCGAGGCCCTCCTCGTGCAGGAGCTGCCCGCCCCCGCTGAGCGGGACGGGGACGCCGTCGGGTCCTGGTTCACCGAAGACGTGGAACTCCAGCTCCACACCGACGGTCAGCTCGAACCCCCTGGCGGCGAGCCGGCCGAGCTCGTCGCGCAGCAGGCCGCGGGTGCAGAACGGCACCGGCCGCCCGTCCGGGAAGTGCACGTCGCAGAGCAGCCACCCGGTGTCGCGCGACCACGGGAGGACGCGGAAGGTCGTCGGGTCCGGCACCAGGACGGCATCCCCGATCCCGGCGAACCCGGCGACCCCGAGGCCCGGGTCGGCCGTGAAGACGGGCGCGACGGTGCGGCCCGCGGTGTCCTTGAGCAGCAGCGACGACGGCACCGTGATGCCCGATCGGAGCGCGTCCGGCAGCGCCTCCCGGGTGATCGTCTTGCCGTGCACCACCCCGTGCTGGTCGGCGAACCCGATCCGGACCCGCTCGATGCCCAGCTCGTCCACCACCCGGCGCAGCTGCGCGGCCGCGGCGTGCTCGGCGTCGCCCCACAGCTCGTGCCGGGCCACGAAGCCCGCCCGGTCGGCGGCGAGCATCGGACGGACGGCGCTCCCGCCACCCGCCTCGGCCACCGGCCGCTCGTCCACGCTACGCACCCGCCACCCGTTCCCCGGACCGGGCCCACGGGGAGCGCGCACGCCGTTCCCGCTCCCGGTCCCGCCACGCATCCTCCCAGCCCTCGGCGGGCGCGAGGGTGTCGACGGCCGCGGGGCCGGTGAGCGCCCCCGCCGCCTCCTCGTCGACCGGGTGGCCGGGCGTCGGGCGCCCCGCCTCGAACGCGTCGACCGCGCGGAGGAGTTGGCGCCGGTACGCCGTGATCGCGCGGTCGGAGACGCCGAGCCGCTCCACCGAGCGGTCCTGGATCGGGCCCATGCTCTCGACGGCCCACTGGTCGTGGACGTTGATGTCCAGCCCCATGCCCGTGAAGGTCAGGTCGCGCTGCTCGGCGGCGTCGAATCCCCAGTCGTTGGCGCGCCCCCGCAGCGGCCGGTAGTCCGGCAGCGAGACCTCGGACAGGCGCTGGGCGAGCAGCGTCTCCCTGTCGGTCTCGTCGGCGAAGTCGTAGAAGATCATGTACCAGTAGTGGCTCTCGTCGTCGATCGGCACGTGCCACTGGCAGAAGACCCGGTCGTTGCCGAACGGCACGACGAACGCGTTCGGGAACACCAGGTTCGTCACGCGGACGTGCTTGAGCCGCTCGGTGAGCGCCCGGACCGCGTAGACCCGCAGGCCGTGCGCCACCTCCTCCACCTCGATGTCCGGCCGGTAGTTCTCGGCGACCAGCTCCGAGAGCTTCTTGTCGGTGCCCTCGACGACCTCGCTGAACTGCTGCCCGTACACCTCGCGCGGGTCCTCCCCCACGAACCGGTGCAGGAAGGAGACGTGGCTCGGGTCGATCCCGCCCTCGACGCCCTGCAGCCAGTTGCACTCCCACAGCCCCTTGAACGCGAACGTGTACGCGTCGGGCGCGGTGAAGCAGTCGTAGCCGGGGAACGGCGGCGGCTCGCCCTCACCGAGGTAGGCGAACACGATCCCGTTGCGCTCCTCGCACGGGTAGCTCGGGATCCGCACCCGGGACGCGAACGTGGAGTGCTCGGGCTCGGCGGGCTGTTCCAGGCAGCGACCGTCGGCGCCGTAGAGCCATCCGTGGTACAGGCAGCGCAGGCCGCCGCCCTCCAGCCGCCCGAAGGACAGGTCCACGCCGCGGTGCGCGCAGAACCGGCCCACCAGCCCCCATCCGCCCTCGCGCCGGAACAGCACCAGGTCCTCGCCGAGCAGCCGCACCGCCTTCACCGGGCGGTCCGCCGGCATCTCGGACACGAGCGCCGCCGGCTGCCAGTAGGCGCGCATCAGCCGACCCTGCGGGGTGCCCGGCCCGGTGCGCGTGACGCGTTCGTTGTCCGCCTGCTTCAACATGAACGACCTCGCGCATCCTAGAGAGCCTAAAGCGGATCCAGAATATGGCCGAGCGGGTCCACGCGCCAGGGGCCCGTCGTGGTCGGCATCGGGAGACGGGTCTCCCCGGTGCTCGACGCGCTGCCGTCCGCCGCCGTCGGGCGCGACGAATAGCCGAGCCCGGATGCGCGGTCCGCCGATCCGGACGCCCGCGCGTCGGTGCAGGATCGGACGATGCGCGCATCCCGCCCCACGGCGAGGTTCGACGACCTGACGGTCGGCTCCGCCCTGCGGTTCGCCGAGGCCGGGCAGGTGCTGGCGGCGTGGGAGCCGGCCGAGGTGGCGGGCGTGCTCGACGAGGTGGAGCGGCGCACCGCAGCGGGGATGTGGGCGTTCGGTTTCGTCGCCTACGAGGCCGCTCCCGGGCTGGATCCGGCCCTGCCGGCGCGGGATCCTGTGGCCGGGCTGCCGCTGGCGTGGTTCGCACTCGCCGTGGAGCCGGAGCGGGCCGCCGCGCTGCGGCCCGGCCCCGGCGGGTGGCCGGCCGGCTCCTGGACCCCGGAGTGGGACGAGCGCCACCACCGCGCGGCCGTGCGGGACGTCCGCTCCCGGATCGCCGCCGGGGAGACCTACCAGTGCAACCTCACCACCCGGCTGACCCGCGGGCTGGACGGCGACCCGGAGGAGCTCTACCGGGACCTGGCGCTGGCCCAGCGGGGGGCCTACAACGCCTACCTCGACACCGGCCGGTTCGTCGTCGCCGGCGCGAGCCCGGAACTGTTCTTCCAGCTGTCCGGCGACCGGATCCTCATGCGCCCGATGAAGGGCACCGCCGCCCGCGGCCGCACCGTGGCCGAGGACGAGCGGGCCGTCACCCGGCTGCGTTCCAGCGCCAAGGAGCAGGCCGAGAACATCATGATCGTCGACCTCGTTCGCAACGACCTCGCGCGCGTCGCCACCACGGGCAGCGTCACGGTGCCACGCCTGCTGCGCGCCGAACGCTTCGCGACCGTGCATCAGCTGACCTCGGACGTCACCGCCCGCCTGCGTCCGGACGTCGGCCTGACCGGGATCTTCCGCGCCCTGTTCCCCTGCGGGTCGGTCACCGGCGCCCCGAAGGCCCGGACGATGGAGCTGATCCGCGACCTCGAGGACGGGCCGCGCGGGGTGTACTGCGGCTCCGTCGGCGTCGTCGCCCCGCCGGGGGCGGCGCCGTACCGGGCCCGCTTCTCCGTGGCGATCCGCACCGTGCTGATCGACCGCGAGCGCGGCATCGCGACCTACGGCACCGGCGGGGGGATCACCTGGAGCTCCCGCCCGGCCGCCGAGTACGCCGAGCTGCTCACCAAGGCCCGCGTGCTCGACACCCACCCGCGGGAGTTCCACCTCATCGAGACCATGAGGCAGGAGACCGGGCGGCTGCGCTCGCTCGACGCCCACCTCGCCCGGGTGGCGGCGTCGGCCTCGTACTTCGGGTTCCGCTTCGACCCGGCCGCGGTGCTGGCCGCCCTCGACGCGCGCCTCGCCGGCGTCCGGGACGCCCGGGTCCGGCTGCGCTGCTGTCGCGACGGCACCGTGGGCGTCGACGCCGAGGAGCTCCCCACAGCCGCGACGGGCCCGGTCCGCCTGGTGATCGACCCGGAACCGGTCGACTCCACCGCGTGCTGGCCGCACCACAAGACCAGCCTGCGCGAGCCGTACTCGTCGCGGCTGGCCCGGCACCCGGCCGCCGACGACGTGCTGCTGGTGAACGAGCGCGGCGAGGTCACCGAGTCGTGCACGGCCAACCTCGCCGTCCGGCTCGACGGGGGGTGGTGGACGCCCCCGCTGGGGAGCGGCTGCCTGCCCGGTGTCGAGCGCGCCCGGCTCGTCGCCACCGGCGCGCTCCGCGAGCGCACCCTCCGGCCGGACGACCTGGTCGACGCCGAGGAGCTCGCGCTCGTCAACTCGCTGCGTGGCCGGCGGGCCGCGGTGCTGATTGGTTCGACATCCCGTAGAATGTCCAGATGGTCCGGTTCACCACCGCACTCGGCATCGCACTCGTCGTCCTCGGCGTCGGCGCATACGCGCTGACGTCCGCGGTGAGCGTCACGGCGCTCATCCCCGCGTTCGTCGGAATCCCGCTGCTCGCCTGCGCCACCCTCGCCCGCTCCGCGACGCGGCGGCGCATCGCACTCGCCGTCGCCCTGGCCATCGCGCTCCTCGGCGCGCTGGGATCGTCGATGAACGCGCTCCGCATCGGCGAGGCGATCGCCGGCACGGCGCAGCGGCCGGCGGCGGTCTGGGTCAGCGCGGTCATGTTCGTGCTGCTGGTCGCCTACCTCGTCGTGGGCGTGCGCGACCTGCTGAGGTCACGAACGGCGTCCGCCCGCTGAGGATCGCCCCGCCTTCAGCTCTTCGGCCGTGAACAGGGCGCGCATCCTCAGCCCGTGCGTCGCGAGGCACTCCGCCCCGCCCTCACCCCGGTCGACGACGCAGAGCGCGTCGTCGACCACGGCACCGCACTCACGCAGGTCGGCGGCCGACGAGACGACCTGCCCGCCCGAGCTGATGACATCCTCGACGACGAGCACGCGGCGGCCCGCGACATCGGCGCCCTCGACCAGCCGTCTCGTGCCGTAGGGCTTCGCGGCCTTCCGCACGAACACGACCGGCAGCCCCGACTCCTGCGACAGCGCCGTCGCGACCGGCACCCCGCCCAGCTCCAAGCCCGCGAGCACCGTTCCGCACTCGGACCCTCCGCACAAGCCGGAGCTGATCGATCGTTACAGCTACGGCTGGTGCAACGGTCCGGCCGGGGATGCGCAGGTGTTCCGCCTCCTCGGCGCACTCACCCGCGAACCGGTGTGGACCCAGTTGCAGGACCGCTGCTGGTACACCGTCACATCCTCCGGCCTGCCACGGCGCTTGTGGCCCGGATTCTGGGACAACAACGGCCGCTGTTGCGGGACCGCCGGGGTGCTGGCCCTCGCGTGCGACCGGCTCGTCGAGGGACACGATGGACCTGCCTTCTCCGACGTTCTCCTCGTCGACCTCTCTGCACGCGCCACCGTCGACGCACGCGGCGCCCGGTGGTCCAACCACGAGCACCGGGCCACGCCCACCGCCCTCGCGCCGCGAACGGGCTGGGCGATGGGCAACGCAGGCATCGTGCGCGAACTGCTGCGCCTCGCCCGGATCAAGTCAGGGCGGGATCCCTCGTACGCCGTCCCGTGGCCCGATCACCACAGCGCCGCAGATGGAGTCGTGGCTCGCTCACCCGACACTTCCCGGAGATCGATCCCGCGGTTCGAGAGCTCGTCCCCAGCGGCGGTCGAACGGCTCCCGGGCAGCTGATCGGTCACCCGGGTTCATCGGCCCCGGCTGCAGCATGGTCCACATTGCGGAGCCGGCCCACATCGACTACTATCGAACGTATGTTCGATAGTGTCTGCGATGAGGAGGCCGACGACCTCGTCGACCCCCGACTCGAGGACGCGTTCGACTGGGCGAGCATCGAACGCGAGCTCCGCCGTGACGAGGAAGAGCGCACCTGGGGCAACAGCGCCCCGTCCGGGCTGTTCGCCCTGGAGATCGACACCGACACCTGCGACGAGGCCGGGCTGTCGGATGCGCAGCTGATCGACGCGATCACCGGGTTCGAGCGGGTCGTGGGGTGGGCCGAAGCTCGCCAGGCCCGGCTGCTGGCCGAGTTCGCCCACCGCCGCCCCGGCGACGACCCCACCCTCGTCGCCACCGACAAACCCTGCAGCATCGGCAGGTTCGCCCCCGACGAGGTCGGGCTCGCCCTGAAACAGGCCCGGCTGACCGCCAAGGCCCGGCTCGGCCGGTCCGTGCAACTGCAGCAGGTGCTCCCCGAAACCCTGCAGTTGTGGCAGCAGGGCCGCCTCGACGAACGCCGCGTGGTCGCGATCTGCGAGGCCACCCACTACCTGAGCGTGGAGAAGGCCCGGGCAGTGCAGCGGCGTGTGCTGGACCGGGCCCCCGATCAGACCCTCGGCCAACTGAAGGCCGCCCTGAAACGGGCCGTCATCGCCGCCGATCCCGAAGGAGCCGCGCAGCGGCACAAGGTGGCGCGGCGGGACCGGCGGGTGTCGATCAGTGGGGAACAGGACGGGATGGCTTCGCTGTGGGCGCTGATGTCCGCCCCGGACGCGCAGGCCAGCTTCCAATGGCTGACCCGCCTC
The DNA here is from genome assembly GCF_054486945.1 of Pseudonocardia wallangbongensis. NCBI lineage: Bacteria > Bacillati > Actinomycetota > Actinomycetes > Pseudonocardiales > Pseudonocardiaceae > Pseudonocardia > Pseudonocardia wallangbongensis. The sequence goes on from NZ_JBRERS010000001.1 coordinate 297,960, forward strand.
GCCCGGGGCTGCGGCACAGATGACCCGCGGGGGATGGACGCCCGCCGGGCCGACCTCGCCGCCGCCCTGCTGTCCGGCCGACTCACCCACGCGGCCCCCGACCGCGACGCGGCTCCTGACAGCAACGGCGACACCAGCGCCGACGCGGACACGGACACGGACACGAGCGCCGCCGCCGGCGCGGACACCAGCGCCGATGCGGACGGCGACCGGGGCGTCGGCGGTGTGGCGCCGCGCCCGGTGAACCCCGGCAAACCCCTCGTGCAGGTCCTGATGCCGTTCACCACCCTGCTCGGCGCCGACGACCAGTCCTGCGAACTGGTCGGGTACGGCCCGATCCCGGCCGGTCTGGCCCGTGAGATCGCCACCGACGCCACCCTGCGGCGCCTGGTCTACGACCCACTCTCGGGCACCGTGCTCGACCACGGCCGCACCACCTACCGGCCCCCAGCCGGCCTCGCCGACTTCGTGCGCGCCCGCGACGTCTACTGCCGCGGCCCGATCTGCCGCCGCCGCGCCCTCGACGGGCACCTGGACCACATCCAGCCCTACCCGCACGGCCCCACCAACGACACCAACCTGCACGGCTGCTGCGGGCACGAACACCGCATGAAACACGCACCCGGCTGGGCCGTGCGCGCCCTGCCCGACGGCCGCATCCAATGGATCACCCCCACCGGGCACCACTACCACAGCGACCCCCACGACTACCGACCCGACGACGACCTGCCACCCGACAAGACCACCGCCCGGAAAGGCCTGCCCAAAGACCTGGCCGCACGGCTGGAACGAATCGAAACCGACCGGCGCACCGCCGCGATCTGGAACGGCGAGGCCATCCCGCCCGACGACGCCGAACCGCCGCCCTTCTGACGCCTCGAGCGAGATGGGGAGCCATCTCCGACACCTGCGGGCGGGTCAGCGACTTGACCCCGAACTGGTCGTTCAGGCGCCGCGATAGCGACCGGCCCCGCATCCAGCCAGCTCTCTACTGCATCCCGACCGAATCCATGGGCAGGGATTTCCGCATGGTGATCGAGGTCGGGTGGTCGAAACCCGGATGCGCCTCGCGCGAGGTCTCCACATAGCCCAACGCGGCGAACAACCGCTGGTTCTCGGTGAGCACGATGCGGACGCCCAGCCGAACACCGGTCAGCCCGCGCTGGGCAGCCTCCTCCTCGACGGCCCGGACCAGGCGGCGGGCGATGCCGCGGCCGCGCGCCGACGGAACCACCGCCAGCCGGCCGAGGTACAGATCGCCCTCCACCGGTTTGATCATGACGCAGCCCAGCGGCTCGCCGTCCTGCTCGGCGAGGATGGCGCCGGCCCCGGCCGCGAGGTCGCGCGAGATCGTGTCGGCGGTCTCCCGGAAGGCGCCGGACTCGGGCTCGAGCCGGTCGCGGTACTGCGCGAACGCGACGGAGATCGTGGCCGCCAGCGGCGCGGCGTCACCGGCCGCTGCCGCCCGTACCACGACGGAGTCGCCCATGAGGCCTTCCGGATCGGTCGGGTCGACGGCGTGCGTCGACAGGGCTCGGCGATACCTTCCCATCGTGACCGACACGCCGGCGGATCCCGATCTCGGCTACATCGCCGGCCTCACCCGGGTGCGGGCAGCGGCAGGCGCGCTGATCCGGGACGGGCAGGGACGCGTGCTCGTGGTGCGCCCCACCTACAAGGACGGGTGGGAGCTGCCGGGCGGGTCACTGGAACCCGACGAGTCGCCCCTGACGGCGTGCAAGCGCGAGCTGAGGGAGGAGATCGGGTTCGTGCCGCCGCTCGGCGGGCTGCTCTGCGTGGACTGGGTGTCGCCGCGCCCGCCGTGGGACGGCGGGCTGATGTTCCTGTTCGACGGCGGGGTGCTCGCGGCCGCGCAGATCGCCGGCATCCGGCTGCCGACCGACGAGCTGGAGAGGTTCGAGTTCGTGTCGCCGAGCCTCCTGGAGTCGGTGCTGATCCCCCGGCTGGCCCGCCGGGTGCTGGCGTGCCTGACCGAGAATCGGCGTGGCGGCGCGTACCTCGAGGACGGGGTCCCGAGCTAGTCGAAGAGCGCTGCCGCGCGCCGGGCGCTGCCGAGCGCCCGAGCCCCGGTGCTGACCAGCGCCAGGACCACGATCCCGGCGCCGAGGGCCAGCAGCATCCACCAGACGCCGGCCGCCGCGCCGGTGAACGCGGCGCCGCCGCCCGCCACGCTCGATCCCATGATCGTGCCGGCGATCGCGACACCGAGGGTCGTGCCGGTCTGCCGCCCGACGGAGGCCGTCGCGGCGGCGACCCCGGCCATCGAGCGGGGCATCCCGGAGACCGCCGTGTTCGTGATCGGCGGGTTGACGGCGCCCAGGAAGAGGCCGAACAGCAGGTAGGTCGCGAGCACGGCCGGGAGCGGCGTCGCCGGACCGATCCACATCGACGCCACACCGCCCAGCGCGAGCGCGGTACCGGCGACCAGGAGCGGCAACCGGGGACCGCGCGCCCCGACGAGCCGGCCGGCGACCGGCGAGAGCGCGAGGATCACGACTCCGACCGGCAGCAGCGACAGGCCGGCCGCGAGCGCGGACATGCCCCGGACGTCCTGCAGGTACTGGGGCGTCACGAACAGGAACGCGCCGAACCCGCACAGGGCGAAGAGCGCCATGAGGATCGCCGCGCTGAACGGCACGCTGCGGAACAGGCGCAGGTCCAGCAGCGGGTCGGCGCGGCGGGGCTCGTGGACCAGGATGCCGAGCACCGCCAGCACGGCGACGGCGAGCAGGCCCAGGACGAGCGGCGAGGTCCAGCCCGACGCGTGGGACTCGATGATCGCGTAGACGACGCCGACGAGCGCGAGGACCACCAGCACCTGCCCGACCGGGTCGAACCGGCGCGCCCGTGGGGCCCGGGACTCGGGGACGAAGAGCCGGGTGCACACGATCGCGGCGGCCACGATCGGCACGTTGATCCAGAAGACGGATCTCCACCCGAGCCCGTCGACCAGGGCGCCGCCGAGGATCGGGCCCAGCGCGAGCGCCAGGCCCGACATCGAGCCGAACACGCCGATCGCCCGCGCACGCTCGGCCGGGTCGGGGAAGGTGGTCGCGACGATCGCCATCGCCACCGGGTTGAGCATCGTGCCGCCGACGGCCTGCAGCGCCCGCGCCGCGATCAGCCATCCGATGCTCGGCGCCAGCCCGCACAGCAGCGACCCGAGCCCGAAGACGGCGAGGCCGACCCGGAAGATCCGCTTGCGGCCGAACCGGTCGGCGGTGGAGCCGGCCAGCAGGAGGAACCCGGCCAGCACCAGGGTGTAGGCGTCGATCGTCCACTGCAGGCCGGACACCGAGGCGTCGAGGTCCCGGCGGATCGCGGGCAGCGCGGTGTTGACGATGGAGATGTCCATCACCACCACGACGATGCTGGCGCAACAGATCGCCAGCACGAGGAGCCGGCGCCGGCGGTCGAGCTCGCCGGCCACGGCATCCGGCAACGTCGGAGCGTTCATGCCGACGACGCTAGAATTGAGAGCGTGCTCGAAGTCAAGCAACCGGTCCCGGAAGCGGGCGTGACCATCGCCGAGGCGGCCCGCCGCACCGGGGTCAGCGTGCACACCCTGCGCTACTACGAGCGCGCCGGCCTGGTCGTCACCACCGTCGACCGCACCGCGAGCGGCCGGCGCCGCTACCGCGAGCTGGACCTGGCCTGGATCAAGGTCTGCACCAAGCTGCGGGCCACCGGCATGCCGATCCGCGGCATCCGGCGCTACGCCCAGCTCGTCTCGGCCGGGTCCGGCAACGAGCAGGACCGGCTCGCCCTGCTGGAGGACCACCGGGCCGAGGTGCTCGCCCGGATCGCCGAGCTGCACGAGAACCTCGAGCTCATCGACCGCAAGATCGACGTGTACCGGGGCCGGCTCGCCGCGGGCGAGGCCGACCGGCTCTGGGCGCCGACGGCCTAGCCGACCGCCAGCCGCACGGGCAGGGACGCCCAGGCGCGCAACGTGTTGTTGTGGTGGCGCCGGGTCGGTCCGGCGAGCTCGATCGTGGCCACGCGCCGGGCGAGCGCCGTGAGCAGCGCCTCCGCCTCGAGCCGCGCCACGTGCTGGCCGACGCACTGGTGGATGCCCATCCCGAACCCGACGTGCCCGGACGGGTCGCGCGACAGGTCGAAGGCATCCGGGTCGGCCCAGCGCCGCGGGTCGCGGTTCGCGGCCGCGAGGAACATGAGGATCTTGCGGCCCCGCGGGACGACGCCGTCATCCGCGATCGCGACGTCCGTGGTCGCCGTCCGGAAGAACGTCTGCACCGGCGACTCCCACCGCACGGCCTCGTCGAACGCCACCCGCGCGAGCCGGGGATCGGAGCGCAGGCGCGCCCACTGCGCCGGGTGGGTGGCGAACGCGTAGAGGACGGCGCCGAGGCCGTGGACGGTGGTGTCGACGCCCGCGGTGAGGAGTGAGCGGACGACCAGCGGCGCCTGCTCGTGGGTGATCTCGCCGCGGTCCGCGGCCTCCCAGATCCGGGCGCCGAACCCGTCGGGGCGCAGCTCCTCGCGGGCGCAGCGCGCGTTGACCCACGCCGACAGCTCCGCCACCCGGGGCGCGCCCTTGGCGACCAGGTCGTTGCCCGGGCCGAACGCGTTGAAGGCGTGGTCGCCGTAGGGCAGCAGGTTCTCCCGCCCGCCGGGCGGCAGGCCGACGGCGTCCGGGAACACGCGCAGCGGGAACGCCTCGGCGAGCGCCGGCACGGCATCCAGCTCGGTGTCCCCGGCGGCGAGGACCCGATCCACCAGGTCCTCGGCCGCGACGGCCCACTCTTCGCGCAGCCGGCGCAGCGCCCGCGCGCCGAGGATCCCGGAGAGCACCCGCCGGGGCGCGTCGTGGCGCGGCGGGTCGGCCTCGAGGAGCAGGCTCGGCGGGCGCCACGGCTTCTCGTGGCGGAAGTTGGACAGGCCGACCCCGGCCCCGGACTCGAAGCCCTGCCAGTTCGTCAGCGCGGCGTGCACCTGCTCGTAGCGCGCGAACGCGTAGACGTCGTACCTGGTCAGGTACACGACCGGACCCGCGTCGCGCAGCCGGGCGTGCAGCGGCAGCGGGTCCTCGAGCACGTCGTGCGCGAACGGGTCGGCGTCGGTGGCCGGCACCCCGGGCGGGGCCGGGGCGGGTGCGGTGGTCACGGGAGCCTCCTAGAGGTCGAGCACGAGCCGGTCGTCGCAGGAGCGCGACACGCAGGGGAACATGCAGTCCCCCGCCGCGCGCTCGTGGTCGGCGAGGAGCGAGTCGCGGTGGTCGGGCCGGCCGGCGAGCACGGTCGTCTCGCAGGTTCCGCAGGTCCCCTGCCGGCACGACGACAGCACGTCGACGCCCGCGGCGCGCACGGCGTCCAGCACGGAGACGCCCGGCGCCACGTCCACGGCGACACCGGCGCGGGCGAGCTCCACCGTGAACGGGCCGGACCGTGCGGGGGCGCCCCGGTCCGACGCGGCGAACCGTTCGAGGTGCAGCGTGTGGGCGGGCCAGGCGGCGCAGGCCCGCTCGGCCGCGGCGAGCAGCGGCGCCGGGCCGCAGCAGTACACCCGGACGCCCGGCCGGGGCGCGCCGAGGAAGGCAGCGAGGTCGAGCAGCCCGTGCTCGTCCTGCGGGACGGCCCGCACGCGGTCGCCGTATGCCGAGAGCTCGTCGCGGAACGCCATCGACTCCGCGGCCCGGCCGCCGTACAGGAGCCGCCAGTCGGCGCCGAGCAGGTCGGCCTGGTGGATCATCGGCAGGAGCGGCGTGATGCCGATCCCGCCCGCGACGAAGAGGTAGGACCCGGACGGGACCAGCGCGAAGTTGTTGCGGGGGCCCCCGACGCCGACGACGTCGCCCGGCACGAGCACGTCGTGCACGAAAGCGGAACCGCCGCGGCCGCCCGGTTCGCGCAGCACGCCGACCCGGTAGACGTGCGGGTCGAAGCGGTCACCGCAGAGCGAGTACTGGCGGGTCTCCCCGGACGGGAACACGAGGTCGATGTGCGCGCCGGGGGTCCAGTCCGGGAGCCGGTGCCCGTCCGGGCGGGCGAGCGTCAGCGACACCACGCCGTCGGCCTCAGGAGTCTTGGTCAGGACCCTGAGCGAGACGACGTCGTCGGTCATCCCGGCAGGATCGGCGAGCACGTGGCCGGGCCGGTACGGCGTTCTCAATCAATGAGAGGCGAGTACGCGCCCGATCCCCCGTGCCGCCGCCAGCAGGGCCGGGACGTGCAGGTAGGCGTTGCCGTCGTTCGGCACGACCGCGCCGATCGCCGCCACCACCGCGCCCGAACCGTCCCGCACCGGCACGGCCACGCCCGTGGCGTCGAGGTGGTAGAAGCCGGCGCACAGCGCGTAGCCCTGCCGGCGGACGTCCGCGAGCGTCTCCCGCACCCGCGCGGGCCGCGTGGGTGTGCGGGGTGTGAACCGCCGCAACGGCGCGGCCAGGACGCGTTCCTGCTGCTCGGCCGCGGCGTGCGCGAGCAGCACCATGCCCGACGAGGACGCGTGCAGGTCGAGCCGCCCCGCGATCCGCGTGTAGTTGATCACGGCGTTCGGCGCCGACATCCGCTCGACGAACAGCACCTCGTCGCCGTCGAGGACCCCCAGCTGGACGTGGTGGCCGATCACCGCGTGCAGGTCCTCGAGGAAGGGCATCGCCGCCTCGCGCAACGACAGAGTGGGCGAGGCCCGCTGGGCCAGCTCCCACATCCGCACGCCGACGCGGACGGCCCCGTCGCTGCGGACCAGCAGGCCGTGCGCGGCGAGCTCGGCGACCAGCCGCGACGCCGTGGGGACGGGCAGCCCGGAGCGCCGCGCTATCTCGGTGACGGTGAGCGCCGGCTCGTCCGTGGTGAACGCCTCCAGCACCCGCACCACCCGGGCGACCACCGACTCCCCCGTCCGCACCCGCGGCATCGGTCGATGTTATGGCGTGGCCGTGACGAACGCGGCGAGGTCGGCCGACTGCTGCAGCCTGCTCGGCTCGTGCACGTACATCATGTGCCCGGCCTCGTAGTAGTGGACCTCGATCCGGTCGCGCAGCTCGTCGGGGATCGGGAGCACCGCGAGCACCTGCTCGGCCGCGAAGTACGGCGTGGCCCCGTCGTGGTAGCCGCAGGCCACGTGGACGCGCAGGTGCGGGTTGGTGCGCATCGCCGCCGACAGCTTGCCGACGACGGAGACGGCGCGGCCCTCGAACTCCCGGTACGACCACGGCTGCACCCGGCCGGTGAGGATCTCGTAGGGCAGGTCGTTGGCGTAGCCGAGTGCCGTGCGCACGTGCGAGTTGATCGCCGCCGTGTACGGGCCGGTGATCGCCGCGATCGACGGGTCGTGACCGGGCACCTCGCCGCCGTCGTCGGCCTCCCAGCCGGTGAACCGGCCGTCGATCCGCCCGACGGTGCGCCCCGACCCGCGCAGCAGCTCGCGGAAGAAGCGCAGGTGCTCGATCCGCAGCCGGACCCGGCGGACATAGCCCTCGTCGAGCCCGGACAGGGCCGCGAGGCGGGCCGCGACGCGGTCGAGGTCGGCGGCGGCCAGCCGGTTGCCCTGGGCGAGGGCCCACGGGTAGTCGCCCGCCGCGAAGTCGGTGGCGTCGGCGAGCACGTCGGCGAGCGACCGGCCCGGGTGCAGGCCGTGGTGGTGGGCGATCGCGGCGTACGTCGGCAGGAACAGCGGGTACGGGCGGTCGTTGCCCTCGGTGAACCGGATCGTGCCCATGTCGAGCACGCTCGAGATCAGCATCAGGCCGTTCACGTACATGCCGTACCGGTCCTGCAGGTGCTCGGCGAGCGCGGCGGCACGCAGCGTGCCGTACGACTCCCCGGCGAGGAACTTGGGCGAGAGCCAGCGCTCGTTCCGGGTGACCCACAACCGGATCACCTCGCCGACGGTCTCGACGTCGCCGGTGTAGCCGTGGAAGTCGGCCGGTTTGCCGCCCTCCACCGCGCGGGAGTAGCCGGTGGAGACCGGGTCGACGAACACCAGGTCGGAGTGGACGAGGAGCGACTCCTCGTTGTCGGTGAGCCCCCACGGCGGCGGCGCGAGCTCGCCGGCGTCGCCCATCACGACGCGGCGGGGCCCGAACAGCCCCATGTGCAGCCACACGCTGGACGAGCCGGGACCACCGTTGAAGGCGATCGTGACCGGCCGGGTGCCCGGCTCGGCGCCGTCGAGGGTGTAGGCGACGACGAAGACCTCGGCGTGCGGCTCGTGGCCGTCGAACGTGCCGTCGGTGTGCTTCTCCTTGCGCACGACGATCCGGCCGGCCGTCGCGGTGTAGGCCAGCTCGCCCGCTGGGGTACGGAGCGTGTGCGATGTGGTGACCAGGTCGTCGGTCGGCGGCTCGGGCTTCTCGTTCTGGGGATCTTCTTCGGCCACGTGCTGACACTAAGTGATCCGGTCGGCCTACGATGCACGCCATCATCGGAGAAGGAGATCGACGTGGTGCAGCTCCCCCGCCGGCAGTTCCTCTCTCTCGCCGGAGCGGCGGGTGCCACGCTCGGACTGGCCGCGTGCGGCGGGGCACCACCGCCGAACCCCGGGGCAGGCGGTGGCGGCGGCGCCGGTGAGGCCGTGGTCGGCACGTGGGGTGGCGACTACCAGAAGTTCCAGCAGGACTACGTCGAGCCGGTGCTGGCCGGCACCGACGGCGCGCCCACCGTCGTCTACGACGTGGGTGACCAGGTCGCGCGCATGACGAAGATGCGCACGGAGGGCCAGACCGGCGGGCCGGGCACCATCGACGTCACCGCGCTCTCCGACCAGCAGGCACAGGAGATCGCCGACGCATCGCTGCTCGCCAGGATCGACCCCGCGCGCCTGTCCCACTACGCCGACATCCGCGAGGACTTCCGCAACGACCTGTGGGTGCCGCACATCTACAGCGCCGGCGTGATCATCTACAACACCGAGCACGTGAACCCGGCACCCACCAGCTACGACGTGTTCTGGGACCCGGCCTACGCGGGCCGCATCGGGATCATGTCGATCCAGTGGGCCACCGAGTACTTCATGGCCGCGGCGCTCGAAGCGGGCGGCGACCCGGGCAACGACTGGGACGCGGGCTGGCAGCGGATGCTTCAGCGCAAGGGCACCGTGCGGGTCTACGAGTCCCAGGAGCAGCTCGGCCAGGCGCTGATGTCCGGCGAGGTGTGGCTGGCGTACAACTGGAAGGCGCGCGCCTACCAGTGGAAACAGGCCGGAGCACCGCTGGCGTCCGCCATCCCGCGGGAGGGCACGTTCCCGGTCGTCTTCACCGTCGGCATCCCGGCCAACGCCCCCAACCCGGACGGGGCCTACACCTACATCGACGCGATGCTCGACCCCGACGCGCAGCTGCAGTTCGCGCAGAACATGGGGTACTGGCCGACCGTCACCAACGTCGACCCGCCGCCGGAGCTGACCAGCGAGATCGGGTTCACGCCCGAGGAGGAGCAGCAGATCTACCAGGTCGACCTCTCCTACCTCGCGCAGAACAACGAACGGTGGCGCCGGCAGTACGTCGAGCAGCTCATCAACAGCTAGAAGCGGGAACCAGTGAACCTCGATCGCCGCACCGGCCGGCTCCTCGTGCTGCCCGCCGCGGTGATCACCGTCGTCTTCTTCGTGGCGCCGCTGGTCTACTTCCTGCGGTTCAGCTTCGAGCGGCCGTCGCGCACGGCGTTCTCGGAGCCGGCGTTCACGCTGGAGAACTTCACGCGGTTCTTCACCAGCCCGTTCCACGTGGAGGCGCTGACCCGCACCCTGCTGGTCGCGCTGGCGTCCACCGCGCTCGCGCTGCTGCTCGCGCTCCCGGTGGCGTACCTGATCACGAAGGCGAACGGCCGCACGAAGGCGCTGCTGATCATCCTGACCGTCTTCCCGCTGCTCGTCGGCAACGTCGTGCGCTCCATCGGCTGGGTCGCCCTGCTCGGCTACTCCGGGGTGATCAACACCGTGCTCACGGCGGTCGGCATCCTCGAGATGCCGGTCGAGCTGCTGCGGACCGCGAGCACCGTCACCGTGGCGATCACGTCGGTGGTGCTCCCGCTCATGGTGCTCACGCTGCAGGCGTCGCTCGAGTCGGTCGACCCGAACACCGAACGGGCCGCGCTGGACCTGGGCGCGCGCCCGCTGCGGGTGTTCCGCCAGGTCGTACTGCCGCAGATCGTGCCGGGGATCGCGGCGGGCACGTCGCTGGTGTTCGTGCTGTGCATCAACGCGTACGCCACGCCCCGGCTCGTCGGCGGCACCCAGGTGCCGATGCTCGCGCCGGTCATCTACGACACGATCTCGTCGGACAACAACTGGCCGTTCGGCGCGAGCATGGCCGCCCTGATGCTCGTCGTGAGCCTCGCGGTGGTGCTGCTGTACGGCAGGTTGCTGCGGCGCCAGTTCGAAGGGTGGCGGATGGCACGATGACCATGCCCCGATGGCTCGTCGTCGTGAGCGTGCTGGTGTTCGGCTTCATGCTGCTGCCGGTGGCGCTCGTGGTGTGGATGTCGTTCTTCGACAGCGAGTTCCTCACGTTCCCGCCGTCGGGCTACTCGCTGCGCTGGTTCGGCGGGCTCACCCGGGAGCGCGGGCTCTTCGGCGGGCTCCGGCTGTCGTTCGTGCTGGCGCTCTCCACCGCGCTGCTCGCGACGGCGCTCGGCCTCCTGGCCGCGATCGGGCTCGGCCGCGCCCGGCTGCGCAGGCGAGCCCTCCTGGAGAACGGGTTCCTGCTCCCGCTCCTGATCCCGGCGATCGTCAGCGGCGTCGCCATCTACATCTACCTCTACCAGCTGTCGTGGGCGCTGCAGGTCCGCCTCGTGCCGACGCTCGGCGCCCTGCTGCTCGCCCACACGACGATCACGCTCCCGTGGACGTTCCGGCTCGTGCACGCGGGCCTGTCGAGCCTCGGCACGGACGTCGAGCGCGCCTCGCTCGACCTCGGCCGGGGCCCGTGGCAGACGCTGTGGCGGGTGACGCTGCCGCTGCTGCGCCCGTCGCTCGTCGGCGCGTTCATCTTCGCGTTCATCTTCTCGTTCGCCGAGCTGGAGATCAGCCTGTTCCTCATCTCCCCCGGCCAGATCACGCTGCCGGTGGCGATGGTCCAGTACGCCGAGTTCCGCGTGGACCCCACGCTCGCCGCCGTGTCCACCGTGCAGATCCTGCTGGTGGGCCTGCTGCTGGTGATCTCCAACAGGTTCATCCGGTTCGGCCAGGTCCTGTCCGGAGGGGTGAAGGGGTGACTGCTCTCAGCATCGACGGCGTGAGCAAGTCGTTCGGCGCGACGCCGGTGCTCGACGGCGTCGACGTCGAGGTCGAGGCGGGCGAGCTGGTGAGCCTGCTCGGGCCGAGCGGGTGCGGCAAGACCACCACGCTGAACGTCGTGGCCGGCTTCCTGCCCGCCGACACCGGCCGGGTGCTGCTCGCCGGCGCGGACGTCACGGCGGTGCCGCCCTACCGGCGCGACACCGCCGTGGTCTTCCAGAACTACGCGCTCTTCCCGCACCTGCGCGTGCGGGACAACGTGGCCTACGGCCTGCGGGCCCGCAAGCTCCCGGCCGGCGACGTCGCGTCGCGGGTGCAGGAAGCCCTCACACTGATGGACATCGCGGGGTTGGGTGACCGCTACCCGGGCCAGCTGTCGGGCGGGCAGCAGCAGCGGGTCGCGGTGGCGCGGGCCGTCGCGGTCCGGCCGCGGGTGCTGCTCATGGACGAGCCGCTGTCCAACCTCGACGCCAAGCTGCGCCAGGAGATCCGCCTCGAGCTGCGCGCCCTGCAGCAGCGGCTGGAGCAGGCGGTCCTGTTCGTCACCCACGACCAGGAGGAGGCCCTGTCGATCTCCGACCGCATCGCCGTGCTGAACGCCGGGCGGGTGGAGCAGGTCGGCAGCCCGTCCGAGGTGTTCGAGGGCCCGCGCACGGTGTTCGTGGCCGACTTCATGGGCGTCGAGAACATCTTCCCCGGCACGGTCGTGGACGGCCGCTACCGCACCGCGGACGGCCTCGACCTGCCCGTGCCGAGCGCCGGGCCCGCCGACCACGTGGGCATCCGCCCCTCGGCGGTGCGGCTCGGCCCGGCGGGCGAACCGTCCCCCGGCGGGCACAAGGCGCGGATCACCGGCCGGGTCTACCTCGGCGACAGCGTCCGCTACCACCTGGAGCTCGAACCCGCCGGCATCGCGGTGGTCGCGGAGCGGCCGCGCAGTGCCGGGGGCTCGTGGCAGGCGGGCGACACGGTGCTGGCCTCCTTCGCGGCCGAGGATCTGCTCCCGCTGCACGAGCGCTGATTCTCGTACGAACGGCACTTTCGTCCGACAGGTTCGGACGAGAGTGCCGTTCGTGCAACAGAGGGCCGGGGCTCGGGCGGATCCGCGCCCGGTGATCGATCCGAGATGCGGGAAGCTGCCCTCACGACGGCATTCAGCGTCGTCTCGTAACGATCACGCCCGGCCACGCCGCACGCCCGACCTCGACGAGGCCGTCACCGCCGGGCGCCCACGCGACTATCCTGTGCTCCCGACTCCGTGACCCGCAGGGTGACCACACGCAGTCGACCTGCCGTCCAGGTGAGTGCCCGTACCCAGGTCCGGGAGGCAGGACGAGCATCTCGCCGCGCGCCCACAGGATCGGCAGTTCCCCACTCAGCCGCGTCCGTTCCGCCGCGCGCAACGCGCCACATGCCAACGCGCGCTCCCGAGGTGAATCCACGACAGCGCGCGAGGCCTGCCGCATCGCCGTCCCGACCGGCCAACGTGACGGGCACCCGAGAATCGCGCCGACCCCACTCAACCGCGATGGCAGTCTTCCTGCGCTGGGTCTCCGACCCCGTCCACCGCGGCGACGAGTGGTCACGGCATCGTGGCCGGCATGAACGATGCGGCTTGCGTGACGTTCCTGCAGTGGGCGTTGCCGCGGCTGGGCCGACGCTGGGAGGGCTACCGGAAGGTGCGCCGCCAGGTGTGCCGGCGCGTCATGCGCCGAATCGACCCAGCGCAGCGCGGAGGATATCCACGCCGTCGCGAGCAGTCACGTCGATCGCCGTCCCGGCCGGTGGGCCGAGCAACTCGTCCATCGGACTGTCGAACAGGTCTGCCAGCACCCGCGCCACTGCCGGCCGTGGACGGGCGATCTCACCGCCCGCGATGCGTTGCAGCTACCGCCAACTCACCGACACCCTGTCGCCACGCGCCCGCGCATGCTGTTCGAATCGATCAGCAATTTCGTGCCAGGTGTAGGGCCCTTCGGCGATGAGCTGTTCCAACAGAGTCCGAGGCTCCGCGAGCGACACGTCGATTCCCGCCCCCCGAACAGCCTCGTCCCGCGTCGCGCCATTGTCGCGACGCAGAGTGAATCGTCGCACACACGTCGTAGAGATGTCGTCACCGCCACTCGTTGGCTGGCAACCGTGGACCCCAGATCCGTCGTGGACGACACCTCGACGCCTCCATCACCGCTCTTCGTCGAGCTCACAGCCCTGTTCCGCGGGGAGCGCGGCGCCATCGGTCACGTGTTGGCCCAGCACGCCGACGACGGCACCGGACACTGTCGTGTCTGCACCTCCGGCGGGCAGGCCGGCCGCTATCGCCACCCTTGCGCGATCATGCTCGCCGCTGCGGAAGCGCAGAGATGCCGCCGGCAGCCGGCAGCGGGGCAGGGGTGAGCTACGACTGGGGCTCCACCGGGCTGGGAGACGCGCCGGCCGCGGCTGACGCGGATACTCTGCCGCTTCCGGCTGTCAGCGGCGCTCGGCACCGCAACAGACCGTCGGCTCGGGTCCGCATCCAGCTCAACCCACCCCGCCCGACCATCATGACCGCGGCCGGCCGCTCCGGCTGGGCCCTACGGCTCATGTGGTGGCGTGCCCGCGCCGGGGGACGCCGGTGTCGCCAGCCCGCACCGAGGCGCGAATCCCACTTGTGCCTACACGTAGTACATTCACGTAGGCACAAATGGGATCGGAGGGGTGCATGAGCATCGTGACGGTGCGCGAGTTCGCCTACAACCCCAGCGCGATGTTCGCTCGCGTCGAGAAGGGCGAGACCATCGAGGTGACCCGCCACGGCAAGGTCATCGCCACGCTGATACCGGCGCAACGCCAACCGAGGAGCCGCCACGACGAGCTCGTCGAGCGCGGGCTGATCCGGCCGGCGCCCGACGGCCCGACGGCAGGCGAGTGGGACAAGTTCACCCACATCGAGGTACCCGACGACGTCGATCCACTCGCCGTCCTGCTGGAGATGCGCGAGGACGAGCGGTGATCTATCTCGACGCATCGGCCATGGTCACCATGATCGTCGAGCGCACGTACGCCGACGACATGCGCGAGTACCTGGCCGAGCACGCATCGAGCAGGCCGTACACGAGCACGATCGGCTTCGTCGAGACGGTGCGAACGTGCGACGCCATCGGGACCTTCCCCGGTCTGATGACCCGCCTGCAGCATGAGTACCAGGAGGTCCAGGTCACCCATGAGGTCCGCGACGATGCCGCTCGACTGCCTGGACGCCTCCGGTCCCTATATGCCGTACATGTCGCGAGTGCCTCCCTGCTCGGCTCCGAACTGGTCGCGCTGGTCACCTACGACCAGCGCATGGCCGATGCTGCCCGCGGAGCAGGCCTGCCGGTGGCGATGCCGGGCATGAAGTGATCAGCTGACGATCCGCCGCGCCCACACCGCGAACAGCAGCAGGGCGAGCAGGGGGAACGCGGCGGCGACGGTGAGGGCGGTGGAGATGCCCGCCGCCGGGCCGGACGCGCCGGCGGTGCCGGCGAACACGGTCGACAGGACCGCGAGCCCCACGGATCCGCCCAGCTGCTGCATGGCCTGGTTCAGGCTGGAGGCGGCCCCGAGGTGCGCGCGGGGGGCGTTGTGCATGACCACCGCGGTGAGCGGGGCGATGGTGAGGCCGGCGCCCAGACCGAGCAGCAGGAACGGGCCGAGCAGCCCGCCGAGGTAGCCGCTGTCGGGCGTGAGGCGGGAGAGCCACACCAGTCCCGTCAGGAGTCCGATCATGCCGGCCGATCCGACCACGCGCTCCCCGTAGCGGGTCACCAGCCGGCCGACCGTGGAGTTGGTGGCGAGCATGCCGGCCGTGAAGGGGAGCACGGACAGGCCGGTCTGCAGCGGGCTGAACCCCAGGACGCCCTGGGTGTAGAGGGCGGCGAAGTAGAGGAACCCGAACTGGCCGGCCGGGATCAGCATCATCGCCAGCAGCGGGGCCGCGACGGCCGTGCGCGTGAAGAACGTCAGCGGGACCACCGGCGCGCCGTGGCGCCGCTCGGTCAGCACCAGGGCCACCAGGCCGGCGCCGGCCACGACGAACGACGCGATCACCCGCGCGCTCCCCCAGCCCTGGTCGGCGGCCGCGGTCAGGCCGTGGACCAGGGCCAGCATCCCGATCGTGGAGAACACCGCCCCGCCGACGTCCAGGCGGCCCGGGTGGCGGTCCGCCTCGGGGACCAGCGCCCGGACCCCGAAGAACACCACCGCGCCGATCGGCACGTTGACGAACATCACCCACTCCCACCCGAGGCCGGAGGTCAGCGCACCGCCCAGGAGCAGCCCGAGAGCCGCACCGAGCCCGATCGACACGACGAAGAGCGACATCGCCCTCGCCCGCTGCGCGCCCGGTTCGGTGATCGACATCAGCAGCACAAGCGTGCTGGGCGCCGCGAGCGCCGCGCCGACGCCCTGGAGGACCCGCGCGGTGATCAGCATCCCCGGGGTGACGGCCAGCCCGCCGAAGGCGGACGCGGCGACGAAGACGGAGATCCCGATCAGCAACGCGCGGCGGGGGCCGATGATCGATCCCACCCGGCCGCTCAGCAGGACCAGCCCGCCGAAGACCAGCGCGTAGGACGTCACGACCCAGGAGAGGCCCGCGGCGGAGAAGCCGAGCTCGTCCCGGATCACCGGAAGGGCGACGTTCACGACGCTGTTGTCGATCACCAGCGTCACCTGCATCAGGGTGAGTACCAGCAACGATGCGTACGGCATCGGTGCGGTGGTTCGGTCCGCCCCGGTGGCGGTGGGAGACACCATGTGGATCTTCACTCCTCGCGGACCCGGACGTCCGCCGGGCTCCGGGAGTCTCAACCGATCCTTGCCGCACGTGATCCATCCCTTGCCGAAGTGGCAAGAAACCCGGGTGGCCGGCCGCTCGGGTTCCCGCGTCGGCGCGCCGGGGTCTTCTAGACTCCGCTCGACGACCACGACGCTCGTACCGGATCGGAACGCCCATGCCCGAGGACGCGGTCACTCCGGCGATCCGCCTGCCGACCGCGAAGATCGGCCTCGTCACCAAGGTCGCGCGGATGTACCACGAGCAGGGCATCCGGCAGCCGGAGATCGCCGCCCGCCTGAGCATGTCCCAGTCCCGGGTGTCGCGGCTGCTGAAGGAGGCGGTCGACCTCGGGGTCGTCCGCACCGTCGAGGAGACCGTGCGCACCGCGTACGGGCTGTCCGACGTCGTCGTCGCGGACGTCACGGCCGAGGACGACACGCCGGTGCTGAGCGCGCCGGGCGCGCTGTGGGACCGGCGGACCGGGGAGGCCGTCGGCCCGCTGCTCGGCTGGCAGGACCGCCGCACCGCGGGCGCCTGCGTCGAGCTGGCGGCCACCGGCGCCGGTGACCTCGTCCGCACGGGCGACCGGCCGGCCGGAGAAGCAGTCCATCGACTGCGAGCTCGTCACGCCGGACAACGCGGGCGAGTTCGGCGTCTTCCGCAAGCAGTGAGTGCCGGTCACGGGGTGAGCAGCGGCGCGAGGGCCTGGTCGATCGCGTCGAGGGTCTTCATCGCCGCGGCGTAGGTGGCGGCCTCGGTGTGGCGGATCGGGAAGGCCCGGCCCGCCCGCACGGCGGGCAGGTTCCTCCACAGCTGCGAGTCGAGCACCTGCTGCACCGCCGCCGCCACCGCCCCGTCCGGGTTCACGCTGTAGGTGATCGCGTCGGCCTCGCCGAGGCCGCTGCCGATCTCCTCGACCGACAGGTACTCGCTCACGGCCTGCGACCCGGGGCCGGGGTTCCGGGGCGCCCGCCTCGATCAGCGCCGGGACCGCGTAGCCGGTGGCGACGATCCGCTGCGGCTGCGCGGGTATGGTGACCTGGCCGTTGTCGGCGGCGACGGTGCGCGTCCCGCCGGCCGGGGCGGGCGCGGCGGCCTGCCCGGTGGCCCCGCAGCCCGCGGTGACGAGCGCGAGCACGACCGCTGCGAGGCGGGACGACCGGCGCAGATCCATGACGATGCCCCCGAGGTAGGTAAGGGTTACCTTAGGTCATCGCCTGCGGGCATCGTCATCTGTCCTGGTCGCCCCCGGACGGACCGCCACCTCGATGCCGTCATCCGCGCGATGAGGGCCGGGCCGCCGCTTTCCTACCGTCGATGACGTGCCTTCCGAGAGCCTCGCCGCCGCGATCGCCCGCGCCGGAAGCCCGGTCGACCTGCTCCGGAACGCCCCGACCCCGGCCCACACCTTCCCGATCAGGCCGGAGTTCACGAACTGGCGCTCCGAGCAACGGGCGTGGGCGCAGACGTGCGCGCTGCTCGACCAGTCCCATCACATGACCGACCTGTTCCTCGAGGGCGCGGACGCGGAGCGGCTGCTCGCCGGTCTCGCCGTCAACACCTTCGGGAACTTCGGCGTGAACAGGGCCAAGCAGTTCGTCGCCGTCAACGCCGACGGCCACCTGATCGGCGACGCGATCCTGTTCCACCTGGAGGACGAGCTCTACGACCTGGTCGGCCACCCCATGGTCGTCGACTGGGTGCAGTTCCACCTCGAGACCGGCGAGTACGAGGTTGCGGCGGAACGCGACGACAACTCCGCCGTGCGTACCGGCCCGCCCCGGCTCTACCGCTACGAGCTGCAGGGCCCCACCGCCGCCGCCGTGATCGAGCGGGCCACCGGCGCTCCGCTCCCCGCGACGAAGTTCTTCCACATGGCCGAGTTCACGATCGCCGGCCGACGGGTCCACGGGCTGCGCCACGGCATGGCCGGGCAGCCCGGCTTCGAGCTGTTCGGGCCGTGGTCCGACGGCGAGGCCGTCCTCGCGGCCCTGCTCGACGCCGGGAAGGAGCACGGGCTCGTCCGGGCGGGCGCCAAGGCCTACTCGACGGCGAACCTGGAGTCCGGCTGGGTGCCCGCGCCCCTCCCGGCGATCTTCGGCGACGACCAGCAGCTCTCGGCCTACCGCGAGTGGCTGCCGGCCACGGCCGTCGGATCCCTCGGCGGCAGCGTCGACGCCACCGAGATCGCCGACCACTACCTCACCCCTTACGACGTCGGCTACGACCGCAACGTCCGGTTCGACCACGACTTCGTCGGCCGCGCCGCCCTGGAGCGGATCGCCCAGGCGCCCCCGCGCCGGAAGGTCACCCTCGTGTGGAACGCCGACGACGTCGCCGCGGCGATCGGCTCGCTGTTCGCCCCGGGCCCCGGCGCGAAGCACCTCGAGCTGCCCAAGGCCCGCTACGCCCTGCACCAGCAGGACAAGGTCCTGATCGGCGACCGGCAGGTGGGCGTGTCCCTCGACTGCGGCTACATCGCGAACGAGCGGGCCATGGTCTCGCTCGCCACCGTCGACGCCGCCCACAGCGCGCCCGGCACCGAGGTCGCCGTGCTGTGGGGCGAGGAACCGAACTCCGCGAAGCCGCAGGTCGAGGACCACCGGCTCTGGAAGATCCGGGCCACCGTCGCCCCGGCCCCGTACGTGCAGTTCGCCCGCGACCAGTACCGGGGGAAATGATGTCCACAGAAACGAACGATCCCGTCAGCCACCCCGAACCGGTCTTCTCGAGGCGGGAGGCGCTGGTCCGGGCGTTGCGGAACTCCAGCTACGAGATCCTCCCGTTCAAGAAGACCGAGGCGGGCGTCCTGGAGCACGTCCCCCTGGACGTTCCCCTGACCGTCACCACGACGGAGGCCAAGGGCCTCGGCCCGACCGTCGACCTGGCCGTGCGCCTGTGCCGCCACGGGTACGACGCCGCGCCGCACCTCGCCGCCCGGCTCGTCCGCGACGGGGCGCACCTCACCGACCTCGTCGCGGAGCTGCGGGAGGCGGGGGTCCGCAACGTCTTCGTGATCGGCGGGGACGCGGCCGAGCCGGCCGGCACGTTCCGCGACGCCCTGAGCCTCCTGCAGGGCCTCGACGAGATCGGCCACCCGTTCGCGGGCGTCGGCATCGGCGGCTACCCCGAGGGCCACGGCCACATCAGCGACGACCTGATCGAGAAGGCCCTCGAGCAGAAGGCGCCGCACGCCACGCAGGTCATCACCCAGCTCTGCTTCGACGCCGACACCACCGTGAGCTGGGCCCGCACCATCCAGGCCCGCGGCGTCGGCCTGCCCGTCCGCGTCGGCATCCCCGGCGCCGTGAGCCGCCAGAAGCTCATGCGGATCTCGGCGGGGATCGGCCTCGGCCAGTCCGCCCGCTTCCTCAAGAAGCAGCAGAACATGCTGTGGCGGTTCTTCCTGCCCGGCGGCTACAGCCCCAACCGGCTCATCCGCCGGCTCACCCCCAGCTTCGGCGAGGCCCACAGCAACCTGGCAGGCTTCCACGTCTTCACCTTCAACGAGCTGGAGAAGACGCAGACATGGCGCAAGGAGTGGCTCGCCCGGCTGGAGGCATCGTGACTCCGCACCACCCCGGACAGCACGGCGTGCTCACGCTGTCCTGCCCGGACACGCTCGGCATCGTGCACGCGGTCTCCGGGTTCCTCGTGGAGCACGGGTGCACGATCCGGGAGAGCCAGCAGTTCGAGGACCCCGACAGCGGCACGTTCTTCATGCGGGTGCAGTTCGCCCGGGCCGACGGCGGCGAGCTCGACGTCCCCGCCCTGCGCGCCGGCTTCGCCGACGTGTCCGCCGGGTTCGGCATGACCTGGCGCATGGTCGACGCCTCCGAGCGTCAGCGCGTGCTCATCATGGTCAGCAAGTTCGCCCACTGCCTCAACGACCTGCTGTTCCGCACCTCCGTGGGTGAGCTCAACCTCGACGTCGTCGCCGTGGTGTCCAACCACCCCGACCTGGGCCGCCTCGCCGACAACTACGACGTCCCGTTCCGCCACATCCCCGTCACCGCGGACACCAAGTCCGAGGCCGAGGCCGCGCTGCTCGACGTCGTCCGCGAGGAGCGGATCGACCTCGTGGTGCTGGCCCGCTACATGCAGATCCTCTCCGACGACCTGTGCAAGCAGCTGGACGGGCGCGCCATCAACATCCACCACTCGATGCTCCCCAGCTTCAAGGGCGCGCGCCCCTACCACCAGGCCCACGCCCGCGGCGTCAAGGTCATCGGCGCCACCGCCCACTACGTCACCGCCGACCTCGACGAGGGCCCGATCATCGATCAGGAGCTCATGCGGGTGGACCACACCATGAGCGCCGAGGAGTTCGCCGCCCACGGCCGCGAGGTGGAGTGCCGGGCCCTGGCCCGCGCGGTGCGCTGGCACACGGAGAACCGGGTGGCCCTCAACGGGACGAAGACGGTGGTCCTGCACTAGCCATGATCGTTCCGAGATGGCACTCCGCGCCCGCGCGGGGCGGCCGGTGCGTCTCGGATCGATCAAGGGCGCTCGGCAGGGCACGCGGGCGGCACTCACGTCCAGCTCTGTCGAACGGGCGCGCGGCGAGATGCTCGTCCTGCCTCCCGGACCTGGGTACGGGCACTCATCGTGCTACCTCGATCGCTACGAGATCACACTGAACGCCCTGGTGAAGACAGCTTCCCGCATCTCGGATCGATCACCAGGCGCCGACCGTCCGCGCCTGTCGGGCGAGAGTGCCGTTCGTATGATCAGCTCGGCTCCACCAGGCCCTCCCGCACCGCCACGAGCGCGGCCTGGGTGCGGGAGGTCAGGTTCAGCTTTCCGAGCACGTTGCTGACGTGCGTGCGGGCCGTGCGCTCGCTGATCACCAGTTCGGCCGCGATCTCCTTGTTGGACATGCCGGCGGCCACGAGGACGAGGATCTCGCGCTCCCGCGAGGTGAGGGCGGCCAGGCCACTGCGCGGGCCGCGGATCTCCTGGGCGAGCCGGCGGGCGACGGCGGCGTCGAGGAACACCTCGTCGCGGGCCGCGGCGTACAACGCGGCCGCGAGCTCGGCCGCCCCGGCGTCCTTGAGCAGGTAGCCGGCCGCGCCGTTCTGCAGCGCCGCGTGCACCCGCTCGTTCTCCCCGAAGCTCGTGAGGATCACCACCCGCACCGACGGGAACCGCCGTGCGATCTCCGCGGTGGCGGCCACCCCGTCCATGCGCGGCATCTGCAGGTCCATGAGCGCGACGTCCGGGAGCGCCCCGGCGGAGTTCAGGGCATCGAGCTTCTCGAGCGCGTCCCGGCCGTCGACGGCCTCGCCCGCCACCTCGACGTCGTCGAGCACGTCGAGGTAGGAGACCACGCCGCGGCGGACCACGGAGTGGTCGTCGACGACGAGCACCCGCAGGGCACTCATCGCGCCGCGCCCACCGGGGCGGAAGGCACGGCCACGGCGACGCCGGCGCGGGCGTCGCGGAGCGCCGCGACCACACGCACGGCGTCGGCCGACCCGGCGGCGTCGTGCACCCGCACGCCCCAGGCGCCCGCGAGCGCCGCAATGACGGTGGTGGCCACCGTGGCGGCGTCCCGGTCCGCGGCCGTCCGGCCCTCCGGGAGCACGTCGGCGAGGAAGCTCTTGCGCGACGCCCCGACCAGCACCGGGTACCCGAGCGCGACGAGCGCGTCCAGGTGGGCGAGCAGCGTCCAACTGTGCTCGGCGCGCTTGGCGAAGCCGATCCCGGGGTCGAGGATCAGCCGTCCGGGATCCACGCCCGCGGCGACCGCGTCGTCGACGCGCGCCCTCAGCTCCGCGGCCACGTCCCGCACGACGTCGTCGTACACGGCCGTGGCGTACATGTCGCGGCTGGCGCCACGGGCGTGGGTGAGCACCCACGACACCCCGGTCTCCGCCACGACCGCGGCCATCCCCGGGTCCGCCCGCCCGCCCGTCACGTCGTTGACGATCACGGCGCCGGCGGCGACGGCCGCCGCGGCGACGCGCGCCCTCGTCGTGTCCACGCTCACGGAGACACCCGCCGCCGTCAGCTCGGTCACCACGGGCAGCACCCGACGCAGCTCGGTCTCGGCGTCGACCCGCCCGGCACCGGGCCGGGTCGACTCCCCTCCGACGTCGACGCAGTCGGCACCCGCCGCGCGCAGCGCGACGCCGTGCGCGACCGCGGCCTCCGTCGTCGCGTACCACCCGCCGTCGGAGAACGAGTCCGGGGTGACGTTGACGACGCCCATGACGCTGCAGCGATCGAGCACCATCGCAGTGACGCTAGAGGTCGCCACGTGGCCGGCCATCCCGCGCATGACCGGTCTCGCCCCGGCACTCCGTCATCGGGCCGCGTACGTCATATGACCAGGAGCGCGGCCACGTCACTCACCCCGGTCGACCGGGGGCGGTGCGAACTCCTGCAGCTCGCCCTTCAGCTCGCCGGCGAACACGTCGCGCACCGCCTCCCCGGTCCAGCCGCCGGACCGCAGCTGCTCGGCGACCTGGCCGGGATGGGTCCACAGCGCGATGCGGTCACCGCCCACGGCGATGGCCTGGCCCGTGACGCCGGCCGACTCGGCAGACGCCAGGTAGACGACGAGCGGGCCGACGTCGTCGGGCGTGCCGAGGCCCCGCCGGCGGACGTTCTCCGGGATCGGTTCACCCCGGTCGGCCTTCTCGACGAGCTCGCCGAGGCCGGGGATGGTCGCGACCATGCGGGTCAGCGCGGTCGGGACGACCGCGTTCACCGTCACGCCGATCTTCGCGTGCTCCACGGCCCAGGTGCGCATCATGGCGACGATCGCGCCCTTCGACGCGGAGTAGGCGGTCTGGCCGAAGCTCGCCCGCTGCCCGGCCGGGGAACCCACCAGGATCAGCCGGCCGCCCTCACCCTGCTCCCGGAAGCGCGCCGCCGCGGCGCGGCCGCAGGTGAACGTGCCGCGCAGGTGGCTCGTGACCACCAGGTCGAAGTCGTCGTCGGTGGTGTTGCGCAGCGTCTTGTCGCGCAGCGCGCCCGCGTTGGTGATCATCACGTCGAGCCGGCCGAACTCGTCGACGGCCCGGGCGACGAGGGCGTCGGCGACCTCCGACCCGCCGACGGCACCGACCTCGGCCACCGCGTTCCCGCCTGCGTCGACGATCGACGCCACCGTCTCCCGCGCCACGTCCGCGTCGAGGTCGTTGACCACGACGGACGCGCCCGCGGCCGCGAGCGCACGCGCGTAGGAGCGGCCGAGGCCGCGCCCGGCCCCGGTGACCACGGCAACCCTGCCGTCGAGCATGGAGTTCCTCCTCAGTTGACGACCCTCTGGTGGGACACCGAGACGGGCAGCGGGATGACCGCCCGCACGGATGTCCCGGCCCCCGACCGGGGCCGGACGCGCAGCGTGCCGCCCCACCGTTCCGCGCGTTCGCGCATGCTCGTCAGCCCGTACCGGTCCGACCTGGCCGGACCGGTGGCCGCGCGGGCGGCGCGCACGCCGCGCCCGTCGTCGGCGACGCTCACGGTCAGCACGTGGTCCCGGATCCCGAGGCGGACGGTGACGGCGCCGGCCTCGGCGTGCTTGACGACGTTGTGGATGGCCTCGGCGACGATGCGGTAGGCGTCCTCGGTGATCTCGGAGCCCACATCGGCCAGTCCGTCACCGACGACCAGGTCGAAGCGCAGGCCGGTCCGGTTGCCGGTGCTCTCGACGAGCGCCCGCACCGCCTCCCCCAGCCCGATCTGCGCCGACGTCGAGGGCCGCAGCTCGTGCACCATCGCCCGCAGGCCCGCGAGCACGGTCTTGGACAGGTCCTCGATCTCGCCGGCGATCCGCTGCACGTTCGGCGCGGGCACCGCGCCACCGCGCCCGCCGAGCACGGCGAGCGACTTCGCCTGCATCCCGACCGAGAACACCTGCTGGACGATCGAGTCGTGCAGGTCGCGGGCCAGGCGCTGGCGCTCCTCCCGGCGGGCCAGCGCACGCTCCTCGTGCAGCAGCGCGGCGTAGTCCACCGCCACCGCCGCCTGCTCGGCCATCGCCACCAGGAACTCCAGCGTGGACCGGCCGACGACCTGGCCCGGCGCGAAGAACGCGTTCATCACGCCCTCCGTCCGGCCGCGGATCATCAGCGGGACGCTGGCGAACGAGTCCCACTCGAGCTCGCTGAGGTACTCCCGCAGCGGAGCCCACGCGGGGTCCTCCTCGATCACCCCCCAGCGGTGGGGCACCACCACGGGTTCCCGCTGGTCGAGCGCCTCGAGCATGCGCAGCGCGCCGCCGCGCGCCCGGCAGCGCATGAGGCGGTCGAAGAAGTCCGGCCACCGCCGGAACCCGGCCGACCCCATGATCTGCAGCTTCCGGCCGGCGCCGTCGAACGTGATGATCTGCACCGCCGCGAGCGCATCGGCCAGCACGACCTCGCGAGCCAGCGCGTCGAGCATCGCCGTGACGGACCGGGCCGATGTGAGCGTCGCGGAGGCCCGCGCGATCGCCGCCACACGCCGCTGCCGCTGCCGCTCCGCGGTGACGTCGCGGAAGGCGACGACCGTGGCGCGCACCGGCCCGGGGAGCGGACGGGCGCGGTACGCGAACTCCCGGCGCACCCCCGCGGCCGGCGCCCAGACCGACACCTGCTCGGCCGGCTCGTCCTCGAGCAGACCCGCCGCGCCGACGGGTGCCGGGCAGGCGAGCTCGAAGGGCGCGGACGTGCCGACGAGATCGTCCGGACTCCGACCGCAGAGCTCGGCCGCCGCCGCGTTCAGCTGGACGAAGCGCCCGTGGCCGTCCACGACGGCCAGGCCGTCGGGGGCGTGCTCGGACAGCTCCGACCAGTCCACGAGCGGGCCAGTGGCCGGCGCAACGGCGACTCCCGAACCTCGACCGGGCATCCGACCTCCTCCCGGCCTCTCCGTGTCCGGCCGGGATCACTAGCATGCCCACGCGCGGCGCGCGCCGTCATCCCGGCGTCGCCTTCCGGGCCCGATCCGCGTCATGTGTCTCGGCCGCACTCGGTCGCCGGACCAAGGGCGATCGGTCATTCCGCGCTGTCCGCGCCCGGACCGGGTTCCTAACCTGTGACCCATGGACGTGAGCCGGCTGACCGCGATCGACGTGCACACCCACGTTCTGGCATCCGTCGACGAGGGGGCGCGCTCGAGCGGCGAGGCCGCCGCGCTCGCCGGGACGTTCGGGGTGATCCCCGAGCTCACCGTCCCCGAGCTCGCCGCCTACTACCGGGAGCGGTCGATGGCGGCGGTCGTCTTCACGGTCGACTCCATCACCCGCTCGGGGCGGGAACCGCGCGTGTCGAACGAGGAGATCGCCGAGCAGGCCGCGGAGTACACCGACACGCTCATCCCGTTCGCCAGCGTCGACCCCGGCCGCGGCGCCGCGGCCGTGCGGATCGCCCGCCGGCTGATCGAGGACCACCACGTGCGGGGGTTCAAGTTCCACCCGAGCACCCAGGAGTTCTACCCGAACGACCGGGCGGCGTACCCGCTGTACGAGGTGATCGCCGAGGCCGGCCTGCCCGCGCTCTTCCACAGCGGCCAGACCGGCGTGGGCTCGGGCCAGCGCGGCGGTGGCGGCATCCGGCTGAAGTACTCCAACCCGATCCACCTCGACGACGTCGCCGTCGACTTCCCCGACATGCCGATCGTGATCGCCCATCCCTCGGTGCCCTGGCAGGACGAGGCCCTCGCGGTGGCGGGCCACAAGCCGCAGGTCTACATCGACCTGTCCGGGTGGTCGCCCAAGTACTTCCCGCCGCAGCTGGTCCGGCAGGCGAACTCCCTGCTGAAGAAGAAGGTGCTCTTCGGGTCGGACTTCCCGGCGCTCACGCCGGACCGCTGGCTCGCCGACTTCGCGAAGCTCGACCTCAAGGACGAGGTCCGGCCGCTGATCCTCAAGGAGAACGCGATCCGGCTGCTCGGCCTCGAGGCCTGATGTGGACGTCTCGTTCGGGACGGTGTGGGAAGCGGTGGCCGACCACATCCCGGACGAGATCGCCGTCTCCGAGCCCGGGCGCGACCGGTCCTACGCCGAGTTCGACGACCGCGCATCCCGCCTCGCCGCCGCCCTCGAGGCGGCCGGCGTGGGGCCGGGCGACACCGTCGCGTGCTACCTCTACAACGGCTCCGCGTACCTGGAGACCGTGTTCGCCGCGTTCAAGATCGGGGCGGTCCCGGTCAACGCGAACTACCGCTACACGGGCCACGAGCTCACCGAACTGCTCGCCGACGCGGACGCCGCGGCCGTCGTGTTCAGCGGAACGCTCGGCGGGAACGTCGGGCACGCCGCGGAGCACGTCCGCACCCTGCGGCTGCTGGTGCGCGTCGGCCCCGGTGCCGGCCCCGACGCCCGGGAGCTGGACGAGGTCCTCGCCACCACTCCCCCACGCCCGCACACCCCGCGCCCGGGCTCGGACCGGCTGTTCATGTACACCGGCGGCACGACGGGCAAGCCGAAGGGCGTGATCTGGCGGCAGGCCGACCTCCTGCACAGCATCGCGGTGGCGGTCTTCGGGCCGCTCGGCCGCACGACCCTCCCGGCCACGCTCGACGAGGCGGTGGAGGTGGCGGTGGCCGCGCGCACGGAGGGGCGCGCGCCGACGATGATGCCGGTCGTCCCGCTGATGCACGGCACGGGCATGTTCAACACGATGGGCGCCCTGCTCGTCGGCGGCCGGGCGGTCACGGCCGGTCCGGGCCGGCTCGACCCGCGCCGCGTGTGGGAGACCGTCGCGACGCAGCGGGTCAGCACCATGATCGTCGCGGGCAACGCGGTCACCCAGCCGCTGGTCGGCGAGCTACTGGCCGCCGAGGAGGCCGGGCGGCCCCACGACCTCTCCGCGCTGCGGGGGATGATCAGCTCCGGTACCGCCTTCAGCGACCGGCTCAAGCGGGCCCTCCACGAGCGCGCACAGGTGACGATCACAGATGCCATCGCCTCCAGCGAGGGCGGGCCGTTCGCGTTCGCGATCACGCGCTCGGTGGACGACCTCCCGTCGCGGTTCCTCCCGGTGCCCGCCACCGCGGTCATCGGCGGCGACGACCGCATCGTCGAACCGGGTAGCGGCGAGGTCGGCGTCCTCGCCTACAGCGGGCCGATGCCCCTGGGCTACTACAAGGACAGCGCGAAGACGGCCACGACCTTCCGCACGATCGACGGCGTCCGCTACGCCATCCCCGGCGACCACGCCCGGCTCGACGCCGACGGGGCGATCCACTTCCTGGGCCGCCGCTCGGGTGTCATCAACACCGGCGGCGAGAAGGTGCACCCCCAAGAGGTCGAGAACGCGCTCCTCACCCACCCCGACGTCACCGACTGCGCGGTGGTCGGCGTGCCCGACCCGACGTGGGGCGAGAGCGTGGCCGCGGTCGTCGCGACGCCCGCAGCGCCCACCGAAGGAGAGCTGCAGGAGTGGGTCCGGCGCACGCTCGCGGGCTACAAGGTGCCGCGCCGCATCGTACGGGTCGAGCACCTGCCGAGGACCCCGACGGGCAAGCTGGAGGTGGCGCGGGCACGGGCCATCGTGGAACGCTCCGGACCCGTCACACACTAATTGTGGTGCTCGCACACGAACTGCAGTTGCTGTGTGAGCACCACTGTTGGTGTGTGAGCGCCTGGCCGCCGCCGTCCCGCCTGCTGTCGCGGCGGCGCCGCGCTGTCAGCCGGCGTAGAGCCAGTCGATGTAGCGGAAGTCGCCGGGGTCGCGGTCGCGCAGCAGGGCGTTGCGGGTGGCGCGGAACAGGCCGTCGCAGTGCCAGAAGTCGCCCCACTGGCGCGCGGTGCGCTGCACCCGGGCGGTGCGGGCGGTGCGGATCTCGGCATAGGCGGCCAGCGCCCGGTCCCAGTCGGTGGTGTCGCCCGTGCGCGCCTTCGTGGCCTGCTCCGCGAGCTGGGCGGCGTCCTCGAGGGCCTGGCAGGCGCCCTGGGCGAGGTACTGGAGCATGGGGTGGGCGGCGTCGCCGGTGAGGACGAGGCGGCCGTCCACCCAGGTGGTGACGGGGTCGCGGTCGTACATCCGCCACCAGCGGTTGCGCCACAGGTTCGGCAGCGCCTCCTGGATGCGGTCGCAGGCGGCGGCGAACGCGCCGTCGAGCTCGTCCGGGGTGCCCCACTCCTGCTCGCCGGCCAGTGCCTTGGGCGACCGGAACACCGCGACCTGGTTGAACATCTCGCCCCGCCGCAGCGGGTACTGCACGAAGTGGCAGCCGGGCCCGATGAAGACGACGACGTCGTCGAGGGCGAGGCCCGAGGTGTCGGGCAGGTCGGCGAGCGGGAGCGCCCCCCGGTAGGCGACGTAGCCGGAGCTCACCGGCTCGTCGGCGCTGAGCCGGGCGCGCAGCCGGGATCCGAGGCCGTCGGCGGCGACGACGACCCGGCCGGTGTCGCGGCGGCGGCCCCCCACCGCGGCTGCGTGGTCGGCGGCGAGTTCCACATCGTCGACGGTGGCGTCCGTGACGAGGTCGACGCCGGCCTCCCGGCACCCCCGGAGCAGGGCGGACAGCAGGTCGCTGCGGTGGGTCACCACGTACGGCGCGCCGTAGCGGCGGGCGGTCTCGGCGACGTCGACGTGGGTGAGCTCGCTGCCGTCGAGGGCATCGCGCATGACGAGACGGCGCGGCGTCACGCCCAGGTCGACGACCTCGTCGAGCAGGCCCCACGACCGCAGGAGGCGGGTGGCGTTCGGGGCGATCTGCAGGCCCGCGCCCACCTCACCGAACTCCGACTCCTGCTCGAGGACCCGGACGGAGTAGCCGGCGCGCGCGAGCGCGAGCGCGCTCCCGAGCCCGCCGATGCCGCCCCCGACGACGACGGCGTCCACGTCGGCGGGCATCTCAGACCGGCGCGGGGACCGCGGCCCGGGCGACGTTGCGCTGGCCGCCCAGCCCCTCGATCTCGGTGGTCAGGACGGCCCCGTCGGCGAGGTAGCGCGCGGGCTTCCGGGCGTGGCCGACCCCGCCCGGCGTGCCGGTGGCGATCACGTCGCCCGGGTTGAGGGTGACGATCCGCGAGACGTAGGCGACCAGCGCGACCGGGTCGAAGACCAGGTCGGACGTGTTGGCGGCCTGCACGGTCTCGCCGTCGACCGCGCACGCCAGGTCCAGGGAGGGCCGAGCGCCGCCCGGCAGCTCGTCCGCGGTGACCAGCTGCGGCCCGAACGGTGTGGTGGCCTCGAACGTCTTGCCCTGCAGCCACTGCAGGGTGCGGTACTGCCAGTCGCGCATGGTGACGTCGTTGAGCACCGCGAACCCGGCGATGGCCGCCTCGGCCTCCGGCCCGCTCGCCCGGCGCACCGGGGCGCCGACGACGACGGCGAGCTCGGCCTCCCAGTCCACCATCTCCGACGCGGGGTCGAGCGCGACCTCGTCCCGCGGTCCGACGAGCGCCTCGGCGAACTTCGCGAAGAGCGTGGGGTGCTCCGGCAGCTCCCGCCCCATCTCCAGGATGTGGGTGCGGTAGTTCAGGCCCACGCAGAAGATCTTCCCCGGGCGCGGCACCAGCGGGGCGACGTCGGCGGCCGCGAGGTCGTGCTGCGGCCCGGCCGCGGCCGCCGCGCGCTCGCGCCATGCCGGGTCGGCGAGCAGCGCGCCGACGTCGGAGGCGTCGATCTCGACGGCGGACCCGCCCTCGATGCGGGCGGCGCGCGTGCCGCCCCCGGTACGCAGGGTCGTCAGCCTCACGCGGGGGCTCCTTCCACCTGGACGCGGTCGGCGTGCAGGCGTTCGAAGATCGGGGTGTCGGAGAAGCGGAACAGGTCGACGCCGCTGTCGGCCGTGACCGTCAGCGGCACCCAGGACGGCACGGCGACGAGGTCACCGCGCCCGACCTGCCACTCGCGCTCGCCGACCCGCACGGTGCCGGCGCCGTCGAACACCTGCCAGACCGCGGAGCCGACCTCGCGCCGGGTGGCGGTGGTGGTGCCCGGGCGCAGCCGGTGCATCTCCGCGCGCATCGTCGGCATCACGTCGCCACCCGTGGTCGGGTTGGTGAAGCGGACGGCCGCGTGCCCCGGCTCCACCACACCCGGGTGCCCCTCGTCCTCGAGCGCGAGCTGCTCGGTGAGGGCCGCGTCGGTGTGCTCCCACCGGTAGGCGGCGATGGGCGAGCTGGGGGTCGGACCGGGCTGCGAGACCGGCCGGAGGCCGGGATGGGCCCAGAGCCGCTCGGCGCGCGATCGGGCCGGCGTCGAGCGGTCGGCGACCTCGTCCGGGCCGAGCTCGAAGAACGCGGAGCCGACCTGGTGGACGAACGGGATGTCGAGCCCGTCGAGCCACGCCATCGGCTGGTCGGCCTGGTTGTGGTGGCCGTGGAACCGCCAGCCCGGGGTGAGCAGGAAATCGCCCCGGCGCATGGCGACCGGGTCGCCGTCGACGACGGTCCAGACGCCCTCGCCCTCCACGACGAACCGGAAGGCGTGCTGGGTGTGCCGGTGGACCGGGGCGTCCTCGCGCGGGTTCAGGTACTGGATCGCGGCCCACAGCGTGGGCGTGGCGTAGGGGGCACCGCCCAGCCCGGGGTTGGCGAGCGCGATGGCCCGGCGCTCGCCACCGCGGCCGACCGGCACCAGGTCCCCGGACCGCTCCGCCAGCCGCAGCAGGTTCTGCCACCGCCACAGGTGCGCCCGGGCCGCCGGGCGCGGGCTCGTCGGCATCAGGTCGCCGATCTCGGTCCACAGCGGCACGAGCAGCTCCTGCTCGAACCCGCGGTAGAGGTCCTCGAGCGCCGGGGTCCGCTCCGGCTGCCCCGGCCCGTCGACCGCCTTCAGCGTCACCGGCGAGAGCGTCGTCGTCATGCCGCAACGCTAGAGGCTGTCCCGCTCAGAGGGCACCGACGTTCTGATGTACAGAACTGTCCGCCAGGTCCCGCTCGATGCGCGCGACGGCGGTGGCGAGGTCCCTCGTCCACTCGGGGAGCCGGTCGCGGCGGTACCGCACCGTGGGCATCGCGATCGAGACGGCTGCCGCCACCATCCCCTCCGGGCACGGGACGGCCTGCCCGATCGCGGTCACGCCGGTCTCCGTGGCCTGGTCGTTGACGGCGAAACCCTGCTTGCGCACCCGGCGCAGGTCCCGCAGCAGGGCCGGGACGTCCGCCACCGGGGAGCCGGCCGCCGAGTACAGGTCGACGACCTCACCCTCGGGCCGGACCGCGAGCACCGCCCGCCCGCCGGACGCCAGGTGGGCGGGCAGCACCCGGCCCTCCCGGTCGCCCACCCGCAGGACGTGCGCGGACTCGACGGTGGCGACGAACCGGGCCTGGTCCCCGGCCACGATCACCAGGTTCACCGACTCGTCGGTCCGGGCCGCCAGTGCCTCGAGGTGCGGCAGCGCGAGCCGGCGCAGATCGGCAACCGGCTCGGGGGCCGCCGCGCCGCGCAGCACGGGACCCGCGACGTAGCGCCGATCCTCGTCCTGCTCGGCGAAGTCGCGGTAGACGAGCATCGCGAGCAGCCGGTGCGCCGTGGACCGGGCGACGCCGAGGCGCGCGGCGACGTCGGTGACCCGTAGCGGTCCCTCGTGCAGCAGCAGCGTCGCCAGGTGCAGGGCGTGGTCGACCGAGTCGATGCCGTACGCCGGCTTGTTCTTCACCACGGAATGGTAACGTCGATCGACCAGAACGCCGGCTGCGGCCGATGGCCACCCCGAACGGGGACCGGCGCGTGTCGTAGTGTCTGGCGGGTCTGCCACTTCGGGGGATGGGAACGTTCTTGGCGCGGTACGTCATGACTCGGCTCGTTGACGACATCGACGGCTCGCACGCCGTGACGACCCTGTCGTTCGGGCTGGACGGCAGCAGCTACGAGATCGACCTGTCGGAGTCCCACCTCAGCGCCTTCCGGCAGGCCCTCGCACCGTTCATCACGGCGGCCCGGGCGGTGCCGAACGGGCACCCGGCCCCCGCGCCCCGGCGGGAACCCGCGCCGAAGGTCCGGGCGGTCCCGAACAGCGACGGGATCGCGGCCGAGGCCACCGCACGTCCCACCGCCGACTCGCAGCCGTACCGGTCAGAGCCCTTCGGGTCAGAGCCCTTCCGGCAGCACAGCCCTTCCCGGGAGTCCGCCGCCGCGCAGTCCTCCTCGAAGCCCGGCCCGCTGGTCGCCGACCCGTTCAACCCGAGGTCCTGACGCCCGTTCAGCGGGCGTCGATGCGGCCCCGCAGGTCCTCGGGGAGCAGCTCACGCAGCTGCTCGGGAAGCAGCGGCAGGTCGAGCAGGCTCAGCTTCACCCGGCTGCGCTGCTGGTGGACCTCGGGATCCAGACGCACGACCAGGCCGGCGTCGGGCTGCACCGACACGTCCAGCGCATCGCCCGCCCGGGCGGCGCGCACCGGGTTGCCGTCGATCTCGACCACAGGCTCCCCGGCCTCGGGGAGCAACTCGAGCCGCAGCCGGTCGTCCTCGCCCAGCACGAGGGACCGCGAGATGCCCGACATCGCGGCGGACGGCGTCACCACGATCCCCCGCACGGACGGCGACAGCAGCGGCCCGCCCGCGGCGTAGCTGTAGGCCGACGACCCGGCGGCGGTCGCCACCACGAGCGCGTCACACCGGTAGTAGCCGTACCGCACCTCGTTGACGGCCATCGCCGCCGCCAGCGATCCGCGCCCCGGCTGTCGCACCAGCGCGACGTCGTTGAACGCGATCAGGCGCTCCTCGTCCAGCCGGACGCGCAGCGCGCTGTGCGGTTCGAGGACGAACTCCCCGGCCGCGACGCGGTCGAGCGCGGCGTCGAGCTCGGACGGCTGCACCTCGACGAGGAAGCCCAGCCGCCCCAGGTGCACGCCGAGTACCGGGACGGGCCGGTCGGCCACCAGACGCAGCGCGCCGAGCATCGTGCCGTCGCCGCCGACGCTGACGACGGCGTCGCAGCTGCGGGCGAGCTCCCCGGGTTCGACGGCGCGCACCCCGGCGCAGACCCGGCCCGCGTCGGCCGACCCCACCAGCACCTCGGCGCCGTGCCGCTGCGCCCACCGCACGACGGAGTCCACCACCGCCGACACGTCGCGCCGGGGGTGCAGGACGAGGGCGAAACGATGGGAAGCCACGGATCGGGAGCGTGCCAGATCGGCCCTCGCCCCCTCGGAACGTGCAACCGGGAACAATTCGGTGGAGACCACACGTTGGATCGATCAGGCTGGCCGCGCGGCCGATTCGCGCCGACGGCCCACCTCTCGTCTGCGTCGCCACCGCGCGGCGCGCCCACCCCCAAGTGCACGCGGGGCCGCCCCGCGTGCGCTCACAGCTGATTGGAGGCGGCACTCCCATGCCCTACTTCGACGACTGGCGCGAGCTTGCCGCCTGCCGGGACCAGGACCCCGAGCTCTTCTTCCCGCTCTCGGAGGTCGGCCCCGGCGCACGCCAGGTGGACCGGGCCAAGTCCGTCTGCGCGCGCTGCCCCGTGCGCGCCGAGTGCCTCGCGTACGCGCTCGACAACGGCCTCGACCACGGGATCTTCGGCGGCACCACCGAGACCGAGCGCAGGGCGTTCCGCCGGGCGAGCACGCCGCGCAAGGCGGCGTAGCGCGCGGCGGTCGCGCGCTCGCCGCCGACGAGCGCCCTACGATCCACCGGTGGGCCAGAACCAGGACGACGCGTTCCTGTCCTTCGCCGACACCGCCCCGGACCGGGCGGTGGAGCGGCTGCCGGAGACCAACCGCTCCGCCATGGCGATGGTGCTGCTGCTCTACCGGGTCACGAACACCGTGGTCTACGACCTGGAGTCCACCGTGCACCGGCCCGCCGGGTGGAGCTGGTCGGCGTTCCGCCTGCTCTTCACGCTCTGGATCGCCGGGCCGCAGGAGGCGAGCCGCGCGGCGGAGCTGGCCGGGATGAGCCGCGCGGCGGTGTCGAGCCTGTCCCGGACGCTGACCGCCGCGGGGCTGCTGGATCGCGGCCCCGACGAGCGCGACCGCCGCGGTGTCGTGCTCTCGCTCAGCGAGTCCGGCACGGGCCGGCTCGAGGCGGCGCTACGGGTCCACAACGAGCGCGAGGCCGAGTGGGCCGCGCTCCTCACCCCCGATGAGCTGGACGTCTTCAACAGTGTGCTCGGGAAGCTCGCGCGGGCCGCCCGGTCCGAGGAGTGGGTCAGCCACCGGTTCTGACTGGCGTTCATGGCCGGGACGCTCTACGGTCCCCATGTAGTTAAACCTTTTATCGCCGAGAGGACGACACCGTGGTCAAGCCGTTCGCCTCCTCCGCCGACACCGCCGTCAAGGAGCAGACGCTCGAGGTCCTCGCCGACGGCGTGTACGCCCTGACCGCCGAGGGCGACCCCAACATCGGGGCCGTCGAGGGCGAGGACTTCCTCGTCTGCTTCGAGGCGCTCGCCACGCCGGTGGCCGCGCGCAAGTGGCTGGACCGGCTGCGCGAACACACCGACAAGCCCGTGCGCTACCTCGTGCTCTCGCACTACCACGCCGTCCGCGTGCTCGGCGCGTCCGCGTTCGACGCCGAGGTCATCGTGGCCCACGAGACCACCCGGGCGCTCGTGGCCGAGCGGGGCAAGGAGGACTGGGAGAGCGAGTTCGCCCGCATGCCGCGCCTCGCCGACAGCGCGGACTCGGTGCCCGGGCTCACCTGGCCGACGCTCACCTTCGCCGACCGGCTGACGATCGACCTCGGCGGCGACCGCGGAGAGCTCGTGCTGCAGTACCACGGCCGCGGCCACACCGAGGGCGACATCACCGCGTGGCTCCCCCGCCAGAAGATCCTCTTCGCCGGCGACCTCGTCGAGGCCCAGGCCGCGCTCTACACCGGCGACGCGTTCCACCGCGACTGGGCGGGCGGCACCCTCGACCACGTCAAGTCGCTCGGCGCGGAGCAGCTCGTCGGTGGGCGCGGCGCGGTGAGCCGCG
The DNA here is from genome assembly GCF_054486945.1 of Pseudonocardia wallangbongensis. NCBI lineage: Bacteria > Bacillati > Actinomycetota > Actinomycetes > Pseudonocardiales > Pseudonocardiaceae > Pseudonocardia > Pseudonocardia wallangbongensis. The sequence goes on from NZ_JBRERS010000001.1 coordinate 332,791, forward strand.
GCCGGGCCGAGGTCGACGCCGCGGTCGAGCAGACCCGCGGGTTCCTGCAGGTGATGCTCCGCGAGGTCGGCGCCGTGCAGCAGCGCGGCGGCACGCTCAGGGACGCCTTCGAGGCCACCCACGCCGCGCTCGTCGAGGACTACGGGCACTGGCCGATCTTCGAACACTGCCTGCCCTTCGACGTCTCCCGGCTGTGGGACGAGCTGTCCGGCATCGAGCGCCCGATCATCTGGACCGCCGAACGCGACCAGGAGGTCTGGGCTCAGCTCCAGTCGTGACCATGGACCCGGTTCTCGTCCTCGGCGCCGGCCCGGTCGGGCAGACCACCGCCCTGCTGCTGGCCCGCTGGGGGGTCCCGTCGATCGTCCTCGACCGGCGGCCCGCGCGGGACGCCGTCGGGTCGAAGGCGATCTGCCAGCAGCGCGACGTCCTCGACGTCTGGGAGGCGGTCGGCGCGGGGCGCCGGATCGCCGAGGAGGGCGTCACCTGGACCACCGCGCGCACGTTCTTCCGCGACGCGGAGCTGTTCAGCTACACGCTCGGCGACCCGGGCCGTCCGGCGTTCCCGCCGTTCGTGAACATCTCCCAGACCCGCACCGAGCAGATCCTCGACGAGCGCATCGCCGCCGAACCGCTGGTCGACCTGCGCTTCGGGCACGACGTCACGAGCGTCGAGCAGGACGGCACCGGCGTCGGCGTGCGGTGCGCCGACGGCACCCGGCTGCGGGGCTCCTACCTCGTCGTGTGCGCCGGGTCCCGGTGCGACGAGCTGCGCGGCATGCTCGGGGTGGACTTCGGGGGCCACTCCTTCGACGACCGCTTCCTGATCTGCGACATCCGCACCGACCTGCCCGGATGGGCCACCGAGCGGCGGTTCTACTTCGACCCGGCGTGGAACCCCGGCCGCCAGGTGCTCATCCACCCCTGCCCCGGCTCGACCTTCCGCATCGACTGGCAGGTGCCCGCCGGCTACGACCTGGACGCCGAGGTCGCCTCCGGAGCCCTGGACGCCCGGATCCGGGCGATCATCGGCGACCGGGACCACGAGATCGTGTGGAAGTCGGTCTACCGCTTCCAGACCCGGCTGGTCGACCGCATGCGGTGCGAGCGGATCCTCATCGCGGGCGACGCCGCACACCTGGTCTCCCCGTTCGGGGCGCGCGGGCTCAACTCGGGTGTCGCCGACGCGGAGAACGCCGCCTGGAAGATCGCGTACGTCGGGCACGGGTGGGCGCCCGACGCCCTGCTGGAGACCTACCACGACGAGCGGCACGCCGCGGCGCGCGAGAACGTCGCCGTCACGACCGCGACCATGGATTTCCTGGTCCCGCAGGACGCCGCCGCGGCCGCCCACCGGCGCGACGTCCTCTCCCGCGCAGGCGCCGACCCGGCCGCCCGCGCGCTCGTCGACTCGGGGCGCCTGTCCGAGCCGTTCTGGTACGTCGACTCCCCGCTCACCACCCCGTCCCCCACCCGACCGTTCGCCGGGCGACCGCCGCGGGGCGCCGTACCGCCGGCCGGCCCGGGCGTCCTCGTCCCCGATGCCCCGCTACACCTTGCCGTGAGTGGATACGAGGGCTATGGCACTCGTATCCACTCACGACCCCCGCGGCGGTTCCGCGAGGTCGCGCGGGATGGATTCCTGCTGCTCACCGGGAGTCGCGCCGACAGCGCAGCGGTCCAGGCCGCGGCCGCCGCCACACCCGGCCCGGTCCAGGTGCTCGGCCTCGACGAGACCGGCCTCGCGGGCACCCTCGGCGCCCACCCGGACGAGGTCTGGATCATCCGCCCGGACGCCCACGTCGCCGCCGTCCTCGGGAACCCCGCTCATCACGAGATCCGCGCGGCCCTCGCCCGCGCCACCCACTCGGGAGGAGAACCACCATGGCGTACTACCGGCGGGCCGGAGACATCCCACCGAAGCGGCACACCCAGCACCGCACCCCCGACGGGGGCCTCTACTACGAGGAGCTGATGGGCGAGGAGGGGTTCTCCTCCGACTCCGCCCTCCTCTACCACCGCGGCGTGCCGTCGGCGATCGTCGACGCCTCGCCGTGGGAGCTGCCGGACCAGAGCCTCACCGAGAACCGCCCGCTGCTCCCGCGGCACCTGAAGCTGCACGACCTCACCGGCGAGGACTGGAAGGCCGCCGACGCCGTGACCGGCCGGCGGCTGGTGCTGGGCAACGCCGACGTGCGGATCTCCTACGTCGCCGCCGGGCAGCCCTCCCCGCTCTACCGCAACGCCCTCGGCGACGAGTGCGTGTACGTGGAGTCCGGCGCGGCGACCGTCGAGACGGTGTTCGGTGTGCTCACCGCGCGGCAGGGCGACTACGTGCTGCTGCCCCGCTCCACGACGCACCGCTTCATCCCGACCGGCTCCGACCCGCTGCGGCTCTACGCGATCGAGGCCAACTCGCACATCGCGCCGCCCAACCGGTACCTGTCCCGCTACGGGCAGCTGCTGGAGCACGCGCCGTACTGCGAGCGGGACCTGCACGGCCCGGGCGAGCCGTTCCTCGTCGACGGGACCGACGTCGAGGTGCTGGTCAAGCACCGCGGCTCCCGGGGTGTGACGGGCACCCGGTACGTCTACCCGACGCACCCGTTCGACGTGGTCGGCTGGGACGGGTGCCTGTACCCGTACACGTTCAACGTCGAGGACTTCGAGCCGATCACCGGGCGGGTGCACCAGCCGCCGCCCGTGCACCAGGTCTTCGCGGGCAACAACTTCGTGATCTGCAACTTCGTGCCGCGGAAGGTGGACTACCACCCGCTCGCCGTGCCGGTGCCCTACTACCACTCCAACGTCGACTCCGACGAGGTCATGTTCTACTGCGGCGGCGACTACGAGGCCCGCAAGGGATCGGGCATCGGGCAGGGCTCGATCAGCCTGCACCCGGGCGGCCACAGCCACGGGCCGCAGCCGGGCGCGGTGGAACGGGCACTGGGCGCGGAGTTCTTCGACGAGCTGGCCGTCATGGTCGACACGTTCACACCGCTCGAGCTCGGCGAGGGCGGCCTCGCGGCCGAGGACCCCGCCTACGCGTGGAGCTGGTCGGGCCGGGGGCCGGGCCGATGACTCCCTTCGGGCTGGACAACCTGCCCTACGGCGTGTTCTCCCCGGCCGGCGGCGCCCCGCGGGTGGGGGTGCGCCTCGGCGACGACGTGGTGGACCTGTCCGCGCTGCTCGGCGACGCCGTGATCGACGACGCGGTGTTCGCGGCGCCCTCGCTCAACCCGTTCATGGCGCAGGGCCCGGCCCGGTGGGCCGAGGTGCGGGAACGGATCACCGCGCTCCTCGGCCGGGACGTGTCGGCCGCCGCCGTGCACCCGGTCGGCGACGTGCGCATGCACCTGCCGTTCGACGTGGCCGACTACGTGGACTTCTACGCCTCCGAGCACCACGCCTCCAACCTGGGACGCCTCTTCCGGCCCGAGTCCGAACCGCTCATGCCCAACTGGAGACACCTCCCGGTCGGCTACCACGGCCGGGCGGGCACCGTGGTCGTGTCGGGCACGGACATCCTGCGGCCCAGCGGGCAGCGCAAGGCCCCGGACGAGGCCGCGCCCACCTACGGGCCGAGCCGGCGGCTGGACATCGAGGCCGAGCTGGGGTTCGTCGTGGGCGTCGGGTCGGCGCTGGGCGGCCGCATCGGGGTGGACGAGCTCGCCGACCACGTCTTCGGTGCCGTGCTGGTCAACGACTGGTCGGCCCGCGACGTGCAGGCGTGGGAGTACGTGCCGCTCGGCCCGCACCTGGGCAAGAGCTTCGCCACGTCGGTCTCGCCGTGGGTGGTGCCGCTGGCGGCCCTGGAGGCGGCGCGGGTTCCGCTGCCCGGCCAGGACCCCGCACCCCTGGACTACCTGCGCGGCACGCAGGACTGGGGCCTCGACATCGAGCTCGTCGTGGAGTGGAACGGCGAGGAGGTCTCCCGCCCGCGGTACCGCGACATGTACTGGTCGCCCGCGCAGATGCTCGCCCACATGACGGTCAACGGCGCGTCGGCGCGCACCGGCGATCTGTTCGCCTCCGGCACGATCTCCGGGTCCGACCGCCGCCGGCAGGGCGGCGCGTTCATCGAGTTGACGTGGGGCGGGCGCGAGCCGCTCCCGGTGAAGGGCGAGGACCGCACGTTCCTGGAGGACGGCGACGAGGTCACGATCACGGCCACGGCCCCCGGCCCGAACGGGAGCCGGATCGGTTTCGGCGAGGTGAGCGGCAAGATCCTGCCGGCGCGGGGGTGATCCGAGCCGCACTTTCGCTGGCACGTGTCAAACACGCTTCGGCATCGTGACGTGCCCGGTTGCCGTGTGTGGTTGGGCCGCGAGTGGGTGGGGTTGGCGCGATTCTCGACGGCCGTCGCGTCGGCCGGTCGGAGATGCGTCGGGGTAGGCCCGGGTGGACCCTCGTGGATTCGCGTGGGGTGCGCGGGGTGGGGGCGGCGCGTTGCGCGCGGCGGTTCGGACGGGGCGATCCGCCGCGACTCGGACCGATCATGCGACCTTGATCGCTACGAGACCACCATGAACGCCCTCGTGAGGGCGAATTCCCGCATCTCGGATCGATCACCAACCTCCAGGGAGCGCTTCAGGTGCGCGAGCTCAGTCGCCGCCCGGAGGGGTCGCGAGGAGCTCGCCCACGGCCTCGTCGATGAACGCCGTGTCCACCGGGTTCGCCCCGCCACCGGCGAAGTGGCCCCACACGCCGGGGATCACCCGCAGCTCGGCGGTCTTCATGTGCGAGACCGCCCACCGCTCGTCCTCGGGCGGGAAGTAGAGGTCCTTCTCGGCCGGCATGACGATCGCGCGCGCCCGGATCGAGGCCAGCGCCTCCTCCGTGGACGAGAAGCCGGGGGTCGCGCCCACGTCGCCGGCCCACCAGGTGTCGAGCATCGTGAGCAGGTTGTTCGGGTCCCTGCCGTCGAGGAAGAAGCCCTCCCAGAAGTCGACCACGAAGTCCTCGAGCGAGGTGTGGCCGAGCTCGCGCCACACCTCGTCCCAGTAGAACGCCTGGGAGAAGCCCCAGCCGGCGTATATCCGTGCGAACGCGCGCAGACCGCGCACCGGGAGGGCGTCGGGTTCGTACCAGCCCTCGGCGAAGGCGGCGTCGGCGCGCATGGCGTGGCGCAGGGAGTCGAGGAACACCCGGTTGTGCGGGGCTGTGCGGGAGGACCCGCAGAAGGGCAGCATCCGCTGCACCATCTCCGGATGGCTCACCGCCCACTGGTAGGTCTGCCCCGCGCCCATGGACCACCCGAGCACGAGCGCCAGCTTCTCGATCCCGAAGACCTCGGTGACGAGCCGGTGCTGCGACTCGACGTTGTCGCGCACCGCGATCTTCGGGAACCGCGCCCGGTCCCACGGCGGCGGCGTGTTGGACGCCGAGGAGGACAGGCCGTTGCCCAGCATGTTCGGGACGATGATGAACCAGCGGTCCGGGTTCAGGGCCTTGTCGGGCCCGATGAGCCACTCGTTGTCCCAGTGCCGTCCCGAGTACCAGGTCGGGTAGACGATCGCGTTGTCCTTCGCCGCGTTCAGCGTCCCGTAGGTCTGGTAGGCGACCCTGGCGGGCCGGAGCGTGGCGCCGCAGGCCAGCGTGAAGTCCGGGATCTCGTGGACGTGATGGGGCGCATCGCGGCCGGTCACGACGACACCGCGCACGTTCCCCGGTCCGCACGGGCGGGCCCGGCCGCGGACGGCCGGATGTCGACGTCGAAGATCGCCGTGGGCAGGTAGAGCGAGCAGCACGCGTTCGGGATGTCCACCACGCCGCTGACCCGGCCCTCGATGGGCGCCGCACCGAGCAGCAGGTACGCCTGGGCGCCGGAGTAGCCGAACTTCGTCAGGTACTCCACGGCGTTCAGGCAGGCGTTGCGGTACGCGACCGTGGCGTCGTTGTAGAGCTGGGTGTCGCTGCCGTGGTCGACGCCGATGCCGATGAACGTCACGAACTCGGAGTACTGCGGCTCCACGTTGCCCGGTATCAGGATCGGGTTGGTGGTGACGCCATAGGTCTGCATGCCGCCCTTGATCAGGTCGACGTGGAAGTCGATGAAGCCGCCCATCTCGATGGCGCCGCAGAAGGTGATCTCGCCGTCGCCCTGGCTGAAGTGCAGGTCGCCGCCGGAGAAGAGGGCACCGGGGACGTGCACGGGGTAGAAGACGCGCGAGCCGCGGGTGAAGTTCTTGATGTCGTGGTTGCCGCCGTTCTCCCGGGCGGGCACGGTGCGGGCGCCGTCGCGGGCGATCCCGGCGAGCACGTCGCCGGAGGCGGTGCCGCCGAGGGTGCTCTCCGGTAGCGGCGGCAGCGCGAGCGGCGGCACGCGGTCGGGCTCGGTGGCGATCAGCGCGCGTTCGCGGGTGTTCCACCGGGCCAGCAGGTCGGCCGAGGGCGCGGTGCCGAACAGGCCGGGGTGGGTGATCCCGGTGAACTCCACGCCCGGGATGTGCCGGGACGTGCACTTCTGCCCGGCGAAGTCCCAGATCGCCTTGTACGCGTCCGGGAACCGGTCGGTGAGGAAGCCGCCGCCGTTGGCCTTGGCGAAGATCCCGGTGTAGCCCCACCCCTGGCCCGGTGCGTCGCCGACCTCCTGCGGTACCGGCCCCAGGTCGAGGATGTCGACGACGAGCAGGTCGCCGGGCTCGGCGCCCTCGACGTGGATCGGCCCGGAGAGCATGTGCGCGCACGTGAGGTCGACGTCGCGCACGTCGTTCGCCGAGTCGTTGTTGCCGATCTGGCCGTCGGTCCACTCCCGGCACTCGACGCGGATGGACTGCCCGGGCCGCACGGTGACCGCGGGCGGGATGTCGGGGTGCCAGCGGTTGTGGCCGGGCACGGCCTGGTCGCGCATCGAACGGGCCTGGTCGACGGAGAAGACGACATCGGGCATGCGGGCCTCCTGGATGCGGGTTCAGGGCCGGGGCAGCCGGGCGTGCCGCGGGTCTTTCGTGACCGGTGTGGCGCGCCGGGAGCGGCCCGGCACCGACGTCACGACCTGCGGGGAGTCGGCGCTGCGGGCACCGGCGTCGAGCGCCCGCCGCACGGCCGGGTCCAGTCCGCGCAGCGCGGGAGCGCCGAACACGCGGGCCGCCGGGAGCGCGCAGCCGGGGCACGTCGTCTCGTGCTCGGACTCGGCCATCGGGCGACGGAGTTGGAACCCGCCGCAACGCGGACACCGGTAGTCGTAGGTCGGCACGGCCACCCCTGACAGCAGAGACACTGTCAGATGAAACTATTGCGATGGAAAGGTTCAGTCAAGGCGCCAACTGCGCGAGCACGCCGAGGTCCAGCCCGTCCGCGCGCGCCAGGTAGACGCTCTGCACCAGGTGGTTCCCGGCCATCCGCACCGTGCCCCGCGGGCTGTCGTAGGCGAGGGCGTCGGCCGCGGCCGCCCACTCCCCCGGCACCAGACCGCCGGCCCGCTCGGCCAGCCGCGCGAGCAGCGTGACGCCCTCGTAGCAGGACTCCCCCAGCGAGCCGACCACCGGCGCGTCCACCCCGAAGCGCTGCGCGTAGCGACGCGAGAAGTCCAGGCCCGACGTGGTCGGCAAGGCCTCGAAGAACCCCGCCGACGCGTACAGCTCCCGAGTGGCGTCGGCACCGGTGGCCAGCACCATGTTCTCCTCCATCAGCGGGCTGAACCGCACGCACGCCGCGTCGAGCCCCGCTGCGGCGAAGGCGCGGTTGAAGCGCACCGCGTCCGAGCCGACCAGCAGCATCAGCACCCCGCGCGCGCCGCTGCGCTCCACGCGCCGCACCGCCGGGGCGAAGTCGAGGGTGCCCAGCGGGACGAACACCTCGTCGACGACGTCCACGTCCGTGCTGTGGCGGGCGTAGTCGCGGACCACCCGCGCCGACGCGATCGGCCAGACGTAGTCGTCGCCGACCACGCACCACGTGCGCACCCCGAGCTCACACGCCATCCAACTGAGGGCCGGCAGCAGCTGTCGGTCGGGCGTCTCGCCCGCGAGGAAGACGCCCGGCGTCCGCTCACCGCCCTCGTAGAGCGGGCTGTAGACGTACGGCACCCGCCCGGACACGATCGGCGCGACGACCTGGCGGACCGCCGAGATGTGCCACCCCGTGACCCCCTCCACGGCACCGGCCGAGACGAGCGCGTCCACGTCCCGGGCGACCACCGCGGGCGCCCGCCCGCCGTCCACGACCCGCAGCCGCAGCTCCCGGCCCAGCACGCCGCCCGCCGCGTTGATCTCGTCGGCGGCGAGGAGCCCGCAGGCCTCGCACGACGGGCCGACGATCCCCGCGGGCCCGCTCCGCGGGATCACGAACGCGATCTCGATCGTGTTCCGCCCCATCCGACCTCCCGCTCGTGATCGATCGGGTCGTTCGGTTCGAGATGACAGTGTTTACGATGACAGGGTTCGCGTCACGGGTTCGTTTCCGGTCGGGGAGGTCGACGTGTCGTCCGCGATACCGGAGCTGCTCAGCCAGGTCGAGCACCTGGTCTCGCGGCGGGTGGAGGCCGCGCTCGGCCCGGGCGGCCCCACCCTCGACCAGTGGCGCGTCCTCACGCACCTCGCAGACGGCGACGGCCACCCGATGAGCGAGATCGCCGCGCGGGCGATGGTGCCCGCCCCCACCCTCACGAAGATCGTCGATCGGTTGGTGGACCGCGCGCTCGTCTACCGGCGGGCCGACGACGCCGACCGGAGGCGGGTGCTCGTGTTCCTCTCCGACCACGGGCGGGCCGAGCACGCCCGGCTCGCCCCCGCCGTCGCGACGGTGGGCGAGTCGTTGACCGCCGATCTCGGCACCGACGCCGGCCTCCTGGCGGCGCTCCTGGAACGCCTGCGGGAGCGATGAGCCAGGCCCCGATGTACGAACGGCACTCCGGTCCGACAGAGCGGTACGGGCGTGCCGGTCGTACCAGCGCGCTGCTCGCCGTCGGCGTGGTGCTCGTGGCGTTCAACCTGCGGCCGGCGATCACCAGCGTCGGGCCGCTGCTCGACCAGGCCCGGGCCTCGTTCGCGGCATCCGCCGGATGGGTCGGGCTGCTCACCACCGTGCCCGTGCTGTGCCTCGCCGCGGCGGGGGCCCTCGCGCCGCGGCTGTCCCGCCGCCTCGGGCTGCGCGGCGCGATCGCCGTCGCGCTCGGCGCCATCACGGCCGGGCTGGTGGTGCGGGTCCTCGGCGGCCCGACCCTGATGCTCGTCGCCACCGTGGTCGCGACGAGCGGGGTCGCGATCGCCGGCGTGCTGGTGCCGGTGGTCGTGCGGGCCGGCTTCCCGAGCCGGATCGGGCTCGTCACCGGTCTCTACACGGCTGCGCTCCAGGCCGGCGCCACGCTCGGGTTCGCGCTCACCCCGCTGCTCGCCACGGGTCTCGGCGGCTGGCGGCCCGCCCTCGCGAGCTGGGCCGCCCTCGGCGCGATCGCGCTCGCGGGCTGGTTCGCGTGGGGCCGCCCCACCTCCACGCCCACCGGCCCGGTCGCAGCCAACGACCGGCGCTCGCTGCTCGGCTCGCCACTGGCGTGGACGGTGACCGCGTTCTTCGGGCTGCAGGCCTTCGTCGCGTTCGCCGTGATGAACTGGCTCCCGCTCGCCCTGATGGACCGCGGGGTCGGCCGCACCGATGCCGGCCTCCTGCTCGGCGTCCTGTCCATCGTCGCCCTCCCGGTGAGCCTGCTCGTCCCCCCGATGGCGGGCCGGGCCCGCGGTCAGAGCGGTTGGATCCTCGCGCTGAGCGCCTGCGGCGCGGCCGGGCTGCTCGGGCTCCTGCTGGTCCCCACCGCGGGCCCGTGGCAGGTGCTGCCCTGGGTGCTGCTGCTCGGGCTCGGGATGAGCGTGTTCTCCCTCGCCCTGACCGTCATCGCGCTGAGGGCGTCGTCCGCCGCACGGACGGCCGACCTGTCCGGCATGGCGCAGGGCATCGGGTACGTGATCGCCGGCACCGGGCCGTTCCTCGTCGGGCTGCTGCACGAGAGCACCGGCGGCTGGACCGTGCCGTTCGCCGTGCTGCTCGCGGTCGTGGTGGCCCAGGCCGGCACCGGCGTGCTCGCCGGCCGGCCGCGCACCCTCTGACGACGCTCGCGGGACTGGTCTTCATCGTCGCGGTCTGGTACGAAATGCGCATGGTCGGCCACGCATTCCTCGTGCGCCGACGGCACGTGGACCACTGCGTGGTCTGCAGCAGCGCGTGTCGCCTTCCGCGCTGAACTCTCCCTCCCCTCTCTCTGCCAGTCCCACTCCTGCCGCGCGCATTCGCCGACCGCGCGCGGTCGATCCCGGAGGAATGCATGACCACGACCGATGCCCCCATCGACAACGGTGTCAACGTCGAAGCCCTCGTCGGCGTGCGCGACGCGCTGCCCGACACCCCGGAGCTCGCGCAGTTCCAGTGGCGCACCACGGTCTCCTGGGTCAAGGGCACGCACAGCCGCTCCACCGTGGAGACCTTCCACGGCTTCAGCGACGAGCAGCGCCACAAGGCCGTCTTCAGCTACGACGCCGACCATCCCCTCGCCTTCGCGGCCGAGGACAACGGCATCACGCCCGTCGAGTACGTGCTGGTGGCGCTGGGGAGCTGCCTGACGGCCGGCATCGCGTCGGTGGCCCAGCAGCGGCAGATCCAGCTGCGGTCCGTCGAGGCCACCATCGAGGCCGGGATGGACCTGCACGGCATCCTCGGAGCCGACCCCGACGTCCGCAACGGGTTCGACGGCGTCAAGGTCCACTACGACATCGACGCCGACGCCACGCCCGACGAGATCAAGGCGCTCGTCGCGCAGTCGCAGAAGCGCTCGGCGGTCTACGACATCCTCACCAACCCCACCAACGTGAGCGTGACCGTCTCGGATTGATCGCGACGATGCCGCGGACCACCACCGTCGTCATCGGGGCGGGCCACTGCGGCCTGGCCATGAGCCGCTGCCTCACCGACCGGGCGATCGACCACGTCGTGCTCGAGCGCGGTGAGGTGGCGAACTCGTGGCGCACCCAGCGCTGGGACTCGCTGCGGCTGCTCACCCCGAACTGGATGACCCGCCTTCCCGGGTACCGCTACGGCGGCGACGACCCCGACGGCTACCTCACGGCGCCCGAGGTCGTCGAGCTGATCGGCACCTATGCGAAGGAGGTGGCCGCGCCGATCTGCACCGGGACGACGGTGACGGCGGTCCGGCCGGGGCCCGACGGCTTCACGGTCGAGACCGACGGCGGCCCGTGGCGGGCGCGGACGGTGGTGCTGGCGTCCGGCGCCCACACCGCCGCCTCGGTGCCCGCCGTCCGGGAGGGGGTGCCGGAGGGGATCACCCAGATCGCCCTGGACACCTACCGCAACCCCGGGCAGCTGCCGGAGGGCGGCGTGCTCGTCGTCGGCGCCGCGGCCAGCGGGATCCAGATCGCCGGCGAGGTGCACCGGTCCGGGCGGCCGGTCACCCTCGCAGTCGGGGAGCACGTGCGGATGCCGCGCACCTACCGCGGCCGCGACATCCTCGCCTGGATGGACGCGACCGGCCTGCTCGACGAGCGCTACGACGAGGTTCCCGACCTGTTGCGGGCCCGCACCCTCCCGTCGATGCAGCTCGTCGGCTCGCCGGAGCGCACCACGATCGACCTCAACACGCTCACCGGCGACGGCGTGCGGCTCGTCGGCAGGCTGGCCGGGATCCGGGACGGGATCGCCCAGTTCTCCGGGTCCCTGCCGAACGTGTGCGCCCTGGCCGACCTCAAGCTCGGCCGGCTGCTGGACGGCATCGACGACTGGGCGGGAGCGGGCGGCGACCGTCCGCGGGCCGCCGCGACGCGCGTCCCCGACCCACCGCCGCTGACCCTGGACCTGCGTCGCGGCGAGATCCGTTCCATCGTGTGGGCCACCGGGTTCCGCCCCGACCTGTCCTGGCTCGACGTCCCGGTGCTCGACCGCAAGGGCCGGGTTCGTCATGACGGCGGCGTCACGCCGTGGCCGGGCCTCTACGTTCTCGGCTGGCCGTTCCTGCGGCGCCGCAAGTCGACCTTCATCGACGGTGCCGGCGCGGACGCGCAGGACCTGGCCGACCACCTCGTCTCGCATCTGGCCGACGCGTAGCGCCGCGGGTCCTGTCCGCGAGTCCTTCTCGCATGAGCGCATCGATCCTCCCGCCGCCGGACGAGCACCTCACGACGGGCTGGGAGCCGGACGTGCCGGCCGAGGACACCCTGGTCCGGCGGGCCGTGCTCGTGCACGCGTCGTGGTCGACGGCGGTCGCCACCGCCGCGGGGCGGCCCTCGCGGACCGGTCCGCGGTGGGCCGGGGGCTGGATCGGCGACCGCGGGGCGCTGACCAACCCGGTCCTCCTGTTGCAGCCGCTGGTCGATCCCGCCGGGGTCCTGGCCGAAGTCGGCTCCCTGTTCCCCCGGCACGTCCCCTACCTGCTGGTGAGCGCGTGGCCCACCCCGGACCTGCGCCCGCACGGCCTCGGCCTGGTGGGACATCCGCCGCTGATGGTGCGCCTCCCCGGGCCGGGGCCGGACGCGGCGCCGCCGGGGGTCGACGTCCGCGAGGTGCGCGACGCGGACGAGCTGGCGGTCGCCGAGCGCGTCCTCGTCGAGGGCTACCCGCTGCCGGAGCTGGAGCCGCTGACGCCCGGTGACCTGCTCGACCCGGCGCTCCTGCGGGCGACCACCCGGGTCTGGATCGCGTGGTCGGACGGGCGGCCGGCCGCGGTGGCGGCGGCGCACCAGCACGCCGGCGTCACGCTCGTCGAGTTCGTCGCCACGCTGCCCGCGGCGCGCGGCCGCGGCGCCGGCGCCGCCGTGACCTGGGCGGCCACGCTCGCCGACCCGGCGCGGCCCGCGGTGCTCATCGCCAGCGACGACGGCCGGCCCGTCTACGAGCGGATGGGGTACGTCGCCGTCGAGCGGTGGACGGTCTGGCTGCGGCCGGAACGGGAAGGCTGATCACGTGCGGCCGAGCCCTTCGCTCGACGTGAGCAGCTGCCCGGCCCGCCGCGCCGCTCCGGGCCGGGCGAGCACGAGGACGATGCCCAGCAGGATCCAGGCGGCGGAGATCGCCGGGAAGATGCCGGCCGCACCCTCCGGGTACGGCACGACGTTGCGGAGCAGCGTGTAGCCGAGCAGCACCAGCGCGAGCGCGGGCACCACGATCTCCCAGACCGCCACCTCCCGGCGCCCGGCGAAGAAGAGCAGCCGCGCGGCGCCGATCGTGGCGAGCGCGTAGACGACGAGCAGGATCAGCGTGCCGATCGTCCCGGAGGCCACGAACAGCGTGAACGGCTCCCCGCCCAGCACGAACCAGGTGAGGCCGATGATCACGTACATCGCGACGACCACCGCGACCGTCGCACGTGCCGGCGTCCCGCGGGCCGGCGAGACCTGCGCCAGCGCGGCCGGTCCGACCCCGTCGCGGGAGAGCGCGAAGAGCAGCCGCGCCGCGCTCACCGCGCAGGCGAGCGCGCACGCGAACGCGCTGATCGCGGCGCCGATCGTGATGAGGTGCCCGACCCAGGAGGCGACGTACTGCGTGCCGAGGTCGCCCAGCAGGGACGACGACGCGGTGAATGCGGCCACGCCGGCCTCGTCGGTGCCGAAGCCCATCACCTCGACGGCGGTGACGAACACGAAGTAGACGCCGCCGAAGATCGCCGTGCCGAGGATCGCCCGCGGGATGCTGCGGCGCGGGTCGCGGGCCTCCTCGCCGAGCGTGGCGGCGGCCTCGAACCCGGCGAACGACAGGAAGCCGAACACGACGCCGAGGAACACGGCCGAGGCGTCGGTGCCCGGCGCGACGGTGAAGACCGACAGGTCGATCGTGTGCCCGTCCGGGGCCGTGCCGGCGGCCAGCCGGACGAGGATGATCACGGAGACCACCAGGATCAGCGCCACCGTGACGCCCTCGATCGACAGCAGCACCCGCGTGCCCCCGCGCACCGGGGCGATGGCGAGGGCCAGCACCGCGAGCAGGGCGATCGCCCCGACGGCGAAACCCGCCCACGGCGGCTGGCCGGTCCAGATCCCGAGCCCCTCCAGGAACGCGGCGCCGAAGATCCCGGCGGCCGTCGACGTCACCACCCCGTAGAACGTGTACGTGCCGAGCAGCGCCCAGCCCGCGACGACGCCCGCCCGTGGCCCGAGCGTGGCGCCGACGAACCCGTAGACGCTGCCGGCGTGGTTGAACCGCTGGCACAGCCGCACGAACGTGTACGCGATGAGCAGCACGCCCACCGTGGCCAGGGCGAACGCCAGCGGCACCGCACGCCCGACCGTGCCCGCCGTGCCCTGCGGGTTGATGTTGGCCGCCATCGAGGGCGCCATGAGGGCCAGGGAGAGGCCGATCGCCTCCCACACGCTCAGCCCGCGACGGAGCCGGGAACCCGTGGTCGAGCTCTGCGCCATCGCAGTCACCCCTTCCGACCAGCAGATGATCGACCCAAGCCGGCCGGAAGTCACTGGGTGGGCGGGAATCGTCGCCCGGGTGGACGCACGAGACCGAGCCGATGATCAGGCCGGATGCGGCTCGGGATCGGCCAGTCGCTCGACGCGCTGACCGGTCAGGTCAGCGATGAGGCCGAAGTCCTTGTCGACGTGCAGAACGGTGAGCCCGGAGAGCTCGGCCGTGGCTGCGATCAGCAGATCCGGGATCGATGGTGCCCGACGCCGACCACGGTCGGCGAGGAGCAGCAAGACCTCCACGGCCCGGTCCTCGATCGCGGGGGTCGCGTACTCGACCGGCATCCGCGACAACGGGGAATCACGCAGACCTTGCCGTAGATCGGCCGACGATCTCGCCGAGTAGCCGACTTCCAGCCTCGTGACCGTCGCGACGCGAACGAGACCTCGTTCGATCCTCCCGGCCCACAGGTCCGCGTCGGAGCTGGAGCCGAGGCGGACGAGAGCCGACTTGTCGATCAACCACGGCCCTTCGGCCCGTGAGATCACCGCCACGCCTGATCGATGACCTCCGGATCGCCGAGGTCGTGGAAGGTATCAGCGAAGCGGCGGAGGTCGTCGGCCACGAGCGCGGGCCCCCGACGCTGCTTCAGCTGGCTCAACTCTCGCCGGACGTACTCATTGCGCGATATCCCCAACCGCGCCGCCTGCGCGTCGATCGCGGCGACGACGTCGTCCGGCAAGTCTCGAATCAGTACGTCTGCCATCTCGAACCTCCTGATATCAGATGATATCAGGACCGCTCGGACGGCCCGCTCAGGCAACGGGCGTTCGGGTGGCCGTGCGCGCGGGCCGCAGGGCGAGCAGCCCGGCGGCGCCGAGGATCCCGCCGGCCGCGGAGATCACCATGACCGGCGTGTAACTCCCCGAGGCGGTGCGCAGCCACGCGGCGCCCAGCGGGGCGAGCGCCTTCGTCACCGTGAGGATCGCGGCCATCAGCCCGGCCAGGGTGGCGTAGCCGGCGACGCCGTACCGCTCGGCGAGGAGCGCGGGGCGGGCGATCGTGCTGACCCCGAAGCCCAGCCCGACGGCCAGCACGCAGGCGACCGCCGGCACCAACCCCTGCCCGACCACCGGCAGCAGCGCCAGCCCGGCCGCCTGGAGGGCGAACACGACGGCCACCACGGCCGTGCCGTACCGGCGGGCGGCGACCGTGGTCACCACCCGCCCGGTCACCGACATGATGCCGAGCAGGCCCGCGACGTTCGCCGCGACGGTCGGGGCGTGCCCGAGCTCGCGCAGGTACGCGACCAGGTGCACGCCGATCACGAAGATGCCGATCCCCTGGACGACGAAGACGCCGCTGATCAGCCAGTACCCCGGGTCGCGGACGGCGCTCGCGGTGTTCTGCCGGGCCTCCCGCCGGTGCGGGACGAAGTCCCGGGGCCGCCGGACCAGCAGGTGCAGCGGGACGGTGAGCCCGCCGTAGACCACGGCGAGCACGACCAGCGCCTGCCGCCAGCCGTACGCCTCGACGAGGACGGCCGTGAGCGGCAGGAAGATCGTCGACGCGAAGCCGCCGACGACCGTGATCACCAGCATCGCCGTGCCGCGCCGGGCTTCGCGGAACCAGGTGACCACGACGGCGAACGCCGCCTCGTACAGCACGCCCGCGGACGCGACGCCGAGCCCGAACGACACCGCGTACAGCTCGAGGATGCTCGTCACCTGCGACCAGGCGAGCACGCACAGCGTGGCGAGGACCGACGAACCGACCATGAGCGCGCGCCCGCCCCACCGGTCGAGCCAGCGCCCGGCCGGCACCGACGCGAGGGCCGTGGCCAGCAGCGCGACGGTCTGGGCGCCGGTGACGGCGGTGCGGTCCGCGCCCAGTGCCTCCTGCATCGGCACGAGCAGCACGGCGAACGCGTACGTGAGGACCCCGTAGCCCACCGTCGAGGTGATCGCGAGCGCGGCGACCATCCACCAGCGGTA
Source organism: Pseudonocardia wallangbongensis (assembly GCF_054486945.1). NCBI lineage: Bacteria > Bacillati > Actinomycetota > Actinomycetes > Pseudonocardiales > Pseudonocardiaceae > Pseudonocardia > Pseudonocardia wallangbongensis. The sequence continues at coordinate 349,134 of NZ_JBRERS010000001.1, forward strand.
CGTCGGACCCCCCATGCCGACACCGTACGGATCACGCGCGGGCGGCGGCACCCGAACGGCGGGGCAGGGCGGGGAGGCCCAGGTTGTCGCGCAGGGTCGTGCCGGAATACTCGGCACGGAGCGATCCGCGCTCCTGCAGCAACGGGACGACCTTGTCGACGAACTCGTCGAGCCCCCACGGCACCAGGTGCGAGCCGACGATCAGCCCGTCGGAGCCGTCGTTCTGCACGAAGTCGTCGATCTGCTGCGCCACCTGCGCCGGTGTGCCGACGAACGGGCCGCGCTCGAACTGGTCGATCACGAGCTGGCGCAGGCTCAGCTTCTTCGCCTCGGCGATCTCCCGCCACCGCGCGACGGTGGCGAAGCGGTCCTGGTGGACGAACGCGCGGCCCTGGATGATCGGCGGCGCGTCCGGGTCCGGGTCGACGTCGGGCAGCGGGCCGTCGGGGTCGTAGCCGGAGAGATCGCGGTTCCAGACCTGCTCGAGGAGGATCTGCGCCGTCTGCCCGGTGATCTGTCCCTCGCGGACCTCCCGGTGGCGCTCCTGCGCCTCGGCCTCGGTGTCGCCGAGCACGAAGCTGGCGGACGGGAGGATCTTGAGGTCGTCCGGGTTGCGGCCGAACTTCGCGGCGCGGGCCTTCACGTCGCGGTAGAAGTCGGCGGCCTCGGGCAGCTTCCCGAACGGCGAGAAGATCGCGTCGGAGTGGCGGGCGGCGAAGTCCCGACCCTCCGGGGAGACGCCGGCCTGCAGGATCACGGGGCGGCCCTGCGGGCTGCGGGGCACGGTGAACCGGCCGTGGACGTCGAACTGGTTGCCCGTGATCGCGAACGCGCCGGCGCCGGCGCGGGCGAGGAAGCGGCCGCTCGCCGCGTCGGCGACCAGGTCCTCGTCGTCCCACGAGTCCCAGAGCGTGCGCAGCGCCTCGATCATCTCGGCGGCGCGCTCGTAACGCTTCGAGCGGTCGAGGAACCCGCCCCGGCGGAAGTTCCGGCCGGTGAACGCGTCGAACGAGGTGACGACGTTCCACGCGGTGCGGCCACCGGAGAGGTGGTCGAGCGTGGCGAACTGCCGCGCCAGCTCGTAGGGCTCGTTGAAGGTCGCGTTGATCGTGCCGGCGAGGCCGAGGTGCGTGGTGACGGCCGCGAGCGACGCGAGCACCGGCAGCGTGTCCGGGCGGCCGACGATGTCCTGGTCGAACACCTGCCCCGCGCGCTCGCGCAGGGCGAGGCCCTCCGCGAGGAAGAAGAAGTCGAACCTGCCGCGCTCGGCCGTGCGGGCGGTGTGCTCGAACGTGGAGAAGTCGATCTGGCTCCCGGCGTCCGGGTGCCACCAGGCGGTGTGCTGGTTCACGCCGCCCAGGTAGGCGCCGAGGATGATCTGCTTGCGGGTGCTCATGTCAGCTCACCTCGGCGTAACGGTTGGGGACGGCGGTCGGCAGGCCCAGCAGCCCGCGCAGCGACGAGCGCTCCGGGTAGGCGGTGCGGTGCAGGCCGCGGCGCTGCAGCTCGGGCACGAGGTCGGTGACGATCCGGTCCAGGTCGTCGGGCAGCGCCGCCGGGCGCAGCCGCACGCCGCGGTAGCCGAGCGCGTGCCAGGAGGCGACGAGGTCGGCCAGCTCCGCTGCCGAGCCGCCGAAGACGGTGGTGTCGCTGACGTACGGCTCACCGGACACGTCGTCGAGGCGGCGCAGCCGGGCCCGCCCCGCCTCGGCCGGGCCGTCGAGCGCCACCACGACGTCGGCGTAGACGTGCAGCGGTTCGCCGGTGCGCCCGACGGCGGCGACGGCGGCGGCCACGTCGGCGAGCACGGCGTCGGCGCCGCGGGCCGGGGTGGGCGTGACGAACACCAGGTCGGCGCCGCGCGCGGCCAGCTCGTAGGGCACGCGCCGGTGCGCGAGCACGCTCACCACCGGCTGGCCCTGCGGTGGCCGCGGGGTGATCGACGGGCCGCGGACGGAGAAGAACCGGCCCTCGAAGTCCACGTGGTGCACCTTCGAGCGGTCGATGAACCGCCGGGTGGCGACGTCGCGGATCTCGGCCTCGTCCTCCCACGAGTCCCACAGCCGGCGCACGACGTCGATCACGTCGCCCGCCTCGGCGAACAGGTCGACCACGTCGGCCGGCAGCTCGCCGCCCGCGAGCCGGTCCCGGTCGAACCCGGCGACGGTGCGGCGGCCGAAGTGCGCCGCCTCGGCCGCCTGCGCGGACACCCGGACCTGCCACCCCGCCCGGCCCAGCGACGTGTGGTCGAGGGTCGCGAGCGCCTTCGAGACGTGGAACGGCTCGGTGTGCGTGGTCGTGACCGTCGGGACCAGGCCGATCCTGCTGGTCAGCGGCACGACGAACGATGCGGTCAGCAACGCGTCGAGCCGGCCGCGCACCCGGTCCACCCGGTCGTCGGGAACGCCGGGGCGATCCGTCTGGACGGCGAGGGTGTCGTCGATCGTGACGAGGTCCAGCAGGCCGGTCTCGGCCGTGCGAACGAGATCCGCCCAGTAGCGCGGGGAGAACAGCTCACGCGGCCGGGCCGCGGCCTCGCGCCACGCGGCGGGGTGCCAACCGGCACCGTCGAGCGCGACCGCGAGATGAATGTGATCGGGCATATCAGCGGCGGACGGCCGTGTGCTTGAACTCGTTGAGCTCCGGCCAGCCCGTGAGCAGGTCCACGACACGTTCGACGGCCTTGATCGACGGCGCGGCGTCGCTCCCGAGCGGGGAGCGGTCCATGAGCCGGACGAACACGGCCTCGTCCCCCGCGATGAACGTCGGCACACCCCACACCGTGTGCGAGGCGACGTGGCCCTCGTGCTCGGCGCGGACCGTCGCGAGGGCCGCACCGGTGTCGACCCGCTCGAGCACCGCCGCGGCCGGCGCGCCCTGGTCGGTGAGCACCTTCTCGACGAGCGCCCGGTCCTCCAGGTGCAGGCCGTCGTCGTGCCGCGCCGCGAAGAGGGCGCGGTGGACGGCCGGGAAGAGATCGGGGTACTCGTCCCGGACGACGACCCCGACCTGGAGCGCGAGTATTCCGGAGTCGTCCTTCGGGTTGTCCCACACGCTCACGCCGCCCTCCTCGACGTGCGCCTGCCCCAGCGAGAAGGGGAGGAATTGCACATTCCAGTCGGCACCGGCAGCGAGCCCCGTGAGGAGGTGCTCGTGGGCGTTGCGGGCGAAGGGGCAGCGGTAATCCCAGGTCACGGAAAAGGAGGTCGCCATGGAACGCTCAATGCCGGTGCGGCACTCCCCTATTCCGGATCCGCGCGGCGGACCGGAGGTTCGTGCGCCCGTACCGGCGGCAGCGGCCCGGGAGCCCGGCGCACCTCGACCCGCGAGAGCTGACCCGTGCACCCCTGCGCGAGCCGGGACGTGCCGATGTCGGTGGTGACGGCGTTCGGGTTGCCGTGCACGCAGGTGGCGACGTCGGGGGCGCTCGGGTCGAACCACGCGCCCGTGGAGAGCTGCACGACGCCGGGCGCGACGTCGGTGGACGGCACCAGCCCGGCGAGGACGCTGCCGACCCCGCTCTCGACGAGCACGACGTCGCCCGCGGCGAGCCCGCGCGCGGCGGCGTCGGTGGGGTGCATCCGCACCGGCTCCCGCCCCGCGACCTTCGCGCCCGCGCTGCCGGCGCCGTGGTCGAGCTGGCTGTGCAGCCGGGTGGCCGGGTTGTTGGCCACCAGGAACAGCGGGAACGGGCCCGTGCCCGGCGGGTCGGCCAGGAACTCGGGCGCGAGCCAGGTGGGGTGGCCGGGGCAGTCGTCGTAGCCGAAGGACGCGATCGTGCGCGAGACGATCTCGATCCGGCCGCTCGGGGTGGGCAGCGGGTGTGCCGCCGGGTCGGCGCGGAAGTCCGCGTAGAGGACGCGGTGGCGCGTGACCGCGGGGATGTCGATCCGGCCCTTCGCCCAGAACCCCTCGAAGTCGAGCCCGGGATCGGTGCCCTCGGGGAGGGCGTCGCGCCAGCTCTCGTACAGGTGCTCGATCCACTCCCACTCGTCGCGGCCCTCGTCGAACTCCTCCCGGGCGCCCAGCAGGTCGGCCAGGGCGCGGAAGATCGCGAAGTCGGACCGGGCCTCGCCCCGCGGCTCGGTGACCCGCGGCATGGCCACCAACTCGTCGCTCCCGCGGGCGCAGCCGAGGTCGTCGCGCTCGAGGGTGGTGGAAACCGGGAAGACGATGTCGGCGTGGCGGGCCGTCGCCGTCCAGTACGGCTCGTGGACGATCACGGCCTCCGGCCGGGAGAACGCCCGCCGCAGCCGGGTGAGGTCCTGGTGGTGGTGGAACGGGTTGCCGCCCGCCCAGTAGACGAGCCGGATGTCCGGGTACCGCAGGCGCGCGCCGTCGAAGTCGAACTCGGCACCCGGGTGCAGCAGCATGTCCGCGATCCGCGCCACGGGGATGAAGTCCGGGACGCCGTTCTGGCCCTGCCGCAGCGTCGGCAGCGGGCCGTCGGCCCGCGGGCCACCGATCCCGCCCATCGACCCGTAGCCGTGCCCCACGCCCCCGCCGGGCAGCCCGATCTGGCCGAGCACGCAGGCCAGCGCGATGCCCGCCCACAGCGGCTGCTCCCCGTACCGCGCCCGCTGCAACGACCAGCTCAGGGTGATCATCGTGCGGTGCGCGGCCATCTCCCCGGCCAGCGCGACGATCCGCTCCTCGGCGATCCCGCAGATCCGCGACGCCCACGCGGCGTCGCGCACCACACCGTCGGCGTGCCCGGAGAGGTAGGCCCACCACTCGTCGAACCCGGCGCAGTGGGTGCGGAGGAACTCCGCGTCGTGCCGGCCGCGGCGCACGAGCGTGTGCGCCAGCCCGAGCATCAGCGCGGTGTCGGTGCCCGGGACCGGGACGATCCACTCCGCGTCGAGGTCGCCGACGAGGTCGTCCCGCAGCGGGGAGACCAGCACGAACCGGGCGCCGCGCCCCCGCGCCCGGCGCAGGTGCCCGACCGTGGTGTGCCGGGTGATGCCACCGTCGTTGACCTGCGCGTTCTTGGCCGGGATGCCGCCGAAGCACACGAACAGCCCGGTGTGCTCGGCCAGCACCGGCAATGTGGTGCCCTGAAAGATCGGCGCGTCGTCGCCGACGACGTGGCGCAGCAGCGGGCGCGCGGCACCGAGGCTGTAGGTCTCGACCGAACGCGTGTAGCCGCCCAGGACGTTGAGGAACCGGTGCACCTGGCTCTGCGCGTGGTGGAACCGGCCGGCGCTCCCCCACCCGTAGGAGCCGCCGAAGATCGACGCGTTGCCGAACGTCGAGCGGCACCGGTCGAGCTCACCGGCCGCCAGCGCCAGCGCCCGATCCCACGCGACGGGGACGTAGTCGTCGTGCCCCCGCCGCTCGTCCGGGCCGGCGCCGCGTTCCAGGAAGCCCCGGCGCACGTGCGGCACGAGCACGCGGACCCGCTCGTCGAGCATCGCGGGGACGTTCCGCAGCAGGGTGTGGGCCGGGTCCGGATCGCCAGGATCGGGCCGGACGGCGAGCCCGCCCGTCGTCTCGACCGCCTCGAAGGTGCCCCAGTGCGAGAACTGCAGTGTCACGACGCGTCCCCCGTCTCGCCGGTCCTGCCACCGACGAGGCTACTTGCCGGCGAGCCCGAGCAGCCGCAGTCGGAGGCGGCGGCTCTCCAGGCGCTCCGCGGCCGGGACGCCCACCAGGTCGAGGGTGTGGCCCTCGATCGCCGCCGCGACCCGGTGGCAGTAGTCGTGCGGCTCGTCCGCCGCGTCCGGCCGTTCGGGCACGACGTGGTCGACGGCTCCGGCCCGGTACATGTCTCCCGCGCGCACCCCCTGGAGGTCGGCGACCTCGGGCGCGCGGCCGGCATCCCGGTGGAGGATCACGGCGGCCCCCTCCACCGGGAGCGGGGAGATCCAGCCGAGCCGGGACGCGAGCACGCGGTCGGCGGGCAGGAGGGCGAGCGCGGCACCCCCGGTTCCCTGGCCGAGCACCATCGAGACGGTCGGCACGGGGAGTGCGACGAGGTCGGCGAGGCACCGCGCGATCTCACCCGCCATGCCGCCCTGCTCGGCGGCGGTGTCGATCGCCCCGCCGGGGGTGTCGATCACGGTGACGAGCGGGAGGCCGAGCTCCGCCGCGAGCCGCATCCCCCGGCGCGCGGTGCGGAGGGCCCCGGGCCCGAGCGGGGTGCGGGCCTGGGCCCGCCGGTCCTGTCCGAGCAGCACGCACGACGCGGCGCCGAACCGGACGAGCGCGAGCAGCAGCCCCGCACCGAACTCCCCTTCACCCGTGCCGGCCAGCGGGATGACGTCGGTGGCGGCGAGCCTCAGCACGTCCCGCACCCCGGGCCGTTCGGGACGCCGCGTCGCCGTGATCGCCGCCCAGGCGGACGGCTCGGGGGCCTCGGGCCCGCACGTCGGCACGGAGGCGGGTTCCTGCGCGGGAACATCCAGTACCACGAGCACCCGGGCGGCGACGCCGGCGAGCTGGTCGGGCGGCAGCACCGCGTCGACGAGCCCGTGGGCGAACAGGTTCTCCGCGGTCTGCACGCCGGCCGGGAGCGGGGTGCCGTGCAGGGCGGCGTGCACCCGCGGGCCGAGGAAGCCGATGAGCGCGCCCGGTTCGGCCACGGTCATGTGCCCGAGCGAGCCCCACGAGGCGTACACGCCGCCGGTCGTCGGGTTGCGCAGGTAGACCAGGTACGGCAACCCGGCCGCCTTGTGCGCCCCGATGGCGGCGGTGATCGTGGCCATGCGCAGGAACGCGAGCGTGCCCTCCTGCATGCGGGTGCCGCCGGACGCCGTCGCCGCGAGCAGCGGGAGCCGGGCGTCGGTGGCCCGCTCGACGGCCCGGACGATCCGTTCGGACGTGGCGACCCCGATCGAACCGCCGAGGAAGCCGAACAGGCTGGAGATCACCGCGACCGGCCGCCCGCCGATCCGCCCCTCCCCGGTGAGCACGGCCTCGTCCGCCCCGCTCCGCAGCCGCGCCGCGGCGAGCGCGTCCCGATAGGAGTCGGAGACCTCGACGGGCACGGGTGCGCTGTCCCAGGAGACGAAGGAGAAGGGATCGAGAACGCTACTGACCAACGCATCCACGATTAGCATTATGGAGCCAAACTGCTGTTTGAGTCGCCCTCAAATCGCGTTATGGAGCCATAGCGCTCAAAAGACCCTGGGGATGGGTACCTTCCTGCTGCGTATGTACTCTCCCAGGCCCTTTGCTTGGGGGTCCGGTCTCGGGCTCGACGCCACGCCTGCGCCCAGGATTCCGTGCACCACCACGTTCAGGGCCCGGAGGTTGGGGAGGGGCCATACGTCGATCGGCAGGTCGGCCACCTCGGCGCCCAGCAGCTCGCGGGCCTTCTCGGCGGTGAGGAAGCCCCGCAGCCAGGCGTACTCCGCGTCCGTTCTCGTCCAGACGCCGATGTTGGCGTTGCCGCCCTTGTCGCCCGAGCGGGCGCCGCAGACCGTGCCCAGCGGTGCCATCGTGACCGGCCCGTCCGGGATCGGCGTGGCCGCCGCTCGCGGCGGCGGCGGGATCTCCCCGACCTCCGGATCCGCGATCACGCGCCGCTCGCCGTCGGGCAGCACGACCGTGTGGCGCACGGCCGAACGCGGGACGGCGGCGGGGCGGTACACCCCGTACGCGGACTCCGCGGTGGGCGGGGTCGTGGTGTGGAAGCCGGCGTACCCGCCCAGCGCCAGCTCCATCGTGGCGCCTGCGAACGCCCGGCCGACCGTGCGCGGGTCCGGGTCCTTCACGGTGATCCGCAGGTGCGCGGTGGCCCGCTCGTTGGACGGCGCGTCGGTGCTGTCGAAGCGCAGCAGCCGGACGTCGACCTCGGCGAACCGGTCCCTGCCACCGAGCACGTCGAACAGCAGCGCCTCCGCGTGCGCGGCCTTGGCCTCGATGTCCAGGCCGGTCAGCACGAGGGTCATGGTGTTGCGGAAGCCGCCCGCGTCGTTGAGGGCGACCTTGAGCGTCGGCGGCGGCGGACTGCCGCGCACCCCGGAGACGCGCACCCGGTGCTCCCCGTCGGGCGCCAGGTGGATCGTGTCGAAGCGCGTGGTGCAGTCCGGGCCGAGGTAGGCGGGCTCGGCGATCTCGTAGAGCAGCTGGGCGGTGACGGTGCCGACCGAGACGAGCCCGCCGGTGCCCGGATGCTTGGTGATCACCGACGAGCCGTCGGCGGCGACCTCGGCGATCGGGAAGCCGGGGTAGCGCCGGTCGGTGATCTCGTCGAGGAAGGCGTAGTTGCCGCCGGTGGCCTGCGGACCGCACTCGATCACGTGCCCGGCGACCACCGCACCGGCCAGCGCGTCCCAGTCGCCGCGGCCCCAGCCGTGCCACCAGGCCGCCGGTCCGACCACGAGCGACGCGTCGGTGACCCGCCCCGTGACGACGACGTCCGCGCCCGCCGACAAGGCTTCGGCGATCCCCCACCCGCCCAGGTAGGCGTTGGCCGACACCGGCTTCCCCTCCACCGGTGGGCTGATCGCGCCCAGCGACCCGCGCAGGTCGTCGCCCTCGACGTGCGCGACCGTCGCGGCCTGCCCGAGCTTCCCGGCCACCTCCCGGACGGCGGCGGCCAGCCCGGCCGGGTTGAGACCGCCCGCGTTGACGACGATCCGGATCCCCCGCTCCAGGCACGTGGCGAGGACGGCCTCGACCTGCGTCAGGAACGTCCTCGCGTACCCCGCGGAGGGGTCCTTGGCCTGCGCCTTCGCGAGGATGAGCATGGTCAGCTCGGCGAGGTAGTCGCCGGTGAGGACGTCGATCGGCCCGCCCTCGACCATCTCGCGGGCGGCCTCGATCCGGTCGCCGTAGAAGCCGGAGCAGTTGCCGATCCGCACGGCCCGGGCACTCATGCGAACTGCCCGGCCCGCCGGCCAGTGCCCGGCTCCCCCGCGAACGCCTGCCCGATCTCGACCCACTCCCGCGCGGCCGGCCCGGTGACGGTCAGCCCGAGGTCGTCGCGGTGCCGGCGCTGGGTGATCAGGAGCGCGAAGTGCAGCGCGGGCCCGGTGATGCGGTCCGCGGCGTCGGCGGGCCCCCACCCCCACACCGACCCGTCGGGCGCGTCCAGCTCGACGCGGACCGGGACGCCCGGCAGCGCCCGGCCGTGCAGCGCGTAGCTGAACGCCCGCGCCCCGATCCCGATGTGCGCGACGTGCCGCAGGCGCGCGGTCGGCTCACGCGCGACCCCGAGCGCATCGGCGACGTCCTGCCCGTGGGCCCAGGTCTCCATGATCCGCGCCGTCAGCGCCGACGCCGCGCTCATCGCCGGCCCGTACCACGGCACCCGCAGGCCCGGGTCGAGGTCGCGGAACGTCGCGACCAGCCGCTCCCGCGACCGGTCGAACCAACCCAGCAGCTCGGCCCCGGACCGGTCCCGGTACCGCGCGGCGATCGCGTCCGGGTCGACGCGCCCGGTCCGTTCCACCTCCGCCCGGAACGCCTCGGGCTCGGTCGCGGACCGCACCGCGGCGTCGTCGAAGTGGGCCAGGTGCGAGACCTGGTCGGCGACCGTCCAGCCCGCGGCCGGGGTGGCGCGCCGCCACCCGGCCTCGTCGAGGCCGGCGAGCATGCCGCGCAGGTCGGCCGACTCGGCGGCGAGGTCGTCGGCGAGCACCGCCATCGAAACGGGCACTATTCCTCCACCACCACGAGCACCTGTCCGGTGTTCACCTGGTCCCCGGGCGCCACCGCGATCTCCGCGACGGCCGCCTCCGCGGCGGCGTACTTGGCCATGTTCGCGGCCTCGCCCGCGGGCAGGCCGGCGTCGTGCAGCGCCGCGGCCCGGTGCGTCATGAGGGCCGCCAGCTCGGTCTCGATCTTCGCCTGGGCGAGCGCGTGGGCCACGCCCTGGTGCGCGCCGATCGGGCGCCCCCACACCTCGCGCTCCCGCGCGTACCGCGCGGCGCGTTCCAGCGCGTAGCGGGCGACGCCGACGCCCAGCGCGGCCCCGGTGATCCGCTCGGGGTTGAGGCCGTGGAACACCTGGCGGAAACCCGCGCCCTCCTCACCGACGAGCGCGGTGGCCGGCACGCGCACGTCGTCGAAGTGCAGCGTGAACTGCTTCTCCGGCAGCATCACGTCGACCGGCAGGTGCGTGGCGGTGAGGCCCCGGACGTCGGCCGGCACGACGAAGAGCGAGAGCCGCGCGGCGCCGCTCTCGTCGCTCCCGGTGCGGGCCACGAGCAGCAGCGCATCCGCGCTGTCGACGGCGGTGATGTAGTACTTCTCGCCGTTCAGCACCCACTCGTCCCCGACGCGTCGGGCGGTGGTGGCGAGCCGGTGGGTGTTGGAGCCGGCGTCCGGCTCCGTGATGGCGAAGACCATCTTCGTGCGCCCGCTCGCGAGCCCCGGCAGCCACTGCTTGCGCTGCTCCTCGGTGCCGAACTCGGAGATCACCTCGGCCGAGATCGCCGCGCTGACCACCAGCACCAGCAGCGGGGCCCCCTTCGCCGCGATCTCCTCGCACACGATCGCCAGCTCGGCGAGCCCGCCACCGCCGCCGCCGTACTCCTCGGGCACGTTGACGCCGATGAACCCGGCGTCGCCCAGCGCCTCCCACAGCTGCGCGCACTCCCGCCCTTCGCGGGCGTGCTGCGCGTAGTGGTCCCCGCCGAACGGCGCGGCGATCGCCCCGACCGCCGCACGCAGATCCCGGTGCTCGTCGGTCTCGGCGACGTCCACGCTGACTCCCAAGTGACTCGCGGTTCACTCTGTTCGACCGTACCGCGAGGCTGCCATGATGAGAAGATGCCGGCTGCTGCTCCGCGCGCCGCACGCGACCCCGACCGCCGCGAGCGCATCCTCGCCGCCACCGCCGAGCTCGCCGCCCGGCGCGGTTTCCACACGATCGGGATGGCCGACATCGGCGCCGAGGCCGGCATCGTCGGCTCGGGGGTGTACCGCCACTTCGGCAGCAAGGGCGCCATCCTCGTAGCGCTGCTCGACCGGGTGATGGACCGGCTGCAGCAGGGCGCGGCGCGGATCCTCGCGACGGCCCCGGACGACGCCGCGGCGCTGTCCGCGCTGGTCGACGACCACATCCGGGTCGCCATCGAGGACCGCACGGTGCTCGCCGTCTACCACCGCGAGGTACACACCCTCCCCGAGGAGGACCGCCGCAGGCTGCGGCGCCTGCAGCGGCACTACGTCGAGGAGTGGGTGCACGCGCTCGCCCCGCTGCGGCCCGACCTCGCCGACGGCGAGCTGCGCGTGGCCGTCCACGCCGCGATCGGCGCGATCCAGTCCACCCTGTTCTTCCGCAGCGGGCTCGCCCCGGAGCGGCTCGCGGAGCTACTGGGCGGGATGGCGCGCAGCTGCCTGGGTGCGCCGGTAGCGAAAGTGAACTGAGCTTCACTCCGCGCCGGGCGGGCGGTACGTGATCCCCTGCGCCCGCGACATCGCGTCCATCGACTCCGCCAGGTAGGGCGTCCTCGTCGACCTCCGGTCCCGTCGTCGCTCGGATCCCCGGCCGGGTCACGATACGGTCGACGGGTGGCCGGGGACGACACCCAGATGCTCGAGGTCGCCGGGCGGACCGTGCGGATCACCAGCCCGGGCAAGGTGGTGTTCCCGGGCGCCGGTGCGACGAAGCTCGACCTCGCCCGCTACTACCTCGCCGCGGCGGAGCCCCTGATGGCGGCCATGGGCGGGCGCCCGGTGCTCCTGCAGCGCTTCCCCAAGGGCGCCGCGGGTCCCTCGTTCTTCCAGAAGCGGGTCGCGCCCACCGCGGCCGACCCGTGGGTCACCACCACGGTCGTGTCTACGCCGAACGGCACGACGTCCAACGCGCTGGTCGCCGTCGATCTCGCGCACGTCCTGTGGGCGGTGAACCTCGGCTGCCTCGGCTTCCACGTCTGGCCGGTCACCGCCGCCGACCCCGACCACGCCGACGAGCTGCGGATCGACCTCGACCCGAGCCCCGGCGTCACCTTCGCGATGATCCGGGAGGCGGCGGCCGAGACGAAGGCGCTGCTCGACGAGCTGGGCGTCGCCGGCCACCCGAAGACCACCGGCAACCGCGGCATCCACGTCTACGTCCGCCTCCAGCCCCGGTGGGACGGCTTCGAGGTGCGGTCCGCCGCGGTCGCCGCGGCCCGCGAGCTCGAACGCCGCCGCCCGGACCTGGTCACCGCGGCCTGGTGGAAGGAGGAGCGCGGCAGCCGGGTGTTCGTCGACTTCAACCAGAACGCCCCGCACAAGACCGTGTTCGGGGCGTGGAGCGTCCGCGCGAACCCGAACGGCCAGGTGTCCACTCCGTTCGACTGGACGGAGCTCCCGTCGATCGACCCGACCGAGCTCACCATCGCGACGGTCCCGGGCCGGCTCGCCGAGCACGGCGACCCGTGGGCCGGCATGTCGTCCGACCGGCAGTCCCTGGAACCCCTGCTGGAGCTGCACCGGCGGGACGCGGCCGCCGGGCTGCCGGACGCCCCGTGGCCCCCGGTCTACCCGAAGATGCCCGGCGAACCGCCGCGGGTAGCGCCGAGCCGGGCGAAGAAGACCTGACCGCACGGGCCGCTCACCCGCGGCGGCCCGGCGACTTCACACACCGAGGCCCGGCTTCACACGAGGTGTGTGAAGCCGGGCCACGGGTCGCCCGGGCCGCGCCGACCGCTACGGCCAACCGCTACCCGTCCCGCCGGGCGCGCAGCACGTCGGCGATGCGGGGGAGCTCGAACTCCCCTCCGGAGGTCTCCGGCCGTCCGGCGAGATAGGCCCGCGCCCGGGCGAGGCCGGCGGCGCGCTCGGCCGGAGGGGTGGTGAGCACCCACGAGTGCGTGCTGATCTCCGCGATCAGCCCGTCCAGGGTGGTGGGGCTCGTGAAGGGGAACCTGGCGAGCTCGCCAGGCGCGAAACCGTAGCCCTCGGGGAACCGCTTCGCGTCGTCGTGGAACTGCGCGTCCGGGTCCCACGAACCCGCCTCGTGGAAGCCGCGCACCCAGTCGACGCGCACGTCGGAGCCGATCCACAGCGCGGCCAGCACCCCGCCCGGCCGCAGCACGCGGGCGATCTCGGGCAGCGCGCGGTCCCGGTCGAACCAGTGGAAGGCCTGGCCGACGAGCACCGCGTCCACCGAGGCGTCGGGGAGCGGGATCCGCTCGGCGGTGCCCTCCCGGACGTCCACCGCCGGGTGGCGGGACCGCAGCTGCGCGAGCATCGCCGGGTCCGGGTCCACCGCGGTGATCCGGCCCCCGGGACCCACACGGCCGACGAGGGCCTCGGTGAGCTTCCCGGTGCCGGCGCCCAGGTCGAGCAGGTCGCAGCGCGGAGCAGACGCGGAGCGCTCATCGGCGCAGTGCTCGCCCGGCGCCAGTGCCCACGCGACGGCGTCGGCGGGGTAACCGGGCCGGTGGCGGGCGTACGCAGCGGCGACGGTTCCGAAGGACGGGGCAGGCGATCCGGCCATGATCAGACCGTATTCCCCTCAGGCCGATGTCTCCACCCGCTCCGGCGCCCCGGCGGAGAACCGGCCCGGCAGCCGCGTGCTCCTCACCAGGCCGACGGCGACGGCGGCCGCCAGTAGCCAGAACCCCGGCCGGAAGCTCCCGATCGACGCGGTCGCGGCCCCACCCACGAGCACCGCGCCGACGGCGATGCCGAGCGCGGCGCCGAGCTGGTTGAACACGTAGAGCAGGGCGCTTCCCTGGGACGCCGAGCCGGGCGGCACCGTGCGGAACACCGATCCGATGGCCGGCGCGCCGACGGTTCCGAGGCCGAGCCCCAGCAGCACGGCGCCCGCGACGGCGACGGCGACGGCGACGGCGACGGCGACGGCGACGGCGACGGCGAGACCCTCCCCCGCCGGCTGGGTCGCGAGCAGCACCGCCCCCGCCAGCGCGACGACACCACCGGCGACGGCGACGCGGCGCGCGCCGAGCCGGTCGGAGAGGCGTCCGGACACCGGCATCGCGACCATCGAGGCGGCACCGAGCGGCGCGAGCAGCAGCCCGGACGCGGCGGGGCCGACCCCGTGCACCTGCTGGTAGGACAGCGGGATCAGGAACAACGCCCCGAACGTGGCCAGCCCGTTCGTCCCGGCGGTGAGCAGGCTCGCCGCCACGCCGCGCACGCGGTTCGGCACCCGCGCAGTGCCCGTGGCGGAGCTGCGCGAGGTGGCCAGGGCGACGGTCGGCACCTTCCTGCGGGCGTTCGCGCCGGCGTGATCACCCGGTGCTGCCCAGCGCCTCCTGCCACACCGAGAACAGCTCGTCCGCGGCGTCCGGCGCACAGACCAGGATTCCGCCGCGGTCCGGGAACGGTTGCTGCGCCCCGGACCCGTCGCGCACGGCGAGCCCGGCCTCGGCGCAGGCGAACGCGGCGGCGAGGTGGTCCTCGGGGTGGAACTCGCTGATGATCGCCCCGGTGCCCCGTCCGGCGGCGACGTGGGCCAGCGCCAGGGTGCCGCTGCCCATCACCCGGCAGGTGCACGCGCGGTCGGCGAGCCCGGTGAGCAGGTGCATCATCCCCGGCCATGGCCGGTGCGCGGCCAACTCGGTGAGGACGACGCCGCCGCGCAGCCGGGCCCGGTGGGCGGGGCGCACGCTCGGGACCGCGCGACCGTTCACCGTGACGCCCTTCCCGGCGACGGCCAGGACGACCTCGTCGCGCCAGCAGTCCGCGACGACGCCCACCAGCGGGGTCGTCCCCACGGCGAGAGCGAGCGAGAACGCCGTCCACGGAAGGCCCGCCACGAGGTTCGTCGTGCCGTCCACCGGGTCGCAGTACCAGGTCGGACCGTCGGCGGCGACCCCACCGAACTCCTCGCCGACGACGGTGTGCCCGGGCAGCCGGCGCGCGACCAACGCCCGCACCCCGCGCTCCACGGCTTGATCGACATCCGTGACGAGGTCCGCGGCGTGCGCCTTCTCCCGGACGGCGCCGAGCGGATCGGCCCGGACGATCGCCATCGCCATCTCGGCGGCATCCGTGGCGACCCGCGCCGCCTCGGCCAGCTCGTCAGGCAGCAGGGTCGAGGTCATCGAGCACCCTCCGCAGCGTCGCGATCCGATTGGTGATCATGCCGTTCACGCCGCGGCGGAGCAGGTCGGCCATCACCGTCTCGTCGTCGACCGTCCAGCAGCACGCGGCCATCCCGCGATCGTGCGCCCAGCGCACGGCGTTCGCCGGCATCGTCTGCCAGTTCGGGTTGAACGCCTCGGGGGCGAGCGCCGCGACCACCGACTCGGCCGGGTGGGCGGGTCCGGCCCAGGACAGCAGCATCCGCGCGTCCGGGTCCCGCTCGCGCACCTGCGCCAGCGCGTCCGTCGCGCCGCACCAGACCACCTCGTCCGGCTCGAGCCGCGCCGCCGTCACCCGTTCCCGAACCACGGCGTGGGCGGGCGCGGCGGCATCCGCTTCCGGCATGTCGATCAGCAGTCCGGCCCCGCTCCCGGCGATGAGCTCGAGCGCGTCGGCGAGCGTCGGGACGCCGGCGGGCAGCTCGGCAACCGGGACGGCGTCGACCCGGGCCCGGACCCCCCAGAGGCGTTCGAGGGTGGCGTCGTGCAGGAGCACGACCGCGCCGTCCGCGGTGCGGCGCACGTCGATCTCCACGAGATCGGCTCCCTGCTCGACGGCGGCGGCGATCGCCGGCAACGTGTTCTCCCGGTGCCGAACGGGATCCCCGCGGTGTGCGATCGCCAGGGCCGCCGTCCCCGGCTCCATCGGACTCATCCGACGAGCTGCCCGTCCGCATAGCCCAGCGCGCGACGGAACTGGATGCCGACCCGGTCGTCCGGCGTGGGGCGCGGGTCGTCGGGACCGAGGTAGGCACGCACGTGCGTCTCCCCGAGCGCGAGCACGACCTCGGTGAAGTGCCCGCGGGGTACGACGCGCAGCACCCGCGCGGGCACGCCGCCGGTCGCCAGCACGACGTCCTCCGGTCGCACCGCGACCTCCGTTCCGCCCGGTGCGCAGGGAGTGAGCACGGCGACGCTCGTGCCGTCGGCGAGGATCGCCGCCGCGTCCTGCACCCTGCCCGGCAGGCTGTTCATCACGCCGACGAAGCCGCCGACGAACCGGGTGGCCGGGCTCCGGTACAGCGTGTCCGGCGGCGCGACCTGCTCGATCCGGCCGCCGTTCATCACGGCCACCCGATCGCCGATCGACAGCGCCTCGTCCTGGTCGTGGGTGACGACGACGGTGGTGATCCCCAGCCGCTGCTGGATGTCGCGGATGTCCTCCCGCACCCGTACCCGCAGCTTGGCGTCGAGGTTGGACAGTGGCTCGTCCAGCAGCAGCACCGCCGGCTCCTGGACCAGCGCCCTGGCGAGCGCGACGCGCTGCTGCTCGCCCCCGGAGATCTGGGCGGGCCGGCTGCGCAGGTGGTGGGTCAGCCCGACCATCTCCAGCATCTCCCCGACGCGGCGGGTGATCTCCGGCCGCGGGACCCGCCGCAGCTTGAGGCCGAACGCCACGTTGTCGAACACGCTCATGTGCGGCCACAGCGCGTAGTTCTGGAACACCATCGCCGTCGGCCGGCGCTCCGGGGGGAGCGCCGTGACGTCCCGGCCGTCGATGAGGATCTTCCCGACGTCCGGCGAGAGGAAGCCGGCGATCATGCGCAGGCTGGTGGTCTTCCCGCAACCCGACGGTCCGAGCAGGCACACCAGCTCACCCCGGTCGACGTCGAGGTCGAGGTCGTCGACGATGCGGCGGCCGCCCAGGTTCTTGGTCACGCCGGACAGCTTCAGACTCATCGGATCTGGAACCCTTCGGCGAGCTGCCCACCCATGACGTACCGGCGCACGAGCAGCAGCAGCCCGACCGACGGGATCGACAGCAGGATGGAGAACACGGCCGCCACCTGGCGCGGGTAGTTGAGCACCAATGAGTACATCTCCGTGGGCATCGTGTAGTAGACGGGTGCGCCGACCAGGTAGGTGCCCTGGGCTTCGTCGAACGAGGCGAGGAACGACATCGTCAGGGCCACCAGGATTCCCGGGAGCGCCAGCGGCAGCGTCACCGAGGCGAACACGCGGATCGGCCGGGCACCCGCGTCCCGGGCGGCTTCCTCGAGGCTGCGCGGTACCGCCGCGAATGCCGCCGCCGGGATCCACGTCATGAACACCACCGTGCCGAGCAGGTGCACGATCACGATCCCGGTGAACGTCGTCATCAGGCCGAACGCGTAGAACATCGCGGCGATGGCCACGAAGAGCCCCGTCTTCGGGAACGCGTTCGTCGCGAAGAGACCGATCAGGAACACCCGGCGCCCCGGGAAGTCGAACCGCGCGAACGCGTACGCCGCGGGCAGGCAGATCACGGATGCGACCGCGATCGTGGTGAGCGCGAACGCGAGCGAGAGCTGGATGGAGGAGAACAGCAACGGGTCGGCGAACACCTCGCCGAACCAGTGCAGCGTCCACCCGTCGGGCAGGAGGTGGGGATAGGTCCACCCGGTGGCGAACGCGCGCACGGCGAGCCAGACCAGCGGGCCGACGATGAACACGGCGAGCAGCACCATCGCGATGCCGCCCAGCACCCGGCGCGCCGCGGCCATCACACCCGTCCCGCGGAACGGGCCGCCCGGAGGTTCGCCCACACGTAGAGCGCACCGATCCCGGCCGCGATCACGAACACGACCACGGCGATCACCACGGCCTGCTGGGGGAGGTTGTAGGACTGGAAGTAGGCCGCCATGTCGACGCCGAGCATCGTCGGCGCGTTCGGCCCGGTGAAGTACGGCACCGTGAACGCGCCCAGGGTGGCGATGGCCGTGAACGTTGCCGCGATCACCGTCGGGACCACCGCCAGCGGCAGGAGCACCGACCGGACGATCCGCGGGAAGGACGCACCCGCGTCGGCCGCCGCCTCGATCAGCGCGGTCGGCACGGCCTGTACGCCGGAGGTGATCATCAACGTGGCGAACGGCAGCTGCGTCCAGACCATGGCGATCGTGATGCAGACGACCGTGTAGCCCAAGGTCGGCGCTTCCCCGCCCAACGTCGCCGCCAGCGACCGGACGAACCCGTCGCCCGCGTAGAACGTGAGGACCGCCCAGGACGCGATCACGACCGGGATGAACATCGGGATCACGGCGATCGCGGCGAGGACCTGGGCCGCCCGGGAGCCGGACAGCCGCAGGTAGAGCGCGATCACCCAGGCCAGCCCGACGACGGCGACCGTGGTCACGAGCGTGACCGTGACCGTGGTCAGCAGGTCGCGGAGCACCCGCTCGTCCGCCAGCACGTCGGTGTAGGCACCGAGGGTCTGTTGCCACCAGGCGTCCACGGTGTGCTGGTCGCGGGCGATGCGCGCGATCGTGGTGTTCAGCCCACCCACGTGCCCGAGGCTGTAGGCGATCGCCGTCCCGATCGGGAAGCCGACGAACACCGCGACGACGAGCACCGGCGGGGCCGCCATCAGCAGCCCGGCGATCGGTCTTCTGCGCACGTCAGGTGCCTAGTGGCCGGGGACGAGCTGGTCCCACAGGTTGTTCAGGTCGTTCTTGTGGTCGGTGAAGTAGGTGGGGCGCAGCTGGTCCGGGTGGGCGTCGCCGAAGGCCGTCTGCACGTCGGCCGAGACCTTGTCGAGCGGGATCACCGGGTAGCCGGCGATCTTCTGGGCGATCGCCTGCTGCTGCGCGGGCTCCAGCAGGAAGTCGACCAGCTTCACCGCGCTGTCCTGCCGGTCGGACGACTTGACGACGCCGACCGACGTCGCGCCGCCGGTGAAGGGCGGGTCGCTGATCTGCAACGCCTTCACGGTGGGCGCGATCGTCCCGCGCTGCTGGCCGCTGAGGAACTGGTCCGACCACACCGGGATCATCGACACCTGGCCGCTGGCGAGCAGATCGAGCGTGCCGTTGTTGCCGTTCGGGTACACGCCGTTCTGGAACACGTACGGGTTGAGCGCCGCGAGCGTCCGCCAGCCTTCCGTCCAGCTGTCCTCCAGCTCCTTGTGGTAGCCCGTGGTCATCTGCTCGCGCACGTCGGACGGCACGAACTTGTCCAGCACGGTGGTCACGAACGCCTGGCCGGATCCGCCGGTCTTCGGCGAGTTGTAGGTGAACCGGCCGGGGTTCGCCTTGATCCACGCGAGCAGGTCGTCGAGGGTGCGCGGCGGGTCCTGCACCTTCGTCGAGTCGTAGGCGAGCAGCACGGACGAGGCCCGGTAGGGCACGGACCCGGGCCCGGCCGACGCGACGACCTCGGGGTCGATGCCGGCGAGGCCCGGGACGAGGCCTGCCGGATCCACCAGCAGGCCGGCCGGGCCGGCGTCCTCGGTGGCACCGCCCTCGACGAGGTCGATACCGGGGTCCGCGCCCTGCTGCTCGGCGGCCGCGAGCTTCGCGATGGTCTGCGTCTTGTTGGCCCCGTGCAGGTCGAACTGCACGTCGACGCCGATGCCCGGGTTCGCCGCGGTGAACGCCGGGATCAGGGTGTTCTGCCAGAGCTCCTGGATGTTCGTGTCGTCCGCGAGGTACACCCGGACGTTCTGTGCGTTCCCAGCTCCCTGGGCGGTGGCGCCGGGCCCGTTGCCGGCGCAGGCGGTGAGGAGGCCCGCGGTGGCGAGCAGCGCCGCGGTGGTGAGGATTCGGTTTCGGGTCATCGGCTGCCTTCTGGGGAACGTGGGGGAGCGCGGCGATCATGGCACGACGATCGACGCGAAAACAGGCAGCTTTGTCGGTTCGTTCGTGAACCGAACATGACTCGCTCATCGGCGCCGTGCTTTCCGAGCCCGGAATGCACCCTATGACCATATTTGGCGCGTTCGTCCCCAGCCGGCGGCGGATCGGGTTCCGCCGTCCGCTGCCCGGTCACGCCGTCGCGAGGATCCGCGCGGTGACCCGGGCGCCGAACCGCACCGCCGAAAGCGGCACCCGCTCGTCGACCGCGTGGAACATTCCGAAGACGTCGAAGTCGCCCGGTACCCGCAGCGGCGTGAATCCGTACCCCGCGATCCCGAGCCGCGCGAGGTTCTTGTTGTCCGTCGAGGCCGGGAGCAGGTAGGGGACCACGACGCCGCCGGGGTCGTCGGCGGCCACCGCGGCACGCAGCACGTCGACGAGCGCTGCGTCGGCGGGCGCCGCGATCGGCGGCATCGAGCGCCACTCGACCGAGACGCCGTCCCCGACGAGCCGCTCCACCTCACGCTCGACGACGCCCTCGCAGCCCGGGAGGATCCGCGTGTCGATCTCGGCGACGGCCTCCCCGGGGATCACGTTGGCCTTCCGACCGGCCGAGAGGACCGTCGGGGTGGCCGTGTTGCGCAGCCCCGCCCTCGCGATCTCACCGACGAACCCGAGCCGGTCGAGCTCGCGTTCCAGGGCGGCGCCGGCCCCGCCGAGGTCGCGGCCGGACAGCTCGCCGAGCGCGGCGAGGAACGCGGTGGTGGCCTCCGTGCGCAGCACCGGGAACTCGTGGTCGTGCAGCGCCGCGACCGCCCGGGCGATCCGGGCCACCGCGTTGTCGCGCGTCGGCCGGGAGGCGTGCCCGGCCGTCCCGCGGGCGCGCAGGATCCCCCAGCCGACGCCCTTCTCGGCCGTCGCGAGGAGGTAGGCGCGCCCCGCCGTGCCGGCCACGGGCACGGAGAACCCGCCGACCTCGCCGATCGCCTCCGTCGCCCCCTCGAACAGGTCGGGCCGGTGCTCGACCAGCCACTCCGCCCCCCACGCGCCACCCGCCTCCTCGTCGGCGAAGAACGCGAGCACGAGATCGCGGCGCGGTACCACTCCGGCCCGCCGCAACGCCCGCGCCACGGCGACCACCGTGCCCGCGAACCCCTTCATGTCGACGGCGCCGCGGCCGTACAGGACCTCACCGTGGCGGCGGTCGTCGAGCACCTCCGCGGCGAACGGCGGCACGGTCCACGCACCGTCGACGGGCACGACGTCCAGGTGGGCGTGGACGACCAGCGCACCGGCCGACGCGTCGCTGCCGGGGATCCGGGCGACGAGGTTGCCCCGCCCCGGCGCGGGTTCGAGGTACTCGCTGCCGATCCCGGCCTCGGCCAGCCGTTCGCCGACGTAGCGCGCCGCCCGCGCCTCGCCGTCGCCGATCTCGGGGTCTCCGGTGTTGACGCTCTCGATGCGGATCAGGTCCCGCACCACGTCGATCGCCTCCTCCTCGAGGAGGGCGTGGTCGATGGGCAGCATCGGGCTCCCGGGTCAGGGCCGATCCGCACCGACCGCGTCGATCGTCTCAGGGTCGATCTTCTTGGCCTCGAGATCGTCCAGCTCGTCGAGGAAACCACCGGACTGGTGGTCCCACAAGGCCGCATAGGCGCCCCGCGCCGCCAGCAGCTCCCCGTGGGTGCCCTCCTCGACGATCCGGCCGCCGTCGAGCACCACCAGCCGGTCCATCCGGGCCACGGTGGAGAGCCGGTGGGCGACGACGAGCGCGGTACGGCCCTCCATGAGCCGCCACAGGGCGTGCTGGACGAAGATCTCGCTCTCCGAGTCCAGTGCGCTGGTGGCCTCGTCGAGCAGCAGGATCGGCGCGTCCCGCAGGATGGCGCGCGCGAGGGCCACCCGCTGGCGCTGGCCACCCGACAGCTTGATCCCGCGCTCCCCGACGACCGTGTCGAGCCCGTCGGACAGCGCGTCGACGAACTCGGTGACGTGCGCGGCCTCGGCGGCCCGGCGGATCTCCGCCTCGCTCGCCCCGGGCCGGCCGAAGGCGATGTTCTCGCGCAGGGTCCGGTGGAACATCGCCGGGTCCTGGGGCACGTAGGAGATCAGGCCCCGCAGGTCGGCCTGGCTGATCCGGGAGATGTCCTGGCCGCCGACGAGGATGCGCCCGCCGTGGACGTCCATCAGCCGCAGCAGCAGCTTCGTGAGGGTGCTCTTCCCACCGCCGGAGCGCCCGACCAGCCCGAACCTCGCACCGCTCGGAACGGTCAGGTCGAGGCCCGCGAACAGGGGCGGCGCGCCGTCGTGGGCGAAGGTCACGCCCTCGAAGCGCACGTCCGCACCGCCTTCTGGAGCGGCCTCGCGCAGCGGTTCCGGCGCGTCCGGGTCCCGGACGGCGGGCGGCCGGAGCAGGAGCTCCGTGAACTGGGCGGCCTCGGTCAGCGAGCTCTCCAGCCGCCGGTAGATCGGGTTGAACTCGAACATCACGCGGGTGGCGTTCCAGTAGTACGCGAACGTGACGACGATGGCCTCCACCCCGAGCTGCCCACGGCCGAGGCCCACGGCGACCAGCAGGCCGAGCGCGTTCGTGAGCACGCACATCGCCGCGACGACGGTGTCGATGCGCTGGTTGCTGTAGTCCCAGGACAGGATCGCGAGCCTGCGCTGCTCGGCGATCCGATCCCGGTGCTCGGCGGCCTCGCGCTCCTCGGCGGCGAACGCGCGCACCGTCTCCATGTTCGTCAGGCTGTCGGCGACGTGACCGGACACCCGGGCGATGGCCGCCTCCCGCTGGTCGACGAGCGCCTGGCGGCGCCGCACGAGCGGGGCGATGAACACGCCGGTCAGCACGATCAGGCCCAGGAGGACGGCGACCAGCATCGGGTCGTAGGTCCAGAGGACCGCCGACGCGAACACCAGTGGCACGAGGTTGCCGACGACCGCGAACGTGAGTGTGACGACGGCCTCCTCGAACCGCGCGGCGAAGGCGAGCACCCGCTTCGTCAGCGACCCGGCGAAGTTGTCGTGGAAGAACGCGGCGTCCTTCGCAAGCAGCTCGTTCATCCCGGACACGTAGAGCCGCTCGATCCCGCCCGCCGCGGTGCGGTTCAGGAAATGGATGCCGACGCGCCAGAACGCCTCCGACAGCAGGTGCACCGCGGCGAACCCGAGCACGTAGGGCAGCACCACGTCGAGCCCGATCTCCCCGCCCTCGACGACCCGAGCGGCGAGCGCGGCCACGATGAGCGGGGTGATGTAGTTCAGACCGGTATTGCCCAGCGCGGGCAGCAGCAGCGCCGGAACGGCGACCCGCCGGTTGCGCGCCAGCTCGCGCCCGTAGTGGTGCAGCGCGAGCAGCACCGCCGTCCTGCGCCGCGGCGCACCCATCCGATCTCCCCCTCCCCCGAGGTGACCATCGTGGCGAAGGGGGGAGGTGAGCTGCGAGCGATTAAGCCGCGGTCCCCGCGGGATCCAGCTCCACCCGGAACGGCGCCGCGGTGTGCTCGCGCACCCAGCCGAGGCCGGTCCCGGCGGCCAGGTCGACGAGGACCAGCCCGTCGGGGCCGGTGCGGAACGTCGCCGCCTCGGTGACGACGACGTCCACCGGCCGCTGGGCGGTGAGCGGGAAGCTGCACTCCCGCACGATCTTGGGCGCACCGTCCTTCGCGGTGTGCGTGGTGGCCACCACCACGGTGCGGGCCCCGACGAGCAGGTCCATCGCACCGCCCACACCGAGGACGGGCTTGCCGGGGATGGCCCAGTTCGCGATCCGGCCGGCCGCGTCGATCTGCAGGGCGCCGAGCACGGCGACCTCGACGTGGCCGCCGCGGATCATCCCGAACGAGGCCGAACTGGCGAAGTACGAGGCCCCGGGGCGCGCGGTGACCGGCTGCTTGCCGGCGTGCACGAGGTCGGGGTCGACCTGGCCCGGGGCCGGGGTCGGGCCCACCCCGAGCAGGCCGTTCTCGGTCTGCAGGTGCGCGACGTGACCGCTCGGCAGGTGGTCCGCGACGAGCGTCGGGATGCCGATGCCCAGGTTGACCACCGCGCCGGGCCGGATGTGCGGGACCACCCGGGCGGCGATCCGGTTCTGGATGTCGCTCATCGGGACGGCACCGTGTCGCTGAGAACCACCGCATCGACGAACAGGTGTGGGGTCACGATGGCCTCCGGGTCGAGGGCCCCGACCGGCACGACCTCGTCGACCTCGGCGATGACGAGGTCGGCCGCGGTGGCCATGTCGGGGTTGAAGTTGCGGGCGGTCTTGGAGTACACGAGGTTGCCCAGCTCGTCGGCCGTCCGGGCCCGCACGAGCGCGACGTCGGCCCGCAGGCTCTCCTGGTAGATGTGCGGCTCGCCGCGGATCGTCCGTTCCTCGCGGCCCTCGCCGAGCGCCGTGCCCCACCCGGTGCGGGTGTAGAAGCCGCCGATCCCGGCGCCACCGGCGCGGATGGCCTCGGCGAGCGTGCCCTGCGGCATCAGGTCGATCTCCAGCCGCCCGGCCTGGTACGCCGCCACGACGTCGGGGTTGCTGGTGAAGAACGACCCGATCGCCTTGCGGACGCGGCCTTCGAGGAGCAGCCGGCCGAGCCCGCGCCCCGGCTCACCGAGGTTGTTGCTGACGATCGTCAGGTCCCCGGCGGTGCTGTGCGCGAGGAGGCCCTCGATCAGCGTGAGCGGGGCGCCGACCAGGCCGAAGCCGCCGACCATCACCGTGGCCCCGGCCGGGACGCGCGAGACCGCCTCGGCGACGTCGAGGGCGGCATCGAGGGCGACGGGCCCGACGGGAGTGGACATGGGTCGAGCCGACCACGGCGGCCACCCATACGTCCAACATCTGGATCATCTGGATCGGAACGATCCACATATAGGATGTGGTCCGTGCGCTACCGGCGGCTCGGGTACTTCGTGGCGGTCGCGGAGGAGCTGAGCTTCACCCGCGCCGCGCAGCGGCTGCACATGGCCCAGCCCCCGCTCAGCCAGCAGATCGCCCTCCTGGAGAAGGAGATCGGCGCCCCGCTCTTCGACCGCTCCCGCCGCACGATCCGGCTCACCGCCGCCGGCGCCGCGCTCCTGCCCGAGGCCCGCAGGCTGCTCGACGACCTCGACGAGACGGTCCGGATGGTGCGCAGCATCGGCGACGGCACGGTCGGCAGGCTCGCCGTCGGCTTCGTCCCGTCGGCCGTGGGCGGTGTCCTGCCCGACCTGCTGCGCGAGTTCCGGGCCACGCACCCGGCCGTCGAGCTGACCCTGCGGGAGATGGCGCCCGACGCGCTGCACCGGGCCGTGCGCGACGGCCGCCTCGACGTCGCCGTCGTCTACCTGCCGGTGGGCGATCCCGACCTCGCCCAGCGCCACCTCGCATCGGAGCACCTCGTGCTCGCCCTCCCCGAGGGCCACCCCGCGGCCGCCGCGGCCACGATCGCCCTCGCCGACGTCGCCGAGGAACCGTTCGTGCTCCCCGAACGCCACGACGTGCCCGGCCTGCACTCGGCGATCACCGCCCTGTTCGCCGACGCCGGCGTGACGCCCCGCATCGCGCAGCCCGGCGTCTGGCTCGTCCAGACCGTGCTCGGCCTGGTGGCGGCCGGCATCGGCCTGGCGGTGGTCCCGTCCTCCGCCGCGACCACGGCGAGAAAAGGCGTGCTCCTACGAGACCTCCCCGAAGCACCCGAGGTAGGCCTGGCCACGATCTGGCGGCCGAACAACGAAAAAATGCCCTTGCAGAAGTTCCTGAGCGTTATGGCGCCATAGTGTCGTTGGAAGGCCCCAAAAACAGCACTATGGATCCACAACGCGTTTGGAGGCCAGGTCTACTCCTGCCTTCTCTGCTATCCATTTTGCTAGCACCGTGTGGTCTGCACCTGGTTCTTCGTTCTCCAGGGCCTGTTCCGCTGCGTTCACCACGGCGCGCGCCACGGGGGTGGGGGTGCCCGTGTCGTCGGCGATCTGCAGGGCCGTGTGCAGGTCCTTCACCATCAGCGAGAGGGCGAACCCGGAGTCGAACGTGCCCGACAGGACGAAGGGCTCGAACTTGACCTGCGTGGCCTGGTTGCGCCCCGTCGAGCTGTTGATGACGTCCAGCATGATCTTCGGGTCGAGGCCGAACCGGGTGCCGGTGCTGAGCACCTCCGCGGCACCCGCGATGCCGATGGCCGACAGCAGGTTGTTGAGCGCCTTGAGGGCGTGCCCGGAACCGGTGGCCCCGGTGCGGTGGACGGCCGACCCCATCGCCGCCAGCAGCGGACGGACCCGCTCGACCGGGTCGTCGTCGCCCCCCACCATGATCGACAGCTCTCCGCTGATCGCCTTGGCCTGGCCGCCCGAGACCGGTGCGTCGACGAACCGGATGTCGCGCCCGGCGGCCCGCTCGGCCAGCGCGACGGTGCTCGCCGGCCGCGACGAGCTCATGTCGAGCACGATCGACCCGGGACGCAGCCCGTCCAGGAGACCGTCACCGAGGAGCAGCTTCTCGACGACGTCGCTGCTCGGGACCATCAGCAGCAGCACGTCCGCCTGCCCGGCCTCGGCAGCCGGCTCGCCCGCCCGCACCCGCCTCCCGGCGATCTCACCCGCCCTGGCCGGGTCGATGTCGTGCACGACCAGGTCGCAGACGTCCGCGGCGGCGAGGTTGCGCGCCATCGGCAACCCCATCGTCCCGAGACCCACGAACAGCACCCGCATGGTCACGCGCGCTTCCTCCCGTCCTGTTCCGGCCCGTTCTGTTGAATTGCCGGGGCGTGCAGCTGCTCCATCGCGACGACCGCCGCCGACCGGACGTGCTCCTCGCACGCGGCCCACGCCGCGGCCGGATCACCGGACGTCGCCGCCCGGGTGATCGCGCGCAGTTCCCGGCGGGTGTGGTCGCTGCGGCCCGGCGCCTGCAGCGTCATCCCGCGCAGCATGCTGGTGCGGGCGTGGATGCCGCGCAACGTCGCGCGGGCCACGGGGTTGCCCGCCCCGTCGAGCAGCGCGTCGTAGAAGCCCTCCTTCGCGGCGAGGACCGCCCTCAGATCGCCGCGGTCGAGCGCCGCCTCGAAGGACTTCAGCCTGCGCTGCAGCGTGGCCTTCTGCGCCGCCGTGGCCCGCTCGGCGAACGCGCGCCCGGCCAGGGCCTCGAGCACCTCGCGCACCTCGTACAGCGAGACGGCGTCGGCCGCGCTCACCGTGGCCACCACCGGGCCGCGCTGGGGCACCATCTCGACCAGCCCCTCGGACTCGAGCTGGCGCAGCGCCTCCCGCACCACCGTGCGGCTCACCTCGAACCGCTCGCACAGGACGCGCTCGGTCAACCGCTCCCCCGGCGCGTACTCCGCACCGACGATCGCGTCGCGGAGCAGGCCGACCACCTGCGTCCGCAACGGCGCTGCTTCCCTGCGAACCGCCGTCATCATGTCCTCGGACCCTCCCGCGCAGGAGCATACGGTAATACGGTCTGCGGGGAGCCGGCCGTCATGCGGCGGGCGACACCTCGGGTGCGGCCGTGATCGGCCGGTGGGCGGTGAGGGTCATCGCGACGCCGCCGAGGATCAGCGCCCCGCCCACCGCCTGCACCGGCGTGGGCACCTGGCCGAGCAGCAGCCACGAGGCCACCGCGGAGGCGACCACCTCGAGCAGCGCGACCAGCGATCCGCGGGGTGCGCCGATGCGCCTGATCGCGGCCACGCCCGCGAGGTAGGCGATCACCGACGAGACGACGACCAGCAGCGTGGCGGCCACGGCCCAGCTGACGTCGACGCCCGCGAGGACCACGCCGGTGGCGGCGGTGTCGATCACGATCGGCAGCACGCCGGCGAGCCCGAGCAACGCGACGAGGACCGTGCCCACCGTCATCCCGATGCCGGCGAGCACGAGCGGCGGGGTGGCGCTGCCGGCGCGGTCGGCGATCAGGAAGTAGCACGCCTGGCACACCGCCGCGGCGAGGCCCCAGGCCAGGCCCTCCCAGCGCAGTTCCACGCCGGTCCAGACCTGCACCACCAGCGACAGCCCGAAGAGCGCCACGACGGCACCGGACATCGTGCGAGCACCGAGCCGCTGCCGGCGCACCAGCCACACCCAGGCGAGCACCAGGATCGGGCCGAGGTACTCCAGCAGGAGCGCGATCGCGACCGGCACGTAGAGCAGCGCGTTGAAGAACGCCACCTGCACGCCGGCCACCGCGAGCACGCCGTAGAGCACCAGCGCGGGGGCGTCGGCGCGGAGCGCGGCGAGCACGCCCGGGCGGGTGAACGCGAGGATCACGAGCATGATGGCCGCGGCGCCGCCGATCCGGACGAGCACGGCACCGCTGGCCGACCACCCGGCGTCCGTCAACGCCTTCGCGAAGGGCCCCGAGAGCCCGAACGTGACGGCGGACACCACCGCCAGCGCAACCCCGCCCCCGGTACGTCCCCCCAGCACGTGGCGAACAACCAGGGCGACACGGCCCGCATTCCCCGGCAGACGGGGGAACCGGCACCGGCCCGATCGGCGGTTCAGGATTCATTTTCATGGTGCAATTGTCGGACGTGCGAGGGGTTGATTCCGGCCGGTCCGAGCGAGGTGGGCCATGATGCGGTCCGGTTCGGGGCGGTTGGTGCTGCAGCGGACGCACCCCCGCCCGAGACCCGCCAGGGGCACGCACGTGCCGGCGCCCGCGATCCACGACGTCGGCCTGACGCGGCTGCTCGCGGTCGCGCGGCTCACCCCCGCCCAGGCCGTCGCGCTGGGCACGGACCTCCTCGCCGCCCTCGAAGATCCGCAGACCGTTCCCGGGGCGGACGTGCGCGTCGGGCCGGACGGCCGCGCCCGCGTCGCCGGCTCCCACCCGACCGGGACGCACGGGGCCAGGCTCGCCGCCGCGGCCGGGCTCGACCAGCTCAGGGCGGCCACCCACCGGGCACCGGTCCCCGCACTCGATCGGGCCCTGGCGGAGGCGCGGGCACCGGACGGACGCCTCGCGTTCGCGGCGGCGATCCTGCGCGAGGCCGATGCGCCCGACGGCGCGCGGGCGCGGGCCGAGCTGTCGAAGCTGGTCGCGCTGGTGGCCGGCGATGCACCGGAGACCGTCGCCCCCGACACCCCGCCGCGCCGGCACCGCCCGGGCCGGACCCCGCGTGCCCGCACCCGGGCGCTCGTCACCCGCAGCTGGAAGTGGGTCCTGTCGCTGGTGTTGCTGGTCGCGATCGTCGCCGTCGAGATCGCCTTCCTGCAGGACCGCATCGTCCGTGACGTGCAGGCGGTGCTCGACGCGGGCCGATCGGCGGCCGGCGAGACGGGCACGCCGACGGCGCTGCCCCCGGTCCTCCCCCCGGGGCCTGCGGCGGCGGGGACGATCAGCAGGGTCGATCTCCGGCCGGTGCAGCCGTGCGCGCCCGGCACCGGGTGCGCGCTGCGCACGCAGGTGGTGGTGCGGCCGCAGGCGGAAGAGCAGACGATCACCTGGGAGCTCCGGATCCTCGACCGGTGCACCGGCGAGGCCGTCACCGTGCCGGGCGGGACGGTCACCGTGCCGCCGCAGGGCGACCGTGCCGACGCGGTCGGCACGGTCGCGCTCCCCCCAGCGGGCGCGCTGGCCGTCGTGGCCGTCACGAACCTGCCCGCCACCGCGGCGAGCGTCCCGGTGAACGTCCCGGAACCCGGTGCGTGCACGAACTAGCGAGCCGAGCGACGTGGGAGGGGGCGACGGCATGCTCGTCGCGGAGCACGGCGATCACCCCGTACCGGACGAGCCCGAGCGGGCACCGATGCGACGCCGGGACACCGGCGGTGTCACGTTCGACGTCGTGGCCGTCCTCGCGGCGGTCGTGCTCGTCGGTCTCGGGCTCGCCAACCTCTACGCCGTCGACGGCGTCGACATGGCGGTCCGGCAGGCGACGATCGCCGCGGTGGGCGTGGTGCTGCTGGTGATGCTGTGGCAGTTTCGGATGCGGGTGCTGACGGCGCTGTGCTGGGGCACCTACATCGCCGCCGTTGCGCTGCTGGCAACGGTGTACGTCGCAGGGGTGACGTTCAACGGGGCGCGGCGCTGGATCGCTGTCGGCGAGCTCACCTTCCAGCCGTCGGAGCTGGCCAAGCTGGGGCTGCTCCTGGCCCTCGCCGTGACGCTCGGCTCGAACCAGCCGCCGTGGCAGCGGTTCGCCTTCGCGGTCGCGCTGGCCGCCGTCCCGATCGGCCTCACCGTGCTGCAGCCGGACCTCAGCACCACGCTCCTCCTGCTCGCCCTCACGATCACCATGCTGATCGTCGGGCGGGTGCCGGCGCGCTTCCTGGTCCCGCTGTTCGGGGCCGCTGCGATCGCCGCGCCCCTGGCCGTCGGCCTGCTGCGCCCCTACCAGCTCCAGCGGCTCGGCAGCTTCCTCGTCGGCGCCGAGGAGTCACCGACCCAGGCCGGCTGGACGGTGCTCCAGTCGCACATCGCGATGGGCTGGGGTTCGCTCTTCGGCCGCGCCGACCATCCGCTGACCGGCCTGCTCGCCGAGTACCTGCCGGAGAAGGAGACCGACCTCGCGCTGGCGAGCCTCGTCGAGCAGTACGGGCTGGTGGCCGCGGCGGGTGCTGTCGTCGCGGCCGTCGTGCTGATCTGGCGGCTCGCGCTGGCCGCCCGCACGCTCCGGCCGGCCGGAGGGGCGCTGGTCGCGGGCGGGCTCGCGGCGCTGTTCGGCGTCGAGGTCATCGTGTCGGCCGGGGGCAACCTCGGCCTGCTGCCGCTGGCGGGTGTGCCGTTCCCGCTGGTCAGCTACGGCGGCACCGCGGTGGTGGTGCACCTGGCCGCACTCGGCGTCGCGCTCGGTGTGCGGCGCGACGGAGCGCGGCGACGGCTCTGGGTCATGTCGCGCTGGCGCAGCAGGCGGCCCCGGCTGGTTCGGGCGATCGCCCTGGGGCTCACCGTGCTCCTCGCGCTGTTCGCCCAGTACGCCTGGACCCTGCTCACCGACCGCGGGACGCAGCTCGCGGCGGCCGGCGAGGCCCAGATGACCCGCTGCGTCCGCATCCCCGCCGAACGCGGAACGATCACCGACCGGCACGGTGCCCCGCTCGCGATGAGCGCCTCGAGCACGGACGCGGGCACCTACGAGGTCCGCGCCGTACCCAACATCGTCCGATCCCGCCCGGACGACCTCGCCCGGCTCGCGGAGCTCGTCGGGCGGCCGGTCGACGAGCTCCGCACCGCCCTCGACGGCGTCCCCCCGACCACCCTCTCGCTGGCGGTGGCCGAGGTACCCCGACCGGTTGCCGGCGCCGTCGCCGCCGCCGGCCCCACCGGCGTGATGGTTCTGCCGACGCCCCGGCGCACCTACCCGACGGGCACCTTGCTCGGACCCGTGCTCGGGTTCGTGGGCCTCGCGACGCCGAAGGAGACAGAACGATGGCCGGACCTGCCATCGGGGGAGTTCGTCGGCCGAGCGGGCCTCGAGCTCCAGTACGACGCTCTCCTGCGCGGCGTGAACGGGCGCCAGTGCGTGTACGTCGACCCGACGGGTGTGCCGATCACGATGGCCGAGCGGGTGGAGCCGACCCCCGGCGCCGACCTGCGGACATCCCTGGACGTCGGGTTGCAGCGGCAACTCACCGGGAGTCTCGATGCGGCGCTGCGCGCGGGATCCTTGCGCGGCGGGGTCGCGGCGGCGGTGGCGATGGACGCCCGCGACGGGCAGGTCCTGGCCATGGCGAGCCTCCCGTCGTACGACAACAGCCTCTACGGTCCCCCGGTCGACGGCGCCGCGCTGGAGGCCGCGGCGAACGCACCGGGTCACCCGATGCTGGAGAAGGTGACGCAGGCGGCCCTGCCACCGGGATCCACGTTCAAGCTGGTCGTGGCCACGGCCGGTGTCCTGGACCCGGTGTTCCCGCCGGGTCGCGCGATCCCGACGGGCGGGAGCTTCACCCTGGGTGGCCACACGTTCGGCAACTGGCGGGCGATGGGCCCGATGAACCTCGTCCAGGCGATCACGTGGTCGAACGACGTCTACTTCTACAAGCTGGCGTACGCCCTCGGTCCCCAGCCGGTGATCGACGCCGCCCGCGCGCTGGGCGTCGGTGCCCCGACCGGAATCGACCTACCCGGGGAGTCGCCCGGCTACCTCGGCACCCCCGAGTCCGTCGCCGCGGCAGGCGGCCACTGGTACGACGGGTCGACGGTCATCCTCGGCATCGGGCAGGGCTACCTGCAGACCACGCCGCTGCAGAACGCCCGGTGGACCGCCGCGATCGCCACCGGGCAGCTGGTCACCCCCCGGCTGGGGCTCGCCACGGGAACCGCCCGGAGCACCTACACGGCGCTGCCCGTCCCGCCGCCGGCCCCGCTGCCGTTCGCCGGCGAGCTCGGCCCCGTCCGCGACGGCATGCGCGGTGCGGTGACCGGTGGGACCGCGGCGCAGCTCTCGGGCTTGCCGATCCCGGTGGCGGGGAAGACGGGAACGGCGCAGGACGGGAGCCTGCCCGACAGCTCCTACGACAACTGGCTCTCGGCGGTCGCGCCCGTACCCGATCCCGGCGTGGTCGTCACGGCCGTCGTCCAGGGCCCCGGAACCGGCGGCAACAACGTCAAGGGCGTGGTGGCGGGCGCGCTCCAGTACTACACCGACCACCGGGCGGAGCTGCTCGCGACCGGGCCCGTGCAGCAACCGACCGGGTGAGGTCTGGGAGCGCGCTGAAGAGCGCCGACCTACTGCAGCGCCACGTTCGAGCTGTCCGGGGCACAGGGACTCGATGCAGAGCCGGTGGATCACTCGGGTCCGGTTCCGCTCCCGATCCCGCGCCGAGGCCGTGGTGGGTGCGGGAAAGGGACCACCGGATAGTCCGCGCGCACCCCGGCAGGAACGGGCTCGTCGCGGACCGGCGTGCCCTACAACCGGGGACGGCCGCCCACGTCACCCCAGGATCCGGTAGTGCACCCAACCCAGCCACCCACCCGAGGCGACTGGCCGAGGACGAATCGGACCGAACGCGTGCGAGGCCGGCGACGGGAGGCGTGCCCGCAGCGGCCGGCCGGGTACGGCGCGCCCACCGCAGCAGCCCCCCGGCGAATGCCCGCACCGCGCAGCGGTGCGACCGTGATCGATCCAACCCGCACCCCGACATGGGGGCACGCCCGCCGGCGGACGAGACCGTCACCGCCGGGTGCCCACGCCACTGTCCTGTGGTCCCGAACCGCGGCACCGACCCCCACCCTGAGCTACGTGCCGCCCCGGGGCACCGCGTTCGAGTTGTCCGGGGGGCAGTGACTCGACGTCGAGCCGGTGGACCCACGCGCGGGTCGGTTCCGCGGAACGCACCGGGACTCTCGCCGCAGCCGTGGTGGGTGTGGGGACGGACCACCGGATAGTCCGCGCGCACCCGGCAGCAACGGGCTCGTCCAGAACCGGCGTGCCCCCACGTCGGGGACGGCCGCCAACGCAACCTCTGGATCCGGTAGTACACCCAACCCAGCCACCCACCCCAGGCGACGGAGCCGACGAACCGGAGCGAACGCGCGCGAGGCCGGCGGCTGGCGGCGGGGCAGGCAGCGACCGGTCGGGTACGGCGCGCCCACCACAGCGGCCCCCTGGCGGACGCCCGCACCGCGCAGCGGTGCGACCCATGATCGATCCGACCCGCACCCCGCTGCGGCCGTGACCACGCTGGGGTGCTGCTCGCGGTCCGTGATCGGCCCGAGCCGCACATCAGCGCGGTGGTCGCGACCGTGACGTGCGGCTCGCCGCGACCGGCCCGGCCGGCGACGGCCCGGGGGGCGCCACCGGAGGGCTCGTGAACCGCAGGGGTGATCGGCGGGCGGGCGGATCGAAGGGTGTTGTCGCGTTCCCGTCGAGCCGGTACTCGGGGTGGCCTCCACGATCGCCCTGATCAGCAGGATCGGGACATGACCTGCACCCATGCAGCTCATGTCCCGATCGCGCCGATCACGGCGCACCGACCACCGGTCCTGGGCCCGGGCGGCGGTGACCACGGGCTCATGGTCGCAACCGAAGATCGGCTGGCAAACCTCGTCCCCTTGATCACCGAACGCCGGCCGGTGGCAATCGGGCAACACCCGACCTCCGCTCGCTACGGCCGGGGCTCGGCAGCGCATCTCCTACCGCCAGCCGAAGGCGTCGAGGACACCCGGGGCGTGCAGGCTCAGCGCGGCGCCTTCGGCCACGCAGGTCAGCGGGTTGTCCGCCATCTTCACCGGGAAGCCGAGCGCCTCCTCGAGACGCTGGTCGAACTCCCTGGTCAGGGAGGCTCCGCCGAAGGCGGTGACCCCATCGGCCAGGATGTCGCTCGCGGCGTCGGGCGGGAGGTCGTGCAGCGCCGCCGCCAGCGTCTGGATGATCTCCTCCGTGATGGGCCGGATCACCTCCGCGATCTCCGCGACCGGGATCGTCACCAGCCGGGCGTGACCGGTCCCGGCGTCCAGCCCCGGCACCGCCAGGCTGGGCTCGGTCTCGATCCGGATCCGGATCTTGATCTCCTCGCTGGTCCGCTCGCCCACGACGAGCTGGTGGTGCTCGCGGAGGTGCCGGAAGAGCGCCACGGTCATCTCGTCGCCCGCGACGCGGCAGGAGCGGGAGGTGAGCACGCCGCCATAGCAGAACGCGGTGGCCTCGGCCGTGCCGCCGCCGACGTCCACGACCATGTGGGCGCGCCGGTCCATCGGGTCGATCCCGCAGCCCAGCGCGCCGGCGATCGGCTCGTCGATGGCCGTCGCCCGGTGCATCCCGGCCTCGTCCGCCGCGGCGAGCAGCGCGCGCCGTTCGAGCTCGGTGGCGCCCGCCGGCACGCCGATGGCCACCCGCCCGTGCATCCGGTGCACCGGGTTGGACACCGCACGCCGAACCACCGCACGCAGGTAGGACCGCGCGGTGTCGAGGTCCGTGATCACCCCGTCCTGCAGCGGTCGCGTCGCCTCCATGCCGGCGGGAACCCGGCCGAGCAGCTCCGCGGCCTCGCGCCCGATCGTGACGAGCACGCCCCGCCGGCCACCTCTGCGCCGCCGCAGCAGCACCGACGGCTCGTCGTAGACGATCGCCTGTGCGACGTCGTAGACGACGGTGTTGGCCGTTCCGAGATCGATCCCGAGGTCCGACACGCCGCCCTCCCCCACGACTCACGTCGGCGATGGACTCGGCTTCGACGACGGCGGCGTTAGTACGCGGCTACCGATCGGTCGCCGACGCCGGTCCGTACCCTCCCCGGGGTGCGGTTGAACCACTGGGTGGTCCAGGCCACCGACTCGCCGATCGGAATGGCACACGCCCTCCTCGACCGACGGGCCGGAGCGCGCGACCTGCTCGACCTGTCGCAGGCGGCGCCCCAGTACCCGGCCGCGCCGGAGGTGCTCGAGCACGTCGTCGCGACCGCCCGCCACCCGCGCGGCGGGGACTACGTCGACATCGCGGGGCTGCCGCACCTGCGCGAGGCGTTCGCCGACGAGCTCTCCGCCGCGTACCGCGGGCGGGTCCGGCCCGAGCACGTGGTCGTCACCGCCGGGTGCAACCAGGCGTTCTGCCTCGTCGCGTCGGCCCTCGCCGCACCGGGCGACGAGGTGGTGCTCACGCTCCCCTACTACTTCAACCACGACATGTGGCTGCGCATGAACGGGATCGTGCCGGTGTACCTCGAACCCGGGCCCGACATGGTGCCCACGCCGGCGGCCGCAGAAGCCCTGATCACCCCGCGGACCCGGGCCGTCGTGGTGGTCACGCCCGGCAACCCCAGCGGCGCGACCGTGCCGCCGGACCGGATCGCGGCGCTGGCCGAGGTGGCGGCGCGGCACGACGTCGCGCTCGTCCTCGACGAGACGTACCGCTCCTTCCGCGACACCGACGAACCTCCGCACGCGCTCTTCGCCGACCCGGATTGGACCCGCACGGTCGTCAGCCTGCACAGCTTCTCCAAGGACTTCGCCATCCCCGGCTACCGGGTGGGCGCGCTGGTCGCCTCGCCGGAGCTGGGCCGGGAGGTGGCGAAGCTGCTCGACTGCGTCGCGATCTGCGCGCCCCGCATCGGCCAGGAGGCCGCATGGGCGGGCCTCACCACAGCGCGGGAATGGCGGCGGGAACGGGCCCGGGAGATCGCCGACCGGCGGCACCGGTTCCAGGTGCTGATGGCCGACCGGCCGGGCGGCTTCGAGCTGCTCTCCTGCGGTGGCCTGTTCGGCTGGGTGCGGCACCCCTTCCCCGGACGGCCCACCGAGGACGTCGTGCGCGAGCTCGTCGTCGACCACGACACGCTGGTCATCCCGGGCACCGCCTTCCTCCCGGACGACCGCGGCACGCTCCGGGTCAGCCTGAGCAACGCCGACCGGGACGCGCTCACCGACTTCGCCGGCCGCCTCACCGCGGTGGGCAACGCCGTCCCCCGTCACTCGGCGTGAGCCTCTGAGCTCCCGTCCGGGCGACGTCCGGAGCTCTCTTTCGGGTCGGAACCGCGCTGCTAGCTTTCCGCCATGGTCAGGCGTGGGCCCCGTTCCGGCACCCTCTTCGGCATCTCACTCGTCGTGCTCCTGCTGCTCGGCGGGGGCGCGGCGGCCGCACCCGCCGCGTACGCCGCAGCCGCGGCCAAGAGCCTCGCCGCCGACGTGATCGCCCGGACCAACGCCGTCCGGGAGGAGGCCGGCTGCTCCCCCGTGAAGGCCGACGAGCGGCTGCGCTCAGTCGCGCAGAAGCACGCCTCGGACATGGCGCGCCACCGCTACCTCGAACACGAGGACCGCGCCGGGACGACCTCGGGTGAGCGGATCGGCTCCGCGGGCTACGACAGCGTCACCGGCGAGAACCTGGCGTACGGCTACCGCAGCGCCGCCGAGGTCATGGGCGTGTGGATGCGGTCGTCCGGGCATCGCGAGAACATCGAGGACTGCGCGTTCACGCACGTCGGCGTCGGCTACGCGGCCGACGGCGACTACTGGGTGCAGGACTTCGGCGGCTGAGCCGGGGCTGGCAGGATCGCCGAACGATCGTCGGCAGATCCGCCGGTCGGCCGAGTGCCGGGCGAAGGACGTTCGGCGCGTGGGAGGGAGCCGTCGTGGACGCGCTCGACCAGTCGATCCTGCGCCGCCTGCAGCGCGACGGGCGTCAGACGAACCGCGAGCTGGCGGACGCGGTGGGCGTCGCCCCGTCCACCGCCCTCGAGCGCACCCGGGCGCTGCGGGCGCGCGGGGTGATCACGGGTTTCCACGCCGCCGTCGACCCGGCTGAGCTGGGACGCGACGTCCAGGCCCTGATCTCGATCCGGATCCGGCCGCAGTCCCGCGAGGCCATCGAGAACGTCCGCGACAGCATGGCCGCCCTCCCGGAAACCCTTGGCGTGTTCGTCGTGACCGGGAACGAGGACGTCCTCGTGCACGTCGCGGTTCCGAGCACGCAGTACCTCCGCGACTTCGTCCTCGACCGGCTGGCGCGGCGCAAGGAGTTCGTCGACGTCCGCACGACGGTCGTCTTCGACTACGTCCAGCCGCGGGAGCAGTCCGAACTTCCGGACACCACGAGGCGGGATCGCCGAACGTCGTCCGGCTGATCGGCGCCCGGCCGCCTCCCGATCGAACGACGAGCCGCCGACGGGGCCACTCCCGAACGATGTTCGATCTGTCGGCCGACCAACCGTTGTTGCGCGCAACATCCGTGGTGTGGAGCAACGAGACCAGCGATCCGGCGTGCTGCTCGTCCTGGCGGCCGGGGCCCTCTGGGGAACCGTCGGGCCCGCGCAGGTGCTGGCGGGTCCCACCGTGGCACCGGCGGCCCTGGGCGGCGCCCGGATCCTCCTCGGCGGGCTGGTGCTGGCCGCCGCCGTCCTCGCGACCGACCGGGCGTCCCTGCGCGCCCTGACCGCGCGCCGGTGGCCCTCGCTGCTCGCGGCATCGGCCGCGACGGCCACGTTCCAGGCGGCGTTCCTGATGTCGGTGGCGACCACGGGCGCGGCCGCGGCAACGGCGGTGACGTTCGGCGTCGCGCCCGTCGCCACCGGCCTCGCGGAACGGATCGCCCTCGGCACCGCGCTGTCCCGGCGCTGGACGGCGGGCACGGTCTGCGCGGTGCTCGGGTGCGCGGTGCTCGTGATCCCGGCGGGCGGCGTGCAGGTCGACCTGGTGGGCATCGCGCTCGCGGCGCTGGCCGGCGGGTGCTTCGGTGTCTACACCGTGTCCGCGAAGCAGCTCATCCGGCAGGGCACCGCGATGCCGGCGGCGGTCGCGGTGACGCTCCTGGTCGGGGGCGCGGTCCTCGCGCCGTGGACCCTGCCGGCGCTCCCCGAGCTCACCGCGCCGCGCACCCTCGCGCTCGTGCTCTGGCTCGGCCCGGTCACCGCGGCGGCGGCCTACTGGTTCTTCGTGACCGGGCTGCGCCGCGTCAGCGCCGCGACCGCCGGCACCCTCTCCCTCGTCGAGCCGCTGGTCGCCACCGCGCTGGCCGTGCTGGTGCTCGGCGAGCGCCCGTCGGCCTCCGTCACCGCGGGCGCGGTCCTGCTGCTCGGCGGGCTGGTGGTCGTAACCCGGCGTCAGCCGACCCAGATCGGCGAGGACCAGGCCATCTCACCGTCCACCTGGAAGACGCGGGCGTAGTAGAACGCCGGTGCGGTGGCGTCGTCCACGAGCGGCACGTCCAGCTCGTGCGCACCGAGCCCCAGCAGCGCGCCGACCGCCGGCTGCAGTGCCAGCTCGCCGGGGAGCTCGTCGTCGAGCACGACGGCCCCGGCGGCCGGCTTCGTCAGCTCGAACGCCACCGTGCGCCCCCCGCACTCGACGTGCACCACCGCGTCGGGCGGCCCGCACACGCTCACCTCCACCCCGCCGCGCTGCGCGCCGTACGGCTCGCCGAAGCTGTGCGTCACGTGCTCCCAGGCCACCTCGTCCTCGTCCATCGCCACCACCTCGGGGCCGACGAACTCGGGAAGCAGCAGGCGGCCGCCGCCGGTCACCCGCAGCCGGCCGTCCCAGCACATCGTGACGTCGGCCTTGCCCCATTCGACCCGCAGGTCGACCCGCACGTGGCCGTCCCGCAGCGCGGGTTCGCCGCGCACGCTGTGCACGACCTCGCCGTCCCGCAGGATGTCGACCCGGGCCAGCTCCGCGTAGCCGCGGGCGTGCACGGTGAGCGGGCGCGGTCCGGACCAGGTGACCTCCGAGCCCATGAGGTGCGGGCCGAGCCGCAGGTCGGCGAGCACGCCGCGGGTGGTGGCGGCACAGGTGCGCCGCGACCACAGCCCCTCGAAGACGTCGGCCCGGGAGAGCGACCGGGCGAGCACGCCGACGTAGCTCGCGCCGTGGCCGTGGTCCGAGGACGCGATGAGGCCGAACCGGTGCCCGCGCTGCAGGCCGTCCAGCGTGAACGTGCCGCCCGCGGTGCCGTCGGAGTACTGCCGGAAGCAGCTCTGCGACTCGTAGTTCCCGCGGCAGGCCTGGAACACCTCGACCAGCCGGCTGTAGCGGGGGTCGTGGTAGTCCCAGTCGTTGTGCACCATCGCCGAGCCGGGGTGGTGCGGGATCGTGATCGCGGGGTACTCGGGGTGCTCCGCCAGCCCCCGCCACAGGCCGTCCGGCGTGGTGCTGCCTTCGGCGAACGCGGAGAAGATCGGGGCGCCCCGCGCCACATCGCCGTAGATCACGTTCTGGTGGCCGGTGTCGGCCGAGGTCCACTCGAAGCCGTAGAGCGGCACGAACCGGCCGGGCACGTGCAGCAGGTCCGCGATCTTCTGCAGGCTCCACCACTGGTACGCGGTGGAGTTCTCGGCGTGGTCGGTGACCGCCCAGAAATCGTAGGAGTTGACGTCCCACGCGTAGCGGTAGAAGTCCTCCAGTGACGGCTCGTCGCCTGAGGTGCACCTGCTCACCAGCGAGTGCCGGTGCAGGTCACCCCAGTACAGGGTGTAGCCCGCCGCCTCGTACCGCTCGGCCGGCTCACCGGTCACCCACCGGCGGTCCTCGCGGCGCTCGTCCGAGCTGATCACGGCGGCCCGCTCACCACCCGTCGCCGCCGGCCCCGCCGACCCGACCTCCGCCAGCACGACCTGGCCGGCGCCGTGCACGCCGTGCCAGATCACCGCGCCGTGGTGGTCGGCGAGGTACGGGCACTCGCGCCCGCCGAACCCCTCCGTCCAGCCGAGGGCGCGGTCCAGCCGGCCGTCGGACTGGGTGACCAGGAGTCCGTCCGCGAGCGACACCTCCTCGAGCGTGGCGTCGGTGCCGGTGAACGTGGCCGGGGGCAGCCAGCCGTCCGGGCCGAGCACCTGCGCCGCCGCCTCCCAGTAGTAGGTCATGAGCGGCAGCTGGCGGTGCACCCGGTAGCCCACCACGAGGCCGCCGTCGGGCGTCGCCTGCAGCCGGGGCAGCGCCGACGGGACGACGTTCAGCCCGGGCGCGAGCTCGCCGGGCGGCGTGACGAGCTCGTCGCCGGCCACGCACACCACCCGGATGCCGGCGCTCACCTCCGGCAGCAGCTCCGGGGGCACGCTGTCGCCCGGCGCGCGCATGCCGTCGGTGTGTTCGGCCCGGCTCGCGCGGGGGCGCAGCTTCGTGGGCCCGCTGCCGCCGTGGCCGTGCACCGTGATCACGTCGAACGCGCACCACAGGCGGCCGTCGGTGGTGGTCGCCAGGCTCGGGTGCAGCGCGTAGTCGGTGCCGCCGGTGAGCCTGCGGGCCGCCTCGCCGCGGCGCAGCACGATCGCGTAGCTCCCGCCGTCGTACTCCGACCACGCGTAGGCCATCCCCTCCGCAACGGCGGCCAGGGTCGGGTCCCACGCGTTGCCGGTGGCGCCCTCGCTCACCCACCACGGCTGCTCCCAGCCACCGGCGAACCGGCGGGCGAAGATCCCGAAGCCGGCACCGGTGCGCCCCTGCCAGCAGACGTGCAGGCTGCCGTCGGGGTGGGCGAGCACCTCCTGGTTGAACGACGGGCCGTCGGTGGTGCTCACGAGCTCCGGCTCGGTCCACCCGGTGCCGCCCTCGAACCGGCTCGCCCACACCCCGACGGAAGGTCGTGAGTGGATACGAGTGCCGGAGCCCTCGTATCCACTCACGGCTGGTGCTGGCGCGCGGCCGAACAGCAGCCATGGCGTGCCGTCCGCGGTGATCGCCGCGGTGGGGCGGAACAGGTCCTCGGGCCCGTCGACCACCACCGCGGTCTCGCCGTCCAGCTCGGCGACGAGCCGGTCGCCGCGGTCGGGCACCCACTCCAGCCAGGCCACCAGCGTGCGGCCACCGGCCGTCGCGACGGTGGGCCGCGCGGCGTTGCGGCTGCCCGCGAGCGGCCGGGCGGCCCCACGGGTCTGGCCGGCCAGGTGCGGCGCGGCGTCCAGCACGGCCGCGGCCCCTTCCAGCTGGGCCGGGATCCGGCCGGCGCCCTCGTCCACCCACATGTAGCGCAGCGGGTCCGGGTCGAGCGCGGCGATCGTGGCGGAGATGTCGACGCAGCCCTCCACCGCGTGCGCGAGCCGGTGGTTGAACGCCAGCACGAGATCCAGGTCGGCCCGCTGCCGGTCGGTGTACTCCCCGCGATGATGATCCGCCGCGCAGCCATGCCCGTGTCCGTGCCCCACTGCTTTCTCCCTCCGATCTACCTCAGCTGAGCGAGCGGGCCGCTCGCACGCTAGGTGCGAGCGAATGCGCCGTTCGCTCCCCGGCGCGAATGCTCACCCGAGCGCAATCCGCCGGGAGGCGTGCTCGGGTACCGGCGACCGCATCGCGTCGAGGCGGCCGCGCAGCTCGTCCGGGAACGGGTTCGAGCGCCCGGCCCCGGCGTCGACGTGCACCGCCAGGACCTCCTCGGTGGCGCGCAGCCGGCCGTCGGACCACATCTCGTGCCAGAGCCAGAGCAGCTTGGCGGTCACCCCGATGACCGAGGTCCGCACCTCCAGCCGGGCCCCGGGCGGCACCTGGTCGAGGTAGCGGACGTGCGCCTCGACCGTGTAGAGCGAGGTGCCGGTGACGGCCGGGTCGATGCCGAGCCCGGAGATCACGGCATCGGTGGCGTGCCCGAACACCAGCACGTAGTAGGCCTCGGACAGGTGGCCGTTGTAGTCGATCCACTCCGGCCGGACGTCCTCGCTCCACGGCCGGAGCGAGGTCTCAGGAACCACCGGGCACCTTGCCGAGCACCCGCAGCACGTCGACGAGCCGGCGGTCGCGCTCGCGCACGAGGTCGGCGATGGTCTTCTCCCCCGCCGCCTCCTCGGTGCCGGCCACCACGCTGTCGCGCAGCGCCGGCGTCAGCTCGGGCGCGTCGAGGCGGGTCCACGGCGACAGCAGCGACGGCCCGAAGTGGTCGAGCATGTGCGCCATGCCGCCCGGACCGCCGGCCAGGTGGAACGTGAGCATCGGCCCGTGGAAGGCCCAGCGCAGGCCGGGCCCGTCGATGATCGAGGCGTCGATCTGGGCGGGGGTGGCCTCGCCGTTGGCCACCATGTGCAGGGCCTCCCGCCACAGCGCCTCCTGCAGCCGGTTCGCGATGAACCCCGGCACCTCCTGGTCCATGACGATCACCGACTTGCCGGTGTGGCGGAGGAAGCCGGCCGTCCACGCCACGACGTCCGCCGTGGTCCGCTTGCCGCCGACGACCTCGACCAGCGGGATCAGGTACGGCGGGTTGAACGGGTGCGCGACGACCAGGCGGTGCCCGCAGATCGCGTCGGCGGCCATCTCGGTCATGCCGTAGCCCGAGGTGGAGGAGCCGATGACGACGTGCTCGGGGGTGACCGCGTCGATGTCGGCGAGCAGCCGGCGCTTGAGGTCGAGCTGTTCGGGGGCGCTCTCCTGGACGTAGTCGGCGCTGCCGACGGCGTCGGCGAGCTCGGCCGTCACGGTCAGGTCGTCCACGCTCGCGCCGGGGGCGAGGCCCAGCTCGGTCAGTGCCGGCCAGGCCGCGTCGACGAGAGCCCGCAGCCGGGACTCGGCGTCCGGTGCCGGGTCCCAGGCGCGCACCCGGAACCCGTGGGCCAGGAAGTAGGCGACCCAGCCGCCGCCGATCACCCCTGCCCCGATGCAGGCGACGGTGCGCACCTGCTCGGGGGCGACCCGCTCGGTCATGCGCGGGGCCGCAGGGACAGGATCTCCCGCGCCTCGTCCGGCGTGGCCACCTCGGCGCCCATCGCCTCGATGATCGTGACGGCGTTGGCCACGAGCGCCGCGTTGCCGACCTTGTTGCCGCGACCGAGGTACAGGTTGTCCTCCAGCCCCACCCGCACGTGCCCGCCGAGCAGCACCGACTGCGCCACCCACGGCATCTGCATCCGGCCGAGGGCGAACGAGGCCCACACGACGCCGGGCGGGATCTGCGCCACCATCGCCGCCAGCAGGGCCGGGTCGGACGGCGCACCGTACGGGATGCCCGTGCACAGCTGGTACATGCCGGGCGGGTCGATCAGGCCCTCGTCGACGAGCTTGTTGGCGAACCAGAGGTGCCCGGTGTCGAAGATCTCCAGCTCGGGCCGCACCCCGAGCTCCTGGATCCGATTGGCGCCGGCCCGCAGCATGTCCGGTGTGCTGACGTAGACCAGGCTGCCCTCGCCGAAGTTCAGGCTGCCGCAGTCGAGCGTGCAGATGTCGGGCAGCAGTTCCTCGACGTGCGCCAGCCGTTCGATCCCGTTGACCAGGTCGGTGCCCTCGGCGAACCCGGACGGGTCCTGCGGGTCCAGGAAGAGGTCGCCGCC
The DNA here is from genome assembly GCF_054486945.1 of Pseudonocardia wallangbongensis. Taxonomy (NCBI): domain Bacteria; kingdom Bacillati; phylum Actinomycetota; class Actinomycetes; order Pseudonocardiales; family Pseudonocardiaceae; genus Pseudonocardia; species Pseudonocardia wallangbongensis. The sequence goes on from NZ_JBRERS010000001.1 coordinate 392,281, forward strand.
CATGCCGGCCGTCGTGTTGATCACGACGTCGACGTCGCTCTCCCGCAGCCGCCGCACGACCTCCCGGTACAGCGCCACGTCGCGGGACCCGGCGCCGGTGCTCGGGTTCCGCACGTGGACGTGCACGACCGCGGCCCCCGCGCGGGCCGCCTCGATGCCGGACTCGGCGATCTGCTCGGGCGTGACCGGCACGTGCTCGGACCTGCCGACGGTGTCCCCGGCACCGGTCAGCGCGCAGGTGATGATGACCTTGCGATTCAAATCCCCCGACTCCCTTCAGCCGACCGCGGGCGAGTTGCTCAGCAGCCGCTTCGTGTACTCCTGCCGCGGCGAGTCGAGGACCTCGACGACGAACCCCGACTCGACCAGCTCGCCCCCGCTGAGCACCTGCACCCGCGCCGCGATCGAGCGGACGAGGGCCAGGTTGTGGGTGACGAACAGCATGCTGATCCCGCGGGTCTTCCGGAGGTCCTCCAGCAGCGCCACGATCGAGCCCTGCACCGAGACGTCGAGCGCCGAGGTGATCTCGTCGCAGACCAGCAGGTCCGGTTCGGCGGCCAGGGCCCGCGCGATCGCCACCCGCTGCCGTTCGCCGCCGGAGAGCCGGTCGGTGCGCAGGTCGAGCACGGTGGGCCCGAGGGCCACCGCGTCGAGGAGCTCCACCACCTTGTCCCGGGCCGCCTTGCCCTTGGCGATGCCGAACAGCTCCATCGGGCGCGCCACGATCTGCGCGATCGTGAGTCGCGGGTTCAGCGAGAGGTACGGGTTCTGGAAGATGTACTGGATCCGCTTGCGGTCCTCGACGCTGCGCGCCCGCGAGCCCTTGCCGAGCGGGCGCCCGTCGAAGGTGAGCTCGCCGGTCCACTCCCGGTGCAGGCCGCCGATGCAGCGCGAGATCGTGGTCTTGCCGCTGCCCGACTCCCCCACCAACGCCACGACCTCGGCCTTGGCCACGTCGAAGCCGACGCCGTGCACGACCTCCTTGCGGCCGTAGAACACGCGCAGGTCGCGGGCGGTGAGGATGATGTCGCGCTTCTTGCTCGGGTCGGTGTCGGCCACGTTGCCCCGGGTCATGTCCCAGGCGCCGATCTCACCGACGCGCACGCACCTCGCCGTGTGGTCCGGGCCGACCTGGACGTCCGGCGGCTCGATCTGCGTGCAGCGGTCCTGGACGTACTCGCAGCGGTCGTGGAACGGGCAGCCGGCCGGGCGGCGGCCCGGGCCGGGTGTGCTGCCCGGGATGCCGGTGAGCGCGCGGGCCTGGGCCAGGTGCGGGATGGCGTCCAGCAACGCCCGGGTGTAGGGGTGCGCCGGCTGCGAGAACATCGCATCGCGCGGGCCGAGCTCGATGATCCGCCCCGCGTACATGACGGCGACCCGGTCGGCGATGTTGGCGACCACGGCCAGGTCGTGGGTGACGTAGAGCGCCGCCACCCGGTAGCTGCGGCACAGCTCGGCCATGGTCCGCAGCACCATGCCCTGGGTCGTGACGTCGAGGCCGGTGGTCGGCTCGTCGAGGACCAGCACCTTGGGGCGGGGCAGGAACGCCATCGCGAGCGCGACGCGCTGCACCTGGCCACCGGAGAGCTGGTGCGGGTAGCGGGCCAGGAACTCGTCGTCGTCCGGGAGACCCACTTCCCGCAGCCCGGCCCGGGCACCCGCGAGGCGCTCCTCGGCGGTGCCGATGCCGTGCAGCTCCAGGAGCTCCACGATCTGCCGGCCGATCCGGATCGCCGGGTTGAGCGCCGCGCCCGGGTCCTGCGGCACGTACGCGATCTTCAGCCCGCGGATCGGGCGGACCTGCTCCCAGGACATGGCCAGGATGTCCTGGCCCTCGAACAGGAAGCTGCCGCGTTCGATGAACGCACCGTGCCGCGCGTAGCCGAGCAGGGCCGTGCCGGCGGTGGTCTTGCCGGAGCCGGACTCGCCGACCAGGCCGACGACCTCGCCGGGCCGCAGCTCGATGCTGATCTCGTCGACCACGTCGAGGTGGCTGCCGGTGAGGGCGACCCGCAGGTCGGTGAGCGTGCACCCGGTCTCCGCTGAGGTCGTCATCTACTCCCCCCTCCCCGCGAGCTGCGCGATCCCGTCGGCCATCAGGTTGGTGCCGACGGTGAAGATGCCGATCACGATCACCGGCGCCAGCACGCCCCACGGCTGCACGAGCAGCGCCAACCGGTTCTCATTGATCATCTGGCCCCAGTCGGCCGCCCCCGGGTTGGTGGCGAAGCCGAGGAAGCCGATGCCGGCCACCATGCCGATCGAGTACGTGAGCCGCAGCCCGGCCTCGGCCAGCAGCGGGGCGTTCATGTTCGGCAGCACCTCGGCCACGATCACCCGCAGCCGCGACTCGCCCAGCGCCTCCGCGGAGTGCACGAAGTCGCGGGACACGATGCCCAGCGCCACGCCGCGGGCCACCCGCGCCACGCGCGGGGCGTGCGAGAAGCCGACCAGCAGCACGATCATCCACGCGGCCGGCTGGTCGACGGCGGTGAGCACGAGCAGCGCCAGCAGGATCTGTGGGAAGGCGAGCGCGACGTCGTTGAGCCGCATGATCGCCTCGTCGAGCCAGCCGCCGGCATAGGCGGCCACCACCCCGATGACGATCCCGACCACCATGCCGAGCGCGGTGGCGAACACGGCGGTGAGCAGGATCGAGCCGCCACCGGCGAGCACCCGGCTCCAGACGTCCTGGCCGAGGTAGTCGGTGCCCAGCCAGGACCCCTCCGTCGTGAAGGGCTTGCCGACGATGTCGTTCTCGCCGTACGGGGCGAGCCACGGCCCGACGATCGCGACCACCGCGACCACCACCGTGATCACCAGGCCCGTGACCAGCCTGCGCTGCCGACCGATCCGGCGCGTCGTCGACATCGGTCCCGGGGTCATGACGCTCATGACGCGATCGCCGTCCTCGCTCGCGGGGTGAACAGGATGGACAGCACGTCGGCGACCAGGTTGACGCCGACGTAGACGGCGGCGATCACCATGGCCAGCACCTGCACCATCGGGAAGTCGGAGTTGCGCACGGAGTCGACCAGGCTCGCCCCGATCCCCGGGTAGGAGAACAGGTACTCGACGATCACGATGCCGCCGGCGAGCCACGCCAGCTGCAGGGCGATCACCTGGATGCCCGGGACGATCGCGTTGAGCAGGGCGTGCTTGCGCAGGACGACGCGCTCGGGCACGCCCTTGAGCCGGGCCAGCTCGACGTAGTCGGAGTCGAGCACCTCGAGCAGGCTCGAGCGGACGATCCGGGCCACGTACGGCGCCACCGCGATCACCAGGGTGAGCACCGGGAGGATCATCGACCCCGGGGTGTACCACGGCGGCGCGCCGCCGCCCGCGATGGTGACGGCGGGGAGCACGTGCAGCACCGTGGTGGAGAAGAGCGCCACCAGCAGGATGCCGACCACGAACTCGGGCAGCCCGGCCAGCGTGATCATGACGATCTGGATCACGCCGTCGGCGCGCTTCCCCCGGTTGTTCGCCGACACCATCGCGATCCCGAAGGCGACCGGGATCATGACGATCGCCGCCACGATCACCAGGACCGCGGAGTTGACGATCCGGTCGCCGACCAGCTCGCCGACCGGCAGGCCGTTGGCGACAGAGTTGCCGAGGTTGCCCGTCAGCAGCCCGCCCAACCACTCGAGGTACCGGCCGATCACCGGCTGGTCGAGGTGGAGCTCGGCCTCCAGAGCGGCCACCCGCTCCGGGCTGGAGCCGTAGTCCTTGCCGAGGATCGCGCGCACCGGATCGCCCAGCGCGGCGGTGGCGAAGAAGACCAGCACCGAGCACAGCCAGAGCGTCAGCAGGGCCAGACCGATGCGGCGGGCGAACCACTTCAGCCAGGCGGAGCCCGCCCGGGGCGGGGTGCTGACCGGGGTCTCGGTCACCTGGTCCTGCGTCACGAGGTCGGTCATGGCTGCCTCACGAAGGACGCGCGGGAGAACCGGAAGTTCGAGCACGGCAGGTACCGGTGCGGCTCGAGCCCCTGCACGAGGTTGGAGTAGGCGTCGAGCTGGCGCTTGAAGCCCCAGATGATGTAACCCCCGGTGTTGTACTCGATCTCCTGCGCGTCGTGCAGGAGCTGATTGCGCCGCGCCGGGTCCGGCTCCCGCTTGGCCTGGTCGATCAGCGCGGTGAAGACCGGATCGTCGAAATGGGTCTCGTTGTAGGTCGCGGTCTGCACGGACGACGACGCCACCTGCGGGATGTAGTTGCGGGTGTTCCAGAAGTCCTGCGCGAAGTTCCAGGACAGGTACCGGTCGCCGTAGAAGACGTTGGCGTCGGCCTTGTTCAGCCGGACCGTGAGACCGGCCTGCCGGGCCTGCTCGACGAACAGGTTGGCCGACTCGACCGCGCCCGCCCCGACCGCGCTGGACGTGACCAGCTCGACGTCGAGGTTCTCCTGCCCGGCCTGGCGCAGCAGCGACCTGGCCTGGTCGATGTCCTGCATGCGCTGCGGCAGGTCGCTCGCGTACGCCGGGTCGAACGGCGCGTACATGTCGTTGCCGAGGATGCCGAAGCCGTTGAGCGCCTGGTCGATCATCTGCTGGCGGTCGACGATGAGGCGCAGCGCCTGCCGTACCCGCACGTCCGAGAACGGCGCGACGTCGACGCGCATCGTGAACGGCACCCACGCGCCGGTCTCGGAGACCAGCGGCGACGCGCCCTGCTGCTCGATCGTGCCGGCCAGGTAGTTGGGCAGGTTGTCGATGCTCTGCACCTGGCCCGCGAGCAGCGCGTTCACCTTGGCCGCGTCGTCGGCGAAGTCGTAGATGAACAGCTCGTCGACCCACGCCGGGCCGTCCCAGTAGTTCTCGTGCCGGACGAACTGGGACAGCTGGCCCGGCACGAAGTGCTTGTATGCGAACGGCCCCGTGCCGACCGGGTGGGCGACGTCGAAGTCGGTGGGAATGATCCCGACGGTGTACTCGGCGAGCAGCTGGTCGAGCACCGCGTACGGCGAGTTGAGCTGCAGCACGATCGTGCGGGGGTCGACGACCTTCGAGTTGTTCAGCTCGAGGACGGTGGCGAGCTCGGTGCCCCCGGAGCCGGTGTTGTCCGGGTCGGTGACCGTCGCGAGGCTGTACATGACGTCCTCGGCCGTGACGGTCTTGCCGTGGTGGAACTCCACGCCGTCGCGGATGCGGACCGTCCACTGCGTGTTGTCGCCGTTCGGGGTGATCGACTCGGCGACCGACGGCTCGATCTCGTAGTTCGGGTCCCAGCGCAGGAGCGGCTCGTAGAGCTGCATGCAGCGGCTGATGTCCGGGTTGGTGACCGGGAAGTACGGCTCGAGCGTGTCCTTCAGCCCGCCACCGGTGGCGCCGTGGCTGTACACGCCACCCCGGACGGGCGGCGTGCCCGGCGCGGGCCGCTGCGGCACCGTGGCGCACCCGGACAGGCCGGCGAGCGCGGCGCCGGCGGCCAGGCCGAACTTCAGCACATCTCGACGGGACGGCGCTGTCTGTCGCATGATGCGAACCCCCTCGGAGTAATGTGAACCTAGTCAGGGCGAGGTGGACCGTCAATGCAGGTGATGAGGATGTTGCGTCGTGGCAACGCGTGAGCCTGCGCCGTCGGTCCGGATCCAGTCGGTGGACCGGGCTGTCGATCTTCTCCTGGCCGTGGCCGCCGCGCAGCCCGAGGCGGCCACCGCGCCCGCTCTGGCGCGGACGTGCGGGCTCAACCGGGCCACGGCGTGGCGGCTGCTCAAGACGCTCCAGGTACGGGGGCTGGTGGCCGTCGACGAGTCGACCGGCCGGTACTCGATCGGGATCACCACCACGGAGCTCGGCAACGCGGCCGGACCGGACGCGCTGATCGCGGCGGCACACCCGATCCTCGAGCGGATGTGCGAGCAGACCGGGGAGACCGCGTCCCTCGCCGTGCCCGGGATGGGCGGGCTGACCTACCTCGACGAGGTGACGCCCACCGCGGTGCTCACCGCGAGCTGGCTCGGCCGCACGGTGGCGCTGCACGCCACCTCCACCGGCAAGGCGCTGCTCGCCTTCCTGCCCGCGCCGCAGGTACGCCGGGTGCTGACCGGCCCCCTGACGCGGTTCACCGACACCACGATCACCGACCCCGAAGCCCTGGCCGTCGAGCTCGCCGCCACCCGGGACCGCGGCTACGGCGTGTGCCCCGGCGAGCTCGAGTCCTCGTTGTACGGCGTCTCCGCGCCGGTGCTCGACCGCACCGGCCGCCCGCTCGCGGTGCTCTCCATCTGGGGGCCGCGGGACCGGGTCCCGCCCGAGCGCTTCGCCGAGCTGGGCGAGGTGGTGGTCCGGGCGGCCGCCCGGCTCGGTCCGCGCTGAGAGCGTGGCCGGTGAGTGGCCGGTCGGTGACCTTGCGTGCAACGCGGCGCTGGCCCAGGTTCGGCTCGGCATCCGAGCACACCCGGGGGGACGAAGGTGGACGGCGTCACGACACTCGACCGGAGACGGTTCCTCACCGCGATGGGGCTGCTCGCGGCACCCGTCCTCGCGGCCTGCGGCGCCGACGACAGCGACGAGGCCGCCGCGGCCGGGCCGACCGAGGTGCGCGTGGGGATGCTCCCCATCGTCGGGGCGGCACCGCTCGCGCTGGCCGCCGAACAGGGCCTGTTCACGGCCGGCGGGCTCGCCGTCTCGACCGAGCGGGTGCAGAGCGGCGCGGTCGCGCTGCCCGCGCTCATCGCCGGCGACCTCGACGTGCTGTTCGGCAACCACGTCTCGACGATCGCGGCGCGATCCCAGAACCTCGACGTCGTGATCATCGCGGAGGCCAGCCGGGCCCGGCCGGACAACTTCTCGGTGGTGACGCTGCCCGACTCGGCCGTCGAGGCGCCCGCCGACCTGGCGGGCCGCACGATCGGGGTGAACGCCCTCAACAACATCGCCACGTTGACCGTCAGCGCGGTGGTGGGCGCCGCGGGCCTCCCGGCGGACCGGCTGACCTTCGTCGAGATCCCGTTCCCGGACATGGCGAACGCGCTCGCCAACGGCCGCGTCGACGCCGCGTTCCTCCCCGAGCCCTTCCTGTCGGAGGCCCGGCGCACGCTCTCGGTCCGCACGGTCCTGGACCCGTGTTCGGGCCCCACGGCGGACCTGCCCATCGACGGCTACGTGGTCACGGGCCGGTTCGCCGAGGAGAACCCCGACGTCGTCCGGGCGTTCCGGGACGCGCTCGTCGAGGCGCAGCGCCGCTGCGCCGACCGCACGGTGCTCGAACCGCTGCTCGTCTCCTCGGCGGGGATCGGCCCGGAGACGGCCGCGCAGATCAGCGCCAGCGCGTACCCGACCACTACGGACGCCGCGCAGATCCAGCGGGTGGCCGACCTGATGCTGCAGTTCGGGGCGCTCACCGCACCGATGAACGTGGACGACCTCGTCCGCGCGACGTGAGGCCGATCGCGGTCCGGGGCCTCATCGGGGTGCTCGCGTTCCTGCTGGCCTGGGAGGTGTTCGGGCGTTCCGGCGCCGTGCCCAGCGAGCTGTTCCCGCCCGCGTCGACGGTGCTGGCGACCCTGGCGGGCCTGCTCACCGACCCGGGCTTCCTCGCCGACGTGCTGGCCACGCTGGGTTCGTGGGCGGCCGCGGTCGTGCTGGCCGTGCTGCTCGCGGTGCCGGCCGGGCTCGTCCTCGGGAGCGTCGCACCCGTCCGCGCGGCCACCCGGTCGCTCGTCGAGTTCCTCCGGCCGGTGCCGTCGGTGGCGCTCATCCCACTGGCGGTGGTCCTGCTCGGCCGCGGCCCGGAGACCACCATCACGCTGGCCGTGTACGCCGCGGTGTGGCCGCTCCTGCTCACGACGAGCTACGCCATGGGCGAGATCGACCCGGTGCAGACCGACACCGCCCGAGCCTTCGGCCTGTCGGCCACCCGGCGGCTGTTCACGGTGGCGCTCCCGCACGCCGCACCGTTCGTCATGACCGCGCTGCGCGTCTCGGCGGCCATCGCGCTCATCCTCGTCGTCAGCAGCGAGCTGCTCGGCGCCGGCACCGGTGGCATCGGGCAGTTCGTCTTCCTCGCCGGCAGCGGCGGCGGGCGGATGGACCTCGTGCTGGCCGGGACGCTCACCGTCGGGCTGATCGGCTGCGCCGTCAACGCCGTGCTCGAGCTGGCGCACCGCCGCTTCCTCGGCTGGGACGCCGGGGAGCCCGACGCGTGATGCCCCTCGTCCGCCGCTGGGCGGTCCTGGTCGTCGCGGTCGCGCTCTGGGAGCCGGCCGCCCGTGCCGGCGACAGCCCGTTCTTCCCACCACCGTCCGAGATCGCCATGGCGTTGTGGGACCGGCTGTGGCACTCCGACCTCGTCGTCGCCCACCTGTTCCCCGGGGTCGGGCGCATGCTCGCGGGCTGGGCGATCGCCGCGCTGTGCGGCGTGGTCGCCGGCCTCGTGCTGGGGCGCTCCGGGGTCGCCCTGCAGTACCTGAGCCCGCTGTTCGCGTTCGTGCGGGCCGTCCCCCCGCCGCTGCTCGTCCCGCTGTTCCTCGTGCTGTTCGACCTCGGCACGCCGATGCAGCTCGCCACGATCGTCGTCGGCGTGATCTGGCCGGTCCTGCTCAGCAGCATCGACGGCGCGGCCTCGGTGCACCCCGTGCAGGTGGAGACCGCGCGGGTGCTCCGGCTGCGCCGCACCGAGTGGTGGCTGCGCGTCGTCCTGCCCGCGGCGACGCCCAAGGTGCTGGCCGGCCTGCGGGTGAGCCTGTCGCTCGCCCTGATCCTCATGGTGATCTCGGAGCTCGTCGGCGCGACCAACGGTCTGGGCTTCCAGCTGGCGATGGCGCAGCGGCGGTTCGACTTCCTGACCATGTGGGCGGTCGTGGTGCTGCTGGGCGTGCTCGGCTACGCGTTCAACTCGGGCCTCGTCGCCCTGGAGTCCCGGGTGCTGCACTGGCAGCAGAAGGGGGCGTGAGGATGTCCGTCGCGCTCGACGTGTCGGGCCTCGGCCACCGCTACGGGCCGGGCCCGGCGCTGCACGACGTCTCCCTGGACGCCCGGCCCGGCGAGCTGGTGTGCATCGTCGGGCCGTCGGGCTGCGGGAAGTCGACGCTGCTGCGTGCCGTGGCCGGCCTGCTCACCCCCACGTCCGGCGAGGTGCGCCTCGACGACGAGCCGGTGCGGGGCGTCGTCCCCGGCCTGGCCATGGTGTTCCAGGACTACAGCCGCTCGCTCTACCCCTGGCTGTCGGTGCGCGGCAACGTCGAGCTGCCGCTGCGCGGGCACGTCGACCGGCCCGAGCGGCGGGAGCGGGCGGAGGAGGCGCTGAAGCAGGTCGGGCTCGACGGGCAGGGCGCGCGGTACCCGCGCCAGCTCTCCGGCGGCATGCAGCAGCGGGTGGCGATCGCGCGGGCCCTGGCCCACCGGCCCGCGTTGATGCTCCTGGACGAGCCGTTCGCCTCCGTCGACGCGCAGACCCGGGCCGACCTGGAAGACCTGCTGCTGCGCGTCCGGACCGAGCACGGGATGACGGCCCTGCTCGTCACCCACGACATCGACGAGGCCGTCTACCTGGCCGACCGCGTCGTCGTGCTGTCCCCGGCACCGGCGACGGTCGCCGCCGTGCTGGAGGTGGACCTGCCCGCCGACCGCGACCAGATCGGCACCCGGGCGGCACCCGAGTTCGTCCGGCTCCGGACGGAGGTCGCCCGCCTGCTGCGGCGGTGACCCGGGCTGCCGGTCACACACCAACCGTGGTGCTCGCACATGAACTGCAGTTGGTGTGTGAGCACCACAGTTGGTGTGTGAGCCCGGAGGGCGGCGTCGCCGGCCGGCACCGTGGAGTGCTGATCACCGGTCATCCGGCGGGGAGTCGCGAGTCGAGGAAGGGGCCGACCAGCTCGGCGAACCCCGCGGCCCGCTCGACCTGTGGCAGGTGGCCGGTGTCGCCGAAGACGTGCGACTGCGCGTGCGGCAGCGCCGTGCGGGCGGCGGAGAGATGGTGCGCGGGCAGGATGCGGTCCCGGTCGCCCCAGACGATCAGGGTGGGCCGCGGGTGGCGAGCGACGCCGGCGAGCAGTGCGGACCGCCAGCCCGGCCGGATTCCGCGCGCGGTGCCCAGCTCACGCACGACGTCGAGGAACAGCTCGGGACGGCCGGGGTGGGCGGCGACGCGCATGGCGTGCCGGATCCGTTCCTCGGTGACGAACGACCCGTCGTGGTAGAGGGCGCGCTCGGTGCGGCGCGCGCCCGCCCGGCCGACGTTCCGCAGCAGCGCCCGGCCGATGCCGGGGATCGCGAGCAGCCGGAGGTCGAGGACGACCTCCCGACCGAATCCCGCCGGAGCGGCGAGGACGACGCCGGTGACGCGCTCCGGGCGCGTGGCCTGCATCGCCAGCGCGACGGCCCCACCGAGGGAGTTGCCGAGCACGTGGACCGGGCGGTGGACGCCGAGAGCGTCGAGCGTGTCGTACACCCCGTCGGCCAGCCGCGCGAGCGTCATCGGCCCCGGCGGTGGATCGGAGAGCCCGAACCCGAGCATGTCCATGCTGATCACGCGGCGGGCGGCGGGGAGGAGCTCGTGCTGGGGCGACCAGTCCTCCAGGCTGCGGCCGATGCCGTGCAGCATGACGATCGGGTCGCCTGCGGGATCACCCGACTCCCGGACCCGGACCTTCGCCCCACCCGCCTCGACGAGCACGGTCATCGGCCCAGCACCCGGGCGATCGCCGTCATGTGGCCGACCGGGAACAGCCGGGCGAGCACGTCGGGCACCTTCGCGCTCGTGGCGATCAGCAGCCGGGCCTTCCGCCGCTCGACGGCGCGGAGGATGTCGGCGGCGGCCCGTTCCGGCGGGTAGGTCAGCAGGCGGGAGAACTCCTTCAACCCCACGGCGTGCGCCTCGCGGTCGACGCCGGCGCCCACCCGCGCGTCGGCCGCGATCCTGGTGGCGATCCCGCCGGGGTGGACCGTGGTCACGCCGATCCCCCGGTCGGCCAGCTCCGCGCGCAGGACCTGGCTGAAGCCGCGCAGCGCGAACTTCGACGCCGAGTACGCCGACTGGCCGGGCGGGGAGATCAGGCCGTACAGGCTGGAGACGTTCACCAGGTGGGCACCGGCGCCCATGGTGGGCAGCAGGTGGTGGGTGAGGCGCACGGGCGCGTGGAAGTTCACCTCCAGCACCCACTCGAACTCGTCGAGGGTGACCTCGTCGAACCGGCCGGCGAGCGCCACCCCGGCGTTGTTGACCAGCAGGTCCGTCCGCGGGTGGTCGCGCACGATCCGTTCCGCCGCCGCGGTGGTGGCGGCCCGGTCGGCCAGGTCGACCTCGACCTGCGCCACCTCGATCCCCGGGTGCGCGCCACGGATGGCCGCCGACACCCGGTCCAGGCGTTCCGCATCGCGCTCGAGGAGCACGAGGTGGCTGCCCCGCTCGGCGAGCCCGCGGGCGACCTGCTCCCCGATCCCGCTCCCGGCGCCGGTGACGACGGCCGTGCGCCCCGCGAACCGGTAGGGGTTCACGAGATGCCGGAGCTCAGCGGACCGATCACCGGATCCCACTCCGCGATCTCGCTGGAGACGATCACGCTGCTGGTCGTGAACGGGTCCTTCGCGATCAACGCGCCGACCTCGGCCTTGCCCTCGGCGCGGAGGATCAGCAGGCCACCCGCCGGCTCGCCGGGGCCGAACGGGCCGGACAGCAGCAGCTGTCCCCGGTCGGCGAGCCCGCGCAGGTACTCGCGGTGCTCGGGGCGCACGCGGTCGCGCGTGGCGACGTCGTCGGAGTACCGGTAGGTCACCGCGTAGATCGTCATGGGCCTCATTCTGGTTCGGGAGCACGTCCGGGTGGAAGTATCGACCCCATGTCCTCGACCTTCGCCGTGATCTACACCTACACCGACGACACCGACCTCCGGGAGGCCACGCGCCCCACCCACCGCGACTACCTGCGAGGACTCGACGCGCTGCTCGTGGCGGGCGCCTGGGTTCCCGGCGAGGCCCCCGGCGGCCTGCTGATCTTCCGGGCCGAGGACAAGGCGGCGGTCCAGGCGATCGTGGACAAGGACCCGTACAGCGTGGCGGGCGTGGTCGCCAACGCCGACATCCGGGAATGGGCACCCCCGCTCGGGCCGCTGGCGGGGCAGCTGAGCGGCCAGTAGCCACGAGTTCCACCGCTCACACACCAACTCTGGTGCTGGCACACGAACTGCAGTTGGTGTGCCGGCGACGCAGTTGGTGTGTGAGCGTCCGGCCGATTCAGAAGGTGGGCAGCCCCAGTGCCGCGCGGAACCGGTTCTTCACGAACACGCCGTCACGGGGCGGGAGCACGCGGGCGGGCTCGTCCGCGCTGATCAGCACCTGGGCGAAGGCGGGGCCGGACCGCGCCCCGATCCGCTCCGCGAGCTGCCGCACCTGGTGCTGCTCGGTGACGCGGACGGCGTCGGCGATCCCGCAGCCCCGGGCCACGGCGACGAGGTCGGTGCCGCGGCCGGTGTGGCTCTCCTGCATCCCGGTCTCGCCGTAGTGACCGTTGTCGAGCACCACCACCGTGAGGTTGGCCGGCCCGCGGGCACCGACGGTGGCGAGGCTGCCGAGCCCCATCAGCTGCTCGCCGTCGCCGGTCACCACGACGACCGACCGGTCCGGCTGGGCGAGCGCGACCCCGAGCCCGATCGGCACGGCGGAGCCCATCGCGCCCCAGAGGTAGAAGTTCTCGTCCCGGTCGCCCGCGGCGTAGAGGTCGTAGGACGCCGAGCCGAGCCCGCTGACCACCAGGGCGTCCGGGGCGCCCGCGACGAGATCGGCGACGACGGCCCGCCGGTCGAGTGCATCCGTCACTTGCTCCCCCACGTCTTCCGGCCGATCAGGCGCTGACCGAGCACCACCGCCACCTGCTCACCGGCGAGGAACGCCGAGTCGAGCGCCGCGCCGACGACCTCGCCGACCTCGTCGGGCGCCTCGGCGCGGTACACGCGGATGCCCATCAGCTCGAGCGCCGCCTGGGTGCAGCGGCCCATCGGGCCCTGCCACGGGTTGAACTCGGCGTACTCGCCGCGCATCGTCACGAGCGTCAGGAAGGGGAACCGGCAGGTCTCGAGCAGCGAGAAGGTGTTCACGCAGTTGCCGACCCCGCTGCTCTGCATGAGCAGCACGGCGCGCTGACCGCCCAGCCAGGCGCCGCAGACGACCCCGACGCCCTCCTCCTCCGTGGTGAGCACGACGTCCTGGATGTCGGGGTCGGCGATCGCCTCGCTGATCACGTAGGAGTGCCCCGCGTCCGGCACGAAGGCGATCTGCCGCACGTCGGCGTCGCGCAGCGCGTCGAAGACCTCTTTCTGCCAGCCGTGCTCGCTCATGCCCTCCCCAGCCCCCCGCGCTTGACGAGCTGCGCGGCGATGACGTTGCGCTGGATCTCGTTGGTGCCCTCGCCCACGATCATGAGCGGGGCGTCGCGGAAGTAGCGCTCGACGTCGTACTCGGTGGAGTAGCCGTACCCGCCGTGGATGCGCACCGCGTTCAGCGCGACCTCCATCGCCACCTCGGAGGCGAACAGCTTCGCCATGCCGGCCTCCATGTCGCTGCGCTCGCCCGCGTCGAACCGCTCGGCGGCGTGCAGGATCAGCTGCCGGGCCGCGGTGATCTTGGTGCCCATGTCCGCGAGGTAGTTGCCGATCGACTGGTGCTGCCAGATCGGTTTGCCGAAGCTCTCCCGCTCCTGGGCGTAGCGCAGGGAGTCGTCGAACGCCGCCTGCGCGACGCCGAGGGCCCGGGAGGCCACCTGGATCCGGCCGGTCTCGAGGCCCTGCATCATCTGGGCGAACCCGCGGCCCTCGGCCCCGCCCAGCACCGCGTCGGCGGGGGCGCGGTAGCCGTCGAACACCAGCTCGCAGGCCTCGACGCCCTTGTAGCCGAGCTTGGGCAGGTCCTGCGAGACGGTCAGGCCGGGACCGTGCTCGACCAGCAGGATCGACACGCCCCGGTGCTTCGGCGCAGCGTTCGGGTCGGTCTTGCACAGCAGCGCGATGAGCTGCGAGCGCCGCGCGTTGCTGATCCACGTCTTCGCCCCGTCGACCACGTAGGAGTCGCCGTCGCGGCGGGCGTGCGTGCTCATCGCCTGCAGGTCCGAGCCGCCGCCGGGCTCGGTGAGCGCCATCGTGGCCCGGATCTCGCCGGTGGCCATCCGCGGCAGGTAGCGGTCCTGCTGCTCGCGCGTCCCGAACGTGGCGAGCAGCTTCGCGACGACGGTGTGCCCGCCCATCGCCCCCGCCAGGCTCATCCAGCCCCGCGCGAGCTCCGCGGTGACGAGCGCGTAGCAGGGCATCGACACGGCCACCTCGCCCCACGGCTCGGGCACCGCGAGGCCGTAGATCCCGAGCTCCTTCATCTGCTCGATGAGCTTCTCGGGATAGGCGTTGGCGTGCTCCAGCTCCCGGACCACCGGCCGCACGTCCTGGTCGACGAACTCGCGCACGACCTCGACGATGGCCTGTTCCTCGGCGTTCATGCGTTCCTCTCAGACGACGGCGCGGTCACGCAGCGCCGCGATCTCGGCGTCCGTGCGGCCGAGCTCGCGCAGGATCGGGTCGGTGTGGGCGCCGAGCACGGGGACCGGCCCCATCACGGGGTCGACGCCGGCGATGTCGGCGGGCGGGCGCAGGGCGCTGATCGTGCCCCCGGGCACGTCGACCGGCCGCCAGCGGTCGCGCTTGTCGAGCACCGGGTGGTCGAGGAAGTCCCGCACCTGGTTGAGCCGGGCGTTGGCGATGCCCGCCCCGTCGAGCAGGGCCGAGGCCGCGTCCATGTCCAGGGCGGCCAACCGGGTCTCGATCAGCGCGTTCAGCTCGCCGCGGTGCTCGACCCGGGCCGAGTTGGTGACGAACCGCGGGTCGTCGGCGAGGCCGGGGTCGTCGAGCACGACGGCGCACAGCGCGCGCCACTCCCGGTCGTTCTGCAGCCCGAGCACGACGGCGCCGTCGGCGGTGGCGACCGGGCCGTACGGCGCGATCGTGGCGTGGTCGGCGCCGCTGCGGGCGGGCTGGCGGCCGCCGTAGGCGGTGTAGTTGGCCGGCGAACCCATCCACTCCGCGAGGGCCTCGAACAGCGAGACCTCCACCGCCGAGACCTCGCCCGTGGTGGCGCGCCGCAGCAGCGCCGTGAGGATTCCGGAGTAGGCGTACATGCCCGCGGCGATGTCGGCGATCGAGATGCCGACCCGGGCCGTGTGCTCGGGGGTGCCGGTGAGCGCCAGCACCCCGGTCTCGGCCTGGACGAGCAGGTCGTATGCCTTGCGGCCGGCCCACGGTCCGTCGGTGCCCCACCCCGACACCGTGCACGGGATCACCCGCGGGTGCGTGGTCGCGAGGCTCGCCGCGTCGACCCCGAGCCGCCCGGCGGCGCCGGGGCCGAGGTTCTGCACGAAGACGTCGGCCCGGTCCAGCAGCTCCCCGAGAACCGCCCGGCCCTCGGCCGACTTCACGTCCAGGGTCAGGGACTCCTTGGAGCGGTTGAGCCACACGAAGTAGCTCGAGTTGCCGTGCACCGACTCGTCGTAGCCGCGGGCGAAGTCGCCGCCGTCCGGACGCTCGATCTTGATGACGCGCGCGCCGAGGTCGGCGAGCTGGCGGGTGGCGAACGGGGCGGCCACCGCCTGCTCCAGGCTGACGACGGTGATCCCGTGCAGGGGCGGGTTCACGCGAGACCGACCTTCGCCGTCAGGGACGGGGCGGCGCCGCGGGCGGCGACGACCACGTCGGCCTCCGAGCCCTGCACGCTCCCCGCGCTGACGATGCGCGCCGGGGCGAACGCGGGCCGGACCAGCCGGTACTCGAAGGACCGGACGGCGCGGCCGGGGGCGTGCCGGCGCGGGAGCTCCAGCGCGAGGAGGGCGAGCAGCGGGCCGTGCACCACGAGCCCCGGGTACCCCTCGACCCCCGTGGCGTACGGCTCGTCGTAGTGGATCCGGTGCCCGTTGTAGGTCAGGGCGCTGAAGCGGAAGAGCAGCACCGGGCTCGTGGCGAGCTCCAGCCGCCACTCCCCCGCGGGGTCGGGGCGATCGGTCTCCGGCGGTGGCAGCGTGCGCGGAGGTGTGCCCGGCGGCTCGGAGCGGTAGACGATGTCCTGCTCCTCGACGCCGACCGGCGCGCCGCCGGCGGACAGCTCGGTCCGGACGGTCACGAACGCCATCTCGCCGCTGCGGCCGGTCTTCACCGTGACGTCGGAGACGGCGGCGCGGCTCGACAGCTCCGCCCCGAGCGGGATCGGGGCGTCCTGGCGCAGCCGGCCGCCGGCGAACATCCGCCGCCTCCCCGGGATCGGCGGCAGGAACGGCCCGGCGGCCGGATGTCCGTCGGCGCCGGTGTTCGAGCCCGCGGGATGGTCGAGGAGCAGGAACCAGTGCCAGAGCGGCGGCAGGTGCACGGGCCGCGGCGCGTCGAGCAGGTCCGCGAAGGCCTCCGCCACCCACGGGTCGACCCGTCTCGTCGTCTCGACCGGCGGGGGCCGCCATCCCTCCAGCGCGTCGGTCAGGGACACCTGCGCGACATCGCTCATTCCCTCATCATGCGCGGTGATCCCGGCGTGAGTGAAATACTGACTCGTGATGGGGGTATGCGACCCCGGCATGAGGAGGCGCACCGCCGTGGAACTCAGGCAGCTCAGCGCCCTGGTCACGGTCGCCGAGGTGGGCAGCGTCACCCGGGCGGCCAAGCTGTTGCACGTCGTGCAGCCGGCGGTCACGCGCCAGATCCGCCTCCTCGAGGAGGAGTTCGGGCTCCCGCTGTTCGAGCGGACCCGGCAGGGGATGGTCCCGACGCCCGCGGCCGAGGTGCTGATCATGCGGGCGCGCCGGGCGCTCGACGAGCTGGAGCGGGCCCGCGCGGAGCTGCGGCCCGAGCCCGGCGAGGTCACCGGCATCGTGAGCGTGGGCCTGCTGGAGAGCGTCCTCGACATCCTCGCCCGGCCGCTGACCGACGCCGTGGCGAGCCGGCACCCCGGGATCGAGCTGCGGCTGTTCACCGGCTACTCCGGCCACCTCCAGCAGTGGCTCGACACCGGCGAGGTGGACCTCTCGCTGCTCTACAACCTGAGCGACACGCCGTCGCTGTCGGTGCTGCCGCTCCTGCGGGAACAGCTCTGGGCGGTGGCGCCACCCGCAGCCGGGCTCACCGCCGACTCCCCCGTCCCCTGGGCGACGGTGCTCGCCCACCCGCTCGTCCTGCCGGTCAGCGGGCACGGGCTGCGGGCGCTCATCGACCGGGCCCGCTCCGCCGTGCCCGTGGAGCCGCGGGTCGTCGTCCAGACCAACTCGATGCTCCTGCAGAAGAACCTCGTCCTCGCCGGGCACGGCTGGACGGTGCTCCCGGCGGCCGGCGTCGCGGCGGACGTCGCGGCCGGGCGCCTGTCCGGCGCCCCGTTGACCGCGCCGGACGTCGAGCGCTCGGTGGTGCTCGGGCTGCAGCGCCGCAGCCGGCTCCTCGCCCCGGTCGACGCCGTCTCGTCGACGCTCACCCGGCTGGTCCACGAGCTCGTGGGCTCGGGCGCGTGGCCGTCCGCGAGGCCCACTGATCACGTCTAGGTCGCCCCCATGAGCGAGACGATCAACAGCGCGACGGGCGACGGGGACCTCGCACGGCTCCTGTGGGCAGCGCAGCGCACGGCGAGCCCGCTCTCCCACCGCGGCGGCGCCGGAGTTCGACTGCGCCGGGCTGGTCGCGCCGCGGCGGTGATCGTCAGCCGATAGCCCCCGGCCCGACCGCACACACCGATCCAGGACCGCACACATGGTGGGCGGTGTGTGCGGTCCGGACCGGGTGTGTGCGGTCGGGCCGGGTCATCGCCTCGGGCGCCAGCGCAGGTGGCCGTCCGCCGGCGGGCGGCGGATGAGGTCCAGGCGTGGTTTCGGGCCGTCGGTGCGGCCGGACTGGGGCTTGCGGCGGCCGGCCCGCCACGAGTCGGGCCAGGCCGCGCCCGGCCCGTCGTAGTCCTGCTCCACCGCGGCGTGCAGCGTCCAGCTCGGGTTGTACAGGTGGGCGCGGCCCACGGCGCACAGGTCGGCCCGGCCGGACAGGATGATCGTGTTGACGTCGTCCGCGGAGGAGATGACGCCCACCGCGATCGTCGGGACGTGGAGCACGTTGCGGATGGTGTCGGCGAACGGCGTCTGGTACGAGCGGCCGAAGGCCGGGCGCTCGTCCGGGGTGACCTGCCCGGTGGAGACGTCGATGGCGGACGCCCCGGCCCGTTCGAAGGCGCGGGCGACCTCGCACGCGTCCTCGGGGGTGATGCCGTCCTCCACCCAGTCGGTGGCGGAGATGCGCACGGTCATGGGCCGGTCGGCGGGCCACACCTCGCGCATCGCCGCGAAGACCTCCAGCGGGAACCGGAGCCGGTTCCCGATCGGCCCGCCGTAGGCGTCGGTGCGCCGGTTGGTGACCGGCGACAGGAACGACGACAGCAGGTAGCCGTGGGCGCAGTGCAGCTCGACGAGGTCGAAGCCGGCGCGGGCACCGCGCTCGGTGGCCGCGACGAACTCGGCGACGATCGCGTCCATGCCGGCCCGGTCGAGCGCCGTCGGCACCTGGTTGACACCCTCGCGGTAGGGGCGCTCCGACGGCCCGACGACGGGCCAGTTCCCGGAGTCCAGTGGCTGGTCGATGCCCTCCCACATCAATTTCGTGGAGCCCTTGGGCCCGGAGTGGCCGAGCTGGAGGCCGATCTTCGCCGGTGACGAGGAGTGCACGAAGTCGGTGACGCGCCGCCACGCGGCGCCCTGCTCGTCGGTCCACAGGCCGGTGCAGCCGGGGGTGATCCGCCCGTCCGGCGAGACGCACACCATCTCCGTCATCACGAGGCCGGCGCCGCCGAGCGCCTTGCCGCCCAGGTGGACGAGGTGGAAGTCGGTCGGCATGCCGTCCGGGGCGACGTACATGTCCATCGGCGAGACGACGACCCGGTTGACCAGCTCCAGCTCGCCGAGCCGGAACGGGTGGAACATCGGCGGCCGCGGGTCGCCGCCACCGGCGAACCAGGTGTCGACGGCGGCGACGAACCGCGGGTCGCGCAGCCGGAGGTTGTCGTAGGTGATGCGGCGGCTGCGGGTGAGGATGTTGAACGCGAACTGCAGCGGCGGCTGGTGGACGTACTGGCCGAGGTTCTCGAACCACTCCAGGCTCGCCTGCGCGGCCCGCTGGGTCGACTCCACCACGGGCCTGCGCTCGGCCTCGTAGGCGGCGAGCGCGGCCGGGACCTTCTCCGTCTCGTGCAGGCACGCCGCCAGGGCCAGCGCGTCCTCCATGGCGAGCTTGGTGCCGGAGCCGATCGAGAAGTGGGCGGTGTGGGCGGCGTCGCCGAGCAGCACCACGTTGTCGTGGCACCAGCGCGCGTTGCGCACGGTGGTGAAGCTGATCCACCGCGAGTTGTTGGCGAGCACGCGCCCGCCCGCGAGGACGTCGGCGAAGACCTCGCGCACGGCCTGGACGGAGCGCTCGTCGGACTCGCCCGGCGCCAGGTCCAGCGCCTCGGACTCCTGGAAACCGGCCCGGCGCCACACGTCGTCGTGCATCTCGACGATGAACGTGCTGCCGTGCTCGTCGAACGGGTAGCCGTGCATCTGCATGACGCCGTGCTCGGTCTCGCGGATGTCGAAGGTGAACGCCTCGAAGACCGTGTCGGTGCCCAGCCACATGTAGCGGCACCGGCGGATGTCGAGGTCCGGGCCGAAGTGGTCGGCGTACTTCGTGCGCACCGCCGAGCCCTGACCGTCGCTCGCCACCACGAGGTCGTGCTCCTGCCGCAGCTGCTCCACGTCGGGCGCCTCGCTGGAGAAGCGCACGTCGACGCCGAGCTCCCGGCAGCGTTCCTGCAGGATCTGGAGCAGCCGCTTGCGGCCCATCGCCGCGAAGCCGTGGCCGCCGCTGGTGATCGTCTCCCCGCGGAAGTGGACGTCGATGTCGTCCCAGCGGGCGAACTCCGCCTGCATGGCCGCGTGCACCACCGGGTCGGCGTGCTCGATGCCACCGAGCGTCTCGTCGGAGAACACGACGCCGAAGCCGAACGTGTCGTCGGCGGCGTTGCGCTCCCAGACCGTGATCTCGTGGTCGATCCCCTGGAGGGATCCGAGCTGCTTCGCCAGCGCGGCGAAGTACAGGCCGCCGGGGCCTCCACCGATGACTGCCATGCGCACGGCACCCAGTATATTGTTTGTTTGACGCTCGTTGTCAATGCGACATACGATGCCGGGATGGAGCAGGTCGCCTACACCACTCGCGTCGCCGCGCTCGCGACCGAGCACCTCGTCCCGCTCGCGCGCGAGGACGGCCGGGTGAACCGCCCGCTCGTGGCCGCCATGGGCGAGCTGGGCCTGCTCCGCGACCTCTACGGCGGCAGGCCCGACGAGCCGCCCCGCGACGCCGCGGCGATGCAGCTGTGCCTGCTGCGCGAGACCATCGCCGCGGTCTGTCCCGAGGCCGAGACCGCCCTGGCCCTGCAGGGGCTGGGCAGCTACCCGATCCTGCAGTCGGGCTCGGCCGCCACCGTCGACCGCTGGATCCCGGGCGTCGTGAAGGGCGACGTCCTCGCCGCGTTCGCGCTGACCGAACCGGGAGCCGGGTCCGACGCCGCCGCGCTCTCCCTGCGCGCCGAGCCCGACGGCGACGGCTGGCGCCTCTCGGGGGAGAAGCTCTGGATCTCCAACGCCCCCGACGCCGACGTCTACACCGTGTTCGCCCGCACCTCCGGGGCGGGCGCGCGGGGCGTCACCGCCTTCGCCGTGGCCGGCGACTCCCCAGGGCTCTCCGGCGAGCACCTCGACATGATCTCGCCGCACCCGATCGGCGGCCTCACCTTCGACGGGGTGCGCGTCGAGCGCGCCGACGTGCTCGGCGAGGTCGACGCCGGGTTCCGGGTCGCCATGCGCACGCTCGACCTGTTCCGGCCCAGCGTCGGCGCGTTCGCGGTGGGCATGGCGCAGGCCGCGCTCGACGCCACCGTCGCGCACGTCACCAGCCGCGAGGCGTACGGCGGCACCCTGTCGGCCCAGCAAGCGGTGGCCCACTCGATCGCGAACATGGCCACCGACCTGGAGGCCGCGCGCCTGCTGGTCCATGCCGCGGCCCGCGCCTACGACGCCGGCGCCGACCGCTCCACCGTCACCCGGTCCGCGGCGATGGCCAAGCTCTTCGCCACCGAGGCGGCGGGCCGGATCGTGGACCAGTGCGTGCAGCTGCACGGGGCCCGGGCGTTGCAGCGCGGGCACCCGCTCGAACACCTCTACCGTGACGTCCGGGCACCCCGGATCTACGAGGGCGCCTCGGAGGTGCAGCGCACGATCATCGCGCGAGAGATCTTCAGGGAAAGGACGAGCAGTTGAGCCGTTTCCGGGCTTCGGCACCGCTGACCACGGACTGGTCCCACTTCGACTTCGCGGTCGACGGGGCGGTCGCCACGGTCACCCTCAACCGCCCCGAGAAGCTCAACCCGCTCACGTTCGAGTCGTACTCGGACCTGCGCGACCTGCTGCTCGAGCTGCCGCACCACGAGGGCGTCAAGGCGCTGGTGATCCAGGGCGAGGGCCGCGGCTTCTGCGGCGGGGGCGACGTCAACGAGATCATCGGCGAGCTGCTGAAGATGCAGGCGGCCGACCTGATGCGCTTCACCAAGATGACCGGGGACGTCATCCGGGCGATGCGGGAGTGCCCGATCCCGATCATCGTGAAGATCCAGGGCATCGCCGCGGGCGCGGGCTCGGTGATCGCGCTCGCCGCCGACTTCCGGATCGTCGGCACCTCCGGGCGGTTCGCGTTCCTGTTCACCAAGGTCGGGCTCTCCGGTGGCGACATGGGCGCCGCCTACCTGCTCCCCCGCGTCGTCGGGCTCGGCCGCGCCACGCAGCTGCTCATGCTCGGCGACACGATCGACGCCCCCACCGCCGACCGGTACGGGCTCGTGTCGCAGCTCGTGGCGGACGAGGAGCTCGACGAGACCGTGGCCGCCCTCGCCGGCCGGCTCGCAGGCGGCCCGACGCTGGCCTATGCGCAGACGAAGTCGCTGCTCACCCGGGAGCTCGACATGCCGCTCTCGGCGTCGATGGAGCTCGACGCGATGACCCAGGCGCTGCTGATGACCACCGAGGACCACGCCGAGTTCCACGCGGCGTTCAACGACCGGCGCAAGCCGGAGTGGAAGGGCCGGTAGTGGCGGTCGCTGTCGTCACGGGCGCCGGGCAGGGCATCGGCCTGGCGACGGCGCGGCGGCTCGCCGAGGCCGGCTTCCGGACGGTCCTGGTCGGCCGCGACCGCGGCCGGCTCGACGAGGCGGCCGCGCAGGTACCCGGCCCGACCCTCTGCGTCGGGGCCGACGTCACCGTGCCCGAGCAGGTCGAGGACCTGTTCGCCACCGTCGAGCGGACGTGGGGTCCGGCGGAGGTCCTCGTCGCGAACGCCGGCACCTCGCTCGCCGCGCCGATCACGCGGACCACCGACGACCAGTGGCAACAGCTGATCGACACCAACCTGACCGCGCCGTTCCGGTGCATCCGCCGCGCGCTCCCCCCGATGCTCGAGGCCCGCCACGGGCGCATCGTCGTGATCGCCTCGGTGGTCGCGAAGCGCGGCGAGCGCCAGGTGAGCGCGTACACGGCCAGCAAGCACGGCGTGCTGGGGCTGGTCCGCGCCGTCGCCGACGAGGTGGCGCGGCAGGGCGTGACCGCCAACGCCGTGTGCCCGGGCTACGTCGACACGCCGATGACGGACGCGACGGTGGCCGCCATCGCCGACCGGACGGGGATGTCCCCGGACGAGGCCCGGGCCGTGCTCGAGCGGCGCCAGCCGATCCACCGGCTCGTGCAGCCCGACGAGGTCGCGGCGGCCGTACTCTCCTGCGTGCAGAACGGCGCGATCAACGGACAGGGCATCAACGTGGACGGAGGAGCCGTTCAGTCATGACGTTCGAGCGCATCAACCCGCCCCAGCTCGCCGCGCCGCGGGGGTTCAGCCACGCCGTGGCGACGGACCGGCAGCGCACCGTCTACCTGGCCGGGCAGACGGCGCTGGACCGGTCGGGCACGATCGTCGGCGACGACATCGTCACGCAGTTCGAGCAGGCGCTGCTCAACCTCCTGCAGGCCCTGACGGCGGCCGGCGGGTCGGGGGACGACCTCGCCACGGTCACGATCTACATCGTCGACATGGATGCCTACCTCGCCGGTTCCCGGGAGATCGGGAGGATCTGGCGGCGCCTCGTCGGCACCGAGTACCCGGCGATGGCCGGCATCGGCGTCGCGCGGCTGTGGGACGCCGCCGCGCTGGTCGAGATCCAGGGGATCGCCGTCCTCGACTAGGCGGTGTCCGGTGGATCTTGGGCGATGTCCTCGGGCGCGCCGACAACACGGCCAGGGCCCGCGCAACGGGCCCCACCCGGCGCGACCCGCGGCAGAACCCGCTCACACACCAACATCCGCGCTCACACACCAACTGCAGTTGCTGTGCCGACCACCAAGTTGGTGTGCGACCGCCGTCCCGGCGCCGCGCGCCTTGCCGCGGCCGCCCGCGTCCTCTCCGGGGCTCCCGCCCCGCGGCGACGACCACGACGTCATCATGACGCTGGGCGCCTCAGGCGTGGATCGCGGCCAGCGCGTGCTCGCGGGCCGGGGCGCGCAGCAGCGCGTCGAGGTCGCCGAAGAGGTCCCCCGCCCGGCCGCCGTTCCACCCCTCGGGCACGAGGTCGGGCGGCAGGCCGGGGTCGAGGTACGGCAGCCGCCGCCAGACCGTGAGCATCGGTACGTAGACCTCGAACGCCGTACGCGGGCCGTCCGCGGAACCCTTCCACCGTGCCTGCGCGTCGGAGAACCGGTCGAGGAACTCCGCGTACCGGGCGTTGATGTCGTCGAGGTCCCACCAGCGCGCGACCTGCCGGCGCAGCTCGCCGAAGCCCGCGTGGTGGGCCGTGAACAGGTCGACGTAGGAGGTGAGCCCGCGCCGCTCCAGCGTGCGGCCGACCTCGTCGCGCAGGTGGCCCGGTGCGACCCACACGCCGGGCGCGGCCGTGCCGAACCCCAGACCGGACAGCGTGGTGCGCAGCGTGTGCCGCTTCTCCCGCTCCGACTCCGGGATGGAGAACACCACGAGCACGAAATCGCCCGACGCGCCGGCCCGCCGCCGGTCGAAGATCCGCGTGTCGCCCTCGCGGAGCACCTCGAGCGCACCCTGCGAGAGCGCATAGCCCGCGGACCGGCCCGACTTCATCGACTCGAGCACGCCCCGCCGCTTGAGCCGCGAGATCGACGAGCGGACGCCCGCGGAGTCGACGCCGAGGTCCCCCATCAACCGCACGACGGAGCCCACCGACATCCAGTTGTGCTCCTCGCGCGCGTACAGCCCGTACAGCGTCAGGATCAGCCGGCGGGGGGCGAGCTCTGCCATGGTGCCAACTCTAGGAGGGACCTCAGAGGCGCCCGGCCGGCGCCGATCAAGGGCAGATGGCAGTCAGTCGATCTCCGGGAGCGACCATTTGCCCATGGTCACCGACCGAGACCCCACCTGGCGGGTACCGCGACCGGGTCCGCCCCGCACACCGCCGGCCCAGACAGGGATGTGATCAGCAGATCCGTGACATGAACCGCACATCCGCGGAAGTGGCCCGGCCCACGTCACGATCCTGCCGATCAAGCCGCCCCCAGCACCGACGCGAGCAGCGACCCAGGCCCCCTACCGCGAGCGTCATGATCAGCCCATCGGTGCACCCACCGCCACATGTGGCTGCTCCCGCACCAAGCGGCCGATCATGCCCGTCGGGCAGTGGGCTTGATCAGCAGATCGGTGCACCCACAGCCACATACGGCCGCCCCCGCACCGAAGCCGTGATCATGCCCGCGAGACCCGGTCTCCGGTGGCGCCGCGCGCCGACCGGGCAGGCCCCCGGCCTGCCCGCGAAATGCCCGGGAGGGGCCGCAGAGGCTCACCTGTCAAGGGTCGCGAAGCGATCGCGCAGCGACGCCGAAGGCGCCCTTGACAGGTGAGGAGCGGCCCCGCACGATGCGCGGCGCCACCGGAGACCCCACCCCGCCAGCAGCGGCCGACGCCGAGCCCACACCCGGGTTCGGCGACACCCCGGGACCGAACAACTGGGTGAAACCAGGCGTCGCGCAGTAGGCCCGAGTTGTTCAGGGCGCTCCTGGGGGAGGAGCAGGCAGGATGGCGGTGTGACGGAACGGCTCGCCACCAAGATCGCCGATCTCACCGGCCCGGGCATCACCGACCGGTTCGGCATCGGCGGCACCGACCTGGGTGCCACCACGACGGCCCCGCAGGGACACCTGGTCTCGGTGTTCGGGGACACGTTCCGGCAGGCGGGTGTCGGCGGGCCGGGCTGGCGCTCGCCCGTCGTGCTGTTCGCCGACCCGGAGAGCGTCCCCACCGGGCTGCGCTGGACCGGCGCGGCCGGGCGCCGCGGCGAGGCCCGCCAGGTGGTGCGGTACATCCACCACGGCTGGCGCCGCAACGGATTGCGCCTGCGGCGCCTCACCACCGTCCTCCCCACGGACGTGATCACGGTCGGGGACGAGATGTACCTGCACGTCATGGTGTGCCGCGAGCTGGGCAACGTGCGCTGGACCGAGCTGCACCGCTCCCGCGACGGTGGGCGCACCTGGCGGCCCACCGGCACCCGCTGGCCGGCCGGCCTCCACGACGGCCTGTTCCAGATGCTCACCTGGGAACGGGGCACCGACGGCTGGGTGTACGCGATGACCACCGGCTTCCAGCGTGAGCACGGCCTGCTGCTGCACCGGGTGCCCGAGACCGCGCTGACCGACCCGGACGCGTGGCAGAGCTGGGGCATCGCCGACGACCGCTGGGGCTGGGGGAACCCGCCCACCGTCGTGCTGCCCGGCCGGTTCGGGGAGCTGTCGCTACGCCGCGTCCCCGGGGACGGGCCCGATCACTGGCTGCTGTCGGTGTTCGACGCCGGCCGCTACTGCCTCGACGTCCGCGTGCTGGACGGGCCGACCGCCGACCTGCACCGCGCGCCGCCCGTGACGGTGCTGCGCGGCTGCGACTGGGACGGCGAGGACCACGCCTGCGGGAACGTCGCTCAGCTCTACGGCGGGTACGTGCTGCCCGGTTCGACGCTGCGCGAACTGCACCTCGTGGTGAGCCAGTGGAACACCGCGACGGGCTGGCCGTACCGGGCGATGCAGTTCCGCGCGGACCTCTCGGGCCTGCCCTGACCCGGATCAGGCGACCGCCACCACGTTCACGAGCGGCTCCTCCGCCGCGAGGCGCCGGATGTTGGCCGCGACGTCCACGGCGCGGCCCGCGAAGGTCTGGCGCGTCACGCCGGAGGAGTGCGGGGTCATCAGGACGTTCGGCAGGTCCCGGAAGGGCAGCTCCGACGGCGCCGCGACGGGGCCGGTGGTCGGGTAGCCGTACCACACGTCGATCGCGGCGCCGGCGATGTCACCGTCGCGCAGGGCCGCGTAGAGCGCCTTCTCCTCGACGAGCGGGCCACGGCCGACGTTCACCAGGACGGCATTGCCCCGCATTCGGGCGAGCTCCGCGGCCCCGATCATGCCCCGCGTCTCCGGCGTGAGCGGGGCGCTGACCAGCACGACGTCCGCCTGGTCGAGCAGCGCGCCGAGGTCGTCGGTCGGGCCGGACCACTCCAGCCCGTGCGCCGCGGCGTCGACGTCCCCGCGCCGCGTCACGGCGACGCCGCGCGCCCCGAACACCCGGAAGCCCTCCCAGGCACGGGCGCCGATGTGGCCGAAGCCGACGAAGCCGACGGTGGCGGCGGCGAGCGAGTGGGTCCAGGGCCCCGCACCGTAGGCGGGCGACGCCCACCGGTCGGCGCGCAGCGCGGTGTCCTGGGCCAGGAACCCGCGACGCAGCAGCACCGCGGCGGACACGGCGTACTCGGCGATCGAGTCCTCGTGGTGGAACGTGTTGGCGACGATCGCGCCGGCCGGCAGCGCGGCGATGTCGATCCCGTCGAAACCGGCACCCGCGGCGTGCACGAGCCGCAACGACCTGCCCGCCGCGGCGACCGAGGCCGGGCAGCGCGCGCTGACCAGCACGTCGGCCCCGACGACCGCGGCCTCGACCGCGGGGAGGTCGCGCGGGTCGAGCCAGCGCACCTCCGAGCCGGCGGGCAGACCCTCCTCCAGTTCGGCCCGCAGCGGCGCCAGGTTGGTGTCGGCGATCACGATCTTCATGCCCGTCCCCTCAACGTGTGGCGATCTCGGCCGAGATCGCCTCGGCGTGCTCGATGACCATCGGCGCGCACCGCGCGCGCAGCTCCTCCGCGGACATCCGGGCCGCGTTCACCGACACGTTCAGCGCGGCGATCACCCGGCCGCGGTACCGGACCCCGGCAGCCACCGAGCGGACGCCGACCTCCCGCTCCTCGTCGATCAGCGCGTAGCCGTCGCGGCGGACGCCGTGGAGGATCTCCCGCAGCCGGGACCGCTCGGTGACCGTGTGCGAGGTGAGCGGCCGCAGGTCCGCCTTCGCGAGGTAGTCGTCGAGCTCGCCGTCGGGCAGCGCGGCCAGGAGCACCCGGCCCAGCGACGTCGGGTAGGCGGGCAGCCGGGACCCGATGTTCAGGGTGATCGCCACGCTGCGCGGGCTCGGAACGCGGGCCAGGTAGACGATCTCCGCGCCGTCGAGCGTGGCCAGCGACGAGGACTCCTGCAGCTCGGCCGACAGGCCGCGCATGTGCGGCTCGGCCGACTCCCACCACGGCGCCGACGACAGGTAGCCGTAACCGAGGCGCAGCACCTTCGGGGTGAGGCGGAAGCGGCGGTCGCGCATCTCGGCGAAGCCCAGCCGCTCGAACGTCAGCAGGAGCCGCCGGACCGTGGCCCGGGTCAGGCCCGTCAGCTCCGCGACCCGGCTGACGCCGAGCTCCGGGTTCTCCGCGGAGAACACCATCATCACCTGGAACGCCTTGTCGACCGAGTCGATGAAGTCCGGATCCTCTCTGGACACCGGGGCAGTCTCCCATCGCGCTTGACATCCGGGCGTGAAGGCCCCAAGGTCTGCACGTCAGTCGAGCAAGTGTACGTCAGTCGCACAACTTGGAGACGACGATGTCCCTTCGGTCGCTGCTTACCCGCTTTCGAATTCGCAGCGCGTTCACGACCAAGCTGTACGTCACGGTGCTCGTCGCGATCGTGGCCGGGGCCATCGTCGGCCTCGTCGCCCCCGGCGCCGGGGCCGCCCTGGAGCCGATCGGCACCGGCTTCATCGGCCTGATCCAGATGCTGATCGCGCCGGTCGTCTTCTGCACGATCGTCACGGGAATCGCGTCGGCCGGGGAGCTGACGTCGGTCGGCCGGGTCGGGGTGAAGGCGCTCGTCTACTTCGAGGTGGTCACGACCATCGCGCTGATCGTCGGCCTCGTGGTGATGGACGTGCTCCGGCCGGGCGCGGCGCTGCACGCCGACCCCGCGTCGCTCTCGATCTCCGGCTCGGCCGAGCAGTACGTGCAGCGGGCCGAGAGCACGCACTGGTACGACTTCCTGCTGAACATCATCCCGAACGGCGTGGTCAGCGCGTTCACCGAGGGCAACGTGCTGCAGGTGCTGCTGGTCTCGATCCTGTTCGCCATCGCGTTCAAGGTCATGGGCCCGGCGGGCGAGCCGATCGTGCGCGGTGTGGCGCGGATCGGCGACGCCACGTTCGTCGTGATCAGGCTCGTGATGTACCTGGCCCCGCTGGGTGCCTTCGGCGCCATGGCCTACACCACCGGGAAGTTCGGCGTGGCCACCCTGGTGAGCCTCGGCAACTTCGTGCTCCTGTTCTGGGTCAGCGGCATCGTCTTCTGCCTGCTCGTCTTCGGTGTCGTCGCCCGGATCTGCGGGCTGCGGATCCTCAAGCTCTACCGCTACTTCAAGGACGAGCTGCTGATCACCCTGGGCACCTCGAACTACGAGGTGGTCATGCCGGCCCTGATGCGCAAGCTCACCCACCTCGGCGCGCCGAAGCAGGTCGTCGGCCTCGTCGTGCCGTCCGGCTACGCGTTCAACGGCGACGGCGTCTGCCTCTACCTGGGGTTCGCCTCGCTGTTCATCGCGCAGGCCTTCGACATCGAGATGTCGCTGTGGCAGCAGATCGGCCTGCTCGCCGTCTTCATGATCACATCGAAGGGCAGCGCCGGGGTCGCCGGCGCCGGCTTCGTGATCCTCGCCGCCACGCTCAACACCACGGCGGTGGTGCCGGTCGTCGGGATCATGCTGATCATCGGCGTCGACCGGTTCATGTCCATCATGCGCGGCCTCGTCAGCCTGTCCGGCCAGATCATGGGCAGCCTGATCGTCTCCCGGTGGGAGCGGCAGCTCGACGTCGACCGCGCCCGCGCCGTCCTCGACGGCGCGGACGTCCCCGAGCTCGCCGAGGACCAGCCGGAAACCGTGTCAGCCTGACACCGATAGCGAAGGAGATCCATTGGCCCGCCTCGAGTACGCCGCTTCCGACCTCCCGGGGCCGGACGGCGACATCGCCGAGCGGATCCGTGCCCGCCGCGGCGGCACGCTCACCCCGCTGGACCTGATGCTGCTGCACAGCCCGCCGCTGGCCGAGGGCTGGAACGGCCTGCTCGGTGCCGTGCGCACCGCGTCGACGCTCGCCGCGGACGTCCGCGAGCTCGCGATCCTGCGGATCGCGGCCCTCAACGGGGCGGACTACGAGTGGCGCGCCCACGAGCCGCTCGGGCGGGCCGGCGGCCTCACCGACGCCGACATCGACGTGCTGCGCGGCGAGCAGCGACCGGACGTACTCGCCCCCCGCCTGGCCGCCGTGCTCGCCTACACCGACGCGATGACCGTGCAGGTCACCGTCCCCGACGACGTGTTCGGGAGGCTCCGTGAGCACTTCACCGAGCGCGAGATCGTCGAGCTGACCGTCACGGTCGGCGCCTACAACCTGGTGTCCCGGTTCCTCGTCGCCCTCGAGGTCGGCGGCGAGGAACGGGAGGCGGCCTGATGGCCGGCCGGTTGGCGGGCAAGGTCGCCGTCGTCACCGGGGCGGGCAGTGTCGGCGAGGGCTGGGGCAACGGCCGCGCCACCGCCGTGGTGTTCGCGCGGGAGGGCGCCCGCGTGCTCGCCGTCGACCGCGACCCGGCACCGCTGGAGGCGACCCTCGCGCTGATCGCCGACGAGGGTGGGACGGCCGCGGGCCACACCTGCGACGTCACCGACCCGGTGGCGGTCCGGTCGATGGTCGCGGCGGCCGTGGACGCGTTCGGCGGGCTGGACGTGCTGGTGAACAACGTCGGCGGCTCCCGCGCCGGCGGCGCCACCGAGCTCGACGAGGCCGGCTGGCACGCCCAGCTCGACCTCAACCTCACGAGCGCCTACCTCGGCTGCCGCCACGCCATCCCGGCGATGCGGGTCCGCGGCGGCGGCGCGATCGTCAACATCGCGTCCACCTCGGGAATGCGGTTCACCGGCTCCCCCCAGGTCGGCTACGCCGCGGCCAAGGCCGGGGTGATCCAGCTGTCGCGGGTGACCGCGGTGCAGCACGCGCCCGAGGGGATCCGGGTGAACACCGTCGTGCCCGGCCAGTTGCACACGCCGATGGTGGAGGCGCGGCTGGCCCGCCAGCGCGCAGGCGGCGACGTGGAGTCCCTCCTGGCCCAGCGGCAGGCCCGGATCCCGCTGGGCTTCATGGGCGACGGCCGCGACACCGCGTACGCGGCGCTGTTCCTGGCCTCCGACGAGGCCCGCTTCGTGACCGGCACCGAGATCGTCGTCGACGGCGGCATGACCGCGCGGTGCGACTGATGAACGGGCGACCAACTCCGCAGAACCCCGGCCCGCACCCGGCCCCGCACCGCCCGACCCTCGCGCTCCCGGCCGGGGCCTGCGACGCGCACTGCCACATCTTCGGCCCGACCGCGCGGTTCCCCTACGCCCCCGACCGCACCTTCACCCCGCCCGAGGCGCCCCTGACCGACCTGCAGGCGCTGCACCGGCTGCTCGGCCTGGAGCGCGCGGTGATCGTGCAGTCGGCCGCGCACGGCGCCGACCACGCGTCCCTGGAGGCCGCGCTGGCCGAGGGCGCCGGCCGGTACCGCGGCGTCGCGCTGATCCGGCCCGGCACCGCACCGGCCGAGGTGGCCCGGCTGCACGACGCCGGGGTCCGGGGCGCCCGGCTGCACTTCACCCCGCACCTCGGGAAGGCACCCTCCGCCGAGGAGATCGACGCGATCGTGCGGCTGGTCGCGCCGCACGGGTGGCACATCGCCCTCCACGTCACGGGCGACGGCATCGCCGAGCACGCCGACGTCGTGCGCTCGCTGCCGCTGCGGGTGGTGATCGACCACATGGCCCGGGTGGACCTGCGCCAGGGGCTCGGCTCGCCCGCGGTCACCGCGCTGCGCGGGCTGCTGGACACCGGCGACGTCTGGGTGAAGGTCTCCGGGGCCGACCGCCTCGCGGTGGCGCCGCCGTCGATGGCCGACTCGGCGGCGCTCGCGGCCCTGCTGGTGCGCCACGCCCCCGACCGGGTCGTCTGGGGATCGGACTTCCCGCACCCCAACACCTACGGCTTCGTGCCGGACGACGGCGACCTCGTCGACCTGCTCGCCGAGATCGCACCCGCCCCGGCCGACCGGCAGCGGCTGCTCGTCGACAACCCCACGACCTGCTTCGGGTTCCGATGAGCGAGCTTGCGAGCAAATCATGTGGCAGCGCCTGCGCCGACGGGTTGCTCCTCGTCCTGTCCGAGCCCGGCGAGGTGCCGCTCGACGAGTTCCACCACTGGTACGACACCGAGCACGCGCCTGCCCGGCTGCGCGTGCCCGGGATCCACGGCGGGCACCGCTTCCGCGCGGCGGACGACCGGGCGCCGGGCTGGCTCGCGGTCTACCCCCTCGAGCTCGCGGCGCTGGACTCCCCCGCCTATGCCGAGGCCCGGGTGCGCAGCCCCTACGAGCAGACGGTGGTCGAGCGGCTCGCGGTGCTCGACCGCCGGGTGTACGCGCGCCTGGACGACCCGGCCGATCCCGCTCCCGATGCTTGCCCGCTGCTCCTGACCGTGGGTCTGACCAGCACCGATCCCGACGAGCTCGACGCCTGGTACGCGGGCGAGCACGTGCCGATGCTGCAGCAGGTGCCCGGCTGGCGGCGCACCGTGCGGTACCGCCGCGTCGACGGCGCGGGGCCCGACCGCCTCGCGGTGCACGAGCTGGACGGCCCCGCCGTCTTCGACAGCCCGCAGTACGCCCGGGCGGTGTCGACCCCGTGGCGGGAGGCGGTGGCCCGGACCGTCGACGTCCGGGAACGCCGCCTGTTCACCCACCACCGGAGGCTCGGCTAGGTGGGAGCACCAGGCGCACAGGTGCGCCCGGCCCTGGATCGCGGGCCCTTCGGCCCGTATCCCGGCACCGCGGCTGGGCCCAGTCTCGACGGATGGGTGAGATCTGCGGCGCGCTCGGTCTCACGGAGGAGCAGGTCGACGGCCTGCTGACGACGGCGAGCCGGGCGCCGTCGCTGCACAACAGCCAGCCGTGGCGGTTCCGGCTGACGACCACGACGATCGAGCTGCACGCCGACCCGGACCGTCGCGTGCCCGTGGCCGACCCGAACGACCGGGAGCTGCGCATCGCATGCGGTGCGGCGCTGTTCAACCTGCGGCTCGGGCTGCACGGGTTCGGCGTCCGGCCGCTCGTGACGATCATGCCCAACCGCAGCCGGCCGGGGCTGCTCGCCGTCGTGCGCGCGGGCGGTCGCAGGCTCGTCACCCCCGACCAGCAGCGCCTGCTCCGGGCCGTCCCGTTGCGGCACACCAACCGGCACCCCTACAGCGACGCGCAGCTCACGCTGCAGGAGCAGTACGCGCTGCGCCGCGCGGCACAGGACGAGAGCTGCTGGCTGCACCTGCTCGACGACCCGCGGCAGCGGTCCGCGCTGCAGCACATCGCCGCCCGGGCCCACGACACGCAGCTGTCCGACCCGCGGTTCCGGGCCGAGTTCGCCGACTGGACCGCGCGATCCTCGGAGACGCGGGGCGTGCCGGCGATGGCCGGCGGGCCGCTGCCCGAGCCACAGGACCGGTGGGTGCTGCGCGACTACACCGCGGGCGCCGGCGACACCCGCGTCCCCGGCAAGGACTTCGAGGCCGACCCGTTCCTCGCGGTCCTGTTCGCGCACCTGAGCGGCCCCGAGGCGGAGGTCCAGGCCGGTCAGGCGATGCAGCGCGTGCTGCTCACGGCCACGGCCGAGGGCCTGGCGACGTCGTTCCTTTCCCACGTCGTGGAGGTCCCGCTCGCCCGGGAAGAGCTGCGCAGGCTCGTCGGCACCACCCGCCCGCCGCAGGTGGTGCTGCGGATCGGGCACGGCTGGCCGATCGCGGCCACCCCGCGGCGGAGCGCGGCCGACCTCGTGGAGCCCGAACCCGGCCACGCGTGAGTACCCTCTCCCCTGGTGGGCACCTTCAGGGACGACACCTTCTGGGACGACGTCGAACGGCACGTGGTGCGCTACGGCGCTCCCTTCACGCCACGCATCATCGAGAGAGCAGCCGGCTGCTACGTCCACGACAGTGCCGGCGCGGCGATCCTCGACTTCACCTCCGGCCAGATGAGCGCGGTCCTGGGGCACTCGCACCCGGACATCGTCCGGGCGGTCTCCGAGTCGGTCGCCTCGCTGGACCACCTGTTCAGCGGGATGCTGAGCCGGCCCGTCGTCGACCTGGCGAAGAGGCTCGCCGCCACGTTGCCCGAGCCCCTCACCAAGACGCTGCTGCTGACGACCGGCGCGGAGTCCAACGAAGCCGCCATCAAGATGGCGAAGCTGTACACCGGCAGGTACGAGATCGTGTCGTTCGACCGGTCCTGGCACGGCATGACGTCCGGGGCCGCAGCGGCGACGTTCTCCGCCGGCCGCCGCGGGTACGGCCCGACCATGCCGGGGAACCTCACCCTGCCCACCCCCAACGGCTACCGGTCGCCGTTCCGCCGTCCCGACGGCTCCCACGACTGGGAGACCGAGCTCGAGTACGGGTTCGCCCTGGTCGACCAGCAGTCGACCGGTGCGCTCGCCGCATGCATCGTCGAGCCGATCCTGTCGTCCGGCGGGATCATCGACCTGCCGCTCGGCTACCTCGCCCGCCTGAAGGAGATGTGCGCGGAGCGCGGCATGCTCCTCGTCCTGGACGAGGCGCAGACCGGTCTCGGGCGGACCGGCCACATGTACGCGTTCGAGCGCGACGGCGTCACCCCCGACATCCTCACCCTCTCCAAGACGCTCGGGGCCGGCCTGCCGGTCGCGGCCGTGGTGACGAGCGCCGAGATCGAGCAGGTCTGCCGGGACCGCGGCTTCCTCTTCTTCACCACCCACGTCTCCGATCCCCTCGCCGCCACCGTCGCCCTGACCGTCCTCGACGTCATCGCGCGCGACGACCTGGTCGCGCGTTCCGCGAAGCTGGGCGAACAGCTCAGGAGCCGGCTGCTGGGCCTGCGCGACGACCACGAGGTCGTGGGCGACGTCCGGGGCCGCGGCCTCCTGCAGGGCATCGAGCTGGTGACGGACAAGGACAGCCGGACCCCGGCCGACACGCTCGGCCAGGCCGTCACCGCTGCCTGCCTCGAACGCGGCCTGCACCTCAACATCGTCCAGCTGCCGGGGATGGGCGGCATCTTCCGGATCGCCCCGCCCCTCACGATCAGCGAGGACGAGCTCCACACCGGCGTCGACATCCTCGAGGCCTCGATCAAGTCCGTGCTCGCACGGGCCACCTGAAGCCCGGCGGGCGTCACGTCCGCGCCGTGTCCGAGGGGAGCACGCCGAACCGCTCCCGGTGGGCGCTCGCGGACCGGCCGAGGTGGGTGAAACCCCAGCGGTACGCGGTCTCCGTGACGCCCGGCGCGCCCGTCTGCAGCTCCTCGTGGACGCGGTCGAGCCGCACCGGCCGCAGGTACCCCATCGGCGTGGTGCCGACGTGCTCGCGGAAGGCCTCCTGCAGCCGCCGGGCGCTCACGCCGGCCACGCGGGCCA
The DNA here is from genome assembly GCF_054486945.1 of Pseudonocardia wallangbongensis. Lineage (NCBI taxonomy): Bacteria > Bacillati > Actinomycetota > Actinomycetes > Pseudonocardiales > Pseudonocardiaceae > Pseudonocardia > Pseudonocardia wallangbongensis. Next base: position 427,195 of record NZ_JBRERS010000001.1, read on the forward strand.
GGTCACCGAGCGTGTAGGCGTCCTGCGGCGCACCCTGCACGACGACGTCGATCACGCGCCTGCCCTATCTCGGAGGGCCCCATCTCGTAGGGCCTCGGTGTAGCTGTGCCGCTGCGCGAACAGCAGGCCGGCGGCGAGCAGCCGCTCGTGGTAGGGGCGCAGCCCGACCGTGAGGTGCTCGGTGCGCACACCGCGCAGCAGACCGGTGTCGTCGGGAGCCGCGCCGAGCGGCTCGACCCGCGCCGGGTAGTAGAGCGCGTTCGGCTCGCTCCGGAACTCCTCGAAGGAGGCGTGGTCGCAGATCGCGTGCCGAGCCAATACCGCAGCGGTTTCCGGCCACCGATCGCGCGAAGCGGCTGTCCCGCCGGCGGCCGAGCCGCCTAGCGTGGGCCCCGACCCGGCTGTTCGCATGTCACGCCTCCTTCCCTCGGGAGCCAAGGATGGACCTCACCTCCGAGAGCACCACCGCAGCGGTGATCGAGAGCTTCGCCGAGACGGCGGACCCGCGCCTGCGGGAGATCCTGCAGGAGCTCGTGCCCCACCTGCACGACTTCGTCCGCAAGGTACGTCTCACGCTGCCCGAATGGGAGGCGGCGATCGAGTTCCTCACCGCCGTCGGGCAGAAGTGCGACGCCAACCGGCAGGAGTTCATCCTGCTCTCGGACGTGCTCGGCGTCTCGATGCTGGTCGAGACGATGAACGGGCAGGAGGCCGGCACCGAGAGCACGGTGCTCGGGCCGTTCCACGTCGTCGCCTCGCCGGAGCGGGAGAACGGCGACTCGACCGACCTCATGGGCGGGTCGGAGCCGTGCGTGGTCACCGGCCGTGTCCTCGACACCGACGGCGCCCCGCTGGCCGGCGCCACCGTCGACGTGTGGCAGTGCAGCGCGGACGGGTTCTACGACGTCCAGCAACCCGATGTGCAGCCGCTCGGCAACGGGCGCGGCCTCTTCCACACCGACGCCGACGGCCGGTTCGAGTTCCGGACGGTCGTGCCGAGCCACTACCCGATCCCCACCGACGGCCCGGTGGGCCGGATGCTCCTGGCGACCGGGCGCCACCCGTTCCGCCCCGCCCACATCCACTTCATCGCCGGCGCGCCCGGGCACCGGAACCTCACCACCCACATCTTCGTCGCCGGCAGCCCGTACCTCGACTCCGACGCCGTCTTCGCCGTGAAGCAGAGCCTGGTGGCCGACTTCAAGGAGGTCGACGACGCCGAGGAGGCGCGCCGGTACGGCGTCGACAACCCGTTCCGGGCGGCGTCGGTCGACCTGGTGCTGGAGCCCGATCGTGTGGGATGAGTTCAGCTACCAGTCCCTGCCGATGCGGGTGGTCTTCGGCGCCGGCACCTCGGCCCGCCTCGGTGCGGAGGTCGAGCAGCTCGGGCTCGACCGCGTCCTCGTGCTCACCACGCCGGAGCAGGAGGAGCTCGGCCGGCGGGTTGCCGACGGGCTCGGCTCCCGGGCCGCCGGCGTCCACCCGCACGCCCGGATGCACGTGCCGGTCGAGGTGGCGGCGCGGGCCCGCGAGGCGGCGGCCGGGCTGGGCGCAGACGGCTGCGTCGCCGCCGGCGGCGGGTCCACGATCGGCCTGGGGAAGGCGATCGCCCTCGAGCACGGGCTCCCCGTCATCGCGGTGCCCACCACGTACGCCGGCTCGGAGATGACACCCATCTGGGGCCTCACCGAGGGCGGCCGCAAACGCACGGGCCGTGACCCCGCCGTGCTCCCCCGCAGCGTCGTCTACGACCCGGACCTGACGCTCACCCTGCCCGTCCCGCTGTCCGTGACCAGCGGGTTCAACGCGGTGGCCCACGCCGTCGAGGGCCTCTACGCCCCGGACGCGTCGCCGATCATCTCGCTCATGGCGCGCGAGGGCGCGCAGGCGCTGCTCGAGGCCCTTCCCGAGGTAGTCGCCCAACCCACGGACCTCGCGGCACGCACGCGCGCCCAGTACGGCGCCTGGCTGTGCGGCGCGGTGCTCGGTGCCACCACGATGTCGCTGCACCACAAGCTCTGCCACGTGCTCGGCGGGACCTTCGACCTGCCGCACGCCGAGGTCCACACCGTGGTCCTCCCCCACGTCGCCGCCTTCAACGCGGTGGCCTGCCCGGCACTGACCTCGCTCCTGGGCCCGGATCCCGGCGGCGCCCTGTGGGACCTCGCCACGAAGCTCGGCGCCCCGCGGTCGCTCGCCGAGCTCGGCATGCCGGAGTCCGGCCTGGCCGAGGTGGTCCGGCAGGCCACGGCCGCCCCCTACGCCAACCCCCGCCCGGTCACGGAGGACGACCTCACCCACCTCGTCGAGGCCGCCCGTCGCGGCGAGCGCCCCACCGCGTCCCAGGCGTTCTAGCGCGGTGGATCGTGGGGCCGACGCCGTGGATGCGCCGGCATGATCCACGCCCGGCGCTGCCCAGGCTTGATCAGCGCATGCCGTTCTCAGGCCGCGCCCGTGCGGCTCTGTGACCGCACTCGTCGATCACCGTCGCCACGGGATGGACGCCGCGTGGCCGCGGCCGCCGCCAGGTGCAGCTCGCATCGATCACGGGTCGCACCGCTGCGCGGTGCGGGCATTCACCGGGGATCCCGCTGCGTCTCCGGACGGACTGCGCCGGGTCACCGCTGGTTTCGCCCGTGGTGAAAGGAGGGTCGCGGCGGCCGCCCCGCTGTCTACGGTGGCGATCCGTGGACCGAGGGGGAGACATGGAAGCGATCACCGGTACCGCGGCCGGGGTGCCGTACACGGCGCTCCCGCCGGCCGGAGTCAACGACGGTCCTGCGCCGTTGATCGTGACGTGGCACATGCTGGACGCGCCGCGCACGGACGCGGCGTTCGCGGCCGCGCTGCCCATGGCCGGAGTGCCTGCCTGGCGCGTTCACCTGGGCATGCCGATGTGCGGCGCGCGGATGGTCGACGGCCGGCTCGACGCCGCCGTCGCGCTCGCCCGCGAGGACGCGCTGCTCGCCTTCCTGGCCCCGCTCGCCCACCAGGCCGCCGCCGAGTTCCCGGCCGCGCTCACCGCGCTGCGTGATCAGCTGCCGGTCGACGACGAGCCGGTTCGTGTCCTCGGCGCCTCGCTCGGCGGCACCGTGGCGCTGCACGTGCTGACCGCGGGGCAGGTTCCGGTCAGTGCGGTCGCGCTGGTCAACCCGGCGGTGCGGATCCGGTCCGTCGTCCCGCTCGTCGAGGGCCTCGCGGGCCACCCGTACCGGTGGACCGCGAAGGCCGACGAGGTCGCCGACGAGCTGGACTTCGTCGCCCGTGCCGCTGATCTCACGGTGCAGCCGCCGCTGCTGCTCGTCAGCGGGGAGCGGGACCACCCGGCCCTGCGTACGGACGCGGCCGCTCTGGTCGATGCGTTGCGCGAGCGGTACTCGCACCCCGACGAGGTCGAGCTGGTCGGCGTGCCCGGCCTGGCGCACCCGCTGGCCGAGGAGCCGGGCCTGGAACCGGCTCCGCAGCTGCCCACGGCCGGGGCGGTCGACGAGATCGTGACCCGGTGGTTCGTCCGGCAGCTCACGAGCTGAGCGGACCGCCCTCGATCAGGGCTTCCGCGGCGTCTCCTCCGGGACGTCGGCCGGGCGCGGCTCGCCGCAGCCCGGCGTGCGGGACGTGCCGGTGGACGAGCTGCCGACGAGCAGCTTCCACTCGCGCAGGATCTCGCCGGGTTTGCGGATGATGCCCAGCGGCAGGTAGTGGAAGAGGAAGTCGACCGGCTGCCGGCGGGCGTGGCGCAGCATCTTCCCCGGCTTGTCGGCGAGCCGAAGCTCGAGGTCCCGCAGGTAGCGCTCCAGGAGGACATCGGGCCGGGGGGCCACCGTGGAGCCGCACTCCGAGCACGTGACGCGGGCAATGATCGTTCCCAGGTACACCACCGCGTGCGACCGCTCGCTCCCGCAGCGGTGGCACTGCAGGGGGACGACGTAGCGCTGCATGGTGCCTCCCACTACAGCAGGGCCAGTACTTCGGGAGAAGCGAGCCGGCGGACGACCTCGCGGGCGGACACGGCGTCGTCCGCCTCCCGCGCGGCCTTCGCCATGTCGACGCACTCGTCGAGGGTGTGGGTGCTCAGGGCGTGGCGGACGGCCGGCAGGCAGGCCGGGGCCATCGACAGGCTCCTGAGCCCCGTCCCGACGAGGACGAGCGCCAGCAGCGGGTCACCGGCCGCCTCCCCGCAGACGCCGACCGGACGGCCCGTGCGACGCCCGCCGTCGGCGACCGCCCCGACGAGGTCGAGCAGCGCGGGCTGCCAGACGTCGAGGAGGTCGGCGAGCGCGGACGTCGTCCGGTCGGCCGCGAACGCGTACTGGGCGAGGTCGTTCGTGCCGATGCTGACGAAGTCACAGCACTCCAGGAGCCGGGCGGCGCGGAGCGCGGCGGCCGGCACCTCGACCATGGCGCCGACCGTCGCCAGCCCGTACGCGCGGGCCTGCCCGGCGAACTCCGCGGCCTCGGCCGGCGTGGACACCATCGGCGCCATCACCCACACCTCCGCGGAGCAGGACGCCGCCGCATCGGCGATGGCCGCGAGCTGGTCGGTGAGCAGCCCTGGCTGGCGCCGCGCCACGCGTAGCCCGCGCACCCCGAGCGCCGGGTTCGCCTCCTGCGCGTGGTCGATGAACGGCAACGGCTTGTCGGCGCCCGCGTCGAGGGTGCGGATCACGACCTTCCGCCCGGCGAACGCGTCGAACACGGCCCGGTAGGCCTCGACCTGCTCCGCCACCGGCGGTGCGGAGGTGCGGCCGAGGTAGAGGACCTCGGTGCGGAACAGCCCGACCCCCTCGGACGCCACGTCGGCGGCCGCCCGCGCATCGGCGACCGTGCCGACGTTGACGAGCAGGGCGACGGGGGTTCCGTCCGCGGTGCGGCCCGGTCCGGCCGGCTGGGGCCTCGCCGCACGGGCCGCGGTCCGCGTGACGATGCCGGCGAGGACGCTCTCCGGCGGGTCGACCGTGATCTCCCCGCCGGACCCGTCGACGGCCACATGGGCGCCCTCGTCGAGATCCGCGGCTTCCGGGCACGCGACCACCGCGGGGATGCCGAGCTGCTTGGCGAGGATCGCGGTGTGGCTGGTCGGGCCGCCGAGCTCGGTGACGAAACCGAGCACCCGGTCGCGGTCCAGCATGGCGGTGTCCGCGGGCGCGAGGTCGCGCGCGACGAGTACGGACGGCCGGCGCAGGAGCGGGATCCCGGGCATCCTGGCGCCGGTGAGCAGGGCGATCGCCCGGCACCTGATGTCCTCGAGATCGGCCACCCGCTCGCCGACGTAGCCGCCCACCCCCCGGAGCACCTCGGCGTAGGACGTCAACCCCTCGTGGACGGCGCGAGCGGCCGTGCGGCCGCCGGCGACGAGATCGGCGACCCGCTCGCGCAGCTCGGGGTCCTCGGCCATCATCGCCTGGGCCTCGAGCACCTCCTCGGCCGCTCCCCCGGCGGCCGCCCCGCGCGCCCGGAGGAACTCGGCGACGCCCGCGAGCGCGGCCCCGGCCCGCGCGGCCTCCGCACCGGGGTCCTCGACGGCGCCGTCCGCAGGCGGGTCCGGCGGCGGGGGCGCGAGCCGGACGACGGGTCCGGCGACCGCACCGGGGCTCGCTCCGATCCCGCGCAGGACCTCGTGCATGCGTTGCTCCTCGTCGGTGAGGGCGGGCAGGTCAGGAGAGCAGTTCGTCCAGGTCGCCGAGGCCGTCCTCGTCGGTGGCGTCGACGTAGCCGAGCGGATCGCCGACGGCGACGACGTCGCCCTCGGCGGCGGTCAGGCGCGTCACCGTGCCCGTGACCTCCGACTCGATCTCCATCTCCACCTTGTCCGTCAGGACGACGGCCAGCGGCATCCCCTTGGTAACGGTATCTCCCGGGGCAACGAGCCAGTCGGCGAACTCGCCCTCCTCCATGGTCATGGACAGCTTCGGCATCCGGATCGGCGTCTCGGCCACGGTCATCCTCCCTCGTGCAGTCGGCGGGCGGCCGTGACGATGTCCGGCACCTGCGGCACGGCCGCCTTCTCGAGGTCGGGCGCGTAGGGCATCGGCACGTCGAGCCCGCAGAGCCGCACGACCGGTGCCCTGAGCGCGCGGAACGTGTCCGACTCGGCGATCCGGGCCGCGATCTCGGCGACGAAGCCGCCGGTCCGCGGGGCCTCCTGCACCAGGAGCGCCTTCCCGGTGGCTGCGACCTCGCCGAGGATCGTCGCCTCGTCGAGGGGCGTGATCGTGCGCGGGTCGACGATCGTGACCTCGATCCCCCCGGCGGCGAGCACCTCCGCGGCGGCGAGGGACCGGCCGACCATCACCGAGGTCGCGACGATCGTCAGGTCGCCGCCGCGGCGCCGGACGGCCGCCGTCCCGAGCGGGACGTGGTGCCCGGGCGGGACCGGGCCCCGCTCCTTGTAGAGCAGCTTGTGCTCCAGGACGAGTACCGGGTTCGGGTCGGCCACCGCCGCGCGCAGCAGGCCCATGGCGTCGGCCGGGGTGGCGGGCATGACGACCTTGAGGCCGGGGACGTGCGCGAACCACGCCTCCAGGCTCTGCGAGTGCTGCGCGGCCGCGCCCGTGCCGGAGCCGGCGGGGGCGCGGATGACGAGCGGCACCTGGGCCGCGCCGCCGAGCATGAAGTGGATCTTCGCGGCCTGGTTGACGATCTGGTCCATCGCGCAGGTGACGAAGTCGGAGAACTGCAGCTCGACGACGGGCCGCCGCCCGCACAGCGCGGCCCCGACACCCGCGCCGACGATCGCGATCTCCGAGATCGGCGTGTCGCGGACGCGCTCGCGCCCGAACCGCTCGAGCAGGCCAGTGGTGACGCCGAACGCGCCCCCGTAGACGCCGATGTCCTCCCCCATGAGGAAGACCCGCTCGTCGGTCCCGAGCAGGTCCGCGAGGGTCTCCCGGACGGCCTCGGCGTATGTCGTCTCGCGGAGGTCGGAGGTGGTGGTCATGCCGGCGCGTCCGCGTACACCGCGGCCAGGAGCACGTCGCGGCCGGCCAGTGCGGGCGGCGCGGCGTTGGCCGTTCGGATGGCCTCGCGCACCGCGTGGGTCGCCTCCTTGCGGGCGGCGTCGACCTCGGCCCCGGTGAGGCCGCCGGCGGCGCGCACCGCGCCCTCGAAGCGGGCGATCGGGTCGCGCCCCTGCCACTCGGCGATCTCCTCGCGCGTGCGGTAGAGGTTCTTGTCGCTCTTCGAGTGGCCCTTCCACCGGTAGGTCACGTTCTCGACGAGCATCGGGCCGTCGCCGGTGCGCGCCCGGTCGACGGCCGCGGACACCGCCTCGTAGACGGCCTGCAGGTCGTTCCCGTCGACGGTGGTCCCCGGGAATCCGTACGCCGCCGCGCGGCTCGCGATGTCCTCGATCGCGAACGCCTCGTCGGCCGACATCGACATCCCGTAGTGGTTGTTCTCGCAGACGAACACCACCGGCAGCTCCCACACCGCCGCCAGGTTGGCCGCCTCGTGGAACGCGCCCTCGTTGGCGGCACCGTCCCCGAAGAACGCGACCACGACGCGCCCGGTGCCCCCGAGCTGCTGCGCGAGCGCCGCGCCCACCGCGATCGGGATCCCCCCACCCACGATCCCGTTCGCGCCGAGGTTGCCGGTGTCGACGTCGGCGATGTGCATCGAGCCGCCCCGCCCGCGGCAGTACCCCGTGTCCTTGGCGAGCAGCTCGGCCATCATCCGGGTCAGGTCCGCACCCTTCGCCACGCAGTGGCTGTGCCCGCGGTGCGTCGAGGTGATCAGGTCGTCCGGCCGCAGGGCGAGGCACGTGCCCACCGCGCTGGCCTCCTGGCCGATGGACAGGTGCATCGTGCCGTGCATGAGACCGCGGGCGAAGAGCTGGTCCACCGCCTCCTCGAACCGGCGGGCGGTCCACATCGTCCGGAGCGCATGCCGCGCCGCCTCGGGCTCCTTCGCGAGATCACGCAACGCCGCTCCCCTCGCAAGCGCAACTTCGTGCAGATGATTCACGATGGTGAACATCTCTAGCACGCGTGAGAACCGGCTGTAAAGGGTGCTCAATACCGCAGCGGTAGTTCGTGATCATGTTGCTGGCCGGCGGCGCAGGGCCGATGCCCGTCGATGCGCAGGCATGATCCGAAGTTTCGGTTGCCCATGGCTGTCGCTACGCCCATGGACACCCGATACTTCGGATCATGAACGTGACCGGCACCCGGCGGTCGGGTCTGTCTCGTCGCGGGATCGGCTGCCGGTGGGCGCGCCGTACCCGGCTCGCAGCCGACCGCCCCCACCCCGTCGACCCGGCCCCGGGCGCGGCCACTCCCGTCCGGACCCGACCTCACCCCCGCGGGTGGTCGGGTTGGCACCACCACCGTCCCCCCGGGGTCACCGGGGCGGCCGTCCCCGACCTGCCGGCACGCCAGTCCCGACGAGACCGCCACTGCTGGCGGCCACTCGACCTGCGGTGGTCCCGCCCGCCCCTTCTGCACTCCCCAGACACCCGGGCGACCCCACGAACAACCCCGACATCGACACCCAGCGGGCCGTGATCGGCGGGATCGGGACATCACGCTCACCTATGCACGGCAGGTCCCGTATCCGCTGATCACGCCCCATCCTCGGGTCACACCAGGCCGGGCGTCGGGCGGCAGCACACTCGGCGCCGACACCGCAGCCTGAGCGGCCCGGGCAACGGCACCACCGCCGGTCGAGTCCCACCCATCCGCAGGATCCCGTCGCCAACGGGCGTGCCGGCAGGTCGGGGACGGCCGCCCGGGTGACCCCGGGGGGACGGTAGTGGCGCCAACCAGGCCATCTCGGAAAGGCGCCGGAGACGAAGCGAACCGGAGGGCCCGCGCCCCGGACCGGGTCGACGGGGTGCGGCGATCGGGCTACGAGCCGGGTACGGCGCGCCCACCGGCAGCGAATCCCCTGGCCAGCTCCACCCGATGACTATCACTGCGCACCCCACGCCAGCAGCGACGCTGCGCCGGCACCATCACGAACCCCGGCTGCAGCACTAACCCCCACCGGCCGCGCCGAGCAGGGCGTGGGCGAGCCCGGAGTCGGTGACCAGCCCGTCGACGAACCCCGCGCGCACCGCGCCCAGCACACCCGCTGCCTTCTCCGCGCCGGTGGCGACGCCCACGACCACGGGGATGCGCCGGAGCTCCTCGAGCTCGACGGCGAGCACCCGGTCGTGCACCTCGCCCCCGATCGGCCGGCCCTCGGCGTCGAAGAACCGGCAGCAGGCGTCGCCCACCGGCTCCTCGGCGAGGAACGCCGCGCGCTCGGTGTCCGTGAGCGCCAGGCCGTCGACGATGACGTTGCTGGAACCGATGCCGACCGACCCGATCCCGATCATCGCGATGTCGGCCGAGAGCGCCGACCGCAGCGCCTCCCGGATGGACGGCTCGGCGAGCAGCGCGTCGCGTGCGGCACCCGAGCGCAGGAGGGCCGGTCCGTGCAGGTAGCGGTGCGTCGCCCCGAGCCGGCCGGCCAGCTCGCGCACCAGCTCCTCCCCCGCGACGAGGGACGCGTCGACGGTCAGGCCGCCGACGAGCGGGACGACCTCCACGTCACGGGGCTTGTCGACGGACACCGCCGAGACCATCGCCTGCAGGGACGTCCCCCACGACAGGCCCACGACCTGGCCGTCGCGGACGGTCTCGTCGAGCCACTGGGCGGCGAGGTCACCCGCCGCCGCCACCACGTCGGCCCCCGGGCGGAACGCGGCCACCCGCACCTGTGCGAGCCCGAACGCGTCGCGCAGCGCCTGCTCCAGCTCCAACGCCCGGGCCGTCTGGTCGTGGACGCGGATCTCGACGACGCCCTGCGCCCGGGCCGCCGTGAGCATCCGCGAGACGTTCGACCGGCTCGTGCCCAGCACGCGGGCGATGTCGTCCTGCGAACGGCCGTCGAGGAAGTACATCCGGGCCGCCTTGACCAGGGAACCGCGATCACGTGGAGCAGGCATCGTCACCAAGTTCCTTGTCAATCACCGATGTGAGCATGGATAGTACCCACCAAGTGCGATATCTGCACAGATGTGCACACTCGACCCAACCAACGGAGGTTGCCCATGACCGAACGGCAGGTCCGGATCGGCTCGAAGGTCGGGCTGCACGCGCGACCCGCGTCGCTGTTCGCCAAAGCGGTGGCGCGGGCGGGAGTCCCGGTGCGGATCGCGAAGGACGGGCAACCGCCGGTCAACGCGCGGAGCCTGCTCAACCTCCTCACGCTGGGCGCGGCCCACGGCGACGTCGTCACGCTCCACGCCGACGGGGACGACGCCGCCGCCACCCTCGAGGAGCTCGCCGCGATGTTGGAGCGCGAGCTCGACGAGTAGCCGGCCCACTTGTGCTCCACGTCTCGCGGTGCTATCAACGCATCGCGCGCAGATGTGAATCGTCTGCACATACGTGAAATTGGCATCCGGAAGGCTCCCATGGACGTGACCTTTTCCCTGAGCCAAGCTCCCCCGCCCCCGAGCGAGGGCAGCGACAACCCGATCCTCAACGCGATCATCTGGGCCGGCGAGCACTTCATCGGCATCTTCAACGAGGCCGGAAAGCAGTTCGCGGGGCTGGTGACCGGCATCCTCCCAACCCTGATCGTGCTGCTCACCGGCATGTACGCGCTGATCGCGTTCATCGGCGAGGACCGGGTGACACGGGCGGTGCAGTGGTCGTCGCGCTGGTGGATCACCCGATACACGGTCATGCCGGTGATCGCGGTGCTGATGCTGACCAACCCGATGTGCTACACGTTCGGCCGCTTCCTGCGGGAGCGGCACAAGCCCGCCTTCTACGACTCGGCGGTCTCCTTCGTCCACCCCGTCACCACGTTCTTCCCGTACGCGAACGCGGGCGAGCTCTTCGTCTGGCTCGGCGTCGCGAGCGGGATCACCCAGCTCGGCCAGTCGACGGTGCCGCTGGCCGTGCGCTACTTCGCGGTGGGCGTCGTCGTCATCCTCATCCGCGGCGTGATCACCGAACTGATCACCTCCTACCTGATCCGGCGCGCCGGCAAGACCGAGCTGTTCCGCTCGTTCGACGCCGAGTTCAGCACCGCCGGAGGTGCGACGAGATGACCACTCGCGAGGTCGCCTACCGCACCGTCACCGTGCGTCCCGGCGCCAACGGCTGGGGCCAGGGGCTCGAGCTGACCCCCACCGCGGAACGCAACAAGGTCATCTCCGTGACCGGCGGTGGCATCCACGCCGTCGCGCAGCGGATCGCCGATCTCTCCGGCGCCGAGGTCGTCGACGGCTTCCGCACCCGCGTGCCGGACGAGGAGGTCCTCGCCGCGGTCATCAACTGCGGGGGCACCGCCCGGATCGGGGTGTACCCGCGCAAGCGGATCCCGACGGTCGACGTCTACCCCGGGGAGCCGGGCGGGCCGCTCGCGCAGTTCATCACCGAGGACATCTTCGTCTCGGCCGTGGGGCCCGACGAGGTGGAGCTCAGCGACGGCGCGTCCGAAGCCGCCCTGCCCGAGGGCACGCCGACACCGTCTCCTGCGCCGGCACCCGCAACCCAGGCGCCGCGCGGGTTCCTGGTGCGGTTCGGTGGCGGGATCGGCCACATCATCAACACGTTCCTCGCCGCGGGCCGCCAGTCGATCAGCCTGACGCTGAACACGATCCTGCCGTTCATGGCGTACGTCAGCCTGCTGCTCGGCGTCGTCATCTACACCGGCATCGCCACCGCGATCGGCAACCTGCTCGCCCCGCTGTCCGGCAACCCGCTCGGGCTGATCGCGATCAGCGCCGTGGTGGCGCTGCCGTTCCTGTCGCCGATCCTCGGGCCCGGCGCGGCCGTGGCCCAGATCGTCGGCGTCCTGATGGGCACGCAGATCGCCACCGGCGCGCTGCCGGTCCAGTACGCCCTCCCCACCCTGTTCGCCATCGACGGCCAGGTCGGCTGCGACTTCGTGCCGGTGGGCCTCGGGCTCGGCGAGGCGAGGGCGGAGACGGTGGAGATCGGCGTGCCGGCCGTGCTGTTCAGCCGGCTCATCACGTCCCCGCTCGCCGTCGTCATCGCGTGGTTCGCGAGCTTCGGCCTGTGACTGGAGGGAAATGACCTACTACCGCACGACCGTGACCAGCGTCGGGCCGGAGGCGGGCGACATGCTCGCCGCCGGCGTCGTCATCCTCTACGCCGAGCCGCTCCCGGACGCGCTGGCCGACGTGAGCGTCGTGCACCGCCCCGAGGACCGCGTTCCCGACATCGTGATCGGGGTCGGGGACGTCGTCTCCGTGGGCGGGCACGAGCTCACGGTCACCGCGGTCGGCGACATCGCCGCGAAGAACCTCGACGAGCTCGGCCACGTCGTGCTCTACGTCGACCAGCCCGACCAGAAGCTGCTGCCCGGAGCCGTCCACGCCGCGGGCGGCGTGCCCGAGCCGCGGCCCGGCCACGTCATCGAGTTCCGCTCGCCACGCTAGGGGGTCGCATTGGCATACCGTGAACGCCTTCTCGATCGGGAGCGGGCCACCGGCCGGCCCGTGCGGGTGGGGCTCGTCGGGGCCGGCCAGATGGGCCGGGGGTTCGTCGCGCAGGTCCGGCGGATCAGCGGCGTGGAGGTGGTCGCCGTCGCCGACGTGGATCTCCGGCGGGCCACCGGGGCCCTGCACGCCGTGGGCGTCGAGAACGTCTCGACGGGCGACGACCTGGACGCGCTCAGCGGCGTCGTCGCCGACGGGGGCACCGTCGCCGTCACCGACCACACCCTGGCCACCGCGCTGCCCGTCGACATGGTCATCGACGCCACCGGGGTGCCGGAGATCGGTGCCGAGGTGGCGCTGCGGAGCCTCCTGGCGGGACGGCACGTCGGGTTGCTCAACGTCGAGACCGACGTCACCGTCGGCTGGATGCTGTCGCGGATCGCCGCGCAGTCCGGCGCCGTGTACACGCTGTGCCGGGGCGACGAGCCCGCCGAGGCGCTCAAGCTCGTCGAGTTCGCCCGCGACCTCGCGTTCGACGTCGTGTGCGCGGGCAAGGGCAAGAACAACCCGCTGGACCCGCACGCCACCCCGGCCGGCCTCGCCGACGAGGCCCGGCGCAAGCGGATGAACCCGAAGATGCTCGCGAGCTTCGTCGACGGGTCCAAGGCGATGATCGAGATGGCGGCACTGGCGAACGCCGCCGACCTCGGCGTCGGCGAGCGCGGGCTCTCCGGCCACCGCACCACGGTGCCCGAACTGCACGACGTGTTCCGGCCGGCCGCCGACGGCGGGATCCTCGACCGCAGCGGGGTGGTCGACATGGCCACCGGCCCGGTGGCGCCCGGCGTGTTCGTGGTGGCCCGCAGCGACGAGCCGACCGTGCTGGAGGAGATGGAGTACCTCGGCATGGGTGCCGGGCCGTACTACTCCTTCTACCGGCCCTACCACCTCGCCAGCATCGAGGCGCCGCTCTCGATCCCGGCGGCCGTGCTGGACGGCCGCAGCGACATCCAGCCGCGCGCGTGGCGGGCCGAGGTCGCGGCGGGGGCGAAGCGGGCGATGCGCGCGGGCGAGGTGATCGACGGGATCGGCGGCGACTGCGTGTACGGCGTCATCCGGAGCGCCGAGGGCCTGAAGGCGGACGGGCTCGCACCGCTGGGCCTGCTCGCGGGCGCGCGGCTCACCCGCGACGTCGGGCAGGACCAGGTCCTCACCCAGGACGACGTGGAGATCGACACGGGCACGACCATCGCCCAGCTGCGCGCGCTGCAGGACCGCCTGCTCGACGGCCACCCGGTGGTGTCCGGGCTCGGGCGGGTACCGGCGGCATGAGCGAGGCACCGGAGCGCTGCCCGTCGTGCGGCGGGGAGTGGATCGACGGCCGGATCGCCGTGCCGGTCGTCGGTTCGCTCCGGTTCACCTACCGGCTCGGGACCACCGAGGTGGCCACGGAGGTGGGCGCGCGGATGTGCGAGGGCTGCGGCACCGTGCAGTTGCGGGCGCGCGACCCGGAGGCCATCGTCCGGGCGCAGCGGGCCTCCGCCCAGGGCCGGGCGAAGCCGTGGCCCCTCCGTTCCCGGAAGGGCCCGGGAGATTCGACGCAGGAGGCCTGACGTGGACAACGCCACCGTCTTCGTGCTCGTCGTCGCGATCATGTCGCTCACCGGCATCAGCGCGATCGCCCAGCACAAGTACTACGCCCGCACGGTGAAGCGGCTCGCCCGCGCGCACGACGAGCCGGGCCACATGCTCGTCACGGGCCGCGGCAAGAGCCGCTTCCGCGGTGCGATCGTCGTGATCGTCCTGCGCACGCACGACGAGGTGATCACGGCCGCCGTGGTGCTGGAGGGCGCCTCGGTCCTGGCCCGCTTCCGGGACCGGCCGGACTGGGTCGGCCGCTCGGCCCGGGACCCCCTGCCCGGAGCATCGGCGCGGGTGGCCGCCGCGGTCGCGCAGGCGCGGACCCAGGTGCCCGGCCGCCGCCGCGCGGTGCCGGGGCGTCCCCGGGCGAGCACGTCCCGGCCGTGATCGCGCGGAGCACGCGCAGGTGCACCGCGGCCCAGGTGCGGTACGGGCGCCAGCCCTCGGCGACCTCCGCGGGGTCGCGGCCGTAGCGCGCGGCGATCTCGGCCCGCACCCGCGGCTCCTGGGTCGGCAGCGCGTCGGGGTGGTTCGCGCCGCGGAGCACCACGAGCTCGGCGGAGAACGGGCCGAGCCCCTTCACCTGCCGGACCTGCCGCACCGCCTCCTCCGGGTCGAGGCCGCGCAGCCGGGCCCCGTCGAGGAGCCCGTCCAGCGCGGCCGAGGCAACGGCACGCAGGTACTCGCTCTTGCGCCACGGCAGCTCGACGTCCAGGCGGACGAGCCGCGCCGGAGCCGGGAACGCGCCGGCGTCACCGTGGTCCGCGATCAGGCGGTCGCGCAGCATCGCGGCCCGGGCCTGGCCCATGCGCTGGGACAGCACCGCCCACACGGCCGCCTCGTACGGCGAGTGGAACCCGCACGGGCGCAACCCCGGCCACCGCGCCACGACCCGGGCGAGGACCGGATCGCGGCCGACCACGCCGGGCCAGCCCCGGCCGTCGACGTCCAGGGACAGGAACCGGCGCACCTGGGCCGCGGCGGCGTCCAGGTCACCGCCGCCGCTGACGACGATCCGGGCCGGGCCGCCGCCCCGGGTGACCGCCACGTCGACGCGCCGCCAATCGGAGTCCGCGCAGAAGGCCGTGCGCAACACGCCGTCCGGACCGGCCGTCGCGGCCGGGGCGACGGGCGCGCACCGCTCCCAGAAGGTCCTGCTGGTCTCCAGCGACCAGGGACCGATCACCTCGATGTCCACCACGTGCTTCGCCATGCGGACCAGTCTCGGACCGGATACGCGTCACCGACTGTCATGTATTCCCTTCGGCCCGCCGACGGAGGGACTCGGCCAGCCGGGACATGGCGGGCACCGCCGCGCGGACCGCCACCGCGTCGTCGTCCGCGAGCTCCGCGAGCGCGCCGGCGATGGCGCGGGACCAGGCCCGGCCGAGCAGCCGCCGGTGCTCGTCGGCCAGGGGGCTCGACCGCAGCCGGCTGCGCCGGTGGTCGCGCGGGTCGGCCTCCCGGACGACCAGCCCGCGCTCGACGAGCGCGCGCACCGTGGTGCTCACGTTGCTGGTCTGCAGCCGCAGCGCCCGCGCCACCTCCGACACCGACGCGCCCGGGTGGGCCACGACGAACCGCAGGACGTCCAGCTCGGAGCCGGGCAGCTGGTCGAGCCCCACCTCGAGCTCCCCGGTGCGCCGCAGCGTCCGCGACAGCGTGTGGGCCGCCTCGGCCAGGTCGTCGAGCTCCACGTCGACGTCGGTCACACCCGGATGATATCCGCAGAGATTAGATATAACTTGATAACATGTCGCTCGCCACCCGGGCCCCCTTCGCGGTCTGGATCTGCGCGCTCGCGCTGCTCACCGCGATCGCACCGCTCGCGACGGACATGTACCTCCCGGCCCTCCCCGACGTCGCCGCGGAGCTGGGCACCACCGCCTCGAACGTCCAGCTGACGCTCACCGGGTTCCTGGTCGGGCTCGCCGCGGGCCAGCTCGTCATCGGCCCCCTCTCCGACGCCTGGGGCCGCAGGCGGCTCCTCCTCGCCGGCACCGTGCTCTGCCTCGCAGCCAGCGCTGCCTGCGTGGCGGCGCCGACGATCGGCGTCCTGGTGGTCGCCCGGTTCCTCCAGGGCTTCGGCGGCGCCGCCGGCATCGTGCTGAGCCGCGCGATGATCGTCGACCGCACCACGGGCAGCCAGACGGTGCGCCTGTTCTCCCTGATGATGGCGATCAACGGGATCGCCCCGGTCGTCGCCCCGCTGATCGGCAGCGGCCTGCTCGCGGCCGGCAGCTGGCGCTGGATCTTCGTGGCACTGAGCGCGCTCACCCTCCTCATGGCGGTGGGCGCGTTCACCGCGGTGCCCGAGACGCTTCCGCCCGAGCGCCGGGTCCGGGGCGGGCTGCGCACGACGGGCCGCGACGTCCGGTCCGCCCTGAAGCGCCCGCGCTACGTCGGGTTCACCTGCGCCTTCGCGCTCGCCTTCGCCACGCTGTTCACCTACATCTCCGGCTCGCCGTTCGTCCTGCAGGAGACGCTCGGCCTCTCGAGCGGGGCGTACGCGCTCGCGTTCGGCATCAACTCCGCCGGCCTGATCGGCGCGAGCATCGCCAACGGGCAGCTCGCCGGCCGGGTCGACCCGGCACGGGTGCTCGCGATCGCCACCACCGCGCTGGTGCTGCTGTCGGTCGCGCTGCTCGGGATCGTCCTGACCGGGCCGTCGCTGTGGCCCGTGCTCGTGGTCCTCTTCCTCGCGCTCACGAGCCTCGGCTTCATCATGGGCAACGCCACCGCGCTGGCCTCCCGCGAGGTGCGCGACATCGCCGGGACCGGGTCCGCGCTCCTCGGCGCCCTGCAGTTCGCGCTTGGCGCGGTCGTATCGCCGCTCGTGGGGTCGAGCCCGCTCGTGATGGCCGTCGTGATGGTCGCGGCGTCCCTGCTCTCGCTCGGCACCCAGGTCGCCGTGGGCCGCACCCGGAGCGCGCCCGCCGCCGTCTGACGGCGCGACCTGCCGTCGATTGACCCTCCCATTTCCCTGGTATAACGTTTGAGCAGGCCCATCCGACAAGGAGGTTCCGTGACCGACCTGCCGCTCGAGGGAGTCGTCGTTCTCGACTTCAGCCAGTTCCTCGCCGGCCCGGTCGCGGCGCTCCGGCTCGCCGACCTCGGCGCCCGGGTGATCAAGGTGGAGCGCCCGGGCAGCGGCGACCTCGGCCGGTCCCTCGCCTTCGCCGGGCGCACGGTCCAGGGCGACAGCCTGTCCTTCCACGCGATGAACCGGAACAAGGACGGCATCACCGCGGACCTCAAGGATCCCGGCGACCTCGCGATGGTGCGCGACCTCGTCCGCGGCGCCGACGTCCTGATCGAGAACTTCCGGCCCGGGGTCATGGAGCGGATCGGGCTCGACTACGAGTCGGCCCGCGCCATCAACCCGGCGATCGTCTACGGCAGCGTCAGCGGCTACGGCGACAGCGGGCCCTTCAAGAACCGTCCCGGCCAGGACCTCCTCGCTCAGGCCGTCGCCGGCCTGCCGTGGCTCTCCGGTTCGGAGGGCGACCCGCCGGTGCCGGTGGGGCTGGCGGTGGCCGACCACCTCGCGAGCTGCCACCTCGCCCAGGGCATCACCGCCCTGCTCGTGCGCCGGTTCCGCAGCGGCCGGGGCGGGCTCGCCCAGACCAGCCTGTTCGAGGCCATGCTCGACCTGCAGTTCGAGCTGCTCACCACCAGGCTCAACGACCCCACCGTCGCGGTCCGGCGCCGGGGCCCGCGGTCCGCCCACGCGTTCCTCTCGGCGCCCTACGGCATCTACCCCACCGCCGACGGCTACCTCGCGATCGCGATGAACCCGGTGCCGACGATCAGCCGGCTGCTCGGCATCCCGGCCCTCGAGTCCATGACGGACCCGGCGCAGTGGTGGGAACGGCAGGACGAGATCGAGGAGCTCGTCAGCGAGCGGCTACGCACCGGCACCCGCGACGAGTGGCTCGCGGTGCTCGACGCGGAGGACGTCTGGTGCGCCCCCGTGCTCACCCTCGACGAGCTTGTCGAGCACGACGGCTTCCGGGAGATCGCGATGACGCAGGAGGTCCGCCGCGAGGGCCTCACGCTCACCACCACGCGCACCCCGATCCGCATCGACGGGCACCGCCTCACGAGCCCGCGCCCCGGCCCGCGGCTGGGCGAGCACAACACCGCCGTCCGCGGTGCGCAGCCGATCGGGGGCGGCGCATGACCGTCCTGCGCGGGATGACCTGGGAACACCCGCGCGGCTACGACTGCCAGGTCGCGGCGGCCGCCGAGTACGCGCGCCTGACCGGCGTCGAGGTGCGCTGGGAGTTCCGTTCCCTGCAGGCCTTCGCCGACGAGCCGCTCGAGCACCTGACCGCCCGCTACGACCTGCTCGTGATCGACCACCCGCACGTCCCCCTGGCCGCCGCGATGGGGCTCCTCGCCCCGCTCGACGGGGCCGGTCACGACGAGGCGCTCACCGCGCTCGCCGCCGACACGCTCGGCCCGAGCCACGCGACCTACGCCCACGCCGGCCACCAGTACGGCCTGGCCACCGATGCGGCCGCCCAGGTCGCCGTCCACCGGCCCGACCGGCTCGCCGCCGCCCCGACCGCCTGGGACGGCGCGCTCGACCTGGCCCGGGAGGGCCGGGTGCTGTGGCCAGCCAAGCCCGTGGACGCGTTCTCGACCCTGTGCACGCTGGCCGCGGGACGGGGCACCCCCGTGGGCGCCGCGCCCGGCACGTTCCTCTCCCCCGAGGATGCCGCTCCCGTCCTCGACCTGATGCACCGGCTCGCCGAGCGGGTGCCGCGGTGGTGCCTCTCCGCGAACCCCATCGAGGTTGCCGAGGCGCTCGCCGGGGACGGCGACGACCGCTGGTGCTACGCCAACTACTCCCGGGCCGGGTTCCGCCCGCACCGGCTGAAGTACGGGGACGTGCCGGGCGTCGCGGGCTCTCTGCTCGGCGGCGCGGGCGTCGCGGTGTCGGCGCGGGCCCGCGACGTGGACGCGGCCCGCGCCTGCGCGCTCTGGGTCGCGTCGCCGCAGGTGCGGTCGGGCGTCTACTACGACGCGGGCGGGCAACCCGGCTACGGCGCGTCCTGGGACGACGACCGCCGGGGCGCCGACTCGTGGGTCTTCTTCCGCGGCACCCGGCAGACCCTCGAACGGGCGTGGGTGCGGCCGCACACCGCCGGCTACATCGAGTTCCAGGACACCGTCTCGCCCTGGGTCACCGCGGTGCTCGCGGGCGAGCTGACCGACGACGACCTGCTCGGGCGGGCGGGCGCCCCCGCCGAGCGGCTGCTGCGGGAGGAGGGCGCATGAAGGTCGAGGAGCGCTGGTTCGAGGACCACGCGATCGGCGAGAGCCGCACGACGGTCGGCCGGACCATCACCGAGGCCGACATCGTGCTGCACGCCGGCCAGACCGGGGACTTCTTCCCGCATCACATGGACGCGGAGTGGATGGCCACGCAGCCGGCCGGGCAGCGCATCGCGCACGGCACCCTCGTGCTCTCCGTCGCCGTCGGGATGACCGCGGGGGACATCAACCCGCAGTCGATGTCCTACGGCTACGACAAGATCCGCTTCATCAAGCCGGTGTTCATCGGCGACACCATCACCGTCACGGCCGAGATCACCGAGAAGGCCGACCACAAGCGGATGCCCGAGACCCACGGCTACGTCCACGAACAGGTCACCGTGACCAACCAGCGCCGCGAGACCGTCCTGGTCCTGACCCACCTGTACCTCGTGAACAAACGCAGCGCCAACAAGCGCGGATGACCGCTCCACCCCTGCGCCTGTGGGGGCGCGAGTTCGAGGGCTTCCGCCGGGCCGCCTCGGCGCACGCCGCGGCCTGGTCGGCCGGGACGGTGTCGGCCACCTGGCACGGGCTCCCCGAGCTGCAGGCCGCGGCGCTCGGGCCGGCTCCGCCTCCCACCGACATCCTGGTGGTCCCCGCCGACTGGCTCCCCGCCATGGCCGCTGCGGGCCGGAGCCTCCGTGAGCGCGCTGGTCGACGCCGTGGTCTGGCGGGGAGCGGACCCGGAACCCGCGATCGTCCGCGCCGAGCGGGACATCCAGCAGAGAGGCGGAACGAGTGATCATCGACGCCCACCAGCACGTCTGGGACCTCACCCGCTCGCCGTACCCCTGGCTGGGCCGGCACGTCCCGCAGTGGAACCGCACCTTCACCTTCGACGAGGTGGAGCCGCACCTCGACCGGGCCGGCGTCGACGCCACGGTCCTCGTCCAGTCCGACGACACGGACGCCGACACCGACCTGATGCTCGAGGTGGCCGACCGGCACCCGCGAGTGGCCGCGGTCGTCGCCTACGTCCCGCTCGACCGGCCCGCACGGGCCGCCGAACGGCTCGCCGAGCTCCGGAAGGACCCGCGGATCGTCGGCATCCGCAACCTGACCCACGACCTGCCGGACCCGGACTGGATCCTGCGGCCCGACGTCGACGAGGGCCTCGGCGTCCTCGAGGAGGCGGGGTGGCGTTCGACTACGTCGCCGTGCTCCACCGGCACCTCGAGCACGTGCCCACCCTGTCCGAACGGCACCCCGGCCTGCGCCTGGTCATCGACCACCTCGGGAAGCCGCCGATCGGCGAGGACGCCGTCGAGCCCTGGTGGAGCCTCATCGCCGCGGCCGCCGGGAACCCGCTCGTCCACGCGAAGATCTCCGGCCTCTACCCCGGCGCCGCGCCGGACACCTGGACGCCCGACGCGCTCCGCCCCTTCGTCGACCGGGCCCTCGACCTCTTCGGCCCCACCCGCCTGATGTACGGCGGCGACTGGCCGATCTCGGTGGCGGCCGGCGGGTACGACCGGGTGTTCGACGGGTTGGCCCGGGTTCTCGCCGGGCTGTCCGAGGGCGATCGGGCCGAGGTGTACGCCGGCACCGCGCGCCGCTTCTACGGGATCGGAGCGGATACTCGCTGACCGGTGCGCGGGTCGTTGCTGCCATGGCGCGGCGCGCCTGCCACGATCAGGGCAAGCACAACGCCTGATCATCTCGACATCGCAGAGGACCCAGTGCCCTGGACATTCAACCGTCGACCCACTCTCGACGCCGACCACCCCGACGCCCTCGCCGACGCGCACAACCGCGCCGTCGAGCTGGGTGCGCTGGGCCAGTACCAGCAAGCCCGCGAGCTCGACGAGGACACGCTGGAGCGCCGCCGCCGCATCCTCGGCCCCGACGACCCCACCACCCTCGCCACCGCGAACAACCTCGCCGCCGACCTACGGGAGCTGGGTGAGAGCGGGCAGGCCCGCGAGCTCGACGAGGACACCCTCGCGCGCCGCCGCCGCGCACTCGGCGACGACCACCTCGGCACGCTCGCCAACGCGGGCGTCCTCGCCGGGGACTACCGCGGGCTCGGCGACTTCCGGAGAGCCCGCGAGCTGGACGAGCTCGCCTTCTTCGGGCGCCGCCGCGTCCTCGGCGGCGACGACATCCAGACCCTGGAGTCGGCCCACTTCCTCGGGACGGACCTCCGCGCGCTGGGCGAGTTCCAGAAGGCCCGCGAGCTGGACGCGGACTCGCTCGACCGGCGCCGCCGCATCCTCGGCCCCGACCACCCCGACACGCTCGCCAACGCCAACAACCTCGCCGTCGCCCTGCGCGAGCTCGGCGATCCCCAGCAGGCACGGGCGCTCGACGACGACACCCTCGCCCGGCGCCGCCGCGCGCTCGGCGACGACCACCCCAACACGCTCAACTCCGTGAACAACCTCGCCGCCGACCTCCACGCCCTGGGCGAGCACCAGCGGGCCCGCGAGCTCGACGAGGACACCCTCGCCCGGCGGCGCCGCGTGCTCGGGGACGGCCATCCCGGCACCGTCGCCAACGCCCGCGCCGTCGCCGCGGCGCTGCGGGCCGTGGGCGACGAGGCGCGGGCGGTGGCCCTGCTCGCCGAGTTCGGGGTCGCCGCCGACGTCGCCGGAGAAGCCCCGGCGTCCGCCCCGCACCCGTGAGCGGTGGGCGCGGCGAGGCGGGCCGACGCGGGAGTGCGCCGGGTAGGCTCGCCGCCGTGCCCACCCTGGCCGATGTCGCGGGGCTGGCGGGCGTCTCGGTGTCGGCCGTGTCGCGGGTGCTGAGCGGAGACCCCTCGGTGCGGGTCAGCGACGCCACCCGGCAACGGATCTTCGACGCCGCGCGGGAGCTCAGGTACCGGCCCAACTTCGCCGGCCGCGCGCTGAAGTCGGCCCGCACGCGGGTGATCGGGCTGGTGGTGCCGGACCTGACGAACGCCCTGTTCACCGAGCTGATGCACGGCGCCGAGGACGAGGCGTCCGCGCACGAGTACACCCTCCTGCTCGGGCGTTCCGACGACGTGCGGCCGGGGGCCGAGGTGATCGCCCGGTTGATCGGCGAGGGCCGGGTCGACGGGATGGCCGTCCAGGTCGGCGACGGGGTGGACCCGACGGGGCTCGCCGAGCTCATGGCGTCCTCCGCCCCGATCGTGCTGATCAACTCCGCGGCCCCGGGCCACGTCGGATCGGTGGCGCTCGACGACGAGACGGGCGCCCGGATCGCCACCGAGCACGTCATCGGCCTCGGGCACGAACGCATCGCATTCGCCGGCGGCGTACCGCGCTCGTTCACCGCCAAGCGCCGCCGGGTGGGGTTCAAGAAGGCGATGGCCGACGCGGGACTGCCGGTGGCCAAGGGCCACGAGACCCGCCTCGGCTACCGGCCCGACGACGGCCGCGCCGCGCTGCGCCGGATGCTGGACCTGCGCCCGCGACCGACCGCGGTGGTCGTCGCGAACGTCAACGCGGCGATCGGGCTGCTGGCCGAGGCCAGGGCGGCGGGGGTGCGGGTGCCGGAGGACCTGTCCGTGGTCTGCGTGCACGACTCGTGGACCGCCGAGAACACGTGGCCGCCGCTCACCGCGGTGCGGATGCAGTTCTACACGCTCGGCCGCACGGCGATCACCGCGGTGATCCGGCGCGTCGAGGGTGGCGACAAGGCCGACGTGACGATCACGGACCCGCCCCCGGAGCTGGTCGTGCGCGAGTCCACCGCCCCGTAGCCGATTGCAGGGGGTGCCGTGCCGGGCCCGGCACGATCACGAGCTCCGGCCGGCCCACGAGCCGTAGGCCGGCGGCACGCCGCCGGCCGCGGCCGCGGCGTAGGCCGCCTCGATCACGGCCGTGGTGTGCAGGACGTCCTCGACCGAGGTGGGCAGCGTCGCCACCGAGCCCTCGAGGTAGCGCTGCAGCACGCCCATCGAGCCGATGAACGCGTCGGGGAACCAGGACCCGGTGAACGGAACCTGCCGCCAGTCGGGGTCGCCGTCGAGCCGGCACTCCAGCAGGTCGGGGCCGCCCGTCGGGTAGTCGAGCAGCAGCCCCATCTGGGCGCGGACGGCCCCGTGAGTGCCCTCCCACTGGATGTAGCTCTCCTCGTGGCGGGGGCCGAAGCGGTGGTCGTGGTTGGTCGAGACGACCGCCCGCAGCGGGCGGTCGGCATAGTGCAGGATCACGTCGGTCCGGGTGCCCGACAGCGTCTTCTCCGGGTGCCCCACCGTGACGGCCGAGACCCCGCTCGGGTCGCCGACGAACGACGATCGCCGCAACCGGGTAGGCCGCCTTGGCGTACGCGGGCAGGTGCGCGTCGCGGACGAACGGGAAGAAGCGAGGAGGGTTGGTCAATCGTTTGCTCACGGCAGGAGGTGATCGTGCGGCACGATGAGGCCGTGATCGATCCGAACCCAGTGCCCACCGGCCGGATCCCCGGCGTCCACCGCGACATCTCGCGCCTCGTCATGGGCTGCGACAACCAGCGCACGCCCGAGCACGCGGCCGCGATGTTCGACGACTTCCTCGCCCGCGGGGGCAACGCCTTCGACACCGCCCACCACTACGCCGACGGGCTGATGGAGAAGCTCCTCGGCCAGTGGATCGCCGACCGCGGCGTCCGCGACGAGGTCGTCGTGATCGGGAAGGGCGCCCACACCCCGAACTGCGACCCGCCGTCGATCACCAGCCAGCTCGTCGAGAGCCTCGAGCGCCTGCAGACCGATCACGTCGACATCTACTTCATGCACCGCGACAACCCCGAGGTGCCCGTCGGGGAGTTCGTGGACGTGCTCGACGCACACGTCACGGCCGGCCGCATCGGGGCCTTCGGCGGCTCCAACTGGACGACCGCACGGGTCGACGAGGCCAACGCGTACGCGGCGGCCCGCGGCAAGCGCGGCTTCGCCGCCGTCAGCAACCACTTCGGGCTGGCACATGCCCTCGACGTGCCGTGGGAGGGTTGCGTGCACGTCACCGACGATGCCGGGCGGGAGTGGTTCGAACGCACCGGGACACCGCTCTTCCCGTGGTCGTCGCAGGCGCGCGGGTTCTTCGCCGGCCGCGCGGCGCCGGCAGACCGCTCCGACCCCGAGCTCGTCCGGTGCTTCTACAGCGACGGCAACTTCGAACGCCTCACCCGGGCCCGGACGCTCGGGGAGGAGCTGGACGTCGCGCCCACCGCCATCGCCCTGGCCTACGTCCTCGCACAGCGCTTCCCGACGTTCGCCCTCATCGGGCCGCGCTCGGTCGAGGAGACCCGTTCGTCGATGAACGCGTCTACGGTCCGGCTCACGGCGGAGCAGGTGGCCTGGCTCGACCTGCGGCTCGACCCGGCCTGACCCCCGTCAGCCGTACAGGTCCTGGGCGGGGGTGCGGCCGAACTCGCGCCGGTAGCTCGCCGCGAACCGGCCGTGGTGGGCGAAGCCCCACCGGGTGGCGACCGCGGCGACCGTCGTCCCGGCCCCGGGATCCGCCGCCCGCAGCTCCTGCTGGGCCCGCCGCAGGCGCACCAGCCGCAGGTAGGCCATCGGCGTCGTCTCGAGGTGGCGGCGGAAGGCGTCCTGCATCGCACGCGGGGAGAGCCGGGCCGCGTGGGCGATCTCCGTCAGCCCGATCGGGTCGGCCGCGTAGTCGTCGATGAACGCCGTGGCGCGGCGCACCGCGCCGGGTCCGCTGCCGCTCCCGGGCGGGGTGCGGTCGGCGGACATCGTGACGTTCGGGAACGTCTCCAGCGCGGTGGCCGCCAGCAACCGCATCGTCTGCGCGTGGATCAGCGGGCTGCCGTAGACCACATCGTTGCGGCAGAAGTCGTGGGTGATGTACCGGACCAGCGCCTGCCAGTTCGCGGCCCGCGCGGGCGACACGGCCCGCGCCAGCGAGAACCGCACCGGCCCGCCCCCCGCGATCTCCCCGGCGACGCGCTCGACGATGCCCAGGTCGAGCTTGACCAGCCCGGCCCGGAAGTCCTCCCAGCGGATCCGCATCGGCGCGGCCGGATCCAGGACGAACGGCTCGCCGTGGCCGGGGGTCAGCTCCTCACGCCCCGACGACATCCGCAGCCGTCCCTCGAACACCTGCCCCATCAGCAGGAACCCGAACGGCTCGGTGTCCACCTGGCAGTTCATCGAGTGCTCGTAGCGGGCCACGAAGAACCGGCCACCGTCGGTGAGGTGGTGGCGGAACCGGAAGCGCTCGACACTGCCGTCGAGGTGCACGGCGTGGTCGACGTAGGTGGCGCGCAGGTAGTCGTGCGCCTCGTCGGGATCGGTGGTGTCGACGCTCACGCGGCGGGGCCCGTCCGGATACACGCTCTCCACCCCCGACGTGCGGCAGAAGGTCTGGGCCCGCCGACACTAGGACCGCTCCCCGCACCGCCACAGGGCCGTTCGGGCGTCGCGGGTTCACCCTCCGCGGTGGGCTGCCCGCCATGTCCACCGAGCGCCGGTGGCTGTCCACTTCGCGCCGCCGTGGACCGTCACGTTGCGTTGCCGCGGAGCCGCGGGATAGGTAGGTACCGATCCACCGTCCATCGAGGAGCCGCCGATGTGCACAGGCCTCGGACGGCCGGTCGCCTCCTCGCGGCCGGGCTCCGATGTGCCGGATCAGTCGGCCGTGCCGGGCCGCCTGATCGACTCGTGGGGCGGCGGCCACACCGATGGTGGATGGTGGATCAGGAACTGGCGGCGCGGGTGCGGGGCGGGCTCATCGGGCGCGCGGGTCACAAGCCCGACCCTCCGCCCGCGCTGCCGGACCTGGCCGAGCTGAGGCCGAACCCGACCGCTTCCGAACGCCGCGCGAGACGAGTCATCCGTCCCGGATGAGGAGACGCGGCCCGGGATGCGCGACCTTCGACCATCGAACCGCGCAGTGGGGGAGAGGGTCATGATCGCAGAGTTCCTCCTGACCGGACTGCTGCTCCCCCTGATCCTCATCGCCGTCACGGTCGGGCTGGAGCGGGTGGAGGAGGACCTGGACAAGGTCGCTCCGCGGCGGCCCCCGCATCAACCGGCCGCCGACGAGCGCGAGGAAGGCTGAACGGGGCCCGTCGTGCGACCGGAGCACCCGAGGCGGGAGCGGCACCTACGGGTCCAGCCCGAACCCGATGCGGGTCCGGTGACCCTGCAGGGCGGGGAGACGTCCGTGTTCACCGAAGCGGTCGTGCGCGCGGGGTGGTCGATGCGGCTGCACGCGCTGCTCGGGGAGGAGGTGGCGCGGGCGGTCCGAGCCGACATCCTCACCGTCGCCGAGGCCGAGGTCCTGCTCGCCCGCCTGGCGGTGGTGATCGACCAGGCCGTCGGGGACCACTAGTGGCGGTGACCCCATCCGTTCGCCGGGAGCCGCGGAACGAGCGGCACTTCCGCACGCTGAGTGCGTACGAAAGTGCCGACGCACACCACGGTCTCGCAACGATCATGCCCCGGCGCTCGTGGACACCCCACTAGACGCCGGGCTCCGCCCGGACGCGGCCCGCCGCGATCGCCTCCAGCAAGGTGGCGTGGTCGTGCTCGTTGCGGTCCGCGTAGGCCTGCGCGAAGTCCGCGACCGCGTCCGAGAACGTCGGTGCCGACCCGAGGTAGGCGGCTATCGCGATGCGGTCGCCGGTGCGCGCGTGCGCGCGGGCGAGGGTCCAGCCGCAGAGCCGGGCGTAGATGCGCATCCCGGCGGGGACCATCTCCTCGACGTCCATCGAGCCCTTCCAGTCGCGCAGCTGGCGGACGTAGAAGTCGCGTTCCTGCCCGTCGATGCCGGACACGCGCTGCCACCCCAGCAGGATGTCGCCGACGGCCTGCATCAGCCGCTGGCCCACGACCACCCGCTCGCCGTGGTTGGACTGCTCCGACGCGCCGAGGAACGGCTCCAGAACCGAGGTGCCGGCCTCCTTCGCCTGCAGGAACAGCGGGTCGTCGGCGTCGCGGCCCAGCATGAGGATCATGTAGGACCGGGTCCCGACGCTGCCGACGCCCACGACCTTCCGGGCGACGTCGACGTGCCGGTACTGGTCGTACAGCGCCCGCCGCTCGGGCGGCAGGCTCGCGCGGTACCCGCGGAGCAGGCCGTCGATGGCCTGCTCCAGGTCGGTCCGCGCCGCGACGTCCGGGAACAGGTCGCGCACCGGCACGACGAGCGGTGGATCCGCGATCAGCCGCACCCCTCCGCCCTCGGAGCGCGCGAACCGGCGCAACGCACCCATGTTGTCGCGGGTGCGCGCCTTCGCCAGCCCGCGGTCGACGCGCCGGCGCCGGCGCCCGCGCAGATCGCCGTCGAACCGCCGGAGGACCCCCTCGACCTCCGCGTTCGCGTACCAGACCTGGAGCGTGGGCATGTCGGCGAAGGCGCGCATCGCGCGTTGGTACTCGCGCGTGGCGGCGCGCAGGATCCGCTGCCGGTCGCGGTCGGCGAAACCGCTGTCGCGCCCGGCCACCTCGAGGCTGGTGACGAGCCGCTTGACGTCCCATTCCCACGGGCCGGGCAGCGTCTCGTCGAAGTCGTTGATGTCGAACACCATCCGGCGTTCGGGGGAGGCGAAGAACCCGAAGTTGGACAGGTGCGCGTCACCGCAGATCTGCGCCCCGATGCCCGAGACCGGGGTCCGGACCAGGTCGTGGGCCATGAGGGCGGCCGCACCGCGGTAGAACGCGAACGGCGAGGCGGCCATCCGCCCGTAGCGGATCGGCACGAGCTCGGGTACGCGCGCGGCGTCCTGTGCGCCCAGGACGTCGACGGGGTCCCGGTGGCCGGCGTCGAGGCCGCCCCGATCGTGCGCGGAGCGCGGCGCCCCGGTCCGGGCGCGGCGGCCGCGCTCGACACACTCGGCCACGCCCTTCCCGGCGTGCGTGCGCGGACGAGCCGCCGGCGTGATGGTGGTGGTCGGCGTGGTGGTCATGGGGTCCTCCAGGTTCTGCGACCGCGGATGCCGCTCACGCCAGGCGCGGCGCGGCGTCGGCGCGGAGGGCGTCGTCGATCCAGAAGCGGACCGGCGGCGGGATGTCCAGGTCTCGGAGGTGCCGGGGCGCGACCCATTCGGCATCGGACGTCTCCCGCCCGTCGGCGGTGGGCACCCCGCTGACGCCGCGGCCCCGCAGGACCACCACGAACTGCTGGCGCACGCTGCCGTCGACGGCACGCACGACGTGTTCCGGATCTGTGTAGAGGCCGACGAGGCCGGTGATCCGCACGTGCACCCCGGACTCCTCGGCGGTCTCGCGCACGGCGGTCCCCTCGGCGCTCTCCCCGACGTCGACGCGGCCGCCCGGCAGCTCCCACGATCCGCTGTCGCGCCGGCGGACGAGCAGCAACTGGCCCAGCGGACTGCGGACGGCGACGAACACGGACGGCACGACCGCGGTCGCAGCCGGCGCGCACGGATCGTGGAAGTGGACGCTGCGCGCACCGCACGGGTCGGCCCGAGCCTCGTCGTCGAAGGCCGTCGTGTCCATACCGCCTCCCGTCGGGCCCGGCGCGCCGCCGAGCGTCGGACGGCACCGCCGGTTGCGCATCGCCCGCACCGGGTGAGGGGCGACCCGCGGCCCGGGAGGTCACGAAGAACCGGCGTCATACCGGCTCGATCACCCAGCGAGGGTGATGCCGATGCCGGGCAGCCGCCCGGACAGTCGCCGGCGCACACGGATGGCTCCAACGGGAAGGCAGGCAGATGGCGACGTTGACGGTGTGGCGGTTCGACACGGCTGACGGTGCGCAGAGCGCACTCAGCACGCTCGAGCGCCTGCAGAAGGAAGAGCTGATCGACGTCGTCGATGCGGCCGTCGTGTCGTGGCCCGAAGGGCGCAAGAAGCCGCGGACCGAGCAGCTCCACAGCCTCGTCGGGGCGGGTGCGCTCGGCGGGAGCTTCTGGGGCCTGCTGTTCGGCCTGATCTTCTTCGTACCGCTCCTCGGCCTGGCCGTCGGTGCGGCCATGGGCGCGCTGACCGGCTCGATGGCCGACGTCGGCATCGACGACGGCTTCATCCGGCGCGTCCGGGAACAGGTCACGCCGGGTACCTCCGCGCTGTTCGCGCTGACCACCAACGCCGTCACCGACCGGGTCCTCGAGAACTTCAAGGGCACCCGCGCCGAGCTCATCTCGACGAACCTGTCGGCCGAGCAGGAGGCGAAGCTGCGCGAGGCGTTCGAGGAGGCCGAGCTGAAGGCATGAGGGCACACCCCGACATACGAGGAGGAGCACGATGACGATCGGTCCGGTGCAGCTGCTGGTGCTCGGGTTCGCCCGCCCGGATTTCGAGGGGGAGGTCCTGGCCGAGCTGGAGCGCCTGCGCGACGACGACATGGTCCGCGTGATCGACGCGCTCGCCGTCTACAAGGCCGTCGGTGGCCAGGTGAGCGTGTTGAAGGAGAGCCAGCTCAGCAGCGAGGAGATGGCCGAGTTCGGGGCGGTGGTGGGTGCCCTGATCGGGATCGGAGCCGGCGTCGGAGCCGAGGCCGGGGCGCAGGCCGGGTTGCTGCGGGTCGCGGAGCAGGGCGGCGTGTTCGGCGCGGAGACCTGGGATGCGCTGGCCGCCATCCCCGAGGAGACGGCCGCGGCGCTGCTCCTGCTCGAGCACCGGTGGGCGATCCCGCTGCGGAACGCGGTCAGCCGGGCACACGGGGTGCGGTTGGCGTCGAACTTCGTCAGCCCGCTCGAGCTCGTCGAGGTCGGCCTGGTCGCGGCCCACGAGGCGGACGCCCTGGCCGCGATGCCCGTCAACGCCCTCTGATGCGGGGAAGGCCCCCCGGCGGGCCGGTCACCACCTTCGGGTGAGCCCGCCCGCCGGTCCCGGGCCTAGCTTGCCGCCATGACAGCTCCGCACGACCACCCGGAGAGCCCGCCGACCAACGGCCGGGCCGACGCCCTGACGGTGCGCCCCGCCCTCCCCCGCGGGGTCGTGGTCCTCCTGGGCATGGCGGCGGCGGTCATCACCGCCGCGGGGCTGCGGTCCATCGCCTGGCTGATCGGGCCGGCGTTCCTCGCCCTCATCATCGTGATCGCGGTCGCGCCGGTGCAGCGGTGGTTCCAGCGGAAGGGCTGGCCGCGATGGGCCATCACGATCGTGCTGGTGCTCGCGGTGTACGGGGTCGTCGTGGCACTCGCCCTGACCATCATCGTCTCCATCGCGCGGCTGGCCACGACCCTGCCGGAGTACGCCGGGCAGAGCCAGGCCCTGGCCCAGTCGGGTGCGGGCCTGCTCGCGCGGTTCGGGGTCGGCCCGGGCGAGCTGCAGCACATCGTGCAGTCGCTGGACATCGGGAAGCTGGCCGGGCTGCTCGGCACCTTCCTCAGCAGCGTCGCCGGGCTGGCCGGCAACCTCGTATTCATCCTGGCGCTGCTGCTCTTCCTGAGCATCGAGACCGGGGACGCGGGAGCCCGGATCCGGCTCATCGCGAAGGACCGGCCGGCCGTCGGCGGGGCGCTGACGGGCTTCGCCCACGGCACCCGGCAGTACCTGGTCGTGACGACCGTGTTCGGCCTGATCGTTGCGGTGCTCGACACGGTCGCGCTCGCCCTCATCGGGATCCCGCTCGCCGTCACCTGGGGCCTGCTGTCGTTCGTCACCAACTACATCCCGAACATCGGGTTCCTGCTCGGGGTGATCCCGCCCGCGCTCCTCGGGCTGCTGGTGGGCGGCCCGAAGATGATGGTGCTGGTCATCGTGGTGTACTGCGTCCTCAACTTCGTCGTGCAGTCGCTGATCCAACCCCGCTTCATCGGGGACGCGGTCGGCCTCTCGGTGACGGTCACGTTCCTCGCCCTGGCGTTCTGGGCCTGGCTGATCGGACCGCTCGGGGCGATCCTGGCCATCCCGCTCACGCTGCTCGCCAAGGCCCTGCTCGTCGACATCGACCCGGGTGCGAGGTGGGCGGACGCACTGCTCCGGGCCGACGCGTCCGATACGGACGGCTCGCCTACCGCCCCGGCCACCGCACTCCCGTTGGACTCCCAGCTGCCGCGCCCCGAGCGCGCTCCGGGTTGAGCGGCCGCCCTTCACCCGTTACGGGCGACGCCCGCACCGGCGCCCGCGGCGAGGATCGCCGCTTCGAATTCGCCATGAGGAGGACCGATGAGTACCGAGATCCCGTCCCGGCCCGTCGGCGCCACGGAGGACGCGTCCCCGTGGGCCACCGGCCTCAGCCTGTTCGCCGCGGCGCTCATGATGGTGGCCGGCGTGTGGCAGATCCTCGCCGGGATCGCCGCCCTGTTCCGGGACACCGTCTACGTCTCCACGCCGGAGTACGTGTACGCGTTCGACCTCACGGCGTGGGGCTGGGTCCACCTGCTGATGGGGATCCTCGTCCTCCTCGCGGGTGTCGGGGTCATCCGCGGTCAGACATGGGCGCGGATGACCGGCATCGTGCTGGCCTGCCTCAGCCTGATCGCCAACTTCCTGTTCATCCCGCACTACCCGGTCTGGTCGCTGGTGATCATCGCCCTCGACGTCGCGGTGATCTGGGCACTGGCCACCTCCCGGCGCGAGGTGCTGTGAGCCGGGGATAGCGGGGTCCGCCACGAGCGGCAGCAGCCGAGCCGAGGAGCAGGCCATGTCCGAGATGATCCGGCCGTCCCCGGCTCGGCGGGTCGCCGCCGCCGGGGCCCTGCTGGCCCTGGCCGGCGCGATCGTCGCGGCCGCGCTCGCCGCCTTCCGCAACGTCGGGCTGCTGGTGCTGACCGCGGCACTCGTGACGCTCGCCGTCGTCGCCGCGTGGACCGCCCTGGTGAACCGCGGTTCGCGCCGGCTGGTCGCCGCGGCACTGGCGGGCGCCGCGCTGCTCGCCACGGTGGCGCTGCTCGTGTTCGCCGTGCTCGGGCTCGACGCCGCGGCGATCGGCCGGATCGCACTCGTCGTGGTGCTGGCCGTCGGGTCCGTGGCGGCGGCGAGGTACGCGTTGGCAGACGCGTTCACGGGGAGCCGGGCGGGGTGGCCGGTCGGGCCTGCGCGCACCGGTGTGCTGTTCATGAACCCCCGCTCGGGTGGCGGCAAGGTCGACCGCTTCGACCTGGAGAGCGAGGCCCTGCGCCGCGGTGTCCGGCCCGTCCGGCTGCACACCGGGGACGACCTGCGGGTGCTCGCCGAACGAGCGGTCGCCGACGGCGCCGACGTCATCGGGATGGCGGGAGGCGACGGCTCGCAGGCGCTGGTCGCGGACGTGGCGCACCGCCACGACGTGGCCTTCGTGTGCGTCCCGGCCGGCACGCGCAACCACTTCGCACTCGACCTGGGGCTCGACCGCGTCGACGTCGCTCGTGCGCTCGACGCGTACGGCGAGGCGATCGAGCGGCGGGTCGACCTCGCCCAGCTGGGCGACCGGATCTTCGTCAACAACGCGTCCCTCGGGGTGTACGCCACGGTCGTCCAGTCCGCGGCCTACCGGGACGCGAAGCTCGCGACCACCGCACAGATGCTGCCCGACCTGCTCGGACCCGGCGCCAAGCGGTTCGACCTCCGGTTCGACCGGCCCGACGGCCAGGCCGCGACCTCCGCCGACATGCTCCTCGTGTCCAACGACGTCTACCGCCTCGACAGCATGAGCGGGTTCGGCACCCGACCGCGGATCGACGGCGGCCTGCTCGGGGTGGTCACCGTGACCGTGGACCGGGCGCGGGACATCCCGGCGCTCGTCACGGCCGAGGCGACGGGGCGGATCCGCCGGTTCCGCGGCTACCGGGCGTGGAGCGTGGCCGAGTTCGTCGTCGACTCCGCGGAACCCGCGATCGACGTCGGCGTCGACGGCGAGGCGCTGTCCCTCCCCCCGCCCCTGCGGTTCCGCTCGCTTCCCGCTGCCCTGCGGGTCCGGACGCCGACGGATGCCGCGGGCCTCTCCCCCGCCGCGGCCGCACCGCCGAAGCTCGGCGAGGCCGTTCCGGCCCTGCTGCGGGTGCTCGGCGGCAGACCGGCCCGAGAGCGGCAGCCCGACGTCACCCCGCCGGGATGAAGACGGTTCGTCGGCGGGGGCCGACGCTCGGCACTGCTGGGCGGTGAGGAGGTGTGCCATGCCGGTCGGAGCAGGTGGTGAGGCGCTGCGTCGCATCGAAGCGGCACTGGCCGCGGACGACCCCAGGTTGGTCGAGTCGTTCCGTAGGTGGCGCGAGCCGCCGGGCCGGGTTCCCGGCGACGGGGGGTTCACGTCCTTCGGCCGCTTCACGGGCCTCGTGCCGCTGCTCGGCCTCGCCGCGATGGCCGTCGGGCCGTTCGGCACCCTCACGGTCCTGCTGATCTGGGGTGTGCTGTGGCTGTCGCTCAACCGGGCACGCAGGACCGATCCCCACGAGCGGGGGGACGGGCCGATCACGGTGTAGCGGCGGCCTCAGGTGCGCGGCCGCTCGTCCTCGTCCTGGCTCGAGGCCTTGCGGTCGACCCCCCGCTGCACGGCACCGAACAGCAGCCGGGCCACGACGCCCACCACGACCAGCCCCACCACCATCTGGGCCATGGTGATGACGCGTGTCTGGTCGGTGAGCGGCGTGATGTCGCCGAACCCCACCGTGGCGAACACGGTCATCGTGAAGTACAGGGCACCGGTCCGGTTCAGCGGTTCGGTGAAGCTCCCCGGCTCGTTGTGCGAGATGAGCAGGTAGACCTCCGCGAAGAGCAGCAGCAGCAGCGGCAGCCCCAGGGCGATGGTCTCGGCCGCGCGCAGCCGCGGGGTCTCCGAGACGGTGATCGCCCGCACCTGCCACGCGATCGCCACCCCCAGCGCGCTGAGGCCGACCACGAGCCAGAGCCCGATCCGCACGTCGAAGACCCGATCGAGCGGGGCGAGGTAGTACACGGCCACCATCGACGCGACGGTCAGCACCGTCCGGAGCAGGCTGACCACCAGCTGCCGTGATCCCGGCCTCTGTCGCATCGTCGCTCACCGTCCTCCCGCCAGGCGCGGCCGACTCTCCGGGCGTGGCCGCGCCCGCGGACCACCCGCCGGAGGCGAAAGCGCCACCGGTTCCTCCGTCACGGGTGAGGCCGGACGCGGCCCCGCGGGGCAGGGTTGCGGAACCATCCGCGGCTCTCGACTCCACGAGGTGATCACGATGCCGCTGCTCGACCTCATCTGGACGATGCTGGTGATCTTCGGGTTCGTGCTGTGGTTCTGGCTCCTCTTCGTCGTCTTCGGCGATGTGATCCGCCGGGACGACATCTCCGGGTGGGGCAAGACCGCCTGGCTGCTGTTCATGATCGTGCTGCCGTTCATCGGCGTCTTCGCCTACCTCATCGCCCAAGGCCGGTCCATGGCCGAACGGCGAGGCGACGAGGCCGCGGCCCACCGTGCCCGCTTCGAGCAGGACGTCCGGCACATCGCCGGCGACGGGAACCGGCCGACGGACCAGATCGTGCAGGCGAAGCAGCTCCTCGACTCGGGCGCCATCACGCACGAGGAGTACGAGCAGCTCAAGCGCAAGGCACTGGGGACCTCGCCGGGCACGGCGACCATGGCGCCGTCACCGTGAGCTGACGCCGACGAGGAGGCGACGTGGACCCGGTGGCGCGCGACCGGAATGCCGGAGTCGCGGCGACCGTGGCCGACGCCGGGATGGGAGCCGCGCTCTGGGCGTGGCACCTCACCCGGCCGGCCAGGGACCTCACGGGTTCCGCGGCGGCGACGCTGGCGGCCACGGTCCTCCGGTTCGCCCCGCCCGACGTGCTGGCGGCGCTCACCGACCGCGGGCGGACCGGCCGGGCCAGGATCGAGCAGCTCGCCGAGACGCTGCTCCGGCTCGCCGTCCGCCACGTCGTCGCCGCGATCGTCGAGACCGTCGACCTCACGGAGCTCGTTCGCCGGCACGTCGACCTGGACGCGGTCGCCGCCGGGATCGACCTCGACGCCGCCGTCGCGCGCGTCGACATCGACGCCGCCGCGGCCCGGCTGGACCTCGACGCGGTCGTCGCACGCGTCGACATCGAGGCGGTCGTGCGCCGCGTCGACCTCGACGCGGTGGCCAGGCGCATCGACCTCGACGCGCTCGCCGCGAGGATCGACCCGGACCCGGTGGTCGCGCGGGTCGACCTCGACACCATCCTCGCCCGGGTGGA
Source organism: Pseudonocardia wallangbongensis (assembly GCF_054486945.1). Classification (NCBI taxonomy): domain Bacteria; kingdom Bacillati; phylum Actinomycetota; class Actinomycetes; order Pseudonocardiales; family Pseudonocardiaceae; genus Pseudonocardia; species Pseudonocardia wallangbongensis. Next base: position 462,531 of record NZ_JBRERS010000001.1, read on the forward strand.
CGTCGTCGGGATCGCCCGCGAGGTGATCGACGCGATCGACCTGCCGGAGATCGTCCGGAACTCGACCGGCACCCTCACGTCGGACACGATCCGCACCGTCCGGCGCGAGGCGATGCAGGCCGACGACGTCGTCGGCGGGTTGTTCGACCGGCTGCTGCACCGCCAGGTGCCGCGCGCACCGGTGCAGCGGGCATCGGCGCCGTCGTGAGCCCGCGCTCGACGTCCGCGGTGCGGGTCGACGACGTCGCCGGGATCGTCACGCGAGCGGTGGCCGCCGTCATCGACCTGTTCGTCGTCATGGCGATGCTGGGCGGCCTGCTGCTCGTCGTGGCGGGGCTGCGTTTCGCCTGGTCACCCGTGTCGTTCCACTGGCCCGCGCCGTCGTGGGCGCACTCGCTGGGGATCGGCGCGTTGTTCGCCGCCGCCTACCTGGCCGCGGCCTGGTCCACGAGCGGCCGCACGATCGGCGCCGGGGTCCTCGGGCTGCGCGTGCTGTCCGGGCGGGGCGCGCGGCTGGACTGGTCACGGGCGACCGTACGCGCGGTCTTCTGCGTGGTCTTCCCGCTCGGCCTGCTGTGGGCGGCGGTGAGCAGGCACCGCCGCTCCGTCCAGGACGTCGTGCTGCGCACGGTCGTCGTCTACGACTGGAGCGACGACGCCGGCATGCACCGCCCCGCAGCACCCGGGTTCGGCATGTCCGGCCGCGCCTGATCAGGTCCCGGGCCGGGACGTCTGCTCGTCGACGTACCGGTCGCCGGACGTCTGCCGCACCGAGACGACCTCGAGGCCGAGCGACTGGATCAGCGTCAGCACCTCCTGCACACCGCCCTCCTCGGCGACGTCGCCCGAGAGCACCGTCGCCGCGGGGACCTCGCGCACCTCCATCCCGCCGAATGCGCTGCGTGCCCGTGCCGACAGCCGTCCGGTGATCCGGAACTCGTAGTGTCGCTCCGCCACAGCGTTCCTCCCCTCGGGGTCCCGCCCGGCTCCTGCGCGTCCGATTCCTGTGGCCCACCGTGTCGTCCCCCGGGCCAGGTCGTGTCACCCCGTTGAGGTGAAGTGGTTCAGGGGAAGAGGTCGAGTTCCTGTGCGCGACGGATGGCGTCGCGGCGCGTGGAGACGCCGAGCTTCGCGTAGATCGAGCGGATGTGGCTCTTCACCGTGTTCACCGACACCATGAGCTCGTCGGCGATCTCCCGCGCCGAGAGCAGCGACGGGAGCAGCGTGAGAACGGCCAGCTCCCGTTCGCTCAGGGCGGCGGGGACGTCGACCCGAGCCCGCGACAGCGCGGCCGCGACCCGCCCCGCGAACCGCGCGTCCGTCCCGGCCGGGGGATCGGATACCAGCAGGCCCCGGGTCATGGCACCGGCCAGCAGGAACGGGCGGACGACCCCGAAGGCCGCTCCCCCGGCGAACGCCGCTGCGAGCTCCACCCGTGCCGTGCCCAGGTCGCCCTGCCGGAGCGCCGCCTCCGTCCGCACGAGATGCACCTCGACCGGCGTGTACGGGACCAGCGCGCCGAGGGAGCCGTCGGCGAGGGCGCCCACCGCGGTGCGCGCCGCGTCGAACCGGCCGGCCTGCAGGTGCGCCCACGCGTCCATCAGCAGCAGCTCTCCGACCTTCCCGACCCGCCGCGCGAGCCACTCGGCGGTCTCCGCGGCCGGCCCCGGCCCGCGCTGCGCGAGCACCGCCCGGTGCTCGAGGACGGCGAGCGCGGCCAGCAGCGGGGCCGGTGCGTCGACATCGTCGAACTCGACCAGCCACCTCCCGCCGCCGCGGGCGTGTTCTCCCAGATCCGCGCAGGCCGCGCGGTGCACCACGCGGAGAGCGACCTCGGTCCGCGGGGCGAGGGCCGCCTCGGTTGCCAGCACGTCCTCCGTACGCGCCAGGGCGGCCGCGGCGTCGCCCGCGAGCAGGTCGCCGTAGGCGATCAGGGCGGCCGGGCCTGCCGTCCGGTCCGCGGGGCGCTCGCCCTCGCTCTCCCCCTCGGCCGCGGCGAGTGCCGCGGAGGCCGCGGCCGTCATCGCGCCGTACCCGCCCCGGGCCGCCTCGAAGGCGGCGAGCATCGACAGCGTCCGCACCTCGAAGTACGGGAAGCCGTGTTCGCGGGCCAGCCGCGCGGCCTCGTCGAGGCGCGTGCGGACGGCGACGCCGGCCTGGACGCCGATCACCGGGTCGATCACGGCGGCCTCGCTCATCCGCCGGAGCGCCTCCAGCTCCGGCGGGACGGAGACCGGCGGGTCGGACGGCGGATCCTGCGCCCGACCGGTCACGAGCCGCTCCACGCTCGCACGCAGGACGTCGAGCACGGGGTCGGTGTCCCGGGGCCATCCCCGGACGGCCCGGGCCAATGCCTCGGCCGCGGCCGAGCGCGCGTTCTCCGCGTCGTGCAGCAGTGCCGCGACGAGCGACGGCCACGGGTCGGTCGTGCGGGTCGCGGGTCCGCACGCGTCGAGGGCCCGGCGCACGGCCGCCAGCCGGCCGGTCGCGATGAGCCGGACGCCGCTCTCGCGCAGGATGTCGAGGACCGGCTCGGGCTCGCCGGTCCGCTCGGCGTGGCGGAGGGCGTGCTCGGGCTCGTCGGCCGCGAGCCACCACCGTGCGGCAGCGGTGTCGGCTCGCCGGTGGAGCGCCGGGAAATGCCGTTCCAGCTCCGTGACGAGGTAGGTCCGCAGGAGGGTGTGCATGCGATAGGTCCGCGGTTCGGCGAGCTCGACCAGCGCGGTGACCCGGGTGAGCTCGTCGAGCATGCGCTCGGCGTCCGCACGTCCCGTCAGCGCCACGGCCAGCCCGGCGGGGAGCTGCGTGCAGACCGAGCAGGTGCGGAGGAACTGCCGGACCTCGTCGGGCAGCACCGCCATCACCTCGTCCGTGAGGTAACCGGCGACCGAGCTCTCGTTGCCCGAGAACTGCGCGATGAACGCCTGTGGGTCGTCCCGGCCGCGCAGGGCCAGCACGGCCAGCCGGAGGCCGGCCGCCCATCCCCCGGTCCTGGCCTGCAGGACCGCGACCTGCTCGGGGGCGATGTCGATCCCGGACGCGTGCAGCAGGGCGGCCGTCGCGCCGACGTCGAAGCGCAGGTCCTCCGCACGCAGCTCGTGCACGCGGCCTTCGAGCCGCATCCGCGGCAGCGGGAGCGGGGGGTCCATCCGGCCCGAGAGCACCAGGCACAGCCCCCGGGGGCGGCGCCGGACGAGCCGGGCGAGGTCGCGCAGCGCCTCCGGGTCCGTCAGCTCGTGGACGTCGTCGAGGACGACCCTGATCGCCGGGCGCGTGGCGTCGACCCCCGCCGCCAGCTCGTCGATCAGGTTCCGCCCCGGGAGATCCCCCCTGCCGGGCGAACCGATCTCGTGCAGGGGGCTGTCCGCCGGCAGGCCGGGAACCGCCCGCAGCGCCGCGAGCAGCGCGGCCCGCAGGCGTGGCGCGTCGTCGCCTGCATCGACGGAGACCCAGGCCGACGGCGGAGCATGGGGGCTTCGCAGCCAGTCGGCCAGGAGGGCCGTCTTGCCGTAACCGGGCGGTGCTGTCACGACCACGAGCTCCCCTGCACCGACCCGGTCCAGCCGCCTCAGCAGGTGGGGGCGCGGGGTGAAGCCCGTGGGCAGGTTCGGAACGGCGATCTTGCCGCCCGGGATCCGCATCGGCCACCACCCCCTCCACGACAGTTGAGGATCAGGCGGCGCGGGTGATACGGCGTCCTTCTACGCGGGTGAGTTCGCACCGGTGGGTTCGCGCTGCTCAGAGCAGGCCCAGCGATCGGGCCCGGCCCACGGCCTCCCGCCGGTTCGTCACGTCGAGCTTGCGGTACAGGGCCCGTTCATGGGTTTTCACGGTGTTGACCGAGACGTAGAGCGCCGCCGCGATCTCGGCGTTCGACATCGTGCTCGCGAGGTACCGCAGGACGGTCCGCTCCCGCTCGGTCAGCGGGTCGACCGCCGACGGGTCGGGAACAGCGACCGCCGCCCCGGAGAGCCGTCCGAGCACGTCGACCGCGAAGGCCGGCACGACCGTGCCCTTCTCCAGGCGTCGCTCGAGGATCGGGCGCAGGTCGACCGCCTCGGTCAGGAAGGGGCGGCGCAGGAACCACGGAGCGGCAGCGGCGAGGGCCTCCTCGAGCCGGTCCAGCGCCGTCTCCACGTCCTCGGACGCGAGGGCCAGCGCCGTGTCGAGCAGCGAGGCGTCGACCGTCCCGCGGGGGTGCTGGTCGGGCTTCACCCCGGCCCGGGCGGCCACCGCGGCCGGCACGTCGTCCAGCTGCATCCGCAGGCGTGCGGTGGCGAGCACCGTGGCGGTGGAGCTCGCCGGCCCCAGCCGGTCGAGGGTGGCGCGGGCCTGGTGCGGATCGCCGAGGCCCACCAGCAGGCCGGCCTCGGCCAGCCACCACCGCTCCCGCATCCTCAGCGGCAGCTTGCCGATGTCGATCTCCGATGCGGTCGCGCGGAGGCCGGAGAGCGCCCGCTCCCGATCCCCTGCCGACCGGCGCCGCGCCGCGAGGAGGAGCGCGGCCTCGGCCCGGACGTGCGGTTCCGCGGCGACGGACTCGACCGCTGCCGTGCGACCGAGCCAGTCGTCGAAGTCCTCCGGATGCACCCGGTCCAGCGCGACGTGCGCCATCGTCAGGTACGCGCCCACCACCTGCGGGGCGTGGTCGAGACCGGCTTCCGCTGCCGCCTTGACGACCTCGAGGGCTTCGCTCTGGGCCGGACCGAGCTCGCCCCGTTCGCACCGCACGAGGCTCAGGTAGGCCGCCGCGTTCAGCTGCGAGAGCGGCCGGGGCTCGAGCCCGACGGACACGGCGGCCCCGAGGTCGCGCTCGGCCGATTCGAGATCGGCCGCCAGCAGCGCGGCCATGCCCAGGAAGTTCTTCACGAGCACGGGGACGATCTCGGCCCGCCCGAGGCCGAGACCGGCCAACGTGACGGGATCCAGCGGCACGGACCGGTGGAGCGCGACCGCCTCCGCCCAGTCGCCCCTGATCCGCGCCAACGCGCCCGCGGTCAGGTCGAGGAGGATGCGGGCGCGGGCACCGCGGCGCTCGGACACGGCACCGAGCCGCGCGCGGCCGCTCGCGACCAGCTCGGCCACCTCGGTGGCGTCACCGCGCACGATGCGCGCCGCCGCGAGGCCGCACGCGAGCTCCGGGTGCGTGGCCAGGGTGGTGCGAGGCACCCGGGCGAGCACCCGCTCCAGCTCCCGGGCCCGTCCACCGAGGGCCAGCACCACGAGGTACTGGCCCACCAGGGCCGCCGCCAGCGGCCAGAGCTCCCCGTCGACTGCCGACCGGATCGCGTCGACGGGCATGTCGCTGCGCTGGAACCACTCGGCCGCCCGCCTCCGCAGGTCCCGGCGCTCGCTGCGGGGCACCGGTCGCGCCTGGAGGATGTCGGCGATCAGCCGATGCAGGTGGTACCAGCGTCCCGGCCGGTCCACGGCCTGCACGAACAGGTGCGACGCCGCGAGCTCGGTGAGCAGGGCGGCGCTGTCGCGTCGTCCGGTCAGCGCGTCGGCGAGATCCGCGCAGACGAGGTCGACAGCGCTGATCTTCTCCAGGAACCGCACCAGCTCGGGGGGCTGCTGGGCGAGCACCTCCGCGACCAGGTACCCGGCCACGCTGTGATCGTCCCCGGAGAACTCCGCGACGGCCGCTTCGACGTCCGGCTGCCCCTGCAGGTGCAGCGCGACCAGGCGCAGCCCCGCCGGCCAGCCCTCGGTGCGCTCGACCAACCGGCCCACCTGCGATGCGGCGAGGTCGACGTGCAGCAGGGCGAAGAGCTCCGCTGCCTCGCCCACCCGGAAGGTGAGGTCCTGCGCACGCACCTCGGCGAGCAGGCCCGCCAACCGCAGGCGGGAGAGCGGCCACGGCGGGTCCCGACGGGTCAGGACGAGCAGCGACAGGTTGGGCGGTGGTCGCTCGACGAGCCTCACCAGCCCGTCGTGCACCGCCGGCGAGGTCACCTCGTGCAGGTTGTCGAGCACGAGGACGACCGGCCGGGCGGCGAGGAGCAGCGCCGCCGCCACCGCGCCGGGCATGTCGTCGACGGCATCCCCGCCGGTCGCCAGCGGGCGCAGGGCCGCACCCGCCGCCGGCCCCGCCACCGACGCGAGCGCGCCCGCCACGGTGTGCCAGAAGCCCGCGGCGTCGTCGCCGGCGTCCAGCCGCACCCACGCGGATGGCCGCCCGCCCGCGCCCGCCGCGACCCACGAGGCCGCCAGCAGCGTCTTCCCCCAGCCCGCGGTGGCGGCGACCACGGTCACGGGGTACCGCACCCCGTTGTCGAGCAGCTCGAGCAGACGGGGACGCGCCACGACGTGACTGGCCACGGGCGCCGCGAACTTCGCCGGCCCGCCCGGCCCGCCGGGGGCGTTCCTCATCCTCGGCGGAGGTACCCGGCTCACCCCGGTACCCGCCACCATCGGATCCCGTCCCGTCTGGTGGAGGAGGCACGTGTGAGTTTCGAGTGCGCGTTCCGAGTGCAGGGCAGGCTGACCCCGGACGTCCTCGCGGCCCTGGAGCCGCTCCGCTCGGCGCGCGCGGTCACGGAGACGGAGCTGCGTGGCGTCGTGGCCGACCAGGCCGCGCTCCACGGGCTGCTCGCGCGCTTCGACGCACTCGGGGTGGAGATCGTCGAGTTCATCCGGCTCCCAACACCTCAGTGAAGGTCCGGCCGGTGCACCCCGGGTTCCGCGACGCCACCCGCCGGTCCCTGCCGGTGCGCGGAGCCGCCAGGACTTCAAGCGAACCGAGGATGCTACCGAGGGGTCTCCCCGGTCTCCATCGCCCGTTCGGCCGGACTCACCGCAGCAGGCCTCGCTCGTGGGCGGCGAGAACGGCGGTACGCCGGGTGCCGGCGCCGAGCTTGTCGTAGATCGACCGGACGTGGCTCTTGACGGTGTTGACCGAGACCGCGAGGTCGTCGGCGATCTCGTCGAGGTTGAAGAGGGACGGCAACCGGGTCAGCACGTCGCGCTCGCGGGCGGTCAGCACGACGGCCGCGGAGAGCACCTCGGGCTGCGGCGCCGAAAGCACCCGTGCCGCGAAGCGGGCGCGTTCGTCCTCGCCCACGAGCTCGTCGACGAGCAGCGCCCGCACCGCCGCCGGCGCGAGCATGAACGGGCGGACCACGTCGAGGGGCCGGGCCCGGTCCAGCGCGGCGCGCAGCGCCTGCCGGGCGGTCACGCGGTCGCCGCCTTCCAGCGCCGCGTTCGCCGTCACGAGCCACGCCTCCACCACCGTGGGGGGGCACGCCGTACGCACGGAGGGCCGCAGCAACGGCCCGACGGTCGCACGCGCGGCGCGGAACGCTCCGGCGGCCGACTCCACCCACGCCCGCATGAGGAGCCGCTCCGCCCGGGCCCCCGGCCGGCCGGCGAGCCAGCTCGTCGCGCCTGCGGCCGCGGTGGCGTAGCCGAGCCGGAGCGCGATCCGGTGCTCGAGCAGCGCCGACGCCGCCGCGAGCGCCGTGGGGACGTCGTGCTCGGTCACGTCGGCGAGCGCCTGCTGCAGTTCGAGCAGGCCGGCTGCCTTCTCCCCCCGGTCGAACTGCGCGCCCGCGTGGGCGGTGTGCAGGGCGAAGCGGATCACCGGGTCGAGGTCGGCGGGTGCGGTGCGCAGGCCTGCATCGGCCGCGTCCAGGGCGGCGAGGGGGTAGGCGCGCTCCAGCGCGGCAAGACCGGCGACCGCGTACGCACCGGCCGCCCAGCCCGTGCCGCCCCAGCCACCGTCCCGCGCCGCGGCCGTCGCAGCCGCGGCCGTTTCCTCCGCCTCCCGCAGGTCACCGAGCGCCCAGGCGATCGCGCCGAGCGCACACAGGCACTGCACCGCGAGGAAGGGCAGCTCGAGGCGCCGCGCGCCGTCGAGGGCCTCCTCCAGGTCGGTCCGCCCCGCCGCGAGCGAGCCGCTCGCGGCGCGCGCCACCCCGCGGCCCGCGAGGACCAGCGCGCGCAGCGACCGGTCCTGGGGCTCGGGCTCCGCGGCCGGCCCGCCGGAGCCGAGCCCGGCGAGCCGCTCGACCGCGACGAGCAGCGCGGCGAGGTCGGGATCCGGGTCCGGTTCGAGGGCGCGGGCGTGCCGGACGGCCTCCGCGACCGCACGGCGATCTCCGCGCTCGAGGTCCGCGCACGCGTTCACCGCGGCCCGCCAGGCCGCGGTGAACGGATCGTCACCGAGGGCCGCCAGCGCGGCGTGCAGCGCGGCGTGCTCACCGCGGGCCACGAGCGTTCCCGCGCGGCGACGCAGCAGATCGGTGACGAGCGCCCGGTCGCCGGCCTGGCCGGCATGCCGGAGCGCCTGCCCGGGGCTTCCCCACCGGTCCCACCACTGCGCGGCCCGCCGGTGGATGGCCGCGACGCGCGCCTCCCCGCCTCGGTGCAGGTCCCCGAGGAGGTGGGAGCGGAGCAGCTCCTGGATGCGGTAGTCGCCCCGGTCCGCTCCGGTGGCCGTCACGAGCCCGAGGTCCCGGCAGAGCGCGTCGAGGATGTCGGCGGCATCCTCCCGATCGCACAGCTCGACGGCCAGCGCTGCCGGCACGGGGTCGGCGATGCTCGTCCGTCGCAGGACCTCCCGCTGCGCGTCGCCGAGCCCGGCGAGGATCTCACCGACCAGGTAGTCCGAGACGGATCGTTCGTCCCCGGAGAACGCCGCGATGAACCGGCCGGGATCCGGGTGGTCCCGCAGCGATCGCTGCGCCAGCCGCAGGCCGGCCACCCAGCCTCCGGTACGCGCGTGCAGCACGTCGTGGTGGCGGGGGTCGAGCCGCACACCGCCCTTCTCGAACAGCGCCGCCGTCTCCTGCGACGAGAACCGCAGCTGCTCGGCACGCAGCTCGCAGAGCTCGTCGCCGAGCCGGAGCCGGGCCAGCGGCAGCGACGGGTCCATGCGGCTCGCGAGGACCAGGTGCACCCCCGGAACGTGACCGCGCACGAGCACCCGGAGGTCCTCCAGCACCGGGGCCGACCGGAGGTGGTGGGCGTCGTCGAGGATCAGCCGGAGCGGCCGCGGCAGCGCCGCGAGGGCGGCGAGCAGGTCGTCGAGGAAATCGCGCTCGACGGTCGTCCGCGACACGACCAGCCGGTGCAGCCTGTTCGACGGCGGCACGGCCGGGCAGCCCTGCAGCGCCGCGAGCACCGCGCCCCAGAACAGCCGCGGGTCCTCGTCCTCCTCGTCGAGCGACACCCACGCCGCCGGGATCTCCGGGCATCGCTTCACCCATTCCGCGAGCAGGAGCGACTTGCCGAAGCCCGGCGGGGCGCACACCAGCGTGAGGGCCCGGTCCGCGCCCCCGTCGAGCGCCCGGCGGAGCGCTGGACGCGGGACGAGGTCACGCGGCAGCGCAGGGGGCGTCGTCTTGAACTCGGCGATGCTCCACATCGGTTCCCCTACCCGGTCGCCGGGTCCACACTCCCGCCGACCACCCCTCGGGGACGGACCGGTCGTCCGCCGACGGACGAGCGTCGCGCGGTGCGGGATGACACCGCCTCCTCCCGGGAGGAGGAGTCGGCGTCATCCCGTGCGGGCGATGCCGCCGGCTCGGGGGACCGCGAGGATCCGAGCGAATCCGCCGGACGGAGGTGTCATGGGCTCGAAGATGTACGAGTTCCGGGTCGATGGGCGCCTGCCGGAACAGGAGCGCGAGGCGTTCGCGGATCTGAGCGTCGAGGAGGTGCCGGCCGGGCTCGTCCTGCGCGGCGAGGTCATCGACGAGTCCCACCTGCACGGGATCATCGCCCGCTTCCGGACGCATGGGCTGATCATCGTCTCGGCGCTGCCGGTCCACGAGTGACGGTCCGCGCCGTTCACCCTCTCCGAACGAGGCCGAACCCGCCTCGGCGGGACACGGTGCTGGCGCGCAGCGGTCCGCGGCGGGAGTGGGGTGCAGGATGTCGGACGAACGAGCGGCACGGATCGCCGAGTTCATCGAACCGCTCCGGGTACGGCCGGGCCACAAGGTGCGCCTCGCGCACGACTTCGACCCGGGGTACCGGTCGGACCGGGTGCGGAAGAAGAAGGACGGGGTGGAGCTGCTGCGGACGGGCATCACCCTGCTCGCCGACTACCAGTCCCGGTTGGCCGCCCAGAGCACCCACGGCGTGCTCGTGTGCCTGCAAGCCCTCGACGCGGGCGGCAAGGACGGCACGATCCGCCACGTCATGAGCGGCGTGAACCCACAGGGCGTGCACGTCAGCAGCTTCAAGGTCCCCTCCTCGCGGGAGTTGGACCACGACTACCTGTGGCGCTACGCCTACCGCCTCCCGGCGCGGGGGGACATCACGATCTTCAACCGGTCGCACTACGAGGAGGTCCTCGTGGTCCGGGTCCACCCGGAGAACCTCGACCGGCAACGGGTGCCCGCATCGGCCCGCGACGGGATCTGGAAACGCCGCTACCGCGAGATCAACGACTGGGAACGCTACCTCGTCGACAACGGCTTCCGCGTGGTCAAGCTGTTCCTGAACCTGTCCCAGGAGGAGCAGCGGATCCGGTTCCTCAAGCGGATCGACGTCCCGGAGCGCAACTGGAAGTTCTCGGCGGCCGACGTTCGGGAACGCGCGCGCTGGGACGACTACCAGAAGGCCTTCTCGAAGATGCTCTCCGCGACGAGCACGACGTGGGCGCCGTGGTACGTGATCCCGGCCGACCGCAAGTGGTTCGCCCGCATCTGCGCGGGCGCCGTGATCGCCCACACCCTCATCGAGATCGATCCGCAGTACCCGTCCGTGAGCGACGAGGCCAGGCGGGACCTCCAGCTCGTCCGTCGCGACCTCGAGGCCGAGGCTCCCGAGGGAGCCGTCGCGGACCCGTACCTGGCCGAGCACGACGGCCGGGCCACGAACGGCGCCAAGTCGTCCAAGAAGAAGCGCAAGGCGCACGTCTAGTGTCTCGACCGCGATCGGAGGCCTGCGGTGCAGACCAGCCGGACGTCACCGGTGGCCGACCTGCCGGACGAGGAGTGGTACGGACGGTCCGCCGACGAGGTGACGCGCACGCTCGGGGTCGCCCCGGACACCGGCCTGTCCGCGGCGACCGCGGCGGAGCGGCTGCGGGCGAACGGTCCCAACGCGTTGCCCGAGGAGCGGGCGAAGCCGGGTTGGCAGCGCTTCCTCGACCAGTACCGCAGCTACATGCAGATCATCCTGCTCGCCGCGGCCGTCGTGTCGGTGCTTGTCGGCGAATGGGGCACCGCTGCCCTGCTGGTGGTGCTGACGGTGCTGAACGCCGTCATCGGCCTCCGGCAGGAGGGCAAGGCCGAGAGCGCCATGAACGCCCTCAAGTCGCTCATGAAGGCGACCGCGAAGGTGCGGCGGGGCGGCCAGGTGCGGGAGATCCCGGCCGAGGAGGTCGTCGTCGGCGACGTCGTGCTGATCGCCGCGGGGGACCAGGTGCCGGCCGACGGACGCCTCGTCGACGCCGTCGCCCTGCAGATCGACGAGTCGGCGCTGACCGGGGAGAGCACGCCCGCCGCGAAGGTCACGCGCACCGTCGACGGCCGCCGTCTCGGCCCCGGCGACCAGCCGAACATGGCGTTCATGAACACGCCCGTCACGCACGGGAGCGGGGTCCTGCTCGTCACCGGCACCGGTGCGGGCACGCAGCTCGGCCGGATCTCGGCGATGCTCACGGCGACGGCCCGGGAGAAGTCGCCGCTCACGCGGGAGCTGGACCGCCTGACGCTGTGGATCGCCGGGGCGGCCGGCCTCACGATGGTGGTGATGTTCGCGCTGGGCCGCAGCCGCGGCGAGGCGTGGGACGTGCTGTTCATCAGTGCGGTCGCCCTCGCCGTCGCGGCCATCCCGGAGGCGCTGCCCACCGTGACCCAGTGGATCCTCTCCGTCGGCGGCGTCGACCTGGCCCGGCGCAACGCCATCGTCAAGGAGCTCCCGTCGGTGGAGACGCTCGCGTTCACGTCCGCGATCAACTCCGACAAGACCGGCACCCTGACGATGAACCAGATGACGGCCGTGGAGGTCGTCACCGCGGGCGACCGCTACACCATCTCCGGCGGGGGCTACGACCTGGCGGGAAAGGTGCACCACGCGGCGGGATCGGCGCCGTCGATCGAGGATGCGATCCTGCCCTACGTCGTCGCGAGCGACGCGCGGCTGGTCGACGAGCGGGTCGTCGGCGACCCCACCGAGGGCGCCCTGCTCGTGCTCGGCCACAAGGCCGGGCTCGACGTCGACGCCACCCGCGAGCGGTTGCCCCGGCTCGCGACGCTGCCCTTCGACCCGGCCTACAAGCTCATGGCCACCTTCCACTCCGCCACCGACGCGGACGGGCGGCCCGTCGTCCGCCTCTTCGTCAAGGGCGCGGCTCCCGCGGTCATGGAGCGGGCGGCCACCGCGCTCACCCCGGGCGGCACCATCCCGTGGGACGGCGGGCTCGAGGCGCGGATGACGGCGCACATGCAGCGCATGGAGCACGCGGGGCGCCGCGTGATGGCCGCCGCGATCCGCGACCTCGACCCCGCATCGTTCGACCCCGCAGGTGATCTCCTCGCGCTCGTCGACGGCGTCGGGATCACGAGCCTGGCCGGCATGGTCGACCCGCCCCGGGCCGAGTCGAAGGCGGCCGTCGCCGACGCGCAGGCCGCCCACATCCGCGTCCGGATGGTCACCGGCGACGACGTCACCACCGGGGCCGCGATCGCCGAGCAGCTCGGGATCCCGGGCACCGCCATCCTCGGGGCCGACTTCGCAGCCCTGCCGGAGCACGTCCGGCTCGCCCGCATCGACGAGATCGGCGTGGTCGGCCGGGTCGCACCCGAGCACAAAGTGCTGCTGGTGGAGACGTTGAAGGCGAAGGGCGACGTGATCGCCATGACCGGGGACGGGGTCAACGACGCCCCGGCGATCAAGGCGGCCGACATCGGCATCGCGATGGGCTCGGGCACCGAGGTGGCCAAGAACGCGGGCCGGATGGTGCTCTCCGACGACAACTTCGCCACGATCGTCTTCGCCGTCGAGCAGGGCCGGAAGATCTACGACAACCTCACGAAGTACATCCGGTTCGTGCTGGTCCTGCTCGTCGTGTTCGTCCTGACGTTCCTCGGGGCCAGCGTGTTCGGCATCGCCGACGGCGAACCCTTCAACCCGGCCCAGGTCCTCTGGATCCACTTCTTCGTCAACGCCGCGTTCGGGGCGGCCCTCGGGTTCGACCGGGAGACCCCCGGCCTGATGGGGCTCCAGCCACGACCGCGCGGCCAGTCGGTGCTCACCACCGACCTCGTCGTCACCGTCGCGCTCGTCGGCGTGTACATGAGCGCCTGCCTGCTGGGGCTGATCGTCACCGCCACGACCGTCTTCGGTGACCTCGAGATCGGGCGTTCCATCGCGTTCACGTCCTTCGCGTTGTGCCTGATCGTCGCCGCGCTCGAGTGCCGCAGTGCCACCGGGACGGTGCTGACGATCTCCACCTTCGACAGCAAGCAGATGAACTGGGCCGTCGTCGGCGAGTTCGGGCTCGCGGTGCTGGTCACGCAGATGGACGTCTTCCAGCGGCTGCTCGGCACCGTCGAGATCGACACGGTGCAGTTCCTGTGGGCGACGGTGCCGGCGATCGGGCTGCTGGTCGTCTGGGAGCTCGGCAAGCTCACCGCCCGCACGGTGCCCGGGCAGGCTCCCGTGTCGTGACCGCGAAGGCGACGGACCCCGGATGGGGCGGGCGGCTGTCCGCCGCCGCGCCGGGGCTCGCCGCGCTGACCTCGTACCGGGCGCGCTGGCTCCCGAAGGACGTGACGGCGGGACTGGTCCTCACCGCCCTGCTCGTGCCGCAGGGGATGGCCTACGCCGAGCTCGCCGGCCTGCCGGCGATCACCGGGCTCTACACGTCGATCCTCTGCCTCGTGGGCTACGCGGTCTTCGGGCCGTCGCGGATCCTGGTGCTGGGCCCGGACTCCTCGCTCGGCCCGATGATCGCGGCCACGATCCTGCCGCTGGTCGCCGCGAACGGCGACCCGGCCCGGGCGGTGGCGCTCGCGTCCGCGCTCGCCCTCCTCTCGGGCGCGATCACCGTGCTCGCGGGTGTCTGCGGGCTCGGCTTCGTGGCCGACCTCATCTCGAAGCCGACGATGATCGGCTACATGAACGGCCTGGCCCTCACGATCATCGTCGGCCAGCTCCCGAAGCTCTTCGGCTTCTCGGTGGACGCCTCCGGCTTCCTGGGCGAGGCGGCGGGCTTCGCGCGCGCGGTCGCGGAGGGAGCCACGGTCCCGGCCGCGCTGGCGGTGGGCGGCCTCGGGCTGGTGGCGATCGTGGCGTTGCAACGGACGCTGCCGAAGGTGCCGGCGGTCCTCGTCGTGGTCGTGCTCTCGATCGTCGCCACCGCGGCACTCGGCCTCGGCGCGCACGGGGTCGACGTCGTCGGCGAGCTGCCCCGGGGTTTCCCGCCGCTCACGATCCCGAGCATCGGGCTGTCCGACCTCGCGCTGCTGCTGGCCGGCGCGCTGGGCATCGCGGTGGTGTCGCTGGCCGACACGATCTCGACGTCGTCGGCCTTCGCGGCCCGCGCCGGTCGCACGGTCGACGGCCCCCGCGAGATGACGGGCATCGGAGCGGCGAACATCGCGGCCGGCCTGTTCCAGGGCTTCCCCGTCAGCACCAGCGGCTCGCGGACGGCCGTCGCCGAGCAGGCCGGCGCGAAGACCCAGGTCACCGGGCTCGTCGGCGCCGCGGCGATCACCCTGATCCTGCTGCTCGTCCCGGGCCTGCTGCGCGACCTGCCGCAGCCGACGCTCGCCGCCGTGGTGATCGCCGCGTCGTTCTCGCTCGCCGACCTGCCCGGGACGATCCGCCTCTTCCGGGTCCGGCGCACCGAGTTCACGCTGTCGGTCGCGGCGTTCCTCGGGGTCGTGCTGCTCGGGGTGCTCCCCGGCATCGCGCTGGCCGTGGCGCTGTCGATCGGCAACGTCTTCCGGCGCGCCTGGTGGCCGTACCAGGCCGTGCTGGGGCGGGTCCCGGGCCTGCCCGGGTTCCACGACGTGCGCAGCCACCCCCACGCCGAGCGGCTCCCCGGCTGTGTCGTCTTCCGGTTCGACGCCCCGGTGTTCTTCGCCAACGCCCGCACGTTCCGGGAGCAGGTCACCGAGCTCTCCCGGTCGGATCCGCGCCCGAAGTGGGTGATCGTCGCCGCCGAACCGATCACGGACGTCGACACGACGGCGGCCGACATGCTCCACGAGCTCGACGTCGCGCTCAACGCCAACGGCGCGCACCTCGTGTTCGCCGAGCTGAAGGACCCCGTGCGGGAGAAGATCGAGCGCTACGAGCTCACCCGCACGATCGATCCGGCGCACTTCTTCCCCACGGTCGAGGCGGCCGTCGCGGCGTTCCGCGCCATGACCGGCGCCGGCTGGGCACCCGCCGAGAGCACGGCCGAGGAGCCCGATCGGGGCGGGGCGGGGTGACGGCTTCGCCTGGTCCGGGTGAAGCACCGCGGCCGCCGCCCGCCCAGACTCCCCGCACCGACCAGGAGCGGAGGCCGCGATGGGAGCCGAGCGCGAGCGGGTGCAGTCCTTCGGCCGTCCCGGGAGCGGCTGGTACGACTGGGGGCCCTACCTCAGCGAACGGCAGTGGGGCACGGTCCGAGAGGACTACAGCCCGGACGGGGAGGCGTGGGGCTACCTGTCCCACGACCGGGCCCGTTCGCAGGCCTACCGCTGGGGCGAGGACGGGCTCGCCGGCTTCTCCGACTCCGAGCAGCGGCTGTGCCTCGCGCTCGCGCTGTGGAACGGCCGGGACCCCATCCTCAAGGAGCGCGCGTACGGGCTGACCGGTGGCGAGGGCAACCACGGCGAGGACGTCAAGATCGACACGTTCGACCCGCGAACCGGCACCGACCGCGACGAGCGCACGGCCGGGGATACGGTCACGGCGGGCCCGCGTTCGATCACCGTGCTGAGCGGCCCCCCTTCGACCTGACCAGCTCGGCGTCGAGGGTGAGCGCGGCGTCGATGAGCGCCGAGGATCGCCCGCTCGACGCCTCCGCGCCTCACCCGGTGCGGGTGGTGTGCCGGGAGCCCGCGGCCGGGACGGTGCCGGCGTGACGGAGCCCCACTCCCGGTCCCGCCACCGGCGCGGCAACCGGATCACCCGCCTGCTGCGCTGGGAGCACGGGGAGTGGTCGGACGACCGCGAGCTCGCCCACGCGATCCACGGGACCGTCGTCGGCGCGGCCGCCATGACCGCGGCCAGCGTGCACGGCTCGTTGGGCGAGGTCGTGGTGACCGTCCTCGTGACGGTGTTCGTCTACTGGACGGCCGAGCGGTACGCCCGCGTGCTGGGCGTGGCCGTCAAGGGCCCATCGCGGCTGGCCAGGGTGGCGGAGGTGCTCCGGCACGGCTGGCCGATGGTCGAGGCCGCCTACTCCCCGCTCGTGGTCCTGGTCGTCGTCGAGCTCGTCACCGGCAACCTGCGGGCCGGGGTCCTCACCGCGCTCGTCGTGGCCACGGTGCTGCTCGGGGGCCTGGGGCACTTCGCCGCCCGGCGGGCGGGCACGTCGCCGGCCGCGGCGATCGGGTGGGGCGCGGCCAGCGCCGCGCTCGGCGTCGTGATCATCCTGCTGAAGCTCTCACTGCACTGAGCCGCCCCATCGGCGGCAGACTGGGCGAGGTGCACGCAGCCCAGTTCCACGACCTCACGAAGTACTACTCCTTGAGCGACACCGAGCCGGGCGACGCGCGCATCGGCATCGGCGACCCGGCCACCCGCACCGAGGCGATCTGGCAGAAGGACTGGGCCATCAAGCCCTCGCTGTACAAGGTCTACGAGACACCGCCGCCGATCGAGCTCACGCGCGACCTGCCCGACACGGGTACCCCCGCGCTCGAGGCCATCGCCGCGACCGGGGCGGAGGCGCCGGCCGTCGTGCCCGACCGGGCGCTGCTCGGCCGGCTCGGCCTGCTGACGAACGGCTCGCTCGACCGCACCCTGACCACGCGCGACGGCCGCGTGCACCATCCCTACCCGCCCCGGGCCTCCTCCGTCGGCCCTTCCATCCCCCAGTACCGCACGGCCGGCGGCACCGGCGCGCTCTACCACCTCGAGCTCTACTTCGTCTGCGCCGACCTCCCCGACCTCGACGCCGGCGTGTACCACTACTCCGCGATCGACCACAGCCTGCGGCTGCTGCGCGCGGGCGACTTCCGGGCCGCGCTCGCCGCCGCCACCGGGGACGGGCCGTCGATCGCCGCCGCGCCCGTCGTCATGGCGATGACGAGCACGTTCTGGCGCAACGCGTGGCGCTACCGCGAACGCGCCTACCGGCACGCGTACTGGGACGCCGGCACGTCGCTCTCGCACATCCTCGCGGTCGCGGCGTCGGCGCACGTCGGCACGGAGCTCGTGTTCTCCTACGCCGACGCGGCCGTCAACGAGGTGCTCGACGTCGACGGGCGGCGCGAGAGCACGGTGGCGCTGGTCGCGCTGGGCCACACCGACGCCGCCCCGCCGGCCGCACCGGAGCTCGGTCGGCTCGACCTCCCCACGACCCGCCTGTCGCCCGCGGAGGTGACGTTCCACGCGCTCACCGACATGCACCTCGCGTCGTGCATCGGCACCGGCGCGGACGCCGCCGCGTGGCGGGCCCGCCGGTGGCGCCGGCCCGCGCCGGAGCCCCGCGGCGAGCTGACCGAGCTGCGGCCCCTCCCCGCCGACCGGCTCGATCCACGGCCCGCGGAGCAGCTGATCTTCCGCCGCCGCTCGACCCGGAACTACGACACCGACGCCGAGATCCCGTTCGACGCGTTCTCCACGCTGCTGGACCGGTCGACGCGCGGTGTGGCGTCCGACGTGCTCACGCCCGGGGCGCCACTCACCGACCTCTACCTGATCGTCAACGCCGTCGAGGGGCTGGCGCCCGGCGTCTACCTGCACCACCCGCAACGGGGTGCGGTCGAGCTGATCCGCGCGGGCACGTTCCGCGACGAGGCCACCCGCATCGCGGCGAACCAGCGGTACGCGGGCGACGCCCACGTGAACCTCTACTACCTCGCGCACCTGCCGTCGATCCTCGATCGCTACGGCGACCGCGGCTACCGCCTCGCCCAGCTCGAAGGCGCCCTGCACGCGGGCAAGCTGCACCTCGGCACGCACGCGCTGGGGCTGGGCGCGGTGGGCTCGACGTCGTTCGACGACGAGGTGGTCGGCTTCTTCTCCCCGCACGCGGCGGGCAAGGACTACATGTTCGTCACGGTCTTCGGCAAGCGGCGGCGCAAGGGGTGATCGTGGACCTCGCCGAGCTCACCGCGAACCCCCATCCCGCGCTCGCCCGGCTGCGCGCCACCGAACCGGTCGCGTGGGTGCCCGAGCTCGACCGCTGGCTCGTCACCGGCCGCGACGCCGCGCTGCGCGTGCTGCGCGACCCGGGCGCGTTCACCGTGGACGACCCGCGGTTCTCCACCGCGCAGGTGGTGGGGCCCAGCATGCTGTCCCTCGACGGGCCCGAGCACGGCGCGGCGCGCAAGCCGTTCGCGGGCCCGTTCCGGCCGGCCGAGGTGGCACACCGCTTCACCCCGCGGATCACCGAGCTCGCCGCCGACCTGGTGGCCGGCATCCGCCCGGCGGGGCACGCCGAGCTGCGCGCGGGCTTCGCCGGGCCGCTCGCCGTGCGGGTGGTCGCCGAGACGCTGGGCATCCCGGACATCGACCCCACCACCCTCATGCGGTGGTACTCGACGTTCGTCGCGGCGGTGTCGGACGTGACCGCGGGCGGCCCGGTGCCGGCGGCGGCCTCCGCGGCGTTCGAGTCGCTCGCCGGGCACGTCCGTGCGGGAGTCGAGGGCAACGGGTCCCTGCTCGGCGAGGCCGTGGCGGGCGGCCTCGGGCCGGACGCGGCGGTGTCCAACGCGGCCGTCCTGCTGTTCGGCGGCATCGAGACCACCGAGGGCATGATCCTCAACCTGCTCTGGCACCTGCTGCGCGATCCCGCTCAGCTCGCTGCCGTGCGGGACGACCTCGACCTGCTGCCGAACGCCGTGGAGGAGTCGCTGCGGCTCGAACCCGCGGCCGCCGTCGTCGACCGGTACGCCACCCGCGACATCGAGGTGGCGGGCGCGGCGATCCGGCGGGGCGACCCGGTGAGCGTGTCGCTGGCGGGGGCCAACCGCGACCCCGCGACGTTCCCCGACCCGGACGCCTTCGACGTGCGCCGGGCCAATGCGCGCCAGCACCTCGCGTTCGCCCACGGCCCGCACTTCTGCCCCGCCATGGACCTCGCCCGGCTGGAGACGATGATCGGCGTCCGCACCGTGCTGGTCGAGCTCCCCGGCCTCGCGCTGGAACGCCCGGTCGCGCCGTCGGGCCTGGTGTTCCGCAAGCCGCAGACCCTGCCCGCCCGCTGGACGCCGGGTCAGGCCTGCAGCAGCGCGTCGATCGTCTCCGGGGCGTAGGCGCGGCGCATCACCAGGTCGGCGAGGCCGCGGGAGGCCGACGCCTCACCCCAGCCCGACGCCTCGATCCGCAGGCCCTCGGCCACCCGGTCCACGACGTCGCCCCGCACCCGCGCCCGCACCCCCTCGACCATCAACCGGCCGACGGCACCGCCGATGAGCAGCCGGCCCGGGTTGACGGTCGCCACGATCGCGGCGAGGGCGCGCCCGAGGTGGTTCGCCGCCGCGTCGCGCTCGGCGAGCGCGGCGGCGTCCCCGCCCTCGACGGCGGCGACCAGGTCGTCCAGGGACGGCAGGGCGAGGCGCTCCAGCATGCCGGCGCCCGAGCTGAACGCGGCGAGGCACCCGCGGCGCCCGCAGCGGCAACGCGGGCCGTCGGGGTCCACGAGGATGTGCCCGATGTCGCCGGCCACGCCCCGCGCGCCCTCCAGCACGTGGCCGTCCACCACGATCCCGCAGCTGATGCCGGTGGCGACCTTGGCGTAGACCATCGTCTCGTCGGGGACGCTCTCCCCCAGTGCCTCGGCACGGCCGTCGTTCTCCACGACCACCGGGACGCGGAAGCGCCGCCCGACCGCGGCCGGCACCGCGTCGGCCGGCCACGCGGCGATCGTCGTCGCCGCCCGGATCAGGCCGGTGCGCACGTCCACCGGGGCCGGCACCGCGACGCCGACCCCCGCGAGGACCTCACCGGAGGTGAGGAGCGCCGAGCCGATGTCCAGCAGCGGGTCCAGCACCTCGGCGGCGGGGCGGGCCAGCACGACGGGCGCGGTGCGGCTCCGCACCTCCCGCCCGCCCGTGTCGGTGACGGACACCCGCGCCACCGCCTGCCCGATCGCCACCGTGAGGACCACCCGGCCGCGGTCGTCGAAGCGGATCCGGCGCGACGGCCGGCCGCGCGCCGCGCCGAGCGGCTCTCCCTCGTAGATCACGCCGAGCGCGGCGAGCTCCTCGAGCCGGGAGTAGAGCGTGGAGCGCGCCATGCCGCTCCGGTCGAGCAGCTGCGCGCGGGAGAGCCCGCCGGTCTCCCGGATCAGCCGGAGGATCGAGCCCGCCGACGGCGCGGAGGTCGACGCCACGGCTCACACGTGCACGACGACGAGCTGCCGCTGCACCTCGACGTCGTAGCGCTCCGCGCGGTACGGCCCGGGCTCGTAGCCGGCGTCGGACAGGTCCGCATCGGCCGGCTCGACCGTCGCCTCGTAGGCACGGACGCGGGTGCGCGCCGGGTCGAACCACGAGCGCCCGGTGGCGATGTCGAACTCCCAGCCGTGCCAGGGGCAGCGCAGGATCTCGCCGGTCCGCAGGTAGGTGTACTCCCCCGGGGTGCTCGACGTGACCAGCCCGGTGAGCACCCCGTCGCACAGCCGCGCCCCGGAGTGCGGGCACTGGTTGCGCAGCGCGTAGTAGCGCCCGTCCACGTTGAAGACCCCGATCGACCGCCCGTCGATCTCGACGATCTTGCGCTCGCCCGGTCCGATCTCGTCGGTGGTGCCCACCACGTGCCCGGTCACCGGTCGAGCCCGTAGAGCGCCATGGCGTTGCCGCCGAAGATCCGCGCCCGCGTCTCGGGCGCCAGCTTCGCCTTGATCGCGCGGGCCGGGTCGTCGAAGTCCCAGTGCGGGTAGTCGGTGGAGAACAGGATCTTGTCCGTCCCGCCCATGTTCTCGAAGACGGCGAGCAGCTCCCGGGGGTCGGGCGGCTCCTCGATCGGCTGCGTCGTGAACCACATGTGGTCGCGCACGTACTCCGACGGCCGCCGGGTCAGGTGCGGGACCTCGTCGCGCAGGCGGGCCCAGTGCTTGTCCAGCCGCCACATCAGGGACGGCACCCAGCCGAAGCCGCCCTCGATGAGCACCACCTTCAGCGCCGGGAACCGCTCGAAGACGCCCTCGACGACGAGGCTGACGAGCTGGGCCTGGAAGGCCTGGGCCATCGCCGTGTGGTCCTCGATGTAGAACGACGGCCACCCCGAGCCGGTGAGCGGGTTGGCCCCGCCGCCGCCGAAGTGGATCCCCACGGGCAGGCCGGCCCGGACGGCGGCCTCGTAGATCGGCCAGTAGCGGCGCCGCCCGAGCGGCTCGTCGGTGCGGACGAGCAGCAGCACCTGGACGAAGCCGGGATGGGCGGCCGCCCGGTCGATCTCCTCGGCCGCGAGCGCAGGGTGCTCGTAGGGAACGACGATCCCGGCCCGCAACCGCGGCTCCTTCTCGAGCCACTCCTCGACCTGCCACTCGTTCACCGCCCGGCACAGCGCGGCCGCGTACTCCGGGTTCTGCTGCCGGCTGGCCTTGCTCAGGCAGTTGAGGATCCCGAAGCGGACGTCGTAGGCGTCCAGGAGCTGCTCGCGCATGAAGTCGAGGTCGCCGCCCGCCGGCAGCCCGGACGGCGGCCACGCGTCGGTGCGCGCCGCCCGCGGTGCGCCCTTCGGGTAGGAGGCGCCACCGTCGCCCCGGTTGCCGTAGGCGGTGTCGTACTCGCGCCACCGCCGCGGGAGGTACGGGTCGAGCGAGCCGGGCGCGAGCTCGTTGTGGATGTCGCAGTCGACGAGTGTCGGGCGCTCTCGGGACATGCGGATCACTCCCCGCTCAGGCGGTAGGTGTCGAGTGCGTTGCGCCCGAGGAACCGGGTCATGGCGTCGGTGGAGAGGCCGGTCGGCGCGGACCGGGCCGGGTCGTCGAACTGGTGGTGCGGGTAGTCGGTGGAGAACATGAGCATCCGGTCGCTCCCGAGCCGGTCGATGACCTCCAGGAGGCGACCCGGGTCGTCCGGCTCGTCGAGGGGCTGCGCCGTGAGCCGGACGGACTCCCGGATGATCTCGGACGGGAGCCGGTCGACCCACGGGATCTCCCGGCGCAGGCCCTTCCAGTTCTTGTCGAACCGCCACATGAGCGGAGGCAGCCAGGTGAACCCGGCCTCGATGAGCACGATCCGCAGGTCGGGGAACCGCACCAGGACACCCTCGCTCACCAGGCTCACCAGCTGCGCCTGGAACACCTGGGCGAGGAGGACGTACTCCTCGAGGTAGTAGCTCGGCGCCCCGACCGGCGTGATCGGGTTGCCGCTCGCGCCCCCCGCGTAGACGCCGACCGCCAGCCCGTGGCGCTGCGCGGCCTCGTAGATCGGCCAGTAGGTCCGGCTCCCCAGCGGCAGCCGCGCCCGCACCGGCATCAGGACCTGCACGAACTCCGGCAGGCCGCCGAGGCGGTCGATCTCCGTCGCCGCCCGCTGCGGGTCCTGGCCCGCCACGACGATCGACCCCCGCAGCCGGGGCTCGCCGGAGAGCCACTCGGCGCGCTGCCAGTCGTTGACGGCGCTCGCCATCGCGACGGCCCAGTCGGGGTTGTGGATGCCGTCGACGCCGTAGATGCAGTGCGTGATCGCGGCCCGCGGGCGCCACGGGTCGAGGAGCTGGGTGCGGAGCAGGTCCGGGTCGGAGCCGGGCGGCCCGTCCGCGGGGCGCGAGCCGGGGATCGCGGACAGCGGTGACCCCGGCGGGTAGAGGTCGGACTCGAGGCTCCCGATCCCGCTCTCGCGGATGTAGTCGCGCCACCGGGCGGGCAGGTGGGGCAGCAGCGCTCGGAGCGAGCGGGGCGTGATGTGCACGTCCGTGTCGACGAGATCGACGTCCGGCCATCCGGCGGGGCGCGCGTAGCGCACGGCACTGGCGATCTCCGTCATGCAACCCCCGCCGGTTCTGTCTTTTCATCGAACATAAATGGCGCCGACGACGGGTGTCAACGGGTCGCAATCTGATACAGAACGATATACGATCCCGTATCGGATGAGAGGAGCGCGCATGGACGCCGTCACCGAGGCCCTGGGGAGGCGACCCGGCAAGGTCGTGGCCGTCCACCTCAACTACCCCTCGCGCGCCGCCCAGCGCGGACGCACCCCGGCCGCGGCCTCGTACTTCCTGAAGCCCGCCTCCTCCCTCGCAGGCGGCGGCACCGTCGAACGGCCGCGGGGCACCGAACTGCTCGCGTTCGAGGGCGAGATCGCGCTCGTGATCGGCAAGCCGGCCCGGCACGTGCGGCCGGAGGACGGCTGGTCGCACGTGGGCTGGGTGACGGCGGCCAACGACCTGGGCCTCCAGGACCTGCGCACCGCCGACCGCGGCTCCAACGTGCGTTCCAAGGGCGGGGACGGCTACACCCCGCTCGGGCCCACACTGCTCCCAGCGGCCGAGCTGGACCCGGCGGGCCTGCGGATCCGCACCTGGCTCGACGGCGAGCCGGTGCAGGACGACACCAGCGCCGACCTGCTGTTCGACTTCGGGCACCTGGTCGCCGACCTGTCCCGCATGCTCACCCTCGAGGAGGGCGACGTCGTCCTCACCGGCACCCCGGCCGGGGCCTCGGTCGCCCAGCCGGGGCAGGTCGTCGAGGTCGAGGTCGGCCCGCTCGACGGGTCCCGCACCACCGGGCGGCTGCGGACGGAGATCGTCGACGGTCCCCCGCTGGCCGCCTGGGGCTCGCCCGCGCACGTCGACGACGCCGTCCGCGCCGACGCCTGGGGCAGCCCGCCCGCGTTCTCCGACGACCTGCGCGAGCGGCTGCACCGGGTCGCCGTCGCCACGCTGTCCGTCCAGCTGCGCAGGCGCGGGTTCGACGACGCGAGCATCGACGGCGTCCGGGCGCTGGTGCCCGGGCAGAAGCTCGTCGGCACCGCGCGCACGCTGCGCTTCGTCCCGTTCCGGCCCGACCTCTTCGCCTCGCACGGCGGCGGCTACAACGCGCAGAAGCGTGCCGTCGACTCCCTGCGCGAGGGCGAGGTGCTCGTCATGGAGGCCCGCCGGGATCCCACCGCGGGCACGCTCGGCGACATCCTCGCGCTGCGGGCCAAGGTGCGCGGGGCGGCCGGCATCA
The DNA here is from genome assembly GCF_054486945.1 of Pseudonocardia wallangbongensis. Lineage (NCBI taxonomy): Bacteria > Bacillati > Actinomycetota > Actinomycetes > Pseudonocardiales > Pseudonocardiaceae > Pseudonocardia > Pseudonocardia wallangbongensis. The sequence continues at coordinate 486,778 of NZ_JBRERS010000001.1, forward strand.
TCACCGACGGCGCCGCCCGCGACGCCGCCGCCGTGGCCGCCACCGGCCTGCCCGTCTACACCTCCGGGCAGCACCCGGCCGTGCTCGGCCGCCGGCACGTGCCGTGGGACACCGACGTGACGATCGCCTGCGGTGGCGCCACCGTGCAGGTCGGGGACGTGATCGTGGCCGACGACGACGGCGCGGTCGTGATCCCGCCCGGCCTCGTCGGGGAGGTGCTCGCCGACGCCGAGCGGCAGGAGCGCGAGGAGGGGTGGATCGCCGACCGCGTCGGTGAGGGAGCCGGGCTGAAGGGCCTGTACCCGCTGTCCGGGCAGTGGCGGGAACGGTACGAGGAGTCGCGGTGACCGTCGGGACCACGGGGTCCGCCTCGAAGGTCGATCTCGCCCACGACCTCATCCGCAGCCGCATCCGCGACGGCGCCTACACCCCCGGCTACCGGCTCGTGCTCGGCACGCTCGCCAAGGAGCTGGGCGTCTCCACGGTGCCGGTGCGCGAGGCGGTGCGGCGGCTCGAGGCCGAGGGCCTCGTCGAGGTCGTCCGCAACGTCGGCGCCACCGTCCGGGGGCTCGACCCGGTGGAGTACCGCTGGGCGGTGGAGACGCTCGCCGTCGTCGAGGGTGCCGCCGCGGGCATGGCCGCCGCCCACCTGCCGCCCGAGGCCCTCGCCGAGGCGCGGCGGCTCAACGAGGCCATGCGGGCCGGCCTCGACGACCTCGACCCGCTTCGCCACAACCGGCTCAACCAGCAGTTCCACCGCGTGCTCACCGACCGGTGCCCGAACCCGCACCTCCTCGACCTCGTCGACCGCGGGTGGACGCGCGTGTCCGCCCTGCGCTCGTCGGTGTTCTCGTTCGTACCCGAGCGGGCGGCCGAGTCGGTGCGGGAGCACGACGCCCTGCTCGACCTCGTCGAGCGCGGGGCGCCGCCCGCGGAGATCGAGGCCGCCACCCGGGCCCACCGCGAGGCGACCGTACGCGCCGTTCTGCAGAGAGGACAGGCATGAGATTCCGCTCCGACCCGGCCCGGATCCGCGGCTCGATCGCGCCGCTGGTCACCCCGTTCACCGAGGCGGGCGACGTCGACCACGACGGCCTGCGCGGGCTCGTGCGCTGGCAGCTCGCGGCCGGCACGCACGGCATCTCCCTCGGCGGTTCGACCGGCGAGCCGTCGGCCCAGTCCGTCGCCGAGCGCGCGGAGGGGATCCGCACGGTCGCCGCCGAGATCGGCGACCGGGTGCCGTTCCTGCCCGGCACCGGCTCGGCCGGGCTCGCCGAGACCCTGGAGCTCACCGCGGCCGCCCGCGACGCCGGCGCCGACGCCGCACTCGTGATCACCCCGTACTACGCGCGGCCCACGCAGGAGGCGCTCTACGTGTGGTACTCGACGGTCGCCCGGGAGTTCCCGGACCTGCCGATCGTCGCCTACAACGTGCCGTCCCGGACGGCCGTGGAGATCACCCCGGAGACGGTCGGGAGGCTCTTCCGCGACCACGACAACTTCGTCGGGGTCAAGGAGACCACCAAGGACTTCGAGCACTTCTCCCGCGTGCTGCACGCCGCGGGCCCCGACCTGCTCGTCTGGTCGGGCATAGAACTGCTGTGCCTGCCGATCCTGCCGCTGGGCGGCGCCGGGTTCGTCTCGGCGCTGGCCAACATCGCGCCGGCCGCGGTCGCGCAGATGTACGACGCCGCCGTCGCGGGCGACGCGCAGGCGGCCCGCGAGATCCACTTCGGCGTGCACCCCCTGGTGGACCTGCTGTTCGTCGAGACCAACCCGGCGCCGGCGAAGTGGCTGATGATGCAGCGGGGGCTGATCGCGAGCGACCACGTCCGCCCGCCACTGATCCCGCTCACCGAGCCGGGCCGGGCGAAGGTACGTGCCCTCGCCGCGTCGGCGGAGCAGTACCTGACCCCCGTGGAGGTGCCGGCATGATCCCCGACGGCCTGCCCACCCACCTGCAGCACTTCATCGACGGCAAGCCGTGCGACTCGGTCGGCGGCGCCACGTTCGAGGTGCTCGACCCCGTCTCCAACCGCACCTACGCGACGGCCGCGGCGGGCCGGGCGGAGGACGTCGACGCCGCCGTGGCCGCCGCGCGGCGCGCCTTCACCGACGGGCCGTGGCCGGGCATGGCGCCGCGGGCCAGGGCGCGGGTGCTGAACCGGATCGCCGAGCTCGTGGAGTCCCGGGACGCCCGGCTCGCCGAGCTGGAGACCTTCGACACCGGGCTGCCGATCACCCAGGCGCTCGGCCAGGCGCAGCGGGCCGCGGAGAACTTCCGGTTCTTCGCCGACCTGGTCGTCGGCCAGACCGACGACGCCTACAAGGTGCCGGGCCGCCAGATCAACTACGTCAACCGCAAGCCGGTGGGCGTCGCGGGGCTGATCACGCCGTGGAACACCCCGTTCATGCTGGAGTCCTGGAAGCTCGCCCCCGCGCTCGCCGCGGGCTGCAGCGTCGTGCTCAAGCCCGCGGAGTTCACGCCGCTCTCGGCGAGCCTGTGGGGGGAGATCTTCACCGAGGCCGGGCTGCCCCCGGGCGTGTTCAACCTCGTCAACGGCATCGGCGAGGAGGCGGGCGCCGCGCTGGTGGCCCACCCCGGCGCGCGGCTGATCTCGTTCACCGGCGAGACCGCCACCGGCCGCACGATCTTCCGCGAGGCCGCCACGCACCTCAAGGGTCTCTCGATGGAGCTGGGCGGCAAGTCCCCGGTGGTGGTCTTCGCCGACGCCGACCTCGACGCGGCGCTCGACTCGGCGCTCTTCGGCGTGTTCTCCCTCAACGGCGAGCGCTGCACGGCGGGCTCCCGCATCCTCGTGCAGCGCGGCGTCTACGACGAGTTCGTGCAGCGGTACGCGGAGCGGGCGCGCGCCGTCGTCGTCGGCGACCCGCACGACCCGCGCACCGAGGTCGGCGCGCTGGTGCACCCCGAGCACTACGAGCGGGTGCTCGGGTACGTCGAGACCGGCAGGACGGAGGCCCGCCTGGTGGCGGGGGGCTCGCGCCCCGACCACCTCCCGGAGGGCAACTACCTCTCCCCCACCGTCTTCGCCGACGTGCCACCCACGGCGCGGATCTTCCAGGAAGAGATCTTCGGGCCGGTCGCCGCGCTCACCCCGTTCGACGACGAGGCGGACGCCATCGCGCTCGCCAACGACGTGCCGTACGGGCTCGCCGGCTACGTCTGGACGCGGGACCTCACCCGCGGCCACCGCGTCGCGCAGGCGATCGAGGCCGGCATGGTCTGGCTGAACTCGCACAACGTGCGCGACCTGCGCACCCCGTTCGGCGGCGTGAAGGCCTCCGGCGTCGGCCACGAGGGCGGGCACCGCTCGATCGACTTCTACACCGAGGAGCAGGCCGTGCACGTCACGCTCGGCGAGGTGCACACGCCGCGGTTCGGGAGGTCCTGACATGGGCACGCCGCCCGACATCCTCCGCTGCGCGTACGCCGAGCTGGTCGTCACCGACCTCGCCGCGGCCCGCTGGTTCTACGTCGACCTCCTCGGCCTCGTCGTCACCGCCGAGGATGCCGACGCGATCCACCTGCGCGCCTTCGAGGAGTACCTGCACCACTCGCTCGTGCTCCGCCGCGGCGACGTGGCCGCCTGCGCGCGGCTGGCCTACCGGGTGCGCTCGGCCGCCGAGGTGGACCGCGCCGAGGAGTACTACCGGGATATGGGCGTGCCCGTCGAGCGGGTGCCCGCCGGGGCCACCCGGGGCATCGGGGAGGCCGTCCGCATCGAGGACCCGCTCGGCTTTCCCGTGGAGTTCTTCCACGACGCCGAGCACGTCGAACGCCTCACCCAGCGCTACGACCTGCACGGCGCCGGGGCGATCAGCCGCCTCGACCACTTCAACGTCGTCACCCCCGACGTCCCCGCGGGCCAGCGCTACTACGAGGCCCTCGGCTTCCGCGTGTCCGAGGACATCGAGGACGCCGCGGGCACCGTGTACGCCACCTGGATGTTCCGCAAGCCGACCGTGCACGACATCGCGCTCACCGGCGGCGACGGCCCGCGGCTGCACCACATCGCCTTCGCCACGCACGAGCGCAGCCAGATCCTGCACATCTGCGACCACCTGGGCGCCGCCCGCCGCTCCGAGATGATCGAACGCGGCCCCGGCCGCCACGGCGTCTCCAACGCCTTCTACCTCTACCTGCGCGACCCCGACGGCCACCGCATCGAGATCTACACCCACGACTACTACACCGGCGACCCCGACAACCCCGTCGTCCGCTGGGACGTCCACGACAACCAGCGCCGCGACTGGTGGGGCAACCCCGTGGTCCCGTCCTGGTACGCCGAGGCGAGCCCGGTGCTCGACCTGGACGGCCGAGCCCGCCCCCTGACCGAACGGACGGAATCGCGCGAGGCGGATGTGACGGTAGGAGCGGACGGCTTCTCCTACACGAGGCCGGACGAGAAGGGCTTCAAACTGGGCAGCCAGGTGTAGGCCCGATCGCGTTGCTTTGACGGGACCTCAGATGGGAGGTTGGGGGCACCCCTCAGAGAGACGGAGTAGGCGTGCTGGCAAAGGCGCTCACCGACGGCTTCGCGATCACGGCCGAGTTCGGGCCACCCCTCGATCCCGATCCGGAGCGAATCCGCGTCGCGGCCGGTGCGCTCCGCGGGCGGGTGCACGCCGTGAACGTCACGGACAACCAGGCCGCCACGGTGAAGGTGTCGGCGCTGGCGGCGGCGGCCCTGCTCCTGGCGGAGGGCGTGGAGCCGATCCTGCAGATCACCGGGCGGGACCGCAACGCGATGGCGGCACAGAGCGACCTCCTCGGCGCCTGGGCGCTCGGCGTCCGCACCGTGATGGCGCTCAGCGGCGATCCGCTGAAGGTCGGCCGGTACGAGCCGCTCGCCACGCACGTGCGCGACCTCGACTCGCTCGGGATGATCCGGCTCCTCTCCGGCCTCAACGAGGGCGAGTTGCTCGCGGGGGAACGCCTCACGTCGGGGACGTCGTTCCGGATCGTCGGGGCGGCGAACCCGCTGGTCGACCCGGTGGAACGGCTGGAACGGAAGCTCGACGCCGGCCTGCACCTGTTCCAGACCAACATCGTCTACGACGTCGACCGGTTCGCCGCGTGGCTCGAACCGGTGGTGGCCGCCGGGATCACCGACCGGGCCCCGCTGCTCGTCGGCGTCACCCCGCCACGCAGCACCAGGATGCTGCAGCACATGCACGACAACATTCCCGGCGTGGAGGTCGACGAGGCGACGTTCGCGCGCATGCGGGGCCGCAGCGGCGACGCCGCCAAGGCCGAGGGGATCGCCATCGCCACCGAGATCGTGGGCCGCCTGCGGGACGTCCCCGGGGTCGGCGGCGTGCACGTCATGGCGCCCGGCTGGGAGACCGAGGCGGTCCCCGCAGTCGTCGACGCCCTGTAGACCACCGAGGAGGACCGCATCATGTCCGGCGAGCTCGAGCGATTCCGCATGGTCATCGGCGGGAAGGCCGTCGACGCCCTCTCGGGGCGCACCTTCGAGTCGCACAACCCGTACACCGGCCGGTCGTGGGCCGTCGTCCCGGACGGCGGCCCGGAGGACGTCGACGCCGCGGTGGCCGCCGCGCGCACCGCGCTGGACGGGGAGTGGGGCGGGCTGACCGGGTTCGCCCGGGCCGCGCTGATGCGCCGGCTCGGGGACCTGGTCGGCGAGAACGCCGAGCGGCTCGCCCGGCTGGAGGTCAACGACTCCGGCAAGCTGTACCGCGAGATGATCGGCCAGCTGACCGCGCTGGGCTCCTGGTACCACTACTTCGGCGGGCTGGCCGACAAGATCGAGGGCCGGCAGATCCCCTCGCCGAACCCGAACTACCTCGTCTACACCCGGCGCGAGCCGGTGGGGGTCGTCGCGGCGATCACGCCGTGGAACTCGCCGCTGCTGCTGATGACCTGGAAGCTCGCCCCGGCCCTCGCCGCGGGCTGCACGGTGGTGGTGAAGCCGTCGGAGCACTCACCCGTCTCCACGCTCGGATTCGCCGACCTGGTGGAGCAGGCCGGCTTCCCGCCCGGTGTGGTGAACGTCGTGACGGGGCTGTCCCGGGACACCGGCGCCGCCCTGGCGGCCCATCCGGGCGTGGACAAGGTCGCGTTCACCGGCTCCACGGCCACCGGGCGCGCCGTCGCGAAGGCCGCCGCCGAGAACATCAACAAGGTCACGCTGGAGCTGGGCGGCAAGTCCCCCCAGGTCGTGTTCCCCGACGCCGATCTCGCCGCGGCCGCCAACGGGATCGTGGCCGGCGTGTTCGCCGCCACCGGCCAGACCTGCATGGCCGGGTCCCGCCTGATCGTGCACGCCGACGTCCACGACGAGCTGGTGCGGCTGGTCGCCGCGCGGGCCGCCGCGATCAAGCTGGGCGACCCCAACGACCCCGACACCGAGATGGGGCCCGTGGCCAACCCGCCCCAGTACGACAAGGTCGTCGGCTACCTCGACACGGCCCGCTCCGAAGGGGCGGCGGTCGCCTGCGGGGGCGGCCCGGAGTCCGCGCTCGGCGGGCTGTTCGTCCAGCCGACGGTGCTCACCGGCGTCACGCCCGACTCCACCGTGTACCGGGAGGAGGTCTTCGGCCCGGTGCTCGCGGCCCTGACCTTCACCGACGAGGACGAGGCGATCAAGCTGGCCAACGACACCCCGTACGGGCTCGCCGGGGCGGTGTGGACCAAGGACGTCCACCGCGCGCACCGCGTCGCCGCCCGCATCAAGGCCGGCAGCGTGTGGATCAACGCCTACCGGGTCGTCGCCCCCAACGTGCCGTTCGGGGGGTTCAAGAGCTCCGGCCTCGGCCGGGAGAACGGGCTGCACGCCGTCGACGAGTACCTCCAGGAGAAGGCCGTCTGGGTCGAGCTCACCGGCGGCACCCGCGACCCCTTCACCCTGGGCTAGGTGTACCAGCGCCCGAGGGTCATACCAGCGACTCGACCCAGGCTTGATCAGCGGGATCAGGACATCACTCTTCGGGATCTCGCAACGATCAACACATCATGATCGGACCGACATCCGCCACAGCGCCCACCCAAGGGCAGCCACGCCCAGATGATCATGGAGAAGCCACCTCCGGTGGCGCCCGCGCGCCCTACCGGGCAGGCCGGGTCGGAGGTCCGATGCGCAGGAGCACCAGCGACGGCGTCCACCTGGCGCAGCGCGTCGCGGCAACCCCTTGACACACGCCGGTGACAGGGCGTGTCCTCGACGAGGACGACGAGCTCGACCCCGGAGAGAGTCGCACATGGCGCAGCAACTGCTCGAGCGCGGCACCAGGACGTGGTTCGGGCGGCTGCGGCGCCGCCGTCCACCACTCAAGCTCCTCGCGGCCGTCGCCGCGCTGGCGATCGCCGTGCCGCTCGGCCTGCAGACCGTGGGGATGTTCCCGGCCCTCTCCGACACGTTCGAGCCGCAGACCGTGGACCGGGGCCCGGCCCCGCTGATGGCCGCGCTGGCCGACATCTCCGAGTACCACGCCGCCACCGGAACGTTCCAGGTGCTCGTGGACATCGAACGCGACACCCCGCACGTCCCCGCCCTGATCAGCGGCGAGCGCACCACGATGTTCGCCACCGGCCACGTGGACGCCCTGGTCGATCTCTCCCGGCTCGGGCCGGAGCAGGTGTCCGCCGGCGGCGATGCCGCGGCCTTCACCCTTCCGGCCGCGCGGCTGGCGCCTGCCACCCTCGACCCGTCGGCGAGCCGGGTGGTCGGGCGCGAGCGGGGCATCGTCGAGCGCGTCGCGGGCGCCATCCAGAACGACCCCGTCGACGACGAGGAGCTCTACCAGCTGGCATCCCGGAAGCTGGACGAGACGGCGAGGCAGAGCGACCTCCTCGTCCGTGCCGAGACGAACACCCGCGACATGCTGACGTCGCTGGCGCGCTCGCTCGGGTACGAGCGGGTCACGGTGACGTTCGCCGATCCGAGCTGAGACCCAGGAGGGGCCATGGCGAGGCGCGACATCGCGTTCGACGCCGAAGGCGTCACGTTGCGCGGGTGGTTCCACCCGGCCGACGGTGCCTCCGGGCGCCGCCCCACGGTCGTGCTGGCCCACGGGTTCTCGGCGGTCAAGGAGATGTACCTCGACGCGTTCGGCGAGGTGTTCGCGGCCGCCGGGGTGAACGCGCTGGTCTTCGACAACCGCAACTTCGGCGCCAGCGACGGCGAACCGCGCCTGGAGATCGACCCGTGGCAGCAGGTGCGCGACTACCGCCACGCGATCACCTACGCCGGCACCCTGGACGAGGTCGACGGCTCGCGCATCGGTGTGTGGGGCTCGAGCTACTCGGGCGGCCACGTGCTCGTCGTCGGGGCGATCGACCGGCGGGTGAAGGCCGTTGCCGCCCAGGTCCCGTTGGTCAGCGGCTCGGCGAACGTCGCCGAGCTGGTGCGCTCGGACTTCCGCGCGGGCTTCCGCGAGCAGTTCGACGCCGACCGCGTTGCGCGCTTCGCCGGCGACCCGCCCGCGATGGTGCCCGTCGTGGCGGAGGACCCGCTCGCGCCGTCCGCCCTGCCGACTCCGGACTCGTGGGCCTGGTTCACCGAGACCGGCAAGACCCGGGCACCGTCGTGGCGGAACGAGGTGACCCTGCGCACCGTCGAGATGCTCGGCGAGTACGAGCCCGGCACCTACATCGGCCGGGTCTCACCGACACCCCTGCTCGTCGTCGTAGCCCGGGAGGACCACCTCACGCCCGCCCACCTCGCGATCGACGCCTACGAGCGGGCGCGCGAGCCCAAGAAGCTGGTGATCCTGCCCGGCGGCCACTTCGACGCCTACACCACGGGGTTCGACGCGGCGAGCGGCGCGGCCCGCGACTGGTTCGTCGAGCACCTCGCCGCGGGCACCTGACCGCGCGGCCCCGGGTCACCCTCCGGTCCCGGACGCCGCCGGCCGGAACGCGACGGCGTGGACGTCGCGGGCGAGGTCCGGCCATCGCGGGTCGTCGAGGTCGGCGGGGAAGCCGAGCAGGGGTGCCAGTCGCCGCCATGCCCGCGGGTGGGCCGTGCCGTAGGCGCGCAGGACGGCGATGGTGCCGGCGTCGTCGAGGAACCGGTGCTGCGGCTGCTCCCACCGCTGCCCGGCGATGCGGACCTCGAGTGCCGGCGCGGCACGGAGGTTCGCGTACCAGTCGGGGTTCTTCCCCCACGCCGCGACCACGACGACCTCCGGGACGGCCGCGTCGTAGCGCACCACCTCGACGACGACCTCCCGGCGCAGGCCGCTGCGGCGACCCGTGTGCGCCAGGTAGACGAGCCGGTGGCCCAGCAGCCGGCCGAACCCGGCCCGGTAGATCCAGATGGGTGCGCGCAGCAGCGCCTTGAGCACCCCGGTCGGTTTGTGACCGACGATCTTCATGTCATCCTCCGTGCAACGCGATGGCCGGTGCCGGCAATGATCGGGTATGACGACGAGTGAGGGGGCACCGCCGGCGACCGCGCCGCCGGGCGAGGACGTCGCGCTGTGGGCGGCGGCCCGGGACGGCGACCCCGATGCGTTCGCGCAGCTGTACCACCGCCACGCCGACCCGGTGTGGCGCCACGCCCACCGCTTGACCGGCTCCCCCACGGCGGCCGAGGACGTCCTCGCCGCGACGTTCCTGACCACGTGGCGGCGGCGCGCCGAGGTGCAGCTCGCCGGCGGCTCGGTGCGTCCGTGGCTGCTCGCGGTGGCCGGCAACGAGGCGCGCACGGAGTGGCGGCGGCGACACCGCGGGCTCCGGCTCCTCCGGCGGGTCGGCCCCGCCCCGCACGTGGACGACCACTCCGACGCCGTCGTGGCGTCGCTCGACGACCGCCGCCGCGTGCACCGGGTGCTCGCCGCCGTCGCGGCGCTGCCCGCCGGGCAGCGCGAGGCCGTCGCGCTGTGCCTGGTGGCCGACGTCCCGTACCCCGAGGCGGCTCAGGTGCTCGGGGTGCCCGAGGCGACGCTGCGCTCCCGCGTCCACCGCGCCCGCACGACCCTGCGCACGGTCCTGCCCGAGGAGGTTCGATGAACGAGTTGCAGCTCCCGCCCGCCCCGCCGCTGCCGGACGAGGTGCGCGAGCGCGTCCTGCGGACCGTTCTCGCCGGGACGAAAGCCCCCGGGCGGCGCTTCGCTCCCCTCGCCGCGGCGGTGGCCGCCGTGGTGGCGACGCTCGCGCTCACCACGTCGGTCGCACTGACCGGGGTCGGTGGGCCCGCCGCCCAGCAGGAGAACCTCGCTCCCCACGGTGACCCCGCGGTCGCCGAGGAGCTCGGCCGGTGCGTCGCGGCCGTGAACGGATCCGAGCTCCGCGAGCAGTACCCGCCGACCGCGGAGTGGCGCATCACCGGCGTGCTGCCCATGCCCAACGACATGATGAGCCGGGATGCTCCGGGCACCGTTCTGGTGATCAACGACTCGTTCGCCTGCCACGCGGACGACACCAACGTGTCCGTGAGCATGGTCGGCGGCCGGCCGGCGGGCGCGGTGCAGATAGCCCCGTTCGGGTTCCAGATCATCCTGTTCAACCCGCAGCGGATCGCGGTCGAGGTGGGCCTCTCCGGGGGGAGCACCGAGACGTCGGCGGCGCCGGTGCAGATCATCAGCCTCAGTCCCTACGCGCCGCGAGGATGGGCGCAGCGGATCGTCGTACCCGGGTCGTTCGACGGGCCGCCCCCCGAGCTCGAAAGCCCCCCGATCCAGGTTCGGGACCGGCCGAGGCCGGAGCCGTCACCGGAAGAGGTCCAGGAGGCGAGGGTGAGGGCGGAGCGGAGCGGAAGACTGACGGCCTGCCTCATGGACCAGCTCTCGTCCGAATCGCGGCGAACAGGCAAGCCCGACGAGACGGTCCTGGACCAGGATCCCATTGCAGGTGCGCCGGCCGCAGTCGTCGGCCGCGTCGCCGATACCCGGGCAGCGGTCTGCTACGCCGGTCCGGGCGAGGAGTCGATCGCCGCCGCAGGCGACCTCGACCCGGGCGAGACCTCGGAGGCCGCGATCGTCACCTCGCTGCGTCGTGACGGCCTGGTCGTCGCGCTCCTGACCGTCGGGCCCTTGGTCGACCGGGTCGAGATCGCCACGACGCCGCAGCCCGGCTCCAGCGGTTCGGGTGCGCGCTGCACCGTCAAGGACGGCCTGGCGCTCTGCATGCTGCGCGCCGACGGCCAGGTGGACGTGCGCACCACCGTTGGTGGTGGCACCCGGGACGTCCTGCCCATCCCGTGAGCACCTCACGCCCGGCCGGCGCCGTCACCGCAGCGCAGCCTCGTGGGGACCCGCGGCCGGCGCAGCACCAGGAACGCGACGGCACCCGCGGTCGTCACCGCGGCCAGCACGAAGAAGGCGGCCGGGTAACCGCCCGATCCGGCGGCGATCGCCGTGACGAGCAGCGGCCCGACCACCAGCCCGATCGAGACGAACCCCGCCGACCATCCCATGATCGTGCCGAAGGAGCCGACGCCGAAGTAGTCCGCGCGCATCGCGTTCATCACCGGCCCGCGCAGGCCCCAGGCGATCCCGTGCACGGTCGTCAGCACCATCATGAGCCAGAAGCCGGACGCCGTCGCGAACGCGACCAGCACGCCGGTCTGCACGACCATGCACCCCGCGGCGAGCATCCGCTTGTCGAGGCGATCGGCGACGACGCCGGTGACGACCTGGCCGAGCAGCTGCGCCGTCGACATCACCGCGACCGCGAGGCCTGCCGTCGCGAGCGGGATGCCGTGCTCGTGGGTCAGCAGCGGCACCAGGTGCAGGCTCACCGCGCTGATCGCGACCAACGCCGTGCCGTGCCCCACGACGAGCAGCCAGAACGCCGGTGTGCGCAGGGCGCTGCCCAGGTCGTGGTCGCCCGGGTCGGCGGGCGCCGTGCTCGACGCCGGCGGGGTCGCCACGACGGGCCGCGGGCGCCGGTCGGTGGGGAGGGCCGAGCTCGCCACCAGGCCCACCGCGAGGATCACCACGGCGACGCCGACGAACGTGGCGCGCCACCCGACCCCGGCCAGCGCCCACGTCACGAGCGGCACGGCCAGCCCGCCGAGCGCGATCCCGGTCGGGAGCAGACCCAGGGCCAGGGTGCGCCGCGCCGTCATGGTCTGCACCACCGCCACGGTCAGCGGTGTGACACCCGCCGCCGAGCAGCCGAGCGCGATCACGACGACCGCCCCGACGAAGTGCGGCGCGTCGGTGACCGCGGCGGCGAGGACGAAGCCGGCCGCCGTGACGACCGTTCCGGCCCGGGCGACCGCGCGCACCCCCACCCGGTCGCAGAACCAACCGGTGAGCGGCGCGAGGAAGCCGTTGCCGAGCTGGACGATCGCGTAGCCGAGCGCGATCACCCCCGCCGACCAGCCCGTGTCCGCCGTGATCACCACGAGGTAGGCGCCGAAGGCGCCGATGATCAGCCCGTTCTGGAGGGTGAGCAGGACCGACCCGCCCACCACGACCCACCAACCGCTGCGTGCCGAACGTCCAGGGCGCAGGCTCACGGGGCGGTCGGCGCCGGAGCGGCCCCGATCCCGAACTGCCCTGCCCCGAGCTGCCGGCGCGCCCACCCCAGGTCGGCCTTGCCCGTGTTGAGGCGCTCCACCTCGGGCACCACGGCGATCCGGCGGGGCTTCTTGTAGCCGGCCAGCCGGGAGCCGACGAAGGCGCCGAGCTCGTCGGCATCGGCGACGGCGCCGCGCTCCAGCGACACGACAGCGGCGACGACGTTGCCGAAGCGTTCGTCGGGAACACCGAGCACCACTGCGTCGCGGACGGCCGGGTGGGCGCGGAGCGCGAGCTCCACCTCGTCGGTGAACACCTTCTCACCACCGGTGTTGACCACCGTGCTGCCCCGGCCGAGCAGCCGCAGCCGCCCGTCGGTCTCGAGGGTGGCCAGGTCGCCGGGCATCGTGTACCGCACGCCGTCGATGTCGCGGAAGGCACTCGCGGTCTTCTCCGCGTCGCCCTCGTACCCCGCCTCGGGCACGACCGGCGCGGCGAGCACCCCGATCGTTCCCGAGCCGGGCACGACGTCGTGGCCGTCCTCGTCGAGGAGGCGGGCGCCGGGCGCCAGCTCGAAGACACCGGCCTCCTCGTCGGTCCCCTTCTCCGCGAGCGAGGCCCGCGTGGTCTCGGACCGGGCGAACACCCCGCCCTCCGTCGACGCGACGGCGTCGCTCAGGGTGAGGTCGGCGTGGGCGAGCAGCCTGCGTTTCACGCCCGGCGTCCACACCGAGCCGATGCTGCGGATCCGGCGCAGGGAGCCGATCCCGAGCGGCTGCCCCGCCGTGGCCCTCTCGTCGAGCGCGTCGAGCAGGCGCAGCCCGAACGCGTCGCCCACGATCACCAGGTCGGTGACGCCGTGTCGCTCGATCGCCGCCAGCACCTCCGCACCCGAGACGCTCCTGCCGGTCAGCAGCACGACCGGCGCGCCGACGGCCAGCGCGCCGAGCGCGGAGTACAGGCCGGTGCCGTGCATCAGCGGCGGCGCGGGCAGCTGCACCATGCCGCGAGGGCCGTGCGGGTCGATGTCGAGCGCCTGGTGCAGCGCCTCGATCCCGTCGGTGGCGGAGAGCCCCAGCGTCGCGAAGCCGCCGGACCGCACCGAACGCAGCCGTTCGGCGTGGCTGCCGATCACAGCCTTGGGCTGGCCGGTGGTGCCGCCCGTGAACAGCCGCCACTCGGTGTCCCCGCGGGGGCGGCGCGGATGCCGGTCGGTGGTGGCGACGTCGGCCCCGAAACCGCCTGCCGGGTCGATCCGCACCAGCACGTCGCACCCCGGCACGGGCGCGGCCGCCTCCGCCACGACGTCGGCGAGGTCGTCGTCGGCGATCACGGCCCGGGCCCCGGACATCTCCAGCAGGTACCGCACCTCGGCCGCGCGGTACCGGTAGTTGACGTTCACCGGTGCGGCCATCAGCTTGAACAGCGCGTGCAGCGCGACCAGGTGCTCCGGGGAGTTCCGCGCGTCCACGCCGACCCGGTCGCCCGCACCGACACCGCGGGCGGCCAGGTACCCGGCGAGCCGGTCCGCCTGCTCGTCGAACTGCGCCCAGGTCAGCTGCCGGTCGCCGGCCGCCATCGCGACCCGCTGCGGGACGAGGTCGGCGATGTGCTCGAAGTGCGAGGCGAAGTTGTCCTCCAGCCCGATGTTCATGACCGGTCCGTCTCCAGCCCGAACAGCCGCGCCGCGTTGTGCAGCATGATGTCGGGCTTGACGCCGTCGCGGACCTCGGTCTTCTCCAGATCCGCCATCCACCGCTCCGGCGTGAACAGGGGGAAGTCGGTCCCGAACATCACCTTCTTGCGCAGCAACGTGTTCGCGTACTGCACCAGCTGCGGCGGGAAGTACTTCGGCGACCAGCCCGACAGCTCGATGTACACCTGCGCCTTGTGCGTGGCCACGGCCAGCGCCTCGTCCTGCCACGGGAACGACGGGTGCGCCATGATGATCGGCATGTCCGGGAAGTCCACGGCCACGTCGTCGAGGGCCAGTGGGTTGGAGTACTTCAGGCGCACCCCGCCGCCGCCCCTCGTGCCGGCGCCGACGCCGTTCTGCCCGGTGTGGAACAGCGCCGGGAGGCCGTGCTCGGCGAGCACCTCGTAGATCGGGAACGCGACCGGGTCGTTCGGGAAGACCTCCTGGACGCTCGGGTGGAACTTGAAGCCCCGGAACCCGTAGTCCTCGATCAGCCGCCGCGCGATCTTCGCGCCGGCCTTGCCGCGCGCGGGGTGCACGCTGGCGAACGGGATGATCGCGTCCGGGTGCTCGGCGGCGACCTCGCCGATCTCCTCGTTGGTCGGCGCGTGCTCGGCCCGGTCACCGAGCGAGTCGACCGTGAAGGCCACGGCCGCCATGCGCCGCTCCCGGTAGAACGCGGCGAGCTGGTGCAGGTCCATGCCGAGCACGTCGGACTTGAAGTGCGCCTTCATCTGCGCCATGCGCTCGGCGCCCGCTTCGGACTGGGCAGCCTTCGTGGAGAAGTGGACGTGCGTGTGCACGTCGATGGCGACGAGATCGGCCGCAAGCAGCTCGGGCGGGTTCACGCCGGTCATCGGGTCGCCCCGACGGTCGCCCGGCCGCGGTCGATCACCACGGTGCCGTCGTCGGTGCGCGTGCGGTGCAGGATCTGCCCGCCGCCCTCGTCCCAGATGTCGACCGAAAGGGCCTGGCCCGGGGTGACGGTGGCGCTGAACCGCCCGTACACGCCGGTGAGGCGGGTCGGGTCGCCGCCCGCGACCTCGTGCAGCAGCGCCCGCCCCGTGACGCCGTAGGTGCAGAGCCCGTGCAGGATCGGCTTGCCGAACCCGGCTCGCGCCGCGAACGCCGGGTCGGAGTGCAACGGGTTGCGGTCCCCGGACAGCCGGTAGAGCAGCGCCTGCTCGGGGCGGGTCTCGTACCGCACGCTGTGGTCGGGGGCGCGGTCGGGCGCAGCCCAGTCGTCGCGCGGGCCGCGGTCTCCCCCGAAGCCGCCCTCGCCGCGGATGAACAGGGCGCTGCGGTTGGTGGCGAGCGGCTGCCCCGTGTCCGGCCCGGCCGCGAGCACCGCGGTCGACTCGGTGACCACGAGGGCGCCCTTGCCCTTGTCGTACACGCCGGCCACCCGGGCCGTCGCCGTGACCGTGCCTTCGACCGGGACCGGGCGGTGCAGGGTGATCTCCTGCTCCGCGTGCACCAGCATCGCCGGGTCGAACGTGCCGAACGGCGGCGACGGCGCCTGCGACAGGAGCACCGCGAACGTCGGCAGCACCTGCTGGGACACCTCGGCGGAGTTCTCCGTGGTGAAGGCGAGCTCCTGGGTGGGCTCGCCGAGCCCGGCGCCGACGCCCACCGC
Organism: Pseudonocardia wallangbongensis; assembly: GCF_054486945.1. NCBI lineage: Bacteria > Bacillati > Actinomycetota > Actinomycetes > Pseudonocardiales > Pseudonocardiaceae > Pseudonocardia > Pseudonocardia wallangbongensis. The sequence goes on from NZ_JBRERS010000001.1 coordinate 502,569, forward strand.
GTACAGCAGGGCGTCGGTGGAGGTCCAGGTCCGGGAACGCGGCTCGCCGTGGCGGCCGACGGCGCCGGGGTCGATCGGCATCAGGCTCCTTCCGACTCGAGGACGGGGTGGTGGCAGGCGGCGAACCGCCCGGGCTTGACCTCGCGCATCTCGGGCACCTCCGTGGCACAGCGTTCGTCGGCGAGGGGGCACCGCGTGCGGAAGCGGCAGCCGCTGGGCGGGTTGATCGGCGACGGCATCTCGCCGCGCCCCCGGTCGGCGTTCTCTCCGGCCTCGATCGACGGGATGGACGAGACGAGCAACCGCGTGTACGGGTGCACGGGGTCGTCGAACAGCGCGGTGGTCTCCCCCAGCTCGCAGATGCGGCCGAGGTACATGACGGCGACGCGGTCGCTGATGTTGCGCACCACGCCGAGGTCGTGGGCGATGAACACCAGCGTGAGCCCGTAGCGGCGCTTCATGTCCTCGAGCAGGTTGAGGATCTGCGCCTGCACCGACACGTCCAGCGCCGACACGGGCTCGTCGCAGATCAGCACCTCCGGTTCGAGCACCAGGGCGCGGGCGATCGACACGCGCTGGCACTGCCCGCCGGAGAACTGGTGCGGCCGCCGGTCGGCCACCTGCTCCGGGTCGAGCCCGACCGCTTCGAGCACCTCGGGCACGACCCGGGCCCGCTCGTCGCCGCGCCCCCACACCACCAGCGGGTCGCCGACGATGTCCGGGATCCGGCGCCGCGGGTTGAGGGAGGAGATCGGGTCCTGGAAGATCATCTGCAGCTTGGGCCGCAGCTCCCGCAGCTCGCGGGGCGCGAGCGTGGTGAGGTCGCGTCCCTCGAACTCCACCGACCCGCTCGTCGGCCCGGGCAGCTGCATGATCGCCCGGCCGGTGGTCGACTTGCCGCAGCCGGACTCGCCGACCAGACCGAGCGTCTCTCCCCTGCGGACCTCGAGATCGATCCCGGAGACGGCGTGCACGGTCTGCCCGCCCCCCACCGGGAACTCGACCACCAGGTCCTCGAGCCGGAGAACGACGTCGTTGTCGTCGGAGTTGCCGTCGGGCGCGCGGGTCTCCGGTTCCCGCTCGGTGCGCGCCGCCGTCACCGGTCGAGCCATGTCGTAGCGAAGAACGTGTCCCTGGTCAGATAGCGCACCACGCCCTTGACCTCCGGTTTCGCAATCGTGGACAGGTAACCCCGGCTGTAGTAGCCGACCGCGATGTCCTGGTTGGACCGCAGCTCGACCTGCTGGTAGAGCCGGGTGCGCTCGGCGTCGTCGGTGGTGGCGGCGGCCTGCTCCAGCATCGCGTCGACCTCCGGGTCGGAGTAGCCGCCGTAGTTCGACCTGGCCCCGGTGTGCAGCAGGTTGTGCACCGCCGGGTAGGGGGAGTCGTTGGGGCCGCCGACCCAGCCGGCGAGCTGGAAGTCACCGGCCAGCATGACCTGCGACGTGTACTGCGCCAGGTCGTAGAAGTGCGGCTCCAGCGTGATGCCGATCGCCGCCATCTGCGCCTGCAGGAACTCCGTCAACGCCACCCGGTTCGGCGAGTTGGTGCTCGAGTACTGCACCGTGGCGCTGCCGCCGTCGGCGACGTACTCGGCCACCAGCGCCTTGGCCTTCTCCGGGTCGTAAGCGGGCCACGCGGCCTCCGCCTCGGGCGTGTGGTACTCGCTGTCGGCGCCGAACCAGCCGGCCGCGCGCTCCATCTGCCCCTTGTACTGGGTGGCCGCGAGCGCGTCGAGGTTGATCCCGCGCACCACCGCCTCGCGCATCCGGTGGTCGTCGAACGGTGCCTTCTCGTGGTTGAAGTAGACGTACTCCGCACCGTTGCCCGAGCCGAAGTACACCTTCAGGTTCGGGTTCGCCAGCCCGCGCAGCAGTTCCGTGTGGAAGCCGGCGAAGATCAGGTCGACGTCACCGTTCTCGATCGAGGCGTAGCGGGTCTCGGTGTCGGGCAGCGGCCGGAACTCCAGCTCGTCCAGATACGGCATGCCGTCCTGCCAGTAGTTCTCGTTGCGCTTCAGGTTCATGTGCGAGTCCCGGGCCCAGCCGGTCAGCACGAACGGGCCCGCCCCCACCGGGTGCTGCGCGATGTCGTCGCCGTACTGCTGAAGCGCCGCGGGCGAGACGATGATGCCGAGACCGCCGTAGGCGAAACCGCTGGCGAACGCGACCGGGAACGGGCCGAACGGTTCCTTCAGCGTGAACTTCACCGTGAGCGGGTCCACCGCGGTCATCGACGCGATCGGCTCGGTGAACCGGTGCCCCGGTGACGAGGCCGCGTCGATGTGCCGCTGTACGTTGACGATCACCGCGTCGGCGTCCAGCGGCGTGCCGTCGGAGAACTCGACGCCCTCGCGGAGCTCCAACAGCCAGGTCAGGCCGCTGTCGGGGCTCGTCATCGCCTTCGCGAGGTACGGCTCCGGCTTGCCCTCGCGGTTCAGCTTCAACAGCGAGTCGTACACGGCGAGCGCGGCCTGGTTGGTGTTGCTCACCGTCGGGTCGAACCCGACGATCTCCCGGTCCATGGCCATCACCAGCGTGCCGCCCGGCTTCGGCTCACCCTCCGCGGAGAGATCGTCACCGTAGGGGTTGACGGTGCGGATGGTGGTCTCCCCCACCCCACCTCCGACCGGCGCCAGGTTGGCCCCGCACGCGGCGGTCAGCAGCGCGCCGAGCGCCAACGCGAGGAAGGCGACGGCGCGGGGCCCGCGCGGTCTTCTTCGGCCGGGCGGCCCCTCCGGCTCCCGCTCCCCGCGCACCCCGGTCACCGGTCGAGCCACGTCGTCGCGAAGAACATGTCCCTGGTCAGGTAGCGCACCACGCCCTTGACCTCAGGTTTCGCGATCGTGGACAGGTAGCCCCGGCTGTAGTAGCCGACCGGGATGTCCTGGTTGGACAGCAGCGCCACCTGCTGGTACAGGCTCGTCCGCTGCGCCTCGTCGGTCGTCGCGGCGGCCTGGTCCAGCAGCGCGTCCACCTCGGGGTTGGAGTACTCGCCGTAGTTCGAGCTGCCGCCGGTGTGCATCAGGTTCTGCACCGCCGGGTAGGGGGCGTCGACGGGACCGCCGACCCACCCGGCCATCTGGAAGTCGTGGCTCTGCACCACGCTCGAGGTGTACTGCGCCAGGTCGTAGAACTGCACCTGCAAGGTGATGCCGATCGCCGCCATCTGCGCCTGTACGAACTCGGCGAACGCCACCCGGTTGGGCGCGTTGGTGGTCTTGTACTGCACCGTGGCGCTGCCGCCGCCGGCCACGTACTCGGCCACCAGCGCCTTGGCCTTCTCCGGGTCGTAGGCCGGCCACGCCGCCTCCGCCTCGGGCGTCGAGTACCCGCTGTCGGCGCCGAACCAGCCCGGCGCCCGCTCCATCTGGCTGCGGAACTGGGTGGCCGCCAGCGCGTCCAGGTCGATCCCGCGCACCACCGCCTCCCGCATCCGGTGGTCGTCGAACGGCGCCTGCTGGTGGTTGAAGTAGACGTACTCCGCGCCGTTGCCCGAGCCGTAGTAGACCGACAGGTTCGGGTTCTCCAGGCCGCGCAGCAGCTCCGTGTGGTAGCCGGCGAAGATCAGGTCGACGTCGCCGTTCTCGATCGAGGCGTACCGGGTCTCGGTGTCGGGCAGCGGCCGGAACTCCAGCCCGTCCAGGTAGGGCATGCCCTGCTGCCAGTAGTTGGGGTTCTTCGTGAGCCGCACGTAGGAGTCGGGCACCCACTCGCCGATCACGAACGGGCCCGCCCCCACCGGGTGCCGCGCGACGTCGTCGCCGTACTGCGCGATCGCGGCGGGCGAGACGATGAGGCCGAGGCCACCGCCGTTGAAGCCGCTCGCGAAGGCCACCGGGAACGACCCGAACGACTCCGTCAACCGGAACTCCACGGTCAGCGGGTCCACCGCGGTCATCGACTCGATCGGCTCGGTGAACCGGTGCCCCGGGGACGAGGCCTTGTCGATGTGGCGCTGCACGTTGAGGATCACGGCGTCCGCGTCGAGCGGGGTGCCGTCGGAGAACTGCACGCCCTCGCGCAGGCCCAGCCGCCAGGTCCGGCCGCCGTCGGGGCTGTCCATCGACCGCGCCATGTACGGCTCCGCCTTGCCCTCCGGCGACAGCTTCAGCAGCGAGTCGTACACGGCCGTGGCCGCCTGGTTGGTGTTCTGGACGGTCGGGTCGAACCCGATGATCGCCCGGTCCATCCCCATCACCAGGGTGCCGCCGGACTTCGGCTGGCCCTCGGCCGCCACGTCCCCGCCGTACGGGTTGACGGTGCGGATCGACGTGTCCCCCGCCGCTCCCCCGATCGGGGCGAGGTTGGACCCGCACGCGGCGGTCAGCAGCGCGGCGCAGGCGACGGCGAGCGCGGCGAACCCGCGCCCGGGCCGGGAGCGGCGTAGCCCGATCATGTCGCGACCATCTCCTCGGTGACCGGCGTCCCGGCGGCGGTCCGCCCGCGCTCGATGTTGTCGGCCCTGGCCTGCTCCCAGGCCGGGCTGCCCACCGGGAACCAGCAGCGGTACCGGTGCTCGGCGGACCCGGCGTCGCGCAGCGGCGGCTCCTCGGTGAGGCACTTGTCCTGGGCGACGGGGCAGCGCGGGCTGAACTTGCACCCCGCCGGCGGGTCGATCAGGTCCGGCGGACGGCCGGGGATCACGGAGAGCCGGGTGTGGTTGGGGCCCGCGAGCGGCGGCACCGCGTTCATGAGCGCCTCGGTGTAAGGCATCTTCGGCTCGGCGAACAGCACCGACGTCGGCGCCGTCTCCACGATCCGGCCCGCGTACATCACGGCGATGCGGTCCGAGCGGCTGCGCACCACCCGCAGGTCGTGCGTGACCAGCAGCATCGCCATGCGGAGGCGGGACTGCAGGTCGGCGAGCAGGTCGAGGATCTGGGCCTGGACCGTGACGTCGAGCGCCGTGGTCGGCTCGTCGGCCAGCAGCAGCCGCGGGTTGCACGAGAGCGCGATCGCGATCGTGACGCGCTGGCGCATGCCGCCCGACAGCTCGTGCGGGTACTGGCGCACCCGCCGCTCCGGCTCGGAGAGCCCCACCGAGTGCAGGAGCTCGACGGCCCGGTCCCGCGCCTGCTGCTTGGACACGCGCTCGTGCAGGACGATCGTCTCGGTCAGCTGCTCGCCGATGCGCTTCACGGGGTTCAGCGACGTCATCGGGTCCTGGAGGATCAGCGCGATCTCCGCGCCCCAGAACCGGGACAGCTCCTTGCTCGAGAGCTCGGTCAGGTCCGTGCCGTCGAACGTGACGCTGCCCTCGACCTCGGTGCCGCGGCCACCGGACACGAGTCCCATGACCCGGCGGGTGAACACGGTCTTGCCCGAGCCGCTCTCGCCGACGACGGCGAGGACCTCCCCCTCCTCGAGCCGCAGCGAGACGCCGTCGACCGCCTGCACCACACCCTTCTTGGTGTGGAAGCGCACGACGACGTCCTCGACGGTCAGCAAAGCACCCTGTGACGACGGTTCGCTCGCAAGCTCGCTCACAGGTTGCTCTCCTTGACCTCGAACTGCTTGCGGATCCGCTCACCGATGTAGTTGATCGACAGCACCGTGAGGAACATGACCGCGGCCGGGAACAGCGAGATGTGGGGGTAGTTCAGGAGCTCCGTACGACCGCCGGCGATCATGCCGCCCCAGCTGGGCGTGGGCGGCGGGATGCCGAGCCCGAGGAAGGACAGCGAGCCCTCCACGACGATGAAGACGCCGATCATGATGAAGCCGTACGCGGCGACCGGGAGAACGACGTTCGGCGCGATCTCGCGGGCGATGATCCGGATCGGACTGCACCCGTACGCTCGGGCGGCCAGCACGAACTCCCGTTGCGCCACCACCAGGGTGGCGGCGCGGGCCAGCCGGATGAACGTCGGCACCGACAGGATCGCCAGACCGATGATCAGGTGCGTCAGGCTGGAACCGAGGATCGCGACGATCGCGATGATGAACACCAGGCCGGGGAACGCCAGGACCACGTCGGTGATCAGCGCGAGCACGCGCTCGGTGCGGCCGCCGAAGTAGCCGGCGAGCATCCCGAGGAAGCCCCCGACGAGCGCACCGAGCCCGACCGCGCAGATGCCGACGAGCAGCGACGCCCGCGCCCCGTAGACCACGCGGGAGAACGTGTCGCGACCGAGGGTGTCCCCACCGAGCCAGTGCTGCGGGGTGATGCCCGAGAACACGGCGGTGTAGTCGGGGACCGCCGGGTCCCACAGCGGCAGCAGCGGCGCGAACACCGCCGCGAGCACCACCGCGCCGAGCCAGGTCCACGCCACGTACCAGCCGAACGGGGTGCGTTCGGCCCGCCGCGCGCCCTTGGCCCGGCTCTTGGCGCGGCCCTTGGGCGCCGCATGCTTGGGCAGCGCCTGGCCGGACGCCGGCTGCTCGGACGTCGTCTGCTCGGGCATCGTTCGTTCAGGCATCTCTGCGCACCCGCGGGTCGAGGGCCAGGTACAGGAGGTCGATCAGCATGTTGATCACGACGTAGGCGACGGCGACGAACAGCAGCGCGCCCTGCAGGATCATGTAGTCGCGGTTGAACACGGCCTGCACGATGAGCTGCCCGAGCCCGGGGATCGCGAAGAGCGTCTCGACGATCACCGTGCCGCCGAGCAACCGGCCGATGTTCACCCCGGAGAGCGTGATCAGGGAGAACGACGAGGGCCGCAGCGCGTGGCGGAAGAGGATCCGCGCCGGGCTGAGTCCCTTCGACCGGGCCATCAGGATGAAGTCCTCCTGGAGCGTGGACACCATGTCCGAGCGCAGGAGTTGTCGGTAGACCGCCGCCTCGGCGATCATGAGCGTCAGGCAGGGCAGGACGATCGACTGCAGGTTGCCGAGGGGGCTCTCGAAGAACCCGGTGTAGCCCGTGGCGGGCAGGATGCTCGACACCCCGCCGGCGAACAGCACGATCAGCACCATGCCGAACACGAAGTTCGGCATGGCGGCCGCGCCGAACCCGATCGTCATCGACGTCCGGTCGACGAACCCGCCGGGCCGGTACGCCGAGTACACGGCGAGCGGCACCGCCACCAGCAGCGCCAGCAGCTGGGCGATGATCGTGATCTCGAAGGTGACGGGGATGCGCTGGGCGAGCGCCTCGACCACCGGCTGGCCGGTCCGGAACGAGCGCCCGAGGTCGCCGGTGACCACACCGCCGAGCCAGTCGACGTAACGCACGAGCACCGGGCGGTCGAGCTGGAGCTCCGTGCGCACCTGCTCGACCTGCTCCGGCGTCGCGTTGTCGCCGGCCACGACGACGGCCGCGTCGCCGGGCAGCAGGTCGACCACGATGAACGACAGGAACGTCACGGCGAGGAGCACGAGCAGCAGGTGCGTCAGCCGCTTGCGGACGCGGCGCACCGCGGACTTCCGCGCGCCGCTGCGTCGCGTGCCGTTGCCGGCCGCCGTGGTCTGTGGTGTCGCGCTCAGCGTGTCGGCCATCGCGTGCCTCAGTCCTTCGCCGGCAGCGCCGCGACCAGCGGGGTGTCCGCGCCGACCGGACCGGTGAGCGACGCCCCGCCGGGGTCTCCCAGCGGGGCGTCCCGGCCGGGGAGCAGGTCGTAGAAGAAGGCCGCGTTGTCGGCGAGGTGGACGGCCTCGGCCTCGGAGGCCTGCTGCTCCAGCACGATCGAGTCGACCGGGCACTCCGGCTCGCACGCCCCGCACTCGATGCACTCGGCGGGGTTGATGTAGAGCTTCCGCTCGCCCACGTAGATGCAGTCGACGGGGCAGACGTCGACGCAGCTGCGGTCCATGAGGTCGACGCAGGATTCTGCGATCAGATAGGTCATGCGGTTCGGGCCCTTCCGGGATGGGCGGGGGTGGTCGGTCTCATCAGCGGTCCAGCCAGGTCGTCGCGTAGAACATGTCGCGGGACACGTACCGGTCGACGCCCTTCACCTCGGGCTTCGTGATCGTCGACAGGTAGCTGCGGCTGAACCAGGCCATCGCCAGGTCCTGCCCCACCAGCCCCTCCACCTGCTGGTAGGCGTTGGTGCGGACAGCCGGGTCCGACGTGGTCGCGGCCTCGTCGAGCAGGGCGTCCACCTGCGGGTTGGAGTACTTCCCGTAGTTCGTGTTGCCGCCGCTGTGCAGCAACCTGCTCGCGCCGGGGAACGGGGTGTCGAAGGCGCTGATCCACGTCGTGAGCTGGAAGTCGTTGCTCTGCACGACCGAGGAGGAGTACTGCGCGAGGTCGTAGAACTGCAGCTGCACGTCGATCCCGACGGCGGCCATCTGCGCCTGCAGGAACTCGCCGAACGGCACCCTGGTCTGGGTGGTCTTGAACGTGAAGTCGGGGTTGCCGCCACCCGCGCGGTACTCCTCGATGAGCCCTCTCGCCCGCTCCGGGTCGTAGCGCGGCCACGCGTCCGACGCCGCCGCGGTGTGGTAAGGGCTGCTCTCGGTGAACAGGCTGGTGGCCGACACCAGCCGGCCGCTGTACTGGCTCGCCGCGAGCGCGTTCAGGTCGAGCGAGGAGATCAGCGCCTCCCGCATGCGGCGGTCGTCGAACGGCGCCTTGTTGAAGTTGAAGTACAGGTACTCCCCCGCGTTGCCCGGTCCGTAGTACACGCGCAGGTTCGGGTTCTGGCTGGCCCGCACGAGCTCCTGGTTGTAGCCACCGAACACCACGTCGACGTCGCCGTTCTCGATGGAGGCGTAGCGCGTCTCGGTGTCCGGCAGCGGCCGGAACTCCAGCCCGTCCAGGTACGGCTTGCCCTCCTGCCAGTACGACGGGTTCTTCGTGAGCACGGTCCGGGAGTCGGGGATCCACTCGGTGAACGTGAAGGGGCCCGCGCCGACGGGGTGGCGGCCGATGTCGTCGCCGTACTGCTGCAGCGCGGCGGGCGAGACGATCAGGCCGAGGCTGCCGTATGTGATCGGCTGGCCGAACACGACCGGGAAGTCGCCGAACGGCCCGTCCAGCACGAACTCGACCGTCAGCGGGTCGACCGCGCGCATCGACGTGATCCGCTCCGCGAACGGGTGCGCGGGTGAGGACACCGTGTCGATGTGCCGCTGGGTGTTGACGATCACCGCGCTCGCGTCGAGCGGGGTGCCGTCGGAGAACGTGACGCCGGGCCGCAGCGTCAGCACCCAGGTCGTGCCGCCGTCGGTGGTCTCCATGGACTGCGCGAGGTAGGGCTCGGCCTTGCCGTCCGGGGTGAGCTTCATCAGCGAGTCGTAGACGGCCAGCGCCGCCATGTTCGAGTTCTGGACCGTGGGGTCGAAGCTCACGATCTCGCGGTCCATGCCGAGCAGGAGCGTGCCGCCCGGCTTCGGCGTGCCCTCGGCGGCCGGGTCACCGCCGTAGGGGTCGCGCTCCTGCAGCGCGCCCTCGGCGACGGCGGCACGGTCTGCGGCCCCGCACGCCCCCACGAGCAGGGCGCAGCACACCAGCGCCACGCCCGCGACGATGCGGGACGTGCGGGGTCGCAGCCTCATCCGGTACACCTCGGCGTGTGGAGAGAGGGGTGGTGGTGGGAGCGGTGCGCACCCGGGGGGAGCCGGGAGCGCACCGCGAGCGCGTCAGTCGCCGGCGATGGGGGTGCGCGTGTTGCCGGGGTCGTACCGCTGGACCATCGGGTCGGCGTCGGTGCCCAGCTCGCGCCAGTCCTCGCCGGCCTCGAGGATCTTCTCCGCGGAGCGGATGCTGCGGTAGTCGAGGTCGGCGTCGACCGCGGGTGGCTCGCCGCCCTCGGCGACCTTCTTCGCGGCGGCGATCAGCAGCCTGCGCATCCGGATGATCGCCTTGTCGGACGTCCCGAGGTGCTCCTGCGAGCGGTCGTAGATCGGGCCCATCGTCTCGGTGACCATGAAGTCCTGGCTGATGAACTCGCGCACGCCCGAGTAGGTGGTGGTGCGCTGTGCGTCGCGGTCGATCCCGTAGTCGTTCTCCAGGGTGTAGCGCCGCGGGATGATCCCGTTGCGGCCCACCTCGGCCGGGCCGAACTCGAACGGGCTCAGCGCGAAGAGGTTCTTGCCCCCGACCTCGGCGATGCCCTCGTTCACCCGCGTGGCGAAGCTGTACCGGTACGTGTTGTGGTCGTCGACCGGCACGAACAGCCCGTGCCCGGTGCTGAACGGCACCGACGCGATCACCGTGTTGTACGGGAAGCAGTACGCGCTCATCCGCACGTGCGTGTGCCCGGCCGGGGTGTCGCGGATGCCGACGTACTTGAACCCGTACCAGGTGTCCTCGATCTCCAGGCGCGGCGCCCGGTCGTGCTTCCAGAACTTCCACGACATCGCGTTCGTGGGGTAGCCGGGCTTGTCGCTGCCGTCGTCCGGGATGTCGTCGACGCCGTTCCACTGGTGCAGCCACGAGATGTGGGAGGTGTCCATGTTGCCCTCCATGGCCTGCATCCAGTTGCAGCTGGTGTGCAACTTGGTGGCCGTGACCTGGTGGGGCTCGAGCGACTCCGTACCGAAGTCGCGGAAGGGCGTCATCTTGTCGGCGGGGCCCATGTAGGTCCACACGATCCCGCCGGACTCGTGCACCGGGTAGGCCTTGGCGCGGACGCGGTCCTTGAAGGTGCTGTTGGGCGGCTCGCTCGGCATGTCGATGCACGCGCCGTCGGCGTCGAACTGCCAGCCGTGGTACGGGCAGCGCAGGCCGCAGGTGCCGTCGGGGCCGAGCTCGTTGCGGCCGTAGTAGAGCGACGCCCCGCGGTGCGGGCAGTTCTCCTGGATCAGCCCGACCTTGCCGTTGACGTCCCGGAAGGCGACGAGGTCCTCACCGAGCAACCGAACGCGCACCGGGTCGCCCGCCGGCGTGGGCAGCTCGCTCACGAGCAACGCGGGAGTCCAGTACCGGCGCAACAGCTCGCCCATCGGCGTGCCCGGTCCCACTCGGGTCAGGAACTCGTTGTCCTGTGCGGAGAGCATCATCGACCTCTCGGGGTGTGGTGGTATGCGGGAGTCAGCTCTTGGCTGTCTCCTTGCGCTGCAGGGGAACGGGCGCGCTGGCTGAACCCATTGACTGACCCCCCTGGCTGCGGGATGAAGGGAACCTTAGCTCCGCAAAACCAAAACCGGCAACCATATTGTCAACAATCTTGGTTATGCGTAGGCTTCACCGGCGCTGATGGCGGAGGTGACCATGGAGCTGCAAGCAGCCGAACCAACAGCGCGTCTCCACCCTGGAGACCAGCGCGCCGAGACCGTGGCGGAGGCCTTCCTCGTAAGGTTGAGACAGCGCGGGGTGGACCGCCTGTTCGTGAACAGCGGCACGGACTTCGCGCCGCTCGTCGAGGCGTACGCCCGACGCCACGAGTCCGAACTGGAACTGCCCGACGTCGTGGTGTGTGCCCACGAGAACGTGGCCGTCTCGATGGCGCACGGGTCCTACCTCGGCGACGGCCGGGTGCAGGCGGTCATGCTGCACACCAGCGTCGGCACCGCGAACGCGGTCTGCGCGATCTTCAACGCCGCGCGCAGCCGGGTGCCGATCCTGCTGACGGCGGGCCGCACCCCGCTGTACGAACACTCCCGGCTCGGCGCCCGCGACGCCCCGATCCACTGGGCCCAGGAGATGTTCGACCAGGCCGGCATGCTGCGCGAGATGGTGGCGTGGGACTACGAGCTGCGCGACGGCGCGCACGTCACCGACGTGGTCGACCGGGCGCTGGACGTGGCGTGCACCGAACCGCGCGGCCCGGTGTACCTCACGCTGCCGCGCGAGGTGCTCGCCGGACCGGTGCCGGGCGCCGAGGCGCGGCCCGTGCCGGCAAGCCCGGCCCCGCCCCACCCCGACCCCACCGCCGTCGCGCGGCTGGCCGACCTCCTCGCGGGCGCCCGGTTCCCGGTGATCGTCACCTCCGACGCGGGCGCCGACCAGGACGCGGTCGCGCTGCTCGACGAGGTCTCCCGGCGGTTCGGCATCGCCGTCGTCGAGCAGGGGCCGCGCCACGTCAACCTCCCGGCCGACCACCCGCTGCACGCCGGCTACTCCGTCGACGCCGTGCTGGGCGAGGCCGACGTGCTCTGCGTGCTCGACCTGGACGTGCCGTGGATCCCGGGCAACACGACCCCGCGGGACGACGCCGTGGTCGTCCAGTGCGGGCCGGACCCGCACTTCAGCCGCTACCCGATGCGCACCCACCATGCGGACCTGTCCATCACCACGACCTCCTCGGCGCTCCTCGGCGCGCTCGCCTCCGCGCTCGACGCGCGCGCCGTCGACCCCGGCCGGGCCGACCGCCTGGCGGCACGGGTGAGCGGCTGGCGTGCCCGCAGGGCACGCGTCCTCGAGGACGAGGCGGACGCCGAGGGCCCGATCACGAAGACGGCCCTGTGCGCCGCCCTGGCCCGGGTCCGGCCACCCGACGCCGTCGTCGTCAACGAGTACTGGGCGTCGGCGGAGCTGGTCGGGTCCACCCGGCCCGGCACCTGGTACGGCACCCCACCCGCCGGCGGCCTCGGCTGGGGGCTACCGGCCGCGCTCGGCGTGCAGATGGCCCGGCCGGACGCCACGGTGATCGCGGCCGTCGGCGACGGCGCCTACCTGTTCGCGAACCCGGCCGCCTGCCACCACGCGATGGCGATGCACGGGCTGCCCGTCCTCACCATCGTGTGCACCAACGCGCACTGGGGCGCGGTGCAGGGCTCCACCCTGCGCATGTACCCCGTCGGCCACACCGCCACCGGAGCCTCGCTGTCCCCCCTCGCCCAGCTCGGCCCGGTGCCGGACTTCGCCGCGTACGCCGAGGCCTCCGGCGGCCTCGGCCTGCGGGTCGGGCAGCGCGCGCAGCTCGCACCCGCCCTCGAGCAGGCCATGCGCACGGTCCGCGACGAGCGCAGGCCCGCGCTGGTCGACGTGCGGTGCGTGTAAGGGTTACCGGGATCCCGACCGGCGCGAGAGGAACTCCATGGCGGCTGATGGGGAGACGGCCCCCAGCGAGGCGGTTGCCGAGGTGGTGTCAGCCGTGCGCGACGGCATCATGCAGGGCAGGTACGCCCCGGGCCAGCGGCTGCCCGAGGCCGACCTCGTCTCGCTGTACCAGGCCTCGCGCGGCACCGTCCGCACCGCCCTCGCGCAGCTGGAGAACGAGGGCATCGTGCAACGCGAACGCAACCGCGGCGCACGGGTACGCCCCATCTCGCTCGAGGAGGCCGTGGAGATCACCGAGACCCGCGCGGTCGTCGAGGGGCTCTGCGCGGCCAAGGCCGCCGAGCGCGCCACGGAGGGCGACCGCGCGCGCCTGAGGCAGCTGGGCGAGCAGATGCGCACCGCCGTCGAGGGCGCCGACATCCCGACCTACAGCCGGACGAACCAGCTCGTCCACCGGGCCGTGCGGGAGATCTCCGCCCACCAGACCGCGGGCCTGATGCTCGACCGCCTGCGCACCCAGAGCGTGCGCTACCACTTCCGGGTGGCGCTGCTACCCGGCCGCCCCTCCGTCGGGCTCAAGGAGCACCTCGGCGTCATCGAGGCCGTCTGCTCCGGGGACCCGGACGTCGCCGAGCAGACGATGCGCACCCACCTGCTCAGCGTGGTCGGCGCCCTGCGGGAGCTCGCCACGAGCCAGACCCGCTGGTGACCGGCGCCGCGGCGGTCTCCCGATCGGGGACGTCACCCCGGCGTCGCCGAGGAGCGCAGCGCCTGGTCCAGCGTCGAGAAGATCACGTCCGAACCGCCTTCCCAGTGCGGTGCCGGATCCGGCTGGCCGGGCGCGGGTGCCCACAGCCACCAGATGTTCTGCCAGGGATCTAGGGTCCGGCCGAGCGTCGTCCCACCGTAGAACGGGGTCGCCTCCGTGACCGTGGTGGCGCCTCGGGCGGTGGCCCGTTCCAGCACCGTCGCCACGTCCCGGACCCACACCTGCAGCAGCCCTGGGCGGGCCGGCCAGCCGTCGAGCCGGTCGGCCACCATCAGATCGACGGTGCCCAGCCTGAGCTCGGAGTGGATCAGCTTGCCGTCCGGCATCGGGGTCCTGGCCTCGACCGTCTCGGGGGCGCCGAAGACCTCGGACACGAAGGTGATCAGGCCGGCGGCGTCGTCGACGATCACGAACGGGTTGAGCACGGCGCCGGCGCCGGGAACGGAGTCGGCGGGGTGCAGGATCTCGTTGTCCACACCCGAACCGTGACATGCGTTCCGGTCAGTTGCTGACCGTTGTGACGCCCCCGAGGGAGCCCTGGATCCGCGGTGGTCGGGCGTCCACCTCCGGCCGGCCCGGCGCGCCGGGCTCGTCCCGCGCCGCGCGCTCGACGATCCCGCGGAACCAGCGGTGCCCGGGGTCGGTGTCGTGGCGGATGTGCCACCAGAGCCGGATCTCGAGCGGTTCGAGGGGGCGGGGGCAGTCCACGATCCGCAGCGGCAGGAAGCGCGAGCACGCCGCGGCGAGCCGCCCCTGCATGAGCGCCACGCGGTCGGTCGAGGCCACGAGGTAGGGCACCGCGTGGAAGCTGTCCACGCGCACCGCGACCCGCGGCCGCACGCCGAGCCGGGCGAACTGCCTGCTCACCGGCACCATCGAGGGGAACGTCGCGTCGTCGTGGTAGGGCACCACCCAGGTGGCGTCCGCCAGCTCGTCCATGTCGGCGACGTCGCCGCCGAACCGCGTGTTGCCCGCAGCGACGACGCACACCCACCGGTCCTCGAAGAGCGGGCTCGAGCACATCTCGGGGATCAGGAACCGGCTGGTCGGATGGGAGACGACGCAGTCGGCCACCTGGATCGTGTGCCCGATGTGCGCGGAGAGTGCCTCCCGCACGAGCACGACGTTCAGGCGCGCGCCCGGCGCCTCCTCGTTCATCAGCCCGGCGAGCCGCTCCCCCATCACCGTGATCGCGAAGTCGGACATGACGATCTCGAACTCGCGGCGCGTCGTCGTCGGGTCGAACCCCGAGCCCGTGGCGATGAGCCGCTCGACGCCCTCGCACACCGCCTCGACCTGGTCGACGAGCTGGAAGGCGAGCGCGGACAGCTCGTACTTCCCGCCGCGGCGCACGAGCAGGTCGTCGTCGAAGTAGCGGCGGAGGCGGGAGAGCGCGGCGCTCGCCGCGGGCTGGGACACGCCCACCCGCTTCGCCGCACGCGTCACGTTGCGTTCGCGGAGGAGCTCGCGCAGCACGACGAGCAGGTTGAGATCGAGCCGCGTGAGGCGCGACGTTGCGGACTTCACCCGCTCATGGAAACGCAGTGACCGGGCGGCCGCCACCCCTTCGCCCACCACCCGGCCGATTGGTGATCATCAGCGACCGCGATGCGGGGGCAGAAGCAATCGTTGTTTCCCGCGGTCGTCGAGGGCGTTTACCATCCCTGCGGATGGGGATCCACCGCTTGAACCACGCCGTGATCTACGTGCGTGATGTCGACCGCAGTGTGGCGTTCTACCGCGACCTGCTGGGATTCACCGTGCAGATGGAGCGGCCCGGACGGGCCGCCTTCCTGCAGGCACCCGACTCCACCAACGACCACGACATCGGCCTGTTCGCCATCGGCGACGACGCGGTCGACTCCCCGGCGGGGCGCGGAGCGGTCGGGCTGTACCACCTCGGCTGGGAGGTGGGCACCCTCGCCGAGCTCGAGGAGCTCGCGGGCACCCTCGCCGCCGCGGGCGCGTACGCCGGCGCCACCGACCACGGCACCTCCAAGAGCGTCTACGCGAAGGACCCGGACGGGCTGGAGTTCGAGGTCGCCTGGCTCGTCCCCGCCGACCTGCTGGACGACGCCGCGTTCGAGCAGCGGACGCAGCGCGGCCGGCCGCTGGACATCACGATGGAGAAGGCCCGGTACGGGCCGACGACGCGGGGCGGGATCGGTGTGTCGACCGCCGCCGCGCCCGTGCCCTGAACGCTGCCGATGGAGGAGACATGTGGTTGGTGACCGGCATCGACGAGGAACACCGGTTCCCCGACTGGCGGGAGGCGGCCGGCTTCTACCGGCAGATCGTCGGGGACTGGGTCACCGCCCACGGGCCGGGCGGCGCCCCGGTGGCGGTCCTCGACGACCTCCGCCAGGGCGGCTCCCACGAGATCGAGTTCCCGGCCGCGGACGACGGCGGGGGGCGGGCGACGTTCCGCCTCGTCTGGGACCCCGCCGGCGGCCGGACCGACCACTTCGTGGCCTGCTGACCGGGCCATCACCGGTGCTGATGGCCCGGTAGAAACAATCGGAGTTTCGTCCAGGGCCGGTGTCGACGATAACGTCGATGCCGGCCCGCACAATTGCGCAGAACTTCGGCGCGGTGCCTGGAATGATCATCTCGATTCGATCCGGCGCCGGCGGTCGTCATCATACGGCGGCAGCTCCGGCGCGGGGTGTGGAGGGCGGACGATGCTGTCCCAGCAGGACAACGAGATTCTCACCCGAGTCGGTCCCGGCACCCCGATGGGGGAACTCCTCCGGCGTTACTGGACACCCGCCCTGCTCTCCAGCGAAATACCGGAACCCGGCGGTGACCCGGTCCGGGTGCGGCTGCTGTGCGAGGACCTCGTGGCCTTTCGCGACCTGAACGGCCGCCTCGGGCTGATCCAGGAGAACTGCCCGCACCGCGGCGCGTCCCTGTTCTACGGCCGCAACGAGGGCGCCGTCACCGCGCCCGCCACGCCCGGCCCCGGGATCTGCGGCCTGCGCTGCCCGTACCACGGCTGGCAGTTCGACGCCGACGGCGCGTGCATCGACATGCCGAGCGAGCCGCCCAACAGCACCTTCAAGGACCGCGTCCGCGCCAAGGCCTACCCGGTGCACGAGTCCGGCGGGATCGTGTGGACCTACATGGGCCCCGCCGACACCATGACGCCCTTCCGCGACTTCGGCACCGAGACCCTCCCCGCGGAACGGCAGCTCGCCACGAAGCTCGGGTCGGCGTGCAACTGGGTGCAGACGCTGGAGGGCAACGTCGACACCGCCCACATCTCGTGGCTGCACATGTTCGACGCCGCCGACGTGATTCCGGACGACGGCTCGGACAAACCCGGATATCCCAGCAACGCGATGACGTGGAAGTTCTGGATCCACGACCGTGCGCCCCGGCTGGAAGTGCAGGACACCTGGTACGGATTCCGCTACGCGGGCCTGCGCACCACACCGAACGAGCACACGAACGTCCGGATCACCGAGTACATCTTCCCCTACAGCACGATCATCGCCGCGGTCCCGTTCAACACCCGGCACCTCATGGTCGTCCCCGCCGACGACCACAACTGCTGGCGCTACACGTTCAACGTGCACACCGACGCGAACCCGCAGGGCTACGGTGGCGCGCCGCTGCACAGCTTCAGCCCGTTCGAGACCCCGTTCACCCGGCAGGTCGGCGGGATCACGCCCCGCGAGTACGTCGAGGACAACACGTACCTGATCGACCGCGACGTCCAGCGCAGCGAGACGTTCAGCGGGATCCGCGACTTCGTCAGCCAGGACCTGATGGTCACCGAGTCGATGGGCCCGATCTACGACCGCTCGCAGGAACGGCTGGGCACGATCGACAAGGCGATCATCAAGATGCGGTCGCTGCTCATCCGGGCGGCCAAGGGCCTCACGGCCGACGGCACGGTCCCGCCCGCGCTCGCCGGCCCGGACCACGACTTCACCAGGTTGCGCGGGGCGGACAAGATCCTCTCCGACGGTGAGGACTGGCGCTACCTGGGCACCGACGACGACCCGGTCGTCCAGGAGGCCGAGGCGTTCCAGCGGGGGGAGCAGGCGAAGCAACCGGCAGCGGGCGAGTAGGCCGTGCGCCCGCCCGCCGCGGCGGCCCGGGTCCCAGTGGCCCCCACCGGAAGTACGGCACGCAGCTCGACGGCCCAGCTTCCCGCTGGCCGCACCGGCGAACCGGCCGAGTATGTCCAATACGAGGCCGGCCCGCCGGCACACCCAGCGGAAACCTGGATCCGCCGATCTACGCACCGATACTTCCGGCGGCGACCACTGGCGGCCCTGGTCGCGGCGATCGGCCTGCTCGCGCTCGCCGCCTGCGGGGCGGCGGAGGTCCGAACCGACGGGGTGCAGATCCAGGCCGTCAACGCGTACGGCGGGGATCTCGCGGCCGAGGGCACTCCGAAGCCCGGCGGCACCGTGGCGATCGGGATGGACCGCGAGCCCTCGAGCTTCGACCCCACGGTCCAGAACGCCAACCCGGCCGCCTTCGCCGTCTACGACACGCTGATGCGGCTCACGCCGGAGGGGAAGACGGCGCCCTACCTGGCGGAGTCGATGGACACCGCGGACGGCGGCCTCACCTGGCGGATGAAGCTCCGGCCCGGGGTGACGTTCTCCGACGGCACCGACCTCGACGCCGAGGCCGTCGTCGTCAACGTCCAGCGCCACATCGACGCGCCGTCCACACCGGCCCGCACGGCGGCGCAGAGCATCGCCTCGATGCGGGTCGTGGACCCGCTCACCGTCGAGTTCGCGCTCAAGTCCCCGCTGGGGGCGTTCCCCGCCGTCTTCGCGCAGCCGATCTTCGCCGGCAGCCTGGGCATGATCATCTCGCCGGCGGCGCTGCAGCAGTACGGGGACACGATCGGAGAGCATCCGGTCGGGGCGGGCCCGTTCAGGTTCGTCGAGTGGATCCGGGACTCGCGGATCGTGCTGGAACGCAACCCGACCTACTGGCAGCAGGGCAAGCCCTACCTGGACGGGCTCGAGTACCGGCCGCTCTCGGACACCGAGAGCCGGTACGCGTCGATCCAGAACGGCGACGTCGACGTCATCCTCGCCGCCTACAACCAGGAGCTCGTACGGGCGCTGCAGGACCCGAACCTCCGGGTGTACTACGGGCCGGGCGACAGTGGTGAGCTGCTGTACTTCAACTTCAGCCGGGCACCGTTCGACGACCGCCGGATGCGTGAGGCGGTGGTCCGCGCGCTCGACATGCGGGCCCTGTCCGCGAGCCTGTACAACAACCAGCTCGTCACGGCACAGAGCCTGTTCGGGGAGAGCAGCCCCTACCACTCGCAACAGGCGACGGAGGCGTGGCCCGCGTTCGACCAGGACAGGGCGCGTCAGCTCGTCGACGAGTACCGCGCCGAAGGCGGCAGCACCACGATCTCGCTGAAGACGACCACCGCGCGAGGGCAGTTCGGCGAGTTCGTCCAGGCGCAGCTCGCCGCGGTGGGGATCACGGTCGACGTGGAGCTCTTCGACCTTGCGCAGTACTCCGCGGAGGTCGTGCAGAGCGGCGACTTCGACCTCACCACCACGGTCAGCTCGTTCGACACCCCCTTCCCACCGGTCCAGCGGCTGCTCGGCACGGGCGGGAGCGCGGGCTACGGCAAGTACTCGAACCCTCAGGTCGACTCGCTGCTCGCCGAGGCGGCGAGCACCACCGACGAGGCCCGGCGCGCCGCCGCCTACCAGCAGGTCGAGCTGATCGTGAACCAGGATCTCGCGGTCTGCTGGCTGAGCCGCGCGTACCTCGCCACCGTCACGCGCACCCACGTGAAGGGGGTCGACCGCTACCCCGGCCGCGACATGTTCTACGCGACGTTGTGGCGCGACGGCTGATCGACCGGCGGGCCTCCGCGGGCACTTCACACATCCAAGGTTGGGCTCCACACAAGTCCGGCCTTGGTGAAGCCCATCGTGGGTGTGTGAAGTCGGCCGGCTAGAAGAGCTCGTCCGCCGGGATGCCGGCCGACAGGCCGAACAGCAGTCTTAGCCTCGCCTTCGGTGCCGTCAGGCTCCCGGCGAACAGCAGGCCCGCCTTCCGGAGCTCGATCTCCGAGCCGGCGCCGCCGTAGGTGCGCGCGAGCAGCGCGCCGTCCGGGCAGCGGCTGGTGACGACGACGGGACGGCCGGACCCGGCGACCCGGATCAGCGACTCGCCGAGGGCGGGCGAGACGTGCCCGCCGCCGAGCGCGGCCACGACCACGCCGTCGGCCTCCGCCGCGGCGGCCTCGACCCAGGACCCGTCGACCTCGGTGGCGGTCGGCACGATGGCGACGCGACGGTCGGGTGCGGCCGTGCGCGGGAGGCGGTCCGGCGTGGGCGGCGGGCCGAGCAGGAGCTCGAGCCGGTCCTCGACTACGGACCCCACCGGTCCCGCCGCCGGGGACGCGAACGCGGCGATGCGGGTGCCGTGGACCTTGGTCACCAGGCGGGCGACGTGGACCTCGTCGGAGAACACGACGACCGGGCCGTAGCCGGCCAGCACCGGCTCCGCCGCGGCGACGAGGGCCGCCCGCACGTTCGCGGGGCCGTCCGGGCCGGCGAGGTGCGCCGCGCGCATCGCGCCGGTGACGACCACCGGCACCGTGGTCTCGACCAGCAGGCCCAGCGCGTAGACCGTCTCCTCGAGGGTGTCGGTGCCGTGCGTGACGACGACCCCGTCGCGGCCCGCCGCGATCTCGGCGCGGACGGCGCCGGCGAGCGTCCAGAGGTCGTCGAGCGTCATCGCCCGCGAGGAGCGGCGCAGCACGTCCCTCGGGTGGACCTCGACCCCGGCCGGCGCGGCACCGTCGGTGGGCGCCAGGTCGTCCGCCCCGCGGTGCGTCCTGGCCCCGGACTCGGACGCGATCGCCGCGATCGTGCCGCCGGTGCCGAGCAGGCCCACCGACCGCACGGGCGGCATCAGGCCGGGCTCTCGGACAGTTCGCGCCGCGCCGAGCCGAGCTCGGCGGAAAGGGCCTCCGCCGCGCGCAGCACCGCCCGGGTGGCCCGTTCCCGCACCGCGGGGTCGGCGACCCTCGGTCCGGGAGCGGTGATCGTGACGCTGGAGGTCACGCGGTCCGCGCTGTCGCGGATCGGCGCCGACACGGCCCAGGCGTTCGGGTCCAGCTCGTTGTCGCACACCGCGTAGCCCTGCGCGCGGACCTCCCGGAACACCTGCATCACGTCGTCGACGTCGCGGGGCGTGCCCTCGGTGTAGCCGGTGAGCGGCGCGGACCCGGTCAGCAGGGTCCGGGCGACCTCCTCGTCCACGTGGGCGAGGATCGCCCGGCTGGACGCCGCGGCGTGCAGCGGCATCTCCTGGCCGATGCGGACGAACAGCCGCAACGCGTGCTCGGCCTCGACGATCGACACGCACACCGGGACGTCGCCGACGAGCTCGGTGAGGAACGCGGTCTCCCCCGTCTCCGCGGCCGCCTCCACCAGGGCCGGCGGGGGCTGGATGAGCCGGGCGCTCGGGGGGCCGGTGCCGCCGCCGAGGGCACGCGCCGCCCTTCCGAGGAAGTAGCGCTTGGTCACCGGGGACCGGCGCAGGTAGTCGCTCTGGCCGAGCGTGGTCAGGATCCGGTGCAGGCTCCCGAGCGGGATCTCGAGCTCGTCGTGCAGCTCCTGCAGGGTGCGGCCGCCGCGCGCCGAGGCGACCGCGTTCAGCACTTCGACGGCGCGGACGACCACTTCTACCGGCTTGGCCACGCCCATCGACCAGCTCCTCCCCTTCAGCGGCGGTCCGTACCCGCCCACTGTAAACACGCCCGGCGCCCGGGCCGGGCCCCGCCGCGCACTCCTTGACAACGGCGTGCGCGGCTCCCATGCTCGACCCTCTACGGCAAACTGGAAAGATGTTTTCACTTTTTGCGAGGGAGCGCACGTGCCGCGGATCATCGACGACACCGTCGTCGACAGGGTGCTACCCCCGGTCGTGGCGGTCGCCGCGGTGGAGACGACGTTCGACCTCCTCGCGACCGGCACGGCGCACGACCGGCCCCGCGAACGCAGCTCGGCGGGCGGCGTCACGCTCAACGTGATGTCCGCCATCGCGCCGACCCTCGACGCGGTGGTCGTGAAGTCCTACCCGGTGACGCGCTCCGGCACGAACCGCGCGAGCGTGATCACGATCCTGGTCTACGGCCACCGCACCGGTGAGCTGCGCGCGCTGCTGCAGGGCGACCTGCTCGGCCGCCGCCGGACGGCGGCGGCATCGGCCGTGGCCACCAGGGCGATGGCGCGCCCGGAGAGCTCCACCGTCTGCCTGTTCGGCACCGGCTACCAGGCACCGGCGCAGGTCACCGCGCTGGCCGAGGTACTGCCGAAGCTCGACACGGTCCTGGTCGTCGGCCGGACCGCCGAGCGGGCCGAGGCCACCGCCCGGGTCCTGCGCGACGCACATCCCCGGCTGCGGGTGGAAGCCGGGACGAGCCCCGAGCGGGCGGTGCCGCGGGCCGACGTCGTGGTCACGGCGACCGGGGCGAGCGAGCCGCTCTTCGACGGGGCCCTGCTGCGCCCGGGCACCCACGTCAACGCCGTCGGCAGCAACGCCGCCGGGCGCCGCGAGCTGGACGCCACGGTGTTCCGGCGGGCGGCGCACGTCGTCGTCGACTCGGTCGAGGTCGCCCGCAACGAGTGCGGCGACCTGCTGGCCAACGGGCTCGACCCGGCGGCCGCGACCGCGTTCGCCTCGGTGCACGCCGGCCACGTCCCGGGCCGCAGCGGCCCGGACGACATCACCGTCTTCGAGTCGCACGGCCTCGCCCTGCAGGACCTGGTCTGCGCCGTGCGGGTGATCGACGCGGCGGCCGCCGCGCACCTCGGCACCGCCCTCCACCCCGGGAGCTGGGCGCCCCTACCCACCGACGTTCGAGGAGCGAACGAGTGAGACTGCACCTGACCAACGGCCGGCTCGTCACCCCGAGCGGCCTGCTGCACGCCGACCTCCTGTGCGAGAACGGCGTCATCGCCGGCATCCTCGACACCGGCGCCCGGGTCGAGGCCGACGAGCGGTACGACGCCGCGGGCAAGCTCGTCCTCCCCGGCTTCATCGACCCGCACGTCCACTCGCGCGATCCCGGCCTGACGCAGAAGGAGGACTTCGACCACTCCACGCGCGGCGCGCTCACCGGCGGCGTGACCACCGTGCTGGAGATGCCCAACGCGATCCCGCCGGTGGACTCGCTCGAGGTGTTCGAGCAGCGGCGCGCCCAGCACGAGGCGTCGGCGTGGACCGACTTCGGGCTGTGGGGCCTCGCGCTCGGCGAGCCGAACCTCGACCAGATCGGCCCCCTGTTCGCCGCGGGCGCGGTGGCCGTCAAGCTCTTCTGGGGATACGCGCTGCACCGCGAGACCCGGTCCCTGGTCTACAACCTCGGCGACGAGCCGCCGGAGAACCTGCTGATGCCGCCGCCGAACGGGCAGGTCATGCAGCTGTTCGAGGAGGTGGCGCGGCACGGCGGGCTGCTGGCGGCGCACTGCGAGGACAAGGACGTGCTCGCCACCAGCCAGGAACGGCTCGGGCACCCGATCGAGACCTACGAGGACCTGCTGGCCGCCCGGCCCGCGGCCGCCGAGGCCACCACGATCGCGATCGCCACGGAGTTCGCCAAGGCCACCGGGTGCCACTTCCACGTCGTGCACCTGGCCTCGCAGGCGGGGCTGGAGGCGGTGCGGTCCGCGCAGTCCCGTGGCGTGCGGCTCACCGCGGAGACCTGCCCGCAGTACCTCACGCTGACCGACGCCGACTACCCCCGCGTCGGCCCGGTGATGAAGGTGTACCCGCCGGTGCGCGAGCAGCGCGACCAGGACGCCCTCTGGGCCGGGGTGAACGAGGGCACGCTGGTCTCGCTGGGCTCCGACCACGCGCCCCACACGGTCGAGGAGAAGAGCCGCGGGTTCGAGACGCAGCCGGCCGGGGCGGTCGGGTGCGAGACGTTCGGCCCGGTGCTGATCGACGCACTGCTGCGCGGCAAGACCACCGCGACCCGGTTCGCCGAGGTCACCGCCACCGAGACGGCCAAGCTCTACGGCCTCTACCCGCGCAAGGGCGTCATCCGTCCGGGCAGCGACGCGGACCTGGTGGTCGTCGACCCCGAGGCGCGGCGGACGGTGCGCAACGAGGAGCTGATCGCCAAGCAGCCGGTGAGCCCGTGGAACGGGTTCGAGCTGCGCGGGGCTCCGGTCGCCACCGTGCTGCGCGGCGAGGTCG
This sequence comes from Pseudonocardia wallangbongensis, assembly GCF_054486945.1. Lineage (NCBI taxonomy): Bacteria > Bacillati > Actinomycetota > Actinomycetes > Pseudonocardiales > Pseudonocardiaceae > Pseudonocardia > Pseudonocardia wallangbongensis. The sequence continues at coordinate 526,384 of NZ_JBRERS010000001.1, forward strand.
TGGTGCGCGACCGCGAGATCGTGGCACCGCGGCAGGGCCGGTTCGTGGCCGCCGACCGCAGCGCGGGAGCGGAGGTCGACGGGTGACCGACGCCCGGGAGCTCGCGGACGGCCTGACCGCGGCGATCACCGAGGCCGTCCGCCTCCACCCCGGCCCGCTCCGGGAGCCGGTGCGCCGGCACGCGCTCCACGTCGTCGCGGACACGGTCGGGGTGAGCCTCGGCGGCGGGCGCACCCCGGAGATGACCCGCCTGCGCGAGACCCAGCTCCCCGGCGCGACGGCATCGGGCGCGACGGTGCTCGCGCCCGGTGCCGCGCCCACCACCGCGGAGGAGGCGGCCTTCCTCAACGCCACCGCCGGCTCGTTCCTCGAGCTCGACGAGGGGATGCGCCCGACCGGCCACCCCGGCATGCACATCGTGCCGGCGGCCCTCGCGGCGGCCGAGGTCGCGCACCGCACGGGCGCGGAGCTGCTCACCGCGGTCGTCGCGGGCTACGAGGTCGCCGCGCGCCTGCTCACCGCGTTCCGGCTCACGCCGCCGACGCACCCGCACGGTCACCTCGCGGGGGTGGGCGCCGCGGTTGCGGTGGCGCTGCTGCTCGAGGAGGACCCGCACGCCGTCGCCGCGATCGCCGCGACGACGCCGACCGTCCCGGTGTGGAACGCCTGCTACGAGGGGGCCACCGCGCGCAACACCGCGATGGGCCTCGCCGCGCAGAACGCGCTGCGCGCCGTCCGGCTGCACCGGGCGGGCTTCCGCGGCTCGCCGGAGTCCGTCGGCGCCCTGTTCGGGCAGGTGGCCGGGCAGGTCGTGGCGGCGGACGCGCTCACCGCCGAGCTCGACGCGGACCGTCCGGCCATCATGCGCAACTACTTCAAGCGGCACAGCGCCTGCGCGCTCACCCACGGCGCGGTCGACGCCGTGCTGTCCCTGCCGCCCGTGCCCGTGGACGAGATCTCCGCGGTGGAGGTGCGCACGGTGGCGAACAACCTGAAGCTGGACCGGCAGGCCGCACCGAACGACCTGTCCTCCCGGTTCTCGCTGCCCTACGCCGTGGCGGCGACGCTGCTCACGCGGGCCTCGCAGGTGAGCACCTTCGACTACCGGCCTCCCGTCGCCGAGCTGGCCCGGCGGGTCCGGGTCACGGTGGACCCCGGGCTCGAGCAGCAGTGGCCGCACCACTCGCCCACCCATGTCGTGGTGCACGCCGGGGAGCGCCTGGAGGCGTCGGTGGCCGACCCGCGCGGCCACCACCACGACCCGCTGACCGCCGACGAGCTGCGCGCGAAGTTCCTCGCCCTCGCCGGCGAGCCGGGGCCGCGGCTGTGGGACGGGCTCCTCGGGCTCGACCGGGAGCCCGACGTGACCCGGGTCCTCGCGCCGCTCCGCGGAGCTTGACAGCACCCCGAGCAGGGTGCAGGCTCTCCCACTTCCATGCTGGAAAGAGGTTTCCACTATGTCCGGTCTCGTCGACGGAGCCGTCGGGGGCGTGACCGCGCCCGCACGGCCGGTCGATCTGTCCGTGCGGCTGGGAGACCTCGTGCTCGCCAACCCGGTGATGCCGGCCTCCGGGTGCTTCGGACCGGAGCTGGCCGACCTGGTGCCGGTGCACCGGCTCGGCGCCGTCGTCACGAAGACGGTCTTCGCGCAGGCGCGGCCGGGCAACCGCGCCCACCGGCTGGGCGAGAGCGCGCACGGCATGCTCAACAGCGTGGGGATCCCCAGCCGGGGCGCGCGGGAGTTCGCCCGGTCCGGGCTGCCGGCCTACCAGCGCCTCGGGGCGCCGGTGGTGGTGAGCATCGGTGGCCTGTCGGAGGGCGAGTACTTCGACGTCGCCGAGGAGCTCTCCGGTGCGGAGCACGCGGCGGTCGAGGTGAACGTCTCCTGCCCCAACCTGGAGCACGGCGGACGCACCCTCGGATCCGACGTCTCCGCGGTGCGGCGCGTCGTCGCCGGCGTCGTCGCCCGCACCCGGGTGCCGGTGCTGGTGAAGCTCAGCCCGGACCTGGCCTCGATCGACTCCGCCGCGCGGGCCGCCGAGGACGCGGGCGCGACCGCGGTCACCGTGTGCAACAGCTTCCCCAGCCTCGCCGTCGCCGCGCCGACCCGGCGCGCCACGCTCGGCAACGGCACCGGGGGCCTGTCCGGCCCGGCCATCAAGCCGCTGGCACTGCGGCTGGTCTGGCAGGCCGCGCAGGCCGTGACCATCCCGGTCGTCGGCTGCGGCGGCATCGGCACGGCGCGCGACGTGGCGGAGTTCCTCGTCGCGGGGGCGAGCGCCGTCCAGATCGGGACGGCGAACTTCGCCCGGCCGTTCGTGATGACCGAGATCGTCCGCGAGCTCCCCGTACTGGCGGACGAGCTCGGGGTCACGCGCCTCACCGACCTTGTGGGAACCCTCTCCTTCTGACGACAGGAACCGCCTCATGGGCCTTGACGACCGCACCGAGAACCGCGCGGAGGACCGCGTCGCGGACCACCCAGCCGCGCCCGCCCCGAGCGGGGTGGACGCCGAGCGCGTCACGCCGTACGGCCGCAAGGCGGTCTTCGCCGCCACGCTCGGCTACGCGATGGACGGGTTCGACCTGCAGATCCTCGGCTTCGCGCTGCCCGCGATCACCCTGAGCCTCGGGCTCTCCACCACCGAGGCCGGCTGGCTCGCGACGATCACGCTCATCGGCACGGTCGCCGGTGCGATGGTCTTCGGGACGCTCGCCGACAAGTACGGCCGCGTCAAGATGCTCACCTACTCGATCGTGCTGTTCGCCGTGTTCACGGCGTTGACCGCCCTGTCGCAGGGCTTCGTCGAGATGGCGATCTTCCGGTTCATCGCGGGCACCGGCATCGGCGGTGAGTTCGGCATCGGCATGGCGCTGGCCGCCGAGGCGTTCCCCGCGCTCAAGCGGGCCAGGGCGACGTCCGTGGTGGGCGTCGGCTTCCAGCTCGGCGTGCTGTTCGCGGCGATCATCTCGGCCCCGGTGATCACGTTCTGGGGTTGGCGCGGCCTGTTCGTCATCGGGATCTTCCCCGCCGTCATCGCGGCCGTCTTCCGGTCGCGCCTGCACGAGCCCGAGGCGTTCGTCAGGCAGAAGGCTGCGGCCGCCGTGACGAAGCAGCCGAACCCGTTCCGGCTGCTGGTCGCCGACCGCCGGACCGCGCGGACCAGCCTCGGCATCGTGATCATCTGCTCGATCCAGAACTTCGGCTACTACGGCATCATGACCTGGCTGCCGACCTACCTGTCGAAGCAGATCGGGCTGAGCCTCACCGCGTCCGCGACGTGGACGGCGGTGACGATCGGCGGGATGATCTTCGGGATCCTGCTGTTCGGGCAGCTCGCCGACCGCATCGGCAGGCGGCGCGCCTTCTGGATCTTCCAGGCGGGCGCCTGCCTCGCCCTGTTCGGCTACGCCCAGCTCACCGCACCCCTGGCCGTGCTCGCGGGCGGGGCCGTGATGGGGATCTTCGCCAACGGCATGCTGGGCGGCTACGGGGCCATCATCGCCGAGAGCTACCCGACGGCGGCGCGCGCGACGGCCCAGAACGTGCTGTTCGGCATCGGCCGCGGCGTGGGCGGGTTCGCCCCGATCGTCGTCGCCCTGCTGGCCGCCTCGACCGGCTTCGCCACCGCGCTGAGCTTCCTCGCACTGATCTACATCGTCGACATGGCGGCCATGTTCCTGATCCCGGAACGGGCGGCCGAAGAGCTCGACACCACCGCGCGCTGAGCGCCGGAGGAGGACACCATGGCAACAACCGCTCATTCCGCCGTGATCGCCGCGCTGCGCGCGGTCGGCGTCGCGCCGGACGCGTACGGCCCCACGCTCAACACCGCGCAGTCGCCGCGGGACGTCGACGTCCTCGGCAAGGGCCTGGCCGAGGAGATCCGCGCGGTCGCCGCGCCGGCCGCCGTGGTCGTCTGGGACACGAGCGACGACGCGGTCCTCGCCCACGTCGTCGCCCGGTACCTCGACATCGGTGTGGTGCGCGCGCACGAGGTCGAGGGGCTGCTCGGGGCCAGCCCGGACATCGCGGCCGGGGTCCCGGTCGCCCTGCTCGCCACGCAGTGGGGCGAGCGGCGGCTGGCCAGCCTGCGCAAGCTCGTCGCGAACCGCGGCGGGCAGACCGTCGCGGTGGCGGCCGCGCTCACCTCCCCGGCGCTCACCGCCGTGACGGACGTGCCCACCGCCGCGCTGGCGGGCTCCGACGAGGTGCCGGGCGTGCCTTCGTGACCGCGACCGCCCACGACGCGCTCGTGGCCGACCCCGGCCGGCTCCGGGCGCTGCTCGACCGGTTCGCCGGACTCTCCGAGCCGGACTCGGGCCCGGGCGTGACCCGCCTCGCCTACACGCGCCTCGAGCGGGAGGCGCACGGGGTGTTCGCCGCGCACATGACCGGGCTGGGCGCCGCGGTGCGGACCGACGCGGCCGGCAACACGCTCGCCGAGCTGCCGGGAACCGACCCCGCAGCCGGCGCCGTCGGCACCGGCTCGCACCTGGACAGCGTGCCGAACGGCGGCCGGTTCGACGGCATCGTGGGCGTCGCCGCCGCGATGGAGACCGCCCGGCTCGTCACCGCCCACGGGATCGCGCACCGGCACCCGCTGCGGTTCGTCGTGTTCGCCGCCGAGGAGGGCGCCCGCTTCGGCCAGGCCTGCACCGGCAGCCGGATCGCGGCGGGCCTGACCGGGCCGGACGACCTGCCCGGGAAGCGGGACGCCGAGGGCGTCTCGCTCGCCGACGCGATGTCCGGTGTCGGCCTCGACCCCGCCCGCGTGGGCGAGGCCCGCTGGGACCCGGCCGGCTGGGCGGCGTTCGTCGAGCTGCACATCGAGCAGGGCGCCGTGCTGGAGTCCACGGGACGGCGGATCGGCGTCGTCGACACGATCTCGGGCAGCACCCGGCTGCGGATCGACCTCGAAGGGCGGGCGTCGCACAGCGGCGGCACCCCCATGCACCTGCGCGCCGACGCCGCCGCGGCGGCCGCCGAGATCGTGCTGCTCGTCGAGTCGGTGGCGCTGCGGGCCGCCGCGTGGGGGACCCGCGCGACCGTCGGGCGGATCGACGTCACGCCCGGGTCGATGACGACGATCGCCGGCGGCGCCGGCCTGTGGGTGGACGTCCGCGGGCTGGACCGCGACCGGCAGCACCGCGCCGCCACCGAGATCGTCGAGAGCGCCGCGGCCGCCTGCGCCCGGCGGGGCGTGCGGTGCACGACCACCCCCCTCGCGGAGACGCCGCCGGTGCCGCTGCCGGCGGGCGTGCGCGACACGCTCGTGGCCGCGTGCGCGGACCTCGGGCCGGAACCGACCGTCCTGCCCAGCGGGGCGAGCCACGACGCGCAGCAGATCAACGAGGTCACCCCGACCGGCATGATCTTCATCCCGAGCCGGGACGGCATCAGCCACGACCCCGCCGAGGACACCGACATCGACGACGTCGCGCTCGGCACCACCGCGCTGACCGCGAGCCTGCTGCGCCTCGACGGCGAGCTCTAGCGTGATGACCCTGCAGCCACTCGAGCGCACGGACGACGACCGGCCGGCCCCGTCCTGGTGCCACGCCGAGGTCATCGACAACCGCCCGCTCACCGACCGGTACCACCACCTCCGGCTCGCCGCCCCGGGCATCGCCGCGTCGGCCCGGGCCGGCCAGTTCGTCATGCTGACGGCCGCCAAGGACGAGTCGGCGGGCCCGGTACTCCCCCGCCCCATGGCCATCTACACCCGGGACGCGGCCGGCGGGGTCGTCGACATCCGCTACGCCGTCGTCGGGCAGGGCACGCGGGCGCTGTCCACGTTCGCCCCGGGTGAGCGCATGGTCGTGGTCGGCCCGCTCGGCCGGGGTTTCGCCGTGCGCCCGGACACCGACCGGGTGCTCGTCGTCGGCCGGGGCATCGGGACCTGCTCCCTCACGTGCGTGGCCCAGGACCTCGCCCACGGGCCGGTCGCGCTCTTCGCCGTCACGAGCGGCCGCGATCCGGGGTCCGTGATCGGCGCGGACCTGTTCCGCGAGCACGGCGCCGCCGCGGTCTGGGCGGTGGACGACGCCGCGGGCACCAGCGACGTGGCCGCGCTGCGCGCCCGGCTGCACCGCGAGCTCGACGGCCGCCCGCCGCAGCAGATCCTCACCTGCGGGTCGGAGCGGCTCGCCCGGCTCTGCGCCGAGCTGGGTGCGCGGTGGGGCGCGTCGGTGCAGGTCTCCCTGGAGGCGCACATGGCGTGCGGCCTCGGCTACTGCCACGGGTGCTCGACGGGTGGGCCCGCCGGCGCCGACGAGTCCCCACTGGTCTGCCGTGACGGGCCGGTGTTCCGGCTCGCCTGAATCGCTTCAACCTGCCGCCTACACCTGCGCCGCCTTGTCCTGCGGATTCGCTGTTGATACGTTCCAAACGATCCGGCGACCCGAGGGAGTCGAGACGATGCCGTCAGCAGGTCAGGCCGTGCGCGCGCTGCGAGCGGGCTTCGCCGACCCCCCGCCGGAGGGCCGGATCATGATGCGCTGGTGGTGGTTCGGCCCCTTCGTCGAGGAGGCCGAGCTGGCCCGCGAGCTGGAGGCCATGGCGGCGGCCGGCATCGGCGGGGTCGAGGTCGCCTCGGTGTACCCGCTGTCCACGTCGGAGGCCGACCGGGAAGCCGGCGGCTTCCTGTCCGAGCGGCACCTGTCCCGGCTGCGGTTCGCCGCCGAGACGGCCGCCCGGCTCGGCCTGCGCTTCGACGTCACCATCGGCAGCGGCTGGTCGTTCGGCGGCCCGCACATCACGGACGGGACCGCCGCGCGGCGGCTGCGGTGGGACGCGCGCGAGGTGCCGATGGGCCCGTTCCGGATCACGGCCGCGCAGCCGTGGCCCGGTGACGAGCTCGTCGCCGCGTACATCGGCGACGGGTCCGAGCAGGAGCCGCCCACCCGCTTCGAGCGGCTACCGGTCCGCGACGGCGCCGTCCAGGTCCCGGCGGGCCCCGGCCCGCGAACGGTCCTGCTCGCCGTCTCCAGCCCGACCGGCCAGAACGTCAAACGGGCCGCGGCCGGTGCCGAGGGACCGGTGCTCGACCACTGCAGCCGCGCCGCCACCGAGGCACACCTGCGGGCGGTCGCCGAGCCCATCCTCGCGGCGGTGCCGAGCGAGCTCGTCACCGCGGTGTTCTGCGACAGCCTCGAGGTGTACGCCGCCGACTGGACCCCGGACCTGCCGGCGGAGTTCCGCGCCCGCCGCGGCTACGACCTGCTGCCCGAGCTGCCGCTGCTGCACACGCGCGGCGAGGGCTCGGAGCGCGTCCGGGCCGACGTCGCGGCGACGCTCGGCGAGCTGTACGAGGAGAACTTCGTCGCCGTCGTGCGGGAGTGGGCGCAGCGGCACGGCGTCCTGTTCCGGATCCAGAGCTACGGCCAGCCGCCCGGCCCGCTGTCGGCCTACCGGCACGCCGACCTGCCCGAGGGCGAGGGCTGGGGGTGGCGGTCGGTCACGCAGACCAAGTGGGCCACGTCGGCCGCGCACCTGTACGAGCGGCCGGTGGTCTCGTCCGAGACGTGGACGTGGGTGCACTCGCCGTCGCTCGCCGCCACCCCGCTCGACCTCGCGGGCGAGGCGCACGAGCACCTGCTGCTCGGCGTCAACCAGCTCATCGGCCACGGCTGGCCCTACTCGCCGCCGGACGCGCCGGCACCCGGCCGGCTCTTCTACGCGTCGGGCGCGCTCACCGACGCGAACCCGTGGTGGCCCGCGATGCCCGGGCTCACCCGCTACCTGCACCGGCTGTGCTGGCTGCTGCGGCAGGGCGAGCCGGTCGTCGACGTCGCCCTCTACGCCCCGAGCCGCGACGCCGTCCAGCACTTCACCCCGGGCGCCCGCGGCTACCTCGACCTCTGGCACGCCACGCGCACGCACATCGGCGAGGCGCTGCCCGCCGCGCTGCGGGAGGCCGGGTACGACTACGACCTCGTCGACGACACGGCCCTGCGGGAGGCCGACTGCGGCCGGTACCGCGTCGTCGTCCTGCCGTTCGTTCGCGACCTGCCGGAGGCCACGGCACGCCTGCTCGAGAAGCAAGGCACCGTCCTCACCGTCGGCGGCACGGTCCACCAGGACGGTTGGACCGTCGTCGACGACGTCGACGCGCTGCTGCCCGCGCTCGCCGCGCTCGTGCCACCGGACGCTCCGACCGCTCCCGACGTCGGCGTCGCGCACCGGCGCGTGGGCGAGGCGGACGTCTACTTCGTCGCGAACACCGGACCGCACGAGCGGGCGTTCGCGCTGCGCCCGCGCGACGAAGCGCGAGTCGTCGAGCGGTGGGACCCGCGCACGGGGGCCGCCCGCCGGGCCGAGGTGCACGACGGTGGCGTGCCGCTCGAACTCCAGCCGTACGAGGCGGCCGTCCTCGTCGCGCTCCCCGTGGCCGACGCGGACGTGCCGGCCACGTCGGCGATCGGCCCGGTCGACACGGTCGAGCTCGCGACGGGATGGACGCTCGCCTACGAGGACGCCCCGGAGGTCCGCCACGAGGTCGCGCTCCCCCACCGGTGGGAGGGCGACCCGGTGAGGGCCGACTACTCGGGCGGCGCCACCTACCGGACCACCGTCGACGTGACCGCCGACCAGCTCGGTGGCACGCTCCTGCTCGACCTCGGCCCGGTCGGCGCGGCCGCCCTCGACGCCGCGGACGAGCCGGGTATCCGCGGCAAGTCGTTCCGCGCCGAGGTCACCGCGCCGGTCGGCGACGTCGCGCAGGTGCTGGTGAACGGCGACGACCGCGGGTGGGTGTGGGCGCCGCCGTACAGCGTCGACGTCACCGGCGCGCTGCGCCCGGGCGAGAACACGATCACCGTGCGCGTGCTGAACACCGGGCTCGGCGCGCTGCGCGCCGCCACCGGGCTCGACACCACCGTCGAGGCCGTGACCCGGGTCTACGGGAAGCGGTTCGCGATGCAGGACCTGGGCCGCGCGCAGCGCCCCACGAGCTCGGGGCTGCGTGCGACGCCGTCGCTCCGGTTCGTCGGGTCCGGCAGCACGTGACGTGGGCGCTCCTCACCCCTCCTTGGCGGCCTCCGCAGTCGCCCGATCCTTGATCTCGTTCACCACGTCCGGGTCGGCGAGCGTGGTGGTGTCGCCGAGCGAGCGGTTCTCCGCCACATCACGCAGCAACCGTCGCATGATCTTCCCCGAGCGGGTCTTGGGCAGGTCCGGGGTGAACACGATGTTCGCCGGCGCCGCGATCTTGCCGATCTTGCGACCCACGTGGTCGCGGAGCTCGGCGAGCTTGTCCGGCGTCCCTTCCCGGCCGCCCTTCAGGCTGACGTAGGCGACGATGGCCTGCCCCGTCTGCGCGTCGACCCGCCCGCAGACCGCCGCCTCGGCGACGTCCTGGTGGTCGACGAGCGCGCTCTCCACCTCGATGGTCGAGATGCGGTGGCCGGAGACGTTCATGACGTCGTCGACCCGGCCCAGCAGCCAGAAGTCGCCGTCCTCGTCGACGCGGGCGCCGTCGCCGACGAAGTAGACGCCTCCCGGGTACTTCGACCAGTACGTCTCCCGGTACCGCTGCGGGTCGTTGAAGATCCCGCGCAGCATCGCCGGGTACGGCGCGGTGAGCACGAGGTACCCGCCCCCGCCGGGTCCCACCTCGTTGCCCTGCTCGTCGTAGACCGCCGCCTGCACGCCCGGGAACGGCTTGGTGGCCGAGCCGGGCTTGAGGGTGGTCACGCCCGGCAGCGGGGTGATCAGGATCTGCCCGGTCTCGGTCTGCCACCAGGTGTCGACGACCGGGGTGCGCCCGCCGCCGATGTGGTCCCGGTACCAGATCCAGGCCTCCGGGTTGATCGGCTCGCCCACACTGCCGAGCAACCGCAGCGTCGACAGGTCGTGCCGCTCGGCGTACTCCGGGCCCCACTTCATGTGGCTGCGGATCGCGGTCGGCGCGGTGTAGAGCACCGTGACGCCGTAGCGCTCCACGATGTCCCACCAGCGGTCCTTGTCCGGGAAGTCCGGGGTGCCCTCGTAGAGCACGCTCGTCACCCCGTTGCACAGCGGGCCGTAGACGATGTAGCTGTGGCCGGTGATCCAGCCGATGTCCGCGGCGCACCAGTACACCGTGTCCGGCTTGATGTCGAAGATGTAGTGGTGGGTGGTGCTGGTGCCGACCAGGTAGCCGCCCGTGGTGTGCACGATCCCCTTGGGGGTGGCCGTCGTCCCGCTCGTGTACATGAGGAACAGCAGGTCCTCGGCGTCCATCGGTTCGCAGGGGCACGACGCCGGGTCGTCGGACCGGTCGGCGGCGGCCTCGTCGTAGAAGACGTCGCGGCCGTCGGTCATGGCGACCTCGGTGCCGGTGCGCCGCACCACCACGCAGGTCTCGACGCCGGGTGCCGCGGCCATCGCCTCGTCCGAGATCGACTTCAGGGACACCGGCCGGCCCCGGCGAAGCGCCTCGTCCTGGGTGATGAGGACCTGGCACTTCATGTCGTTCATCCGGGCGGCGAGCGACTCCGCGGAGAAGCCCCCGAACACCACGGTGTGCGGTGCACCGATCCGGGTGCAGGCCAGCATCGCGATCGGCAGTTGCGGGATCATGCCGAGGTAGATGGCGACCGGCGTGCCCCGCTGGACGCCGAGCTTGCGCAGCGTGTTGGCGAAGCGGGTGACCTCGCGTTGCAGATCGGCGTAGCTGAGGTCGCGCCGGGTGTCCGCGGGTTCGCCCTCCCAGTGGTAGGCGATCTTGTCCCCGTTGCCCGCCTCGACGTGGCGGTCGACGCAGTTGTAGCAGACGTTCAGCTTTCCGCCGAGGTACCACTGGGCATACGGCGGATCCCACTGCTTGAGCTGCTCGAAAGGCGTGAACCAGGTGACCCGTTCCCGCCCTTCGGTCTCCCAGAACTCATCGGGGTCACGACGGTAGACGTCGGGTTGGGCGTTGGCCTCGCGCGCGAAGTCGGGGGGCGGCGGGTAGGTCCGCTCCTCGAGCAACAGGGCATCGATGTTGGTCGACTCGGTCGTCACGTGGCACCGCCTCCCGCGGATCGCCGGGTCACTGCGGAAGCGGCTGCCCCGCCCGGGTCGCGGCCGGTGGCGGTGCCATCGAGGACAGGTCGAAGACCTTCCCGCCCAGAGGCAGGACCACCCAGCCCGCGGTCCCCTTGATCACGATCGCGGCGGACGCGTACCAGGCGACGAGCGCGGTGAGGACCCCCAGGTACCCGCCGATGACGGTCAGGACGCCCACGCCGGTGAACTCCGCGACGGCGAGGACGATCTCGGTGATCTCCAGGGTGAGGAAGACGAGGAACACGGCGGTGTTGACCTGCGTGCTCCAGACCAGCATGTACGTGTTGAAGATCGCGAAGGCGACGAGGATCCAGCCGACGTTGACCGACGCCTGCCCCGGGCCGAGCGTCGGCTCGATGAGCTGGGCGAAGAAGGCCATGCCCAGCCAGAACCCGCCGTAGGTGGAGAACGCCACCGCCCCGAAGACGTTGCGGTTGCGGAACTCCCACATGCCGGCGAGCAGCTGCACCAGGCCGCCGTAGGCAGCGGCGAACGCCACCCAGGCGGAGGCTTCGGTCCAGCCCGCGTTCACCGCGGACAGCAGGAACGTCGTGAGCGCGAACGCCGCCAGCCCCAGGCCGGCGGGATCGGCGACGGGAGTGGGCTCGACCCTGGTCAGCGGGACCTCCGGACCCGGGGTCGGGGGTGGGCCCCCCTCGGGCTCACGTTGGCGCGGCACGAACCCCGCTCGTGTTTCTGTTCCCTGGGATGCCATCGTCAGCCCCTCTCGTTGCCGACATGCTCATACGACAGGGTCGGAGTACCCGCGGGGCAGCCGGAGAAACGCATTCCGACCGCCGACCGGACCAATCATGGCGACCACCGGAGCAAATTCTCACGTTTGCGAGGAAAATGCCCGTCTGCGACTTTGTTCCGCATTATTCAATGCACGTTCAGTGGTCCGGACATCACGGACGATACAGCCACGCGACGCCGTCGCCCGGTTCGTCAGGTCCCGCAGTACGTGATGTGGGGCCGGCTCCCGGCCGGCGCCGGTTCGGCGTAACGCTCCAGCCCCGGGCGCTCGTCGAACGGGCTCGAGACGACCTCGACGAGGCGGTGGAACGGCGCCATGTCCCCGGCGGTGGCCGCGGTCAACGCCTCCTCCACCACGTGGTTGCGCGGCACGTGGACGGGGTCGACCCGGTCCATGGCCGCCGCCTGCTTCGAGGTTGGTCCGGCGGCTGCAGACGTGATGTCCCTGCGCGAAGCGGTCTCCGTGCCGCCGCGGCTCTCCGAGCTCATGATCGACGATTCGGCGCATTCGCGGGCCAAATTCGCCCGTTCTCGCGCCGAAGCAATGATCATGCCCGCGATGCTCGGTCCTCAGCGGAGGTCGAACCGGTCGAGGTTCATCACCTTGTCCCACGCCGCCACGAAGTCACGCACGAACTTCTCCTTCGCGTCGGCGCTCGCGTAGACCTCGGCGATGGCCCGCAGCTGGGAGTTCGCGCCGAAGACGAGGTCGGCGGCCGTGGCGGTCCACCGGACCTCCCCGCTGTGCCGGTCCCGGCCCTCGTACACGTTCTCCGTCTCCGAGACCTTCCACTCCGTCCGCATGTCGAGCAGGTTGCGGAAGAAGTCGGTGGTCAGGGTCTCGGGGCGGTCGGTGAGGACGCCGTGCTCGCTGCGCCGGAAGTTGGCGTTCAGCGCCCGCATGCCGCCGAGGAGCACCGTCATCTCCGGTGCGGAGAGGTTCAGCATGTAGGCCCGGTCCACCAGCAGGGTCTCCGGCGGCAGCTTCTCCCCGGCCCGCAGGTAGTTGCGGAATCCGTCCGCCTTCGGTTCCAGCACCGCGAACGAGTCGGCGTCGGTCTGCTCCTGCGAGGCGTCGGTGCGCCCCGGCGTGAACGGCACGGTGACGTCGTGCCCGGCATCCTTGGCCGCCTTCTCGACCGCCGCGCACCCGCCCAGGACCACGAGGTCGGCGAGCGAGACCTTCGTCGCGGCCTGCGAGCCGTTGAAGTCCCGCTGGACCTGCTCGAGGGTCTGCAGGACCTTGCCCAGCTCGTCCGGGTCGTTGACCTCCCAGTCCTTCTGCGGCGCGAGGCGGATCCGCCCGCCGTTGGCCCCTCCGCGCTTGTCGGTGCTGCGGAAGCTGGCCGCCGCCGCCCACGCGGTGGAGACGAGCTGGGAGACCGACAGCCCCGAGGCGAGGACCTTCTCCTTGAGCGCCGCGACGTCGGCGGCACCGATCAGCTCGTGATCCACCGGCGGGACGGGGTCCTGCCAGATCTGGGGCTCCGCGACCCACGGGCCGAGGTAGCGCGAGACCGGTCCCAGGTCGCGGTGCAGCAGCTTGTACCAGGCCCTCGCGAACGCGTCCGTCAGCTCGTCCGGGTTCTCCAGGAAACGCCTGGTGATCGGCCCGTAGATCGGATCCACCTTCAACGCGATGTCCGACGTCAACATCATGGGGGCGTGCCGGGTCGCCGGGTCGTGGGCATCCGGCACGGTGCCCTTGGCCTCCGGGTTCTTCGGGGTCCACTGCTTCGCCCCGGCGGGGCTCTCCGTCAGCTCCCAGTCGTACCCGTACAGGATCTCCAGGTACCCGTTGTCCCACTTCGTGGGCTCGGTGGTCCAGGCGCCCTCCGGCCCGCCGACCATCGTGTCGACACCGTTGCCGCTGCCGTAGGAGTTGTTCCAGCCGAGGCCCTGCGCCTCGACCGGGCAGCCCTCGGGCTCCGGCCCGATGTACTCCGGGCTGACCGCGCCGTGGCACTTGCCGACGGTGTGCCCGCCGATGATGAGCGCCGCGGTCTCCTCGTCGTTCATGGCCATTCGGGAGAAGGTCTCCCGGATGTCGCGGGCCGACGCCAGCGGGTCGGGGTTGCCGTTCGGCCCCTCCGGGTTCACGTAGATCAGGCCCATCTGCACGGCGCCGAACGGCTCGGCGAGCTCCCGGTCACCGCTGTAGCGCTCGTCGCCGAGCCACGTGTCCTCGGAGCCCCAGAAGATCTCCTCGGCTTGCCAGCTGTCCTCCCGTCCGAAGCCGAAGCCGAACGTCTTCAACCCCATCGACTCGTAGGCGACGTTGCCGGCGAAGATCATGAGGTCGGCCCAGGAGATCTTGCGGCCGTACTTCTCCTTGATCGGCCAGAGCAGGCGGCGCGCCTTGTCGGTGTTGGCGTTGTCGGGCCAGCTGTTGAGGGGCGCGAAGCGCTGGGCGCCCTGGCCACCGCCACCCCGGCCGTCGTGGATGCGGTACGTCCCCGCGGCGTGCCAGCTCATCCGGACGATCATCGGCCCGTAGTTGCCGTAGTCGGCGGGCCACCAGTCCTGGGAGGTGTGCAACAGCTCGGCGACGTCGCGCTTCAGCGCCTCGACGTCGAGGGTCGCGAACTCCTCGCGGTAGTCGAAGTCCGCACCCATCGGGTTGGCCCGGGGCGACTGCTGGTGCAGAACCGTGAGGTCCAGCTGGTTCGGCCACCAGTCCCGGTTCGTCCTGGGACGGGGCACCTCGGGGGTCGGGGAAGGGATCGCCGGGTTCTCGGACTCGCTGATGCTCTCGGTCACGTCCGCTCCATCTCCTGTCTCGCGCTGTGTCGCCCCATCGCCCCGCGAGCTCCGCTCAGCCGAGTGCCGCGACGCACTCGGGGCACCGGCCCCGGTAGATGACCTCGGCCTCGTCGATCGCGAAGCCCTGACCGTCGGACGGGGTCAGGCAGGGCACGTCGCCGACGGCGCAGTCGACGTCGGCGATGGCGCCGCACGACCGGCACACGACGTGGTGGTGGTTGTCGCCCACCCTCGCCTCGTAGCGAGCCACCGAGCCCGGCGGCTCGATGCACCGCACGAGGCCCACCGCGGTGAGCGCGCGCAGCACGTCGTAGACGGCCTGGTGGGACACCTCGCCGAGGTCCTCCCGGACGAGCCCGATGATCGAAACCGTGTCGGAGTGCGGGTGGTCGTGTACCGCGGACAGCACCGCCAGCCGAGGCCGCGTCACCCGTAGGGCGGCCCCGCGGAGCATGTGCTCGAGGTCCGACATCGTTGGCACCGCGCCCCAGCGTGGCCCTGTCCCTTGAACGAATCAAGACGGGTCGAGTAGCGAGCCCGGGTGGTCCTCGGCTACGAGGCCTCGACGGACCGGGCGACCTCATCGAAGTCGCCGGGGATGAGCGACCTCCAGACGTCGGTACCGCCCATCTCGGCCGTGACCCGGAACGCGGCCTGGCGCAGTGCCGTGGCGATCTCGGGGACCTCGGGCTCCACGCCGACCACCGCGATGGTGGCGGCGACGTCGTGGTCGTCGAACACGGGTGCGGCGAGGATGCCCAGGCCACCCATCGGCGCGAGGGCGCGGGCCAGGCCGAGCGCGCCCGCGGCGGCCACGTCGGCCTCGACGCGCCGCCGCTTGACGGGGTCGAGGCTGTCCCAGTACCTCGCGATCGCCTCCTGGTCCTTGGAGAAGCGGAGGAACAGGTGGCCCTGGGCCGAGTCCATCCCGAGGGTGGTGCCGACCCGCACCGTGACCAGGATCGGGCTCGTGCCGACCTCGCTGACGAGGGAGACCACCGGGCCCTCCGACCCGCGCAGGGAGAGCACCGTGGTCAGCCCGGTCTCGTGGGCGAGCCGACGCATGTGGATCGGCGCCAGGTCGAGCACCCGGCGCTGCCCGTGTGCGACGGCGCCGAGCTGGAGCAGCAGCGGGCCGGGTTCGTAGGCCGCCTGCTCCCCGCGCGAGCGGGCCAGGACGCCCGCCAGCACGAGGGAGCCGAAGTAGCGGCTGACGGTGCTGCGGTTCAGCCCGACGAGGGATGCCGCCTCGGCCACCGTGAGCCGCGGCCGGTTGACGGTGAACAGGGCCAGCAGCTGCCCGACCCGTTGCACCGCCTGGATGTCGCCGGTGCCACCCGAGCCGCTGGTCAACCGTCCTCCTCTGCGTGCGGGTTCAGCGACTATACCCAGCACGCCCCGCCGGTCACGGGAACAGCAACCCCGCCGCGTTGCCACCGACCATCGCCCTGATGTCGTCCTGCGCGGTGCCCGCGTCGAGCATCGCGCGGACCATCCGCCGGTACGCCGTGATCGGCAGTGGGTTGTTCTTCTGCCCCAGGTCGGAGGAGAAGATGGTGTGCCCGACGCCCGCCTCGCGCAGGAAGCCGCTGATCTTCTCCACGGGCGGGACGTCCGACGCCTTCTTGGCCACCATGGCCAGGCAGTGCTCGACGTTGGCTCCCTGGCGGCACCAGGAGCCGACCCGTTCGGGCGAGGCACCGACGATGAAGTCGGGATGGCTGACGACGATCCGCTCGACGCCCGCCGCGAGCGCGGCCGGGATCAGCACGTCGATCTGGTCGGCGGGCAGGTGCCCGCAGTTGAGGATCGCCGACTCCGCCGCGATCACCGACAGGATGTCCTGCGCCTCCGGTACGAGCGCGCCGTCAGCCCCGACCACGCTGATCGGCTCGTTGTCGCGCAGCGGGATGCCGGCGACGGGGAAGCCGCTGTTGTGGTTGTGCTGGTGGAACTCGAGGTGCGCCGGGGAGGAGATCGTCGGGAACCACACCACCCGGCCACCCATCCGCAGCGCGAGCTCGACCCCGTACGGGTTGAGCCCGCCGACGGTCCGGTTCAGCGCGATGCCGCCGAACGCCTGCACGCCGGTGTCGGCCAGCCCGACCGGCCCCAGCGCGAGGATGTCGCTCTGCATGCTGTGGTGGTGGGACTTGCAGACGATGGCGCGGAACCCGACCGTCGCCGCGTCGGTGGCGGCGTCGAGGATCGACATCCGCCGCGGGAACGGGCTGGGGCCGGGGTGCGTGTGCAGGTCGACGCCACCGGCGAGCAACCCGTCGGCCTCGGCGTCGGGCACGAACCGATCGGCGTCGAGCGTCTCGTCCCACAGGCCGGAAGCTGTCTGGGTCATGAGGTACTGCCCCTTTCGCACTTGATTGCCCTGCTCACTTGATTGCCCTGCTCACTTGATTGCCATGGCGTTGGGCGGGGAGCCGACCCCACCGACGAGGTTCAGCGGCTTCGCCGTCACCATGAACTCGTAGCTGCCGTCGGCGGCGCAGTCGGCGGCGAGCTCGTCGAGCTTCCACAGCTCGCCGATGATCATTCCGAGCAGGCCGATGAGCGGGCGGTGCAGCATCCCGTTGTGCGAGGGGCCCCGCGGTGGCGGCGGCTCGTCCGGGTCGACCCATCCGGACGACGGGTTCACCGGGTACGACTCCAGGCCCCCGTTGTCCGACGCCATCACCGCGATCCGGTGGTCCCACAGCCAGGCGAGCATCTCCTCGGACTGGTCGAGGCCCGCCCCGCCGGCGCCCCGCTCGCCGCGCCGTTCGGCCGGGAGCCGCAGCCAGCTCTCGGCGAACCCGGTGCGCAGGAGCACGACGTCGCCCGGCTGGACCGTCACGCCGCAGTGCTCGGCGATGCGGTCCAGGTCGGCCGGGGTGAACCTGGTCAGCTTCCCGAGCGCGAGCGGGTCGCCGATGCTGTCGTGGTAGCGCACGGCGTCCAGCAGGATCCCCCGCCCCGCGATCGCCTTCTCGGCCAGCAGGTGGATTCCGAGGTCGGCCGTGCCCACGGCGACGGCGTCGTCGGGCACCCCGCCGTAGAAGCCGTGCCGGGGGTGCCGGATGTGCCGCAGACCGTCGACCTGGGACGTCGACTGCAGGTAGAACGAGTCGACCCAGTCGTCGCGGTGGTGCGGGTTGTTGGAGAAGATGTGGTGCTCGGTGGCGGGACGGGTGCCGGAGATGCTGTTCGGCACGAAGGTGTTGAGCGGGTAGTCGAGGTTGAACGTCGCACCCCGGCGCACCATCCGGGCGGCGGCCGCGGTCCGCTCCTCGGTGAGGAAGTTGAGCGTCCCGAGCTGGTCGCCCGGCCCGAACAGCTCCCACGACGACCCCGGTGGGGCGTCGGTGCGCCGGGCCAGCTCCTCGTAGGTCGGCGTCACCCCTGCTCCTTCGCCGGGGCGAGGGACGACGTGGCCGCGGCGGCGACCGGTGGCTCGGGCACCCGCTCCGCGTCATGGCCCGCCTTGCGCAGGTCGATCCCCCGCGTTTCAGGGCCGCACAGGGTGGCGACGAGGATGAGGATCCCGCCGAGCGAGGCGAGGATGCCCGCGGTGTACACGAACGGCACGAGCGCGCTGAGCCAGATCATGTAGTAGGAGAAGAAGGACGGGATGATCACCGCGGTGCCGTAGGCCACGCCCCATCCGGTGGAGCGGACGATCGTGGCGAAGCGCTCGTTGATGTAGGCCGGCAGCACCCCGAACGGAGCGACGGTGAGGCAGTGCCCGGCCACCGCGAGCAGGGTCAGGTTGAACCACCCGTCGACCGTCCCGGAACCGATGGCCGTGATCACCAAGGGGTACAGCACGATCTGCAGGGTGCTTCCGATGTACAGCGCCCGTTTCCGGCCGATGTGGTCGGAGAGCCATCCGAACAGGATGTACGAGGCCATGGCCACCGGGATGATCAGCTGCGTGTTGGCCAGGTCCGCCGGCGTGTAACCCTCGTTCTGGAGCAGGAACTGGTTCAGGACACTGCTGTTGATCGTGACGACGAAGAAGAGGCCCGTCATCGTCACCCAGGCCTGGACGAACGCCCGGCCGGGCTTGCCGCGCAGGATCATCCGCACCGGCGACTTCTGCTGCTTGCCCGCCTGGGCCACCGCTTCCTTCTGGATCGCCGACTCCTCGACCCTGCGGCGCAGGAACCAGGCCACCAGGATCGACAGGACGAAGCCGAGGACGAACGGCAGGCGCCAGCCCCACTGCACGTAGGGCGAGTCGACGCCGCCGCTGGGTGCGATCATCAGGGTCAGGGCCATCGAGACCGCGACGAGGAGCGGACCACCGCTCGCCGCACACTGGATGATGGCACCGGTCAGACCCCGCCGGTGGGACGCGGTGTGCTCGAGGGCCATCGGGGTGGCCGCGGTGTACTCGCCGCCGAGGAAGATCCCCTCGATGAAGCGCAGCGCCAGCAGCAACGTGGTCGCCGGTACCGCCCCGATCAGCTCCGCGCCCGGCAGGCAGGCGATGAGCAGCGACATCACCCCGAACCCGTAGATCGTGATGGCGCCGATCCGGCGACGCCCGATCCGGTCCGCGAAGTGCCCGAAGATCAGCCCGCCGAGCGGGCGCCCGAGCAGGGTGACGGCCAGCGTCATGCCCGCGAAGATCGACTTGGCTTCCACGGACATGTCGCCCTGGAAGTAGACGAGTGCGGGCAACAGCACCGACGACGCGATGTAGATCGAGTACGAGTCGATGGCGAAACCGGCCCACGCGCTCAGGACCGCCCGCCGCCGCCGTCCTCGGAGTTCGGGGTCCGTCTCCGCGGTGAGGCCGGACGTGCTCTCGGACATGACTGGTCTCCTTCGACCAATGAAAGACAGCGGGACCGCATCAGGCACTGCCGATATCGCCGTGACGCACGACGTGCGGCACGACCGGAACTGCGCGGTGGGTCAGTCGACCGGGCCCGGGTACTCGTCGGCGTTGAGCACCCACCCCGGCCGTGCCGAGAAGTCGTGGCGCGGGCCGGAGAAGATGTCGATGAGGTGGTTCGACCGCCACGCGACGGCCTGCGACGTGTGGATGGTCGGCGGCGGGATGATCGTCACCGACGGGCTGCCGACCTGCACGTGGTCCTCCGGCCGCCAGGTCCGGCCGTCGGTGCCCCACGGGGTCTGGATGTGGTGGACGTACGTGCCCGCGACCACGAGGCTGGCCTGCTCGAAGTCGTCGTGGAAGTGCGGCGACATCTTCGACAGGTCGCGCGGGCCGGGCCGCGCGTCCATGAAGTTGACCATGAAGGCGCGGGTCCGGAAGATGCGCCCGAAGCGCTTCGGGTCCTCCGGCACGTCGGACATGAGGTAGGTCCGCCACCGGTACCCGCCCACGGGCTCCGGCCAGGGTTCCAGCGGCGCGACGTGCGGGTGCGGAGCCTCGTACGCCGCGGCGTTGGACGCCTTGGCGGCCCACTCGGTCTCGTCCGCCTGCAGCAGCGCGGTGACCGGGCCGGTGCCGGTGCTCGTGATGGCGCTCTCCCCCGGCGGCACGACCACCAGCGCGGGGCCGGTCACCTCGTGCGTGTCACCGGTGCCGGTCGTCCCGCTGATGGCGCTGTTCTCGTCGATCAGGAGCAGCACCTGCTCGGTCCGCAGCGTGGACTTCCAGATCAGGTCGCCCGCGGCCGGCTCGGTGTAGATCAGCACGAAGTTCTGCCCACGGACGATCCACTGGCTGCTGCCGGCGGCGGACACCACGTCCGGGGGGAGCACGGAGAAGTCGAGGTACTCGGGAGCGGCAATGCCGTCACCCGCCACCGGCCCCGCGGCCCCGCCGGGCCCCGCCAGTGCCGATCGGGGGTCGTCCTTCGTGTAGGCCATCTGTGTTCAGTCCTCCTCGTCGACGGTGGGTGCGGCGAGGGCCGAACGGGCCGTCGCCATGTTTCGTCGAGCGGCCGCGCCGAGCATGCCGGTGTCGTTCCCGACGAGGATGAACCGGCAGCCCTGCTCGGCCCGCAGCCGGATCTGGTCCTCGCCCGCCACCACGGTCCCGACCGGGACCCCGGCCTCGACCGCCGCCGCGATGCACTTGGTGACCGCGTCGTGGACGGCGGGTGAGCCACCCGGTTCCCCCATCGAGAGGGACAGGTCGCCGGGGCCGATGAAGACCCCGTCGACGCCGGGCGCGGCCAGGATCCCCGCGATGTCCTCGACGGACTCCTTCTCCTCGATCATGGCGATCCGGGCGACGTCCTCCTGACCGCCGCGCACGTACTCGGCCGCGCCGCCGGGCAGGTTGCCCCACAGCCCGGCGCGCGCCGCGTACCCCATGCCGCGCGTGCCCTCGGGCGGGAACAGGAACTGGCGCATCGTGTCCGTCGCCTGCCGCGCGTTCGAGACGTGCGGCACGAGGACGCCCGCGGCGCCCGCGTCGAGGTAGCGCTGCGCGTCCCCGTATCCGTGGTCGGTGATGCGGACGAGCGGGGCCACGCCCATGCGCGAGTACACGACCAGCAGGGCGTAGACGTCCCGGACCGAGAGGAGCGCGTGCTCGGTGTCGATGATGACGAAGTCGAACCCGGCGTCGCCGATGATCTCCGCCACCTCGAGCGCCGGGATCTTCACGAAGGTGCCGACGACCGGCCGGTCGGAGGACCGGAGCAGCTCTCGGAACATGGCCATGGGCAGATCTCCATCGATTGCGCGCCGGGTCGTCACGATGCCGTGATGATGTTCGAGTTACGAACATCGTGTTCGCGATGCAGACTTGCACCGAGCGCTTCCGTTGCGCAAGGGGCAGCAGCGACTCGGCGACGCGTATCGATTCAGTCCGCGTCCGTGTCCCGCGATGCGCGACAGGCGGCTACTGCGCCACGTACCCGCCGTCGACGCTCAGGACGGTGCCCGTGATCCCGTCGGCGTCGGGCGAGGCAAGGAAGCCGATCGCCCGCGCGACGTCCAGCGGCGTGGAGATCCGGCCGAGCGGGTGCCGGCCCACCACGGCGGCGGCCGTCGCCTCGGGATCCGGGTCCGCCGCCCTGGCCTCCGCGATGAAGTCCGTGTCGATCGCACCCGGGGCCACCGCGTTCACGCGGACGCCCCGCGGCGCCAGCTCGACGGCGAGCTGCCGGGTCAGCTGGACGAGCGCGCCCTTCGTCATCGCGTAGACGCACTGGTTCGGCATGCCCACCAGTCCGGAGATCGACGTGACGCTCACGATCGCGCCCCGGGTCCGGGCGAGAGGTTCCGCGGCCGCACGGGAGTGCACGAAGGCCCCGCGCACGTTGGTGGCGAACAGGAGGTCGAAGTCGGCGTCGGTCGACTCCCCGACCGGCTTCCGCAGGAACCGCGCGGCGTTGTTGACGAGCAGGTCGAGGCGGCCGAACTCGCCTTCGGCGACGGAGACGGCCCGCTGCGCCGACGCGCTGTCGGCGACGTCGCCCACCACCGGGACGACGCCCGCGAGGTCGTGGAAGGCGGACGAGACGGCCGGCGAGATGTCGGTGGCGACCACGGCGTAGCCGCGGCCGGCGAGCAGCTCGACCACCGCTCTCCCGACGCCACCGGCGGCACCGGTCACGAGCGCAACCCGTTCAGTCATTCGCTTCCTCCCAGATCGTCCGACTGCCTGACAAACACTGCCTGAAGAGCATTGACCACGGCAATGCGCTCAACTAGCGTCATTCGCTGTCGCGCATGGCGCGACCATAGTCCCGAGATACGCGACGGTGTGGAGGTGCGTATGGGGAAGGCAGAGGCGCAGGTGGACGGCGAGGCGTCGGGCGGCGACATCCAGGTCGTCGCCCGGATCGCGACCTTGCTCGACTGCCTGGACCCGGACTCGCCGTACCTGGACACGCAGATCACGGCCAAGGTGCTCGGCGTCGGGCGCTCCACCGCGCACCGGTACCTCGTGTCGCTGGAGAAGCGCGGGCTCCTGCGCCGGCGCGACGCCACGACGTACGAGCTCGGCCCGGTCCTCAGCAGGCTCGGCACCCTGGCGCTGTCCCGGCTGGGCGTGCTGGAGGCCGCCGGGCCGGTCATGCAGGAGCTCGGCCGGGAGATCCACAACACCGTCGTGCTGAGCGTCTGGGGCGGGCGCGCCCCGGTCATCGCGCGCGTGGTGCCCGACAACAGCCGGATCACCACGATCTCGGTCGAGGTGGGCCGCTCGCTGCCGCCGGACGCCGCGCAGTCCCGCGTCTTCGCCGCCTACCACAAGCTGGGCCGGGGCACCGGGCGCCTGCGCGCCGTCGACGACGAGGGGCTGCGGCCGGTCGGCGGGTTGCTGACGGCGCGCCAGGTCTACGCGGGCGGCGGGTTCAAGACGATCGCCGCCCCGATCCTCACCGCCGACGGCGCCATCGTCGCCACGCTCGCGGTCATCGGCCTGGCCGTGTTCATGCCCGAGGAGGAGGACGACGCGGTGTCCGAGCGGCTGATGTCCGCCGTCTCCCGGATCGGCGTGAGCTGATGCGCGACGACGGTGACGCGAGCATCGCCGAGGGGCTGGACGTACGGCGCGCGATCTTCGGTGCCGAGCTGGTCGAGCGGAACTACACCAACGCCTCCGAGTTCAACCGTCCCGCCCAGGACTGGATCGCCGGGGCGGTGTGGGCGGACGTGTGGACCCGCGACGGGCTGGACCGGCGCACCCGCAGCCTGGTCACGCTGGCGATCCTGACCGCGCAGGGCCGCTCCACCGAGTTCGAGTCCCACGTGCGCGGCGCCCTGGCCAACGGCTGCTCCGTGGCCGACATCCAGGAACTGCTCCTGCACACCGCGCCCTACTGCGGCGCACCCGCAGCCCTGCAGGCCTTCCGCCACGCCGAACGGGTCCTCACCGAGGCGAACGAGCTCGCACCATGAGGCGGGTGCCCCGACGCTGCATCCGGGTCGCCATCATCGGCGCCGGCTTCGGCGGCATCGCCGCCGCGATCAAACTCCGGCAACGCACCTCGGCCACCTTCGTGGTGTTCGAACAGTCCGCCGGCGTGGGCGGCACCTGGTACGACAACCGCTACCCCGGCTGCGAGGTCGACATCCCCTCCCACGCCTACAGCTTCTCCTTCCTGCGCCACGACTGGTCCCACACCCACGCCCGCCAACCCGAACTGCTGCGCTACGCCAACCACGTCGTCGACACCTTCGGGCTCCGCCCCCACATCCGGCTCAACACCAAGGTCACCGACGTCACCTGGGACGAGGCCGAAACGCGGTACGAGGTGCGCACCGCCGACGGCGACAGCGACACCTTCGACGTCGTCATCTCCGCGCTCGGGCTGCTCAACGTCCCCAACCACCCCGACTGGCCCGGCCTCGAGGACTTCCGCGGCACCCGCTTCCACACCGCGCACTGGCCACCGGACCTGGACCTGACCGGCAAACGCGTCGCCGTCGTCGGCACCGGCTCGACCGCCGCCCAGATCGTGCCCGGCATCGCCGACACCGTCGGATCCCTGCGGGTGTTCCAACGCGAGCCCGGATGGGTCGAACCCAAACGCGAACGCGCCTTCACCGCCCGCGAACGCTGGATCTACCGCCGCATCCCCGGCGCGCAACGGCTGCACCGCGGCTGGCTGTTCGCCCAGTCCATCGCCCGCTTCCGCGCCTACAACACCACCAGCCGCGCCCAGCACGAGAAACGACGCAGCTGCCTGGACCACATCCGCCGCACCGTCCACGACCCCGCCACCCGCGACGCCGTCACCCCCGACCACCCCTGGGGCTGCAAACGACCGGTGCTGGCCTCCACGTTCTACGAAGCGTTCAACCTGCCCCACGTCGACCTGATCCCCTACCCCGTCACCTCCGTGACCGGCAACGGCATCGTCGACGCCCGCGGCACCCACCACGACATCGACGTCCTGATCACCAGCACCGGGTTCCAGCCGACCAGGTTCCTCGCCGGCCTCGACGTCCGCGGCCTGGACAAACGCAGCATCCACGACGCCTGGCAGGACCGCGCCTCGGCGTTCCTCGGCGTCACGGTGGCGGGCTTCCCGAACTTCTTCATCCTCTACGGCCCCAACACCAAGGGCGGCTTCTCGATCATCGCCCAGCTGGAACGGCAGGCCGAGGTGGCGGCCAAGGCGGTGCGCCGGCTGGAGTTCGGATCCGGCTACGTCGACACCGACGAACGGATCCAACGCCGCTACGTCACCTGGATCGACGACCAGATCACCCGCAAAGCCGGCGCCATGGAATCCGGCTGCCGCAACTACTACCACTCCCCGAACGGCGCCAACATCACCCAATGGCCCGGCAGCCACCTGAAGTACCTCCTCGTCACCAGGCTCCTGCACCGCATCGGGATCCGCGAGACGGCGGCCCAGCGGTGACGGCGCCGGCCCGGGCACACGCCCGCAACGACGCGACCCCGTTGCACCGGTTCCACGTCGGCGCGGTCACGATCACGCCGCTGGTGCAGTTCCACTACCGCGTCCACCCGCTCCGGTTCTTCCCGGACCTCGATCTCGACACCGTCGACGAGGACGCCTGGTACTGGCGGCCGCCGTACCGCGAGGACGGGTTCCTCGTGATCGACATGGGTGGCTTCCTGGTCCGCACCCCGCAGCGGACCGTTCTCGTCGACGCCGGCGTGGGCAACGGCAAGGACCGGCCGAACCCGCTGTTCACCGGCCGCGACGACGAGTGGTTCGCGGCCCTGCGGCGGGCCGGCGTGACGCCGGACGAGGTCGACACCGTCGTCTTCACCCACCTGCACGTCGACCACGTCGGCTTCACCACCCGCTTCGACGGCTCCGCCTGGGTTCCGGCGTTCCCGAACGCCCG
Organism: Pseudonocardia wallangbongensis; assembly: GCF_054486945.1. NCBI lineage: Bacteria > Bacillati > Actinomycetota > Actinomycetes > Pseudonocardiales > Pseudonocardiaceae > Pseudonocardia > Pseudonocardia wallangbongensis. The sequence continues at coordinate 551,690 of NZ_JBRERS010000001.1, forward strand.
GCACCTCACCACGGCGGCCGAGCTCGCGCACTGGACCGGCGGGGCGGCCGCGGGCGACGTCGCCCGCCTCGGCGACTACGTCGGCGACAGCGTGCTCCCGCTGCGCGACGCGGGAGTCCTCGACCTCGTGGAGCCGGACCTGCGGCTCTGCGACGAGGTCCGGCTCGTACCGGCGGCGGGGCACACCCCGGGCAACGTGTGCGTCGAGGTCGCGTCGGAGGGACGGCGCGCGGTGTTCGCGGGCGACATGGTGCACCACGCCCTGCAGCTCGCCTTCCCCGAACGGAGCACGGACTTCTGCGTCGACCAGGCGGGCGCGAGCGCGGCCCGGCAGGAACTGCTGCGCGACATCGCCGACCGGGACGTCCTGCTCTTCCCGGCGCACTTCCCCAACTCCGCGCCGGGCCGGGTCGTCACCGACCCGGCCGGTGGCTACCGCTACGAGATGGTCGAGGGAGACCCGTTGTGACCGATCGCCTTTCCCGCATCACCCCCGACGACATGAGCCCGGAGCAGGCGGAGGTCTACGCGAAGTTCACCGGCGGCAAGCGCACCGCGCCCGGGGCGTCCTTCTCCCTCCTCCACCCGGAGGGCGGGCTCATCGGGCCGCCGAACGCCTGGCTGCTCAGCCCGCCCCTGGCCGGCGTGTTCGAACGCGTCGGCTGGACGATGCGGTACGGGCTCGAGCTCTCCGACCGCGCCTGCGAGATCGCGATCCTGCTCGTCGCCTTCCACCGGGAGAGCCCCTTCGAGCTGTACGCGCACCGGAGGGCCGGGCGGGCCGCCGGGCTCACCGACACCGAGATCGAGGGGCTCGCCACCCGCACCCCACCCGAGTTCCGCTCCGACGAGGAACGCCACGTCTTCGCCGCGACGCCCGCGCTCCTCGACCGGAAGACCCTCGACGACGCCGAGTACGCCGCGGCCGTCGCGGGGCTGGGCGAGCGCGGCCTCTTCGAGCTGGTGGCCTTGGTGGGCTACTACGACCAGGTAGCAACTCAACTGGCGGTCTTCGGGGTGAAGCCGCCCGACGGCGATCGGTAGACCTGACAGCCCACTCAGCGTGTGTGAAGTCGTCTCGCTACCCCAGCTCGGGGTGCATTCTCGCGTCCCCCGGCCCCGGGTCCCACGCCCCGGCGCCCCCGGACGGGCGGACGATGCTCACCGCGGCCGCGCCGCCGTCCACCGACACGACCTCACCCGTCATGTACGCCGCCCCCTCTCCCAACAGGAACGCGACGACCGAGGCGATCTCGTCACCCGTCCCGGGCCGGCGCAGCGGGGTGGTGGCGGCGCGGCGCGCCATGTCGTCCCCACCACCCGGGCCGGTGCCCGCCCCGGCGAACAGCGCGGTCGGCACGATGCCCGGGGCCACCGCGTTGACCCGCACCCCGATCGGCCCCCCGTAGAGCGCGGCGCCCTTCAGCAGGCCGAGCACGCCGTGCTTGGAGGCCTGGTAGGCGAGCAGGTCGTCGCTGCCGCGCAGGGACGCGATCGAGGCCGTCAGCACGATCGCGCCGCCACCCTCCTGCGCCTCGTACTGCCGGAACGCCGCACGCACCCCGAGGAACACCCCGCGCAGGTTGATGCCCATCACGCGGTCCCAGTCCGCGACCGACAGGTCGGGCAACCGGACCAGCGGTCCGGGGATGCCCGCGTTGAGGTGGTGCAGGTCGATGCGGCCGAACTCGGCGACGCCCGCCGCCACCGCGGCGTCGACGTCGGCCTCGCTCGCCACGTCCCCGGTGCGCACGAGCACCGGACCGGGCAGCTCCTCCGCCAGGGCGGCCAGGCGGTCGCCGTCGACGTCCACGAGGACCAGCCGCACGCCCTCGGCGGCGAGCCGCCGCGCGGTGGCGGAGCCGAGGCCCCCGGCCGCACCCGTAATCAGACAGACCTTCCCGTCAAGGCTCATGATCTATGCAGAGTATCCGCCGTCGACCGGCAGGACGACGCCACTGATCTGGCTCGCGCGATCGCTCAGCAACCACGCGGCCGCGTTGCCCACCTCAGTGGTCGTGCCGGCCTTCCGCAACGGCACCGCCGAGATCCGGCGCTCCACGGCGGCCGGGTCGGTCTTGCGCCACTGCGTGAGCATCGGGGTCTCGGTCGGGCCGGGGGCGACCACGTTGACGCGGATGCCGAGCGGCCCGTTGTCGTGGGCGGCCGTGCGGGTGAAGCCGATGACCGCGTGCTTCGTGGCCTGGTACGCGCCGAGCCCCGTGTTGCCGCGGAACCCGCCGATGCTGCTCGTGTTGACGATCGACCCGCCCGACTCGCGCATCGCGCGGACCTCCTCGCGCAGGCACAGCCAGGTGCCCTTGACGTTCACCGCCATGATCCGGTCGAAGTCGTCCTCCGACACGTCGTCGAGCCGGCCCTGCCCGTTGATGCCCGCGTTGTTGAACGCGCCGTCGAGCCGGCCGAACCGGGCGAGCGTCTCGTCGACGAACCGCGCGACGTCGGCCCCGACGCTGACGTCACCCGCGGTGTACGCGGCGTCGTGCCCCGCGCCCGTGAGCTCGTCGGTGAGTGCCGCGAGCGCGTCCTTCGACCGCGCGGCGAGCATGACGGAGGCGCCCTCCTCGGCGAAGACGCGCGCGGAGTCGGCCCCGATGCCGGTGCTCCCACCGACCACGAGGACGACCTTCCCGGCGAGCAACCCTGCTCCGGTCATCGCTGCAGCTCCACGTTCTCGGCCCCCTTGAGGGCCAGCATCCGGCGGGCGTCGGCGGGGGTCGCGATCTGCTTGCCCAGGTCCGCGAGCACCTCCCGGACCTTGCCCACCTGTTGTGCGTTGCTCTTGGCCTGCTCGCCCTTGCCGATGTAGAGGTTGTCCTCCAGCCCGACGCGCACGTGACCACCGAGCCACGCGCTGTGGGTGCAGAACTGCATCTGGTGTCGCCCCGCGGCGAACGCGGAGAAGTGGTAGTCCCGGCCGAAGAGCTTGTCGGCGATGGCGACCATGTGCGTGAGGTTCGCGTGATCGGCACCGATACCGCCGAGGATCCCGAAGACCCCCTGGATGAGGAACGGCGGCTCGGCGAGCCCGCGGTCGGCGAAGTGGGCGAGCGTGTACAGGTGCCCGATGTCGTAGCACTCGTACTCGAACCGGGTGCCGCCCTTCTCCCCCAGCTCCCGCAGCGCGTACTCGATCTGCTCGAACGAGTTGATGAACGGATGGCCGTAGGTGTTCTCCACGTACGGCTTCTCCCAGTCGTGCTTCCACCGGGTCACCCGGTCGGCGATGCCGGAGAACACGAAGTTCATCGACCCCATGTTCAGGGAGGCGAGCTCGGGGCTGAACCGGGTCGCCGCGGCGAGCCGCTGCTCGATCGTCATCGACGACGCCCCGCCGGTCGTGATGTTGACGACCGCGTCGCACTGCGCCGCGATGGGCGGGATGATCTCCTCGAAGACGGCCGGTTCGAACGCGGGCCGGCCGTCCTCGCGGTGCCGGGCGTGGAGGTGGATGACCGCCGCCCCCGCCTCGGCCGCGGCGAGCGACTCCGCGACGATCTCCTCCGGCGTGAGCGGGAGGTGATCGCTCTGCGACGGCACGTGGACCGACCCCGTCACCGCGGTACTGATGATCACGCGATCGGCGGGGATCACGCCGACTCCCCTTGTGCTGGAAGCATGTGTCGACCTCCGTCGTTCGAAATACGAACTAGGAGTTCACCATACGGGTCGGCCGACGCGGCTGTCCACGATCGCGCGGGCCGTCAGTCGCAGCGGTCCTCGTGCCCGGAGTGGGAGTGCTGCTCGACCTGCAGCGTGCTGTGCGACAGGCCGAACCGCTCGCGGAGCACGTGCGCCGCCCGGTCCAGGACGGAGCCGTCCCCGCACGGCCCGTGGCCGCCCTCGTCGACCACGACGTGCGCCGAGATGCTGGGCTTGCGGTCGTTGATGGCCCAGACGTGCAGGTCGTGCACGTCCCGCACCCCGGGCACGCCGCGCAGCGCCTCCTGCACCTCGCCCACGTCGATGCCCTTCGGCGCGCCCTCCAGCAGGACGTGCCCGACCTCGCGCAACAGCCCGACGGTGCGCGGCACGATCAGGGCGGCGATGAACAGCGACGCGACCGTGTCGGCATAGGGCCAGCCGGTGGCGAGCAGCACGACCGCGGCCACCAGCACCCCGACCGAGCCGAGCGCGTCACCGAGCACGTGGAGCGCGGCCCCGCGCATGTTCATGTTCCGCCGGTCCCCACCGGCGAGCACCAGCAGCGACACGACGTTGCCGACCAGGCCCAGCCCACCGATGACCAGGAGCGGCAGGCCGGGGATCTCGGCCGGTTCGAACAGCCGGTTGACGCCCTCGTAGGCGACCCAGGCGACGACGGCGATCAGCGCGATGCCGTTCAGCCCGGCGACCAGCACCTCGACGCGGCCCAGGCCGTAGGTCCGGCGCGTGCTCGCCGGCCGCGCGGCCAGCACGGACGCCACGAGCGCCGCCGCCAGCGCTCCCGCGTCGGTGAGCAGGTGCCCGAGGTCGGCGAGCAGGGCCAACGACCCGGTGAGCACGGCACCGACGCCACCGAGCAGCGCCGCCCCGAGCGTCACGACCAGCGCGATGCGCAACCGCGTCCGGTCGCCTTCCGGCGAATGCCCGTGCCCGTGCCCCATCACGCCTCCGATCACCCCTGACACATCCATCGAAACATGCGCACTTCTGCATGTCTAGCACGGACGCCGGTATCGGACCGACGTCACCCGAACACGGCCCTCGCGGGACATATCGATACTCATTAGTATGTCGATGTGGCCGAACCGGACTCCTGTGACCTGCTCTGTCTCGACCTGCCGCACGCCGAACGGATCCGCGAGGAGCTCCCAGGCCTGCGCCAGATCGAGCCGGCCGCGGCGGCGGCCCGCGCCCTGGGCGACCCCAGCCGGCTGCGCATCGCCACGGCACTGCTCGCGGGCGACGAGCTGTGCGTGTGTGACGTCGGGTGGGTCGTCGGGCAGTCCCAGGGGCTGGTGTCGCACCACCTCCGGCAGTTGAAGATCGCGCAGCTCGTGGAGTCGCGGCGGCAGGGGCGGCTGGTGATGTACCGGCTGACCGCGCGCGGTCGGGCGCTCGCCGGCGCGGTCCTGGGACCGGTCGCGGGCGCGGGCCATGGCTGACGCGTGCTGCGGCCCGGACGCGCCGGAGAGTGGCGCAGCGGCCGGCGACCCCGGGTCGGGGCTCTGGCACGTGCGGGAACTGCGGCTCGCCGCGGTGGCCGCGACTCTCCTGGGGACCGCCTGGCTGCTCGCCGCGGCGGGGGCACCGGCCGGCGTCGTGGCCGGCGCCGAGCTGGTCGCCGCCGCGGTGGCGGCGTCGACGTTCGTCCCGGCCGCGCTGCGCAACCTCGGGCGGCGCCGGATCGGTGTCGGCACGCTGATGACGATCGCGGCCGTCGGCGCGGTGGCCCTCGGCCGGCTCGACGAGGCCGCGCTCCTGGCCATCCTCTTCTCGATCGCGGAAGGCCTCGAGCACTTCGCCGTGATGCGGGCCCGGCGAGGGCTGCGCGCCCTGCTGGAGCTGGTGCCGCGCACGGTCCCGGTCCTGCGCGCCGGCCGCGAGGTCCACGTCGCGCCGGACGAGCTCGCCGTCGGTGACCTCATGGTGCTGCGGCCCGGGCAGCGCGCCGCCACGGACGGGGTGATCCGGTCCGGCCGCACCGGCCTCGACGTCTCGGCGATCACGGGCGAGTCGGCGCCGGTGGAGGCCGCGCCGGGCGATCCGGTGCACGCCGGCGCGATCAACGGCGGCGGCGTGGGCGGGGTCGGCGCGATCGAGGTCGAGGCCACCGCGCTCGCGTCGGACAGCTCGCTGGCGCGGATCGTGCACATCGTCGAGGAGGCCCAGGAGCGCAGGGGCGCCGGTCAGCGGCTCGCGGACCGGATCGCCCGCCCGCTCGTCCCCGGGATCATGGTGCTGGCCGCGCTGATCGCCGGCACCGGCGCGCTGTTCGGCGACCCGCTGCTGTGGCTGGAGCGGGCGCTGGTCGTGCTGGTCGCGGCCTCGCCGTGCGCGCTGGCGATCGCGGTGCCGCTGTCGGTCGTGGCGGCGGTCGGTGCGGCGAGCCGGCACGGGGCACTGGTCAAGGGCGGCGCCGCGCTGGAGGAGCTCGGCCGGGTGCGCGCCGTCGCGCTGGACAAGACCGGCACGCTGACGCGAAACGAGCCCCGGGTCGTCGCGACCGTCCCGGCCGCCGGGGTCGCCGAGTCCGATGTGCTCACCGCGGCCGCCGCCCTGGAGACCCGCAGCGAGCACCCGCTCGCCCGGGCGATCCTGGCGGCCTCGGGCGAGACCGGGCCCGCGGACGACGTCGTGGCCGTACCCGGCCACGGCCTGACCGGAACCCTGGACGGCGCGGCCCTGCGCCTGGGCAGGCCCGGCTGGGTACCGGCCGGCGCACTCGTCGCGGATGTCGAGCACTGGCAGGCCGCAGGCGCCACCGTCGTGCTCGTCGAGCGCGGCGGTGCCGTGCTCGGCGCGATCGCCGTCCGCGACGAGCTGCGTCCCGAGGCGCGCGAGGCGGTGGCCCGGCTCGGCGACCTCGGCGTCTCGACCGCGATGCTCACCGGCGACAACCGGCACACCGCCCGTGCGCTCGCCCTGCAGGCCGGCATCACCACCGTGCACGCCGAGCTGCTCCCGGAGGACAAGGCCGGCCTGCTCGCCCGGATCGCCGGCGGGCACCGGATCGCCATGGTCGGCGACGGGGTGAACGACGCCCCCGCGCTCGCCACGGCCGACGTCGGCATCGCAATGGGCGCCATGGGCACCGACGTCGCCATCGAGACCGCCGACGTCGCGTTGATGGGCGAGGACCTGCGTCACCTGCCGCAGGTGCTGGCCCACGCCAGGCATGCCCGGTCGATCATGGTGCAGAACGTCGGCCTCTCGCTGGCGATCATCGGCGTGCTGGTCCCGCTGGCCGCGACCGGCGTGCTCGGCCTGGCCGCGGTGGTGTTCGTGCACGAGCTCGCCGAGGTTCTGGTGATCGCCAACGCCGTCCGCGCCGCCCGGACGAACGCCTACCGGGGAGGTGACGTCGCCCCGACGACGGACCTACCGAACATGTGTTCTATTATCACCGCGTCCGACGCAGCCGCACGAAGGAGCCCGCCGTAGCGATGAGCACGCCCGAGGACACCGGCCCGACCGCCGTCGTCGAGCCGCCGGCCACCCCCGAGTCCACCCCCGAGCCCACCAAGCCCCGCCGCGGCCGGCCGAAGGGCTCCACCGCCCGGTCCACCCGCACCATCGAGCTCACGCTCACCGTCACCGGCACCGCCGACGGCGACTGGCAGGCCGAGCTCAAGCAGGGCAGCACCTGGCTCAACCGCGGCCTGCCCGTGTCGTCGTCCGCCGTGTCGAGGGCGGTGCAGGAGCTGCACGCGGACCTCGCCGGCCCCATCGATGCCGTCATCGACGCCGCGCGGGCGCAGCGCGCGGCCCGCGTCGCCGAGCTGGAGGCCGAGCTCGAGCAGGCCCGCAAGGCGTTGTCGGAGATCGAGGCGTAGGCGGCCGAGCTACCAGCGGACGCCGACGTCGGGGACCCGGCCGAGGCGCCGGGAGATCCCGAGGCCGCTGGTGACGACCGACGGGACGGCCGCGGTCAGGGACACCGACCCGGACCGGACGACGACGGACAGCGCGGCGACGACCCGGCCCTCGGCGTCCACGATCCGCGCCGCGACCGAGTCGCCACCCCGGGTCAGCTCCTCGCGCACGATCGCCGTCCCCGTTCGCCGGCAGTCGGCGAGTTCGCGGCGAAGCCGAGCGGGGTCGGTGACCGTCCGCGGCGTGAACCCTTCGAGCCCGCGCTCGGCCAGCGCGTCGAACAACGCAGCGTTGCCGTGGGCGAGCAGCACCTTGCCCACCGCCGAGCAGTGGAGCGGCAGTACCCCACCGACCTGCGACACGAGGCCCACCGCCTTCGGCGTCGACAGCCGCTCCACGATGACGGCCTCGCGTCCCTCCAGGACCGCGAGCTGCACGTGCTGTTGCAGCGCGGTGTGCAGGTCCTCCATGAACGGCAGCGCGACGGACCGCAGCGGCTCCGTCAGGGGCGCCAGCGACCCCAGCCGCCACAGCCGGGTACCGACCGTGAGCGTCCCGTCGGGCGCCCGGTCCAGCGCCCCGGCGGCCACGAGCTCGAAGGCGAGCCTGCGCACCGTGGCCTGGGGCAGCCCGGTCCGCCGGGCGAGCGCGGCGAGGGTGAGCCGCGAGTGCTCCGGCCGGAACGCGAAGAGGACCTCCAGCAGCCGGGAGCTGACGCTGCGACCCGGTTCACTGGTCCGCGGCATGGCGCCACGTTATCGCCGGTTCCTGCCCATCCAATGAACACGCGGTTCCGCGGTGGGTCCTCGTCCCGCGACGATTGCCCCGTGATCGGACCGCGGGTGGCCGTTGTCGGCGGCGGGATCGGCGGGCTCGCCACCGCCGCCTTCCTGCACCGTGCGGGCCTGCGGAGCGTCGTCTACGAGCAGGCCGCGGAGCTGAAGCAGGTCGGCGCCGGGCTGGTGCTGGCGCCCAACGCGGTGCGGCTGCTGCGCCGGCTCGGCGCCATGGACCGGCTGCGCGGCCGGGCCGTCCCGCTGGACGTCGGGTGGGAGTTCCGCCGCTGGGCGGACGGGCAGGTGCTGTCCGCGGAGATCCTCGCCGGCTCGTGCGAACGGCTGTACGGCGAGCGCACCTACGCCGTCCACCGGGCCGACCTCGCCGAGGCGATCGCCGCCGCCGTCCCGCGGGGCGCGCTCCGGTTGGGGAAGCGCTGCACCTCCGTCACGGTGCAAGGAGATGCCGCGCTGCTGACGTTCGCCGACGGGACCTCCGCCGACGCCGACGTCGTGATCGGCGCCGACGGCGTGCACTCCGCGGTACGCGGCGCGATCACCGAGCCGGCGCCCGCGAGCTACTCGGGCATCTGCGCCTTCCGGGGCCTCGTGCCGGCCGACCGTGCACCCGGGTTCGCCCGCCGGCGCGCCCAGACGCTCTGGATCGGTCCGGGCCACCACCTGGTGCACTACCCCGTCTCCGGCGGGACCGCGGTCAACCTCGTCGCCTTCGCCCCGGCCGGCGACTACAGGGTCGAGTCGTGGAGCGCCACCGCGACCGTGGAGGAGTTCCTCGCCGAGTTCGCCGGGTGGGACCCGCGCCTGCGGGAGCTGATCGTGGGCGCGGGCACGCCGGGCCGGTGGGCCCTGCTCGACCGCGCGCCGCTCGGACGCTGGAGCAGAGGTCCGGTCACCCTCCTCGGCGACGCCGCGCACCCGATGTTCCCGTTCTTCGCCCAGGGCGCCGCGCAGTCGATCGAGGATGCCGCCGTCCTGGCCCGCTGCCTGGCAGCGGATCCGCGGTCTCCCGGACCCGCGCTGCGGCGGTACGAGTCGCTCCGCATCGGGCGCACGACGCGGCTGCAGGAGGTCAGCCACGCCAGGGCGCACGTCAACCACCTGCCGGACGGTCCCGAACAGCGGGCCCGGGATGCGTCGCTGGCCGGCGCGGACCCGCTGGTGGCCAACGGCTGAATCTACGCCCACGACGCCGAGGAGGCGATGCTCTCCTCGGGCTAGCGCGGTGCTCGGGCCATCGCCGCCACGCGGCCGGCGAGGGCGGCGGCCGCCTCCCGCAGCTCCGGAGGGTCGAGCACCTCCGCCTCGAAGCCCAGCCGGGCGATGTGCACGGCGAGCCAGTCCAGCTCGTCCCCTCCTGCGACGAGCACGCACCACCCGTCGCGCTCGTCCTCCACGCGCCCCACTTGAGGCGGCACGAGCTCCCGGACCCGGTCGGCCCGGGCGCGCAGCCGCACGCGGGCGGCATACCGGTACGGCGCCTCGGTCACGGACCGCTGCACGTACGCGACCGGGTCCGGATGCTCCCTCGGCCGGAACCGCCAGGTCGTCGCCACCGCCTCGCGCATCCGGTCCAGCCGGAAGGTGCGCCAGTCGGCCCGATCGACGTCCCAGGCCATCAGGTACCAGCGGCGCCCGGTCGCGACCATCCGCACGGGTTCGACCGTGCGCTCGTGCTCACCCCGGTCGCGGCCGGCGTACCGGAAGCGGACCCGCACCGCGTCCCGGCAGGCCCGCGCGAGCGTCACCAACAGCTCCGCGTCGATCTCGACCCCCGGCCCGACGAGGGTGTCGGTGGCGCCGTGCACCGCCCGGACCTCGGCGCGCAGCCGGGGCGGCATCACCTGGTCGAGCTTCGCGAACGCCCGCAACGCTGCCTCGCCCGCACCGGCGACCGTGCCGCCCGACGCCAGGCGCAGGGACACCGCCGTCGCGATCGCCTCCTCGTCGTCGAGGAGCAGCGGCGGCAGCCGGGTGCCCGCGCCGAGCGTGTAGCCGCCACCGACGCCCGCGGTGGCGTGGACGGGGTAGCCGAGCGCGCGCAGCCGCTCCACGTCGCGACGCACGGAGCGGTCGGTGACCCCCAGCGCGGCGGCGAGCTCGGCGGCCGTCCAGGATGGCCGCCGTTGCAGCAGGGCCAGCAATCTCAGCACCCGTTCGGTGGTCGCCTCGACGGTCACATGTTCATCGTTCCACGAATCACGGAACGATCCTGTCCGCTATCTGCGGCACGCTGACCGCATGACCGATCAGACCTGGAACTCCCTGCTCCGGGACCAGCTGTCCTGGCACTGGACCCACCAGCTGCGCGACCGACTCCACGGCCTCACCGACGACGAGTACTCCTGGGAACCGGCGCCCGGCTGCTGGAACGTGCGCCCACGCGGCACCGGTACCGCACCGGTGCAGGCCGGGTCGGGCGCGATGACCATCGACTTCGCGTTCCCGGTGCCCGACCCGCCGCCGTTCACCACGATCTCCTGGCGGCTCGGGCACGTGATCGTCGGCGTGTTCGCCCTGCGCAACGCCTCGCACTTCGGCCGCCCGCCCATCGACTACGAGTCGTTCGAGTACGCCGCCACGGCGGACGAGGCGCTGGCCCAGCTCGACGCGGAGTACGCCACGTGGATGGCCGGGGTCGAGTCCCTCGGCGAGGAAGGCCTCGCCCGCCCGTGCGGGGAGGCGGAGGGCGCGTACGCCGAACTGCCGATGGCGGCGCTGGTGCTGCACATCCACCGCGAGACGATCCACCACATGTCCGAGGTCTGCGTGCTCCGCGACCTGTACCTGCACACCCGCGGGGAGGCGAGCTGACATGGCCCGCGATGTCCAGTTCACGTTCGACTGCGCCGACCCGGCCGGACTGGCCGCGTTCTGGGCCGAGGCCCTCGGCTACCGGATGCAGGACCCGCCCGAGGGTTTCGACTCGTGGGAGCAGGCCCTGGACGCGTTCGGCGTGCCGCCCGAGCACCGCAACGACGCCTCGGCGGCGATCGACCCGGACGGCTCGGGGCCACGGCTGTTCTTCCAGCGCGTACCCGAGGGCAAGCAGGCCAAGAACCGCGTGCACCTCGACGTGCGGGCCGCCCCGGGGATCCACGGAGACGCGCGGATGGCGGCCCTGGAGGCGGAGGCCGACCGGCTCGCCGCCCACGGCGCCACCCGGCTCCAGCGCCACGAGCCCGAACCCCCGCTCGGCGCCGGGCACATCGTGATGGCCGACCCCGAGGGCAACGAGTTCTGCCTCGACTGACCAGCGGGGCAGCGGCGGTGTGCTGGCACACTCATCTCGATGAACGGGAAGCTGACATGATCATCCGGGACGAGCACCAGCTCACGGCCGCGGTGCTCGCGGAGACGGAGAAGGCGGGCGACCCGCGCTTCCGGGAGATCATCCAGGCGCTGGTGCGCCACCTGCACGACTTCGCCCGCGAGGTACGGCTGACCGAGGCCGAGTTCGACGCGGCCATCACCACCGTGACCAGGCTCGGCCAACTCACCACGCCGAGCCACAACGAGGTCCGGCTGATGGCGGGGTCGCTGGGCCTGTCGACGCTGGTGTCCTTGATGAACAACGGCACCGACGACAAGCCGACCTCGGCGAACCTGCTCGGCCCGTTCTGGCGCAAGGGCAGCCCGACGATGACGAACGGCGACTCGATCGTCCGCTCCCCCACCCCCGGGCCGCCCCTGTTCTTCACCGGCCGCGTCGTCGACACCGGCGGCGCCGCCGTCGCCGGCGCGGAGGTCGACGTCTGGCACGCCGCACCGAGTGGCCTGTACGAGAACCAGGACCCCGAGCAGGCCGAGTGGAACCTGCGCGGCACGTTCCACACCGACACGGACGGCGTGTTCTCCTTCCGCAGCGTCAAGCCGTCCGGCTATCCGGTACCGATGGGCGGGCCGGTCGGCGAGCTCCTGACCGCGCTGCAGCGCCATCCCTTCCGACCCGCGCACCTACACGCGCTGATCTACAAGCCGGGCTTCAAGACGATCGCGTCCCAGCTCTACAGCCACGACGACCCGATGCTGGAGACCGACGCCCAGTTCGGCGTCGTGCAGGCCCTCGTGGGCACGTACGTGCGTCACGAGAACGAGCCGGCCCCGGACCCCGGCGTGGCCGAGCCCTGGTACAGCCTCGAGTACACGTTCGTCGTCGAGCCGGGCGAGGCCTGGCTGCCCACTCCACCGGTGTCGGCCAAGCGCGATTCCTAGCCGACACGGGTGGTTCCTCAGCCGTGTCGGGTTCTGGTGGGTGGTGGCACCGGAGCGGCCGGCGCCCGCTGTTGACCACGCTGTCCGCGTGCCGCCGGAACGCGGGTGCGCGCGTTGCGGGCGAGGATCCGAGCAATTCTGGGCATGATCAATGCGGGGTGCGTGTGATCGCCGCCGGAACGGCGCCGAGCGAGGTCTCGCAACGATCAACGGTGCGTGATCCGTCCGAGATGTGCCGGACCGCCCTGCCAAGGGCGCGGAACCCCAGGTCGCAGCGATCATCTGTCGCCGTGCACCGTTCCCGACATTGCGATGCAGGGGCACGGATCCGAATTTCTCTTCTCGTCGCGGCTCCCGAGGACGACGTCGTGTTCGATCGCCGTCACGTGCCTGCTGGCGGGCGCACAGTGGCGTTGCGCTCCCTCAGGACCGGCATCACCTCCCGGGCGAAGAGGCGCGCCTCCTCGCGGGAGAACGTCTCGACGAGCAGCCGGCGCGCGCCGGTGGCGTCGATGGTCTGCTGGAGGGTGTCGACGATTCGGTCGGGGGTACCGGAGATTGCGATCGCGGGCCGGTTCGTCCGCGTGGCCCCGCTGTCGACGTGGAACTCGCCGTCGGTCTCAGGGACCGCCCGCCGGCCACCGGCCTCGTAGAGGGAGACGAACCGGCCGAACGATCGGGCCAGGTTCTCCAGGTTGCGCTCCGCCTCGTCCTCGGTGGTGCCGATGGCCACGAAACGCTCCAGCATCATGTTCGCGCCCGACCGGGCGTACCCGTTGTCCGCGGCGACCTTGACGTAGTGCTCGAGCGCGTCCCGGTGCTCCTGGTCGCTGCCGAAGTTGCGCATGACGTTCCAGCCGTACAGCGCGGCGAGCCCCATCGTCTCCGCGCTCGCCCCGCCCAGCCACACGGGGAGCGGGTCCTGGAGTGGGCGGGTCGCGATCGTCGTCGGGCGGGTGACCGGGAAGAACTCGCCGTCGAACGTCAGGTCCCGCTCGGTCAGCGCGAGGTTCAGCAGTTCCAGGCCCTCGGTCCAGGCGCGCTTGAGATCGTCGGCGCCCAGGTCGCGACCGAGGGCGACCAGCGCCTCACCGGGGATCCCGCGGCCGAGGCCGAGCTCGAACCGGCCGCCGCTGAGCAGGTCCAGCATCCCGGCCTCCTCGGCCACCCGCAGCGGGTGGTAGAGCGGCAGGACGGTGACCGCGGTGCCCAGCCGGATCCGGCTGGTCCGGACGGCGGCGGCCGCCAGCAGGAGGTGCGGGGACGGGCAGGTCATCAGCGGGGCGTGGTGCTCGGTCACGGTGATCGCGTCGAAGCCGAGCTCCTCGGCCAGCACCGCGAATTCCACGAACTCGTCGATCTGGCGCTGTTGCCAGCGGGGATCGTGGACGTCGGCACCAGGGTCGTTCGAGTGCAGACCCACCCCGTAGGTGTGGACGAACTTGAGGACGTCGAACTCGTCGCTGAGCGCGGCCATGGGCCCATCGTGCGTGGCCGTGATCCGCGACGGAACACCTGTGTCCGTTGGATGGACGACCCCGAGGTCAGAGGCCGACGCCCTGGAACAGGCCGGCGAGCCAGGTCAGGAAGTTGCTGACCGGTCCACCGGCAGCCGGCGCACCCGAACCCGAGGCACCGGGCGTCGCAGCGGTACCGGTCGTGCCACCGGCGGGCGCCGAGCCGCCGCCGGAGCCACCGGCCGCGGCACCGCCGCCGCTGTCGGAGGCGGCCTGGTCCTCGCCATCCGCGCTCGGGCAGAGCAGGTCCTGCATACCGGCCGGCATCTGCGCACATGCGTCACCGCCGGTGCCGCCGCCCGAGGGCACCGTCGAGGCGACGGGCACCGCCGGGCTCGGGGCCGCGATCGCGGTGCCCGATCCGAGGATCAGCCCTGCTGCCACAACCGCAGAACCTGCCGCAATACCGGCCGCTCGCATCCCTGTCCCCCTTGCAGAATCACCAGTGAACGGTCTCAGCCGAACCGTGCGGTCCATGATGGCAGAAATCAGCGGTTCCCCGTTCGGCTCTCCCCGAACGGGGCACTCGTCCCGCGGACCGCGAGCGTCGGCGGGATCAGGCGGAGCTCGGCTGGGCGCCGGGGGTTCTCGATGCGGGCGAGCAGCAGGTCGGCGGCCTGCCGGCCGACCTCGTCACCAGCACCGTCCACACTGGACAACCCGATGCAACGCAGCTTGGCAAGATGCGTGTTGTCGTAGCCGACGAGGGACAGCCTCGCGGGCACCTCGATACCCCGCTCACCGGCGGCCGACAGCGCGCCGAGGCAGGTCAGGTCGTTGACGGCGAAGATCGCCGTGGGCGGGTCGGCCCGGTCGAGCAGCCGCGCGGCGGCCCGGAAGCCGCCGTCCTCGGTGAGGTCGCTGTACTCGATCGCGATGTGCTCACCGAGCCCGTGGGCCCGCATCTCCTCCTCGTACCCCTCGCGGCGCAGCGTCGGGACGAGACCGGCCGGATCGGCGATGTGCGCGATGCTCCGGTGCCCGAGCTCGACGAGGTGCCGGGTGGCGAGCCTGCCTCCGATCGCGTCGTCGTTGGCGACCGTGTCGGCGCGGTGGACGGCCAGGTCCCGGCTGCCGACCGCGACCGTCGGCACCTCGGCCGCGATCTCCTCGATCGCCGGTGAGAGCGGCATGGTGCCGGCGAGGACCAGGCCGTCGACACCGAGCTCCCGGAAGGTACGGGTCAACGACTCGTCGGTGCGCCGGTTGAGCCGCCCGTCGCCGAGCAGGATGTGCAGGCCGTGCTCGTGCAGCACCGGGGTGAGCCCGTCGAGCATCTCGGTGAACCACGGCTGGCGCAGGTCGTTGAGCAGGACGCCGATCGTCCGGGTCCGGCGCTCGGCCAGGCTGCGGGCCACGGCGTTGGTCCGGTAGCCGAGCTCGGCAACCGCCCGCAGCACCGCCTCCCGCTTGACCGGGCTCACCTTCGGGGAGTCCCGCAGGACGAGGGAGACCAGTGACTTCGACACCCCCGCGCGTTCGGCGACGGTACGGATCGTGGGTCGCCGCGCACCCGTGGAGTCGGCCACGCTGCTCCTTCCCGCTTCGACGATCGGACGAGCCTACGCGCGTGATCGCAGCGAGCGGGGATTGACAACACGCCGTCCCCGTCCGCATGCTGATGCCGAATTGGACCGGTCCAACCGACCAAGGGAGCGCGGCGTGAACCGGGAACGTCTCGAGGCCTACGACCTCACAGGACCCGAGGGCGAACGAGCCGTCGCGGAGGGTCTCGCCTCCAGCGACTGGTTCCGCAGCGAGGTCCCGCGCAAGCGCATGAAGGAGCTGATGCGCCGCTCGGACGGGCCGGCCGTCCGCGACACCGCGATCTGGCTGGGCGTCATGGCGGTGGCCGGCACCGCGGGCGGCCTGCTGTGGGGCAGTTGGTGGGCCGCGCCGTTCTTCCTGGTGTACGGCGTGCTCTACGGCTCGGCCGGCGACTCGCGCTGGCACGAGGCCGGACACGGCACCGCCTTCCGCACGCCGTGGATGGCGAGCACGGTGTACCAGATCGCCTCGTTCATGATGATGCGCGACCCGACGGTGTGGCGGTGGAGCCACACCCGGCACCACACCGACACGCTGATCGTGGGCCGCGATCCGGAGATCGCGGTGATGCGCCCGGCCCGGCTGGCCAAGCTGCTGGCCAACTTCTTCGGCCTCGTCGACGTGCCGTTCGCGCTGCGGGACATGGCGGTGCACGCGTCCGGCCGGCTGCGCGCCGAGGAGGCGACGTTCATCCCGGAGCAGGAGCGCTCCAAGGTCTACCGCACGGCGCGGATCTGGCTGGCGATCTACGCGGCCACGATCGCCACCGCCATCGTCACCGGCTCGCTCCTGCCGCTGGTGTTCATCGGTGGACCCCGGGTCTACGGCACGTTCATGCACGTGGTGTACGGGCTGACCCAGCACGCCGGGATGGGCGAGAACGTGCTGGACCACCGGCTCAACACCCGGACGGTGACGATGTGCCGGATCAACCGGTTCCTCTACTGGAACATGAACTACCACGTGGAGCACCACATGTTCCCGATGGTCCCCTACCACCGCCTGCCCGAGCTGCACGAGGAGATCGCGCACGATCTGGCGCCGGCCTACCCCGGGCTGTGGGCCGCCTACAAGGAGATCGTCCCGGCGGTCCTGCGGCAGATGCGGGACCAGACCCACTACGTCCGCCGCGAGCTGCCGGACGGCGCGGCGCCGTTCCACCCACGCAACGACGGACGGGCGGTGCTCGCATGACGCGCTGGATCCCGGCGTGCGCGGTGGACGACGTCGACCCGGAGGACCTGGTCGGCGTCCGGCACGGCGGCAACGACTACGCCGTCTACCGCTCGCCGGACGACGAGTTCTACGCCACCGACGGGCACTGCACCCACGAGCGGGAGCTGCTCTGCGACGGCCTGGTGATGGACGGCGTCATCGAGTGCCCCAAGCACAACGGCCGCTTCGACTACACCACGGGGCGGGCCACGGGCGCACCGGTCCTCGTCGACCTGCGCACCTACCCGGTCAAGGTCGAGGACGACACCGTCTACATCGGACTCGAATGACCGCCCTACCGGGGATCGTCGTCGTGGGCGGCGGCGAGTGCGGTACGCGGGCCGTCTTCGAGCTCCGTTCGGCCGGGTGGTCCGGCCCGATCACGCTGGTCGGCGCCGAGGCGGGGTTCCCGTACGAGCGGCCGCCGCTGTCGAAGTCCGTGCTGGCCGGCGGGCCACCGGTCCCGGCGTGCGCCGCGGCGAGGCTGCGGGACGCGGACGTCGAGCTCGTCCCCGGGGTGGCGGCGACCGACATCGATCGGGACGGCCATGAGCTGGTGCTCGCCGACGGCAGGCGGATCGGCTACGAACGGATGCTGCTCGCCACCGGCGCCACTCCCCGGCGGCTCCCGGGCTGCGCCGGAGCGCACCACCTGCGGTCCCTCGACGACGCGCTGGCCCTGCGCGAGCGGCTGCGGCCGGGCGCCCGGATCGGCGTGATCGGGGGCGGCTTCATCGGACTGGAGCTCGCGGCCGCCGCGGTCGAGCGTGGGTGCGCGGTCACCGTCGTCGAGCTGGCCGCACGGCTCCTGAGCCGTGCCGTTCCGGGCGAGGTGGCGCAGGTCGTGGCGGCCCGGCATCGGCGCGCCGGGGTCGACGTCCGGTGCGGGACCGGCGTCGTCCGGCTCGCTGCCGGCGAGGTCGAGCTCACCGGCGGGGACCACGTGGAGTGCGACACCGTCGTCGTCGGCATCGGCGCGCTCCCGGAGACGTCACTCGCGGAGAAGGCCGGCCTGGTCGTGGACGACGGGGTGCGGGTCGACGACCGGCTGCGGACCTCGGACCCCGACATCTTCGCCGCGGGCGACTGCTGCTCGTTCCCGCACCGGCTCTACGGCGGTCGCCGGATCCGGTTGGAGGCCTGGCGCAACGCCCACGACCAGGCCGCGGTGGCGGCCCGCAACCTGCTCGGGGCGGACGAGCCGTACGCGGCGGTGCCGTGGTTCTGGTCCGATCAGTACGACCTCACGCTGCAGATCGCCGGCCTGCCGGACGCCGCGACGAGCGAGGCCGTGCGGCGGCGTCCCGACGGGGTCGAGGTCCGGTTCGGTCTCGGGCCGGAGGGGCGCGTGCTCTCGGCCGCTGCGATCGGCCCCGGGAACGCCGTCGCGAAGGACATCCGGCTCGCCGAGATGCTCGTCGCCGCGCGAGCGGCACCCGGCGCGGCCGCGCTGGCCGATCCCACCGTGGGGCTCAAGGCGCTGCTGCGCGCCGGAACGGGCCACTAGCGGGACCGGGTTGCCGAGCGCACCGCGGTTGCCGACCGTCCCCCGTACAGTGATATCCCGTATATGAACGAGGAGGACTGGATGGACGACGGCCCGACCGGCGCGAACGCCGCGTTCCGGCTCTCGCTCGCCGACGCCGAGGTGGACCCCCTTGCCAACCGCACCGACCGCGCGCTGTCCGTGGTCCGGCGCGGCATCCTGACCGGGCGCCTGCGCCCCGGCCAGCAGCTGGTGGAGGCCGACATCGCCGAGATGCTCGGGATGTCCAAGACCCCGGTCCGCGAGGCGCTCAAGACGCTGGTGGGTTCCGGCCTGGTCTCGCTCAGCCGGTACAAGGGCGCGATCGTGCGGCAGCTGGATCCGGGGTCGGCCGCCGCGATCTACGACCTCAGGCTGCTGCTCGAGCCGGAGGCGGTCCGGCGCGCGGTGGCCGGGCAGGTCGACTTCGCGGAGGCGGCGGAGACCCTCGACCGGGCGGTCGCGGCGGGCGAGGCAGGCGACACGGTGGAGATGAGCCTCGCCAACCGGGAGTTCCACGGCTCGCTCTACGTCGGCTGCGGCAACCCGCTGCTCGTTTCCACCCTCGACGGCCTGAAGGACCAGGCCGCGCTGATCAGCATCTCGGGCTGGCGCTCCGCGGGTGGATGGCGAGTGGAGGCCGAAGAGCACCGCGCCATCCTCGCCGCCGCCCGGGCCGGCGATGCCGAGGGAGCGGCCGCCGCCCTGCACGCCCACATCACCGGGTTCGTCGAGCGGGTCATGCCCCATCTCGGCCCGGCCCTGGACCCCGCGGCCCCGGCCGGCGCGAAACTCCGCCGAGCGAGCGGCGCCCAGGCCCGTTAGCTAGCCGATTGTGCAGGCCCGATCCACCTTCTCGGGGTCGGTCACGGCCCGGGGCGCCTAGAGTGACTCGCGTCACTTTGGAGGTCAGGATGGGATCGTCCATCGACGGAAGCGCGATCGACAGGGTCCTGCAGGACGCCGTGGATGCGGGTGCCGTTCCGCATGTGGCCGCGATCGCCGCGGACCGCGACGGGGTCGTCTACGAAGGTGGGGCGGGGCTGCGGGTCGTCGGCGAGAGCAGCGACCGGGTCACGACCTCGACCCAGTTCCGGATCATGTCGATGACCAAGATGGTGTGCACCGCCGCTGCCCTGCAGCAGATCGAGCGCGGTGACCTCGAGATGGAGGCGCCGGTCGACGCCTACCTCCCGGAGTTCGCCGACGTCCAGGTCCTGGAGGGGTTCGACGGCGACCGGCCGAAGCTCCGCCCCGCGGGCGGCCGGGCCACGGTGCGGCAGCTGATCACCCACACGGCGGGCCTGGGCTACTGGTTCTGGAACGCCGACCTGGTCAGGTACCAGGACGTCACCGGCCTCCCGAACGTGGTCGTGGGTTCGGCCGACGCGTTCAGGGCCCCGATGGTGGCCGACCCGGGCGCGCGGTTCGAGTACGGGATCAACATCGACTGGCTGGGCAAGGTCGTCGAGGCCGTCGCGGGGCAGACCCTGGACGTCGTGATCAAGGACGGGATCACCGGGCCGCTCGGCATGGACGACACGATGTTCCGCCTGGACGCGGCCCGCCTGGAGAACTGCGTGACGTTGCACCTCAAGGGTGCGGACGGGTCATGGGCATCGGCCGGGGAGCTGCTCAACCAGAACCCCGACTGGTGGGCGGGCGGGCACGGGCTCTACTCGACCCCGCGGGACTACATCCGGTTCGAGCAGGCCCTCCTCCGCGGCGGTGAGCTCGACGGCGTGCGCATCCTCGCGGGCGACACGGTCGACGCGGTCTTCTCCAACCAGATCGGCGACCTCGACTTCCCGGCCGAGATCCCGACCGCGGACCCGCCGACCACCGACGCGCTGCGGGTCGGTCCGGGGTGGAAGTGGGGCTACGGCCTGCTGCTGAACACCCAGGACGTCCCCGGGCGCCGCAAGGCCTTCACGGGGGCGTGGGCGGGGCTGCTCAACACGCATTTCTTCGTCGACCGCACCGCCGGTGTCTGCGCCTCGATCTACACCAACTCGCTGCCGTTCATCACCGAGGACGCCTGGAAGCTGTACGGGGACTTCGAGAGCGCGCTCTACGCATCGCGCTGAGCCGCCGGCGAGCTGCGCGGTGCCCGGTCGGGTCGTGGCGGCGTCGCGAGGCTGACGGCGACGAGCGCGACGAGCGCGAGCGGCAGGGAGACGAGCACGCTGTTCCAGCCGAACGGCTTGTCGAGGACGAACTCCCAGCCGACGGTGGCCACGATGCCGGTGACGATGGAGGCGATGCTGCCCGCTGCGGTGGCGCGCTTCCAGAGGAACACGGCGAGCAGTGACGGGGTGACGACAGCGCCGTACATCGTGTACGAGAAGACCTGGATCTCGAGCACGCTCGGGAAGAACTCACCGATCGCGTAGGCGAACGCGCCGAGCCCGACGATGGCGAGGCGGGTGAGCAGCAGCTCCCGCCGGGCGTCGGGCTCGCGCCGCGACAGCGAGCGGTGGATGTCGTGCACGAGGTTGCCCGCAGCGGAGAGCAGGTAGGAGTTGCCGGTGGTGATGATGAACGCGGTGCCGGCCATGAGCATCGTGGCGCCGAGCGCGACGGGCAGCGAGTCGGTGGCGAGCCGCAGGATGGCGGTGTCCGGCGCGATACCGGGCAGCAGCACCGTGGCGCAGGAGGCGAGCACGATCACCGCCCCGTAGAACAGCACGTCACCGGCGAGGAACCCGAGGGTGGACTTCTTCGCGATGTCCGGGGTCTGCGCCGCGGTGAAGCGCTGGTACATGTTCTGGTCGCCGAGGATCAGCAGCAGGGTGGGCAGGATGTAGCCGACCACCTGGATCGGGGTGAGCCCGCCGCTCCAGGTCATGTGGTCCGGCGGCAGGCTCTCGGCGAGCCCGCCGAAGCCGCCCACCGCGACGAGCACGAAGATGAAGCCGCCGACGAGCGCGATCGTGATCAGCAGGGCGCTGATCGCATCCGTGTAGGCCACGGAGAGCAGCCCACCGCTGAACGCGAGGAACACGATCACGGCGAGCCCGACGAGCTTGGCGATCTCCTCGGGGAAGCCGGTGGTGAGGTGCAGGATGTAACCGAGCCCGCGGACCTGCTCGGACATGATCCCGGTGTAGGCCAGCAGGATCGCCACCGCGGTCACCAGCCGCACGGCGGGGCCGTAGCGGGTCTCCATGATCTCGGGCACCGTGTACTTCCCGTACTGGCGCACCCGCTTGGCCAGGAAGAAGTACATGATGAGGATGCCGGTCGGCGCACCGAGGCTGTAGAAGATGCTCGCCAGCGGGCCGTACGTGTAGGAGAAGCTCGCCCGGCCGATGATCGTGCCGGCGCCGGTCCAGGTGGCCAGCAACGTGCCGGTGAGGACGAGGCGGCCGAGGCGCTGCCCGGCGAGCATGAAGTCGTGGTTGTTGCGGACCTTCCGGGCCGCCCACGCCCCCACTCCGATCATGACGATCACGTAGGCGCCGATGGCGCCGAGGATGACCCCGTGGTTCACGCGCGCTCCGACCGCATGACGACCTCGCCCGCCTGCACGACCGTGCGCACGTTCGCCGGGTCGGCGAGCATCTCGATGTCCTGGAGCGGATCGCCGGCGAGGACGACGAGGTCGGCGCATGCTCCCGGCGCGAGGGTGCCGATCTCCCCCACCATGCCGACGAGCTCGGCGGCGGTGCTGGTGGCGGAGCGGATGACGTCGATGGGCTCCTGGACCTCGGCGCGGATGCGGAACTCCTCGTTCTGCCGGGGCTGCATCGCGCCGAGCAGGTCGGTGCCGTACGCGATCCGCACCCCGGCCCGCGCCGCGCGCTCCAGCGCGCCGAGGCCACCGGTCATGACCTCGTCGATCTTCTCCCAGCTCTCCCGGGGCAGCCCGTGCTCGCGGCCCTCCTGCTTCAGGGCGGCGTAGGTGACCAGCGTCGGGACGAGGAACGCCGCCCGCTCGAGGAGGAGCTCGATGGTGCGCCCGTCGAGCAGGTTTCCGTGCTCTACGCAGCGCACGCCCGCCTCGAGCGCCCGGTTGATGGCGCGAGCCGGGTAGGCGTGCACGGTGACGTACCGCTCGGCCGCTTCGGCCTCCTCGACGGCGGCGCGCAGCTCCTCCATCGAGTACTGGGTCGAGGTGATCCGGTCCCCGAGCGAGGACACACCCCCGGAGGCGTGCACCTTGATGTGGTGGGCGCCGCGGCGCAGCTCGTTGCGCGCGGCCCGGCGGACCTCGTCCACCCCGTCCGCGACCTGGCCGGTGCCGGCGCAGCACGGGTGGTTGTCGATCACGTTGACCTCGACGGCCCGCTTGTCGCCGTGCCCGCCGGTCTGGCTCAGCGACTTGCCACCGAAGATCAGCCGCGGCCCGCGGACCAAGCCGTGCGCCTGCGCGCGGGCGAGGCCGTAGTCCGCCCCACCGGTGTCGCGGACCGTGGTGAACCCGCGGTCCAGCATCGCGCTCATGTTCCGGACCGCGCCGGCGGTGACGTAGCTGGGCGGCAGGCCGGCCACCTGGGTGAGGTTGCCGCTCACCGCGTTCACGTGCACGTGGCAGTCGACGAGCCCGGGCAGCACGTGGGCGCCGCGGACGTCCAGCACCGGCACGTCGGGCGGGGCGTCGAGCCGGTCATCCACCTCGACGACCTTGCCGTCGAGGCAGCGCAGGTCGGCCGGGCGGTAGTCACCGGCGTCGACGTCGAGCACGTGGGCGTTGCGGATCAGCAGCGACGAGGTCAACCGCGCGTCCCTCCTTTGGGATGATACGACCAGGGAGTAGATATCGATGGCGTGAATCTGTCAATCCTGGCCGTTCTGCAAGCTTGATCCGCCGCATCACGGCCTCGTGCTAGAAACACGCACGTGACCGAGACACTCGAGGTGGGCGACCTCGACCTGGTCGCGGCGCTGCAGATCGCGCCGCGCGCAGGCGTGCGCGTGCTCGCCGACGTGCTCGGGGTGTCCACCGGGACGATCAGCCGCCGGATGGGCAGGCTGCGCGAGCAGCACGCCATGCGCGTGGTCGGGCAGGTGCCGTGGTGGATCGCCGGGGACGCCACCCCCCACCACATCTGGATCTCCACGCTCCCCGGGCGCACCGGTCCGGTCGCCGAGGCCGTGGCCGAGCTCGACGAGGCGCAGTTCGTCGCGGCGACCACCGGCCGTGCCGACGTGTACGGCATCCTGCACCCGTCCCGCCGGGTCGACGCCACGGCGCTGCTCATCTCGACGCTGCCCTCGATCCCCGGCGTCGAACGCACCCATTCCGAGGTCGGGCTGCGCAGGTACCGGTCCGGGTCGAGCTGGCGGCTGATCCGGCTCGGCGCCGACCAGGAGGACGCGCTCGGCGAGCACCGCCACGGCCCCCCACCTGCCGGTCCGAGCCGGCTCACGGCCGAGGAGGGCGGGATCGCCCGGGTGCTCCAGCGCAACGGCCGGGCCAGCACCGCGGAGATCGCCCGCGAGCTGGGGATGAGCGCGTCCACCGCCTACCGGCTCACCCAGTCGCTCCTGGACCGGGGGCTCGTCCAACCCCGGGTGGAGATCGAACCGGCGGTGCTCGGCCACCCGCTCGAGGCCGTCATCTCCCTGGCCACCTCGGCGGGGTCCATGGAGGAGATCGCCACCGCGCTCAGCGCGCACCCGTCCGCGCGGTACGTCACGACCGTCGCCGGCACCTCATCCGTGATCCACCACGGCCTCTTCCGCCACGAGGACGATCTCGCCGACTTCCTGACCCGCGACCTCGGCCGGCATTCCGGGGTCACGCGGTTCGAGATCTCGGTCGTCCTGCGTGTCCTCATGCGGTACTGGACGCCCCGCGGCCGGAGCTAGACCGGGACCGTCTCGGTGACGGCGACGCGGCCGCCGTCACCGAACAGCACCTCCACCGCGACCACGACCACCGCACCCGCGGGCAGCGGCTCGCCCGGGTCGGCGTAGTCACCACCGGTGGACAGATCCGCCTGGTGCACCACCGCCGCCGACCCGACCGCACCGGCCGGCAACCCGCCCAACACCCGCTCGGCCGCCGCGACCGGCACCGACGCCGCAACCCCTGCGGGTCGCTCTTGACCATCCGCGCGTCATCCAGCAACCCGGTCGCCGACACCACCTCCACGCCCGGCGCGCCCGCCGCGACCGCGTCCGCCAAGGCCCGGGGCAGCAACTCCCGCAGCGCGATCCCGATACGAGACGGCGCCAGGATCACGCAACCGCTCGGTCAACACCGCCCCGCCCAGGTCGAGCCGGGCCACGTCGGTCACGCACCCCCGGGCCGCGATCATCCCCAGGTCCGCCGGCCGCGTGGACAACGCCACCGGCTCCCCGGCCGCCGGCAGCAACACCAGCGCGGCGCTGCCGTTGACGCGGGCATCGGACAGGTAGCGGATGTTCTCCCGCCGCCAACCCGGCCCGTACGCGAGCAGCACGTCCAGGCCCTGCTCGGCCATCGCCGCCCGCACCCGCGAGTACCGCAGCCCCTGCTCGGCGGAATCCGCCAGATCCGAATGGTCCGTCATACAGCCGTCCTCGGCTCAGGTCGAGAACTGCCTCGACGTTGGTGGATCGGATCTTGTGGTGCTGCTCCTCGCTCAACCCGGCCTCGTCGAGGACGTCGACGGCGGCCTTCGGGCTCCAGCAGGGGTGGTCGGTGCCGTAGATGACGTTGTCGGGCCCGTAGAACTCGAGTGCCGTCCGCACGGTCAGTGCCTGCGGCGTGACGGTGTCGACGAAGATCCGCTTGAGGTACTCGCTCGGCGCCAGCGCGAGCTTCTCCTGCCTCGCGTTCTTGTCGATCCGCCCGGCCTGGTAGGGCAGCAGGCCCCCGCCGTGCGTCTGGATGATCTTCAGCTCGGGGTACCGGTCCAGCACGCCGGAGAAGACCAGCCGCAGGACCGTGACGCTGGAGTCGAGCAGGCGCCCGATCGTGCGCTGGAGCGCGAAGCCGTAGTCCGCCAGCATCGCGCCGAAGACGAGGTCCGTGGGGTGGATGATCAAGGGCACCCCGAGCTCCGCGACGCGTGCGTAGAACGGCTCGAGGCGGGCGACGTCGATCGGCCCGTCCGCGGTGATCGGCGGCAGGTTCACCGCGCGCAGGTCCAGGTCCCGCACGGCGTGGTCGAGGACGGTCAGGGCCTGCTCGGTGTCCTTCAGCGGCACGGCGGCGGTCACGCCCGCCGCGGCCCGGGGAGCCGGTGCGACGCGGGCCACGTGCGCACGAGCTTGCCCACATGGTGGATCCATGCTCATATTGTGAGCGGCCTGGTCGGGCGGCGGCACCTGCCCGACATCGACACCTCGCTCCGCTCGATGCCGAGCGCCCACAGAGGGGAACGTGCCGTTGTCCGACACCGTGGTTCTGATCAACACCGGGGTCGCCGTGCTCGCGGTGGTCCTGCTGATCGTCCGGTTCAAGCTCAACCCCGTCGTCGCGCTCGTGCTGGGCTCGGCATACCTGGGACTCAGTACGGGCCTGGGCGTCGAGGGCACCGTCGAGTCGATCACCACCGGATTCGGCGACATCATGGCCGAGGTCGGGCTCCTGATCGCCTTCGGCGTCCTGACCGGCGCGATCCTGAAGGAGGTCGGCGCGATCGAGCGCCTGGTCGCGACGCTCCTGCGGGTGTTCGGGCCCAAGCGGATGCCCTACGCACTGTCGGTCACGATCGCGACGACGCTGCAGTCGATCTACCTCGACGTGCTGCTCGTGATCTCCGCCCCGCTCGCGCGCAACCTCGCCCCGAGGATCGGCAACCTGGGCCTCGCCCGCATGGCGACGGCCCTCGCGATCGGGCTGGAGTGCGGGATCGTGCTGATGGTCCCCGGCGTCGGCACGCTGGCGCTGGCCGGCCTGCTCGGCGTCCCGCTGGGCAAGATGCTTTTCTTCGGCCTGGTCCTCGTGGTGCCCACCGTGATCATCGCGGTCGCGATCATGTCCTTCCTGTTCCGGAAGGGGTGGTGGGACCCGGCGAAGGACGAGGGTCGCATCGACCAGCCGGCCGCCGAGGACAGCGTCGAGCCCGCCGGGAGCTCCCGCGCCCAGGTGACCCCGGCGGAGCAGCCGGACGGCGCGGTGGCCGTCGACGTCATCTCGGATCCCGTCGTCCCGGATCCCGCCACCGAGCGCCGGCACGTGGCACTGATCGTGCTCTTCGCGCCGCTCCTCGGGGCGCTCCTGCTCATCGGCATCGGCGCGATCACCGAGATCGCCGAGTTCCAGAACCCCGTCGTGGACTTCGTGTCGGAGCCGGTGTTCGCGCTGCTCCTGGGCATGGTCGGTACCAGCCTCGTCGGGCGGTACGCGGCGGGTCGCAAGCGGATCGAGCAGGCCATCGCGGCCGGGTTCCGCGAGAGCGGCCAGATCCTCATCCTCACGGCCGTGGGCGGGTCGCTCGCCGCCACGATCGAGAAGGCGGGGCTGGGCGACATCCTCGGCCAGTACTTCACCGCGCAGACCGCGGCGCCGCTGCTGATGGTGTGGGTGATCGCCGCCGCGCTGCACGTGGCCGTCGGCTCGGTGACGATCTCGGCGATCACCGCGGCCGGCATCCTCGCCCCGGTGGCACCCGCGATCGGCCTCGACCCCGTGCTCATCGCGCTCGCCGCGGGCGCCGGGTCGCTGTTCGCGGTGCACGTCACGAGCAACACGTTCTGGCTGCTCCAGTCGCTGATGGGCCAGACGACCCGTGGCACGCTCAAGACGTGCTCGACGGGCGTGTCGGTCGCGTCGGTGGTCGCGATCCTGCTCATCCTGCCGTTGAGCCTGGTCGTCTGACGCCTGGTCGTCCGACGCAGCGAGAGAGGACGCAATGGACGAGACGCCGATCCTGCCCCTGCGGGGTGTGCGGGTACTCGAGCTCGGCAACTACATCGCCGCACCGACGGCCGGGAGGTTGCTCGCGGACTTCGGCGCCGAGGTGATCAAGGTCGAGCGGCCGGGCACCGGGGACGAGCTGCGCAACTGGCGGCTGCACGGGGGAACGACGTCGCTGCTCTACCGCACGGTGAACCGCGGGAAGAAGTCCGTCACGCTGGATCTGCGCACGCCGGAGGGCCGCGCGGTCGTGCTCGACCTCGCGCGCCGGTGCGACGTCCTGCTGGAGAACTTCCGCCCCGGGACGCTCGAGAAGTGGGGCCTGGGCCCCGGCGAGCTGGACGCGGCCAACCCCGAGCTGGTGATCGTGCGGATCTCGGCCTTCGGGCAGACCGGCCCCCTGGCCGGGCGACCCGGGTTCGCCGCGGTGGCCGAGGCGGTCGGCGGGATGCGGGAGCTCGTCGGCGAACCGGACCGGCCGCCGTCGCGCGTCGGCGTCTCGATCGGCGACTCGATCGCCGGCCTCTACGCCGCGTTCGGCGCCATGATGGGCCTGTTCCGGCGCGGCTCGACGAACGGGACGGCGACCCCGCTCACCGAGCGGGTCGTCGACGTCGCGCTCAACGAGGCGGTCCTCTCCGTGATGGAGTCCCTCGTGCCCGACCACCTGGCGTACGGCGTGCAGCGCACCCGTACCGGCGGGCGCATGGAGGGGATCGCCCCGTCCAACTCCTACCCCTGCGCCGACGGCACGAGCGTGATCATCGCCGGCAACGGGGACGGGATCTTCCGACGCCTGGCGACCACGATCGGCCGCCCCGACCTCGCCGAGGACCCCGCGCTGGCCTCCAACGCCGGCCGCTGGGCCCAGCGCGACCTGCTCGACGAGGCGATCGGTGCCTGGACCGCCCGCCTCGACCGCCCGGCGGCGCTCGCCGTGCTCGACGCGGCCGGGGTGCCCGCCGGCCCCGTCTACACCGCGGCCGACATCGTCGCGGACGAGCAGTACCGGGCCCGCAACATGATCCAGTACCTGCCGGTCGACACCGGGGACGGGCAGCCCCGCGAGATCGGGTTCCCCGGGATCGTCCCGGTGATCGGCGACGCGTCGCTGCCGGTGCGCAGCCTCGGCCCCGACCTCGGCGAGCACACCGCGGAGGTCCTCTCCGACCTGCTCGGGATGGACGAGGAGGAGATCGTGGCGGCTTCCGGAGCACGGCCGTGACCGGGGTGGAGCTCCGGGACGTGACCCTGCGGGACGGGCTGCAGCTCACCGGCAAGGTGCTGCCCACCGCCCGCAAGGTCGAGATCGCCCGCGAGCTGCTGCGCCTCGGCGTGCCGAGCCTGGAGATCGGCTCGATGGCGCGGCCCGACCTCGTGCCGCCGATGGCCGGCACGCTCGACGTCGTCGCCGCGCTGACCCCCGAGGAGCTCGGCCGCTGCTGGATCTGGGTGGCCACGCCGCGGCACGTGGAACGGGCGGTCGCGGCGGGCGCCGTCAACGTCCAGTACTGCTTCTCCGCCACCGACGCGCACAACCGCGCCAACATCGGCCGTTCCACCGAGGCGAGCCTCGACGCGATGCCGGCGGCCGTCGAGCTGGTCCGCGCGGCGGGCGGGCGCATCCAGCTGTGCATCGCCACCGCGTTCACCTGCCCGTTCGACGGGCCGGTCCCGCCCGAACGGGTCCTCGCGATCGCGAACGACCCGCGGGCCGCGGGCGCCGAGGACGTCGTCGTCTGCGACACCCTCGGCCAGGCCGCCGCGGCCGAGGTCGCAGACCTGGTCGGACGCGTCCGGCGGGACAGCCCGCCCCGCCGGATCGTGTTCCACGGGCACGACACCTGGGGCCAGGGCGTGGCCAACAGCATCGCCGCGGTGGCCGCGGGGGCGCAGGTCGTCGACGGCTGCCTCGGCGGGCTGGGTGGCTGCCCCTTCGCCCCCGGCGCGAGCGGCAACACCGCCACGGAAGACCTCGTGTTCGGCATGCGGCCCGGGTGGCTCACGCCCGCCCGCCTGGCCGGGCTCGTCGGGCTGGGGGACGACCTGCTGGCCGAGCTCGGGGAGCCGAACCGGTCCAAGGCCGCGCAGGGCGCCCGGTCCCGGGCCACCGCTTTTCCGTGGACGATCAGCCGGGAGGGCGCCCGCCCAGCGTGCGGGTGAGCTTCTCGGCCTCCCCGACCAGCAGGTCGACCCACTCCTCGCAGCGGGACCGCGGCATCCGGATGGTCGGGCCGCTGAGCGCGAGCGCGCCGACGAGCTCGGTGGACGAGTCGAAGACCGGGGCGGACAGCCCGGAGGAGCCGTCCTCGCGCTCGGCCGTGGTGATCGCGTAGCCGTCCTTGCGCGTCTGCGCGACCAGCTCGCGCAGCAGGTCCGGGTCGGTGACGGTCGTATCGGTGATCGACTCCAATGGCTGGGACAGGATGCGCTCGGCGAGCTCGTCGTCCCACGCGAGCAGCACGCGCCCGGCCGATCCCGCGTGCAGCGGGAGGAGCTTGCCCACGTACATGTCGCGGCGCAGGGCATGGCGCGTCTCCGCCATGCCGACGCACACGCGGAAGCCCTGCTCCTCCCGGAAGAGGCAGGTCGTCTCCCCGGTGACGTCGCGCAGCTCGCGCAGGACCGGGCTCACGATCGTGAGCACGTCGACGCCCTTGACGGCCGGGGCCGCCCAGTACGCCATCCGCACGCCGATGCGGATCTGGTCGCCGGTGCGGTCGAGCAGACCCTGCGCCACCATGTTGGTGACCAGGCGCTGCACCGTGGACGTCGGGATGCCGGTTGCGTGCTGGATCTCGCCCAGCGTGAGCGACGGGTGCGCGAGTGAGAACGCGTCGAGGATCTCGGTGATCTTGCTCAGCACGAGCAGGGGCTTCTGGCTCGTCGAGGTGGGACCGTCGTCCGCCGGCATGTCTCGAATCTACTGGGAGCGACGGCCGCGGTTGCGGCGTAGCTCGATCATGCGCATTTCCCCACACGTTCGGACGGACCGCGGCGGAAGCGCGGCGCGGGCACGCGGCGCCGCTCGTACGGTCGGCGCATGCCATCGACCCGTGGCCTGCGGGTCTCGCTCACCCTCGAGCAGGACCAGGCCGGCGTCCTCGCCGTGCGCCTCTCGGTGGACGCGCCGGAGGGCCGGGTGGTGGAGGTCGAGCTGACCGGCGACGAGCTCGCGCTGCTGCTCGCGGGCGACACCGTCGTCGTGCCGGGTGAGGTGGGTGGCACCGAGCAGCCGGACGAGGAGCCGGACGAAGAACCGGAAGAGGCGGTGCTCGAGGAGGCTCTCGTGCAGGTGCCCGCGCCGGTGACGTTCAGCGCATCCCTCGACGAGCCGCCGCCCGACTCGGAACCGATCGCGCGAAGCACCGACGTCGCGCCGGGCCAAGTCGTGCTGGCCTACATCCGCGGGCGGTGGCGGGACGCCGTCGTGGTCCGGCGCGACATCGGCAGCCTGCTGGTGAGCTACACCAGGCAGGGCTCCTTCGGGCAGGTGCAGCAGCGGGTCGCGACCGATCGGGTCCGCCGGCGGATGTGAATCAGTCCGTGCGACGGGCGCGCTCGTAGTGCCGGCGCGCCTTGAGGCGGTTCCCGCACACCTTCATCGAGCACCACCGCGCGCTGTTGGGCTTGCTGCGGTCGAGCAGGAACAACCGGCACTCGTCGTTGGCACAGGGGCGCAGCCGGCCGGGCATCGTCTCCTGGACGTGCCCCCACGCCAGCAGCGCGCGGGCCGCCAGCCGCGCGTCGTTCGCGGCGCGGAGCGTCCACCTCAGCCCGCTGTTCCCGATCTCGGGCACGAGGTGCACGTCGTCGAGGAACGGCGCCAGCGCCTCCGGGGGCTCGGCGCCCCGGACGACCGTGTGGAGCCGGTCCCGGACGCGGCGCAGCCGGGCGATCTCGACGGGTGACCCGGTGCCGCCCCGGGCCCGCGCCCACTCCTGCGCCTCGCCGTCCGCCGCCAGCAGATCACGCTGTGCGCCGTCGACGACGGGGGTGCTGTTCAGCAGGTCGAGGAGCAGGGCCTCGTCCTCGCGTGCGACCAGATGGAGCATGCGTCAATACTAACCCCTTTGAAGCCGTTGACAAGTTAGTCCCGCGGGTGTGTCATGGCTCCAGTCGCTAACCAACAAAACAAGCAAGGGGAGTTAGAGATGGCCGAGGTCCACCACCGGACGGCAACCGTCGACGGGCAGCGGGTCTTCTACCGGGAGGCCGGCCCGGCCGGTGCGCCGGTCGTGCTGCTCCTGCACGGCTTCCCGACCAGCTCACGCATGTTCCGGCACCTGGTCCCCGCGCTCGCGGACCGGTACCACGTGATCGCGCCGGACCACATCGGCTTCGGGCAGTCGGCCACCCCGCCCGCGTCGGAGTTCGGCTACACCTTCGACGCCCTGACCGACGTCACCCAGGCCCTGCTCGACCAGCTCGGCATCGAGCGGTTCTCCCTGTACGTGCAGGACTACGGCGCGCCCATCGGCTGGCGCCTCGCGCTGCGCCGCCCCACCGCCGTCCAGGCGATCATCACGCAGAACGGGAACGCCTACGACGACGGCTTCGTCGACTCCTTCTGGGCGCCGCTGTGGGCCTACCACCGCGCGCCCGGCCCCGACACCGAGGAGCCGGTCCGCGGCGCGATCGGGCTCGACGCCATCCGCTGGCAGTACCTCACGGGGGTCGCCGAGCCGGACCTCGTCGACCCCGACACGTGGGCTCTCGACCACGCCGAGGTCAACCGGCCGGGCAACCCCGACATCCAGCTCGCCCTGTTCCGCGACTACGCCTCCAACCCCCCGCTCTACCCGACGGTGCACGAGTACTTCCGCTCCAGCCAGGTCCCGTTGCTGGCGATCTGGGGCAACGGCGACGAGATCTTCGGCCCGGCCGGCGCGACCGCCTTCGCCCGCGACCTCCCCGACGCCGAGATCCACCTGATCGACGGCGGTCACTTCCTCCTCGAGAGCGCGCTCGACACCGCCGTCGGTTACATCCGCGGCTTCCTCGGCCGCACCGTGTCGTCCGCGAACGCCGCCCCGGCCCGCGCCGCGGCCGCCTGAGGGGGACGACATGACCACATCGACCGCCCCCTTGAAGGGCCGGACCGTGCTCGTCATCGGCCGAGGCAGCGGCATCGCCCGTGCCGTCGCCATGACCACGCACGACGCCGGAGCGCACGTCATCGCCGCCGGCCGCACCCGCACCGCCCTCGACGCCGCTTACGCCGACGAGCCCGACATCACGACCGAGACCGTCGACGTCACCGACGACGCCTCGATCGCCGCGCTCGGCGAGCGGATCGGCAGCGTCGACCACATCGTCTCGACCGCGTCGGCGCGCGCCCGCGGCCGGCTGCAGGACCTCACGCGGGAGTCCGTCATGGCTTCGCTCGACACCAAGGTCATCGGGCCGCTCATGCTCGCCAAGATCCTCGGTCCGCGGATCGACCCAGGCGGTTCCCTCGTCCTGTTCTCCGGCGTCGCCGCGTTCAAGGTCACGGTCGGCACGATGGCCGTCGCCATCACCAACGGCGCGGCCGACACGCTCACCCGGTCCCTCGCCGTCGAGCTCGCGCCGATCCGCGTCAACGCGATCTCCCCCGGGACCATCGACACCGGCGCCTGGGACGCGCTGGGCGAGCAGGGCAAGGCCGAGCTGTTCGCGGCGCAGAGCGAGCGCAACCCCGCACGGCGGATCGGCACCGCGGGCGACGTCGCGGACGCGGTCCTGTTCGCGCTGACCAACACCTTCCTCACCGGCGCCACGCTGCCCGTCGACGGCGGCGAGGCACTCACCTGAAAGGACGCACGTCATGGGACTGTCCTGGCAACAAGGGCCCCTCGGTGCCGCACCGGTCGGACGCTTCCTCGTGCCCGACCCGCTGCCCGAGCGCCTCCTGTTCGCCGAGCCGTTGCGCCGGCGGATGCGGGTGCGCTTCGGCGGGGAGTGGATCGCCGACAGCGAGGACGTCGTGCTCCTCCACGAGCCCGGCCGTTACCCCGTCGCCTACTTCCCCCGCACGGCGGTCGCGCCCGGCGCGCTGCACCCGCTCGAGACGGTGACGACGCACCGGGACCTCGGGGCGACCTCGTGGTTCGCCGTCGAGGCCGGCGGCCAGAACGCGCGGCGCGGGGCGTGGCAGCACACCGCGCTCCCGCCGCACGCGAGCGAGCTGGAGGGCCGCGTCGCGTTCGCCTGGCGGGCGATGGACGCCTTCTACGAGGAGGACGAGCGCATCGTCGGGCACGCCGCCGACGCCTACCACCGCAACGACATCCGCAGCACCTCGCGGCACCTCGTCGTCCGGTCCGGCGACCGGGTCGTGGCCGACAGCACGAAGCCCCTCGTCCTGTTCGAGTCCGGCTTCGCACCCCGCTGGTACGTGCCCCGCGAGGACGTCGACGGAACCGCGCTGTCGCCGGTCGACGGGCAGACGTTCTGCCCCTACAAGGGCCTTGCCAGCTATTACGACGTCGAGGGTGCCCGGCGGGCCGCCTGGTCCTACACCGACGCGTGGCCCGAGGTCGCCCGCGTGCGCGACCACGTGTCGTTCGAGCCGGACAAGGTCACCGTCACGCTCGACGGGAGGATCCTGCAGCTCGAACCCGGCCAGCAGGTGACCCCGCACGGCATCGACCGGGGACTCGACACCGACGAGATCACGGCCGCCTGAGGGAGATCACGATGCCCACCCTGCTCTCGGTCAACGCGGGTATGCCCCGGGACATCGCCTGGAACGGCGTCACCGTCCACACCGGGGCGTGGAAGGACCCCGTCGACTGCCCTCGCGTGGTGCGGCGGCTCGGCGTCGAGGGCGACGGCCAGGGTGACACCGCCGGTCACGGCGGCCCGAACCGCGCCGTCCTCGTCTACCAGGTCGAGTCCTACGACTACTGGCGGCGGCACTTCGGGCGCGACGACATCGGTCCGGGCTCCTTCGCCGAGAACCTCACGGTCGACGGGCTGGGCGACACCGACGTCTGCATCGGCGACCGCTACCGGATCGGGCAGGCGGAGTTCGAGGTCAGCCAACCGCGCGTCACCTGCTTCCGGGCCGGGCTGCGGATCGGCGAACCCGAGCTCGCCGCCCTGCTGGTCGCCCACCACCGCCCCGGCTTCTACATGCGCGTCGTCACCGAGGGCGAGATCCGCGCCGGGGACGAGATCGTCAGGACCGCGGCCGGGCAGGAACGCGTCAGCGTCGCGGCCGTCGACGCCCTGCTGTACCTGCCCGACCCGGACGTCGACACGCTCCGCCGCGCCGTCCGCGTCCCCGCCCTCAGCCCCGGCTGGCAGGGCTCGTTGCGCGAACTGCTCGGCGAGACCGGACCGACGGACCCCGGCTGGGCCGGTTTCCGGCCCCTGCGCGTCAGCGAGGTCGTCCGCGAGACGGCGCAGGTCACGTCGTTCGTCCTCGGCTCACCCGACGGTGCCCGCCTCCCGGAGGCGCGGCCCGGCCAGTACCTCGCGGTCCGGCTGCCGGGTGACCTCGTGCGCAGCTACTCGCTGTCGTCGGCCCGGACGGACGGCGCGTACCGGATCAGCGTGAAGCGCGAACCCGGCGGTCGCGGCAGCGGATACCTCCACGACTCGGTGCGGCCGGGAACGACCGTCGAGACAGCGGCCCCGCGGGGGGACTTCGTCCTCGACGACGCGCCCGCACCCGTCGTCCTCGTCTCGGCCGGAATCGGCGTCACCCCGGTCCTGGCGATGCTGCACCGGCTGGCCGCCGACCGCAGCGACCGTCCGGTGTGGTGGCTCCACGCCGCGCGGCGGCCGGAGGAGCAGGCGTTCACGGCGGAGACCGAGAAGCTGCTCGCGGCCCTCCCCCATGTCCGGACCCGCACGTACTACAGCGCGAACGGGCGGCTCACGGCGGAGCGGCTCGCCGAGCTGGACCTGCCGCGGGACGCGGTGGCCTACGTCTGCGGCCCCGCGGGCTTCATGTCCGACGTCGCGGCGGGCCTGGCCGCGGCGGGGCTCGACGCCAACCGGATCCACACCGAGACCTTCGGCGCCCTCGCCGCGATCAACCCGGGCGTCGTCGAGCGGCCCGGAGGCACGCCCCGCGTCCCGCCGGGCCCGCCGGGCACCGGACCCGCCGTCACGTTCGCCCGCAGCGGCATCACCGCCGCGTTCGACGAGTCGAAGGCGAGCCTCCTCGAGTTCGCGGAGGCCTGCCGCATCCCCACGCGCTGGCAGTGCCGCACCGGCGTCTGCCAGACCTGCAAGACCCCGACCCTCACCGGCGAGGTCGACTACGCGCCCGCGCCGCTCACCGCCCCGCCGGCCGGCTCGGTGCTCGTCTGCTGCGCGCGGCCCCGCACCGACGTCGTGCTCGACATGTGACCCAGAGAGGCACGCCATGCTCTACCAGCTCGAAGTCGTCATCCTCCCGGTGACGGACGTCGACCGCTCGCTCGCCTTCTACACCGAGGAACTCGGCTTCACCCTCGACGTCGACTACCACCCCTCCGACGGCTTCCGCGTCGTTCAGCTGACGCCAGCGGGCTCGTCCTGCTCCATCCAGCTCGAGACCGCCTCCCCCGACCCGGCCGCCGGACGGACCCACTACCTCGTCGTGCCGGACGTCGAGGCCGCCCGCCGGGAACTGCGAGACCGCGGCGTCGAGGTCACCGACCTGCGGCACAAGTCGCCGAACGACGGGTGGGCGGGCGGCTGGGCGGCGGGCGCCGACCCGGAGCGCCGCGACCACGCCACCTTCGCCGATCTCGTTGATCCGGACGGGCACCGCTGGGTGCTGCAGGAACGCGGACACCGGCGACCGGCGGAGAGCTAGCGGTTCCGTTCGTGCAGCGGGCCCTCGGGACTACGGTCACGCCCGCCGGACTCGAGGAGGAACGATGCGCAACAGCGAACTCGACAAGCTCGACGGGCTCGTCGGCGTGTGGGCGACAAGGCTGTCCGATGCGTGGTTCCTCGAACCACCGGGCACCGAGGTGGCAGGGACGACCACGATCGAGTGGCTCGGGGAGTCGTTCCTCGTCGTGCGGACTGAGCTGGGCGTCGAGCAGCACTCCCAGATGCGCCTCGTCCTCGGGCGCAGCGACGCGAACGACCGCTTCGTCGCGCTCTACCACGACGAGCGGGGCGTCTGCCGCGAGTTCGGCATGACCTTCGACGACGGGCACTGGACCATGAGCCGCACCGACCCCGACTTCCACCAGCGCTTCGTCGCGGACGTCGAGGAGAACCGGATCAGCGGCCGCTGGGAGGCCTCCGACGACCGGGGCGAGTCCTGGCGCAAGGACCTCGACCTCACCTTCGAGCGGGAGGCCCGCGATCGGCCGTTCGAGTGATCTCGCGTGCGGCAGGTCCAGGGGCACGGGAAGTGTCGGTTGTCGAACGTAAGTTCGAATCGTGCCGGGAGTGGTGGAGCTGATCGACCGGGCGGTGGACCTACCGCCCGGCCCGCAGCTGTCCGCCCTCCTTGCGGCGGTGCCATGGTCGCGGGTACCGAACGCCCGGCTGGTCGAGGTCCTACAGGCCCGTAATCGTCAGCTCGCGCACGATCAGGCTGGTTTGCTGGCGGGGATGGTGGAGATCTCGTGCGCGGTGCCGGTCGCCGGCCTGCCCGACGAGGCGGTCGCCCGGGCCGGGGATGACTTCGAGTGGGCGTCCCACGAGATCGCCGCCGGCCTGACGTGGACGCCCACCGCGGCGGATCGGGAACTCGACTTCGCCCGGGTCCTGGTCCGCGGCCTGCCGCTGGTGTTCGCCGCCCTCGAACAGGGCCTGATCGACCGGGGTAAGGCGAAAGTCTTCTGTGATCACCTGGACCCGGCCCGTGGGGAGCTGACCCCGGCCCAGATCCGGCGGTTGTGTGAGCGGTTCGTACCGCTGGCGCCGGGGTGGACCGCCCGGCGGTTGGCGAAGCGGCTGCTGGCCGCGATTCAGGCGATCGACCCGGAGTTCCACCGGCGCCGTTACCGGCGAGGGCTACGCGGGCGTGGGGTGGCGTTGTACCTGAACCGCGACGGCACCGCGACCCTGTCCGGGGAGGGGTTGCCCCCGGATGAGGCGGCCGCGGCAGCCGCCCGGTTGGACCGCCTCGCCGAGGCGGCAAAACGCGCCGGGCATCCCGGCCGGTTGGCCCAGATCTCTGCCGACCTGTTCCTGGGCATGTTGGACGGGGCGTTCCACGGGTTGACCGAGGCGGAGATCCTGGCCCGGCTGCTGGACCGGCCCCGACCCGACGACAGCGACACCGACGACGAAGGCACAGACGCCGATACCGAAGACACCGGCAGCGAAGACACCGAGTCGACCGGCGCGGCCGCCGTCGAGACCAGTTCCGTCGAGGCCGGCCCCGGCGAAACCAGCGCCGATGCCGGTGTCGGCGAGCAGCCGACCGCCGGATCGGTGAGCCAGGAGGCCGCCGACGAGGGAGCCGCCCGTGAGGTAGCGGCCGGTGTGGATGCGACCGGCGGGGAAGCCGTCGGTGCGGCGTCACCCGGCACCGGCGAGGACCGTTGGTGCGGGGAGCGGGTCGGGATCCGGGAAGGCATCGAGGTACGGGTCGGGCTGGCCACCCTGCTGGGCCACGACCAACGACCCGCCGAAATCCCCGGCCTCGGCCCCATCGACGCCGAGCTTGCCCGCGCCACCGTCACCCGGCAACGCCGCGGCGCGCAGTGGCAGTTCGCCATCGTCGACGCCCAGGGGTACCTGCTGCTGGCCGGGCCCTTGCGCCGCCGACCACGTGGTGGTGACCCACCCCGAGAGCGGGTCCGAGGTGGA
Organism: Pseudonocardia wallangbongensis; assembly: GCF_054486945.1. NCBI lineage: Bacteria > Bacillati > Actinomycetota > Actinomycetes > Pseudonocardiales > Pseudonocardiaceae > Pseudonocardia > Pseudonocardia wallangbongensis. The sequence goes on from NZ_JBRERS010000001.1 coordinate 589,616, forward strand.
GTGGTGGAGCTGCACCTGACCGTGGCCGAACTGCAGCGTTTCGCCGCCGACCCCCAACTGACCGCCGACTGGGCCGGACTCATCGCCGAGATCGCCGACCAATGGGCCGACCGCCACCGCCTGTGGCGGGAGCTGGCCAACCATCCGCGAGCCCGGTTCGCCCGCGCCGCGCTGGGCCGGCATGTGCAGGTCCGCGACCGGACCTGCATCGGCCCCGGCTGCGAGCGTTCGGCACGTCGTTCGCAGCTGGATCACACCTGGGAGCACGCCTGGGGCGGCCACACCGTGGAGGTCAACCTCGGACCCACCTGCTGGCGACACCACCCCGACAAGGACCGCGGCTGGACGCTCAGCCAGCCCGAGCCCGGGAATTTCGTGTGGATCTCCCCGCTCGGCCGCATCTACCGCACCCGCGGGGAACCGATCCGACCCGGCCTACCCGAACCCGACCCACCAGCCGACGGGCACGACCCCCGCGATGACCCCGACCCCGACGTCGAGGACGGACACCTGGTCGATCCGCAGATCCTCTGGCGAGAAGGCCGCGACCCGGCACCGTCGCCACCACCCGCACCCGACGACGAGGAGGAACCACCGTTCTAGGCAGCGGCGTCACACCCGGGCCGCGGCCGGTGCCTCTTCTCCGATGTCGTCGTCCTCCGCCTCGACCGGCTTCGCCGCCTCCGTCGTGGGCGAGCACTTCACGTTGATGAAGAAGCGGTCGCCGTAGGTCTCCATGCCGTAGTCCACAGCCTGCTCCACGGCCTGGCGGGAGCGGTCGTTCCGGCGCGTCAGGGGGTCGTGGCGGAGGTCTTTCGTCAGCGCGACGCACAGCAGGACCATCACCAGCCCGAAGGGCACGGCCATGATGATCGTGATGTTCTGGATGCCGCTGAGCGCGTCGTCGCCGCCGACGAGCAGCATGACGGCGGCGATCGCGCCCATCACGACGCCCCAGAAGATCACGATCCCGCGGGACGGGTTCAGCGAGCCGCGCTGCGAGAGCGTCCCCATCACCACCGAGGCCGCGTCGGCGCCGGAGACGAAGAAGATCGAGACCAGGATCATCGCGACGACGCCCAGCGCGGCGCCGAGCGGGTACGCCTCGAGCACGCCGAAGAGCTGCCCCTCCGTCGACGCCGACGCGAGGTCGGTCCCCGCGCGCTGGATGCTGACGGCCGCCCCGCCGAAGATCGCGAACCAGATCAGGCTGACCGCGCTCGGCACGAGGATGACGCCGGACACGAACTGCTTGATCGTGCGGCCGCGGCTGATGCGGGCGATGAACATCCCGACGAACGGCGTCCAGGAGATCCACCAGGCCCAGTAGAAGACGGTCCACCCGGACAGCCAGGTCTCCGTGGCGTCGCCGCCCGAGGCGCCGGTGCGGGCGGCCATCTGGGCGAGGTTGCCGAAGTAGTCGCCGATCGCGGTGGGCAGGAGGTTGAGGATGAGGATCGTCGGCCCGGCGACGAACACGAACACCGCCAGCACCGCGGCCAGCACCATGTTGATGTTCGACAGCCACTGGATGCCCTTGGCGACGCCGCTCACCGCGGAGGCCACGAACGCGATGGTCAGCACGACGATCACGACCACGAGCAGTGCGGTGGGCACGCTGGCCAGGTAGCCGCCCGCCTGCAGCCCGCCGCCGATCTGCAGGGCGCCCAGGCCGAGCGACGCGGCCGAGCCGAACAGGGTCGCGAAGATCGCCATGACGTCGACGGCCCGGCCGAGCGGCCCTCCGAAGCGCCGCCCACCCAGCAGCGGCTCCAACGCCGAGCTGATCAGCGAGCGCCGTCCACGGCGGAACGTGCTGTAGGCGATGGCGAGCCCGACGACCGCGTAGATCGCCCAGGGATGCAGCGTCCAGTGGAACAGGGTGGTGGCCATCGCGACGTCGAACGCCTCGGCGGTGCCGGGGGCCACGGTCCCCGGTGGCGGGCTGGTGAAGTGGGCGAGCGGCTCGCTCACGCCGTAGAACATCAGCCCGATGCCCATCCCGGCGCTGAACATCATCGCGATCCAGGAGATCGTGCGGAACTCGGGCTCCTCGTCGTCGCGACCCAGCGGGATCCGCCCGTAGCGGCTCAACGCCAGCCAGAGGGCGAACACGACGAACCCGCTCGCCCCGAGGACGAAGGCCCAGCCCCCGCCCCGCACGACGCCGGCGAGCACGGCGGACGCGACGGCGCTGAGCGACGCCGTGTGCAGCACACCCCAGGCGATGAACGCCACGACCAGCACGGCCGCGGACCAGAACACCCATCGGTCCAGAGCTGCGCGTTCCGATGAGTCGGATGAGTCGGACGAAACCTCTACTGTCATGTCGCATCGGCCCCGGCCGGACAGGCCAGGGCCTTCCTCCTCACTGAGGGCGAGTGGTGGGTTCGTGCGTCAGATGGCGCGATCGGCCGGCGCGAGCTGCTCGGTGACCCAGCTGTGGAACGCGCCGATGTGGTGCTCGCTGGGGACCAGCACGCCGCCCTGGGCGTAGGCCCGCGACGAGGCGGCGAGCTGGCACCGCTCGCAGGCGTCGAAGTCCTGCTCGTTGACCCGGTGGAACAGCTCCACCGAGCGGTCCAGGTCCGCCCCGTCCTGCACGACCTCGGGCAGGTACAGCCAGTCGCACTCGACGACGGTGCGGTCCGGCGCCACAGGGTACATCCGGTGGAAGATCACGTGGTCCGGGACGAGGTTGATGAACACCTGCGGGTTGACCGTGATCGCGTAGTACCGGCGGTCGTGGTCGTCCCCCACGCCGGGGATCGCGGTGAGCCCGGCGCTGCCGTCGACCGTGAACCCCGCCGCCTCATCGGCGAACGCGGCTCCGTGCCCCACGAAGTACTGCGCGGCGTACCCGTCGGCGAACTCCGGCAGCACCTCCGTGAGCTCGGGGTGGATCGTCGCGCAGTGGTAGCACTCCATGAAGTTCTCGATGATCAGCTTCCAGTTCGCGCGAACGTCGTAGCTGATCCGCCGCCCGACCGCGAGGTTCTCGACGTCCCAGCGCTCGACGGCGCCGGTCGTGCCGAGGCGCTCCGCGACGGCGCCGATCACGGTGTCCTCGAACGACGGCGGCTCGTCGGCCACGCACACCCACGCGTAGCCGAGCCACTCCCGCAGGTGCACCGGCGCGAGCCCGTACGCCGTGCGGTCGATGTCCGGCATGCTCGTGAGGTTCGGCGCCGCGACGAGCTTGCCGTCGAGCCCGTAGGTCCAGGCGTGGTAGCCGCACTGCAGGTTCCGCCTGGCCACGCCGGACTCCTGCATGCAGACCCGCGCGCCGCGGTGGCGGCACACGTTGAGGAACGCCCGCAGCCGCCGGTCGCGGCCGCGGACCAGGACGACGTTCTCGCGCCCGACGTCGACGGTGCGGAACGCGCCCGGCCCGTCGATCTCGGAGCTGCGGGCGGCGGCGAACCAGCGGGACTCGAAGATCTTCTCCTGCTCCTCGGAGAAGATCACCGGGTCGGTGTAGAAGTGTCCGGGCAGGGTGGAGATCAGGCTCGACGACGACAGCTCGGGTGGGGCAGACACACGGCACCTCTCGTGCGGTGAGTAGGTCAGATTCCGGCGTGGATGCGCTGGGGGGCGAGCTGGCGGCGCCACCGCCCGAAGAGCTTCGGCTGGCTCATCGCGAAGACCGCGACGAGCTCGCCGTGCCGGCGGTAGCCGGCCACGAACCGGCGGTCGGCCGGATCGCCGTCGAGGATCTCCACGGCGTCGTCGGGCTGCCGGTGCCCGGCGAACTGCAGGCGTGCGCCGTACTGGTCGGACCAGAAGTAGGGAGCGGCCTGCGGGGCCGGGGCCCGCCCGAGCAGGGTCGCCACGGCGGCGGCGGGTTGCTTCACCGCGTTCGTCCAGTGCTCGTGCCGCAGCGCGGTACCGGCGTAGGCGCAGTGGGAGAAGGCGCAGTCGCCCGCCGCCACGACGTGGGGAACGTTCGTCGCGCCTGCGGCGTCCGTCCACACGCCGCGGTGGTCGTGCTCGATCCCGGAGCCGGCGAGCCATTCGACGTTCGGCGCGGCACCGATGCCGACGACGACCACGTCGGCGGGCTCGGTGCGGCCGTCGGCCAGCTGCACGGCACGGACCCGGTCGTTCCCGGCGAGCCCGGTGACCACCTCACCGGCGATCAGGCGGACGCCGTTGTCCCCGTGCAGCTCGGCGCAGGTCGCGGCGAGGTCGGCACCCAGCGCCCGGCCCAGCGGGACCGGGTCCGACTCGATCATCGTGACCTCGAGGCCCAGGTCGCGGGCGGTGGAAGCCACCTCGGCACCGATGAAGCCGCCCCCGATCACGACGAGGCGGCGGCTGACGAGCAGGTCGCGGCGCAGCGCGAGCGCGTCGTCGAGGGTGCGCAGCGTGTGGACCCCGCCGAGGTGCGCGCCGGGCAGCGTGCGCGCCCGGGCGCCCGTGGCGACGACGACGGCGTCGGCCGGGACCTCGCGTCCGGACGCCAGCACGACCGTGGCGCCACCACGGTCCAGCCCGGTCGCCGGATCCCCGAGCCGCCACTCGAGAGCGAGCTCGGCGTCGTCCGTGGTCGTCGTCAGCGCGAGATCGTCGATGTCGATCTTTCCGGCGAGGAACTCCTTCGAGAGCGGAGGACGGTCGTACGGGAACCGGTCCTCCTCCGCCACCATCACGATCCGCCCGTCGTAGCCCTGCTCCCGCAGGGCCCGTGCGGCGCTGAGCCCGGCGAGCGAGCCCCCGATGACCGCGATGGTGCGCATCAGGCCGCGACCTCCGCGGGCGCTACCTCCACCGGCGCTGTCTCCACGGGCGCAGCGACGAGAAGGTAGACGTAGCCGTCGTCGACGACCACCTCGTGGGTCCGCACCGGGAGCTTGGCGGGCGGCCCGGACGGCATCCCGGTGCGCAGGTCGAAGCAGGCCGCGTGGAGCGGGCACTCCACGGCGCACCCCTCGACCCAGCCGTCGGCGAGCGACGCGTCCTGGTGCGTGCACGTGTCGTCGATGGCGAGCAGCTCGCCGTCCACGTTGAACACGGCGATCGGCACCCCGGCTCCGACCTGCACGGCGTCGACCCGCACGGCCTCGCCGAGCGGAATGTCGTCCACGGAACCGACGAAGATCATCAGGCCCTCCTGTTTCAGATACCGCAACTTTCCTCGCTATCAGCAACAGCAGGATGAGGCTCGTGAGCCCCTCCGTCAAGCCCTCTCGGACTGCCGAAATCCGCATGCCCCGTAGAGTTCGCACCCGTGACCGATTTGCCGCGATACACGAGGGAGGCCGTCCCGTCCCAGGTGCAGTCCGTGGACCGAGCGATCGCGATCCTCTACCTGCTCGCGGAGCGGGGGCGCGAGGGCGCGGGCGTCACCGATGTGGCCACCGAGCTCGGCGTGCACAAGTCGACCGCGTTCCGGCTCATCGAGGCCCTCGAGAACGGCGACCTGGTCGAGCAGCTCGAGGAGCGCGGCAAGTACCACCTGGGCCGGGGGCTCGTCCGGCTCGCCGGGGCCACCACCGCCCAGCTGGAGCTGCCGATCGAGAGCCGGCCGGTGTGCCGGCGGCTGGCCGCGGAGCTCGGCGAGACGGTGAACCTCGCCATCGCCGACTCGGGCGAGGCCACGAACATCCTCCAGGAGTACGGCAGCTCGGCGATCACGGGCCGCAACTGGATCGGCCGGCCCACCCCGCTGCACGCGACGGCGAGCGGGAAGGTGCTGCTGGCCTGGGCCGAGCCCGAAGAAGCCGCGAAGGCGCTCGCCGGCGAGCTGACCGAGTACACCGAACTGACGATCACCGACCCCGCCGTCCTCGACGCCGAGCTCGGGAAGATCCGCGAGCAGGGGTGGGCCTCCACCACGGAGGAGTTCGAGGTCGGCCTCAACGCGATCGCCGCACCCATCCGGGGCGCAACGGGCGACGTCGCGGCGGCGGTGGGCGTCTCCGCTCCGTCGTACCGCCTGCCGGTGGACTCGTTCGCCGACGTCGCGGCGCAGCTCATCACCGGCGCAGACGAGATCAGCAGTCGCCTCGGCTACTACGGGGCCACCGAGTAGGCCGCCTCAGAGCACGGCTCCTCAGAGAACCGCCCCTCAGAGAACGGCGCGGACGGCGCGTTCGAAGCCGACCACGTGCTCGAGCGCCAGCCGTGCCGCCTTCTCCTCGTCGCCGGCGACGATGGCCTCCAGGAGGCCGACGTGCTCCTCGACGTGGCCGGCGATCGCGGGGATGCGGTCCAGGAACAGGCACCAGATGCGCGTGGCGAGGTTGTCCTGCCGGACCAGGATGTCCTCCAGGTGCGGGTTGCCCGCGGCGGCGTAGACCTCGCGGTGCACCTGGACGTCGCGCCGGAGCAGCTCGCGCCGATCGCTGACGCGCGTTTGCAGGTCGGCGGTGTCGCGGGCGAGGCCGGCGAGGTGGGCGCGGCCGGCGGCGGTGGCGTTGCGGGCGGCCCGCGAGGCGGCGAGCGGTTCCAGCTCGACGCGGATCTCCGAGATGTGGGCGAGGTCGGTGATGTCGACCGCGGTGGCGAACGTTCCGCGGCGGGGGTAGGCCACGACGAGCCGGTCGCCCTCCAGTCGCTTCAACGCCTCCCGTACGGGGGTGCGACCGGTGCCGAGGTCCTGGGCCAGCGCATCGTCGTTCAACGGCTCGCCCGGCCGGATGTCGAGCATGACCAGGCGGTCGCGGATCCCCTCGTACGCCTGCTCCGCGAGCGACAGGCCCGTGGGCACGGACAGCTGAGGCGCGGCACTCATCGGTCTTCTCCCCTATCGGCCGGGACGTCTCGACCCAGCATGTCTTGACGCCGTCGCACGGCGCGCTTACCGTACACCGCCGACTGATATATCAGTTAGTGGCCGCATGGTACGACAGATCGGACACCAGATGCTGGACACCCAGGCCGCCGGCCCCACGCCCCTTCGCGAGAGCCTGGGGAGCGGGCTCGCCGAGGTCGACCCCGAGATCCACGAGGCGGTGCGCGCGGAGCTGGCGCGGCAGGAGTCGACGCTGGAGATGATCGCCAGCGAGAACTTCGCCCCGCTCGCCGTGATGCAGGCCCAGGGGTCGGTGCTCACCAACAAGTACGCCGAGGGCTACCCCGGCCGGCGCTACTACGGCGGGTGCGAGAACGTCGACGTCGTCGAGCGGCTCGCGATCGCGCGCCTCGCGGACCTCTTCGGCGCCACGTTCGCGAACGTCCAGCCGCACTCGGGCGCGCAGGCCAACGCCGCGGCGATGGCGGCGCTCCTGCAGCCGGGCGACACGATCCTCGGCCTCGACCTCGCCCACGGCGGCCACCTCACCCACGGGATGCGGCTCAACTTCTCCGGGCTCCTCTACGACGTCGCCGCCTACCACGTCCGCGAGGACGACCACCGCGTCGACATGGCGGAGGTGCAGCGGCTCGCCCGGGAACGCCGCCCGAAGGTCATCGTCGCCGGCTGGTCGGCCTACCCCCGCCATCTCGAGTTCGCGGAGTTCCGGCGGATCGCCGACGAGGTCGGCGCCTACCTGATGGTCGACATGGCCCACTTCGCAGGCCTCGTCGCGGCCGGCCTGCACCCCTCGCCGGTGCCGCACGCCCACGTCGTCACGAGCACCACGCACAAGACACTCGGCGGGCCGCGCGGCGGCGTGATCCTGTCCGCCGAGGACGACCCGGCGCTGCGCAAGAAGCTCAACTCGGCGGTGTTCCCCGGCCAGCAGGGTGGCCCCCTCGAACACGTGATCGCGGCGAAGGCCGTGACGTTCAAGCTGGCCGCAGGCGAGGCGTTCCGCGACCGCCAGGAGCGGACGCTCCTCGGGGCCCGGCTGCTCGCCGACCGGCTGCTCGCCGCCGACTCGCGCGAGGCGGGCATCGGCGTCGTCAGCGGCGGCACGGACGTCCACCTGGTCCTCGTCGACCTGCGCGCCTCCGAGCTCGACGGCAAGCAGGCCGAGGACCGGCTGCACGCCGCCGGGATCACCGTGAACCGCAACGCGGTGCCGTTCGACCCGCGCCCGCCGATGGTCAGCTCCGGGGTGCGGATCGGTACGCCCGCGCTGGCCACCCGCGGGTTCGGCGCGGCCGAGTTCGCCGAGGTCGCGGACGTCATCGCCGCCGCGCTGCGCCCCACCACCGACGAGGCGGCCGTCCGTGCCCTGCGCGGGCGGGTGGGCGAGCTGGCCGCGCGGTTCCCGCTCTACCCGGCGCTGGAGGTCTCGTGAACCCGCTGCCCGAGCACCCGGACTTCCTCTGGCGCAACGCCGAGCCGAAGCGGTCCTACGACGTGGTGATCGTCGGTGCGGGCGGCCACGGCCTCGCCACCGCCCACTACCTGGCCCGCAACCACGGCATCACCAACGTGGCGGTGCTGGAGCGCGGCTGGCTCGCGGGCGGCAACATGGCCCGCAACACCACGATCATCCGCTCCAACTACCTGTGGGACGAGAGCGCGGGGATCTACGAGCACTCGCTGAAGCTGTGGGAAGGGCTCGAGGACGATCTCGGCTACCCGATCCTGTTCAGCCAGCGCGGCGTGCTCAACCTCGCGCACAGCCTGCAGGACGTCCGCGACAGCGTCCGCCGGGTCGAGGCCAACGCCCTCAACGGGGTCGACGCCGAATGGCTCACCCCGGACGAGGTGAAGAAGGTCTGCCCGGTCGTCAACACCTCCCAGGAGATCCGGTACCCGGTGCTGGGGGCGACCTACCAGCCGCGGGCCGGTATCGCCAAGCACGACTACGTCGCCTGGGGTTTCGCCCGCCGCGCCGACGAGGCCGGGATCGACCTGATCCAGGACTGCGAGGTCACCGGCTTCACCACCGACGGGGACCGGGTCACGGGCGTGCGGACGACGCGCGGCGACATCGCCGCCGGCAAGGTCGCGCTGTGCGCGGCCGGGCACACGTCGGTGCTCACCGACCTGCTCGGCTTCCGGGTGCCGCTCCAGAGCCACCCCCTGCAGGCCCTGGTGTCGGAGCTGCTCGAACCCGTGCACCCCACGGTGGTCATGTCCAACGCGATCCACGTCTACGTGTCGCAGGCCCACAAGGGCGAGCTGGTGATGGGCGCCGGGATCGACTCCTACAACGGCTACGGCCAGCGCGGCGCGTTCCACATCATCGAGCGCCAGATGGCCGCGGCGGTGGAGCTGTTCCCGGTGTTCGCCCGCGCCCACCTGCTGCGGACCTGGGGCGGGATCGTCGACGTCACTCCGGACGCCTCACCCGTCGTCGGGCGCACCCCCTACGAGAACGTCTACCTCAACTGCGGCTGGGGCACCGGCGGGTTCAAGGCCACCCCCGGCGTGGGCTGGTGCATGGCCCACACGATCGCCCACGACGAGCCGCACCCGTACAACGCCCCGTTCACCCTCGACCGCTTCGTCACCGGCGCGCTGGTCGACGAGCACGGCGCCGCCGCCGTGGCCCACTAGCTGGAGGTACCCGTGCAACTGATCGAGTGCCCCTGGTGCGGGCCGCGCGAGGAGGTCGAGTTCCACTACGGCGGCCAGGCGCACGTCGCCTACCCCGAGGACCCGCAGGCGCTGTCCGACGAGCAGTGGGCGCACTACGTGTTCTTCCGGGACAACCCGAAGGGTGCGTTCGCCGAGCGGTGGAGCCACGCCGCGGGGTGCCGCCGCTGGTTCAACGCCGTGCGCGACACCACCACCTACCGCTTCCGGGCCGTCTACCGGCCCGGCCAGGCACGACCGGAGATCTCATGACCGGGTTCCGGGTTCCCGCCCGCGGCCGGATCGACCGCGGCGTCACCCACGAGTTCACCTTCGACGGGGAGCGCCTCACCGGCCATCCCGGCGACACCCTGGCATCGGCGCTGCTCGCGCACGGCAGGCACCGGGTCACCACGAGCATCGCGCGCGGGCGTCCCCGCGGGATCGGGGCCGCGTGGGCGGAGGACCCGAGCGGGCTGGTGCAGATCGAGGAGCCGTTCCCCGAGCCGATGCTGCTGGCCACCACGGTCGAGCTCACCGACGGGCTCGCGGCCCGCGGCATCCCCGGGCAGGGGCGGCTCGCCGAGGTGCCCGACTCCGCCCGCTACGACGCGAAGCACGCCCACGCCGACGTGCTCGTCGTGGGGGCGGGCCCGGCCGGCCTGGTCGCGGCGCTCACCGCCGCCCGGTCCGGCGCCCGGGTGGTGCTCGTGGACGAGCAGTCCGAGGCGGGCGGGAGCCTCCTCGGCGCCACCGAGACCCTCGACGGGGCCCCGGCCCTGCAGTGGGTCGCCGCGGTGGCCGCCGAGCTGGCGAGCGCGCCCGACGTGCTGCACCTGCAGCGGACCACGGCCTTCGGCCACTACGACGACGGCTTCGTGCTCGCGCTGGAGCGCCGCACCGACCACCTCGGGCCAGCGCATGTCCGAGGAGCCGACGCCGCCAGGCGGGGGCTCCCCGGTGGAGATACAGCGGCCCCGCGCAACGTCTCGCGCCAGCGGGTCTGGCGGATCCGCGCGCGGGAGGTCGTGATCGCGACCGGCGCCCACGAGCGCCCGGTGGTCTTCTCCGACAACGACCGCCCGGGGATCATGCTGGCGTCGGCCGCCCGCACGTTCCTGCACCGCTACGGCGTGCTGGCCGGCCGGGACGCGGTCGTGTTCACCACCGACGACAGCGCCTACGCCGCGGCGGTCGACCTCGCCGACGCCGGGGCGCGGGTGCACGCGGTCGTCGACGCCCGTGCGGGGGCCCCGGGGCACTGGCGCGCGGAGTGCGAGCGGCGGGGGATCCCGGTTCGCACCGGCCAGGTGGTCACCGGCGCCCGGGGCGGTGACCGGATCACGCACGCCCTCGTCGGGGACGAGCCCGTCGCGTGCGACCTGCTGCTGGTCAGCGGCGGCTGGAACCCGGCGGTCCACCTGTTCAGCCAGGCCCGCGGGCGGCTGCGCTACGACACGGCGCTCGGCGCGTTCCTGCCCGGTGAGGAGCTGCCCGGCATCGCGGTGGCGGGTGCCGCGGGCGGGGTGTTCGACCTGGCCGGGTGCCTGCGGGACGGGCAGCGGGCCGTGCCGGGTTCCGGCGCCCTGCCGACGGCGGAGCCGGTCCCCGAGCGCACCCCGCCGCTCGTGCTGTGGCGGGTGCCCGAGGGCGATCCGGCCACGCAGTTCGTCGACCTGCAGCGCGATGCCACGGTGGCCGACATCGCCCGCGCGGTGGGCGCCGGCATGCGCTCGGTGGAGCACGTGAAGCGCTACACGACGATCGGCACCGCGCACGACCAGGGCAAGACCTCCGGCGTGATCGCGTCCGGGATCACCGCGGAGCTGCTCGGGCGGGCCGTCGAAGATCTGGGCACCACCACGTTCCGGCCGCCCTACACTCCGGTGGCGTTCGCGGCGCTGGCCGGGCGGCAGCGCGGCGCGCTGTTCGACCCGGAGCGCACCACGGCGCTGCACGACTGGCACGTGGAGCACGGTGCGGTGTTCGAGGACGTGGGGCAGTGGAAGCGGCCCCGCTACTACCCGCTTCCCGGCGAGACCGGGTTCATCGAGAGCATGGAGGCCGCCGTGCTGCGGGAGTGCGCCGCGGCGCGCACCGGCGTCGGCATCCTCGACGGCTCGACCCTTGGCAAGATCGACGTCCAGGGCCCCGACGCCGCCGTCCTGCTCGACCGCCTCTACACGAACATGATGAGCAGCCTCAAGGTCGGCTTCGTCCGCTACGGCGTGATGTGCGGGGCCGACGGCATGGTCGTCGACGACGGCACGGTACTGCGGGCGGCCGAGGACCGGTTCCTCGTCTACACCACCACCGGCGGTGCGGCGAAGGTCCTCGACTGGATGGAGGAGTGGCTCCAGACCGAGTGGCCAGGGCTGCGGGTGCACCTGACGTCCGTGACCGAGCAGTGGTGCACGTTCCCGGTGGTAGGGCCGCGGTCCCGCGACGTGATCGCCGCCGTGTTCCCGGAGGTCGACGCCTCGAACGAGGCGTTCGGGTTCATGGCATGGCGCGACACCCGGCTCGACGGCGTGCCGGTCCGGATCGCCCGGGTGAGCTTCTCCGGCGAGCTGGCCTACGAGGTCAATGTCAACTCCTGGTACGCGCCCGCCGTGTGGGAGCGCCTCCTGGCGGCCGGGCGGCCGCACGGGATCACGCCCTACGGCACGGAGACGATGCACGTGCTGCGCGCGGAGAAGGGGTATCCGATCATCGGGCAGGACACCGACGGCACCGTCACCCCGCACGACCTGGGGATGTCCTGGGCGGTGTCGAAGAAGAAGCCCGACTTCGTCGGCAAGCGCTCCTTCAGCCGCGCCGAGAACCAGAACCCCCTGCGCAAGCAGCTCGTCGGGTTGCTGCCGCTCGACCGGCAGACGGTGCTGCCGGAGGGCGCCCAGATCATCGGCACCCCCATGCTGCCCGAGCCGCCGGTGCCGATGCTCGGGCACGTCACCTCCAGTTACCGCAGCGCGGCGCTGGGCCGCCCGTTCGCCCTCGCCCTGGTCAAGGCCGGCCGCAGCCGCATCGGTGAGACCCTGCACGTCCCGCTGGGCGGTGCGCTGGTGCCCGTCGAGGTCACCGGATCCGTCCTCGTCGACCCGGAAGGAGCGCGCCGTGACGGTTGAGTCCCCCGCGCCGCGCCTGGCCCGGACCGGCCCGCTGCACGGCTGGTCCGAGCGGTTCGCCGCCCTGCCCGACGGCGTGCAGATCATCGCGGAGCCGTTCGTCGCGATGGTCGACCTGCGCCTCGACCCGGCGGGGTCCGCCACTGAGTCGATCTTCGGGGCGCTCGCCGCCCACCTGGGCGTCGCGCTGCCGACCACGCCGAACACGTGGGTGCGGGGCGACACCACCAGCGTGATCTGGCTGGGCCCGGACGAGTGGCTCGTCACCAGCCCGTTCAGCACGCCGGAGGACCTGGAGTCGGGGCTGCGCGCGGTGGTGGGCGCGGCCGGTGCGGTGATCGACGTCTCCGCCCAACGCACCACGCTCTCGTTGCGCGGCGAGCACGTCCGCGACGTGCTCGCCACGGGATGCTCGCTCGACCTGCACCCCCGTGTGTTCGGCGCGGGTTCCGCCGCCCAGACGACCATCGGCCTCGCCGGAGTCGTCCTGCTCGCCCTCGATGAGGGTGTCGACGGCGGGGCCACCCACTACGAGGTGCTCGTCCGCTCGTCGTTCGCCCGCTACCTGGCCGCATGGCTGCTCGACGCCGCCAGCGAGTACGGAAGGGAAGTCTGATGCCCAGTACGCCACAGGTCGTGATCATCGGAGCCGGGATCGTCGGGACGAACCTCGCCGACGAGCTCACCGCCCGCGGTTGGGACCGGGTCACCGTCGTCGACCAGGGCCCGCTGCCGCTCACGGGCGGTTCCAGCTCGCACGCTCCCGGCCTGGTGTTCCAGACGAACGCGTCGCAGACGATGACGCGGTTCGCGAGCTACACGGTCGAGAAGCTCTCCGGCCTGGACCTCGACGGGCAGTGGTGCTTCAACCAGGTCGGCGGCCTGGAGGTCGCCACCACCCCGGAGCGGCTCGCCGATCTGCAACGCCGCCACGGCTGGGCCACGTCGTGGGGTGTGGAGAGCCGGCTCGTCGACGCCGACGAGTGCGTGCGCCTGCACCCGCTGCTGGACCGCGACCGCGTGCTCGGCGGCTTCCACATCCCCTCCGACGGCCTCGCGAAGTCCCCGCGGGTGGTCGCGGCCCTCATGCGGCGGGCGCAGGCCCGCGGCGCGGTGTTCCGGGGGTCGACGCGGGTCACGGGCATCGGGCAGGCGGGCGGGCGCGTCACGGGCGTGCGCACGGCCGGCGGCCTGCTGCCGGCCGACGTCGTGGTGTGCTGCGCCGGGTTCTGGGGGCAGTCCGTCGGTGCCATGGTGGGCATGCCGGTCCCGCTGCTCCCGCTGGCCCACCAGTACGTGAAGACGGGGCAGCTCGCCGAGCTCGCCGGGCGCAACGACGAGCTCGCGGAGGCGGGCCTGCCGATCCTGCGCCACCAGGACCAGGACCTGTACTTCCGCGAGCACGTCGACCGGCTCGGGATCGGCAGCTACGCCCACCGGCCCATGCCGGTACGCCTGTCCGACCTCGACGAGGAGGGAGAGGTCACCGCGTCGGCGATGCCGTCGATGCTGCCGTTCACGGAGGAGGACTTCGCCCCGTCCTGGGAGCAGAGCGTCGCGCTGCTGCCGGCGCTCTCGGCAGCCAAGATCGAGGAGGGCTTCAACGGGATCTTCTCGTTCACTCCGGACGGCGGGCCGCTGATCGGCGAGTCGCCGGACGTGGCCGGGTTCTGGATCGCCGAGGCCGTCTGGGTCACCCATTCCGCGGGCGTGGCCAGGGCCGTGGCGCAGCTGCTGGTGGACGGGCGCAGCGAGCTCGACCTGCACGGGTGCGACGTGCACCGCTTCGAGGAGGTCCAGCTCGGCGCCGACTACGTCAGCGAGACCTCGCAGCAGAACTTCGTGGAGATCTACGACGTGCTGCACCCGCTCGAGCCCCGCCGCTCGCCGCGGAACCTGCGCGTCAGCCCGTTCCACGCGCGGCAGCGGGAGCTGGGCGCGGTCTTCCTGGAGGCCGCGGCGTGGGAGCGCCCGCACTGGTACGAGGCGAACGCGCCGCTGCTGCTGCAACTGCCCGCGGCATGGGTGCCGCCGGAGCGCGACCCGTGGGCGGCGACGTTCCACTCCCCGATCGCCGCGGCCGAGGCGTGGCGCACCCGCGAGGGGGTGGCGCTCTACGACATGACCCCGCTCAAGCGGCTCGAGGTCACCGGCCCCGGGGCGCTGGCGCTGCTGGACCGGCTCACCACCGGGAAGATGGACAAGTCGGTCGGCTCGGTCACCTACACCCTCGCGCTCGACGAGGCGGGCGGCGTCCGCAGCGACCTCACCGTGGCCCGCCTGGGCACCGACCGGTTCCAGGTCGGCGCCAACGGCAACCTCGACCTGGATCACCTCCAGCGCCAGGCGGGAACGGACGTGGAGGTCCGGGACATCACCGGGGCCACCTGCTGCATCGGGGTGTGGGGCCCGCTGGCCCGCGACCTGGTGCAGCCGCTGTCCCGGGAGGACTTCTCGCACGAGGCGCTGAAGTACTTCCGCGCCATGCCGGCGCGGATCGGCGGCGTGCCGGTCACCGCGATGCGGCTGTCCTACGTCGGCGAGCTCGGCTGGGAGATCTACACCAGCGCCGAGTACGGGCTGCGGCTGTGGGACGTGCTGTGGGAGGCCGGGCAGGAGCTCGGCGTCATCGCGGCCGGGCGGGCGGCGTTCAACAGCCTCCGGCTGGAGAAGGGCTACCGCTCCTGGGGCCACGACATGACCACGGAGCACAACCCGTACGAGGCGGGCCTCGGGTTCGCGGTGCGGCAGCAGAAGGGCGAGTTCGTCGGCCGTGACGCGCTGGCGGGCGTCGACGCCGACACCGTCAGACGACGGCTGACCTGCCTCACGGTCGACGACCGGCGCAGCGTGGTGCTCGGCAACGAGCCGGTTCTCCTCGACGGGCGCCCCGCCGGCTACGTCACGAGCGCGGCGTTCGGGCACACCATCGGCGCGCCGATCGCCTACGCCTGGCTGCCCGCGAGCGCGACCCCCGGCACCGGCGTCGAGATCGAGTACTTCGGGCGCAGGGTGCCGGCCACGGTGGCCGCCGAGCCGCTCGTGGACCCTGAGATGGCCCGTATCCGCCGCTGACCAGGAAAGGGTGCTCCCGTTGCGCGACCGTTCCATCCAGGCATTCCTCAAAGCGCTCGCCGACCGGGTGCCCGCACCCGGCGGTGGCGCGTCCGCCGCCCTGCACGCCGCCCAGGCCGCCGCCCTCGTGGCGATGGTCGCGCGCTACAGCGACGGCCCCAAGTACGCGGCGCACGCGGCGGCGATCCGCCGCATCCGGGACGCCGCCGACGAGCTGCGCGGGAACGCGCTCGACCTGGCGGAGGACGACGCCGCGGCGTTCACCGCCGTCACCGAGGCCTACCGGCTGCCGAAGGCCACCGATGCCGAGGCGGTGGAGCGGTCGGCGGCGATCGCGGGCGCCGTCCTCGGTGCGGCTCGCCCACCCGCCTTCGTCGTGGGGGTCGCGGGGCGGGTGCTGGAGCTGGCCGAGGAGCTGCTGCCCGTCGGCAACCGGAACGTGATCAGCGACGTGGCGGCCGCGGCCGAGGCCGCCCGGGCGGCGGCCACCACCGCCCGCGTCAACATCGAGATCAACCTCGGCGGGATCACCGACACGGCGGCGCGGACGGACCTGCTCGCCGTCGCCGGGTCGGTCGAGGGCCTCTGCGACCGCGCCGACAAGGTGACGGCGGCGGTCCGGGCGGGGCTGACCGGATGACGCCGGTGCTGAGCGGCCGGGAGCTGGCCGCCGAGCTGCGCAGCCGGACCGCGGAGACGGCGGCGGCGCTCACCGCGGCCGGCACGCCGCCCCGGCTCGCGGTCGTCGTCGCGACGGCGGACGCGTCCAGCGCGTGGTACGTCCGCTCGATCGCGAAGGCCGCCGCCGCCGTCGGCATCGCCTGCGACGTCGTGGACCTCGGCGCCGCGGCGACCACGGCGGAGATCCGGGCGGCCCTGCGCCGGCTCGGCGAGGACACCGCGGTCCACGGGATCATCCTGCAGACCCCGCTCCCACCGGGCGTCGACGTCGCCGACCTGACCCCGGCGATCGACCCGGCCAAGGACGTCGACGGCGCGAACCCCACGAGCCTTGGCCGGCTCGCCGCCGGCCTGCCCGCCTTCCCGCCCGCCACCGCCGAGGCGGTGCTCGCGCTGCTCGACCACCACGGCGTCGCGCTGTCCGGCCGGCACGCGGTCGTGGTGGGACGCTCGACCGTCGTCGGCAAGCCCGCGGCCCACCTGCTGCTGGACCGCGACGCCACCGTGACGGTCTGCCACTCGCGGACGCGCGACCTGCCCGCCGTCACCCGGCGGGCCGACGTGCTCGTCGCGGCGGTGGGCCGGCCCGGGCTCATCACCGCGGAGCACGTGGCACCCGGCACCGTCGTGATCGACGTCGGCACGAACCCGACGGCCGACGGCGGGCTCGTCGGGGACGTCGACCCGGCAGTCCGGGCAGCCGGGCTCACGCCCGTTCCCGGCGGCGTCGGACCGGTCACCACGGCGCTGCTGCTGCAGCACACCGTCCACGCCGCAGGAGAGCCATGACCATCAGCGCCTTCGACCTGTTCAAGGTCGGCATCGGACCGTCGAGCTCGCACACCGTCGGTCCCATGCGGGCCGCGTGCTCCTTCGTGACCCGGCTGGAGCACGAGGGTCTCCTCCCCCGCACCGCGGGCGTGCACGCCGAGCTGTTCGGCTCGCTCGGCGCCACCGGCCACGGGCACGGCAGCGTGAAGGCGGTCGTGCTCGGCCTGGAGGGCGACCAGCCCGACCTGGTCGACCCCGCGGGCGCCGAGCCGCGCGTCGCCGCCGTCCGCGCCCGGGGCGAGCTGCTGCTGGCCGGGAAACACCCGATCGCCTTCTCCGTCGACGACGACGTGGTGCTGCACCGGCGCAAGCGGCTGCCGTTCCACACCAACGGCATGCGCTTCCGCGCCGTGGACGCGAGCGGGGCCGACGTGCTGACCCGGGAGTACTACTCGGTGGGCGGCGGTTTCGTCCTCGATGAGGACGAGGCGGGACGCCCGGTGCTCGTCGCCGACCCGACCCCGGTACCGCACCCGTTCCACACCGCCGAGGATCTGCTGCGGTGCACCCGCGACACCGGCTTGCGGATCAGCGACGTCATGCTCGCCAACGAGCTGGCCCGCCGCTCGGAGGAGGAGGTGCGGGCCGGGCTGCTGCACATCTGGACGGTGATGCAGGAGTGCGTGGACCGCGGGTCCCGCACCACGGGGGTGCTCCCGGGCGGGCTGAAGGTGCGCCGGCGCGCCGCCGCCCTCCGCGAGCGGCTCGATGCAGCGGATGACAAGGCAGGGAGCGACGACCACGACGCGCTGCGCGCCATCGACCGGGTCACGCTCTACGCGCTCGCCGTCAACGAGGAGAACGCGGCGGGCGGCCGCGTGGTCACCGCGCCGACGAACGGGGCGGCCGGCATCGTCCCCGCCGTCCTGCACTACTACCGCCGGTTCGTCGGCTCGTTCTCCGACGACGGGGTGGTCCGCTTCCTGCTCACCGCCACCGCCATCGGCCTGCTGTTCAAGGAGAACGCGTCGATCTCCGGCGCCGAGGTCGGGTGCCAGGGCGAGGTCGGTTCGGCGTGCTCGATGGCCGCGGCCGGCCTCGCCGAGGTCCTCGGCGGCACTCCGGCCCAGGTCGAGAACGCCGCCGAGATCGGCATCGAGCACAACCTGGGCCTCACCTGCGACCCGGTGGGCGGGCTGGTGCAGATCCCGTGCATCGAGCGCAACGCCGTGGGCGCGATCAAGGCGATCACCGCGGCCAGGATGGCCGTCCGCGGCGACGGCCGGCACCACGTCAGCCTCGACAAGGCCATCAAGACGATGCGCGAGACCGGGGCGGACATGAAGGACAAGTACAAGGAGACCGCGCGCGGCGGGCTCGCCCTGAACGTCGTCGAATGCTGATCCGGAGGAGACCCGCCGTGGCCCGCACCTTCACCCTGACCCTGAGCTGCCCGCAGCGCCCCGGCATCGTGCACGCGGTCAGCTCGTTCCTGTTCCGGCAGGGCTGCGACATCGTCGAGCACCAGCAGTTCGACGACCCGATCGGTGGCCGCGTGTTCCTGCGCACGGCGTTCGTCTCCGCAGGTGACGTGACGGCGGGCGATTCCTCCGTCGACGGCCTGTCCGCCGCGTTCGGGCCGGTGGCGGAGGAGTTCGGGATGACCTTCACCCTGGCCGACGACCGAGCCGTGCGCGCCCTGGTCATGGTGTCGCGGATGGGGCACTGCCTCAACGACCTGATCTTCCGGTGGCGCGCCGGCAGCCTCGGCGCCGACCTCGTCGCGGTCGTGTCCAACCACGAGGACCTGCGCCCGATGGCCGAGGCGGCCGGCCTGCCGTTCGTGCACGTCCCGGTCACCCCCGGCACCAAGCCGCAGGCCGAGGATCGCCTCCTGGAGCTGGTCGAGGAATACCGGGCGGACCTCGTCGTGCTGGCCCGCTACATGCAGGTCCTCTCCGACGGCCTGTGCCGCAGGCTGCACGGCCGCGCGATCAACATCCACCACTCGTTCCTGCCCGGGTTCAAGGGCGCCAAGCCCTACCACCAGGCCTACGACCGTGGCGTGAAGCTCGTCGGGGCCACCGCGCACTACGTCACGCCCGACCTCGACGAGGGCCCGATCATCGAGCAGGAGGTCATCCGGATCGACCACACCTTCGACCCGCGCAGCCTCTCGACCATGGGCCGGGACGCGGAGGCGCTCGCGCTCTCCCGTGCGGTGCGGTGGCACTGCGAGCGGCGGGTCCTGCTCAACGATCGCAGCACCGTCGTCTTCCGCTGAATAATGTTGTATGAGCAACATTGAGACCGTGCCTGTCGAGATCACCTGCCGCGGCAGCGAGCCGGGTCCGCCGCAGGTCGAGGTCCTGAGGGCCCGGGACGTCCCGCTCGGCGGCCCGCGCTCCATGACGGTCCGGCGCACGCTGCCGCAGCGCAAGCGGTCGCTGATCGGGGCGTGGTGCTTCGCCGACCACTACGGCCCGGACGACGTCGGAGCATCCGGTGGCATGGACGTGCCCCCGCACCCGCACACGGGGCTGCAGACGGTGAGCTGGCTCTTCGCCGGTGAGGTCGAGCACCGCGACAGCCTCGGCACCCACGCGCTCGTGCGCCCCGGCGAGGTGAACCTGATGACCGGCGGGTACGGGATCTGCCATTCGGAGGTCTCGACGCCGGGCATCACGGACCTGCACGGCGTGCAGCTGTGGGTCGCACTGCCCGAGGCGCACCGCCGCACCGCGCGCGCCTTCCAGCACCACGCACCGCCCGCGATCGACCTCGGCGGCGCGACGGCACGCGTGTTCCTCGGCGAGCTCGCCGGCGAGACCTCCCCCGTGCGGACCTTCACGCCACTGCTCGGCGCCGAGATCGTGCTCGACCCGGGGGCCCGCGTCACGCTGCCCGTCGACCCGGCCCACGAGCACGGTGTCCTCGTGGACACCGGTCCGGTCCTGATGGCCGGCACCGAACTGGCGCGGACCGACCTCGGCTACCGGGCGGCCGGCCCGGCCGGGCTCGAGCTGACCAACCCCGGCGGCGAACCGACCCGGGTGCTGCTCCTCGGGGGCGCACCGTTCGACGAGGACATCGTGATGTGGTGGAACTTCGTGGGCCGCGACCACGGCGAGATCGTGGCGTTCCGCGAGGCGTGGGAGCGCGGGTCCGACCAGTTCGGCCGGGTCGACGGCTACGCGGGCACGCCGCAGCGCCTCCCCGCTCCCGCCCTGCCCAGCGCGCGGATCACTCCCCGCCGACGGTGAGCACGACCTTGCCGATCGTGCGCCCCTCGGCGATCGACGCGTGCGCCGCGGCGACCTCGGCGAGCGGGAACCGGGCGGAGACGTGCACCGCGAGCCTGCCGTCCGCGACGAGGCGGGCGAGCTCCTCGAGGCCGGCCGCGTCCGGTTCGACCAGGAACCAGGTGGCCCGCACCCCGAGCTCCGCGGCGCGCTCGGCCATCCCCTCCGTCCAGGCGCCCTGGGCGTTGACCATGATCCCGCCGGGACGCAGGCACGACAGCGCCCGCAGCGCGGGCTCGCCCCCGAACATCTGGATCACGACGTCGACGTCGCGCACGGCCTCCGCGACGTCCACGGCGGTGTGGTCGACGACCTCGTCGGCCCCGAGCCCTGTCACGAAGCCGTGCTTCGCGGCGCTGGCCGTGGCGATGACGTACGCGCCGCGCGCCTTCGCGATCTGCACGGCGAGGTGGCCCACACCGCCCGCCGCCGCGGACACCAGGACCCGGTCGCCCGGCGCCACCTGCGCGGCGTCCACGAGCATCTGCCACGCGGTCAGGCCCGCGAGCGGCAGCGCCGCGGCCTCGGCGAAGCCCAGGCCGTCGGGGATCAGGGCGAGGTGCCGCGACGGCGCGACGAGGTACTCGGCGTAGCAGCCGGCCTCGAAGGGGAACCGCGGCATCCCGAAGACCCGGTCGCCGCGCCGGAACCGCGTGACGCCGTAGCCGACCTCCTCCACCACCCCGGACGCGTCCCACCCGTTCACGAAGGGCAGGCCGAGCACCCGGTTGTAGGCCAGGCCCCGGCGCGTGTACACGTCCACGGGGTTCACCCCGGCCGCGACGACCCGCACGAGGACCTCGGTGGGCGCGGGCGCCGGCGCGGGCGCCTCGACCACGGCGAGGGCATCCGGGCCGCCCCATTCCTGCTGGCGCACGACGCGCATCTCCATGCTCCGATCGCTAGGTGAACAGCGCGTCGAGGAGGCGGTCGGCCGTCTCCCCCATGATCGCGCGCGTGGCGCCGGGGTCCTCCGCACCGGCGATCACGATGCCGGCCTGGACGAGCGCGCCGTACACGAGGTGCGTCAACGCGGCCGAGGACGGGGCGTCGACGAGCCCCCGCTCGACGGCCTCCGCCAGGCCCGCCGCGAGCAGCCGGCGGGCGCAGCGCGGGCGGTCGAGCTGCTGCCACCGCTCCCAGCCCAGCACGGACGGCGCCTCCTGCAGGAGGATCCGCTGCACGGCGGGCTCGAGGCAGGCGTCGAGGAAGACGCCGACGCCGGTCGCGAGCCGGCGCCGGACGTCGTCGCCGAGGCCCGCGCCCGCGGCCCGTACGCGGTCGAAGATGTCGCCCTCCACCGCCTCGAGCGCCGCCTCGAAGAGCTGGTCCTTGTCGGCGAAGTGGTGGTAGAGGGCGCCGCGGGTGAGACCGGCCCGGTCCACGATCTCCGTCGTCGACGTCTCGGCGAACCCCTTCTCGGCGAAGAGCGCCACCGCGGAGGCGACCAGCGCGTCGCGGCTGTGCTCGCCCTGCTCGACCTTGCGGTTGCGGGCCGTCGCGGTCCGGGGCGTCACGCGTCGTCCAGGAGGAGACCGGCCAGCGCGGCCGGGGCGGTGATCATCGCGTCGTGCCCCGCCTGCAGCTCCACGGTCGGCCACCCGAACCGGCGGGCCCACCCGGCGAACGGGATCCCGGCGGGCGGCGTGCAGACCACCGCCCGGCACGGGACGGCGTCCACCGCGCCGGTCAGCCGGGTGGGGTCGGAGAAGGTCCGCCGGGGGTGCGGCGTGCACCGCGACTCGACCCACGCCACCTGCTGCGGATCGGTGACCCCCGCCGTCCGGGCGGCCGGGACCGGGATCGCCCCGTCCACGGTGACGGACTCGACCCAGTTCCGGAAGTACTCCGGCGCGAGCGAGTCCACCGAGGCGCCGTCCGGCCCCGCCCAGGCGTCGACCAGCACGAGCCGGGCGACCCGCTCCGGTGCCCGGTCGGCGGCCTCGCGCACCACGAGGCCCGCGTAGCTGTGCCCGACCAGGACGACGTCGCCGCGCCCGGCCCCCTCCAGGGCCGCCACGACGTCGTCGACGTGGGTGCGCAGGCCGATGTCCGGCCCGAGCTCGGCCGCCCGCTCGCCCAGCCCCGCGAGCGTCGGGATCGTCACCTCGTGGCCCGCCGCGCGCAGCGGCGCGGCGACGTCACGCCAGCACCACGCGCCGTGCCACGCCCCGTGCACGAGAACGTATGTCGTCACGCCGGCGAGCATACATACGTGCAGCCTGTACGTACAGGTTGCACGTAAAGACGAGTCCACTCAGGGCCGATCACCCCTGCAGCGGGTTCGGCGAGCGCGCGACCACATCCCGCGCGACCTGGGTGAAGACCCGGATCCGGTGGGTCTCGGCCGTGGTCCGCCAGATGAACCGGCGTTCCCTGGGCAACCCGTCCCGGATCGGGACGTAGGCGATGTCGGGTCTGGTGTCGAAGCGGGCGGCGTGCGCGGGCACCGGGAACATGCCCTGGCCGGCGCCGATGAGGGACAGCATCTCCTGGACCGTGCCGAACTCCGGCCCCCGCTCGATCGGCCTGCCGGCCGGGGTCCGGCGGGGTACCAGGCTCTCGTCCATGTAGCCGGGGAACGAGCGGGGCCGCAGCACCTTGTCGCGGGCCAGGTCGTCCAACGACACCGACTCGTTCCGGGCGAAGGGGTGGCGGGACGAGACGGCCAGCACCGACGGTTCCTGGAACAGGACCGGGCTCATCGTGATGTCGGGTTCGGCGACCTTGACCGGGACGAGGACGAGGTCCGCCTCGTCGGCGCGCAGCAGGTCGAGGAAGTCACTGTAGCGGGCTTCCATGACCCGCACCCGGCACGCGGCGTGCCGGTCGCGGAAGGCAGCGGCGACCCGGTGCAGGAGCTGGCCGACGGCGGTGCCGATGAAGCCGACGCGCAGCTCGCCGTCGATGCCCCGCCCCGCGGCGATCGCCCGGTCGATGCCCTCGATGATCTGCTGATGGGCGGGCCGCAGGTCGTCCTCCAGGCGGCGTCCGATCGGGGTCAGGTCGACCCGCCGGCTGGTCCGCTCGAACAGGGCCGCACCGACGCGCCGCTCCAGCTTGCTGACCGTCTGGCTGACCCGGGCGGTGGAGACGTGCAGGCGCTCGGCGGTCCGGCCGAAGTGCAGCTCCTCGGCGAGCGTCAGGAAGATCTCGATGTCGCGCCGTTCCACCGTGAACCCCAAACCGTGAACCTGTGGGTTAACGACCGTTGCACACCCGGTCGTTGTTGCCAATCCCGTTCCGGCCGATCGTCGAGTCATCCACCTGCGGCTCGCGAGGAGCGACGACATGACCGACCAGCTCACCCTCGTCATCGGCGGCAACGGCAAGACCGGCCGGCGCGTCGTCCAGCGGCTGACCGCGCAGGACCGGCCGGTGCGGATCGGCTCCCGGTCCGGCGGCGTCCCGTTCGACTGGGAGGAACCGGCGACCTGGGCGCCCGCCTTCGACAACGTGGACGCCGCCTACATCTCGTACTACCCCGATCTGGCCGTGCCCGGAGCACCCGCCACGATCGCAGCGCTCGCCGAGACCGCGTTGAAGGCCGGCGCCCGGCGGCTGGTGCTGCTGTCGGGCCGCGGCGAGGAGGAGGCGCAGGCCAGCGAGCGGGCACTGGCCGCCTCGGGCGCGGACTGGACGGTCCTGCGCTGCAGCTGGTTCAACCAGAACTTCAGCGAGGACTACCTGCTCGACCCCATCCTGGCCGGTCACCTCCACCTGCCCGCCGGCGACGTGCAGGAGCCGTTCCTGGACGCCGACGACATCGCCGACGTCGCGACCGCGGTGCTCACCCGGGACGGCCACATCGGCCAGGTCTACGAGCTGACCGGCCCCCGGCTGATGACCTTCGCCGACGCCGTGGCCGCCATCTCCGCCGCCACCGGCCGCCCCGTCGGCTACACCCGGGTCCCGCTGGAGGACTTCGCCGCCTCCCTCACCGCCGAGGGCGTGCCCGACGACGTCGTCGGCCTGCTGACCTACCTGTTCACCTCCGTGCTGGACGGCCGCAACGCCGGCGTGTGCGACGGCGTCCAGCGGGTTCTGGGCCGGCCCGCCCGGGACTTCGCCGACTACGCCCGCGACACGGCGGCGACGGGCGTCTGGGGCTGAGGAACAGGCGCCGGTCCACCCTCGTTGCTCCAGGGCGAGACCCGCGAACACCTGTGCCGAGGAGGCGATCACGATGGCGACCGAGCGCGCGATCCTGGCGGGCGGCTGCTTCTGGGGAGCGCAGGACCTCCTGCGTGCCCGACCGGGCGTCCTCACGACCCGCGTCGGCTACTCCGGTGGCGACACGCCGAACGCGACCTACCGCAACCACGGTGACCACGCCGAGGCCGTCGAGATCGTCTTCGACCCGGACGTCATCACCTACCGCGAGATCCTGGAGTTCTTCTTCCAGATCCACGACCCGAGCACGAAGGACCGTCAGGGCAACGACATGGGGCGCAGCTACCGGTCGGCGATCTTCTACACGAGCGACGAGCAGGAGCGCGTCGCCCGCGACACGATCGCCGACGTCGACGCATCCGGCCTGTGGCCGGGGAAGGTCGTGACGGAGGTGGCGCCGGCCGGGGACTTCTGGGAGGCGGAGGAGGAGCACCAGGACTACCTCCAGAAGTACCCGTACGGCTACACCTGCCACTTCGTGCGGCCGGGCTGGGTGCTGCCCCGGCGGGCCGCAGCGTCCGGGCAGAGCTGACCGGTCACCGGTGCAGCCCGGCCCGCCGGATCACTCGGCCAGGGCCGGGTTGCGCTTCACGGCCACCAGGCTGGCGATCGTCGTGATCGCCAGCACGCCGACGATGACGGAGAGGGACAGCCCGATCCCGATCTCCGGCACCGGCACGTGCTCGCCGCCGTTGATGAACGGCAGCTCGTTCTCGTGCAGCGCGTGGAGCACGAGCTTCACGCCGATGAACGCCAGGATCACGGCGAGCCCGTAGGACAGGTAGACGAGCTTCTTGAGCAGGCCGCCGAGCAGGAAGTACAGCTGGCGCAGGCCCATCAGCGCGAAGGCGTTCGCGCTGAAGACGAGGTACGCCTCCTGGGTGAGGCCGAAGATCGCCGGGATGGAGTCGAGGGCGAACAGCAGGTCGGTCATCCCGATCGCGATCATCACGATGAGCATCGGGGTGACCCAGCGCTTGCCGTCGAGCAGGACCGTGGTGCTGGCGCCGTGGTAGTTCTCGGTGACGGGGAGCATGCGCCGGACCATCCCGACGATGCGGGGCTCGTTCCACTCCTCGTCGCCGCCCATGCCTTGCCGGACCATGCTCACGGCCGTGTAGATCAGGAACGCGGCGAAGAGGTAGAAGACCCAGCTCAGGGCGTTGATCGCGGCGGCGCCGACGGCGATGAACAGGCCGCGCATCACCAGGGCGATCACGATGCCGACCAGCAGCACGCGCTGCTGGTGGATCGCCGGCACCGCGAACGACGACATGATGATCACGAACACGAACAGGTTGTCGACCGAGAGCGAGTACTCCGTGATGTAGCCGGCGAAGAACTCCCCGGCGTACTCGCCACCGGCGAAGTACCAGATACCGAGGCCGAACAGCGTCGCGAGCGCGACGTAGAAGATCACCCAGCGGGTGGCCTCCTTGATCGTCACCTCGTGCGGCTTGCGGACGGCGATGAGCAGGTCGGCGAGGATGATGGCGGCCAGGCCACCGATGGTCGCGAACCAGAGCCAGACGGGCACGTTCACGCGGGGAGCCTCCAGGGGTCTCGGGCAGCAAGCAGGCTGCTCCGAGGTCTCTCCCCTCCGCGGGTCCCTGGCATTGGGACCGCGAAGCGATGGCGCCGGGGTCCGGACCCGCGCGACCGTTCCCGGCCCGCGGAGCCATCTCCGTGCTGACGACGCCACCGTTGCCGGGATACTCCCCTACGGCGCTTCTACAGCCTGTCGGCTCCGCACGAGAATTTCCATCCAGCGTGACCGAGAACACCCGAATAGGTGCTACGACCGGTTCGCCCGATTCGACCATCTGCCGATCGGGTGACCGGTTCACTCCGTGGCGAGGGCGTGCACGGCGCCGAGGAGCACGTTCGCCCCAGCCTCGACATCCTCCCAGGTGCTGAGCTCGGCCGGGGCGTGGCTGCGCCCTCCGACACTGGGCACGAAGATCATCCCCGCGGGGGCGAACCGGGCCACGTTCTGCGCGTCGTGGCCCGCCCCGGACGGCAGCTGCCGGGTCGGCAGGCCCTGCGCAGCGGCGACGCTCGCCACGAGATCCTGCATCCGCGGGTCCAGCGGCACCGGATCGGTGATGCTCTCCCGGGTGTAGCCGACCTCCAGACCGTGCCGGTCGGCGGCGTCCCGGGCCGCGGTCACCACGGCTTCCTCGAGTGCGAGGAGCCGCTCCCGCTCCGGGTCGCGGAAGTCCAGGGACATGCGGACCAGACCCGGCACGACGTTCGCCCCGCCGGGCTCCACGCGCACGATGCCGCAGGTGACGACCGCGTGCTCGCCGACCGACCGGGCCAGGTCCGGCAGGCGCACCAGCAGCTCACCCGCGCCCCGCAGGGCGTCCTTCCGCATCGGCATCGGCGTGGTGCCGGCGTGGTCCTGGCGGCCACGGAACTCCAGCAGGCCGCCGCCCATGCCCACGATCGCCGTGACCACCCCGATCGCCGCCCCGGCGGCCTCGAGCACGGACCCCTGCTCGATGTGCAGCTCCACATAGGCGTGGACGTCGCCCGCCCGGGCCGCCGTCCGGGTCGCCGCGCCGACCTCCCAGCCGTCCCAGCCCATGCCCCGCAGCGCGTCGACGAGCCGGTCGCCGTCACGGCCCCGCAGCCCGTCGAGCTCGTCCGCGGCGAAGCCGCGCGCCAGCGCCGTCGAGCCGAGCAGGTGGTGGTAGTTGCCCTCCTCGTCGGCGAAGACCACGGCCTCGACCGGGCGCCGCAGGGGCACCCGCTCCTCGGCCAGCCGCCGCACCACCTCCAGCGCGGCGAGCGAGCCGAGCGCGCCGTCGAAGCGACCGCCCTCGGGCACGCTGTCCAGGTGCGAGCCGGCCCAGACCGGCGGTGTGCCCGGCGGCGCGCCGGGGGCGTCCAGCCGGGCGAAGACGTTGCCGATGCCGTCGGTGCGCAACGCCAGCCCGGCCCGCTCGCACTCGCCCGCCAGCCAGGCCCGCACCTGCCGGTCGGCCGCGGAGAAGCTGGTGCGCCCGACGCCGCCGCTCGCGGTGGCCCCGTACCCGGCGACGTGCTCGAGATCGCGCCGCAGCCGCGCCGGCGAGACGGTGAACGGAGGAATCCGCACCCCCACTGTCGCTCCTACCCCTCGTTATACAGATGTCATCCCGGCCGACGTGGATCTGTCATA
The DNA here is from genome assembly GCF_054486945.1 of Pseudonocardia wallangbongensis. Classification (NCBI taxonomy): domain Bacteria; kingdom Bacillati; phylum Actinomycetota; class Actinomycetes; order Pseudonocardiales; family Pseudonocardiaceae; genus Pseudonocardia; species Pseudonocardia wallangbongensis. The sequence continues at coordinate 617,330 of NZ_JBRERS010000001.1, forward strand.
CCTTCACCCCAGCGGTAGGTCAAGGAGGCCCGATCGTGCCCGACCCTGTTCTGTCCGTCCGTGGGCTGACGACGGAGTTCGTCACCCCGGGCGGGGTGGTGAAGGCTGTCACGGACGTCAGCTGGGATCTGTACCCCGGCGAGACGCTGGGCGTCGTGGGCGAGTCGGGCTCCGGCAAGACCGTCACCGCGATGTCGATCCTCGGCCTGGTCCCGTGTCCTCCGGGGCGGATCGTCGCCGGGGAGATCCGCTTCGGCGGGCAGGACCTGCTGACGCTGCCGGAGAAGTCGCTGCGGCAGCTGCGCGGCCGGGAGATCGGGATGATCTTCCAGGACCCGATGACGAGCCTGAACCCCGTGCTGACGGTCGGGGACCAGATCGCCGAGGCCCTCCGGCTGCACGACCGCGACCTGCGCCGGGAGGACGCGCGCAGCCGGGCCGTCGCGCTGCTCGCGTCGGTCGGCGTGCCCAACCCCGAGGTCCGGTACGACCAGTACCCGCACGAGCACTCGGGCGGGATGCGCCAACGCGCGATGATCGCAATGGCCATCGCCAACGACCCCAAGGTGCTCATCGCCGACGAGCCCACCACCGCGCTCGACGTGACGATCCAGGCGCAGGTCCTCGACGTGCTCCGGGCGGCGCAGGAGCAGACCGACGCGGCCACCGTCCTCATCACCCACGACCTCGCGCTGATCGCCGAGAACGCCGACCGCGTCGTGGTCATGTACGGCGGCAAGGTGGTCGAGGTCGCGGACGTCTTCTCGATCTTCTCCGCGTGCCGGCACCCGTACACCCTCGGGCTCCTGAGCAGCCTGCCCCGCCTGGACGTCGACCTCGAGCAGCTCGAGCCGATCCCCGGATCGCCGCCGAACCTGATCGACCTGCCGACCGGGTGCTCCTTCCACCCGCGCTGCCGGGTCTCGAAGGGCCGCGAGGTCTGCCGGACCGAGGCGCCGCCGCTGCGCGACGTCGGCGACGGGAAGCTCGCCGCGTGCCACTTCGCCGACGAGGTGCCCGCGGAGATGGCCGTGATCTCCGGCGAGATGGGTACCGAGCTCGGGACGGCGCGGTCATGACATCCCAGGACGGCACCGACACCCCGAACGGCACCGAGATCCTGCGCGTCGAGGACCTCAGGACGCACTTCCCGATCCGCGGCGGCGTGACGCGCCGCCAGATCGGCACGGTCTACGCGGTGGACGGCGTCAGCTTCACCCTGAACGCGGGCGAGACCCTCGGCCTCGTCGGGGAGTCCGGCTGCGGCAAGACCACCACGGGCCGCACCGTCGTCAAGCTCCAGGAGCCCACGTCGGGCCGGATCTTCTTCCGGGGCGACGACATCACCGGATACAGCCGGGCGCGGATGAAGGACGTCCGCCGGGAGGTGCAGTTCGTCTTCCAGGACCCCTACCGGTCGCTGAACCCCCGGATGACGGTGCGGGCCATCGTCAGCGAGCCGTACCAGATCCACGGGCTGGCGTCCGGTGACGAGCTGCGCGGGCGGGTGGACGCGCTGCTGGAGTCCGTCGGGCTGACCCCCGAGCACGCCGACCGCTACCCGCACGAGTTCTCCGGCGGGCAGCGGCAGCGCATCGGGATCGCGCGTGCCCTCGCGCTCGACCCGCAGGTTCTGGTCCTCGACGAGCCGGTGTCGGCCCTGGACGTCTCCATCCAGGCGCAGGTCGTGAACCTGTTGAGGCAGGTGCAGGAGCCATCCGGCCCCGCCGGCCAGAGGCGCGAACACGGCCTGTCGTTCGTCTTCATCGCCCACGACCTGTCGGTGATCCGCCACATCTCGGATCGCGTGGCGGTCATGTACCTCGGCAAGATCGTCGAGATCGGCACCCGGTCGGACATCTACGACCGCCCCGCACACCCCTACACGCAGGCCCTGCTCTCGGCCGTGCCCATCCCCGACCCGCGGGGCCGGCGGACGCGGGAGCGGATCATCCTCACCGGGGACGTGCCGAACCCGGCGAACCCGCCGTCCGGATGCAACTTCCGCACCCGCTGCCCCAAGGCCCAGCCGATCTGCGCCGAGGAGGAGCCGGAGCTGACCGACCGCTTCGGCCACGGTCATCCGAGCGCATGCCACTTCGCCGAAGTCCGAGACGTGATCACATGACGAACGGCAGGAGCCCCATGGACAGGCCATCGGCACGACGACGTACCGCTCGGATGAGGTCTTTCGCCGCGCTCGTGGCGGCCGGTCTCCTGTTGGGCGCGTGCAGTTTCGAGGAGGACCCGGCAGCGAGCTCCGGCGGCGGCGCCGACTCGTCGTTCTCGGTCGCCATCGGCATCGACCTGGATACCTTGGACCCCGCGGGCCAGACGACGACCACCGTGCAGAACGTCGTCGACTACATGGTCGAACCCCTGGTCAAGTCCGAGGACGGCAAGATCGTCGGGAACCTCGCCGAGAAGTTCGAGACGTCACCGGACGGGCTCACTGTGGACCTCACGCTCCGCCAGGGCGTGACGTTCCACGACGGCACGCCGTTCAACGCGGATGCGGTCGTGTTCAACCTCGAGCGCATCAGCGATCCGAAGCTGCGCGTTCCGCTCGGCGCCCCGTTCGAGGTGATGCAGTCGGCCACGGCCACCGGGGAGTACTCCGTCCAGGTCAAGCTGAGCAAGCTGGCGCCGATCTTCCTGAACGCGCTGACGATCACGACGGCGGGGATGATCTCGCCGGCCTCGGTGCAGGCCGAGGGCAACACGTACGACAACTACCAGCACCCGGTCGGCACCGGGCCGTACAGCTTCACGAGCTTCACGGCGGGCCAGAGCCTCACGGTGACCAAGTTCCCCGGGTACTGGGGTGAGAAGCCGTACTACGACACGGTCGAGTTCCGGATCGTCCCGGAGGCAGCCACCCGGGAGAGCCTGCTGCTCGCGGGCCAGGTCGACATGATCATCCTGCCGCCGGTGTCGGACCTGGAAGCGCTGCGGAACAACCCCGACGTGAACGTGATCCTCGGTGACAGCGACCGCTCGATCTTCATCGCGCTCGACAACAACGACGCGCTGCTGTCCAACCCGCAGGTCCGGCAGGCGCTCAACTACGCGGTCGACAAGCAGACCATCATCGACAAGGTCCTGTTCGGGGCGGCCAAGGTGATGGACGCCCCGATGTCGTCGGCCCTGTTCGGCTACTGCAGCACCGGCACCTACGCCTACGACCCGGAACGCGCCCGGCAGATGCTGGCCGCCGCCGGCGCGCAGGGGGCCACGCTCGAACTGCTCACCCCCAGCGGCCGCTACGTGCAGGACCAGCAGGCGTCCGAGGCCATCGCGGGCTACCTGCGCGAGGTCGGCCTCAACGTCACCGTCTCGACGAGCGACTGGGGGGCGTTCCTCGCCCGGGTCAACGCGGCGCCGTCGGAGAACACGGTGGACATGCACCTGCTGGGCTGGGCCCCGGGGATCCTCGACGCCGACCAGCAGATGCAGATGTTCCGCGCCGCCACGCACCCGCCCACCGGGCTGGGCACGGCCTTCTACACCAACCCGCAGGTCGAGGACCTGCTCGCCAAGGCCGACGTCGAGATCGACCAGGACGCCCGCCAGCAGGAGTACTGCGACGCCTCGAAGACCATCTGGGCGGACGCGCCCTGGATCTTCCTGTGGACGCAGTCCTTCCCGGTGGTCCACTCGAAGGACGTCACGGGCATCGCCACGACGCCCACCGAGAAGTTCGACGCCCTCCACGCCCGGCCGGCGAGCTAGCCGCGCATGAAGGGCCGCGCATGAAAGGCACCGCCGCGCACATCGTGCGCACCCTGCTGCTCTCGCTGATCACCCTGTTCGGGGTGTCGGTGCTGATCTTCCTGATGCTGCGGGTGCTGCCCGGTGACCCGGCGCGCGTGCTGGCCGGGCTGGACGCGAGCGCCGAGCAGGTCGACCGGATCCGGGCCCAGCTCGGGCTGGACGAGCCGCTGCTCGCGCAGTACGGGTCGTTCATCTCCGGGCTGCTGCAGGGTGACCTGGGCATCTCGGCCCGCACGTCGCGGCCGGTGGCAGTCGAGATCATCGCCCGGTTGCCGGCCACGCTCACGCTCGCCGTGGTGGCCACCATCATCGGGTCGGTGGTCGGGGTGTCGGCCGGCGTCGTCGCCGCCGTGCGCCGCAACTCCGTCGCCGACCACGTGATCTCCAGTGTGGCGATGATGGGCGTGTCCATGCCGGTCTACTGGCTGGGGCTGCTGCTCATCCTGCTGTTCGCGGTGACGCTGGGGTGGCTGCCGGCGGCCGGGAGCGAGTCACCGCTGTCCATCGTGCTGCCGGCGGCGACCCTCGGTGCGTTCTCCACGGCGCTCGTCTCCCGGATGACCCGCGCCAGCATGCTCGAGGTCCTGGGACAGGACTACATCCGGACGGCGCAGGCCAAGGGGGCACCCCCGACCACGGTGATCGTCAAGCACGGGCTGCGCAACGCGTTCATCCCGATCCTGACGGTCATCAGCGTGCAGTTCGGGGCGTTGCTGGGCGGGGCGGTGCTGACCGAGACGGTGTTCGGCTGGCCCGGGATCGGGAGGTTGCTGGTCGACTCGATCGCAGCGAGGGACTTCGCCGTCGTCCAGGGCCTCGTCCTGGTGTACGCCCTGCTGTTCGTCCTCCTGAACGTGTTCGTCGACGTCCTCTACGTCGTCGTCGACCCGAGAATCCGGTACTGACATGCGCGCCTGGCAACGGTTCCGCCACCATCCCCCCGCGCTGGTCGGGCTGGGGATCATCGTGACGTTCCTGGTGTTGGCCTTCGCCGCACCGTTGATCTCGCCCTACGACCCCAACGCCCAGGATCTGTCGGTCGCGATCCAGGGACCGTCGGGTTCGCACTGGCTGGGCACCGACCAGCTGGGGCGCGACATCGCCACCCGGCTCATGTACGGGACCCGGATCTCGCTGCTGATCGGCGTGCTGGCCGTCGCCATCGGCCTGCTCGTGGGCGTGCCGCTGGGCGTCGTCGCCGGGTACTACGGGGGCTGGGCCGACATGGCCGTCTCCCGGTTCGCCGACATGCTCTTCGCCTTCACGAGCATCCTGCTGGCGCTCACGCTCGTCGCCGTGCTGGGGGTGAGCCTGCAGAACGTGATCATCGCGGTCGGGATCAGCGTGATACCGGTGATCGTGCGGCTGGTCCGCTCGTCGGTGCTCAGCCTGCGGGAGGAGCCGTTCGTCGAGGCGGCGCGGGCACTGGGTGCCGGTGACGTGCGGATCATCGTGCGGCACGTGTTCCGCAACTCGCTGACCCCGGTCCTCGTGCACGCCACGCTGAGCATCGGGGTGAGCATCCTGCTCGCGGCCGGGCTCGGCTTCCTCGGCCTCGGCGTCCAGTCGCCGACCGCGGAGTGGGGCACGATGCTGGGCGAGGGGCGGCAGTTCATCTTCAGCGCCCCGCACCTGACGGCGTTCCCGGGCATCGCGATCTTCCTGGCGATCCTGGCCTTCAACCTGCTCGGCGACGGGCTGCGGGACGCGCTCGACCCGCGGATGTCCACCACGGACCGACCTGCCGGATGAGGATCGCTGCATGAGGATGACTGCATGAGCACACCGAGTTTCCTGCTCCGCGACGTCACGGTCGTCGACGGCACCGGTGCACCACCGCTGCCCGGCCGGGCGCTGGTGGTGGAGGGCCGCCGCATCGCCTGGATCGGCCCGGTCGACCAGGCCCCGGCCACGGCACCCGACACCGTCGTGGAGGGCGGGGGACGCACGGTGCTACCCGGCCTCATCAACTGCCACGTGCACCTCACGGCGGACGGGGCGCCGGACACCTTCGCCCAGGCCGCGCTGGACACGGTGCCGAAGGCCACCTTGCGGGCGGCGCGCAACGCCGTGGTGACCCTGCGGTCGGGGGTCACGACGGTGCGCGACTGCGGCGCGGCCGACGACGTCGTCGTCGAGCTCGCCGCGGAGATCGACCGCGGGGCCGTCCCCGGACCGCGGGTTCAGGCCGCCGGCCGGGTCATCACGATGACCGGCGGGCACGGGCATTTCATCGGCCGCGAGGTCGACGGTGCGGACGAGGTGCGCAAGGCGACCCGGGCGGAGATCAAGGCCGGCGCGGCCGTCATCAAGGTGATGGCCACCGGCGGCGTGCTGACGCCCGGTGTCACGCCGACCCAGACCGCGCTGCTGCCCGAGGAGCTCGCGGCCGCCGCGCAGGTGGCGCACAACTCGGGCCGGCGGATCACCACGCACGCCATCGGCCGGGCCGGCATCCACAACGCGCTGCAGGCCGGCATCGACTCGATCGAGCACGGCTTCTACCTCGACGACGAGCTGCTCGGGATCGCCGTCGACCAGGGCACCTTCCTCGTGCCGACGATGCTGGCCGTCGACGGGATCATCCGGAACGCGGCCAGGGGCATCCCCGCGTGGGCGGTGGAGAAGGCCGAGGGGGAGGCGGAGCAGCAGCGCAAGAGCTTCGTCGCCGCGGTGTCGTCGGGCATGCGGATCGCCGCCGGCACCGACGCCGGCACGCCGTTCAACACCCACGGCGACCTCGCCCGGGAGCTCGCCCTGATGGTCGAGCACGGGCTGTCCCCGATGCAGACCCTGGTCGCCGCGACCAGCGGTGCCGCGGAGAACCTCGGCCTCGCCCACGACCTCGGGACGCTGGCCGTCGGCAAGCTCGCCGACCTGGTCCTCGTCGACGGGGACCCGGTCGCCGACATCACCGCCACCGGCCGGGTCGTGCTGGTCGTGAAGGACGGGGTCGTGCACCGGGACGAGCCGGCGACGGTCGGGCCCGCGGTCCCCAGAGCGGTCTGAACCCCCGCAGCGAGCGCGGCTCGGGACGTGATCGTTGCGAGATGCGGCTGGGCGCCCCGGGCAGGGCGATCCACCGCAACTCGGACCGATCATGCGGGCTTGATCGCTACGAGATCACCCTGAACGCCCTCGTGAGGGCGGTTTCCAGCATCTCGGAGCGATCACCAGCGCGCTCAGCGCGACTGGTCGGTCCCTGCCAGCCGCTCGCGGTCCGGCACCACCGCGAACCGCGGCTCGGGGGCGGGGCGCGGGCGGGTGGCGACGGCCACCCCCGCGAGGCAGAGCGCGCCACCGGCCAGCGCGAGCGGCGTCGGGATCTCACCGAGCAGCGTCCAGGACATGAGCACGACGATCGGCGGGATGGCGTAGGTGGCGGCCGCGAGCCGGCCCGCCGTCGTCCGGGACAGCGCGTATCCCCAGGTCAGGAACGCGATGGCGGTCGGGAAGACGCCCAGGTAGACGAACCCGGCGGCCGCCGCGGTGGACGCGGTGGCCAGCTCGGAGAGCAGCGCCGGCAGGAACGGCAGCAGCGCGACCGTGCCGGCGACCGCCCCGATCCAGGTGACGGTGAGCGCGTCCGTCCGGGCCAGCAACCGCTTCTGCGCCACGGCGGCACCGGCGTACAGCAGCGCCGCGAGCAGCCCGAGCAGTACGCCGGTGAGGTCCGCTCCCCCGGCCGACGTGGTGGTCGCGATGAGCACGACGCCCGCGAACGCGATCGCCATCCCGGCCAGCAGCCGCGCCGGGAAGCCCTCGCCGAGCAGCAGGCCGGCCAGCACCGCCACCACCACCGGCGCCACGTTCACCAGCAACGCGGCCGTGCCGGCGTCGAGGTGCCGCTCGGCGGCGTTCAGCGCCAGGTTGTAGAGCCCGAACCAGGCCGCACCCCACAGCGCGATCGCGCCGAGCAGCCGGCCGCGCGGGAGCGCCACCGCCGTGCCGCCCCGCAGCGCACGACGACGGCGCACCAGCAGCACGATCGCGGTCAGCGTGAGCGACCCGACGAGCATCCGGCCCAGCGCCAGTGCACCGGGCGACAGCTCGTGGCCGGCTGCCCGGATGCCGACGAACGCCGAGGCCCAGAGGACGACGGTCGTCGTCGCGGCGGCCAGCGGGAGGGACTGCGCCGACGGAAATGGCCGGCGGGAGAGCGTCATGACCTCCAGCCTGCAGACTCCGACCGTTCAGCACCAGCGACCGTTTCTACCGTTGGATTCAGTCGGACTGTATGTTCGAGGTCGTGCTCGACACCCATCGGCTGCGCATCTTCCGCTCCGTCGTCGCCAGCGGGTCGGTGCAGGCCGCCGCCGCGAACCTCGGCTACACCCCGTCCGCGGTGAGCCAGCACGTCACAGCGCTGCAGCGGGAGACCGGGCTGGTGCTGTTCGAACGGGCCGGGCGCGGGCTGCGCGTCACCGCCGCCGGGCTGCTGCTGGCCGAGCAGGCCGACGCGATCCTCGACCGGCTCGGCGAGGCCGAGGCCGTCGTCGCGGACCTGCGGGCGGGCCGGACGGGTGCGCTGTCGCTGTCGTACTTCGCCTCGGTCGGCGCGGCCTGGCTGCCCCGGGTGGTGCGCAGGCTCACCGGCGAGTTCCCGGGCGTCCGGCTGGACCTCACGTTGCGCGAATGGCTTCCCGACGACCCGGCGGAGCGGTCCGACGTGCAGATCGGCGTCGAACGCCCGGACTTCGCTCCCGGGCCGGGGTTCACCGCGCACCACCTGCTCGACGACCCGTACCTCGCCGTGCTGCCGGAGGGCCACCCGCTGGCGGGCCGCACCGAGGTCGAGCTGGCGGAGCTCGCCACCGAGTGCTGGGTTGACAACGACTTCGCCCGCGGCTGGTGCCGGCGCAACCTCGTCGAGGCGTGCACGGCGGCCGGGTTCCGCCCGCCGTTCCACGTCGAGGCGCACGACTACCCGACCGCCCTCGCCTTCGTCGCCGCCGGCATCGGGATCACCGTGCTGCCCGAGCTCGGCGCCATCAACCTCCCGCCCGGGACGCATGCGGTGCCCGTCGTCCAGCCGGTGCCGGTCCGGTCGATCCTGGCCGTGGTCCGCGACGCGGTCGCCCACACCCCTCCGGTGCTCGCCGCGTGCGCGGAGCTGCGGGAGATCGCCGGGGAGAGCCTGCTCCGGTCGAGCTCGTCACCGCTGTCGGCGCAGGCGCTTGACCTGTAGTCGACTCGAGCTCCTACGGTCGGCTCATGGCACCGGATCAGAACCCGACCCCGTTGCGCGGGGCCTTCGACGAGGCGTACCGGAGCGGCACCGCACCCTGGGTGATCGGCGAACCGCAGCCGGCGATCATCGACGTGGAACGCGGCGGCTGGATCCGCGGAAAGGTGCTCGACGCCGGCTGCGGTACCGGCGAGCACACCATCCTCCTCACCCGGCTCGGCTACGACGTCCTCGGCATCGACGCATCCGGGCCCGCCATCGAACGGGCCCGGGAGAACGCCGACCGGCACGGCATCACGGCCCGCTTCGAGGTCGCCGACGCCATGCACCTCGGTGAGCAGGCCTACGACACGATCGTCGACAGTGCGCTGTTCCACATCTTCGACCCCGAGGACCGCGCCCGGTACGTCGACAGCCTGCACCACGCCGCCCGCCCGGGCGGCCGGGTCCACGTCCTCGCGCTCTCCGACACCGGGCCGGGCTTCGGGCCCCAGGTCGGCGAGGCGGCGATCCGATCCGCGTTCGGCGACGGGTGGGAGCTCGAGGGCCTTCGCCTCAGCGAGTACCGCGGTGTCGTCCGCAACCCCACCCACGCCGCCGCACTCGACCGCCGAGAGGGCGACCTGGTCGACCTCCCCGCATGGCTCGCCCGGGCACGGCGGATCTGAGCGGAGCTGCCCTCAGCGACCTCCGTCGCCGGGCAGGTTCTGGACGTGCTGGAACCCGAACCGGCCCTTGATGCACAGGTGTCCGTGCGTCACGGAGTGGTCCGAGGGCGAGGTGACGTTGACGATCTCCCCCTCCTGCACGTGGAGCTCCAGGTTGCAGCCCACCCCGCAGAACGAGCAGATCGTGGTGGTGACGCTCTCCTCCTCGGGCTTCCACTCCCCCGCCTCGCGCAGCTCGTGCTCCCGCACCGACTTGAGCGCCCCCGTGGGGCACACCCCGATGCAGTTGCCGCAGTAGACGCAGGCGGAGTCGGGCAGCTCGTTGTTGTGCTCGGTGGCGATACGGGCGTCGAACCCGCGCCCGGCGGCGGAGATCGCGAACGTGAACTGCGCGTCGGTGCCGCACGCCTTGACGCACTTGTAGCACATGATGCAGCGGCTGTAGTCGCGCACGTAGAGGCTGTTGTCGACCTTCACCGGCTGCGCGACGGTCTCCGCCGTGGTGCCGTCGGGGGCGTGGTGGTGCCCGGCGTGGCGGGTGTCGCGGTCGTCCGACGGCGGCGCGGGCGGACCGTAGCGGTCGGCGTCGACGCCGTAGTCGTCCATCCAGCGCTGCACGTCCGCGCTGGCCTGGGACATGTCCGCCGAGGACGCGAGCAGCTCCAGCACCATGCGCCTGCTGTGCCGGACGCGCTCGGTGTCGGTCCGGACCGCCATCCCGTCCTCGGCCTTGCGTGCGCACGACGGCGCGAGCACCCGGCTTCCCTCGATCTCGACGACGCAGACGCGGCACGCGTTGATCGGCGTCAGGTTCGCCGACCAGCAGAGCGTGGGGGTGTCCGCCCGCGCGCCGCCCATGTCCTGCAACGCTTCGAGGATCGTGGCGCCCTCCGGGACGCGCACCTCCTCGCCGTCGACCGTCAGCGTGACGAGCCTGCGGATGCCGCCGAGCAGCACCGGTTCCGTCGCGGTCATCGTGGCCTCCCGTTCCGGCTCGCCCCGTTACTGCTGAGCGGGGCGTCGAGCAGCCCGAGGTCGAGCGCCGAGCGAACGGCCGCGGGCGCGGTCTGCCCGAGGCCGCAGATCGACGCGTCGACCATGACCCGGGCGAGGTCGTCGAGCAGGGCGAGCTCGGTGTCCCGGGAGCCGCGCGGCGCGCCCCGGGAGAGCCGGGCGAGCGCCTCCTCCTGCCGCACGGTGCCGACGCGGCAGGGCACGCACTGCCCGCAGGACTCGTCGCGGAAGAACGCGGCGATCCGCCGCAGCATCGCCGGGAAGTCGGCGGACGTGTCGAGGGCGAGCACGACGCCGGAGCCGAGCGTGGCGCCGATCTCGCGGGTGCCCTCCAGGGTGAGCGGCACGTCGAGCCGGTCGGGCGTGACGAACCCGCCGGCGGCCCCGCCGAGCAGCACGGCGCGCAGCTCCCCGCGCACCCCGCCGGCCAGCATCAGCAGCTCCCGCAGCGTGGTGCCGAAGTCCACCTCGTACACGCCCGGCGTCTGCACCGCGCCGGCCACGCAGAACAGCTTCGTGCCGGTGGAGCGCTGCCCCCCGATCGAGGCGAACGTCGGGCCGCCGATCGCGAGGATCTCCAGGACGTTGTAGAGCGTCTCCACGTTGTTGATCACCGTGGGCTTGCCGAAGAGACCCTGGACGCTGGGGAACGGCGGCTTGTAGCGCGGCTCGCCACGCAGGCCTTCGAGGGAGTTGAGCAGCGCGGTCTCCTCGCCGCAGATGTAGGCACCCGCGCCGCGCCGCACTTCGACGTCGAACGTGAAGCCGGCCCCGAGCACGTCGTCACCGAGGTACCCGCGGGCCCGGGCGGCGTCGATCGCGCCCTGCAGCCGCCGCGTGGCCAGCGGGTACTCGCCGCGGATGTAGAGGTAGCCGCGCTCGCACCCGGCGGCGTACCCGGCGATCGTCATCGCCTCGATCAGGCCGAACGGGTCGCTCTCCATGAGCACGCGGTCCTTGAACGTGCCCGGCTCGGACTCGTCGGCGTTGCAGACCAGGTAGTGCGGGCGCTCCGGGGCGCGCGCGACGCCGTCCCACTTCACGCCGGTGGGGAACGCGGCCCCGCCGCGGCCGGTGAGCGCGCCGTCGGTGACCTCCTTGATCACCCTGGTCGGCCCGAGCTCGACGGCCCGGCGCAGGCCCGCGTAGCCGCCGTGGGCGCGGTAGTCGTCGATGCTCTCCGGGTCGACCAGGCCGATGCGGCGCAGCAGCCGCAGGCCGGTCCGGTCACCGGCGGTCTGCGGGACGCTCACGGTGGTGTCGTCGAAGGCACGGTCGGCGGTCGGGTCCGCCTCGGCGGGGCGCACCAGCTCCGCGGTCGCAGCCTCGGCGGTGGCCGGCGCGATGCTGACGTCCGGGCGGCCGGTGCGTTGCAGCAGCACGGCAGGCGCCCGCTCGCACAGGCCCAGGCACGGGCTGCGCACCCAGCAGGCCTCGGGGTCCTCTCCGCCGGGACCCTTCCCCTCGGGCCCCAGCTCCTCGGTGAGCCGGGCGGCGATCTCCTCGCCACCGTACGGGCCGCAGGCGATGTCGTCGCAGACGTGCACGACGTGCGGCGCGCGCGGCTCGACGGCGAACATCGCATAGAAGGTGGCCACCCCGTAGACGTCCGCCGGCGGGATCGACAGCACCCGGGCGATGTGGTTGAGCGCGCCCTCGCTGACCCAGCCGCGCTCCTCCACCACCGCGTGCAGGGCGGGCAGCAGCAGGTGCCGCCGCCCGCGCGCGGCGTGCCCGGAGTCGGGGAAGTACGCGTGCTCGCGGACCTCGTCCCCGGTGGCCACGGCGTGCTCGCGCAGCACGGCCGCGACGGCCTCCTGCTCGGCGGGCGACGCCTCGGCGTTCGACAGTCTTAGGTCCACTAGTGCCCTCCGGCCACCGGCAGGTCCGCCGACAGCTTCTCGATCCGCACGGCGGTGGCCTTGAACTCGGACGTGCCGGACTTCGGGTCCCACGCGTCGTTGGTCAGGACGTTGACGTCGACCTCCTGCGAGAAGTGCGGCGTGAACGAGGCGAGCCCCGGACGCAGCGACGGGTCGAACCAGACCGGGGCCTCGACCGAGCCGCGGCGCGAGCTCACCCGCACCCGGTCGCCGTCGGCGATGCCGAGCCCGGCGGCGTCGGTGGCATCCATCCGCAGCGACTCCCGGCGGCGCAGCGGCGAGGAGTACCCGCCGGTCTGCACGCCCGAGTTGTAGCCGTCGAGGACCCGCACCGTGGTGAGCCGGATGGGGAACTCGTCGGTCAGCTCGTCCACCGGCGGCACGTGCTCGACGGCCGTGAACGGTGCCGGCGTACCGCGCTCGGCCTCGTCCTCCGCCCACAGCCGGGCGTGCAGAAGCGGCGTGCCGGGATGCTCCTCGTCCGGGCAGGGCCACTGCAGCCCGCCGAGCTCGTCCAGCCGGCGGTACGACATGCCGTGGTGCCAGTCCAGCGACACCGACCGCAGCTCGTCCCACACCTGCTCGGCGGTCGGCAGGCCCCAATCGCAGCCCAACCGGTTGGCGATGCCGTAGATGATGTGCGTGTCCGGCCGGGCCAGCCCGGGCGGGTCGATCGCCTTGCGGACGCGCTGCACGCGGCGCTCGGAGTTGGTGACCGTGCCCTCGTACTCGCACCAGTCGGCCGCCGCGGGCAGCACGACGTCGGCGAGCTCGGCGGTCGCGGTCCGGAAGATGTCCTGGACGACGAGGTGGTCCAGGCCTTCGAGCATGTGCCGGGCGTGGCCGACGTTGGCCTCGGACTCGGCCGGGTTCTCCCCGATGACGTAGAGCGACCGCAGGGTGCCGGCCTCCATGGCCTCGAACATCTCCGAGAGGTGCATGCCCGACTTCGGCGAGATCGTGGCGCCCCACACCGCCTCGAACCGGGCCCGCGCCTCGTCGTCCCCGAGGTCGTAGCCACCGGGCAGCTTCGCCGGGATCGCGCCCATGTCCCCGCCGCCCTGCACGTTGTTCTGCCCGCGCAGCGGGACCAGGCCCGAGCCGTAGCGGCCGACGTGCCCGGTGAGCAGCGCCAGGTTGATCAGCGCGAACACGTAGTCGGCGGCGTTGTGGTGCTCGGTGATGCCGAGCGTCCAGCAGATCTGCGCGCGGTCGGCGCGGCCGTAGGCGTGCGCCAGCTCGCGGATCAGCGCCGCGGGGACCTTGGTGATCTCCTCGGCCCGCTCGAGCGTGTAGGGCTCGACGGTGGCGCGGTACTCCTCGAAGCCGGTGGTCGCCCGGCGGACGAACGGCTCGTTGACCAGCCCGGCGTGGATGATCTCCCGGCCGATCGCGTTGGCCAGTGCGATGTCGGTGCCGACGTCCAGGCCGAGCCACCCGTCGGCCCACTGCGCGGTGGACGTGCGCCGCGGGTCGACGGAGTACATCCGCGTGCCCGACTTCAACCCCTGCAGGACGTGGTGGAAGAAGATCGGGTGCGTCTCACGCGCGTTGGAGCCCCACAGCACCAGCAGGTCGGCGTGCTCCGCTTCCACGTACGCCGAGGTGCCGCCACCGGCACCGAACACAGTCGTCAGACCGACGACGGAGGGAGCGTGTCAAGTGCGGTTGCAGGAGTCGACGTTGTTGCTGCCCATCACCGCGCGGGCGAACTTCTGCGCGGCGTAGTTCATCTCGTTCGTCGCCTTCGAGCAGCTGAACATGCCGAACGCGTCGCCACGGCGGGACGCGAAGCCGGCGGCGGCCCGGTCGAGGGCCTCGTCCCAGCTCGCGGGGCGCAGCTCTCCGCCGTCCCGGACCAGCGGCTCCGTGAGCCGGACGTGCCTCGGGGTGCGCAGTCCTCGCATCGGTGTCTCCTTCTGTCACGCACAGATCGGGACAGCGCCCACAATAGCTACCCGCCGGCGACGGGCGAAAGGCGGCGTGGTGATCGTGATGACGCTTGTCACCTGCGCTACTGGGTATCCGACCGCGCCTGCGCCAGCAACCCGTCGACCAGTGCCTCCAGCCCTTGTGGATAGGTGTCCCGTGCGGCGAACACCGGCCACTGGTCCCCGATCGCCACCAGGTGCGGCTGCCGGGACGGGTCGAGGCCGCCGAGCGACGGATGGGAGCCGCTGAAGATGGTGTCGTGCGATCCGGCCCGCTCACGGCCGGAGTGGGCGCGGACGAGGATCTCGCCGACCGTGTAGTACCAGATGCTGCGGAAGAGGACGACGGCCTGTTCGGGGCTGCACCCCTCGTCGACGGCCCCGCCCACGATGGTCTCGACGAACCACAGGGCCGACTCGCCGACGCGGCCGAGGAAGCCGTCCGTGGTGAGGACCTCGGCCGCCCACGGCCAGGCCGCGAGGGAGTCGTGGGTGGCGATGGCCGCCACGACGATGCGGTCCCGCGGCCGCTCGGGCAGCGCGGGGCGCGGGACCTGATCGGTCTGCTCGTTGATCAGCTGGACCAGCAGGTCCGCCCGGTCCCGGACGTGGTGGTACAGCGTCATCGGCCCGACGCCGATCTCGGCGGCCAGCCGGCGAACGGTCAGCTTCTGCCAGCCGTCCCGTTCGATGATCCGGCGGGCCCCCGCCAGGATCTCCGCGCGGGAGGTCCGCGGCGGCCGTCCGGTGCGGCCCTGCGCTGTCGTGGAGCGAGGCACCTGCCCATCGTCCTACCCGTCCGGCCCACCCCGCGAGCCGGTGGCCCGCCGTAACGCGCTCGACAGGCGTCCGGCCGCGGCGCTACTTTCGATACATGTACCAAAACTCTTCCACCCGGCCGGGGCGAACCCTCGCCGCGGTGGCCGTCGTGCAGTTCATGGTGTCGCTGGACCTGTCGGTCGTGAACGTCGGACTGCCGCAGATCGCGGCCGGCCTCGGCTTCAGCGCGCTGGGTCTGACCTGGGTGATCCACGCCTACGCGCTCACGTTCGGCGGGCTGCTCCTCCTCGGCGGCAAGGCCGCCGACCGGTACGGCCGCAAACCGGTGCTGCTGCTCGGCCTCGGCCTGTTCGGCCTCGCGTCACTCGCCGGCGGCTTCGCCGCCACCCCCGGCCAGCTGATCACCGCCCGCGCCGTGCAGGGCATCGGCGCCGCCGCACTCGCTCCGGCCGCGCTCGCCCTGCTGACCGCGGCGTTCCCCTCGGGAAGGGCACGGGTGAAGGCCTTCGGCGTCTGGAGCGCGGTCAACGCCGCGGGCGGCGCCTTCGGGGTCCTGATCGGCGGCCTGCTCGTCGAGTACGCCGACTGGCGGTGGGTGATGTTCGTGAGCGTGCCGATGGCCGCCTGCGCACTGGCCCTGGCCTGGCGGGGCGTCCCCACCAGCCCACCCCCGGTCCGCAGGGGCCGGCCCGACGTCCTCGGGGCCGTGCTGGCCACGGCGGGCATGACCCTGCTCGTGTTCGGGGTCGTCCGCACCGACCGGTACCCGTGGACGTCGCCGGTCACGTGGGTGACCCTGCTGGCCGCCGCCGCCCTGCTGGCCGCGTTCGTCCACGTCGAGCGCACCACCTCCCGCGAACCGCTGGTCCGGCTGGGGCTGTTCGCCAACCGCGCGGTCCTCGGCGCGAACGCCTTCAACCTGCTGGTCGGCGCCGCCATGGCCGCCGCGTTCTACTTCGTCTCCCTCTACCTGCAGCGGGTGCTCGGAACCGGGCCGGCACTCACCGGGATGCAGCTCCTGCCGTTCGCGTTCGGTGTGATCGCGGGCGCCGTGCTCGCCGTCAAGCTCGGCTACCGGTTCCCGCCACGCACCCTGCTCGGCACCGGCGGGCTGCTGACCGCGGCCGGGTTCGCCTGGTTCGGCCTGATCAGCCCCGACGGCACCTTCACCACCGACGTGCTGGGCCCCTCCATCGTCGCCAGCGTCGGCTTCGGGCTGTGCCTCGGCCCGCTCGTCTCCGTCGCCACCGCCGGCGTCGCGGCGCACGAGACCGGCACCGCGTCGGGCCTGCTCAACAGCACCCGCCAGATCGGCGCCTCGCTCGGCCTCGCCGCGCTCGGCACGGCGGCCCAGCACCGCACCGGACCGACCGCCACACCCGAGGCCCTCGGCGCGGGCTACGCGCTCGGGCTGAACCTCAGCGCCGCACTCCTCGTCGCCGCCGCGGCGATCGCCCTCACCCTCCTGCGCCGCACGGCGGCGGGGCGGGCGGAAGCGACCGAGGAGCAGCGGCCGGCGACCGGACCTACCCGTCGGCGAGTGCCGTGGCCAGCTCGTGCCGGGAGGTGACGCCGAGCTTGCGGTAGGCGTTGGAGAGGTGCATCGCGACCGTCTTCGGGGTGACGTAGAGGACCTCGCCGACCTCGCGGTTGGTGCGGCCCTCCGCGGCGAGCGACACGACGCGGCGCTCGCTCGCCGTCAGCGCGTCGACGCCGGTGAGCGCGGTGCGGCGGGGCCGTCCACCGGCGGCGTACAGCTCGGCGCGGGTCCGCTCGACGAGTTGCTCGGCACCGCACACGGTCGCGACCTCGAGCGCCTCGCGCAGCGGAGCGCGGGCCTCGGCCGGCCGCCGGGCCCGGCGCAGCGCGGCACCGAGCGCGGTGAGGGCCTTGGCGTGCTCGAGCCGGGCGGGCGATCCGGCCACCGCGGTCACGGCCTCCTCCAGGTGGCCGATCCCGTCCGCGCGCTCGACGGTGCCGAGCGCGCGCAGCGTCCTCGCGACCGTGCCCGGCGCACCCCACCTGCGGGCCGGTCCCAGCTCGGCGGCGGCCAGCTCGATCGCCTCGTCGCGGCGGCCGAGCTGGTCGAGCGCCAGTGCCTTGAGCGAGCGCCAGGGCACGTCCACGGGGTTCCGCACGACGTGGTCGAAACGGGCGGTGTAGTCGTCGGCGGCGGCGAGCACGTCCTCGAACGCGCCTTCGGCGAGCAGCAGTTCGAGGTGGCTGCCGAGCCACTGCCGGGCGGCCTCGTCACCGCCGCTGGGATCGCGGCTGCGGTCCAGCACCCGGCGGGCACCGGGCAGGTCGCCCCGGTCGCGGAGCACGGCGGCGAGGTGGGCGTCGCCGTAGGTCTGCGCGAACGTCGCGTGGTAGCCCCACTGGGTGGTGACGGCGAGGCTGGTGCGCAGTGACCGCTCCGCGTCGACGAGCTCACCGCGCCGGTGCAGCGCGTTGCCCCGCCAGACCGTGACGCCCGCGATCGACATCAGCGAACCGTGGCGGTGGGCGCCCGCGCTCGCCAGCTCCCACCAGCCCTCGGCGTCGCGGTCGGCGTACACCAGGTTGGTGAGCGGGTAGGTCGCGGCCAGTGCGCTGTCGGCGGCGATCAGCTCGCCGTCGGCGAGCGCGGCGAGCGACAGCTCGCTGACCGCGTCGCTCGGCCCGCCCGCGTACATCCACGCGTGGGCGGCGAGCGCGGCCAGCATGCGCGGGCCCGTCCCGGGCGCGACCGGTAGCGTCCGGTGGGCCTCCAGGCGGCTCAGCCGCGCCGGGTCGCCCGCCTCGAGGAGGACGCAGAACAGCTCGAAGACCTCCAGCTGTTGGCGCAGCTCCACGCAGTCCGCCGGAAGCGCGGCAGCCGCCTCGCGCACGATCCGGATGCCCTCGTCGCCCTCGCCGGTGAACAGCAGGGCGCGGCCGAGCATCCCCGCGGCGATCGCGCGCTGCCCGGGATCGGTGATCAGCCGGTACGCGCCGCGGAGGTGCTCGACCGTCGCGGGCCCGTTGCGCTGCAACTCGGCGTGGCCGAGCGCCAAGGCCAGCTCCGCCCGCCGCTCCGGTGCCGGCGGCTCGGCCAGCGCCCGCCCGAGGTAGGCGGCGGCGCTCTCGCCCGCGCCCTTGCGGGACGCCTCCGCCGCGGCCTGCGCCAGCTGCTCGACGACCCACGGGGCGCCGCGCGGCGGCGCCGGCAGCAGGTGGCCCGCGACCTGCTCGGCCGGTGCCTGCGCCGCGACGAGCAGCTCGGCGGCGCGCAGGTGCCGCAGCTCGCGCTCGCCCGGCAGGACGTCGCGGTACACGGCGGCCGCCACGAGCGGATGGACGAAGCCCAGCGGCAGCCCGCCCTGCAGGATCTCGGCCCGGGCCAGCGACGCGACCGCCCGCCCCGCACGGTCGACGTCCAGCTCGGCGAGCGCGGCCACCGCGGCCAGGTCGGCCCCGTCGCCCAGCACCGCGAGCGCCTGCGCGGCCGCCATCGCGTCGGGCCCCAGCCGCCGGAGCCGGAGCAGGACGGTGCGCGCGACCGAGCTCGGTCCGAGGTCGCGGAGCATCGCGAGGTGGGCGGCGTCCGGGCCGGCCCCCTCCGCGGCGAGCGCCTTCGTCAGCTCCTCGAGCAACAGCGGGTTCCCGCCGGTCACGCGGTGGCACTCGGCCGCGAACGCCGGGGCGGGCGCCGCGGCCAGGCGCTGCCCGACGAACACGGACGTCGCGTCCTCGCTCAGCGCACGCGGGCGCAGGGACACCGTGGCCGGTCCGCCGAGCACCGTGTCCAGGGCTGCAGCCTCCGCCTCCCGCTCCGCCGGACGCGCGCCGCAGACGACCAGCAGCGCGAGGCCCTCGAACCTCGACCGCAGGTACGACAGGAAGCGCACGGACGGCGCGTCGCACCACTGCAGGTCGTCGATGGCGAGCAGCAGCGGCCGGTGCTCGCTCAGCCGCACGGTCAGCCAGTACAGACCGTCCAGCGACGCGAACGACGGATCTCGGGGCGGATCGGCCTGCTCCCGCGGGCCCAGCGGTCCGACGATGACGCGGGCCGGCGCGGCGGCGCCGTCGAGCAGGCCGGCCTCGTCGTGCCGGAGCGCGGGAGCGAACAGCTGGCGGACCACCCCGAACGAGAAGCTGGACTCCAACCCGCTCGCGGTCGCCGAGAGCACCTGCATGCCGCGCTCCACCGCCCGGGCCCGCGCCCGGGCGACCAGGCGGCTCTTGCCGATCCCGGCCGCACCCTCGATCCCGCACACCGCCGCCCGTCCGGCGACGGCACCCTCGATCAGCTCGTCGAGCGCGCCGATCTCCCGGTCACGCTCCAGCAGCGCCCCATCGCGCCCCGGACCCGCCTCCACCCGCGAAGTATGGATCACCGCGGCGAGTTCGCGGCGAGTTCATGGACGGGCCGTACAGCACGCCTTCCGTTGTCCGCCCCGGGTGCCGCCGGAACAGTCGGGACGATGGCCGAGGAGACGATCCGGATCACGTGCGAGCTGCAGCCCGTCGGCGACTCGCTCACCGGCCGCGCCCGCAGGCAGGACGGCGCGGCCCGCGAGTTCACCGGGTGGCTCGGCCTGCTCGGCGCGCTGCAGGCCCTCATGGCGGACGCGGGCCCGGCCGGAGCCGCGGGCGGTGAGCCGGTGCCCGCGCCAGAGCCGAGCCCGTGAACGTGGAGCCGACGATCGATGACGATCCCGACGACGACGAGGTCGTTGCGGCGAGCCCGGAGGGCCTCGTCACCGAGATCCGCCCGTTCGTCTCGCGGTACTGCCGAGGCCGGCTGGGGAGCTTCGCCGACGCCGTCGACCGGATCACCGAGGAGGTGTGCCAGGCCATCGTGGATGCGGTGCCGGGCAGCCCGGTCACGGGCCGGTCGTTGCGGGCGTTCGCCTACCGCATCGCCGCGCAGCGGGTGGACGAGGCGTTGCGTTCGATCGGCCGGAACCGGACGCATCTGCCGGCTGACCGGCTCGGCGAGCTGCTGCTGGAGCTCCCGGCGTTCCAGCGGGAGGCCCTGCTGCTGCGGGTCGCCGTCGGCCTGAGCGTCGAACAGACCGCTCAGGCCGTCGGTTCCACGCCGGATGCGATCCGCCTCGCCCAGCACCGCGCCCTCGTCCGGCTCCGCGGAGCCGTCGTCGGAACGGACGAACGCGACGACCTAACTCACTAGGGCGCCGATGCTCTCCCCCGGCTCGAACACGGTCGGCAGCTCGACCTTGCGCAAGGCGTCGGCGCCTCCCGCCAGGTGGTCGACGAGCATGCGGGCCGATGCCTCCCCGAGCTGCCGGGGATCCCGGCGCACGGTGGCGATCCGCGGCTGGAAGTAGCGCAGGAGCGGCACCTCGTCGCACGTCACGAGGGACACGTCGGCCGGGCACTTCAGGCCCTCGGATTCGAGCGCCTCCAGCACGACCCCGAGGACCTGGTTGTTCCCCACGATCAGCGCGGTCGGCCGGTCCGGCTGCCGCAGGAGCGACGCGACGTCCTCCGCGTGAGGGCCGGCGAACCCATCGGCCACTCGGAGGGTGCACCGCATGCCGAGCGACCGCGCCGCCCTCCGGACCGCGTTGACCCGCTGCCGCCCGGGGCGCAGGGTCGCGAGGCCACCGACGAGCGCCGCGTGCCGGTGGCCGGCGTCGTGCAGGGCGGTCATCGCGGCCCGCATCCCGGTGCGGTGATCGGAGACGACCGAGCCGTGCGGCCGCAGTCCGCGCAGGTCGCGGTCGATCGTCACCAGGGGGCCGTCGAAGCGCCCGAGGGTCTCGAGCAGCTCGGCACCGCTCTCGGTGGTGACCGAGAGCAGGAGTCCGTCGACCCGGCGCTGGCCGAGCGCCTTGAGGTTGCGCAGCTCGCGGTCCGCGTTCCCCATCGAGTTCGTCAGGACCAGGGAGTACCCGTGCTGGCCGAGCACCGACTCGGCACCGAGCGCGATCTCGGCGAACAGCGGGTTGGAGATGTCGCTGATCGCGAAACCCACCGTGCGGGTGGCGCCGCTGCGGAGCATCTGCCCGAGCGCGTTCGGCTCGTAACCGAGGTCCGCGACCGACGCCAGCACCCGCTCCCGGGTCCGGCTGCTCACGTTGGGGTGATCGGACAGGACGCGGGACACGGTGGAGATCGCCACTCCGGCGTGCATCGCCACGTCGCGCACACCGACCCGTTCGTGCGCACCGGCAGGCCCGTCGCCATCCACCACGTGATCCTACGGCCGTGCCCCCGCGGCTAGCCGTCGAGGCGGTGGCGGTCGATGTAGTCCCAGTCGAGCTCCCACCCGAGGCCCGGCCCGGTCGGCAGCGGGAGGTACCCGTCGGTCAGCTCGGGCCGGTTCGCCACCAGGGACCACCAGAACGGGTCCCGGTCGGGGTGGAAGCACTCCGCGAAGGTGCCGTGCGGCACGCTGCCGATGAGGTGGGCGCTGACCTGCGGCTCCTCGTGGTGCCCCATCTCCACGTCGTACGTCGTGGCCACGGCGGCCACCCGCCGCCACGCCGTCGGGCCCCCGGACCAGGAGGCGTCGAAGTTGCACACGTCGATCGCCCCGGCCTCCATCAGGTCCCGGCAGCCGCTCGCCGTCAGCTCCGTCTGCCCGGCCGCGACGGGAAGCCCGCCGATGCTGCGGACGTCCCGCAGCCCTCGCCGGTCGTTGTGCCACCTGACGGGCTCCTCGAACCAGCGGATGTCGAGGTTCTCGATCCGCCGGCACAACGCCACCGCCTGCGGCACCGTGTACCCCTGGTTGGCATCGATGCAGATGACGAAGTCCGGGCCGGCCGCATCGCGGGCCGCGGCCACCCGCTCGGCGTCGACCTCCGGGGACCGCCCCCCGACCTTGAACTTCATCCCCGCCAGCCCCAGCTCGCGGTAGTAGGCGACCTCCTCCGCGATCGAGCCGAGCGGCTCGCCGTAGTACCCGCCGATCGCGGTCATGGGCACGCGGTCGCGGGCCCCGCCCCACAGCCGCCACAGCGGTTGCCCCAGCGCCTTGCCGACGGCGTCCCAGATCGCGGTGTCCAGGGCGGCGAGCGCGACGAGCCCGATCCGACGGTCCCGCAGGATGTCGAACGTGACCGGGTACATCGCCGCCCAGCACCGCTCCGTCGCCATCGCGTCCATCCCGACGACGACCGGCGTGATCTCCTTCCTGATCACCTCGACGATCTGGGCGGCGGTCGCGTCCTCGTCGCCGACGTAGGCCTCGCCGACGATCCCCTGGTCGGTGACGAGCCGGACGACCACCGTCGCGCGGTGCGTCATGTGGTAGTAGCTGCCGAGGAACTCGCGGGCGAGCGCGGCCCGGATCGGAACGACCTCGACATCGACGATCTTCAACGCGGTCGGGCTCATCGGGCCTCCTGTGGTGCGGTCTCGGTGTTCGGGGCGCCCGGCCGTTCGGGGAACATCTCGGTCCGGAACGTCTCGGGCCCGAGCGCGACCGAGACGGCGGTGATCAGCCCCAGGGCCACCATGTAGGCGACGACCCAGTGCGGCGACCCGCCACCGAGGGCGAGGAGGGACACCGAGATGAGCGGCGCGAGCCCGCCCGAGATCGGCGCGAACCCCTCCCGGGCGAGCGCGAACCCGCTGTAGCGCACGGCCGGCGGGAACATCTCGGCGAACCACGCGGCCTGCGCCGCGGTCATCATGGTCTTCGCGATCGCGGAGGCGAACAGGATCGACGACCAGATCCAGAGGGTGCTCCCCGTGTCCATGAGCAGGAAGAACGGGTAGGCGAACGCCGCCGACAGCAGTCCGCCGAGGATGTAGACCGGCCGCCTCCCCATTCGGTCGGACAGCGCCGCGAACGCGGGCACGGTCACGAACTGCGCCGCCGAGGCGATGAGCAGCCCCGTCAGGACCATGTGGGCCGGCAGGCCGACCTGGTCGGTGACGTAGACGATGACCAGCGACTCGAAGATGTACGCGAGCGACTTGTCCCCCATCTGGGCGCCCCAGGCGCAGAACAGGTTGCGGGTCGAGCCGCGGAAGACCTCGACGATCGGAAGCCGGACCCGCAGGTCCGACTTCTTGACCTCCTGGAAGACCGGGGTCTCGTGGAGGCGCAGCCGCATGACGAGCCCGACCGCGACCCCGACGATGCTGAGGATGAACGGCACCCGCCAACCCCAGCTGAGCATGTCCTCCTCCGGGAGCCCCGAGACGAGGGCGAACGCTCCGTTCGCGGCGATGAGGCCCGCGGCGACGCCGACGTACGGGAGCGCGGAGTAGAAGCCGCGGCGCCGCGGCGGCGCCGTCTCGGCGAGCATCAGCACGGCCCCGCCGTACTCGGCGCCCGCCCCGAAGCCCTGCACGGCGCGCAGCAACGTCAGCAGCACCGCGCCCCACATCCCGATCGCGGCGTACGTGGGCAGCAGGCCGATCAGCGTCGACGCCAGACCCATGATGACCAGCGTGATGACGAGGACGTTCTTGCGGCCGATCCGGTCGCCGAAGTGTCCGAAGAACGCACCTCCGAGCGGCCGGACGAAGAAGCCGACCGCGAAGGTCGCGAAGGCGCTGATCGTGCCGGTCGTCTCGTCGAACTGCGGGAAGAACAGCTGGTCGAACACGACCGAGGCGGAGATCGCGAACAGGTAGAAGTCGTACCACTCGACCGCGGTGCCGATCACGCTGGACAGCAGGACGCGGCGCAGCTCCGGGCGGGACAGCTCGCGGGGCGCGGCCGAGCTCATCGCGAGGCCCCGGCCACGAGCCCGTTCTCGTCGTACTCGACGCGGTACTTCGCGATGTAGTCCTCGTCGAGCTCCCAGCCGAGACCGGGGCGCTCGCCCAGCCGGATGATCCCGCCCTCCAGTTTCGGGCGGTTGGCGATCAGCCCGTACCAGATCGGGTCGCGGTCGATGTGCATCGTGTCGGCGAACGTCCCGTTCGGGATCGCCGCGAGCAGGTGCGCACCGATGTGCGCCTCCTCGTGGTGGCTCATCGTCACGTCGAACGCGAGCGCCATCGCGGCGACCCGCAGCCACTCCGTGGGGCCACCGGACCACGAGCCGTCGAAGTTGCAGAAGTCGATCGCGCCGGCGACCATCAGGTCTCGGCATCCACCGGCGGAGTACTCGCTCTGACCTGCGCAGACGCGCGCCCCAGCCCGGTAGCGCACGTCGCGCATCCCCCGGTGGTCGTTGTCCCAGCGCACCGGCTCCTCGAAGTAGTACAGGTCGTGGTCGGCGACCAGGCGGGCGAAGCGCACCGCCTGGTCGGGACTCCACCCCTGGTTGGCGTCGGCGATCAGGACGAAGTCGTCGCCGACGGCCTTGCGCGCCGTGCTGAACCGTTCGGCGTCCTCCTCCGGGGACAGGCCGCCGACCTTGAACTTCATGCCGTGGACGCCGGCATCCTTCGCGCGGCGCAGCTCGGCGTCGATGCCGCCGGGCTCGTCGTAGTACCCGCCGGTCCAGATCATCGGGATCTCGCTGCGGTAGCCGCCCCAGAGCTTCCACAGCGGCTGGCCGTAGCACTTCCCGATCGCGTCCCAGATGGCGGTGTCCACGCAGGCCTGCGCCACCAGGCCGATGCGCCGGTCCCGCAGGATGTTGAACGTCACGGGCCGCATGAGCTGCCAGATGCGCTGCACCTGCTGGGCGTTCTCCCCCTCGATCCTGGGGAGGATCTCGGTCCGGATCACCTGCTCGATCGCGGCGTTGGTGTCGTCCTCGTCGCCGACGAACGCCTCGCCGACGATGCCGTTGCTCATGTGGACCCTGGTCACGATCGTCGACCGGTGGGTCATCCAGTAGTAGCTCCCGCGGTAGACCCGCCCGAGCGGGACGCGCAGCGGGATCGTCTCGATCCGCTCGATCTGCATGAGGTGGCTCCGATGCTGCAAACGTTTCCTGGAACCGTTTCCTGGAAACGATTCCAGAACCTAGGTCGGGGGCTGTGGACTGTCAAGCGACCGCCGGGCGGTCCCGGATCTGTCGGGGTGCGCTCCTAGCGTCCCGGCCATGACGGTCCACACGACCCCCGATCCACGTCCGCTCTTCGCCCGGTCGCTGGAACAGACCGGGCACCAGGTCGCGGCGGTACGCCCCGCCGAGCTGGACAACCGCACCCCCTGCGCCGACTACGACGTTCGCGCGCTGCTCGGGCACGTGGTGGGGGTGCTGCACAAGATCGCCCGCGTCGGCGCAGGAGCCGACGCGCGCGATGTCCCGGACGTGATCGACGGCGTCGACGACGACGGCTGGGCCGCCGCGTTCACCCGGGCCCGCCACGAGGCCGAGCGGGTCTGGGCCGACGACGAGAAGCTCGACAGCATGGTCACCCTGCCGTGGGCCACGCTGCCCGGCCGGGTCGCACTCGACGCCTACACCCACGAGTTCACGGTCCACTCCTGGGACCTCGCGCACGCCACCGACCGGCTCGCCGACCTCGATCCCGACCTCGCCGCCCGGGCGCTCGAGGCGTTCCCGCAGTTCGCGCCCCCGGAGGAGCGCGGCGGCCCGTTCGGGCCGGTCGTGCCGGCGCCCGACGATGCCGACGTCTACACCCGGCTCGCCTCCTACCTGGGCCGCCGGCCGTAGCTACGCGAGCAGCAGCAGCGACGTCAGGGAGACGGAGCCGACCAGCACGGTGGACAGGGCCCCGAGCGCGAGGGCCCGGGGTCCCGCGCCGACGAGGGCCCGCACGCTGATCGACGTGCCGAGGCCGAACAGCGCCGCCGCCAGCACCCACGTCGTGAGCGTCGCGGCCCCGTCGAGGGCGGGCGCGGGGAGGAGGCCGGTCGCACGGACCGCGATGGCCGCGAGGAAGCCCACGACGAACAGCGGCACGATCGGGGGCCGCGTGCCCCGGGGGGCGGGGCGCGTCCTCCGCTCGACGACCCCGACGGCGGTGACGACGGGCGCGAGCAGCACGACCCGGCTCAGCTTGACCAGCACGGCGGCGGCGACGGCCGCCGCCCCGGCCGGTGCGGCGGCCGCCACGACCTGGCCGACCTCGTGCACGCCCAGGCCCGCCCACCGGCCGAGGTCGGTCCCCTCGACGCCGAGCGGGCCGGCCAGCGCGGGCAGCCCGATGATCGCGAGGCCGCCGAAGACCGTCACCAGGCTGATCGCGGTCGCGACGTCCTCGTCGTCGTGGTCGACGACCGTGGCGACCGCCGCCACGGCCGACGCGCCGCAGATGGAGAATCCGGTGGCGACCAGGATGCGCAGTGCGCGCGACACCCCGAGCAGGCGCCCGAACCACAGCGTTCCCGCGAACGTCACCGCGACGGTCACGACCACGGCGAGCAGCAGGCCAGGGCCGAGGGCGAGCACCTGCTGCAGCACGAGCTGCAGCCCGAGCAGCGGAACCCCGATGCGCAAAAGCCGTGGAGTCCATCGCGCCAGGCCCGCCCGGGCACGCTCGGTGAGCAGGCCGAGGTTGCCGACGGCGACGCCCAGTACCACGGCGACGACCAGCGCGCTCACCGTCGGGAACAGGACGTGGACCTCGGTCGAGGCCGCCACACCGAGCACCGCGACGGCGAGGCCCGACCACAGCGCGCCGAAGCCTTGTGCGGTGACCCGAGTCGTGCTCATGTCGATCGAGCCTGCCCCGCCGACCCGGCCCGCGGTAGCCGTCATCGCGTCATGTGCTCATATCCTGCGGTTATGGCCGACCCGGACATCGACGGACTGCGACTGCTGGTGCTCATCGGGGAGGTCGGCAGCCTGGGCCGCGCCGCCGAACGCCTCCGGATCAGCCAGCCGGCGGCGAGCAAGCGGCTCGGCGCGCTCGAACGGCGGCTGCGCCTCGTCCTCGTCGACCGCGGCCCGCGGGGGTCGGAGCTGACGCCCACCGGGCACGCCGTCGTGGCGTGGGCCGAACGCGTGCTGGCCGAGCTCGACGCGTTGGTCGTCGGCGCCGCCGCCCTGCGGGGTGAGCAGGACAACGACCTGGACGTCGCCGCGAGCATGACGATCGCCGAGTACCTCGCGCCGGCGTGGATCGGCGCGCTGCGGCAGCGCGCGCCCGCGCTGTACGTGCGCCTG
Source organism: Pseudonocardia wallangbongensis (assembly GCF_054486945.1). NCBI lineage: Bacteria > Bacillati > Actinomycetota > Actinomycetes > Pseudonocardiales > Pseudonocardiaceae > Pseudonocardia > Pseudonocardia wallangbongensis. Next base: position 644,552 of record NZ_JBRERS010000001.1, read on the forward strand.
CAGGTGACGAACTCCGAACACGTGGCGGCACTCGCCGCCCGCGAGGAGATCGGCATCGGGTTCCTCGAGTCCCCGACGGTGCCGACGGGGCTCACGTCGCGCCGCGTGGCCGCCGACCGCCTGTCCGTCGTGGTCGCCGCGGGCCACCCGTGGGCCAGACGACGGACCCCGGTCCGTCCGGACGAGCTCGCCCGGACACCGCTCATCGTGCGGGAACGGGGCTCCGGCACCCGCGACACGCTGGACCGGGCACTGCGCCGAGCCCGGACCGACCCGGTCCGGCCCCTGCTGGAGCTCGGTTCGAGCACCGCGGTCCGCAGCGCGGTCGTGCAGGGCGCCGGGCCCGCCGTGCTGAGCGCGCTCGCCGTCGCCGCCGACGTCGCGGACGGGCGGCTCGTCGAGGTCACGGTGGAGGGCATCGACCTGCGCCGGGCCCTGCGCGCGGTCTGGCCGGCCCGGCGCCGCCTCGGGGGCGCCGCGGCCGCACTGCTGCGTGTGGCCTCCGCGGGGCGGACCTAGAAGAGGGACACGTGGCCAGCCGACTTCGCACACCCAGCACCGACTTCGCACAAGCCGGGCCTTATGCGAAGTCCATGCTGGATGCGCGAAGTGTCTGAGGAGGGGCCCCGTTACGCGAACAGCTGCTCCATCTGCTCCTGACCGCGCTTCGCGGCCTGCTCGGGGCTCATCCCCTGCACCGTGACGTCCACCGCCATCTGCAGCGGGACGAAGGAGTCGGTGACCGAGGTGAGCCGGGTGAGCAGCTCGGCGGAGGCCGTGGCCGGGTACCAGTTGGTGCGGGCGTTGTCGATGATCTGCGGGAACGTGCTGAACGCCTCCCGCTCCTGCCAGTAGGGGCTGGTCGTGAGGTCCCGGTAGACCGGGTACCAGCGCCCGGCGACCTTCTCGTACACCTGCTCGACCCGCTCGGGGGCCATGACGTAGCGGATCAGGTCCTTCGCCCGGTCGAGGTTCGGGCTCTTCGCCGACACGCCCCAGGACCAGCAGTTCGCGGACTGCACCGAGCCGGCCTTCCCCGCGGGCAGCGGCGCCTGCGCGGTGTTCGCCATCAGGTCCGGGTCGTTCTCCTGCAGCCAGCCGTAGATCGACGGCGCGTTGAACACGAACACCGCCCGCTTGGACTGGAACACCTGGTTGTTCCACGCGTCGTCGGACGAGGGGGCGTCGGGCGGGATCAGCTGATCCTTCCACCACCGCTGGATCCGCGTGAGCGCCGACACCGTGCCGTCGTTGTCGACGGCGGGGTTGCCCTGCTCGTCGACCAGGGTGCCCCCGTCGGCGTAGATGATGCTGAGGACGGTGTTGCCGTCGACGCTCTTGCCCAGCGGCAGCCCGATGCCGTAGGTGTCCGGTGGGGTCTGGGCGGCCCGGGCGATCGCCTCGAGGTCGTCGAGCGTGGCCGGCGGGGTCCGCTGGCCGGTCACCTTCTCGACGAGGTCCATGCGGGCGTACATCACGGTGAGGTTCGACTCCATCGGGACGGCGTACGTGCCCGCGGGGACCGCGACGTACGGGCTCAGGGTGTCGAACATGCCGCCGCCCTGGCCCTTCAGCTCGGTGAAGAGGTCGGTGATGTCCGCCAGGTGCCCCTGACCGCCGTAGTAGATCGGCTGCGTGTCCTCCAGCATCACGACGTCCGGCAGCGAACCGGCCTCCACGGCGGTGGCGAGCTTCGCCGGGTAGTTCGAGCCCGGAACCGCCGAGTACTCGACGGTGAAGCCGTTGGCGTCGCCCCACTCCTGCATCTGGTCGGCCACCATGCGGTCGCCCTCCTTGGTGAAGGACACCACGCCCCAGGCCGTCAGCTGGCCGCCCGACCCGGAGTCACCGCAGGCGGCGAGCGACGGAGCGGCGAGCGCGGCGAGCGGGAGCAGCCCGGACGCCTTGAGCAGCCGCCGGCGATCGAACGCGATCTTGTTGTCTGCACGCACGGAAGACACCTTTCATCCCTTGGTCGCGCCGGCGGTGAGGCCGGAGACGACCCACCGCTGCGCCGCGATGTAGATGAGGACGGGAACGAGCGAGGCGATGGCCGAGCCCGCCATCAGGGGGCCCCAGTTGTAGACGTCCCCGACCACGAAGTCCGCGAGACCGACGGGGAGGGTCTTGCGCGAGTCGGTGCTGATCAGGATCAGGGCGTAGAGGAACTCGTTCCAGGCCTGCGTGAACGCGTACAGGGCGATGACGGCCAACGCCGGCAGCAGGAGCGGGACCACGATCCGCACCAGCGACTGGAGGCGCGTGCACCCGTCGACGAGCGACGCCTCCTCCAGCTCGATCGGGATGGCCTGCAGGTGCGCGATGGACAGCCAGGTGCAGAAGGGCACGGAGAAGATGAGGTAGATCGGTATCAACCCGAGGGTGCTGTTCGTCAGCCGGAACTGCGCGGCCACCTGGAACAGCGGGATGAACAGCAGGGCAGGCGGGATGAGGTAGGTGACGATCGTGACGTTGCCCATCAGCCGCCGCCCGCGGAAACGCAGCCGGGTGACGGCGTAGGCGGCGAGTACGCCGATCACCATGGACAGGACGGTGGTCCCGATCGACACCAGCAGGCTGTTCGTGAAGTAGGTGACGAAGTCGGTGTCGGTGAACAGCTCGACGTAGTGCTCGAACGTGACGGTCTTCGGCACGACGCTGGGCTCGCCGTACAGATCCTTGTTGGGCTTCAACGAGGTCTCGAGGATCCACGCGATGGGGACGACGGTCCAGATCGCGAACACCGCGAGCCCGCCCACCAGGACGATGCGGCGGCCCACTCCGGTCCTGCGCACCGGACGGTTCCGGCGGGTCGGGGCCGTCATCGGCTACACCCCCGCCTTGGGTTCGGCGGGCAGCATGCGTTTCGTCAGCACGTAGATGATGACGATGAACAGCGGGAAGAAGATGACGCTGACGGCCGACGACGCGCCGAGCTCCCTGCTCTGGATGCCGACCTGGTAGGCGAGCATCGGGAACGTCAGCGTCGTGTTGACCGGGCCGCCGTTGGTCAGGATGAAGATGAAGTTGATGCTGTTCGCCGTCCAGATCGTCGAGAGCAGGGTCGTGATGACGATCGCCGGGCGCAGCCAGGGCAGCGTGACGTGGAAGAAGCGCTGGAAGACGTTCGCGCCGTCGATCGAGGCGGCCTCGTACTGGTCTGCCGGGATGGCCTGCATGGCCGCGAGGAACATCATCGTGTAGAACGGCGTGCCCTGCCAGACCACCACGACGAGGACCGACCAGAGGGCCCACCGGGGGTCGGCGAGGAACTGGACGGGGCCGAGCCCGAACACGTCGCCCAGGACCAGGTTGAACAGCCCGTGGTCACTTCCCTCGTACATCCATCGCCAGGTCAGCGCGACGATCACGGTGGGCAGCGCCCACGGGACGAACAGCAGCCCCCGCATCACGGTCCGGCCGCGGAAACGTTCGTTGAGCAGGAGCGCCATGCACATTCCGAGAACCAGCTTCGCGCACACGGCGACGCCGGTGTAGAGAACCGAGGCGACGACGGATGCCCGGAAGACGCCGCCGTACTGTTCCCCGAACAGGAGTTCCGTGTAGTTCGAGAACCCGGCCCAGGTGGCCGGGGCGCCGATGAGCTTGTGCTGGAAACTGAGCACGATCCCGTACGCGAACGGGTAGGCGATCAGCGCCACGATGATGAGCACGAGCGGGGCGAGGAACATCCACGCGAGCCGCCAGTCCCGCCCCAGCAGCGAGTTCGTTCGCGGGGGCGCCTGAATCGGGGCCTCGGCAGCCTCGAGCGCCGACGGGGCGAACGAATTCGACATCGACAGTCCTCTTCGGCCTTCCTCGCCCGCGAGCCCCGCTGATTCCGCGTAGTGGAATGCAGTTTCGATTTCGGTCGCGGCAACATTAGAAGTCGGCTTCCACGGTGTCAACCGGTTCGATCATCGGGGCCACTCGTCGAACGCGGAGCGGAATTCGGACTCCCGGCGCGTTCCGGGCGGGGTCGGGGAACCTCGATGACGACCTCGCCTCCCGCCGGCGCCCGGCCCGGGGTTGACACCGTCCCGCCGGAGACATCACAGTGGGCCCCGGCCGATCTAAAGCGTATTAGATTCGTATTAGGTGTTGCGATGAAGCCATGGCAGTCCTTCCGCGCCGACGAGTTCGCCGGCCGGGTCGCGCTGGTCACCGGCGCGGCGAGCGGGATGGGTCGCGAGACCGCCCGCGCCTTCGCCGAGCACGGCGCCGACGTCGTGCTCGCCGACATCGACGCCGCCGCCCTCGACCGGGCGGCGGCCGAGATCCCCAAGGCGCTCCCCGTGGTGCTCGACGTGTCCGATCCGGACTCCGTCGCCGCGGCCTTCGAGCGCGTCGACGCCGCCTACGGGCGGCTCGACCACGTCGCCCACTGCGCCGCCGTGATCGCGGCGACCCGCTTCCTCGACGCCGACGCGGCGCACTGGCGGCGGCTGCTCGACATCAACCTGGTCGGGTCCGCGCTGGTCACCCAGCAGACGATGCGGCGGATGCTCGATGCAGGGACCGGCACCGTCGTGCTGGTCGCCTCCGACGCCGGTTTCCGCGGTGGTGGCGGGCTGATCGCCGACGCCCCGTACGCGGCCAGCAAGGCGGGCGTGCTGTCGATCGTGAAGTCGGTGGCGCGCGAGTTCGCGGGCCGCGGCGTCCGGATCAACGGGCTCGCCCCCGGCCCGTCGGACACCCCGCTGCACACCGGCATCTCCGCGGAGCTGAAGGAGCGGATCGCGGCCGGCCTCCCGATGCGGCGGATGGGCGACCCCGGCGACATGGCCGGCGCGATCCTGTTCCTCAGCTCGGCCGCCTCGTCCTTCGTCCACGGCGCCACGCTCGACGTCGACGGCGGGGCGATGCTGCGATGAGAAGCACCCGCCGGCCACGCCCCCGGCAGGCCGACATCGCGAAGCTGGCCGGGGTCTCGCAGGCCACGGTGTCGCTCGTGCTGGGCGGGAAGCCCGACGTGGTCGGCCTCGCCGCCGACACGGTGCGCCGCGTGCACGAGGCCGCCGACGAGCTGGGGTACGTCGCCGACCCGGCCGCGCTGCGGCTCGCCCGCAAGCAGAACTACCTCCTCGGGGTGCACACCTTCAGCGCCGCGTTCCCGGTGGACATCGAGAACTCCTACTACCCCTTCCTCGCCGGCATCGAGGAGCAGGCCGGGGCGCGCGGCTACGACATCGTGCTGTTCACCGGCGCCGCGCCGGGGCGGGCCGATGCGGTCCACCGCTTGCGGCTGGCCGACGGCTGCATCCTGTTCGGCCGCAAGGTGCCGCGCGACGAGATCGCCCGGCTGCTCGACGACGACTACCCGGTCGTCTACGTCGGGCGCCGCAACGAGCTCGGCGACCGGCTGCCCTACGTCGGCGCCGACTACGTCACCGCGAGCCGCGACGTCGTGCTCCACCTCGCCGGGCTCGGGCACGAGAAGATCCGCTACATCCGGGAGGAGGACGTCGCGCTGGCGTCCGAGGACCGGCAGGCGGGTGTGCTGCAGGGGCTCTCCGCGGCCGGGCTCACCGGCGCCGCGCCGCCGGTGCTGGCCTGCGCCCCCGAGGAGGTCACCGCCGACTGGGTGCGGGCCGAGGTCGACAGCGGGGTCACGGCCTTCGTCACCGAGGCCACCGACACCAGCGTGGTGGCCCGCGCCGTCACCCGGGCGATCGCCGCGGCCGGCCTGCGGTGCCCGCGGGACGTGTCGCTGGCGATGCTCGGCGAGTACGTGGTGCAGCCCGCGGGCGAGCCGATCCCGACCGGGTTCGCCGTGCCGCGCCGGGAGATGGGCCGCGCCGCGGTCGACCTGATGATCGACCTGCTCGCCGGTACCCCCGTGCCCGCGGGGCGCAGGCAGTCCCTGATGGCGTGCGCGTTCGTCCCGGGCGAGACCACCGGTCCCCGAAGCCTTTGAGGAACAGGAGAGAAGTGCTCGAACTGCGTGCTGACGTGCTCGTCGTCGGGGGTGGCCTCGGCGGGGTCGCCGCGGCCCTCGCCGCCTGCCGGGCGGGTCGCGACGTCGTGCTGACCGAGGAGACCGACTGGCTCGGCGGCCAGCTGACCAGCCAGGCCGTGCCGCCGGACGAGCACCCGTGGATCGAGCAGTTCGGCGCGACGGCGGCCTACCGCGAGGTGCGCGACGGGATCCGCGAGCACTACCGGCGCTGGTACCCGCTGCGTGCGGAGGCCGCCCGGACGCACCTCAACCCGGGCGCCGGTCGCGTCAGCAAGCTGTGTCACGAGCCGCGGGTCTCCCTCGCGGTGCTCGAGGCGATGCTCGCGCCGCACCGCGCGGCGGGCCGGCTCACGGTGCTGCCGGAGACGGTGCCGGTCGGCGCCGAGTGCGACGGCGACCGCATCGGCCCGGTCGAGCTGCTCGACCGCCGCGACGGCCGTCGGGTCGTGGTGTCGGCGCCGTACGTCGTCGATGCGACGGAGGCCGGCGACCTGCTGGCCATGACGAAGACCGAGTACGTCACCGGGGCCGAGGCGCAGTCCGACCACGACGAGCCGCACGCACCGGCCACGGCCGACCCGCAGAACATGCAGGGGTTCACGTTCTGCTTCGCGCTCGACCACCGGCCCGGCGAGGACCACACGATCGACCGCCCGGAGCGCTACGACTTCTGGCGCTCCTACCGCCCGGAGTTCTGGCCGGGGCCGCTGATCGGGCTGCTCGCGCCGCACCCGCGGACCCTGGAACCGGTCCCCCGCACCTTCGCGCCGAACCCGGGCGACGACCCGATCCGCGTCGTCGCCGACCAGAGCAAGGCACCGGGTGACCTCGACCTGTGGCTCTTCCGCCGCATCCTGGCCCGCGACCTGCACGTGCCCGGCGCGTTCGGCTCGGACATCACGCTGGTCAACTGGCCGCTGAACGACTACTGGCTGGGCAGCGTGATCGACGTCGAGCCGGACGTCGCGGCCCGCCACCTCGCCGACGCCAAGCAGCTCAGCCTCTCGGTGCTGCACTGGCTGCAGACCGAGGCGCCCCGGCCCGACGGCGGCACCGGGTGGCCGGGGCTGCGCCTGCGCGCCGACGTCACCGGCACCGCCGACGGCCTGGCGAAGGCGCCCTACCTGCGGGAGTCCCGCCGGATCCGCGCGCTGACGACGGTCACCGAGAACGACGTGTCGCTGGCCGTACGGGGAGCCCACGGCGTGCTCGTGCGCGAGGACTCGGTCGGCGTCGGGAGCTACCACCTCGACCTGCACCCCTCGACCGGCGGCGACTCCTACATCGACCTGGAGAGCGTGCCGTTCGAGATCCCGCTCGGTTCGCTCGTGCCACAGCGGGTGCGCAACCTGCTCCCCGCCGCCAAGAACATCGGGACGACCCACATCAGCAACGGCTGCTTCCGGCTGCACCCCGTCGAGTGGAACATCGGCGAGGTCGCGGGGCTGCTGGCGGCGCACTGCGTCGAGACCGGCAGCGAGCCGCACCAGGTGCACGCCGACCACGACCGCCGGGACGAGTTCACCCGGCTCCTCGAACGCAGCGGCGTCGAGCGGCACTGGCCGGAGATCAGGGGGTACTGATGACGATCACGTACGCACGCGAGCTCGACGTCGCCGCCGACGTGGACGTGCTGGTCGCGGGCGGCGGTCCCGCCGGCCTCGCGGCCGCGGTCGCGGCGGCCCGGGCGGGCGCCCGCACCCTGCTGGTCGAGCAGTACGGCTACCTCGGCGGGAACCTCACCGCCGCGCTCGTCGGCCCCTGCATGACGTCGTTCTCCCTCGACGGCGGGCAGCAGCTGATCCAGGGCGTGTTCGACGAGTTCGTGCGGCGGATGGCCGAGAGCGGCGATGCGCTGCACCCGTCGCAGACCCGGGCGGGCGACGAGTACTCCGGCTTCATCGTCTACGGCCACGACAAGGTCACGCCGTTCGAGCCGGAGGCCGCGAAGACGGTGGCGCTGCAGATGTGCCGGGAGTCCGGCGTGGAGCTGCTGCTGCACTCGTTCGTCGCCGACAGCATCGTTGACGCCGGGCACGTCCGCGGGATCGTCGTGGCGAACAAGAACGGGCTGCAGGCCCTGACCGCCCGCGTCACCGTCGACGCCACCGGCGACGGCGACGTGGCCGCGCGGGCCGGCGCCGAGGTGCGCATCGGCCGTGAGTCCGACGGCCTGACCCAGCCGATGACGCTGTTCCTGCGGGTGCAGGGCGTCGACGACGACCGGGTCGTCGAGTACATCCGGTCGCACCCAGGAGACCGGCGGCCGTACGCGGGGATCGTCGCGGCGGCCCGCGAGGCCGGCCGGTTCCCCTCGCCTCGGATGGGCGTCGGGATGTACAAGACCATGCGGCCCGGCGTGTGGCGGATCAACACCACCCGGGTGCTGGGCCGCGACGCCACGCAGGTGCGCGACCTCACCGCCGCCGAGATCGAGGGCCGCGACCAGGCCATGGCGCTCGTCGACTTCTTCCGCACGGAGCTGCCCGGGTTCGAGAACGCCTCGCTGCTCGACACCGCGAACACGGTCGGGGTGCGGGAGAGCCGGCGGATCATGGGTGACTACGAGCTGTCCATCGAGGACCTGCAGACCGGCCGGCACTTCGACGACGTGATCGGCCTGTGCGCCTACCCCGTCGACATCCACGACCCGAGCGGCGCCGGCGGCGGGATCGCGCCGTCGTACGCCACCGCCAACGCCTACGAGATGCCCTACCGCAGCCTGCTCCCGCGAGGGCTGGAGGACGTCCTCGTCGCCGGACGGTGCGTGTCGGCAAGCCACGAGGCGCTCGGCGCGATCCGCGTGATGCCACCCGCGTTCGCGATGGGCGAGGCCGCGGGCACGGCGGCGGCGCTCGCGGTCGCGGGGGGCACGTCCCCGCGGCTCGTCCCGGTGCCCGAGCTGCAGCGGCGGCTGCGCGAGCAGGGCGCCTACCTGGGCGAGGAATCCCTCGCCCGGGCCTGACCTCCCCCCCACCTCAGCGAAGAGGAGTGGTGCCCGGATGACGACGACACCCGTCAGGGTCGGAATCGACGTCGGCGGAACGTTCACCGATGCCGTGGCGATCGACGCCGCGAGCCTCGAGCTGATCGGGACCGCGAAGGTGCTGACCACGCACCGGCACCCCGACGGGGTGGCGCGGGGCATCATCAACGCGCTCAAGGAGTTGCTGGAGAACTGTGGGCGCAGCGCCGACGACGTGGTCTTCCTCGCCCACGGCACGACCCAGGCCACCAACGCCCTGCTGGAGGGCGACGTCGCCACCGTCGGCGTGGTCGGCCTCGGCCGCGGGCTCGACGGCTGGCGCACGAAGGCCGTGCGCCACCTGTCCAGGCTGGAGCTGGCGCCGGGCAAGCACCTCCCGCTGACCTACGCGCACGCCAAGGCGTCCTCCGAGGTGCCGGACGCCGTGGCCGCGGTGCACCGGGCCGGCGCCGAGGTGGTCGTCGGCGTGGAGGCCTTCAGCGTCGACGACCCCGACGGGGAGCTGGCGGTCGTGCGCGCCGCCGAGTCCGAGAACCTCCCTGCCACCGCAACCCACGACATCAGCAAGCTCTACGGGTTGAAGAAGCGGGCCCGCACCGCCGCCCTGAACGCCAGCATCCTGCCGCGGATGCTCAGCACCGCGGAGCTGGTCCGCAGCAGCATCGACCACGCCGGCATCCACGCGCCGCTCATGGTGATGCGCTGCGACGGCGGTGTGATGTCCCTGGACGAGATGCGCCGCCGCCCGCTGCTCACGATCCTCTCCGGACCGGCCGCGGGCGCCGCGGGCGCCCTGCTCGCCGAGCGGGTCAGCGAGGGCGTCTTCCTGGAGACCGGCGGGACGTCCACCGACATCTCCGTCATCCGCGACGGCCGCGTCGCCGTCGCCTACGCGAAGGTCGGCGGGTACACGACCTACCTGAAGTCCCTGGACGTGCGCACGGTCGGCGTCGGCGGCGGCTCGCTGGTCCGCGTCTCGGGCGGGAAGGTCACCGGGGTCGGGCCGCGCAGCGCGCACATCGCGGGCCTGGGCTACAGCTGCTTCGCCGATCCCGACCTGGTGCGCGGCGGGCGGCTGGAACTGGAGCGGCCGATGGAGGGCGACCCGGCCGACCACGCCGTCGTCGTCACCGACCACGACCGGTACGCGATCACCGTCACCTGCGCCGCGAACGCGCTCGGCGTCGTGCCCCGCGACGACTACGCCTTCGCCGAGCCCGCGGCGGCGCGGCTGGCGATCGAGCCGCTCGCCGCGCGCCTGGGCTGCTCGGTCGACGACGCGGCGCGGCAGATCCTCGACCGCGCCGCCGGCCGGGTCCGCGAGGTCGTCGACGAGCTCGTGACGGACTACCGCCTCGACCGCGACGGTCTCGAGCTGGTCGGCGGCGGTGGCGGCGCGGCGACCGTCACCCCGCACCTGGGGTCGACGATGGGCCTCCCGGCCCGGATCGCCGCCCACAGCGAGGTGATCAGCCCGATCGGCGTCGCGCTCGCGCTGGTGCGCGACACGGTCGAACGGGTCATTCCCGAACCGACGCAGCAGGACATCCTCTCGGTGCGGGCGGAGGCGGAGCGGGCGGTCCTCGCCCAGGGCGCCTCCCCGGCGACGATCGAGGTCGACGTGTCGATCGACCCGCAACGCAACGTCGTCGCGGCCGTCGCGACCGGGGCGACGGACATGCGCACGCGGGCGCAGGCCGACGCCGGCGACGACGCGGCCGTCCGGGCCGCGGCCCGGAGCATGCACGTCGACGCGGCCGCGGTGCGGACCGCCGCGACCACCCCGCAGTTCCGCGTCCACACCGCGGTCCGGGCGCGCGGCGGCCTGATCGGCAAGGTGACCAGACCGCGGAACCCCGTGCGGGTCGTCGACGTCGACGGCGTCGTCCGCTTCGGCGCCCCGGACGCCCACGTGCGGGCCTCGACCGTCGGCGCGGCCCGGGCAGCGCTGGCGAAGGCCCTCGACGAGTTCACCTCCTACGGCGACAGCGGGGCCCGGGTGCCGGCGATCCACCTGCTGGTCGGCGCCCGGTTGGTCAACCTCGCCGGGATGACCCACCCCGACCAGGTGCTCACGCTGGCCGACACCGAGCTCTCCGGGCGGGCCGACGAGGAGGACGTCGTGCTGGTCGTCGAGGAGGTCTCGTGAGTCCCCGTGCGCCGGTGCGCCGGTGCGCGGAGCTCGCCGGCCGCTCCGACGCGGAGATCGGTGGTGAGCTGCTCGGGCAGCTCGCCGTGCACTCCGCGGTGGACCGGGACACGCTCAGCCGCTGGGCCGCATCCGCGCTCGCGTTCGGCCGCGAGCTCGCGGCCACGGCGGACCCGGGCCCGGACCTGCCCGTCACCGAGCGGACCGGCGGCGTCGAGCCCGGGCGGCGCATCCTCATCGCCGAGTACCGCAGCCGGCCCGCGAGCGTGGTCATCTACACCGACGCGGTCGAGCGGGCCGAGTCGCTGATCGACGAGCTCGGCTGGCGCGACTGGTATCCGGCCGGCTCCGTGCGGGCCGCCGCCGTCGCGCACGAGATCGCCCACCAGCTGCTGCACGGCCCGGCCGCCACGCAGCTGCGCCGGCGCGTCGGCAAGATCGCCCTGCGCCTCGGGCGCTGGACGGTCCCCGCGCACGTCGTGGGCGCGCCCGAGCTGGCCGCCCACGGGTTCGCCGCCGCCTCCGTCGGCCTGGCCCGCAACCCGGTCCTGCTCACCGCGGCGCTCGGCGAGCTCGTCGCCGCGCTCCGACAGCCTGCCGAGAGGGACGTCTGAGATGGGTATCGCGATACTCCTGGTCATGGCCGTCGGCGTCGGCGTGATGCTGACCCGCAAGGTGCCGACGGCGTTCGTGCTCGTGCTGCTCAGCGTGGTCATCGGCCTCATGGCCGGCGCACCGCTGATGGGCGACGAGGACAGCATCACCACCACCGTGCTGCAGGAGGGCGCGGTGGCGCTCGCCGCCACGATGGCCGCCATCGTGATCGGCTCCTGGCTCGGCTCGATCATGGGCGAGACCGGCATCGCCTCGACGCTGATCCGCAAGACCGTCGAGCTCGGCGGCGACCGCCCCTACGTCGTCGCGCTCGGCGTGTTCGTCGTCGGCATCCTGGTCGGGACCGTCACCGGCTCCGCCCCCGCCGCGATGCTGGTCGGCATCATCGGCATCCCCACCATGATCGCCATGGGCGTGCCCCCGATCACCGCCGCCGGCACTGTCGTCTTCGGCATGTGCGCCGGCATCCCGTTCGAGCTGATCTCCTGGCAGTACCTGTCGCAGACGCTGGAGATCCCCGTCGAGACCGTGCGCGACTTCCAGCTCACGCTCTTCCCGATCGTGCTGGTGATCGGCATCGCCTACGTCGTGATCGAGTCGCGGCGCCGCGGCGTGCAGCACTCCTGGGCCGCGATCGCACCGGAGCGCACCGGCCGCACGCCGAGGCGCCGCGCGGGCGAGGCACCGTGGTACTCCCTGGTCACACCGCTGGTGCCGATCGTGCTGGCGCTGCTGCTCGACGTCCCGATCATCCCCGCGCTGCTCGTCGGCGTCTGCTACGCGCTGGTCACCACCACCCGCCCGAGCCGGCTCGCGGTCGTCGGGCTGAAGACGCTGCACCGCAGCTTCGACACCGCCGTCCCGCCGCTGCTCCTCTTCGCCGCGATCGGCATCCTGCTCGCCGCGGTGAAGCTGCCCGGCTCCGTCGAGGCGCTGGAGCCCATCGTCACGGCCGTGATCCCCACCCACCCGGTGCTGTTCGTGGTGATCCTCGGCGTCCTCACCCCGCTCTGCCTCTACCGCGGCCCGTTCAACGTCTACGGCATGGGCGCGGGCCTGGCCGGCGTCCTCATCGCCAGCGGGGCCTACGCGCCGCAGGTGGTGCTCGGCGTGATGGCGTCGTACAACCAGACGCTCGGCGTGTCCGACCCGACCAGCACGCAGACGGTGTGGAGCGCGGGCTACGCCGGGGTGCGGGTGGAGCGGGTGATGCTGCAGACCCTCCCCTACACGTGGGTGATGGCGGTGGCCGGGCTGGTGCTCACGGCAGTGCGGTTCCTCTAGCCGGTTGATTCCTGTTGGATCCGGCCCCGGGACAGGGATGATCAAGGGCAGACGGTCGCTCCCAGAGATCATTTGGCGACCATTTCGCCTTGATCGGTGTTTCGGCGCGTTCGCGTGTCGATTTCGCCCGCTTTCGCGCCGAAGCCTCGATCATGCCAGCGAAACCGGCCACCATTTCGCCTCGATCGGCGATCCGGTGTGCGTGCTGCGCCTCGGATGACACCAGGTGCACACCGAATCACCATCGGATCACCTTCGTGCGCCCCGACCGCCGCGATCCGGCACAACTGCGCCACCGACGCTTACGTCAAGCACCCCTTGATCGCCTACGACCCCTGAGGACCTGGGAATCGACCGTCTAGGACGCGAGTCGCTTGCGGACCTCGGGGAGCACCTCCTGGCCGAACCGTTTGACGTTGGCCAGGACGCCGTCGTGATCGCCGCTGACCTCGACCTGGCACAGGACGCGGCGGCAGCCGGACCGCCGGATCTGCTCGACCAGGCGCTCGACGCAGTCCTGTGCGGTCCCGACCGGGTGGGTGGCCAGGACGGCCTCGGTGAGCCCCTCGATCACCTGGGTTTCCGAGGTTCCCGGGTCGATCCGCCGAGGCACGTCGAGCAGCAGTTGGTACTCCCGGTTCGCCCGGACGAACTCCGCCGCGGCGCGGCGCATCACCGAGCGGGCTTCCTCGGCGTCGTCGCTCACGTGCGCGAAGAGCGCCATGCCGTGCTGGTGTCCGGTACCGGGATACCCGGCGGTCTGGGCGATCCTGGTGTGCTCGGCGATCATCTCCGCCTTCGCGTCGGCGTCCTTGTCGAAGAAGAACAGCATCGGGAGGCCCCGGGTGGCGGCCAGGTTCATCGATGCCGGTGAGTTCGCCGCGACGTACACCGGTGTCCGCCGTGCTCCGGCGGGGTCGAGCCCCGCGGTCACCTCGCGGAACCGGTACAGGTCGGAATCCGCGGACACCGGGCCCGACAGCGCTGCCAGCGTCAGGTCCAGCGCCTCGGGCAGCCCTCGTTGCCAGTACTCGACGCCACGCCCGATGACCTCGTAGTCCACCACCGGCTGGGCCCGGCCCACCCCGAGATCGAACCGGCCGCCGGAGAGGTGGTCCAGCAGCGCCGCCTGCTCGGCGACGTGGACCGGGGAGTGCAGCGGCAGCACCGTGACGGCCGTGCCGACCCGCACCGTGCTGGTGCATCCGAGCAGGTACCCGGCGAACGTCAACGCCGAGGGGTTGACCCCGAACGGCACGAAGTGGTGCTCGGTGACCCAGACGTCGTCGAAGCCGGCGGCCTCGGCCGCCTGCGCCGCGGCGACACCACGGGCCAGCACCTCGCCGGCGGCCTGTCCCTCGTACCGGCTGGTGAACACGAACGCGCCGATGCGGACGCCCTGATCGTCGCTCATGGCGGGATTCTCGCCGCCGCACCGGTCCGACGGATTGAAGGAATGGGAACTCAGGGAGGGTGTTGCCGAATCGAGGCGATGCGAGCATGATCCCGGCGCGACCGCTCGACCGAGCGCGGGGTGAGGCGTGATCATCGGGTGCGGTCACGGGGTGCCGCCGGGTTGGTGAACCCGCAGGTGGGGTCGGCGGCCTGGGGTGTACGCGGCGGTTCGACTCCCGTGGGCGTGCCCGGTCACCTCGGGTCGGCATGCTCGCCACACCTGTCCGGGTGATCGCAGCCGGCACCCGGGTTGCGCCGGCCCACGCGTCAGGGTGGGTGGCCGGCTTGGGTGCACTACCGACCCCCGGGGTTGCGCGGGCGGCCGTCCCCGACCTGGGGGCACGCCCGCCTGCGGACGAGACCGGCACCGCCGGGTGCCCACGCCACTGTCCGGCGGTCCCGAATCGCCGCATCGACCGACCGCGTAGAGCTGGTGCTGTCGAGGGGCATCGCGTTCGAGCTGTCCGGAGAGCAAAGACTCGATGCAGAGCCGATGGACGAGTCGCGGCCGGTTCCGCGGAACGCACCATGACTCTCGCCGAGAGCCGTGATGCGTATGGCGACGGGACCACCGGATAGTCCGCGCGCACCCGACAGGTCGGGCACGGCGCGCCCACCGCAGCGGACCCCCTGGTGATCGCCCCCGCACCGCTCGAAGTGGCCCCCGTAGCGGCCGTGATCAGCAGGATCGGGACATGAACCGCACCCATGCGGCCTATGTCCCGATCCCGCCGATCATGCCGCTCGCGTCACGGGTCCCGAGGTCCCGACGGCGCTGACCAAGGGCCGATGGCGGCGATCGAAGATCGACTGACGACCTTCTCACCTTGATCGGCGAAATCGGGACCTGGCATCCGCTACTCACATCGCCCCGATCCGGCACGACCTATCCGGCGAGCCTCGCGATCACCGCGTCGATGTCGCTCCACAGCTGTTCCGGGATGGGCACCGTCGCGAGCTCGACGGTCTCCGCCACCCGTTCCGGGCGGGAGACGCCGACGACGGTCGTGGCGATCCGGGGGTCGCGGGTGGAGAACTGGACCGCCGCGGCCGCCAGCGGGACGTCGCTCGCGGCGCAGAGCGCCTCGATCTCCCGGACGGCGGCGAGCAGTTCCGGCGCGGCCTCCTTGTAGGCGTAGCGGGAGGTGCTCGCGGCGCCCGAGGCGAGGATCCCGCCACCGAACACCGCCGCGTTGGCCACCCCCACCCCGCGGGCCACGGCGTCGTCGATCAGCGGGCCGGCGGAGCGGTCGACCAGCGTCCACCGGTTGTGCGTCAGCACCACGTCGAACGCGTCGGTGGCGACGAACTCCCGCAGCATGTCGATGGGGCCGCCCGCGACCCCGATCGACCCGGCGATCCCCTCGTCGCGCAGCCGGACCAGCACCTCCACCGGGCCGCCCGGCTTCATGGACTCGGTGAACCCGATGTGCTCCGGGTCGTGCAGGTGCAGCAGCGGCACCCGGTCGAGCCCGAGCCGCTCCAGGCTCTCCTCGATCGAGCGGAGCATCCGGTCGCCGGTGAACTCGCCGGTGTCGAGGTCGCGGTCCAGCTTCGTGGACAGCACGTACCCGGCGGGCAGGCCGCCGACCTCCCGCAGCGCCTCCCCGACCCGGCGCTCGGACTCGCCGCGGTTGTAGGAGTTCGACGTGTCGAGCGCGTTCACCGGGCCGGTCAGCGCGGCGACGGCCGTGGCGATCCCCCGCTCGGCCGGGGTGTCGTAGCCGAAGTTGCCCGGCATCGAGCCGAGCGGGCCACCGCCGATCGTCAGGGGCGTGATCCGCAGCCCGCTGCGCCCGAACGGGCGGCGGGGCAGGTCGGGCGTGGCGCTCATGCGAAGAAGTCCTCGTCCTCGGGTCGGAGGTGGGCGGCGGCGGCCTCGCGGTCGAACTCGACGCCGAGCCCGGGCCGGTCCCAGACGTCGATGAACCCGTCGACGACGATCCGCTCCGGCAGGCCCGTGACGATGGAGTACCACCAGTCGGGCTTCGCCACCGGGTACTCGAACGCGATGAAGTTGTCCGGCAGCGTGGCGCACACCTGCACCAGCGCGGCGAGCCCGAACACGCCGTCCAGCACGCCGTGCGGGGCGATCTGGACGCCGTGCAGGTCGGCGTACTCGGCCACCCACTTGAGCTCGGCGATCCCGCCGACGTCGCACGGGTCCGGCCCGACGACCCGCACGGCCTGCGTGGAGATCAGGTCCTTGAAGTTCTGCCGCAGGTAGATCTGCTCGCCGGTGTGCGTCGGCGTGCTGGTGGCGACGGTGACCTCGCGGTACTGCTCGGCGTGCACCCACGGCACGTAGTCGCCGGTGAGCAGGTCCTCCACCCACATCAGGTTCAGCGGTTCCAGTGCGCGCAGCAGCCGGATGGCGTCGGGCACCGTGAAGCCGGGACCGGCGTCCAGCGCCAGCCCGACCTCGTCGCCGAGCACGTCCTTCATCGCCTCGACGCAGGCGATCGTGTGCTTCAGGCCGCGCTCGGTGAGCGGGCCGCGGTCGGGGTGGCGCGGGCCGGTGCGCGGCTCCCCGTAGGAGAAGCCGGGCGTGCTCGCGGCCATCGGGCCGTGGTACGCGACGCCCTCCTTGATCAGCGTGAAGCCCTCGGGCGCGGCCTTCATCTCCGCCATGACGCGCGCGTAGTCCTCGGGGTCGTAGCCGTCCCGCGGCGGGCGGACACCACCGTTGTAGACGCGCACGCGGTCGCGCACCTTGCCGCCGAGCAGCTTGTACACCGGCAGGCCCGCGGCCTTCCCGGCCACGTCCCACAGCGCGATCTCGATCGCCGACACCGCGGCGCCCCACGGCTTGAACCCGGCGAAGCGGCGGATCTTCAGCAGGCACCGCTCGACGTCGGTGGGGTCCTCGCCGACCAGGAAGTCGCGGTACATCTCCACCACCGGGCGCATGTACGGCTTGGAGGACTCGATCTCCCCGAACCCGTCCACGCCCTCGTCCGTCACGATCCGCACGATCGGGCTCGCCCCGATCACCGCGCACCGCAGATCGACGATCTTCATCGGCCCCTCCTCACTCGCCGGTCACCTGCAACACCCGCACGCCGAACGGTTCCAGTGCGACGCCGCCCGGCTCGACCGGCTCCCCCGTCACGGCGTCGACGAGATCGGCTGCGATCTCCAGCACCGCGGTGACACCGTCCTCGTGCTGGCTGACGACCCAGACGAAGCGGCGGCCGTCCGGGTGGACCAGGGTCTCGGTGTGGACCAGCGGGTCCCGCACCGTGACCACCGTCCGGACCCCGGCCTCGGCCGCGAGCGCGCGGTAGAGCCGCGCGGTGTCCTCCGGGTTGACGCCGGGGGTGGCGGCCGCGAAGTGCTCCACCGGGTAGGTGCCCAGGACCATCCGGCCGTCTCCGACGGGGCGGCTCAGCAGCGCGGGCCGCCCGTGCGCGTCGGCCAGCAGCACGTCGGCGTCCACCGCGCGGACCGGCAGGTAGGACCGGGAGTTCTCGGTGCCCGCGGCGGTGAACGTGAGCCGCTCCCCGGCGGCGAGGTCGCCGAACGGCTTCTCGACGGTGAGCTCGACGGGCCCGGACACCGGCTCGACCAGCCCGTACCGCAGCTGGTGCTCCACCCCGAAGATCCGGTTCATCTCCGCCCACCACGGACCCCGCTGCCAGCTGTGCTCCCCCGCGCAGTAGGAGACGTACACGGTGGCGCCGGCTACGGCCAGCTCCTCCAGCCGCGTCCACGTGGGAGCGAGCAGTGCCTTGGTGGACGGGACCAGGTAGAGCCGGTGGCCGCCGTCGATCCCGTCCCGCTCGCGGACGAGGTCCAGCGCCACGTCGGCCTCCCACGCGGCGATCCACGCCTGCCGCAGCGACCGGAAGACGAACGGCCCGTCCGCGGCCGGGGTGAGCGGGTGGCGCTGCTCCAGGTAGGAGGAGACGAGCAGGGCCGCGTCGGCGGCCGGCCTGCGCAGCGCCGCCACGTCCACCGCGCGCAGGACCCGGGAGAACGCGGCGAGCTCCCGCAGTGCGGGCTTGGGCCGGCCGTCGGAGTCGGTCAGGCCGAAGTAGAGCTCGAAGGCGTGGTGGCGGTAGGGGTCCCGGTCGGCGATGTGCCCGTAGTCGGTGTTGTTCCAGGCCAGCCACCCCCGCGCACCCGCGAGCAGCGACGAGTGCAGGACCTGGCGGTAGTAGTGGGCCGCGTTGGCGTCGGACACGTACGCCGACGTCACCCCGAACTCCTCGAGGACGACCGGCAGCCCGGCGAACCCGAGCAGGTGGCAGATGAACGCCGCGGTGAGGAACTGGCGGCCCTGGTCGTCCTCCATCCGGTAGACGTGGGGGCCGAGGAAGTCCACGAGCGGCGCGATGTCGCGGACGTGGAACCCGTTGTCCGCGCCGGTGACCTCGATCCCCCACGCCCCGTCGCCGAGCGACACCGGCTGCGTCCCGCCGCCCGCGCGCACGGCCGAGACCATCAACTCCGCCCACGCGGCGACGGCCTCGCGGTCCTCGGGACCGCCGCGGGTCTCCGGGCGCCCGTAGATCGGCATCTCGTTGGAGACGAGCCACCCGGCGACCGCCTCGTGCCCGCCGACGCGCCCCACCATCTCCCGGATGAACCAGGACTGCCGGGCGACCAGCCACACGTCGGTGTACAGGTCACGCCCGCCGCGCCACGGCGGGTCCCAGTTCTCCCCGGACATGTGGCCGACGAGGAACGTCGGGATCGTGCCGAGACCGCGTTCGGCGTGCTGGTCGAGGAACCGCAGGTACGCCTGGACCTTCGCGTCGTCGATCCGCCCCGGCTCCGGCATGAAGTCCGGCCAGAAGAAGAAGCTGCGGGTGGTGTCCAGGCCGTGGGCGGCGAGCGTGTCCAGCTCCTCGGCCACGGTGTCCTCGTCGTAGTCGACCCACATCCGCGGCCCGCCGGCCCGCGACCAGTAGTTGACCCCCAGCCACGGCGGGTCGGTCAACCCTTCACCCCGCCGCTGGCCAGACCCCGCACGAAGTACTTCTGCAGCGCGATGAACGCGATCACCACCGGGACGCTCAGGGCCACCGACGCCGCCATCGTCGACCCCCAGTCCACCTTGAACTCGGAGGCGAACTCGGTCAGCGCGACGGGCGCGGTCCGCGCGCTCGTGGACGAGGTGAGCACCGACGCCAGCACGAACTCGTGCCAGGACTGCAGGAACGCGTACATCCCGGCGGCGGCCAGGCCCGGCGCCGCGACCGGCAGGGTGACGTAGGTGACCGCGTCGAACCGCGAACCGCCGTCGATGAGGACGGCCTCCTCCAGCTCGATCGGGATCGCCGCCACCTGGTTGCGGATCATCCAGGTGACCAGCGGCACCGTGATCACCAGGTGGGCGATGGCCAGGCCCGCGATCGTGTCGAGCAGCTGCATCGCGCCGATCATCTGGTAGAGCGGCAGCAGCAGGACCGTGATCGGCACCATCTGGCCGAGCAGGATGAACAGGGCGATCGGGCGCGCCGAGCGGAACCGGAACCGGGCGAGCGCGTAGCCGACACTTCCGCAGAGCATGATCGTCATGACGGTGACGAGGAGCGCGGCGAGGATCGAGTTGAGGAACGCCTCGGGCATCGAGGAGTTCGTGAACACCTCGACGTAGTTGTCGAGCGTCCAGGTGTCGGGCAGCAGCGCGGGCGGGATCGCGAAGATCTCGTCGCGCGGCTTCAGCGACGTGGACGTCATCACCGCGATCGGCGCGAGGGTCCAGATCGCCAGGACGGCGACGCCGATCCACGTGGCCGTCGCGAGCACCACCCGCCTGCTCATACCAGCTCCTCGCTGGCGCTCGTCGCGGGCATTCGCCCAAGGCGCTGTGCACATGATTCGCTCGCAAGCTCGCTCATGACGCCGCCTCCTCCATGTCGCCCCGGACCGCCCGGACGTAGATCACCGCGAACACCATCGAGACGACGAGCTGGATGAGCGCGACCGCGGAGACCATCGCGGCGTCACCGGTCTGGAACGCCTGGTAGATCAGGATCGGCAGGATCGTCGAGGCCCCGGCCGGCCCGCCGCCGGTGGCCACCCAGATGATCGTGAACGAGTTCAGCGCCCACACCACCATGAGCAGGGCGGCGAGCCCGGTGGTGGTCCGGATGGCCGGCAGGATGATGTAGCGCAGCACCGCGACGCCGCCCGCGCCGTCGATCCGGGCCGCCTCCACGCGCTCCTCGGGGATCGCGGTCAACGCGGCCGAGACCATCAGCATGATGAACGGCGCGGTGAACCACACCTGCACGACCGCGAGCGCGATCAGCACGACCGACGGGTCCGACAGCCACCCGATCGGCTCGGCGATGAGCCCCGCCTGCAGCAGCCAGTGGTTGACCAGCCCGTAGTCGACCGAGAAGTTCCACTTCCAGACGGTGGCACCGACGACGTTCGGGATGATCCACGGGATCATGAACAGGCCGCGCCAGAAGCCGGCGAGGCGCAGGTACCGCGAGTGCATCAGCAGGGCGGCCGCGTGGCCGACGACGAGCGCGCCGACCACCGCCACCACCGTCCAGACCGCGGTGTTGAGCAGGACCCCCGCGAAGTCCGGCGAGGCGACCAGCCGTCCGAAGGCGGCGCGGCCCTCGCCGCTGATCGCACGCTGGAGCACCGCGACGATCGGGACGACCGTCAGCCCGGCCATCACGAGCACGGCGGGCAGGGTGAGCGCGAGCCCCGTGCGGCGCCGGTTGCGGGCGGCGCGCGCGGCGGGGGTCGGGCGGCCGATCGTGGCGGCCACGCCGGCTGCGGTCATCGACATCCTCCTCAGCCGGCCGGCCCGAGCAGCCGGTCGGACTCCGCCTGGATCTGGCGCGCGCCGTCCGCGGGCGAGACCTGACCGAGCGCGACCGCCTGGATCGTGCTGTAGACGGCCGGGTTCATGGCGACCCACGCCGGGTCGTTCGGGGGCGGCACCGAGTGCTCGGCGAGCTGCTCGTAGTGGGGTTGGCGGTACTGGTCGTGGAAGCGCGGGTCGGTACCGGCGCTGACGCGGGCCGGGTAGGTCATGGTCAGCCGGGCCATGTTCTGCGGCTCGGAGAGGAACTCGACGAGCCGCCGGGCCCCCGCGGCGTTCTTCGCCTGGGCGGGCACGAGGTACCCCCAGCCGTCCGCGGCCTGCACACCGGGCCCGTCGGGCCCGGGCGTCAGCGCGGTGCCCACGTTCATCCCGGCGTCCAGCTGTTCCTCCACGTCGAACACGCCGCCCAGGTACATCGCGATGCGCCCGTTGATGAACAGCTCACGGACCTCGGTGTTGTCGACCTCCAGGGAGCTGCGCGAGGCCCAGCCGTCGGCGACCGACCCGGCGACGATCTCCAGCGCGGCCTGCGAGGACGCCACGTCCAGCTTCGGGACCCCGTTCTCCACCCGGGCGCCCGCCGCCAGCGCGAACCCGAGGTAGCGCCGCACCAGGTCCTCCGCCGCGCCGCTCATCGGCCACGCCATCCCGGTGACGCCGCCCGAGGTGAGCTTCCGCCCGTCCGCCACGAGGTCGGCCCACGTCGCGGGCGGGCCGGCGATCCCGGCCGCAGCGAAGAGGTCCTTGTTGTAGATGAGCGCGATGCAGTCCCAGCGGTAGGGCACGGCGTACGTGCCGGTGCCGCTCGTGACCGCGTCGAGCGCGCCCGGGATGAAGTCCGAGCGCGGCATGTCCGGGCCGTACATGTCCGACAGGTCCGCCAGCGCGCCCTTCGCGATGTAGGTGCGGGTCCGGGACGCCAGCTCGGTGATCACGTCGGGCGGGTCGCCCGAGTCCAGGGCCACCGAGACCTTGTTCGCCATCGTGTCGGAGGTCGTCTCGACCATCTCGACCGACAGGCCGGGGTTCTGCGCCTCGAACTCCGCGGCCAGCTCGGTGGCGATCGGCGTGTCCCAGTTGGGCACCCACCACGTGACCGTCCGCGACGGGTCCCGGCCGGTGCCCACCGAGTAGGCGATCGTCGCCGCCACCCCGAGCACCATGGCCGCGGTCACGCCGATGAAAGCAGCCGTTCTCCCGCGGATCCTCATCCGGCTGTCCCGCTCCTTCCGGCAGCTTCGTCGCGAAACCGGTTTTTGGGCCCAGTCGTAGTGACGACGCGCCGAAGTCGGGGCGTCGAGTAACCGGTTTCGCGACCGTATCACGGCGGTTCGATCCCACTACGGTGATCCCCGCGACCGTGATTTGCTAGGGATCATGACATTGCGCACCGGCGTCATCGGCACCGGCAAGTGGGCCCGCGACACGCACGCCCCGGCCCTCGCCGCCCACCCCGATGTCGAGTTCGCGGGCGTCTGGGGACGCGACCACACGAAGGCCCGGGACCTCGCCGACCCGCACGGCGTGCAGGCGTTCCGCACACCCGACGAGCTCTTCGCGGCCGTCGACGCCGTCGTGCTGACCGTGCCGCCGACCGTCCAGCCGGAGCTCGCCGTCCGGGCCGCCCGCGCCGGCACCCACCTGCTGCTGGAGAAGCCGCTCGCGCTCGACCTGCCCGCCGCCCGGCGCATCCGCGCCGCCGCCGAGGAGCACGACGTCGCCGGCCTGGTCTTCCTCACGTCGCGCCACCGGCCCGAACAGCGCGCCTGGATCGCCGCCGCCCGGGAGCGGGGCGGCTGGCACAGCGGCCACGCGAGCTGGCTCGCGAGCCTCTACGACCCGGACGCCCCCCGGGACCCGAGCGACTGGCGCCAGGCGAAGGGCGCGCTGTGGGACGTCGGCCCGCACGCCCTCTCCGTCGCCCTCGGCGTGCTCGGTCCGGTCGGCGAGGTCACGGCACGGCCCGGCATCGGCGACACCGTGCACCTCGTGATGCAGCACGGCGCGGGGCCGACGAGCACCGTGACCCTGAGCCTCACCGCCCCGATCCGGCAGAGCCTGTTCACGGCCGTCGGGACGGCGGGGGCGCTGCCGATGCCGACCCCGCTGTCCACCGTGGAGACGGCCGTGGCCACCGCGCTCACCGACCTGGCCGCGATGGTCGCCACCGGCGAGCGCACCCACGCCGCCGACCTGCGGTTCGGGGAGGAGATCGTGGAGGTGCTGACGGCGGCCGAGGAGTCCCTCGAGCACGCGCGCCCGGTCAGGTGCGCGGAGCTGGGGGATCGGTAGGCGCCGGTCCCGTCGACTCCCGCACGACCAGCCTCGGGTCCGGCAGCGGGCCGGGCGGCGCGGTGGTCACGCCGAGCAGGTCCAGCAGCCGCAGCGCGCAGCGCTCCCCGAGCCCCTGCACGTCCTGCTGGATGGTCGTCAGCGCGGGCGTGGTCCAGCGGCTGAGGTGGATGTCGTCGTGCCCGATGACGGACACGTCCTCGGGTACGCGCAGGCCCCTCGCCCGCGCCGCCCGGAAGCCGGCGATGGCCATCGGGTCGCTGTCGTACAGGATCGCCGTGGGCCGCTCGCGCTGCCCGAGCAGCTCGTCGGTGGCCCGGTACCCCGACTCCGCGGAGAAGTCGGTGCGCGCGATCCCGAGCACGGACTGGCCGTGGGCCGCCACGGCGGCCAGGAACGCCGCTGTGCGGTACTGGACGTGGGAGCGGTCCGGCGGGCCCGCCACGTAGGCCAGCCGGCGGTGCCCCAGCTCCGCCAGGTGCGCCACCGAGCCCGCCACGCCCCCGCCCGGGTCGGCGGCGCCCTCCCACGGGATCCCGGTCCGCCCCCACGGCCGCGACACGATCACGGCCGGCAGCCCCAGCTCGGTGACGATGTCGAAACGCTGGTCGATGATCCGGGACTCGGCGAGGAACACCCCGTCCACGCGCTGGGTCTGCGCGAGGTCGGCGTAGGCGTGCCGCTCCTCGGCCGCGTCGGCGTGCTCGGCGATCTGCATCAGCAACCAGAACCCGTGCTCGGCGAGTGTGCGCTCGATGCCGGAGATCAGCTCCCCGAAGTACGGGTCCGAGGACAGCAGGTCCGGCGGCCGGTTGAGGACGAAGCCGACCGCCCCCGCTCCCCCGCTCGTCAGCGCCACCGCCCGGGCCGACGGCCGCCAGCCCAGGCCCTCCGCGACCCGCAACACGCGGTCCCGGGTCTCGCCGGACACCCCACCGCGGTTGTTGAACGCCTTCGAGACGGTGGCCTTCGAGACCCCCGCGAGCTCGGCGACCTGGGAGATGGTCGCTCGTCGGCGGGCCGAGGCGGGTAAGCCGGCCATGCTCGTCGCCCCCAGCTGTCGCTCACGGATCGGAAGACAAGACTACGGTGCCAGGCGGACCAGTCCCCATGATCGAAGGAGCACCCGCCGATGCCCCACGACCCGTACGCCGACCTGCCGTCGGTCCCCTCCTTCACCGTCAGCAGCACGGACGTCGCCGACGGCGAGACGCTGGCCGTCGCCCACCGGTCCGGGATCTTCGGCGCGGGCGGCGAGGACCTGTCCCCGCAGCTGTCCTGGAGCGGCTTCCCGGAGGAGACCCGGTCGTTCGTCGTGACCTGCTACGACCCGGACGCCCCCACCGCGTCGGGCTTCTGGCACTGGGCGGTCGCCGACATCCCCGCCTCGGTCACCGAGCTGCCCACCGGCGCCGGCGACGAGAACGGCTCCGGCCTGCCGGACGGCGCCTTCCAGCTGGCGAACGACGGCAGCCTCGCCCGCTACGTCGGGTCCGCGCCGCCGCCCGGGCACGGGCCGCACCGGTACTTCTTCGTCGTGCACGCGGTCGACGTCGCGAGCCTCGGGATCCCCACCGGCGCCACTCCCGCGTTCCTCGGCTTCAACCTGTTCGGCCACACCCTCGCCCGCGGCGCGATCGTGCCCGTGTACGAGAACAAGGGCTGAGGACCGCCCGCGCCGATGGCCGACGACCGCGGTCCCGTCCTGCTCAGCGCCGCCCGCACCCCGGTCGGCCGGTTCGGCGGCGCCCTGCGCGGCGCCGACGCCGTCGACCTCGGCGCGCACGCGATCCGCGCCGCGCTCGAACGGGCCGGCAACCCGGTACCCGACCAGGTCCTGCTCGGCAACGTCGTGCAGGCGGGCAACGGGCAGAACCCGGCCCGGGTCGCCGCCACCCGCGCCGGTGTGCCCACGACCGTGCCCGGCATGACGCTGAACAACGTCTGCCTGGCCGGCCTGAGCGCCGCCGGCCTGGCCGCCACGCTCGTCCGCGCCGGGGAGCTCGACGTCGGCGTCGTCGGCGGCTTCGAGTCGATGAGCCGCGCCCTGCACGGCGTGCAGGTGCGGGCCGCGGCGCGCGTGGGCGACGGGGCCATGGTCGACCTCCTCGTCCGGGACGGGTTGTGGTGCGCGCTCTCCGAGCAGGGGATGGGCGAGATGTCCGACGCCGCCTCCGCCGAGCTCGGCATCGCGCGTGCGGACCAGGACGCGTTCGCGCTGGAGAGCCACCGGCGCGCGGCCGCGGCGGCCGGCCGGCTCGCGGAGGAGATCGCCGCGCTGCCCGAGCTGGACCGCGACGAGGGGGTACGCCCGGACACGACGATCGAGAGGCTCGCGGCCCTGCGCCCCGCGTTCACCCCGGACGGGACGCTGACCGCGGGCAACTCGTCGCAGATGTCCGACGCCGGGTCCGCGGGCGTCGTCACCGGTGCCGCGCGCGCCGCGGCGCTCGGGATCGAACCGCTCGCCGAGATCGCGGGCTACGCCGCGGTGGCCGGCCCGGACCCCACCCTGCACCTCAAGCCGGCCGCGGCTGCCAGGGCGCTGCTGAAGCGCCACGGGCTCACCCCGGCCGACGTCGACCTGTGGGAGATCAACGAGGCGTTCGGCGCCGTCGTGCTGGCCAGCATGCGCGACCTGGAGATCGACCACGGCCAGGTCAATGTCAACGGTGGCGCGATCGCGATCGGGCACCCGCTCGGCGGGTCCGGTTTCCGCCTGGTGCTGACCCTCGCCCACGAGATGCGGCGACGCGACGCGGAGCTGGGGGTGGCGACGATCTGCGGCGGAGGCGGCCAGGGCGGAGCGGTCCTCCTGCGCCGAAGCTGAGCCCGCAGCCCGACTTCGCATATCCGCTACCGACTTCGCACAGGGCGGGCCCTGTTCGAAGCACGTGCTGGGTGTGCGAAGTCGGTCGGATGGCCCGCTCAGGCCGACCAGGAACCGCTGACCACCGCCCGTTCCACCGCGCGGGGCTCCAGCACCGTGTCGGTCACCGCCAGCGCGGCGCCGCGCACTCCGGCCAGATCCCCCAGCTCCGTGGTGGCGAGCCGCAGGTGCTCGCTCGAACCGGGTAGCGCCGTCTGGTAGAGGCTCTCGCGGATCCCGGCGAGCAGGGACTCGGCCTCGGTCAGGTAGCCCCACATCGAGATCCCCGCCGGGTTCAGCAGGTTCACCACGGACGACAGCACCTCACCGATGCGCCGGCCGGACCGGCGGATCAGGTGCACGGCGTCCTGGTCGCCGTCGTTGGCGAGCTGGATGATCTGCGAGACGTGGTCGACGGGGCGTCCCGCCGCGACCATCTGCCGCACCAGCGCGCTCCCGCTCGCGACGGCGTCGAGGCACCCGACGCTCCCGCAGGCGCACGGGTCGTCGGCGTCCACCACCTTGATGTGCCCGAGCTCCCCGGCGAGGCCGTCGGCGCCGCGCACCGGCACCCCGCGGACGACGACCGAGGCGTCGATGAGGGTGCCCAGCTTGACGCACACGAGCACCTCGGCGTCCGGCCACGACGCGCGGTGCTCGGCCAGCGCCAGCATGGCGACGTCGAGGTCGAGCAGCACCGGCACCTGGTAGCGCTGCGCGAGCGCGTCCCGGAAGTGGTCGCGGTCCCAGCCGGCCGCCGACAGCCCGTGCCCGCGGGCGTAGGCCTTCAGCTCGAAGGTGCTGGGCGTGCCGACGCCGACCCCGACGACGGGACCGGCCGCCGCCTCCGCGGTCAGCTCCTCGAACGTGCGGTGCAGCAGGTCGAGCAGGGCGTCCGGGCCCCGGGCGACGTCGATGGTGACGAACCGGTCGGCGAGCACCTCGCCGTCCAGGTCCGTGACGGCGGCCCGCGCACCGGTGAGCCCCAGGTGCGCGGCCAGCACGGCGCCGGCCCGCGGGTCGAACCCGAAGACGGCGGCCGGGCGGCCGCGCGCGCCCTCGGTGCGCATCTCGCTGTGCACGAGACCGAGCCCCTGCAGGTGCTCCAGCCGCTGCAGGATCGTCGAGCGCGCGACGCCCACGGCGTCCGCGAGCTGCGTGACGGTCTGCGCCCGGCCGCTGCGGATCATCCCCAGCAGCACCCCCGCCCCTTCCACCATGGGGCCAACATAACGTCCGGACAATTACGTCGACAATCTTCATAATTATCTTGCGTGTTGCCATAACTCTTCCCTAGGCTCCGGCCGATGAGATCGCGACCGCGCCTGCTGGCCCTCGCGCTGACCCTGCTCCTCGCGACGTCCGGCTGCGCGATCTCGAGCGTCGCGGCGAGCAGCCCCGACACCACCGTCCTGACGTTCTGGCAGTACTACGACGGCACCCAGAAGGAGTGGCTGGAAGCCGAGGTGCGGCGGTTCGAGCAGGACAACCCCGGCGTGCAGATCGAGCTGGTGCAGGTGGTCGGCAGCCAGCAGGACCAGAAGCTGCTCGCATCGGTCGCCACCGGCAGCACGCCGGACCTGTTCACCAACAACATCGTCGTGGACTTCCCGACGCTCGTCGCGGGCGGCGTGATGCGCGACCTCACGCCCTACTGGGAGTCCTTCCCGGACTCCGGCCGCTTCCCCGACACCGCGACCTGGGACGACGCCGGCCGCATCTACAACCTGATGTCGTACACGAACCTCGTCGGGCTGTACTACAACCAGGACATCCTCGACGAGTACGGCCTCGCTCCCCCGGCGACGCTCGACGAGCTGCAGGCCGCCATGGAGACCGTGAAGGCGGGCGGGAAGTACGGGGGCGTCGCGCTCTCCGGGTCCGCCGACGTCGAGGGCGCGTGGCTGTTCGCCCCGCAGCTCCTGGGCCTCGGCGTGGGCTACTGCAACCTGGCCGAGTCGGCCGACCAGGTCACCGCGGCCTTCCGGCGCATCGCCGAGTGGCGCGCGGCCGACACGCTGCCCCGGGCCGCGGCCACCTGGGACCAGAACGCGTCCTGGCAGCAGTTCATGACCGGCCGGTACGCGTTCGCCCTCAACGGCAACTGGCAGCTGGGCAACGTGGAGGAGGCCGGGTTCCGGTACGGGACCGCGAAGTTCCCGGCGCCCACCGGCGGGAAGAGCCAGGTCTTCCCCGGTGGCGAGGGTTTCGCGATCGGGTCGGAGTCCGAGCACCCCGACCTGGCGTGGAAGTTCCTGGAGCAGCTGATGTCACCGGAGAGCGGCCTCGCCGTGTACGAGGCGGCGGGCTCCATCCCGCTGCACGAGCAGGCCGCCGCGGCGCCCGAGATCCGGGACGACGCCATGGTCGCCCCGTTCGCCGCCGCCACCCGCGACGCGGCCCCGTGGCCGAACAACCCGAACACCGCGGCGATGCAGAAGGCGCTCGGCACCGCGGTCAGCTCCGTGATCTCCGGGGAGCAGTCGCCGGAGGCCGGGGCCCGGGACGCGATCGAGAGCATCGACGAGGCACGCGAGCAGGGCGGCGGTGGGTGCGCATGACTCTTGCCACGAAGGATCCCGAGATCAGGCCGGCCGCGCCGCCCGCACCGGGCCGGCGCCGGGCCGCGATCACCCCGCTCGGCTTCGGGGTGCCGGCCGCGGTCGTCCTCGTCGCGATGGCGATCTACCCGGTCGTCGTGCTCTTCCAGATGTCGGTGAGCGACGTCGGGCCGAGCAACATCGTCGGCGGGTGGTCCCTCGTCGGCCTGGACAACTTCGCCGACGCGCTGGGCAACTCCGAGACCTGGTACGCGCTGTGGCGCACGCTCGGCCTCTGCGCCGTGCTGCTCGTCTCCAACCTGGTGCTGGGCTTCGTCTGCGGCTCGGTGCTGGCCGAGCCGGGGCGCGGCAGCAACGTCGTGCTCGGGCTGATGGTGTTCATCTGGGCGCTTCCGCCGCTGGTCAGCGGCAGCGTCTGGAAGTTCCTGCTCGACGACTCCGGGGTGCTCAACGAGGCGCTCGGGGTGGTCGGCATCGGCCCGGTGCCGTGGCTCAGCTCGCCCGCAGCGGCGCTGTGGACGGTCTCGGGCGTGGTGGCCTGGTCGGCGCTGCCGTTCTCGACGCTGATCCTGCGCGGCGCGATGCTCGCCGTGCCGAAGGAGGTGCTCGAGGCCGCGGCCATCGACGGGGCGGGCTACTGGACCACGCGGGTCCGCATCGTGCTCCCGCTGCTGCGGCCCACGATGTGGATCCTCGCGATCCTCACCGTCATCTACGCGTTCAAGAGCTTCGACTTCTTCTACGTCCTCACCGAGGGCGGCCCGGGCACCTCGACCAACACCCTGCCGGTGCTCTCGTACTACACCGCGTTCACCCAGTTCGACATGAGCACGGGCGCCACCGTCGCGGTGCTGTCGATGATCGTCGTCGCCGCCTGCGCCGTGCCCTACGTGCGCCGGATCAACGCGGAGGTCCCGGAATGATCGCTGCCCCCACCCGGGTCCTGTTCGCGGTCGTCAAGGTCCTGCTCGCCCTGGCCTACCTGGTGCCGCTCGCGTGGATCGTGGTGACCTCGTTCAAGAGCACCACGCAGGTGCTGCAGGACCCGAACGGCATCGTGTTCACCCCGAGCCTCGACACCTACCGCGAGGTGATCGGGGAGGGCGCGGCGGCGATCGTCACCTCCGTGCAGATCAGCGTGGTCGTCACGGTCGTCGTGGTCGCACTCGCGGTCCCCGCGGCGTTCGCCGCGGCGGCGCGGCTGGGCGCCGGGGCGGCGCGCGTCATCGCGGTGGCGCTCGCCGGGCTGCTCGTGCTGCAGATGATCCCGCAGCCGATGACGGTGATCCCGCTCTTCAGCGTGCTGGCGCAGTGGGGGATCCTCAACACCCTCCCCGGCCTGATCCTCGCCGACGTCGCGGTGATGCTGCCGTTCGCGATCATGCTGCTGCGGCCCTACGCGCAGGACGTCCCGCACGCGCTGTACGAGGCCGCCGTGATCGACGGGGCCGGGCCGTGGCGGTCGTTCCGCTCGATCACCGTGCCGATGATGCGCAACGGGGTGTTCACCGTGGCCAGCGTCATCTTCATCAACGCGTGGGGCGAGTTCGTCTACGCGATCAACCTGCTGCCGCCCGGCGTGGTGCCGCCGGTCAGCGGCCTCCTGGCCTCGCAGAACACCACCTACGCCGCCAACTGGAACGGGCTGATGGCGCTGGCGGTGCTCACCTCGCTGCCGCTGGTGGTGGTGTTCGCGATCTCGCAGAAGCGCCTGATCAGCGGGCTTTCCCTGGGAGCCGTCAAGTGAACGTCGTACTCGTCGGCGCGCTCGACACCAAGCACGCCGAGTACGGCTTCGTCCGCGACCGGATCGCCGCCGCGGGCGTGCCCTGCCTGCTGGTCGACACGTCCGTGCTGGGCGCGCCCGGGATCGCCGCCGACGTGGACCGGCGCGCCGTCGCGGCGGCGGGCGGCGCCGACCACGACGCACTCGTCGCCGCGGGCGACCGCAACGCCGCCGTCTCGGCGATGGCCCGGGGCGCCGCCGCCGTGGTCCGCGACCTGCACCGGGACGGCCGGGTGGCCGCCGTCGTCGTGCTCGGCGGGTCGAACGCGGGCTTCGTGATGAGCGAGGTCGCCCCGGTGCTGCCGCTCGGCGTGCCGAAGGTGCTCGTGTCGACGGTCGTGGCCGGCGACACCCGCCCGTACGTCGGCACCAGCGACCTCACGATGGTCTACCCGGTCGTGGACATCGCCGGGCTCAACTCGATCAGCACGCCGGTGCTGGCCCGCGCGGCCGACGCCGTCGCGGGGATGGTCACCGGGCCCCCGGTCCCGGCGCCGTCGCACCGTCCCGTGGTGGGCGCCACGATGTTCGGCGTCACGACCGCGTGCGTGCAGGCCGTCGGCGAGCACCTCGGGACGGCCGGCGCCGAGGTGCAGGTCTTCCACTGCACCGGCACCGGCGGGCGCACCTTCGAGTCCCTGATCGCGTCCGGGCTGTTCGCCGCCGTCGCCGACGTCACCACCACCGAGCTGGCCGACGAGCTGGTCGGCGGCGTCTGCTCCGCGGGGCCGCACCGGCTGGAGGCGGCCACCGCGCACGGCGTGCCGCAGGTGGTGAGCGTCGGCGCCCTCGACATGGTCAACTTCGGCCCGCGCGACACCGTGCCCGCCGAGCACGCCGGGCGGCGGCTGCTCGCCCACAACCCCTCGGTCACGCTCATGCGGACCTCCCCCGCCGAGAACGCCGAGCTGGGCCGGATCATCGCGCGGAAGCTCGCGGGGGCGAGCGCGTTCGTCGAGGTCCACGTGCCCCGGCGGGGGTTCTCGCAGATCTCCGCCCCGGGCGGGCCGTTCCACGACCCCGACGCCGACGCCGCCCTGATCGACTCCCTGCAGGCGGCACTCGACCCGCGCACCCCGCTGCACGTCCACGACCTCGCCGTGAACGACCCGGCCTTCGCCCACCACCTCGGCGCGGCGATGGACCGAGCGCTGCACCGCAAGAAAGGCAAGTGATCTCATGCCCACCCGATCCGAGCTCGTCGCCCGCCTGCGCGCCAAGGTGGCGCAGGGGCGGCCGATCATCGGCGGCGGCGCCGGCACCGGCCTGTCGGCGAAGTGCGCGGAGGCGGCAGGCCTCGACTTCGTCGTCATCTACAACTCGGGCCGCTTCCGGATGGCGGGGCGCAGCTCGATGGCCGGCCTCATGCCCTACGGCGACGCCAACGCGATCGTGATGGAGATGGGCGCCGAGGTGCTGCCCGTGGTGCGCGACCTGCCGGTGCTCGCCGGCGTGTGCGGCACCGACCCGTTCCGGCTGATGCCGCAGTTCCTGCGCACGGTCGCCGAGGCCGGCTTCTCCGGCGTGCAGAACTACCCGACCGTCTGCCTGTTCGACGGGATCATCCGCGCCAACCTCGAGGAGACCGGCCTCGGCTTCGACAAGGAGGTGGACATGATCGCCGCGGCGCACGCGCTGGACCTGTTCACCTGCACCTACGTGGCCAACCCGGACGAGGCGGCCGCCATGGCCGAGGCCGGCGCGGACGTCGTCGTGCCGCACATGGGGCTCACCACCTCCGGGATGATCGGGGCGCAGACCGCCCTGTCGCTCGCCGAGTCGAAGGAGAAGGTGGCCGAGCTGGCCGCCGCGGCGCGGGCGAAGAACCCCGACGTGCTCGTCGTCTGCCACGGCGGGCCGATCCACTCGCCCACCGAGGCGGCCGAGGTGATCCGCGACGTGCCCGGCGTCCAGGGCTTCCTCGGCGCCTCCAGCATGGAGCGGCTGCCCACCGAGGTCGCGATGGTCGACCACATGCGTTCCTACCTGCGGATCGACCTTCCCACCACAGCCACGAACACGACGGAAGCGAGCTGACGTGTACCGCATGACGATCCTCTACGGCACGCCGACCGACCCCGCAGCCTTCCGGGAGTACTACATGCAGACCCACGTCCCGCTGGCCCAGAAGATGACCGGCCTCACGGGCTGGAACCTGCAGTGGACCGACGGGAACCCCGACTGGATCCTCGTCGCGGAGCTGTACGCCGAGGACAAGGCGGCCATGGACGCGGTGCTCGCCTCGCCCGAGGGCCTCGCCGCGAGCAAGGACCTGGACAACTTCGTCACCGGCGGCGTGGTGTTCCTGACCGGTGAGGAGGAGCAGGTGGCGTTTTCGTGAGCGGTGCCGGCCTCGTCGTCGCCGTCGCCGGGCTGGGCTTCGGCGCCGAGTTCGTGCCGATCTACCTCAGCCACCCCGACGTGGCGAAGGTCGTGCTCGTCGAGCCCGACCGCGAGCGCCGCGCCGCGGTGGCCGACCGGTACCGGCTCGGCGCCGGGTACGGCGACATCACCGACGCGCTCGCCGACCCGGGCATCGACGCGGTGCACGTCTTCGCCCCGGTGCACACGCACGCGGACCTGTCCGTCGCCACGCTCCAGGCGGGCAAGCACGTGGCGTGCGCCGTGCCGATGGCCACCACGCTGGAGGACCTCGACCGCATCATCGCCGCCCAGGAGGCGTCGGGTCGCAACTACATGATGATGGAGACCACGGTCTTCGCCCGGGAGTACTTCGCCGTCGCGGAGATGCACCGGGCCGGCGAGCTGGGCGATCTCACCCTCTACCGCGGCTACCACATCCAGAACCTCGACGGCTTCCCCACGTACTGGCAGGGCTTCCCGCCCATGCACTACGTGACGCACGCGCTGTCGCCGATCCTGCACCTGCTCGGCACCACCGTCGCGAGCGTCCAGTGCCAGGGCGCCGGGCAGCTGGCCGAGACCCGCCGCACCGGCGGCTTCGACAACCCGTTCCCCACCGAGATGGGCCTGTTCCGGCTGCGCGGGAGCGACGTGCTCGCCGACGTGCAGATGTCGTTCTCCCAGACCGCCCGCAGCTACATCGAGGGGTTCTCGATCTACGGCGACCGCCGCGGCGTCGAGTGGCCGATCGACAACGAGGGCGAGCTGACCGTGTTCGACATGGCCGGGCCCGCTCCCGGGCGGCGCGGCAACCGGGTCGGGGCGAGCTCGCTCGCCCCGCCCGACCGCCCCGAACGGCTGCCGGAGCCGCTGCGGCCGTTCGTCCGCCCCACCGCCGTGCGGCTGCCGGGCATGCCCGCCGAGGTCCGAGTGGGGGCGGATCACGGCGGGTCCCACCCGTTCCTGGTGGACGAGTTCGTGCGCAGCGTCGTGGACGGGCGGGCACCGCTCGTCGACGCCCGGCGGGCGGCCGCGTGGACGGCACCCGGGATCTGCGCGCACGCCTCGGCGCTGGCCGACGGCGCGGCGGTGCAGGTTCCCGACTACACCGGCACCTGACGGTCAGTGGGATTCCAGGGTGCGGTCGCCGGCGCCCGCCGCCGACCGCACCCGGACCGCCCGGACGACCCGCGCGCTGCCGCCGGCGAGCGCGAAGATCCCGACGAGCCAGACCAGCGCGAGGAGGCCGCCCGCCGGCCAGATCAGCAGCAGCACGCCGAACACCACGTTCAGGATCCCGGCGGCCAGAGTCCAGCCCCACGCACCCGACCCGCTCCGGCGGGACGCGAACGCACCCCCGATCTCCCCGATCCCCATGATGATCGCCCAGAAGGCGATCACGAACAGCAGGGCGAGCGCGGTGACCCCGGGCCAGGCCAGCGCGACCAGACCGGCGAGCACCGAGACGACGCCCTGGACGACGGTCCAGACCCGGTGCGGCTCGCCGCGGCTGCGGACGCCGATCACGACCGCGGTGACGCCGTCGAGGATGGCGTAGACGCCGAAGAGCCACACCAGGGTCAGCAGGGCGATCCCCGGCCACACCAGCGCGAGGATCCCGAAGAGGACCATGAGGATCCCGCGCACGAGGACGAGCCACCACATCGTCTGCGCAACGGACCTGGTGTTCGTGTCCATCTCACTCCGATCGTCGTCCGACCGTCGGAGCCCGCGCGGCTCCCGGCGAGGGGAGCCGGACGATCCTCCCGCAACGGGCTCGCGCTCACAACCGAACCGGGCCGATGTCTCGGGCCAGCGCGATGAACCGCTCCGCCACCGGCGACGGCGGTCGCTCCGGCACGGCCAGGGCCAGCTCGATCGGAGGGCCGGCCGGCACCAGCCGGGCGAAGGTCACGTCGCGCGGCGCGCGCCCGGCGACCGAGGCCGGTACGACAGCCACGCCGTAGCCGGCGGCGACCAGGCCGACCACGGTGTCCATGTCGACGGCCTCCTGCGCCACCCGCGGCTCGAAGCCGGCCGCCCGGCAACGCGCCGTGACCGTCTCGTGCAGGCCCGCGCCGAGGCGGCGCGGGTTGCGGACGAACGCGTCGTCGCGCAACGCCGACAGCCGGACGGCCGATCGCCCGGCCAGCCGGTGGCCCGGCGGCAGCACCGCGACCAGGCCCTCCACGGCGACGGTGACCAGCTCGAGCTCCTGGGCACCCGGATCGGGCAGCGGCGGGCGCAGGAACCCGACGTCGAGGGTGCCTGCGCGCAGCCGTTCGACCTGCTCGGCGGTGGTGAGCTCGGCGAAGTTGACCGTGACTGCGGGGAACCGCTCCCGGAAGGCCCGCAGCAGGCGCGGCAGCGGTGCGCTCAGCGCCGACCCCACCGTGCCGACGGCGAGCGTCCCGTGCTCCCCGCGCCCCGCCGCCCGGGCCCGCCCGGCCGCCGCGTCCAGCCGCTCCAGTGCCGCGCGGGCGTCGGCGACGAACGCGGCACCGGCGGACGTCGGCGCGACGTTGCGGCTGTCCCGGTCGAACAGCCGCACCCCGAGCTCGCGTTCCAGCGCCGCCACCTGCTGGCTGATCTGCGACTG
Organism: Pseudonocardia wallangbongensis; assembly: GCF_054486945.1. Lineage (NCBI taxonomy): Bacteria > Bacillati > Actinomycetota > Actinomycetes > Pseudonocardiales > Pseudonocardiaceae > Pseudonocardia > Pseudonocardia wallangbongensis. The sequence goes on from NZ_JBRERS010000001.1 coordinate 680,270, forward strand.
CGCGATGTCGAGGGTCGCGGCGGCGCGGCCGAAGTGCAGGTGCTCCGCGACGGCTGCCGCGGCCCGCAGCCAGCGGATCTCCATCATTAGAGATTACTGATCGATCAGCCGGAATTCATCATGAGAGCAGCATCGATCGGCCCGGCGCGACACGGTGGGCGAGTACGTGTCCTACGACCCCGAGGAGAACCATGCGCACCGCCGTCGTCACCGGAGCAGGCACTGGTATCGGCCGCGCCATCGCCGTCGCGCTGCACGCGGACGGCCACCACGTCGTCGTCACCGGGCGGCGACCGGACCCGTTGGAGAAGCTCGTCGCGGAGCTGGGCGGCCGGGCCGTCGCCGTCCCGTTCGACGCGTCCGACCCCGGCGCCGTCGAGGCCGCGCTGGACCTGCTGCCGGGACACGTCGACGTCCTGGTCAACAACGCGGGCGGCAACACCGACCTCGACCGCGACGCCCCCGCGGGCCTCGCCGCGGTCGCCTCGGACTGGCGGGCGAACCTGGACGCGAACCTGCTGTCCGCGGTGCTCGTCACCACCGCCCTGCGGGACCGGCTGCGGCCCGGCGGCACGGTCGTGCACATCGGATCGATCGCCGCGGACAAGGGCGCCGGCGCCTACGGCGCGGCGAAGGCCGGGCTCGCGTCCTGGACCGTGGACCTGGCCCACCAGCTCGGGCCGGGCGGCGTCACCGTCAACACCGTCGCACCGGGCTACGTCGCGGACACGGAGTTCTTCCGGGACCGGCTCACCGACGAGCGCCGGTCGGCCCTGATCCGGGCCGCCGCCACCCGGCGGCCGAGCACGCCGAACGACATCGCCGCCACGGTCGCGTTCCTCGCCTCCCCCGGTGCCCGGCAGATCACCGGCCAGTGCGTCGCCGTCAACGGCGGCGAGCGGACCACCCGCTGACCGGCGTCACGGGCGCCGGGTGGCCACGCCGTCGTGCTCCGCGTGCGCCCGCCGCAGGAGCTCCATCAGCTGCTCCTCCTGCCGGATCCGCGCCCGGTACTTCTCCGGCAGCTTGCGCAGCTGGGCCTCCTCGCCGAGCAGCTTGCGGAAGACGTTCTCGCGCACCGCCGGGTCGATCTCGCACGTCAGGTATTCGGTGGCGTGCCGCCGCGCCGCGGACACGAGGTTCACGGCCCGGCCCTTCGGGCTGACGAGCGAGGCGACCACGGTCACCACCAGGACGCCGATGATCACGACGAGCGACATGCCGGTGCTGATCTCGATGACGTCGACCGCCTGCCCGTTGTTCACGAACGGGACGTTGTTCTCGTGCAGCGCGTGCAGGATCAGCTTGACGCCGATGAAGGCGAGGATGGCCGCCAGGCCGTAGGAGAGGTAGACGAGCCGGTCGAGCAGGCCGTCGAGGAGGAAGTACAGCTGGCGCAGCCCCAGCAGGGAGAACGCCGTGGCCGTGAACACCACGTACACGTTCTGCGTCAGGCCGAAGATCGCGGGGATGGAGTCGAGCGCGAACATGATGTCGGTGCCGCCGATGGCCACCATGACCAGCAGCATCGGCGTCATGACCCGCTTGCCGTCCCGGACCGTGAAGATCTTGTCGCCGTCGTACTCCTCGGACGTCCTGAAGAGCGCGCGGGCGAGCCGGACCATGATGTTGTCCGGTGACCGGTTCTCCGAGTCCCGGGGCCGGAGGATGTTTCCCGCCGTGATCAGCAGCACCAGCCCGAACAGGTAGAACACCCAGGCGAAGGTGTTGATCAGCGCGGCGCCGACGAGGATGAAGCCGGTGCGGGCGATGAGCGAGAACACGATGCCGAACAGGAGCACCTTCTGCTGGTCGGCGCGCGGCACCCGGAAGCTGGTCATGACCACGAGGAAGACGAACAGGTTGTCGACCGACAGCGCCTTCTCCGTCAGGTAGCCCGCGAAGTACTCCGCGCCCATCGCCGTGCCGCCGAGGACCAGCACGCCGACGCCGAACAGCACCGCGATCCCGACGTAGAGCGCCGACCACACCGCGGCTTCCCGGATCGTCGGGACGTGCGCCTTGCGCACGTGGAAGAAGTAGTCGAGGGCGAGCAGGCCAACGATCCCGACGATCGTGGCGCCCCAGATCAGGGCCGATGCGTCCATCCAGGCTCCCGGTTCAGGCCGACCAGGTGGCCCACATTACGGCGGACGAAGCGCCCGGTCCGCCCACATGTCACCTGTCCGAGGATGCGCCGCGCGCCTTGACAATCCTGTCATGACAGGATGAACTCTGGCCGTGCCCACTGTGACGCGCACGACAGTCCGGAGCGTCTCGCTCGGCGTCCTCGCGGTCGCCGCCGTCGTCGCCCTCGGGGCCGGCCTGCTGGTCGGGCGGGCGGCGTCCGGCGGCGCATCCGATCCGGCGGCGGTGGCCGGGCAGGCGCCCGTCGCGGGCAGCCGGATCGACGTGATCGTGAAGGCGACGGACTCGGAGTTCTGGCAGTCGATGATGGCCGGCTCCGAGAAGGCGGGCGCCGACCTCGGCGTGCAGCTGGGACTGTTCGGCCCGACCTCCGAGACGGACATCGCCCAGCAGGTCAGCCTCGTGGAGAACTCGATCTCCCGCGGGGCCGAGGCGATCGTGCTGGCGTCGAACTCCTCGACGGCGCTCGACGACGTCGTCGGCCGCGCCCGCGCCGCGGGCATCACGGTGATCACGGTCGACAACGCGATCGGCGCGCAGTCCGAGGGCTTCATCGGCACCGACAACATCAAGGCCGGTCAGCAGGCGGGCCAGCGCATGTGCGACCTGCTCACCCGGCAGGGCAACCCGGCGGGCAAGGTGCTGCACGAGTCGGCGGTGTCCGGCGTGCAGGTGCTGATCGACCGGTTCGAGGGCTTCCGCTCCGGCCTCGGGACCGGCTGCCCGGACGCGCAGATCATCCAGACGCTGGTGAACGGCAACGACCTCAACACCGCCGTCGGGCAGGTCAACGACGCGCTGACCCGCACCCCGGACCTCGCCGGGATCTTCGCCGACAACAACACCTCCGGCACCGGCACCGCCCGTGCCGTCGGGGCATCCGGGCGGGCGGACGCCCTCGCGGTGGTGGCGTTCGACTCCGACCCGGCCGAGGTCGAGGCCGTGCGCACGGGGGCGATCGACGCGATCCTCGTGCAGAACCCGTTCTTCTTCGGCTACCAGGGCGTGGTCGAGGCCGCGATGGCGCTGCAGGGCTCCACTCCCCCGGTCAACCTCGACCCGGGGGCCGTGCTCGTCGACCCGTCGAACGTGGGCGATCCGGCGCTCGCCGCCCTGCTCGACCCGCCGACCACCACGGGCTGACCGGTGGCCCCCGTCGTCTCGCTCACCGGCGCCCGCAAGACCTACGGCCCCGTCGTCGCGCTCGACGACGTCGACCTGGAGGTGCTCCCCGGCGAGGTGCACTGCCTGGCCGGCGAGAACGGCGCCGGCAAGTCCACCTTGATCAAGGTGCTGACCGGGGCCGTCGCCCGGGACGGCGGCGGGTACGCGGTGAACGGCCGGGACATGGGCCCGCACCCCACCCCGGCCCAGGTGCGCCAGGCCGGCGTGGGCGTCGTGTACCAGGAGCTGTCGCTTCTGCCCGAGCTCAGCGTCATGGACAACCTGCTGATGGGCCGGCTGCCGCACCGGTTCGGGGTGGTGTCGCGGGGCCGCCAGCGCGCCGCCGCCCGGGAGCTGCTCGACCGCGTCGGGCTCCGGGCGGTGCCGCTCGACGCCGCGGTGGGCGACCTCGGCACGGCCACCCGGCAGCTCGTGGAGATCGCCCGCGTCGTCGGGTCCGGCACCGACCTGGTCGTCCTCGACGAGCCCACCACCGCGCTGTCCGAGCGGGAGGCCGAGGCGCTCCTCGACCGCATCCGGGTGCTGCGGGACGCGGGCACCGCCGTGCTCTACGTGACCCACCGGCTCGAGGAGATGTTCGCGATCGGCGACCGCGTCACCGTCCTGCGCGACGGCCGGCACGTCACCACGCGCCCCTTGGAAGGGCTCGACGAGGCCGGCCTGATCGCCGCGATGGTGGGCCGCGAGATCACCCAGCTCTACCCGGGCACCCGCCGCGACCCCGGACCGGTGCGGCTCGAGGTGCGCGGCCTGCACCCGGCCGGGTTCCCGGCGCCCGTCGACCTCGCCGTGCGGCAGTGCGAGATCCTCGGGCTCGCCGGCCTGCTCGGCGCGGGACGCTCCGAGCTCCTGCACGCCCTGTTCGGCGGGGCGCCGGTACAGGCGGGCACCGTCCTCGTCGACGGCGCGGAGGTGCCGCTGCGCTCGCCGCGCACGTCGATGCGGCACGGGATCGCGCTGCTCACCGAGGACCGCAAGGAGTCCGGGCTGCTGCCGGAGCTGTCGATCCGCGAGAACGTCACGATCGCGACGCTCCCCCGCGCCGCCCGCGCCGGCGTGATCAGCGCCCGGGCGCAGCAGTCCGGGGCCGAGACCGCGGTGGCCGGCCTGCGCCTGCGGCACGGCGGCTGGGACGACCCGATCACGTCGCTGTCGGGCGGCAACCAGCAGAAGGCGCTGCTCGGCCGGTGGCTCGGCACCGGCGCGAAGGTGCTGCTGCTCGACGAACCGACCAAGGGCGTCGACGTCGGCGCCAAGTCCGACCTCTACCGGATCATCGCCGACTTCGCCGAGCAGGGGCTCGCGGTCGTGGTCGTGTCGTCCTACCTCCCCGAGCTGATCGGCCTCTGCGACCGGATCGTCGTGCTCCGCGAGCGGGCGGTCGCCGGGGAGCTCGCCGCCGCCGACGCCACCGAGCACCGGATCCTCGAGCTCGCCAGCCCCCGCCGTGACATCGAGAGCGACGAGGAGACCACCGAGTGACCCAGCCGCGCACACTCACCCTGGCCGGACCACGGCCCGCGCCGCCGCAGGTGCTCACCGTCGGCGACCTGCTCGGCCGCGGCGTCAGCGGGCTGCCCGTCCTGGTGCTGCTGGCGCTCGCGCTCTCGCTGGCCACGGACACGTTCCTCACGGGCACCAACCTGGACAACCTCGGCCGGCAGGTGTCGATCTTCGCGATCATCGCGATCGGCCAGCTCCTGGTGATCCTCACGGCCGGCATCGACCTGTCCGTCGGCTCCGTGGTCGGGCTGTCCGGCGTGATCTCCGCGTCCGTGGTGTTCGAGGCGACGGCGGGCGGCCAGGTCGTGCTGGCGGTGCTGCTCGCGCTGCTGGCGGGCGCGGTGGTCGGCGCCGTCAACGGCGTGCTCGTGGCGGTCTTCCGGATGCCGGCGTTCATCGTGACGCTGGCCGGCCTGGGGATCGCCCGCGGCGCGACGCTGCTGATCACCGGCGGGCGGACCGTCCAGCCGCTCCCACCGGCGTTCCAGGACATCGCGGGCGGCACCACGCTGGGCATCGCCAACCTGATCTGGATCATGCTGATCGTGGCGGCCGCCGTCGCCTTCGCCCTGCGCCGCACGGTCTGGGGCCGCTACGTCTACGCCGTCGGCTCGAACGCCGAGTCGGCGCGGCTGTCCGGGGTGCCGGTGCGGCCGGTGCTCGTGAGCGTCTACGCGATCTCCGGGCTGCTCGCCGGGCTCGGCGGCATCCTGCTCGCGTCCCGCCTCGGCAACGGCGTCCCCACCTCGGGCACCGGCTACGAGCTGCAGGCCATCGCCGCGTGCGTGATCGGCGGGGCCAGCCTGTTCGGCGCCCGGGGCACGGCGGTCGGCGCGCTCCTGGGGGCCGTCATCGTCGGGCTGCTCAACAACGGCGGCACGCTGCTCGGCATCGACCCGTTCTGGCTGCAGATCGCCATCGGCGTGCTCATCCTCGTGGCCGTGGGGCTGGATCAGCTCAACGCCCGCCGGGCGGCCAGGGGCTGAAGGGGCTTCAGTCCCGGCTTGCGCCGTCCGGCCAGATCAGCGCCGAGCGTTGTGGATCTGGCCCCGGGAGGATGATCGCGCAAGATCGTGGGGTCCTTCTCGGGGCCTCCTGGCGGCGCTCCCACCGGGGTGGGGTCGGAGCCGGACCGGCCGTCGCAGCGATCAAGGGCAAATGGCTGCCCGGCAGGGATGACCAAGGGCAAATGGTCGCTCCCAGAGATCATTCGGCGACCATTTCCCCTTGATCGGCGATTCAGTGCGCTCACTGTGGGTCAGTCAGCCAGCGAAACCGGCCTCCGGTGGCAACAGGAGCGCAGGCTGCTCGTGGCATCAGCAGGCGCGTCCGGTGCATCCGTGCACGATCCGCTGCTACGCGGGACGCGCGGCCGAGATGGCGCGCCGGGCGCCGGCTCCTCCTCCCGAGCCGCGCAGGGTGACTCGATAGGGTCGCGACATGACAGAGGGTATGCAGCCCCCTAGCGTTGACGAGTGGGATGACGAGGGCCGGTTCCCGGTGCTGCGGGGGATGCTGGAGAACTTCGCGCGCGTCGACGACGGGTTCGGGGTCGCGCTCTACGTCGACGGCAAGGTGATCACCGGGCACGCGGTGGGCCGCTCGGCGTGGCTGCGCGCCCTGGCCGGGCAGACGGGGCCCGGTGACGGCGCGACCACCGCCGCGGTGCGGGTCGCGCTCCGGGATGTCGCCAGCGGCTACGAGGACGAGCCCCCGGTGCACGCGACGCAGATCCAGCACGCGCACCTGATCAACGTGACCATCCACGATCTCGTGAAGACGGATGTGATCAAGATGCCGCAGCTGGAGGTCGCACTGGCGCGGGTGTCCGGGTGGAGCCTGAGCGACACTCCACGCCGCTGAGCTACCGCCGCTTCTGCCGGTCGGCGACCTCGGCGTTGTATCGCAGCGCGCAGGGGTGGCGGGCTGAGCTGCCTGCTGCCAGGCGCATCCGGCGCAGTGCCCGGTGCCGTCGTCGACGTGCGTGGAGAGCATCCGCTCGGTCAGGTCGTTCGCGATGTAGAAGGCGACGATCTCGCTGGGTTCCGGGCTCGCCAGATCGCGCCGTTGCAGACCCGCTACCACCCGCAGGTGCGCGAGACCGTCGCGACGCTCGCCGAGTCGGACCGACGCCGCACCGACACCCTGGCCGGTTTCGCGCGTTGGGCGGGCCTGGCCAGCGCCTGAGCCTCAGGTGCGGCCGAGAGGTCCCCGACCGCTGCGCGTGGGCCGGCTGCGATCAGGCCGCCCAGCTGATCAAGGGCAAATGGTCGCTCCCAGAGATCATTTGGCCACCATTTCCCCTTGATCGACGATCCGGTGCACCGTCTAGCACACACGCGGCACCGCATCAGAAGACGCTGCTCGGGTCGTAGAACTCGGAGACGTTCTCGCACCCGATGCCCCCGGCCTTGGTGAGCGAGGTCTTCTGGACCGTCGCCGGGTCGGTCTGCCCGGTGGCGACGCCCACGGCGAGGTCGAACACCTGCTCGGCCGCGAGGCTCGGGGAGTTCAGGCCGGTCGAGACGTACTGCCCGGTGCAGCCGCCGTCCGCGATCTCGGCGAGCGCCTCCTTCTGCCCGTCCGCCGCGGCGGCGACGAGGACCGTGCTGTTGCCCTGGTTGCGCAGCACGCTGAGCGCGCCGAGGGCCATCGAGTCGTTGAGGCCGAGCACCAGGTCGGTCTCGGGGTGGGCGGCGAGCATCGACTCGGTGGCCGGGATCGCCTCCTCCTGGGTGTAGGTGGCGGTGGCCGAGGCGACGACCTCGGGGGTCACGCCGCCCTCGGTCAGCCCGGCGAGGAAGCCCTCCTGCCGGGCCGGGCCGACGATCTCGTCGTCGGGCCCGCCGTTCAGGACGGCCACCTGGACGGTCGTGCCGGTGCCGATGCGCTTCGCGGTGATCTGGCCGGACAGCCGGCCGATCTCGTGGTTGTCCGACTGCACGGCGGTGAGCCCGATGTCCGGGATCGAGGTGTCGACGAACAGCACCGGCACCTCGCCCGCGGCCTGCTCGAGCTGGGTGCGCTGGGTCTCCGGGCTGATCGCGTTGACGACGAGCGCGTCGACGCCCTGGGCGAGCATCGCCTGCACCTGGTTGAGCTGGGTGACCGGATCCCCGCCCGCGTTCTGGTACAGCAGGTGGAAGCCCTCGTCCTGCGCGCGCTGCTGCGCCGTCGCCTCCATGGCGGCGTAGTAGGGGGCGTCCATCTGGCGCTGGGCGAAGCCGATCGTCACCTCGGTGACCGGCTTCGCCTCCTGGGCTTCGGTGGGCGACGAGCTCGATCCGACGGTGCCGCAGGCGGACAGCAGCGCGAGGGACGCGGCCGCCGCGACGGCGAGGAGGCGGGGGGTGCGCATGGGGTCTCCGGTTGTTGTCGGGGTCAGCGACCGCGTCGGGCGGGGGAACGGCCGATGGTGGCCAGCGCCACCGCGAGCAGGATCAGGGCGCCGCGGAAGGCGTCCTGGAGGAACGTCGAGACGTTGAGCAGGACGAGCAGGTTCGTGATGACGCCGAAGATCGCGGTGCCGACGACGGCGCCGAACACCCGGCCCTGCCCGCCGGACAGGCGCGCCCCGCCGATGACGACGGCGGCGATGGCGTCCAGCTCGAAGAGGTTGCCCGCGGTGGGCGTGCCCGCCCCGACCCGGGACGCCAGCAGGAACCCGCCGAGTCCGACCAGCACCCCGGCGATGACGTAGACGGCGAGCAGGGTGGCGCGCACCGGCACCCCGGAGGCGTGCGCGGCCTCCCGCGTGCTCCCGACCGCGTACACGCGGCGGCCGAACACGGTGCGGCGCAGCAGGAACGCCATGCCGACGGCGACCGCGACCCAGATGACACCGAGCACCGGCACGCCCAGCACCGTGGCCGTGCCGACGAGCGTGAACGCCGGGTCGGCCGGGCGGACCGGCACGCCCTCGGTGTAGGCGTAGACGAGGCCGCGGGCCAGCGCGAGCATGCCGAGCGTCACGATGAACGGCTCCAGCCCGCGGAACGCGACGAGGAACCCGTTGACGGCCCCGAGCAGCGCGCCGACGGCGACGGCCACGAGCACCGCTACGGCCGTCGACGCCCCACCGAACAGGCCGGCGGACAGCACGCACGCGAGCCCCAGCACCGAGCCGACACTGATGTCGATGCCGCCGGACACCACGACGATGAACTGCGCCAGCGCCACGATGCCGATCACCGACATCTGCAGCACGAGGTTCTCGAGGTTGCGGGTGGACAGGAACGCGTCGGACAGCACCGCCGCGAGCACCACCAGCACGAGCAGGATGAGCAGCGGGTACTGGGTGCGCAGCCACCCGAGGCCACGCCCGGCCCACGCCGAGGTCTCGGCAGGGGCGCTCGCCTTCTTCGCCCTGACGGTCATGCGGCGGCTCCTCCCAGGGCGGCGCGGATCAGGTCCTCGGTGGAGGCGTCGGCGGCGTCGAGCTCGGCGACCTGCCGGCCGTCGCGCAGCACGAGCACGCGGTGGCACAGCAGGAGGGCCTCCTCGGCCTCGCTGGTGACCACGAGGACCGCCCTGTCCTGTTGCGACAGGCCGTGGATGATCTCGTAGATGTTCAGCCGGGCTCCGACGTCGATGCCCTTGGTCGGCTCGTCGAGCACGATCACGCCGGGGTCGGCGGCCAGCCACTTCGCGAGGCAGACCTTCTGCTGGTTGCCCCCGGACAACGCCCGCGTGGGTGTCTCGGGCCCGCCCGTGACCTGGAACCGCTCGATCAGCTCGGTGACCCGGGTCCGCTCCTCCTGGCGGCGGACGACGCCGGCCGTCGCGAGCCGCGGCAGCGTGACGAGGCTGAGGTTCTCGGCGTTCGTGAACTCCCCGACGAACCCCTCGCGGCGCCGGTCCTCGGTGAGGTGCACGACGCCGTGGCGCAGGGCGGCGCCGGGGCTGCGCATCGTCACCGCGCGGCCGCCGACCTCGACGGTGCCGGCCCGCGGCTGCTGCTGTCCCGAGACCGAGCGCGCCACCGAGGACCGGCCGCTGCCGACCAGCCCGTAGATCCCGACGACCTCGCCGCCGCGCACGTCGAACGACACGTCCGTGGCCGAGCCCGCGTGCAGGCCGCGCACCGACAGTGCCGGGGCGCGACCCTCCGCGCGGTGCGCGGGCGGGCGCTGCAGCGCCCGGACCCCCTCGCCGATCATCAGCATCGTGACCTCGGCGGCGTCGGTCTCGGCCGTGCGCAACACCGCTACGAGCCGCCCGCCGCGCAGCACGGCGATGCGGTCGGAGAGCGCGAAGACCTCGGGCATCCGGTGCGACACGAACACGACGGCGGTGCCGGCGGCCTTCTCGGCGGCCACCATCTCCTGCACGTCGGCGAAGTGCTCCTCGGTGGTGGAGGCCGTGGTCTCGTCGAGGATCAGCACCTCGTGCGGCGTGACGCGGGCGCGGGCCAGCGCGAGCATCTGCCGCTGCCCCGGGGCCAGCGATCCGGCGAGCCGGCCCGGCGGCACGTCACCGAGCCCGACGTCGCGCAGCGCCTGCCGGGTGGTCTCGTCGTCCCCGCGGCGGGCGAGCGACCACGGCCGGATGTCGCGCCCGGAGCGCAGCCGGTACAGCCACACGTTCTCGCCCACGGTGAAGTCGTCGACGACCAGCGGCTCCTGGTGCATGAGCAGGATCCCGGCGCGGTCGGCCTCCGCGGGATCGGCCACCGGCGCGGGGTGCCCCGCGACGCGGATCTCGCCGGCGCTGGGCGGCTCCTGCCCGGCCAGGAGCCGCGCGAAGGTCGACTTGCCCGCCCCGTTGGCACCGCAGATCGCGAGCACCTCGCCGGCGTGCCCGTCGAGGTCCACATCGGAGAGCGCCTGCACGCCCGGGTAGCTCTTGCCCACCCCGCGCGCGGAGAAAACGACTCTGTTCATCGCACCCATCGGATCACTTGTAATTACAGGATGTCAAGTGTCCTCAGCTGTCGTCGGCGCTGCCCCGGAACACCGAGAGCGCCTCCTTCATCTCCCGCAGCCGCTCGAGGTGGCCCGGCCCCCTGCGGACGGCCACGGCCGTCGCCAGCACGTCGATGAGGACCAGCCCGGCGAGGCGGCTGACGGTCGGCGTGTAGATGTCGGTGTCCTCGAATGTGCGCAGGACGATCGCGACGTCGGCGAGGTCGGCGAGCGGACCGGGACCTCCGGTGACGGCGATGACCGAGGCCCCGCCGCGCTTCGCACGCTCGGTGACCTCCAGCACCGACGTCGTGCGCCCCGTGTTGGAGATCGCGACGAACACCTCGCCCGGCCCGCACACCGCGGCGGCCATGTACTGCTGGTGCAGGTCGACCGGCGCGCTGCACGGCACGCCGAAGAGCACCGCGTGCTGCAGGGCGTCCTGGGCGATGATCCCGGACGCGCCCAGCCCGACGAAGTGCACCGACGCCGCCCGCACGAGCGTGTCGACCGCGGCCGCGACCGCGGCGGTGTCGAGGGAGCGGCGCGTGCGGTCGAGGCTGCTCAGGGTGTGGTCGAAGACCTTGCCGGCCATCGCCTCGACCGGGTCGTCGGGCGCGATCGCGGAGTGCGTCACCGGGATGCCGACCGCGAGCGACTGGGCGAGCCCGAGCCGGAAGGCCTGGAACCCGCCGAAGCCCAGCCCCGTGCAGAACCGCATCACGGTCGGCTCGCTCACGCCGGCGGCGTCGGCGAGCCCGGCCATGCTCAGGTGCACCGCGGCGGCCGGATCGGCGAGCACCGCCGCCGCGACCTTGCGCTCCGAGGGCCGGATCCGGTCCTGCCTGCTCGTGATCAGCTCCAGCACCGGCTCCGCACTCATCGCTCGCCCTCGCTGCGCTCGGGCGGCGCTTCGCGCGGGCGCTGTGACATTGATTCGCTCGCAAGCTCGCTCATCGGCGCGCCGCCGCCGCCAGCCGGCCCAGCTCCTCGAAGCGGGGGCCCGACGTGGGGATGTCGACCTCGAAGACCTCGGCGATCACCCGCGTCCAGCCGTGCAGGAAGTACTCCCAGCCGTCGTGCACGCGCGCTCCGGCGTTCCGGGACTGGTCGAGGAACACCAGGTCGCCCCGGTAGTTGAGGTCCCACGCGACGGCCTGCCCGGGGAACCGGGCCGCGTCGGTGAGCGGCGAGCCGGGCGCGTCCTTGCCCAGGCCGGTCGCGTTCACCACGAGCGCGCCCGGGGCCAGCCCGGCGAGCACGGCGTCGTTGCCCGAGGGGTCGTCGACCGGCCGGCACTCGACGGGAACGTCGGTGCCCAGCTCGTCGTGGACGCGGCGCAGCGCGGCGAGCCGTTCGCGGTCCGGGTCGGTCACGACGATCCGCCGCGGCCGGTCCGCCCCGCGCTCCGCGCGGGTGAGGTACCAGCTGATCGCGATGGCCGAGCCGCCTGCGCCCATGACGAACGCGTCGGCCGGGGCGGCCGCCCAGGCCCCGGGCGGCGTGATGGCGTCCAGGGCCAGCCCGGCCGTGACCGGGTCCTTCGCGGACGCCACGAGCGCCCCGCCCGGCTTGGCCAGGCAGCTCACCTCGCCCATCAGCCGCGCGAGCGGGTCGACGTCGGCGAAGAGGTCGGCGCACGCCGCGTACAGGTCGATCTTGTGCGTGGTGACGAGCGCACCGGCGCTCTGCGGGTCGGCGGCGAGGAACTCCACGATCCGCCGGTAGTCCGCGCGCGGGGCGTGCAGCGGCAGGTCCACCCCGACCAGCGGCACGTCGCCCAGCCCGAGCGCCCGCGCCCAGCGCGGGAACACCGGGCGGATGGAGGAGCGCCCGGTCGTGACGCCGACGAAGTAGAGCGTCGGCCGCTCGGCCGGGCGCGGCAGCTCGACGGTCACGCCGCACCGGCGGGGCGCAGCGCCGCGGCGGCGCGGGCGCGCTGCGCGATCACGTCCCAGCGCCCCGCGGCGATGTCGGCGCGGGGGGCGATCCAGGTGCCGCCCACGGCGAAGACGTTCGGCAGGCCGAGGTACTCCGCCGCGTTCTCCGGGCGCACCCCGCCGGTCGGCATGAACCGCGCCCCCGTCCAGCCGAACGGTCCGTCGAGCGCCTTCAGGGTGCCGATTCCGCCGTAGGCGCCCGCCGGGAAGAACTTGATGTGCCGGGCCCCGGCCTCCAGGCACGCCCCCACCTCGCTCGGCGTGACCGCGCCCGGCACGAACGGCAGCCCGGCCGCCGCGGCCGCGGCCAGGCAGGCGGCCGACCACCCCGGGGAGACCCCGAACCGCGCGCCCGCCGCGGCGGCGGAGGTGACCATGTCCGGCAGCACCAGCGTGCCCGCGCCGAGCAGGAAGCCGGGCAGCTCGGCCGCGATCGTGGCCACCGCATCGCGCGCGGCGGGCGTGCGGAACGTGACCTCGACGACCGGGAGCCCGGCGTCGGCGAGGGTGCGCGCGAGCGGTACGGCGGTGGCCGCGTCGTCGATCTCGACGACGGGTACGACCGCGAGCGCCTCCACGGCGGCGAGGACGTCGGACTCGAGCTCCATCAGGCCGCTTCCTTCCGGTAGCCGGTGTGGTCGGGGTTGGGACGGGTGGTCCAGCCGCCCGTGCCGTCGTCGACGACGAGCCGCGCCATGCCACCCGCGTCGGCGATGAGCGCGTAGTCCTGGCCCGCGTCGGCCGGGTAGCAGAACAGCGTCACGAACGGCTCGTCGCCGGTGTTCACGCTGCGGTGCACCCAGTGCCCCGGCACGTGCACGGCGTCGCCCGGCCCGAGGGCGACCGCGCGGCTGCGCCCGTCGAAGGCCTCCATCAGCAGCACGCCGCGCCCGGAGAGGCAGTGGTAGAGCTCGGCGCGGTCGGCGCGGGCGTGCAGGTGCCCGCGCGTGACGGCGAACTCGTCCCCGTACCGCCCCGGCAGCAGGGTGCTGGTGCCGATGATCAGCGCACCGGGACCGTCCCCGCTGCGGTGCTCCGCCACCCGGTACACGACGTGGTCGGCGCCGCGCTCGGCCAGCGCGGCGGCGAACGCGCGCTCGTCGCGGTACACGCCGGCCATGTCGCCGAGCTGCTTCTCGTAGCCCCCCGTGCGGCCCTGCATCGCACCCGAGGGGTCGATCGTCAGGGCGCCGGGCTCGGGCACGGGGGACGTCATCGGGTCGCCATCTTCCATCGCTGTGTAGTTCTACTACAGAAATCCCCGTCAGGAAGCGCAGGGATGGCCATGACCTTGCGACAGCCCGCACCTTCAGCTAGTACTACTACAACCACGGCCGTGAAGGGGAACGACAGATGACCGCATTCATCGTCTCCCACGACCTGGGCACCACCGGCGACAAGGCGACGCTCGTCGACGCCGAAGGGCAGGTGGTCGCCGCCGTCACCGCGACCTACGAGACCGACTTCGGCCCCCGGGGCAAGGCCGAGCAGGACGCCGAGGCGTGGTGGCAGGCGGTCTGCACGGCCACCCGGCGGCTGCTCGGGCAGGTGCCCGGCGCGCGCGACTCCGTCGCAGGCGTGAGCTTCTCCGGGCAGATGATGGGTGCGGTCCTGCTGGACGCCGCGGGCGACCCGGTCCGCCCGGCGATCATCTGGGCCGACACCCGCTCCACCGCCCAGACCGACCAGCTGCTGGAACGCGTCGGCATGGAGGCCGGCTACCGGATCACCGGGCACCGGCTCAACCCGACGTACTCGCTCACCAAGGTCATGTGGGTGCGCGACACCGAGCCCGACGCGTTCGCCCGCGTGCGGCACGTCGTGAACGCCAAGGACTTCGTCGTGCACCGGCTCACCGGGGCGCTGGCCACCGACCCGTCGGACGCGAGCAGCACGAACGCCTACGACCAGTCCGCCGGCACCTGGTCGGCGGAGCTGGTCGACGCGGCCGGCCTGGACGCGGCGCTGTTCCCCGAGGTCGTACCGTCCACCACCGTCGTGGGGAACGTGACGGCGGAGGCGGCCGCGGCCACCGGCCTTCCCGCGGGCACCCCGGTCGTGCTCGGCGGCGGGGACGGCCCGATGGCGGCACTCGGCGCCGGGATCGTCGACGCCACGTCGGGCGCCTACACCTACCTCGGGTCGTCGTCGTGGGTCTCGCTCGCCGCCGACGCGCCGCTGCACGACCCGCAGATGCGCTCGATGACGTTCAACCACGTGATCCCCGGCCGCTACGTGCCCACGGCCACGATGCAGGCCGGCGGCGCGTCCCTGCAGTGGATCATGGACGTGCTCGCCCCCGGCGAGGACGGGCGCTACGAGCGGCTGCTCGCGGCCGCCGACGGCGTGACCGCGGCCGAGGACGGGCTGTACTTCCTGCCGCACCTGCTCGGCGAGCGCTCCCCGTACTGGAACCCGCGGGCCCGCGCGGTGTTCGCCGGCCTCGCCCGCCACCACGGCCCCGAGCACCTGGCCCGCGCCGTCGTGGAGGGGGTGGCGTTCAACCTCTACACCGGGCTGCTGGCGTTCGTGGAGAACGGCGCCACGATCGAGCGGATGGATGCCATCGGCGGGGCCGCCAACGCCGCCCCGCTGCTGCGGATCTTCGCCGACGTGTGGGGCGTGCCGGTGCGCAGGCGCACGCTGGTGGACGAGGCCACCGCGCTGGGCGCGGCCGTGGTCGGCGGCGTCGGGGTCGGGCTCTACGCCGACTTCTCGGTCGCCCGGCGGATGTCGGAGCAGGCGCCGCCCTGCGAGCCGGACCCGGCGGCGCACGAGCGCTACCGCCGCGGGCACGCGGTGTTCCTCGACGCCTACCGGCGGCTGGAGCCGTGGTTCGAGAGCCTGTGATCCGCACGGTCCTCGGGGACATCGCACCGGACGAGCTCGGCCGCTGCGACTACCACGAGCACCTGTTCCAGGTCTCGCCGCTGCTGCCCGGCGACGAGCTGGACGACGAGGCCGCGAGCGGCGCGGAGGCGGCGACGCTGCGGACGGCCGGGATCGACGCGATGGTCGAGGCCACCCCCACCGGCCTTGGCCGCGACCCGGCCGGCGTGGCCCGCATCAGCGCGGCCACCGGCCTGCGCGTCGTGCACACCACCGGCGCGCACCGCAGCGAGCACTACGGGAGCGGGCACTGGCTGCCGGCCTGCCCGGAGGCCGATCTCGGCGCGCGCTTCACCGCCGCCGTCCGCGACGGGCTGCCCGCCGTCGACGGCCCGGGCCGCGGCGCCCCCGCCGTCGGGCCGGGCGGCGTTCCCGTGCGGGCCGGGCTGGTCAAGGCGGGGGTGGGCTACTGGCGCATCGACCCCTTCGAGCGGCGCGTGCTGGCGGCGGCCGCCGCGACGGCCGCCGCGACCGGCGTGGCGGTGATGGTGCACCTGGAGCACGGGTCTGCCGCGCACGAGGTGCTCGCCACGCTCGCCGCCGACGGCGTGGCCGCCGACCGGGTGGTGCTCGCCCACGCCGACCGCAACCTCGACCCCGGGCTGCACGCCGAGCTCGCCGCCGCGGGCGCGTACCTCGGCTACGACGGCATGGCCCGCCACCGCGAGGCCCCGGACTCGGCGATCCTGGACTGCCTGGAACGCGTGGCCGGCGCCGGCGGGGCCGACCGGCTGCTGCTCGGCGGCGACGTCGCCCGCCGCACCCGCTACCGCGCCTACGGCGGTCTCCCCGGCCTGGACTACCTGCCCCGCCGCTTCCTGCCGCGCGTCCGGGAACGGCTGGGCGATGAGCTGCTTCACCGCGTGCTGGTGACGAACCCGGCGAGGGTGTTCACCCTCGATCCGGGACCGCAGCAAGGTGGCTTTGCTCCGGTGCTACCGCAGTAAAGCCCCCTTGCTGCGGTTCGCTACCGCCGGACTACGTCACGATCATCGAGGGTTTGGCGCGGGCGCTCGGTTCGCGCACCAGGTCCACCTCGAAGCGGCTGCGGTCGCCGCGGTGGTAGGCCACGAAGCTCTCGACCGGCCGCTCGTCGGCGTCGAAGCTGAGGCTGCGCAGCACGAGCACCGGCGCACCGGTGGCGACGCCGAGCGCCCCGGCGAGCGGCTGCGGGGCCGCGCTCGCCTCGACCGACCGCCGGCCGTGGGCCAGCCGCACGCCGTAGGACTCCTCGAGCACGGCGTAGAGCGAGCGGTCGGTGAGGTCCTCGTGCTCCAGGCCGGGCACGAGCGCGTGCGGCAGGTGCGTCACGGTGAGCACCCAGGGCTGGTCCTCGACGAACCGCAGCCGCTCGAGCAGCACCACCGGGGAGTCCGGCTCGATCCGCAGGTCGGCGGCCACCTGGTCGTCGGCCGGGACCACGGCGAGGGTGCGCACCTGGCTGCGCAGCTGCCCACCCCGGGCGGCGACGTCCTCGAACAGGCCGGTGAGCGACTGCACGAGCCCTTCCGCGGTCTTCGGACGGGCCACGAAGGTGCCCTTGCCCTTGCGCCGCTCGATGACGCCCTCGAACTCCAGCTCCGTGAGCGCCTGCCGCACGACGGTGCGGGAGACGTCGTAGGCCTCGCAGAGCGCGTTGTCGCCGGGCAGGAGGTCGCCGGGCTGCAGGTCGCGGCGCGCGATCTCCTGCACCAGCAGCTGCTTGAGCTGGTGGTAGTAGGGCAGCGCAGAGGTCCGGTCGATACGCCCGCGCCTCATCGCTCCTCCCGCTCCGCTCACGGCCGCACTACGGCCTTCACACATCCCCGGTCCTGCAGCGCGGCCAGCGCGTCCGCGTAGTCGTCGAGGGCGTACGTGTGCGTGACGATGCCGTCCGTGGCGACGCGGCCGGTGCGCAGGGCCTGCAGGGCGCGGTCGAAACTGTACGCCTGGCTGTACGAGCCCTTGATCACCAACTCGCGGCGGAACACCTCGTAGGGGGACACGGTGAGCCGGTCGGCCTCGTCGGTCATGCCGTAGACGAACACCGTGCCGCCGTCCCGGGTGAGCGGCAGGCACTGCTCCAGCACGCCGACGGCGCCCGTCGCGTCGACGACGACGTCGAACCCCTCCGGGGCGAGCTCCCGCAGCCGGGCCACGGCGGCCTCCGGGGCCGCGCGGTCCATCTGCACGGTCTCGTCGGCGCCGTGGCGGGCGGCGAGCTCCAGCTTGGCGGCGGTCGGCGCGGCGACGGTGACCCGGCTCGCGCCCGCGTGGCGCAGCAGCTGCGCGAGCAGCAGCCCCGTCGGGCCGGCGCCGAAGACCAGCACGTCGCTGCCCGGCGGCAGGCCGAGGACGTCGAGCCCGTGCATCACGCAGGCCGTCGGCTCGGCGAGCACCGCGGCCTCCGGCGCCAGGTCGTTCGCGGGGTGGCACTTGCCGGCCGGTGCCACGACGTACTCCGCGAACCCGCCCGGCGCGTTCACCCCCTGCGCCACGATCTCCCGGCAGAACGCCGGCCGGGCACGCCGGCAGCTGGTGCACACACCGCAGTACTGCTGGTTGTCCAGCACGACCCGCTCGCCGACCCGCAACCCGGTGACGCCCGCACCGATCTCGTCGACCTCACCGACGATCTCGTGGCCCGGCGTCAGCGGGTAGACGGGATCGAACTGGCCGTCGTGCAGGTGTGCGTCCGTACCGCAGACGCCGGCGAGCACCACGCGCAGCCGCACCTCCCCCGGACCGGCGTGCGGATCGGGCACCTCGGTGACGGTGAAGCGACGCGGCTGGTCGTACTGGACGGCCTTCACCGCCCGCACGCTACCAGCCCTTGTACTTACAGGATGAGAGGAAAGCGTCAGGTGGCCCGGACCAGCACGAGCGAACCGGTCAGGGACGGCTGCTGCCGGAGGTGGCCGAACCGCTCGTCCCACGCGCCGGACCCGAGGTCCCGCCGCAGCCGTTCCACGTACTCCGCGGCGAGGTCCGCCGGCACGAAGCTCCAGGCCGAGCAGGACCGGCGCGCGGCCGGGTCGAGCAGGATCTCGGGGCGCGCGTAGTACGCCTCGTTGAAGCCGTCGACGCAGTCGGCCGGGACCGGCACCGTCGTGACCTCGGCGCGCCCGCCGAGCATCGCCGTGATGTCGCCGATCGCCGGGTACCGCCGCGCCTCGGTGTCGAGCACCGACGGCGCGTACTCGTACAGCCAGAAGTCGCGCACCCGGTCCGGGTCGCAGGTGAGGATCACGACCGGGCCGCGGGCCACCCGGCGCATCTCGCGCAGGCCGGCGCCGACGTCGCTCCACTGGTGCACGCTGAACGTGCTCATCGCCGCGTCGAACTCGTCGTCGCCGAACGGCAACCGCTCCGCGACCGCGTCGACGGCCACCGGCAGGTGCCGCGGACGCTGCGCCCGCATGGACGCCGACGGCTCCACCGGCGTCACCTCGAACGCGGCCGACTCGTACGACCCGGCGCCCGCCCCCACGTTGACCACGGTGCGGGCCCCGGCCAGCGCGGCCTCGAGCACCGCCGCGATCCGCGGCTCCGGCCGCCGGTAGGCGGAGTACGCACCGCCGATCGCGCCGTAGTCCGCGTCGCCCGCGCTGCCGTCCGCCGCACGCAAGTTCACGCGCCCGATCATGCCGGTGCCCGGCTCGCCAATGAGTCGGCGCCCGGCAGCGAACCGATCACGGGTAGGCACGCTCAGGCTTCCAGGTCCTCCTTGCGCAGGTACCAGACGTGCCAGGTGATCAGGCAGGCCATCGCGGCGAACCACACCACGGTGGTGACCAGCGAGATGAGGTCGATCGGCAACGTGTAGACGAGCACGATGTGCACCACCGCGTTGGCCAGCAGCACAGCACCCCACGCGGCCGTGTCGATGCGCAGCCCGCGCCGGAACCGGGCGTCGGTGTCCCAGCGGGCCGCCCACGCCGCCGCGCCCTCGGCGCCCCGCTTGACCTCGGCGATCGTGCGACCCAACGTCAGCTGCGCGGGCCTGCCGACGACGACCGTGACCAGCATCCACGCCCCGAACAGGCCGCCCAGCGCCGCGGTCCACCCCTCCCGGACCGCGAGCGTGCGCGGGTCGCCGGACAGCAGGCCCAGCACGACGGACAGCACCAGAACGCTCAACGTCACCAGGGCGACGAGGTCGACGCGGCGGTTGCGCACGATCGTCCACACCACGTACGGCGCCGCCACCAGCACGCCGGCCATCAGCGCCCACCACTGGCCCACGCCCATGGCGCGCAGGCCGTAGAACAGCGCCATCGGCGCGACCACCTCGAACACGACGGTCAGCACGTTGGCGCGGACCACCCGGCGCAGGCCCGCGTCCGGCACGGGCGCCTCGTCGATCATCATCTGGATCCCCCCTCGGGATCGGGCGCGATCGCCCGTACGTACAGGTCGGCGAGCTCGCGGCCGAGACGGGCGAGCTCGGTGGGTTCTGGTGGAGCGGCGGCCGCGGTGGCGACGACGGCGTCGAGGCCGGCGATGAGGGCGAGCGCCACCGTCCGGGTGTCGAACGGGCGGAAGACGCCCGCCTCCTGCCCGGCGCGGAAGTGCCCCTCGAACAGGGCGAGCCGCCCGCTGACCCCGGCGCTGTGCGAGCCGGCGTTCTTCACGAGGTCGATCAGCGCCCGGATGGCGGCGGGGTGCACGCCGACGAGCGCGACGTTCGACTCGACGTAGGCGCGCACCTGCGCGACATGACCCTCGGCGGCGTCGATCCGCGGCCCCATGAACGCCCCGGTGACCTGCTCGATCTCGGCGACGCACGCCGCGAGCAGATCGTCCTTCCCCGCGAAGTGGTAGCTGATCATGCCGGTGCTGGACAGGCCCGCGTGCTTCGCGATCCGGCTGAACGACGCCCTGGCGTAGCCGACCTCGGCGATCACCTCGATCGCCGCCATCACGATCTGGGCCCGCCGGCCCGACTCGGTGAAGGTTCTTGTTCTTGCTCGCACGAGCAGAAGTTAGCTTGATCGAGCAAGGCGGCGCAAGCCGGTATGCCGTCCGGGCCGGTCTCGCCGGGCCGGTAGCCGATCCCCTTGCGTTGGGCGAGCCCGGTCGCCTCAGAACTCGACGCTCCCGCCCCACACGGGCGACGCACGTGTGGGGGCGGCGGCCGTCCCCGAAGTCGCGCCGGTTCGCGGCGAGAGGTCGCTGTCGAACGGGTTCCGCGGAACGCGGGCGGCCGCCGATTCGGTCTTTCTTGCGTTGGGCGAGCCGGGTCGCCTCGGGACTCGATGCTCCCGTCCTCCGACGGGGCCTCGCGCGTTGTCATCGCGTTCGCGTCGATCCGGTGCGTGTGGGGGTGGCCGGGTTGGGGTCACTACCGTCTCCCGTGGGCGCCTTGGCGGCCGTTCCCGGCTGTAGGGCACGCCCGTTACTAACGGGACCCCCTGCTGGGCGCCTAGGCAACTATCCTGTGGTTCCGAATCGACACCAGCCATCACTACAAGATCGCTGCCATCCCACCCGCGTTCCGCGGAACGTAGACCGTCAAGAATTGTCGGACCCTGGTGCCATCCTGGACTCGAACAGCAATCCGAATCCTGGAGGCTCCCCATGTCGACTGCGACGATCATTCCACTGCCCACTCGGCTGGACGGGATGAGCACCGATGATCTGGAATCTGAGTTGTTGGGGTTGGCCGGGCACATCGCCGCCGCCGAATGCCGCTTCCTCCAACTGCTGGCCGAGTTCGACCAGCGCGGCGGCTGGGTCGGCGACGGGATCCGCTCGTGTGCGCACTGGCTGTCCTGGCGGGCCGGGATGAACCTGCGCACCGCCACCGAACGCCTCCGGGTCGCCCACGCCTTACAACACCTACCCCGCATCACCGAAGCCTTCGCCGCCGGACGGATCTCCTACTCCAAGGTCCGGGCCATCACCCGAGCCACCGGCAGCGACACCGCCACCCTGACCCGGATGGCCGCCGCGCACCCCGATCCGCCACCCCGTCGAACCGTCCCCGCAGGACCTGGACGAGCGGGCCCGGGAACAGGAACCCGGCCCGGCCGTGGACCGGATGGAAGCCCGCCGCGCCGACGCCCTGCTCACCCTCATCCACGGCCGCAACGGCGAGGACGGGCCGGCGGTCGAGCGCGGCACCGCCCAGGTGATCGTCCACCTCGACGCCGGCACCGGCGCCGCCCGGATCGCCGGCGGCCCCGACATCCCGGCCTCCACCGCCGCACGCCTGGCGTGTGACGCCCGCGTCCAACTGCTACTCGACGACCGGGACGGCAATCGGATGTACCTGGGTCGCAGCCGGCGCCTGGCCACCCCCGCCCAAATCGCCGCCCTCACCGCTACCTCCACGCCCACCACCGGCGGCACTGGCTGTTCGGCGGACCCACCGACATCGACAACCTGGTTCTGGTGTGCTCTTTCCACCACGGCGTGATCCACGACCACGGCTATCGCATCCACCGCATTTCCGGCAGGTGGGAGTTCCTGCGCCCGGACGGCTCCCAGATCCCCACCACGGCGACACCGCTGACCGGAAATGCCGAGAGTTTGATCGAGATGCACACCTGGGCCCGGCTGCGAATCGACCGCAACACGCTCACCCCGAACTGGGACGGAGACCGACTCGACCTCGAGCCGATCCTCGACGTCCTGCTACCCAAACGGATCAGGACGGCAGCCTGACCGAGTCGCGTTCCGCGGAACGCGCAGAACGGTCCGAGGCGCACAAGGGAGGGGGTGGCGCTCACCGCGATCCGATGCCGACCCCACCGTCCACGCCGTCGACCCCTGCGGCGGCGAGCACGACGTCGAGCAGGCCCGGGAACCGCTCGGCGAGGTCCGGCCCGCGCAGCCGGACGAAGCAGCGCGTGCCCTCCTGCCGGGTGCGGGTGACGCCGGCGTCGCGCAGGACCTTGAGGTGATGGCTCAGCGTCGACTTCGCGAGTGGAACGCGCAGGTCGCCCCAGGCCCGCTCCTCGCCGTCCGCCAGGACGCGCACGAGGCCGATCCTCGTGGGGTCACTCAACGCGGCGAGCACCTGCGTGAGCTCGATCTCGGCGACGTCCGGGTGTCGCGCGTGAGCCATGATCCTGAGCGTACCCTCGTTCGATGATCGGCGAACATCGAACAAGGGGGACACGTGGTAGCTACGCACGACGGCTTCGATCAGCATGTGGTGATCGTGACGGGGGCGGGTTCCGGGATCGGGCGAGCGACCGCGATCGCGTTCGCCGACGCCGGCGCACGTGTTCTCGGGATCGGGCGGCGGGCCCAGCGCCTGGAGGAGACGGCGGCGAACCACGCGTCCATCGCCACGCTCGCGCTCGACATCCGCGAGGGCGACGCCGCGGCGACGATCGTCGATGAGGCGGTCGGCAGGTGGGGTCGCGTCGACGTGCTGGTCAACAACGCCGGCGTCTTCACGGCGATGCCGCTGGGCGAGCTCGACGCGCAGCGCATCGCCGAGATCACCACCATCAACGTCACCGCGCCCAGCCTGCTCGCCGACGCGGCCCTCCCCCATCTGAAGAAGACCGGAGGCGCCATCATCAACGTCTCCAGCACGTTCGGCCACCGCCCGGCACCGGGCGCGGCGCACTACGGCGCCACCAAGGCCGCGGTCGAGCACCTCACGCGGAGTTGGGCCCTGGAGCTCGCCTCCCACGGTGTCCGGGTGAACGCCGTCGCGCCCGGGCCGACCGAGAGCGAGGCCCTCGCCGCGGCGGGGCTGGACCCGGTCGTGATCGACCGGGTCAAGGACGGCGAGGCCGCCCGCATCCCGCTCGGGCGCCGGGGAGAACCCGAGGAGGTCGCACGCTGGATCGTCCACCTCGCACTCCCCGGCAGCGCGTGGGTGACGGGGCAGGTCCTCGCCGTCGACGGCGGCCTCGCCCTGACGTGACCCGCTCCCCTACCGGGGAGCGAGCGTGACGAGCAGGCCCGGGTGGTCGGACGCGCCGCGCAGGTCGATCATGCGGGTGTCGGTGACGGCCAGCTCGGGCGTGGTCGCGACGACCTGCACGTCGCCGTCGTCGGCGAACACGGCGCCGGCGGGGAGGCAGGACCCGAGGTCGGCGCCGTCGTCGGAGCCGAGGTTCAGGTCACCACCGACCACGAGCGGCGCGCGCATTCCGGGGACGACCGTGCCGAACAGGTGCCGGCACTGGCCCAGCGTGACGTCCCGGTCGGTGTAGGCCAGGTGCGTGGTGCAGACGCCGACCGCCGGGGTGGTCCCGACCTCCAGGCACACCCACGCCCGCTCCTCCGGATCGTCCGGGTCCTGGATCGGGTAGATCCCGCCGCTCTCCGCGGACCCGGGCACCGGCGGCCACCGGGACACGATGCCGTTGCCGAACCGTTGCCCGTTGCGGCACCGGTACGCGTCGCCGGTGTCGCGGTCGCGCGCCGCCCGGAAGGCGGACGCGGCCTCCGCACCGGGCAGCGCGCCGGCGAGTGCCGACACGTCGCCCTCGCAGACCTCGTTCAGGGTAACCAGGTCCGGCGCCTCGGTCCGGATCACGGCGGCGGCCTCGTCGATCGAGCGGCCACCGGCGTAGCACCCGGCGATGCCGCTGTTGCAGAGGTTCATCTGCAACACCCGCACCGACGTAGCCGGTGTCGGCGGCGGGTCCGCCACCGGAGGAACGGCCGCGGTCACGTCCGTGCACCCGGCGAGACCCGCGACCAGGCAGGCGACGATCGCGGCCCACCACCGTCGGTACGACCGGCCGACCATGCGCTGTCCTCCCCACCGGGCCACCCACTGGCGACACGGGGTTCATGGTCGCGTGGTTCAGCAGCCGATCTCCGCCAGCACCTCGGAGGCCAGCCGGGCGACGGCCGTCGTGTCCGCACCGGTGGGATGCAGCAGCGCGCCGACCAGGGCGTCGGCGGTGTCGTCGCCGAGGAGGCCCGCGACGTTCAGCCGGAACTTGCGCTCCACCTCGTCCGCGCCCAGCGGGTCGTCCGGGTTGCCGCGCGCGTTCCGCACCGCGGCCGTGGCCGACGAGCCGTCGCGCCACCGGACCTTCACGGTCGCGGGCCGCTCGCGTGGCAGCGCCGCGGAGAACGCGGGTTCCGCCACCAGCCGGACGCGGGCGGCGATCTCGCGGACCTCGGGGCGGGCGAGCCGGCCGGGCAGGAAGGTCTGCGCCACCAGGTCCCCGTCCAGGGCGAGCGCCGCGAGGCACACGGGCAGGGAGAACCGGGCGTGCATGTCCGAGCCGACCTCGACCGCGTCCAGCGACACGGCGAACGCGAACGTCTCCACGACGATCTCCGCGATGCCGCCCCGGTCCCGCGCCGGGTCCGGCACGTCCGCGACGGCGGCGCGCCAGGCGTCGAGGGCCGGGTGGATCCAGCGGGCGCACGCGTAGGGCTTGAGGTAGCTGTCGGCGAGGCGCCACCGCTGCCCCAGTCCGCCGGTCAGCTCCTGCGGGTCGAGGTCGGTGCAGACGGCCGAGTCGAGCAGCCGGGTGACCAGGTCCGCGCTGCCGCGGGTGCCGTCGGTGGCCCGCCCCGCCGCGGCGGCCCCGTAGTAGGCGCCGAGCCCGGTCCACACGTTGCGGACGGTGCCGCCCCGCATCGGCACGGCGAGCGTCGCCGCGATCGGGACGGACGCCCCGAGCAGCAGCGCCTCCGCGGTGTCGGCCGGGGTCAGCCCGGACAGGACGCTCGCCGCGAGCGCCGCGGCCACGGGCCCGTGGATCCCGTGCGGGTGCAGCCCGGGCCGCAGCGAGGTGCCGACGCCGAACCGCATCCCGATCTCGCACGCGAGGAGGAAGGCCTCCGTGAGCCGCCGGTCCGGCACCCCGCCGGCCGCCGCGGCGTGCAGGAGCACGGGCAGGCAGTGCGGGGCCGGGTGCGCGGTGGGCACGGGCGGGAGGCGGTGGCCCTGGGGG
Source organism: Pseudonocardia wallangbongensis (assembly GCF_054486945.1). Taxonomy (NCBI): domain Bacteria; kingdom Bacillati; phylum Actinomycetota; class Actinomycetes; order Pseudonocardiales; family Pseudonocardiaceae; genus Pseudonocardia; species Pseudonocardia wallangbongensis. The sequence goes on from NZ_JBRERS010000001.1 coordinate 705,704, forward strand.
TGGAACGAGCCGCCGGAGTCGGCGTCGAGCCAGGTCGCCGCGGTGCCCAGGCCCGCGAGCCGCGCGAACGGCGCGTCCCGCGGCCCGGACGGCTCGGCGGCGCGCAGGCCGCGGACGAACGCCCGCACTGGCGGGTAGTGCAGCCCACCGACGAGCACGCCGACCGAGTCGAGCAGCAGCAGCCGCGCCAGCCGCGCGACGTCGGCGGGCGCGTCCTCGAGCCGGGTCTCGTGGGCGAACGCGGCCAGGGGCCGGGCGTCGATCATCGGGTTGCTCCCTCGGCGGAGAGGCCGCCGGTGACGGCGGCGGCGAGGTCGGCGAGGCGCTCGGTCACGCCCGCGACGGCGCCGGCGAGCACGACACCGTCGACGCCCACGGCGGCGAGGTCACGCACCCGCGCGGTCACGGTCGGGCCGTCGCCGGTGATCAGGAACCGCTCCCGTACCAGCGCGTCACCGGGTCCGGTCGCGTGGCCGGCGGCGGCCGTGCCGTGGCGGCGGTAGTCGTGGGCCGCCGCGACCGCCCGGACGTGGGTGAGCTCGTCCCCGGCGACGCCGTACCAGTCCGGGGCACCGGCGATGCGCGCGGCGCAGGAACCGAGAACGGGCCGTGCCGCCCCTTCCGCCTCCTCGGCGGACGACGTGACGGCTGCCCGCAGGAAGACCCACACAGCGGCGCCGCGCGCGAGCTCCACGGCCCTGGCCAGCACGGCCGGGTCGGTGCCGACGTCCACGAGCACCCCGCCGAGGGCGGCCGCCGTCGCCGCGATCGTGCGCGGACCGGACGCGGCGCCGAGGAGGATCGCGCCGTCGACGAGGTCGCGCACCGAGCGCAGCGCCTCCTCGTGCTCCCGCAGGGACGGGACCGGCAGCCCCTCGTTGCGCACCGAGCTCTCGCCGCGCCCGACGACGGCGACGACGCGCCCGGGGTGGTGGGTGACGAGCGTGCGCACGGCGCCGGCGACCGTCGCCGGGTGGCGCAGCCCCAGCCCGAGGACGCACGGGCCGGCCAGCCGCGCGTCCGTCCCGGCCAGGACGCGCGCGGTCTCCACGAACGGGTCCGGGAACAGGCGCGGGCTGTCCGCGAGCCCGACTCCGTCGAGGCCCGCGTCGAGCGCCCGGGCCGCCAGCGCCACCGGGTCCGCCTCGCCCCGGGGCCGGGCGACGTTGAGCAGGACCGGGGGACTCACCGCGGCCCCTCCAGCACGTCGAGGGTGTGGTCGAGGCCGTCGGGCATGCCGACCAGCCCGCTCGTGAAGGTGTGGACCGCGAGCCAGCCCGCCGCGGCCGCGTGGCCCGCCCACGGACCGGGCGGCCCGTCCGGCGCGGTGACGGCCAGCAGGCTGCCCGCGAGGTCGACCACCGCGGGCAGGTCCGCGGGTGGGACCCCGGCGAGCACGGCCGCGCACACCGCCGCGGGAACGACGCCGACGGTCGGCAGGGCGGCCGGCCGAACCGCCTCGCCGGCGGCGAGCCCGGTGCGCACCGCGTCGCTCAGGTCCGCGGCGCCGCGTCCGTGCTCCGCGGCGACGACGAGACCGACGAGCGTCGTCATGACATCCTGGCCGAGGCCGGCCCGCGCGCAGCGCTCCCCGGCCCACAGCAGCCCCGGGTAGGTCGCGGCACGCAGGCCGGTCCCGGGCAGGGACACGGCACCGTCCGGTGTGGCGATCCGGGCGGCCCACGCCCCCAGGTCGGCGTCCGGCGGGGTGGCGGCCAGCCGCTCGAGCGCCTCCAGCGCGGCGGTCACCTCGCGGCCAGCGACTCGCGGGTCACCTCGGTGCTGTCGGCGAGCACGTAGAACTTGAAGTCGGTGCGGCCGGCCGGGCCGCGCCCGGCCGGGATCGGGTGGTCGGTGAACCACTCGCGGTAGCGCGCGTACGCGTCCTCGTCGGCGAAGTGCATCTCGGCGATCCGGTAGAACGAGTAGCCCTCCGGGATCTCCGCCGTACCACCGGAGGCCTGGCGCACCGGGCGCAGCACCTTGTTGAACACGATCCGGTCGAGGTGCGGGTTGGCGAGCAGGTCGGGGGCGTGCACCTCGAAGAGCCAGCGCTCGTACTCCTCGGGCGTGAGGCCCTCCGCGACCTCGTACCCGAGGATGGTCTTCACCGTCATCTAGAGCTCCTCCTCGATGTCGAACGTGAACGACTCCGCGCCCGCCCCGAAGCCCTCCAGGCGCACCCGGGCGGGACGGATCCGGACGCCCACCAGCTCGTCCTCGACCTGCTCGGGGCTGCGCACCGGCGCCCGGGTCCCGCCCTGCGCCCGCAGCCGGACCAGCTCCTCGAAGTAGCGGCGCGCCGTCCACTCCGATGGCATCTCCTCGGCCGTGCCGCGGATCGAGACGACCCGCGGCGGCAGCAGCGAGAGGTCGAAGACGTGAGGGCGCTCGTTGGTGGCGCCCGGCGCCGGGCTCCCGACCCACGTCACGGTGGTGTGCGGGTCGCGGCGCCACTGCGCGATGCGGCGGTGCCCGCGGCGTTGGACGAGGTCGACGGCCCACTCGTCGGCTAGGAAGGCCGTCATCGTCCGGACCACCGGGAAGCCGCTCCGGTCGATGGTCGTGACCTGGGCGAAGCCCGCCTCGGTCAGCACGAACTCCCGCGCCGCGGCCTCGGGGTCGGTCACGGCGCCACCTTCGCGGCCGCCCGCAACCGCTCCCCCAGCTCCCGCGGGGAGCCCCCGTCCGCGAGCGCGTGCACGGCGTCGAGGACGCCGCGACCGGCGTCGCCGAAGCGGCCGGTGAGCAGCCGCACCGCCTTGGCCCCCAGGTCCGCCCGGTCGAGGGCGCGGTCGGCGTCGCCGCGCGGGCGGTCCCCGGCGGCCGTCCGGACGGCACCGTCGCGCAGCACGACGGTGACCCGTGCGGGCCGCCCGCCCGGGTAGCCGGCGTCCAGCTCCGGGTCGTGGACGACCCGCACCCGCCGCGCGAGGTCCTGCACCGCGCGCGACGCGACGGTCGGCGCGGTCATCGTCGTCTCGTCGAGCCGGCCGGTGACCAGCGCGACCGCGACGGAGGTCGGAACGCTGAACCGGGCCCGCAGCTCGTCGTCCGCCACGGCGTCGAACCCCGCGGCCGCCGCGAACGCCCGCACCTCCACCTCGGCGATCTCCGCGGCGTCGAGCGGGAGGAGGTCGGCCACGGCGTCGTTGACCCCGTGCAGGTGGGCGCAGGTCGGGTGCACCTTCACGTAGCCGGCGAGCACCTCGTACGCGGGCCAGCCCGCGGTCAGCGCGGAAGGATCCCAGTCCCGCGCGGCGACGGCGGCGAGGTGCCGGTCGAGCGCACCGGGCTCCGGTTCGAGCCCGGCGACGGCCGCGCTCCCGAGCGCGGCGCCGAGCTGCACCGACGCCCCGAGGAACGCGTGGCCGCCGGTGCGCCCGCGGAAGATCGTGGCGGCGTCGGAGAGCAGCACGGCGGACGCCGCGAGCTCGACGGCGCGCCGGGCCGCCTCCACGTCGCCGGGAGCGAGCAGCCGGGCCACCCCGGCGGCGACGGCCACCTGCCCCCAGGTGCCGATGTCGTGCACGCCTGGCGGGGTGCCGCCCATCGCGCGGCCGACCCGGACCCCGGCCTCGTACCCGGCGAGGACGGCGGCGAGCGTCTCGTCGCCCGGGAGGTCCCGCTCCTCGGCCAGCGCGAGGACGGCCGGCACGACGTGCGACGCCGGGTGCCCGCGCGCGGGCCGGTGCCCGTCCTGGAGCTGGTCGGCCGCGGCGGCGGAGCCGTTGAGCAGCTGCGCGGTCGCGGCGGGCCAGCCCCGTGGCGATCCGACGACCGTCGAGGTACCCACCGGGGTGCGGGCGAGCCCGTAGCGCAGGGCGATCAGTTCCGGGCGGGCGCTGCCGAGCGCCGCGACGGCGATGCAGTCGGCCACCAGGTCCACGACCCGGTCGCGCACCGCGGCCGGCGCGTCCCGCCACGAGGTGCCGGCGACGGCTGACGCGAGGGCCGCGGCGAGGCCACTCATCCCCGCACCAGGTCCATCACGGGGCCGATGGCTCCGCGTTCCGGCAGCGCCAGCACGGCGTCGGAGACGGCGGTGACGGCGCCGGCGTCGAGGACCCGCCCGGCGTTGAGCCGGAACTTCGCGGCGTGCTCCTCGGCGCTCAGCGGGTTGCCCGGTCCTCCCCTGTTGGCGTCGACGCGCACTTCGTGGCGCGCGCCGTCGTCGAGCCGCACGCGCAGCACCGCGGGGAACTGGTTCGGGAAGATCTCGTCGCAGCGGGCGTCGGCCACGCAGCGCACCTTCGCGGCCAGTGCGAGCCGCCGCTCGTCGGCGGCGGCCGCGTCGGTGAAGTCGTCGTGGCCAAGGCCCAGCCCATGTCCGGGCCCGCCGCCGACGAGCAGCGCCGCCGCCACGGTGTACGGCCCGCTGAACGCTGCGTGGTAGCCCGACCGCGGCCGCGCCTTCTCCTCCGGTGGCTGCGCGATCGTACGCAGCACGGGCGAGGCGACGCCGAGCTCGATCTCCTCGATCCGCGAGGGGTCGACGCCGCGGGCGCGCAGTTCCAGGGCCGCGTCGATGCCGGCGTGGGTGAAGTGGTTGCACGGGTAGGGCTTGAAGAAGATTCCGGGCAGCTCCCAGTGCTCGCCGAGGCCGGCCACGACGGCGTCGACGTCCGCGCGCTCGCCGCAGAAGGCCTGCAGGAACCCGAACCGGCCCTCCACCACGGTGGGCGGGCCGGTGAGGCCGTGCCGCGCGAGGTCGGCCGCGACGACGCCGGAGTGCGCGGCCCATCCGCAGTGCATCCGCTTCACGGTGCCGCCGGTGCGGTTGGCCTCGAGCAGCCCCGCGCCCATGCTGGCCGCGATCCCCGCGGCGTGCCCGATGCGCTCGGCGTCCAGCCCTCCGACCATCGCGGCGGCGACGGCCGCGCCGACGGCCCCGCAGATCGACGTGGCGTGCTGGCCGCGCTCGAAGAACACCGAGTTGCCCAGCTCGCGGTCGTACCCCCCCATGCCGAGCCGCACCGCGACCTCGACGCCGACGCCCGCGGCGTCCAGCAGCGCGGTGGCGGGGGCACCGGTGGCCTCGGCGACGGCCAGCGCCGCGGGCACGACCGGCGACGACGGGTGCAGCACCGACGGCAGGTGCGTGTCGTCGAAGTCGAGGGAGTGCGCGAGCGTGCCGTTGAGCAGGGCGGCCGAGGGCGCGGGCAGCTGCAGCCCGGTGCCGATCGCGGTGGCGTCCGCCGGGCCGCCCCAGCCGCGCACGACCTCGGCGACCGAGCCGGCGGTCGGCTGGCCGGTGGCGGCGACGCTGTTGCCGAGGACGTCGAGCACCCGCCGGGCGACGTCGGCGCGCAGGTGCGGCGGCAGCCCGTCCTGCTGGACGTCGTGGGCGAGCCGCGCGAGGCGCTGGACGACGGTCTCGGTGGCTGCCGCGGTCACGCCGAGACCGCCGCAACCGGCCGCACCGGCGAGCCGGTGCCGCCGACGATGCGCAGCGGCGCCATGACGAACACGAACTCGGTGAGCCCCTCCGCCGCCGCCGGCTCGAGGTTCAGGTGCTCGATGATGTGCACGCCAGACTCGACGAGCAGCACGCGGTGCACCGGCAGCACGCTGTGCCCGGCGCCCGGCTTGATCTGCTCGTAGGCCGTGGTGTCCGCGCCGGTGGTCACGACGCCCGCCTCGGCGAGCCACGCCGCCGCGTCGGGGGTCGGCCCCGGCACCCCGTCCTGCTGGCCGAGGTAGGTGGCGGGGTCGGTGTCGAAGTGCCGGGCCCAGCCCGTCCGGACCAGCACGACGTCGCCGCGGCCCACCTGCACGCGCGCGCGGGCGGCCGCGTCCTGCAGGTCCCCGGCCGTGACGCCGTAGCCCGCGGGGAGCACGTCCACGCCCCGGGTCGCGGCGACGTCGAGGAGCACGCCGCGGCGCAGCAGCGGGGGCGTGTGCTCGGCGCCCAGCTGCGAGAAGCGCCCACCGCGCTGGGCCTCCGCCGCGTCGACGCCGCCGTGCAGGAGGCCGTCGTGGCTGACGTGCGAGAGCGCGTCGACGTGGGTGCCGACGTGCCCGCCGGTCACGATGATCTCGTTCGAGGCCGAGCCGCCGTCGGGGCGGACCACGTCGCCGTGCCGCCGCGCCAGGCTCATCCGGAAGCCGGGGTGGTTCGGGGAGCAGGGCATCCCGGTGAAGTGCGGCTGCCCGAGCTCGACGAGGCGCACGCCCCGGCTCACCGCGGCCAGAAGCGGATCGGTCATCGGTCTCCTCCTGTGGGAACGGCGAGCTCGAGCACGACCCGGGCGCGCTCGACGACAGCGGGGTCGACGAACCGCCCGTCCTCGTCGAGGACGGCGACCTCGCCGCGGGCCCGGGCCTCGTCGGCCGTGCGGACGACGGCGGTGGCGTGGCGCACCTGCTCGGGAGTCGGGGTGTAGACGTCGTGGACGACCGGCAGCTGCCGCGGGTGGACCACGGAGCGCCCGACGAACCCGGTGGCGAGCCCCCGCTCGCAGCTCGCGCGCAGCCCGTCGAGATCGGCGACGTCGGTCCAGACGCTCTGCACCGGGGAGGGCAGGCCGGCGGCCCTCGCTGCGACCACGACCCAGCCGCGCGCCCAGTCGAGCCCGGCGTCGGAGACGAGCCGCAGGTCGGCCGACAGGTCCGCCTCGCCGAGCCCGATGCCGGCGACGAGCGGGTGCGCCGCGGCGAGGTCGGCGGCGCGGGTGAGCCCGGCCGCGGACTCGATCACCAGCTGCAGCGGGAGGCCGGTGCGCTCGGCCACGCGCCGGACGGTGTCCGGGTCGGCGCTGCGCGGCAGCCGGACGCCGGCGATCCCGGAACCGGTGACGGCGTCCAGGTCGGCCTCGCCCCACGGGCCGTCGGGGTCGTTCACCCGCACCCACACCTGCGGGCCGTCCACGGCGACGGCGTCCACGGCGATGGCGACCGCCTCCCGCGCGTCGGCCTTGCGGTCGGGCGGCACGGCGTCCTCGAGGTCGACGACCACGGCGTCGGCGGCCGCGAGCAGCGCTTTCGCGACGCGCTCCGCGCGGTGGCCGGGGACGTAGAGCCAGGAGCGCAGGGTCATGCCGACTCCTGGCCGCTCTGGGTCGGGAGCCCGCCGCGCCAGCCGAGCGCGCGGGAGATCCGGTCCGCGGCCTCGGCCAGCAACGGCACGAACCGTTCGCGCGCGGCGTCGTCCACCCGGTCGACCGGCCCGCACACCGAGATCGCGCCGATGGCGGTCCCGTCGAACCCGAACACCGGCGCGGCCACCGACGCGGCGCCGCTCTGGCGCTCACCGATCGAGTGGGCGTAGCCGACGGCGCGGACCTCCGCCAGGCGGGCGCGCAGCGCGTCGACGTCGGTGACGGTGCGGCTGGTCAACGCCCCGAGCTCGCTCGTGAGCACCGCCTCCTGCTCGTGGGCCGGGAGGAACGCCAGGATGCAGGTGCTGGAGCTGGCGGCGTGCAGCGGGAAGCGCCGGCCGACCTCCACCGTCATCTTGATCTCCTGCGCACTCTCGACCTGGTCGAGGTACACGCGGCCGTCCGGCACGCGCGCCGAGATCGTCGTGGTCTCGTCGGTGGCGCGCTGCAGCTCGCGCAGCACCGGCATCGCGGCGCTGCGGAGCGTCGACTCGCGCAGGGCCCTGGCCCCGAGCGCCGCCGACGCGGCGCCGAGCCGGTAGCCGCGCGAGACCGGGTCCGCGGCCAGCAGGCCCCGGTCGGTCAGCGTCCGCAGGATCCGGTGCACGACGGCCTTCGAGAGGCCCAGCTGGCGCGCGATCGCCGACACGCCAAGCGACTCCGGGCCGTCGGTGAACAGGAGCAGGACGTCGGCGACCCGGGCCGCGGCCTCCGTTCCGTTGATGTCCGCCAACACCCCCGCCTTCCCCGATGTTCCTGCAAGCGGAACGATAGTCGGCCAGCGGAACGAGATCCGTCAAGGCCTCTATCTGCATCTATCTACACACTTGACCCTGCACCCGATCCGGTGCAGCATCCTCCGCAACCATTGTTCCGGCAACCGGAACGAAGCCCGAGCGGGCAGGAGCAGACATGAGGAAGACCTGGATCGCCGCCGTGGCGTGTGCGCTCTCCTTCGGCCTCGCGGCCTGCGGCGGGTCGGCGCCCTCGGGCGCCACGGACGACGCCCCCGCGGGCGGGGTGAGCCCCGAGGGCACGATCAAGATCGGATCGCTGCACCCGCTCAGCGGCGCGGCCGCGGCCGACGGGCAGCAGATGGACAACGGTGCCAAGCTCGCCGTCGAGGCGATCAACAACGCGGGCGGCATCGCGGCCCTCGGCGGGGCCAAGCTCGAACTGCTGAGTGCCGACACGCAGGGCAAGCCCGAGGTCGGCCAGAGCGAGGCGCAGCGCCTCGTGCAAGAGGGCGCGGTCGGCCTGGTCGGCACCTACCAGAGCGCCGTCACCGCGAACGTCTCGTCGGTGGCCGAGCGGAACAAGGTGCCGCTGGTCATCGACGTCTCCAGCGCCGACTCGATCCTGGCGCAGGGCTACAAGTACACGTTCCGCGTGCAGCCCAGCTCCACCGTGCTCGGCACGCGGGCGGCGCAGTACCTGAGCGAGGTCTCCACGGCCGCGAACGCCCCGGCGAAGACCGTCGCGATCCTGCACGAGCAGGGTCCGTTCGGCAGCGCCGTCCGCGACTCCTTCACCGCGGAGGCGCAGAAGCTCGGCATGACCGTCGGCCCGGCCATCGCCTACGACGCGGCGAGCGTCCCGGACCTCACCACGCAGATGACCCAGGTCAAGGCGGCCGGCGTGGACGTACTCGTGGTCGCCGGCTACTACCGCGACGGCGTGCTCGCCGCCCAGGCCGTGCAGACCGTGCAGCCGGGCGTCGACGCCGTGTACGGCGTGGCCAACGGCGCGTTCGACCTGGCGCAGTTCCCGGCCGAGGTCGGCCAGGCGGGCGAGGGCTTCTTCGACGCCAACTACCACGCCGACATGACCAAGCCCGCGATGCAGGACCTCGCGAAGCTCTACCAGGAACGCTACGGCGACACGATCCGCACGGGCGCCGTGCTCGCCCACGACTCCGTGCAGGTGATCGCCCAGGCGCTGCAGAAAGCGGCGTCGGCCGACCCCACGGCCGTGCGGGACGCCATCGCGAGCGGCAGCGTCGACACCCTGCTGGCCAGCAGCGGCCCGATCGCGTTCGACGAGAAGGGCGAGAACCGGGGCGCCATCCCGATCCTCATGCAGGTGCAGGGCGGCACCGTCCGCCAGGTCCACCCCGACTCCTTCGCCGAGGCCGCCCCGGTGTACCCCGGCCAGCCGGCGCCCGCCACGCGATGACGACCACCGCTCCCGCGGCCACCGCGCCCACCCGCCCCCCGCTCCCCTGGGGGCGGGTGGGCGCGGTGCTCGGCGTGATCGTCGTGGCGATCGTGCTCGCCTACGTGCAGTCGGGCAGCGGCATCGTGGTCTCCCAGGCCGTGGTCACCGGGATCCTGGTCGGCGGGGTCTACGGCCTCATCGCGATGGGCCTGACCCTGATCTTCGGGGTGCTCGACATCGTCAACTTCGCGCACGGGGCGTTCCTCGCCCTGGCCCTGTTCGCCACGTACTGGCTCGTCGCGTCGACCGGGATGCACCCCTACGTCGCGCTCGGCATCTGCACCGTCGTGATGTTCGTGCTCGGGGCTCTGGTGCAGCGCGGCATCCTCGCCGGCGCGATGGGCCGGCCCCTGGAGAACCAGCTGCTCATCACCCTGGGCCTCGCGATGGTCATCGAGAACGCGTTGCTGCTGTTCTTCGGCGCCGACCCGCGCTCGGTCACCCTGCCCGGCGACCGCGGTGTGCCGATCCTCGGCGCGGTCGCCGACCTCTCCCGCATCCTCGCGTTCGCCGGGGCGATCGTGCTGGCCGGGCTGCTGTTCGTGCTGCTGCGGCGCACGCGGCTGGGCACGGCGATCCGTGCGGTCGCGGCCAACCCGGCGGGCGCCGAGCTCGTCGGGATCGACACGCGGCGGATCCACATGCTGACGTTCGCGATCGGCACCGCGTGCGCGGGCGCCGCGGGCGCGCTCGTGGCCCCGCTCGTGACGATCGAGCCCACCACCGGCGCCCAGTTCAACATCATCGCGTTCGTCGTGGTGGTGCTCGGCGGCATGGGCAACGTCGTCGGCGCCCTGCTCAGCGGCCTCGTCATCGGACTCGCCGAGCAGATCGGCGGGCTGCTCCTGCCGGGGCAGAGCCCGCTGCTGTCGGTCTTCATCGTGTTCGTGCTGGTGCTCTTCCTGCGCCCGCAGGGCCTGTTCGGGAGGTCCGGATGACGGTGTCGGACGCGGGCGCAACCACCACGAAGGAACCGGCACCGCCCGCCGCGCTCCCCCGGCAGCCGTGGAACCGGCACCTCGCCGTCGTCGCCGTGCTGGCGGTGCTGCTCGTGCCGCTCCCGCTCGTGCTGCCGGGCGCGCAGGAGGCGGTGGTCGTCCGGGTGATGATCTTCGCGATCCTGGCCATCGGCTGGAACGTCATGAGCGGCTTCGGCGGCATGTTCAGCTTCGGCCACGCCGCCTACTTCGGCCTCGGCGCGTACACCACGGCCTGGCTGCTCGTCGAGGGCGGTGTCTCGCCCTGGATCGGGATGGCCGCCGGCATGGTCGTGGCCGCGGTGTTCGCCGTGGTCATCGGCTTCCTCGCACTGCGCTACAAGCTGCGCGGCGCCTACTTCGCGCTCGCGACGTTCGCGTTCGCCGAGATGCTGCGGCTCTGGGCCACCAACAGCGACCTCGTCAACCGCGCCGAGGGCTACCACGTGCCGCTGCTGCCCGCGAGCTCGTGGTGGTACCTGCAGTTCGAGCCGGGATCGCCCAACTACTTCTGGGTCGCCCTCGCGCTCACCGTCGCCGCGCTCGTCGTCAGCATCCTGTTCCTGCGCTCCCGGCCCGGGCAGTTCACGATGGCCGCGCGGGACGACGAGGACGCCGCCGCGAGCATCGGGATCCCCGTGATGCGCTACAAGCTCATGACGATGGCGCTCGCCGGCGCGATCAGCTCCGTCGCGGGCGCCTTCTACGTGCAGTACTACCTGTTCATCGACCCGGACCTCGCGTTCGGCTCCAGCCAGTCGATCCAGGCGATCCTGCCCGCCGTCATCGGCGGCGTGGCCACGATCTGGGGCCCGGTGATCGGGGCCGCCGTGCTCGGGCCGCTCTCCGACGTCACCGCGACGGTCCTGCGCAACCCGCCGCCGTTCCTGGACTTCCTGCAGGGCCGCGGCGGCCTCGACGTGATCCTCTACGGGCTCCTGCTGATCGTGATCATCCTGCTCCTGCCCAAGGGCATCTACGGGGCGCTGCGAGATCGGTGGTCCCGGCGATGACCCTGCTGCGGGTGGAAGGGCTCACGAAGTCCTTCAAGGGCCTGCGGGCCGTGGACGACGTCGGCTTCGAGGTGGCCGAGGGCGCCATCCTCGGCATCATCGGGCCCAACGGCGCCGGCAAGACCACCACGTTCAACCTGGTGGCGGGCGCGCTCGCCCCGGACGCCGGCACGGTGCACCTCGACGGCACGGACATCACCGGACGTCCCCCGCACCGCGTGCTCGCCGCCGGGATGGCCCGCACGTTCCAGCTGATGCGCCCGTTCTACTCGATGAGCGTGCTGGAGAACGTCACGATCGCCGTGCTGGCGGGCGGCGGGTCCCGCCGCACGGCGCGCACCACGGCGGCAGAGGTGATCGAGCGTGTCGGCCTCGCGCGGTGGCGCGACGCGCCGAGCGAGGGACTCCCCACCGCCGCGCTGAAGCGCCTCGAACTGGCCCGGGCGCTCGCGAGCCGGCCGCGCGTGCTGCTGCTCGACGAGGTGCTGGCCGGGCTCGTACCCGCCGAGCGCGAACCGGTGATGGACCTGCTCGACGAGCTGCGCACCGCTGACGGCGTCACGCTCGTGTTCGTCGAGCACATCATGGCCGCGGTCATGCGGCTCTCGGACTCGGTCCTCGTGCTCGACCTCGGGCGGGTGCTCACGCACGGCGCGCCGGAGGAGGTCACGCGCGACCCGCGGGTCATCGAGGCCTATCTCGGGGAGGAGCCGGATGCTGACCGTTGAGGGCCTGTCGGCGGGCTACCACCACCTGCAGATCCTGCACGAGATCGACCTGCACGTGGACGAGCGCGAGATCGTCGCGGTCGTCGGCGGCAACGGGGCCGGCAAGACGACCACCCTCAAGACGATCTCGGGGATGCTGGCACCGACCGGCGGCACCGTCACCTTCCGCGGCGAGCCCGCCGGCGGGGTGCGGCCCAGCGAGCTGGTCCGGCGCGGCCTCGTGCACGTGCCGGAGGGCCGGGCGCTCTTCGGCCCGCTCACCGTGCTGGAGAACCTGCGCATGGGCGGCTGGACGCGCGGCGGGCGGCCGCTCGACGAGGACCTCGACGAGGTGTTCGCGCTCTTCCCGATCCTCGCCGAGCGCCGCAGGCAGCCCGCCGAGACGCTGTCGGGCGGCCAGCAGCAGATGCTCGCGATCGGCCGGGCCCTGATGGCCCGTCCCCGGCTGCTGATGCTCGACGAGCCGTCCACCGGCCTCTCGCCGAAGCTGACGTGGGCCGTCCTCGACGCGGTGCAGGTGATCCGCGAGCGCGGCGTCGCCGTGCTGCTCGTGGAGCAGAACGCCGCGCAGGCCCTCGACATCGCCGACCGCGCGTACGTGCTGGAGAGCGGCAGCATCGTGCTGAGCGGCCCGGGCTCCGACCTCGCCCGTGACGACCGCGTCCGCGCGGCGTACCTCGGGCTGTGACGGCCGTGGACGCGGCCGGAGCGACTGCGAGGGCCGGGGCGTGGGCGTCCACGTTGCGGTGGGAGGACGTCCCGCCGCGCGTCCACGACCGGCTCGCCCTGGTGCTGCTGGACACGCTCGGCGTGTGCCTCGCCGGCGCCCGCGAGCCGGAGCAGGAGCGGCTGGTGGAGGCGTGGCGTCCCGCGCCGGGCCCCGCTCCCCTGCTGGGCGCGGGCCGCACCACCACCGTCGAGGCGTCCGCGTGGCTGAACGCGGCGGCGCTCGTGCGGCTGGAGCTGGACGAGGGCAACAAGTACGCCAAGGGCCATCCCGCGGCGCACGCGTTCCCGGCCGTGCTGGCGCTGGCCGCCGACCTGCGCGCGTCCGGCCCGGAGACGATGGCCGCGCTCCTCGCGGCGTACGAGGTGGCGAGCCGGTTCGGGCGCGCCACCAGCCTGCGGACCGGCGCCCACCCGCACGGCTCCTGGGGCGTGGCCGGGGCGGCGGCCGGCTGTGCCCGGCTGCTCGGGCTCGGCGCCGCCCAGGTCGCGGCCGCCGTCGACACCGGGGCGGGCCTGCCGGTCGCCGGCCACTTCGGCAGCGCCCTGGACGGCAACCCGGTGCGCGACGCCTGGATGGCGGCGTCCAACCTCTCCGGCCTCGCCGCCGCGCGGATGGCGCAGGCCGGCGTCGCCCGCAACACCGGCACCGCCGCGCTCGCGCTGGGCGAGCTGCTCGGCGGGTTCGACCCGGACGCGGTGGCCGACGGGCTCGGCGAGCGCTGGGACGTCGAGCTGGGCTACTTCAAGCGGCACGCGGCCTGCTCGTTCACCCACCCGGCCGCCGACGTCGTGCTCGCCCTTCGCCCCGAGATACTGCGCCCCGGGATCCCCCTGGACGAGGTGCAGGAGATCGTCGTCGAGACGCACGCGCTCGCGGCCGGCCTCACCCGCCCGACCTGGGACTCGCGGCTGGGCGCGCTGTTCTCCACGCCGTTCGTCGTCGCGGCCGCGCTCGTCCACGGGCACGTGCGCCCGGCCGTGTCCAGCGGCGCGGCCCTGCACGACCCCCGCGTCGAGGCCCTCGCGGCCCGGGTGGTGGTCCGGGAGGCGGCCGACCTCACCGCCCGGCTGCCCGACGAGCGCGCCGCGCGCGTGACGGTCCGCGGTCCGTCCGGGGACGTCACGCGCGAGGTGCCGAACCCCGTGGGCGACAGCGCCCACCACCCGATGGATGCCGCCGCGCTGCAGGACCTGCTCGCGGACCTCCTCGGCCCCGACACGGCGGCGGAGATCGCCCGGCTCGGCGCCGCGATCCCCGCCGCCCACGACGTCTCGATCCCGCTCAGGAGGCTCGCGTGCGCATCCACGCCGTGACACCGATCCACGTCGACGGCGGCGAGCTGGCCCGCCGCCAGGCGCGCTACGACGCCCTGTGCCCGCCGGGCCTGCACCTCGAGCTGCACGACATCGGGCCGGACGCGCCGCGCGCCCTGGACACCGCCGACGAGGTCCGCGAGTCCGAGCGGCTCGTCGTCGCCGCGCTGCGGGCGGCCCCGCCGGGGTACGACGTGCTCCTGCCCGACTGCGTCCTCGACCCCGGCGTCGACCGGCTGCAGGGCGAGCTCCCGGTCGTCGGCATCCTGCGCCTCTCGCTGGGCTGGCAGGTGCTCACCGGCCGGCGCGCCGGGGCGGTGGCCCGCAACAAGGCCATCGCCGACGAGCTGGCCGGGAAGGTGGCGGCGTACGGCTGGTCCGGCCAGTTCACCGGCGTCCGGGTGCTCGACCTCGACGTGCACGCGATCGCCGACACCCGGCGTTGGAACGACGCGGTCGGCGCCGCGCTCGAGTCGCTCGGGCAGGACGGCGCCGCGGCCGTCATCAACGGCTGCTCGGCCGTGGACGTGCCCGCCGGGGACGTCCGGGTGGTGGACCCGACCGCGCTCGCGCTGCGGGTGCTGGCGGCCGGCCGATGAACGGTCCCGATCTCGTCGTCGCCGGGGCCGGCGGCGGGCTCGTCGCAGCGCTGCGGGCCGCGCAGCAGGGACTCGACGTGCTGGTCGTCGAGGCCAGCGAGCACTACCGGCGCGGCAACAACACCTCGATGTCCACGGCGATGATCCTCGGGATCGGCACGCGGTGGCAGCGCGAGGCCGGCCTCGCGGACTCGCCCGACCTCTTCGTCGAGGACGTGCGGCGCAAGACGAAGGGCGCCGGGGACGAGCGGCTGGCGCGCGCCCTCGCGGAGGTGAGCCCGCGCCTCGTCGACTGGCTGGCCGACGACACCGGCCTCGCGCTCAGTCTCGTCACCGACTTCCACTACCCCGGCCACTCCGTCGACCGCTGCCACACCGTGGAGGGCCGGCACGGCACCGTACTGCTCGACCACCTCGCCGCCGCGGCGACCGCCTCGCCCCGGATCGACCTCATGGCGCCGGCCCGGCTCGTCGACGTCCTGGTGGACGAGGCGGGCGCCGTGCGCGCGGCCGTCGTGGAGACACCCGACGGCGCCCGCGAGGAGATCGAGACGCCGGCCGTGCTGCTGGCGACGAACGGCTACGGGGCCGACGCCGAACTGGTGGCCCGGCACTGCCCGGAGATCGCGGACGCCGTCTACCACGGCAGCGAGACCTCGCGCGGCGACGCGCTGCGCATCGGTGCGGCGCTCGGGGCGCGGACCGCGTTCCTCGACTCCTACCAGGGCCACGCCGCGCTCGCGCAGAGGTCGGCCACGCTCGTCGGCTGGGCCACCGTCATGCACGGCGGGTTCATGCTCGACCTGACCGGCCGCCGCTTCGGCGACGAGACAACCGGCTACTCCGAGTACGCCGCCGTGCTCGCGGGCCGGCCGGAGGCCACGGGGTGGCTGGTGTTCGACCGGCGCGTGCACGACGCGTGCCTGCCGTTCACCGACTTCCGGCAGACCGTCGAGTCCGGCTCGCTCGTCTGGGCCGACGACGCGCCGGCACTCGCCGAGGTGACCGGGCTCCCCGCGGGCGAGGTCGCCGACGAACTCGCCGCGCTCGCCCGCGGCGACGGGGCCGACCGGTTCGGTCGCACCGACTTCGAGGCGCCCCTGGAACCGCCCTACGCGGCGGTCCGCGTCGTCCCGGCGCTGTTCCACACGCAGGGCGGGCTCGTCGTCGACGGGTCGGCCCGCGTGCTCCGGCCGGACGGGAATCCGATCCCCGGCCTGTACGCCTCCGGCGGTGCCGCCGCGAGCATCTCCGGCCACGGAGCGTCCGGCTACCTGGCCGGCAACGGCCTCCTCCCGGCGCTGGGCCTGGCGTTCCTGGCCGCCGACCACGTCGTCTCGACGGAAGGACCCCGATGACGAAGATCCAGACCCTGATCAAGAACGTCACCGTCGTGCGGCCGGACGCGGCCGCCTCCCCGGACGGGGACCGCCTGGACATCGGTATTGCGGACGGGACGTTCGTGCGGGTCGCGGCGGACATCCCCGCGGCGGACGCCGAGACCGTCGTGGACGGCCGGGGGCTGCTGGCGTTCCCCGGCGCCGTCGACGCCCACCAGCACTGGGGGATCTACAACTCGCTGGCCGAGGACACCGGGACCGAGAGCCGCGCCAGCGCGCAGGGCGGCGTCACCACGGGCCTGACCTACATGCGCACCGGGCAGTACTACCTCAACCGCGGCGGCCCCTACTCCGAGTTCTTCCCGCACGTGCTCGCGGGCAGCGAGGGCCGCTCCTACATCGACTACTCCTTCCACCTCGCGCCGATGTCGCGCCGGCACATCGACGAGATCCCGGCGATCGTCGAGGACTTCGGCGTCACCTCGTTCAAGATCTTCATGTTCTACGGCAGCCACGGCCTGCACGGGCGCTCCTCGGACCAGAGCTCGTTCCTCATGATTCCCGAGGACGAACGCTACGACCTCGCGCACTTCGAGTTCGTCATGCGCGGCATCCAGGAGGCCAGGGAGAAGCTGACGGACGTCGCCGCGTACGTCTCGCTGTCGCTGCACTGCGAGACCGCGGAGATCATGACCGCGTACACGAAGCTCGTGGAGCAGGAGGGCACGCTTCAGGGCCTCGCCGCCTACAGCGCGTCGCGCCCGCCGCACTCCGAGGGCCTCGCCGTGACGATCGCGTCGTTCCTCGCCGACGAGACCGGCCTGCCGACGATCAACCTGCTGCACCTGTCGTCCCGCAAGGCGATGAAGGCCGCCATGCTGATGGCCAAGACGTTCCCGCACGTCGACTTCCGCCGCGAGGTGACGATCGGGCACCTGCTCGCCGACATCGACACCGCGAACGGCATCGGCTCCAAGGTCAACCCGCCGATCCGGCCCCGCGAGGACGTCGAGGCGCTGTGGGAGCACGTGCTCGCGGGCGACGTGAGCTGGGTCGTCTCCGACCACGCCTGCTGCAAGGACGAGATGAAGTTCGGCGACCCGCGCGAGGACGTCTTCGCCGCGAAGTCCGGCTTCGGCGGCGCCGAGTACCTGCTGCCCGGCCTGGTCAGCGAGGGCCGCCGTCGGGGCCTCACGAACCAGCGGATCGCCCAGCTGGCCTCGTGGAACCCCGCGCAGCGCTTCGGCCTGCTCGGCAAGGGCACGATCGCCCCCGGCTACGACGCCGACTTCTGCCTCGTCGACACCTCGTCGTCGTGGACGGTGCACGCGCAGGACTCGCTCTCGACGCAGGAGTACACGCCGTTCGAGGGGTTCGAGCTGGGCGCCCGCGTCACCGACACCTGGGTGCGCGGCCACCAGGTGCTGGACCGCGGCAACGTCGTCGGCGACCCGCAGGGGCGGTACGTGCGCCGCCCCCAGGCCCGATGAGCGCGCCTGTGAGCGAACCAGCGGCGCAGCCGGGGCCGCTCGACGGGATCCGCGTCCTCGACGCCTCCACGATCCTCGCCGGCCCGCTCGTGGCGCAGATCCTCGGCGACTACGGGGCCGACGTCGTCAAGATCGAGCACCCCACCCGCGGCGACGGGATGCGCGGGCACGGGCTCGACAAGGACGGCGAGCCGCTGTGGTGGAAGATGATCAGCCGCAACAAGCGGACCCTGGGGCTCTACCTCGGCAGTCCCGAGGGCGCCGGCGTCTTCCGGAAGCTCGCGCGCACCGCGGACGTCGTCATCGAGAACTTCCGGCCCGGCACCCTGGAGCGCTGGGGGCTCGGCTACGACGTCCTGTCCGCGGACAACCCGGGGTTGGTCCTGCTGCGCGTCACCGGTTTCGGGCAGAGCGGCCCGTACGCGAAGCGACCGGCGTTCGGCACGCTCGTCGAGTCGATGAGCGGGTTCGCGCACCTCACCGGCCAGCCCGACGGGCCGCCCACGCTGCCCGCGTTCGGCCTGGCCGACTCGATCGCCGGCATGGCGGGCGCCGCCGCCGTGTCGATGGCGCTCTACCGGCGCCGGCTCGACGGCGAGGGCCAGGAGATCGACCTCGACCTGCTCGGCCCGATCATGACGGCGGTCGGCCCCGGCGTGATCTACGCCGACCAGCTCGGCATCGACCAGGAGCGCACGGGCAACCGGTCGAACAACAACTCGCCGCGCAACACCTACCGCACCAAGGACGGCGAGTGGGTCGCGATCTCGACGAGCGCCGACAGCATCGCCCGGCGCGTGATGCACCTGGTCGGCCACCCCGAGGTGATCGACGAGCCGTGGTTCGCGACGGGCCGCCAGCGCGCGCGGCACGCCGACCTGCTCGACGGGTACGTCGGCGGCTGGATCGCGCAGCGCACGCGCGCCGAGGTGGCCGCCGCGTTCGAGGAGGCGGGCGCCGCCGTCGCCCCCGTCTACCGGCCCAGCGAGCTCCTGGCCGACCCGCAGGTCCAGGCGCTCGACATGATCACCACCGTCGACGACCCGGACCTGGGACCCATGCGCATGCAGAACGTCCTGTGGCGGATGGGCCGCACGCCGGGCCGCATCCGCTCGACGGGCAGGCGGCTCGGCGAGGACACCGACGAGGTGCTGGCCGAGGCCGGCCTCTCCGAGAGCGAGGTGGCCGACCTCCGCGAGCGCGGCGTGGTCCGCTGAGCTCAGCGGATCGCGACCACCAGGTGCCTGCTGCCGACCTGGGCGATCGACCTCGCCTCGGCGAAGCCCGCCGCGTGCAGCGCGCCGACCAGCTCGGCGACGCCGATCCGCCGCTTCGTCGGCGTGCGCCCGGCGAAGCGCCGCTCCCGCAGCGCGGCCTGGTCGGCGAGCGCAGGTTCGGCGAGGGCCGCCGCCCACCAGCCGTCGTACTCCTCGCCGGACCCCGCACCACGCGGCCGCCACTCGTCACGGATCTCGGTGACGAGCCGGGCGAGCCGGCTGTCGGCCGGGTAGTGGGGCAGCGTGTCGTAGTTGAAGAAGACCCCACCGGGGCGGATCAGGCCCGCCAGCCGTGCGACGAGCGCTTCGACCTCGGTGTCCTCGAGCCAGTGCAGGGCGGTCGCGGTACCCACGGCGTCGAACGGGACGGAGACGGACGCGGACCAGTCCGCGGACCGCAGGTCCCCCTCGATCCACTCCGCGCGGTCACCGACCGCTCCCCGCGCGATCGCCAGCAGCAACGGGTCCATGTCGACCCCCGTCACCTCGGCCCCCGGGAACCGGTCCAGGACGCGCGCGGTGAGCGCGCCCGGCCCGCAGGCGAGGTCGAGGAACCGCCCCGGCGCCGCCCCGAGGCGGTCGACGCACTCGAACGCGAGGTCGAACACGTCCTCCCGGAAGGGGACGTAGCGTTCCTGCTGGCGGTCCCAGCGGTCGAGCCAGGACCGCCACGCGGTGCCGTTCATGCGTCCGCTCTCCTCTCGTCGTGCTTGCGGCCCGCGAGGACGTCCATCGCGGCCATGATCGCCTGCGTGCAGGGGTGGCGCGGGAGGTCGAAGACCTGGGCCGTCGGCCCGATCTCCACGATCCGGCCCCGCTCCATGACCGCCACCCGGTCGGCGACGAGCCGAGCGTGCCGGAGGTTGTGGGTGATCAGCACGAGCGCCATGCCCCGCTGCCGCTGCCGCCGCTGCAACGCGAGGAGCAGCGCCGCCTGCGTGGACGGGTCGAGGGACGCCGCGGGCTCGTCCGCCACGACGATCTCCGGTTCCAGGCAGAGCGCCCGGGCGAAGCCGAGGCGCTGCCGCTGGCCGCCCGAGAGCTGGTGCGGGTGGCGGTCGAGCAGGTCGGGGGTCAGCGCCGCCGACCCGGCGAGGGCCCGCACGGTCTCCTCGTCCGCCGGGCGGCCGAAGGACCGCAACGGCTCGACGAGCAGGTCGCGGACCCGCATCCGCGGATCCAGCGACCCCTCGGCGTCCTGGGAGATCGGCTGGATGCGCTGCCGCAGCACCCGCATCGGCTCGCCGCTCAGGTGGGTCAGGTCGACGTCGCCGAGCCGGATCGACCCGGAGGTCGGGGTCAGGAGCCTGGTCAGCAGGCGCGCCAGGGTCGACTTCCCGCATCCCGACTCCCCGATCACGGCGAGCACCTCGCCGCGGTGGAGCTCGAACGAGACGCCCTCGACGGCCCGCACCCGCGGGCGCCGCAACCCCGACGCGACGAACTCCTTGGACAGCGCGTCGACCCGCATCACCGGTCCCACAGCATCACCGATTCCACAGCGGGCACCTCACGTGGTCGACCAGCGGCGGGTGGGTGGTGCGGCAGTCCGGCACGGCCTGCGGGCAGCGGGGGTGGAAGCGGCACCCGGCGGGCAGGTCGGACAGCTGCGGCATGGTGCCGGGGATCGTGCGCAGCCGGTCGCCCGTCGTGGTCTCGACGAGGGCCCGGGAGTACGGGTGGCGAGCGTTCCGGGTGAGCGCGGCCAGATTGCCGTGCTCGACGAGCTCGCCCGCGTACATCACGGCGAGCCGGTCGCACAGCCCGCCGGCGACGGCCAGGTCGTGCGTGATCAGCAGCAGCGTGGTACCGGCGGCGGTGAGCTCCCGCAGCAGCAGGATGATCTGCGCCTGGACGGTGATGTCCAGCGCGGTCGTCGGCTCGTCGGCGATCAGCAGCTCCGGCTCGCCCGCCAGCGCGATCGCGATGACCGCCCGCTGCTGCATCCCACCGCTGAACTCGTGCGGGTGGTCCCGGTACCGGCGGGCGGCGTCCGCGATGCCGACCTGCTCCATCAGCCCCAGTGCCCGGCTCCGGGACGCGGCACGCGAGCAGCGCCGCCGCACCCGCACAGCCTCGGCGATCTGGTCGCCGACCCGCCGCGTCGGGTTGAGGCACGTCCAGGGCTGCTCGAACGCCATCGCCACCGTGGAGCCGCGCAACGCCCGGAACCGCGCAGGGCTCAACCCGGTCAGCTCCGTTCCGTTCAGCCGGATGCTCCCGGTCACGGAGGCGCTCGCCGGCAGCAGGCCGGCGATCGCGAGCGCCACGATGCTCTTGCCGCTCCCGGACTCGCCCGTCAGGCAGAGCGAGCGCCCCCGCTCGACGTCGAGGTCGAGGTCGGTGACGGCGCGGACGACGCCCGTCGGGGACGGGAAGGACACGTCCAATCCGCGGACCTGCAGCATCGCGCTCACCCTGCCGCCTTGATCCGGACGTCGAACTGGTCGCGCAGCCCGTCGCCGACGAGGTTGAAGGCCAGCACGGACAGCACCACGAGCAGGCCGGGGAAGATCATCAGGTGCGGTGCGTCCTCGAGGAACCGGGCGCTCTCCCCCAACATCGACCCCCACTCGGCCGTGGGCGGCTGCACGCCGAGGCCGAGGAAGCTCAGGCTCGCCATGGCCAGGATCGTGTTGCCCATGTCGATGGTGGCGTAGGCGACCACCGCGGAGAGAGTGTGCGGCAGGACGTGCCGCTGCAGGATCGCCCGGGGCGTGGCGCCGATCGCCACGGACGCCGGGATGAACGGCTGGTGCCGCACGGTCAGCACCGCGCTCCGGGAGAGCCGCGCGAACACGTCCCACCCGACGGCGATCAACGCGATCACCAGGTTGGCGGCGGACGGCCCCAGCACGACGGTGATCGTCAGCGCGAGCACGACGTTCGGGAACGCCAGGAAGACGTCGACGATGCGCATCAGCACCCCGTCGACCCGGCCGCCCACGTACCCGGCGACGATCCCGACGAGCGTCCCGAACGCCACCTTCACCGCCACGACCAGCACCGCCAGCACGTAGGAGACGCGGGCCGCGTGCAGGACGCGGCTGAGGTGGTCGCGGCCGAGCTGGTCGGTGCCCATCGGGTGCGCGGCGCTCGGCCCCTGCAGCCGGTCGTACACGCTGACCGCGTCGGGGTCGCCGGCCAGCGGGGCGAGCAGGGCGAGCACGCCCAGCGCGAGCAGCAGCGCCCCGCCGACGAGCACCTTGCGGTCCGCGCGGAGCAGCACACCGGGCGTCACGACCGCAGCCTCGGGTCGAGCCGGGCGCTCAGCACGTCGACGGCGAGGTTCACCAGGATCACGGTGGCGACGAAGAGCAGGACGAAGCCCTGCACGGCCGGGTAGTCGCGGGCCTCCACGGCATCGACGAAGTACCGGCCGATGCCGGGCCACGAGAACACGGTCTCGATCAGGACGGCGCCCGTGAGCAGGTGCCCGAGCTGCAGGCCCAGCACGGTGACCACCGGGACCAGCGAGTTCCGCACGACGTGCCCGGTCACGACCCCGAACTCCGAGAGGCCCTTCGCCCGGGCCGTGCGGACGTAGTTGCTGCCCAGCACGTCCAGGACGCTCGCCCGCAGCAGCCGGGTGAGGACCGCGGCGACCGACAGGCCGAGCGCGAACGCCGGCAGGATCACGTGCGCGGGCCCGGCCGAGCCGAAGGCCGGCAGCCAGCCCAGCTGCACGCTGAAGACGAGGATCAGGAGCAGCCCGAGCCAGAACTGGGGCAGCGCCACCGCGACGAGCGCGAGCACGCGTGCGACGTGGTCGAGGACCGACCCGCGGCGGCAGGCGGACAGCACGCCCGCCGGGACCGCCAGGAGGACCGCCACGGCGAGGGCGGCGGCGGTGAGCTGGGCGGTGGCGGGGAAGCGCACGAAGAACTCCCGCAGCACCGGTTCGCCGGTCCGCAGGGAGTCCCCCAGGTCGCCCCGCAGCGCCATCGCCAGCCACGACCCGACCGCCCGCCACCAGCTCCCGTCGAGCCCGTGCGTCACGTCGAACCCGCTCATCTCACCGGTGGTGGCCTCGCGGTCGGACTGCGCCCGGACCATCGCCTCGGCCGGGCTGCCGGGGGCCGCCCGGAGCAGGAGGAACGAGACCACGCCCGCCGCCAGCACCATGAACGATCCGACGACCAGCCGCCGGGCCACGAACACCAGCACCGCGCCTCGCGCCTATCCCCGCACGCCGGCGTGCTGCAGGTCCATGGTGAACAGGGTCGGGCCGAAACCGACACCGCTGACTTCCGCCCGCATGGCGACCGGCTTGTTCACGTCGTAGAGCGGCAGCCCGAGCGCCTCGCCGTGCAGCCGGCTCCACACCTCGTCGAGACCGGCGCGCCGCCGCTCGTCGGTCGGCGCGGTCAGCGCGGCGTCGATGACCGTGACCAGCTCGGGCGAGTCCTTGTAGATCGTGTTCCGGCCGTACCCGCTCGTCAGCCCGTCCGGGCCCAGGCAGCCGAACGTGGCCGTCCCGCACGAGTGGCTCATGTAGAGGTCGAAGTCGCCGGTCGACCGGCGGGCCGACGCGGCGCTCGGCTCGAGCGTCACGACGTCGAGACCGACCCCGAGCCGCTGCAGCTCGCTCTGCACGTACAGCGACACGACGTCGGCGTTGGTCTCGCCGAACGGCACGAGCAGGACCAGCGCGAGCGGCTGCCCGTCCTTCTCCCGGACCGACCGGCCCGGTGGCAGCACCCAACCGGCCTCGTCGAGGAGCGCGGCGGCGCGGCCCGCGTCGTACGTCCACGGCGGGATGGACTCCTGCGGGCCCCACTCCCATCCGGGAGCGGACGGGCTGAGCCGCTCGGCGGGCTCGGTCAGCCCGGCGAACAGGGTCTCCACCATGGCCCGGCGGTCGATCCCGTGGTTGAGCGCCTGCCGGACGCGCACGTCGGACATCGCCGGGCGGTGCAGGTTGAACTCGAGCGTCTGGTACCGGCCGTACGAGCGGTACCCGACCCGGAAGGCGGGGTCGTCCATCAGCCGGCCCATCTGCTCGTACGGCAGGGCGCTGTGGTGCTCGGTCAGCCCGATGACGTCGACCTCCCCCGCCCGCAGTGCCAGCACCTGGGCGTTCGGGTCGGGGATCACCAGCCAGTGCAGGACCTTCAGGTCCGGCTCCCCCGCCCAGTAGCGCCCGTTCGCCGCCAGCGTGGCGTCCTGGTCCGGGGCGTACGACTGCAGCGTGAACGGCCCCGTGCCCACGTAGTTCGTCAGATCGCCCGCCAGGTCGCCCGGCGGCTCGACGGACGTCGGCGAGATCATCTTGATGGCCAGCTCGCTGGAGAGGTGGTCGAGCAGCAGGGCGTAGGGATGGGCGAGCCGGATCACCAGCGTCTGCGGGTCCGGGGCGCTCACCTCGGCGAGGTGCTGCGCGTAGCCGATCCGTTCGGCGAAGTACTCGACCGAGAACTTCGCGGTGTCCGCGGTGAAGGGCGTGCCGTCGTGGAACACGACGCCGGGCCGGAGCCGGAACGTGTGGAGCAGCCCGTCGTCGCTCGCCGTCCACGACTCGGCCAGCAACGGCCGGGGCTCCCCGTCCGCCCCGGCACCCAGCAGCGTCTCGAAGATCAGTCCCCGGCCCTGGGGCGAGTCCTTGAGGTCCCGGCTGGCGGAGAGCCGGAGCTCCTGGGCCGGCGCCCCACCGCCCGGCGCCTCCGGGTCGGCCACCCCGCAACCCCCGACGAACAGGCCCATCACGAGCAGCAGGGCGATCAACACGGGCTCACGCTATTGCACATGGATGGCACCAAGGAAGCGGTGGCAGCTCGCGCGCTCTGTGCGCTCGCTCACCCAGCGCTCGCCGGAGCGGCAATTGCCGTGCCACACGTCAACGCCGTCTCCGCGAGTCGGCGCGAGATGGCGGTCGGTCTCATTCGGGCCTTTGGGTCGCCGGGCCGCCGGTGCACAGCGAGCACGGCGAAGCGACCGGTCCGTCGGCGCACAACTCGGCGCACAACACTGCCTCGGCCAACTCGAACAGTGCATCCGCTCGGGCGGTCGATGACGCGCAGGGCTCGCGCCGGAACTCCGGGAGCTCCCCGAGCGCCGAGGCGTGAGCATGATCGTGGAGCCTGGTCCCACATCTGGACTTCGCGACCTTGGCGTCGGCGGTTGCTCCGCGGGATCGGCTCGGTGTCGTACCGGGCGGTGATCAGCAATGCGCCGCAGTGGTGGCCGGCACGGTGACGTGCTGCTGGTGCGACCGTCAGAGAACCCGAAACCCAAGATCCCGCATCTGCTACCCGCGGAACCGGGAGTCAGAACGGTGGCGGGCCGTCTTCGTCGTCGGACGGGATGGTCTCGCCGTTCCACAGCGCCGTGGTGCGACGGTCGGCGTCCAGCCGGGCCAGCCTGGCCGCCAGATCCTTCGACAGGCCGGGTGCGGCGGGGGCCTTGTCGGGTGGCAGGTCGTCGTCGGGCCGGTAGTCGTAGGGATCGCTGTGGTAGCGGTGCCCGGTCGGGGTGATCCACTGGATCCGCCCGTCGGGTAGGGCACGTACGGCCCAGCCGGGTGCGTGTTTCATGCGGTGTTCGTGTCCGCAGCAGCCGTGCAGGTTCTTGTCGTTGGTCGGCCCGTGCGGGTAGGGGGTGATGTGGTCGAGATGGGCGTCCAGGGCGCGGCGGCGGCAGATCGGTCCACGGCAGTACACGTCCCGGGCGCGGACGTGATCGGCGAGCCCGGCTGGGGGCCGGTAGGTGCTGCGGCCGTGGTCGAGGACGCTGCCTGAGAGGGGGTCGTAGACCAGGCGCCGCAGGGTGGCGTCGGCGGCGATCTCACGGGCCAGCTCGGCGGGGATCGGGCCGTACCCGACCAGGTCACACGGCTGCTCATCGGCGCCGATCAGGGTGCTGAAGGGCATCAGGACCTGCACGAGCGGTTTGCCGGGGTTCACCGGGCGCGGCACCACACCGCCGGCGGCCCGGTCGGCGTCAGCATCGTTGCTGGCGTCGGCGCCCTCGTCAGCGCCCTCGCCGGTGTCAGTGGCGGGAGCGGTGTCGGCGGCGCTGTCGGTGTCGCCGACATCGTCAGGGGCCCCATCGCTGTCGGTGTCGGCGTCGGGGGCGGCGTGGGTGAGTCGGCCGGACAGCAGGGCCGCGGCGAGATCGGCCCGGCGGGCGTCCATCCCACGCGGATCGTCCGTGCCGCAGCCGCGGGCGAGGCGGGTGAGCCACTGGAAGCTGGCCTGGGCATCCGGTGCGGACATCAACGCCCACAACGACGCCATCCCGTCCTGTTCCTCACTGATCGACACCCGCCGCTCACCCCGCGCCGCCCGGTGCCGCTCCGCGGCCCCTTCCGGGTCGACCGCGATGACGGCGCGTTTCAGCGCGGCCTTCAACTGCCCGACCGTGTGGTCGGGGGCCCGGTCCAGCACACGCCGCTGCACCGCCCGCGCCTTCTCCACGCTCAGGTAGTGGGTGGCCTCGCAGATCGCGACCACCCGCCGTTCATCCAGGCGCCCCTGTGACCACAGGGCGAGGGTTTCGGGCAGCACCTGCTCCAGTTGCACCGACCGACCCAACCGGGCCTTCGCGGTCATCCGAGCCAGTTTCAGCGCCAACCCGACCTCGTCGGGGGCGAACCGGCCCATCGTGCACGGCTTGTCGGTGGCCACCAGGGTCGGGTCGTCACCGGGGCGGCGGCGGGCGAACTCGGCCAACAACCGGGCCTGGCGGGCTTGCGCCCACCCGGCGAGGCGTTCGAACCCGACCACCGCATCGATCAACTGTGCGTCCGACAGGCCGGCCTCGTCACCGGTGTCGGCATCGATTTCCAGGGCGAACAGCCCGGACGGGGCAGTGTCGCCCCAGGTGCGGTCCTCGCCGCCGCGGCGTAGTTCGCGTTCGATGCTCGCCCAGTCGAACGCGTCCTCGAGCCGGGGGTCGCCGGGTTCGGCAACCTCCTCCTCGCACACGCGCTCGAACATGTGTTCGATTCTAGTCGCGTTCGGATGGGTTCGCAATGTCGATCACGACGCGCCACGCACGCAGCCGACCTCGGGTATTTCATCGCCGGGCTGACATCGGATTGATGTTCGACTCCAGGATGACACCGAGGTCTGACAATTTTCGGCCCGTCTGCGTTCCGGCGCTCCTACGAAAGTCAAGCGACCGGTTCGAGATCGTTTCGAGTATCTGCGAGTGTCCCGATTGGCCTTGCATGATCATGTCGACGTCATGGGCCCGCGGCGCCCCCGACACCCAAGGGGTCGACCTGACCATGAAACGCTCGGCTTGGCGCGCCGTCCCCCACTCGCGCCTGACTGCCTCGCCAGGCGGTACGTGAGCGGCGAGGCCAGGAGTACACCGACGAGCACGCGGTCCCGGCCGATGACCTTCAGCACCTGTACGACGCGGGGGCGGGAACGGGACCACCGCCAGATGCGTCGCACCCAACCGGAACCCTGCGTCCGCAACTGGCGTGCCAGCGCGTCGGGAACGGCCGCCCCCGCAACCACGGAGTTCGGTAGTGAACCCGACCGGCCACCCCCGCAGGGTGTGGGGTCGAGGCGAACGGGATCGATGCACCCACAGACCTCGGCCCGGGCAACGAGACCGTCCGGCCCGGTCGGGCACGGCGCGCCCAACGCAAGAAGGGTCAGCTATCCACCCCTGACCGCGCCGGGCTCCTCCACCTGCCGGATGAGTTGTTTCAGTTGGGCGATCTCGTCGTTGAGGGCCTTCTTGCCGTCCGCGGTCAGGTGGATCCAGGTACGGGCGCGCCTGCCCTCGTAGCCCTTCTCGATCTCCACGAGCCCGGCCTTCTCCAACACGGTCAGGTGCTGGGAGAGGTTGCCGGTGGTCAGGTCCAGGGTGGCCCGCAGGAACCCGAACTCCACCCGCCGCGCCTCGTGGGCGACGGCGAGGATGCCCAGCCGGACGCGCTGGTGGACGACGTCGTCGAGCCCGATGGCCGGATGGGTCATGCGCGGCGCCGTTCGGCCAGGGCGAATCCCATGCCACCGAGGAGCAGGACGCCGCCGGCGACGATCAGGCCCGGCAGGAAGCTCCACGTCGGGGCGAGGTGCGGGCCGACGTGCGGGCCCAGCAGTCGCGCGCCGACCCCGGTCGCGACGAGCGCGACCACCAGGTAGCAGCATCCGAACACCAGCAGGGACCAGTTGCGTTCGAGCCGGGCCAGCACGAACAACGCGAGACCGATGGAGATCAGCGGGATCATGCCGACACCGACCGGGCCGGCCAGGACGTAGCCGCTCAGGCCGAGTTGCCGGGCCCAGGCCGAGACGACGCCGAAGACCAGCCCCACGGCGATACCCGCGCCCACGTACGGGAAGATCCGGGCACCGACCCCGCGACTCCGGGCGCGGCGCACGTAGACGGCGGCGATCGCCACGTACGCCAGGACGAACGCACCGATCCAGTACAGCCCCACCGGCCAGCCGACGACCTGCACGCAGACACCTCGGCCGATGATCTCGACTCCGCCGCGGGCGCCCAGCGCCGGGTCGCAGGTCACGACGTTGCGCCCCATGCGGTAGAAGGGCACCGACGCGACGACCACCACGCCGAGCAGCACGAGCGGCAACCAGGTGCTGCGTTGCGCGCGGCGCACGCGCCCGGCGAGGTGCCGCGTGGTCGAGAGCGTCTCCCGCGCGGCGTCCGCCTCCCATTTGCTTGTCATGCAAGCATGCTTGCATCACAAGCCGATCTTGACAACTTCCCGACGTCAGCGCGCGTCGGTGGAGCGCAGCCGCACACAGCAGTCGCCGGGGTGCGGCGCGAGCACCGCGTCCACGCCACGCGCTTCCAGCCCGCTGAGCATCCCCGCGAGGTACGCGCGGTTGAGGGCGCAGACGAGCTCCGGCGCACCGGCCGCCAGCGGGTGGAAGGGGCAGTTGCGCAGCCGCACGCAGGTCGCCGACTCGCGGGCGGGCTCGAAGCCCTGCCGGGCGAGCACCCCTTCCGCGAGGGTGAGGGCCCGTTCGGCGCCGAGCCGGCCGGGCCTGCGCTCGGCGCGTTCGCTCGCGCCGAGCCGCTCACCCCGCGTCCGTGCGACGCGGACCGCGGCGTCGCGCACATCCTGGTCCCTGGGCGTCGTGAGGACGGCGTCCAGGAGCATCTCCGCGAGGAGCTCGTAGCGGCGGTCCGGGATGCTGACCCGGATGTCGGAGTCGGTGGGCTCGTAGACCTTGGGTGCGCGCCCGACCTTGCGAACCCCGCCCCGGGCCTCGTTCCGCGCGCGCAGCAGGCCCGCGTCGACGAGCTTGTCGAGGTGGAACGCCGCGAGCTTGCGGGAGATCCCCACGGCGGCGGCGGCCTCGTCGCGGGTGACCGGCCGCCGCTCCCGGCGGACGTACTCGTACAACCCCTGGCGCAGGTCGTCCGCCAGCGCGGCGACCGCTTTGATCGGCCCTCCGTCCGCCATCCGGACACGGTAGCTGCGCGGCGTGGTAACGCCAACTTTCTCTGGCTGAACGTCCCTCAGTGGTGGATATTGACCCATAGGACCAACACTTCTTGGCGAAATCAACGGGAGGTCGGGATGACGAGCAGGCTCCACCAGGCGCTCCGGGTGGTCGACGACCACACCGAGAACATCGACCTCGACGCGGCCGAGCGGGCCGCCGACCAGTTCCTGCGGGCCCTCGGCGTCGCGCCCGACACGGACGGCATGCGGAACACCCCGCGACGCATGGCCAAGGCCTACGCGGAGCTGTTCACCCCGCAGCCGTTCGACCTCACCACGTTCCCGAACGACGAGCACTACGACGAGCTCGTCCTGGCGCGCGGGATCCCGGTCCGCTCGGTGTGCGAGCACCACCTGCTGCCGTTCGTGGGCGTGGCGCACGTGGGGTACCTGCCGGGCGACCGCATCCTCGGGCTGTCCAAGCTCGCCAGGATCGTCGAGCACTTCGCCCGGCGCCCGCAGGTGCAGGAGCGGCTCACCAAGCAGATCGCCGAGTGGCTCGCCCACAACCTCCGGCCGAAGGGGGTCGGAGTGGTGATCGACGCCGAGCACACGTGCATGACCCTGCGCGGCGTGCGCGCGATCGGCTCCAGCACCACCACCTCGACCTTGCTGGGCACGCTCCGGGAGGACGCCCGCTCCCGGCAGGAGTTCTTCGCCCTCGCCCGCGTGACCGGCTGAATGACGAGGACCACAGGAGTGGTGGGCACGGCGCCTGCGAAGCTGGGCGCATGAGATACGTGGTGATCGGCGCCGGCGCCATCGGCGGCACGATCGGTGGGCGGTTGGCCGAGGCTGGCCGCGAGGTCGTGCTGGTGGCGCGCGGGGCACACCTCGCCGCCCTGCAGGAGTCGGGGCTGCGCCTCGACGACCCGGAGCGCTCGCGCACGCTGCGCCTGCCCGCCGTCGGCGGCGTCGGCGAGGTCGGGTGGCGGGCCGACGACGTCGCCGTGCTCTGCACGAAGACCCAGGACACGGTGGCGGTGCTCGACGAGCTGCACGCCGTGGCGCCGGACGTGCCGGTCGTGTGCGCGCAGAACGGCGTGGCGAACGAGCGCTTCGCGGCCGCCCGGTTCGCCGAGGTCCAGGCGATGTGCGTGATGCTGCCCGCCGCGCACCTCACGCCCGGTCAGGTGGTGGCCTACTCGTTGCCGGTGCCGGGCGGTCTCGACGTCGGCCGATACCCGGAGGGGGTGGACGAGCTCTCCGAGCGCATCG
This sequence comes from Pseudonocardia wallangbongensis, assembly GCF_054486945.1. Lineage (NCBI taxonomy): Bacteria > Bacillati > Actinomycetota > Actinomycetes > Pseudonocardiales > Pseudonocardiaceae > Pseudonocardia > Pseudonocardia wallangbongensis. The sequence continues at coordinate 736,144 of NZ_JBRERS010000001.1, forward strand.
CCGCCGACCTCACGGCGGCCGGTTTCAGCTCCCTGGCCGACCCGGCGGTGATGCAGGCCAAGTACCGCAAGCTGCTCCTCAACCTGGCCAACGCGGCCGAGGCGGCGTGCGGGCCGGGGAGCCCGCGGCTCGGCGAGCTCGCCGCCGCCGCCCGGGACGAGGGCGAGCGCTGCCTGGCCGCGGCCGGCATCGCCGTGCTCCCCGTCGACCAGGAGCGGACGCGGCGCGACGGGCTCATCACCGAGCGGCCCGTGGCCGGCGCGTCGCGGGGCGGCGGTTCCACCTGGCAGAGCCTGCACCGCGCCACCGGGTCGGTCGAGGCGGCCTACCTGAACGGCGAGATCGTCGAGCTCGGCCGCCGCCACGGGATCCCGACGCCGGTCAACTCGCTGCTGCTCGCCACCGTGGCCGGGATGGCCGAGGGTGCGGAACCGCCGGGCAGCCGGGACGCGGCTCAGCTGCTCGCCGCAGCGGGATAGGACGTCAGGTACCCGCCCATGTGCGGGAAGTACTCCGCCGCGTCGTGCTCCCGCCCGTCGTCGGTGCGCACCCGCTCGACCAGGAGGCCACGGCTGCGCCCGCGCCGGGCGGCGGCCCCCGCGACGATCACGACGCCGCTCCCCCGCCGGATCACGATCCGCCCGGGCGTCCCGCCGATCACGTCGTCGGTGACGCGGGCGCGCAGCACCCGCAGCCGCTCACCACGGTGGTAGCAGTAGGCGTTCGGGTACGGGTCGACCTGGGCCCGGACGAGGTTGAAGATGTCGCGTGCCGGCCAGCCCCAGTCGATGCGGTTGTCCTCGTCGCAGCGGCGGTGGAAGTACGAGGCCGCGCCCCGGTCCTGGGGCGTCGGGTCGGTGCGGCCGGTCGCCACCCGCTCCAGTGCCTCGACGGTGATCGGGCCGAACATCGCGAGCGTGCGGTCGAACAGGTCGACGACCGTGTCGCCGTCCGACACCGGGGTGCGCAGCTGCAGGATGATGTCGCCGGCATCGAAGTCGGCGTTCATCATGTGCGCGGTCACGCCGACCTCGGGCTCGTCGTTGATCAGCGCCCAGTTCAGCGGGGCGAACCCGGCGTAGGCGGGCAGCAGCGCGTCGTGGACGTTGACGGTGCCGAGCCGCGGGAGCCCGTACACCTCGGGCGGCAGCCAGGTGCGCCAGTTCGAGACCACCATGGCGTCGGCGGCGGCGCCGGCCACCGCCTCCCGGACCTCGGTGTCCCCGGCGCGGTTGCGGACCAGCAGCGGGATGCCGTGGTCGGCGGCGAGGTCGGCCACGGACTCGTTGAAGATCTTCTCGTAGGCGCTGGCACCGTCCGGATGCGTGACGATCAGCGGCACGTCGTGGCCGGCCGCGAGCACCGCCTCGATCGTGCGCCGGCCCCACGTCATGTACCCGAACACCACAACCCGCATCGCCGTACCCCCTTACCGTCGCGCCTCGTGTTCCATCTCGACCACCAGGCTGCGTGGGCGCATGTCGGACCAGTTGGTCTCGATGTGCTCCAGCACCTCGGGCCGGGGGCCGGGACCGTGGACGGCGGTCCAGCCGGCCGGGATCTCGGCGAACGTCGGCCACAGGGAGTACTGGCCCTCGTCGTTGATCAGGGCGTAGAACTCGCCGCTCTCGTCGTCGAACGGGTTCGTGGACATCCTTTACCGCTCCTCCATGGTCGTCATTCCAGAACTCGGGAGAGCACCGGGAACCACTCCGCGATCGCCGGGGGATCGAGGAGCTCCGAGTGGGCACGGCCGACCTGCACGACCTCGAGGTCGCCGGCGACGAGGGCCCGCCACCGGCGCGACGCCGTGCCGGTGAAACCGTGCTCGGGGACCGTCGCGTCGACGAACAGGACGTCGCTCGCGACGGCCGCGAGCCCGGCGTGCTCGATCATGTGGTCGCCCGCGAGGTAGGTCTGCACGACGCGCGCGATCTGCTCGTCGTCGAGGACCGAGATCGTGCCGCCGCCGGCGCGCAGCACCGCCACCGCGTCGGCCACCGTCATGGCGCCGGCGCGCTCCTCGGGGATCCGGTGCCCGAGCTCGCGCAGCAACCCCTCGATCGCCGCGGATCCGTCCCACCGGTCGAGCTCCCGCTTCCCGTCGGGCAGGTGGGTGTCGAGCATCGCCAGCAGGGCGATCCGCCGCCCCCGGGCGCCGAGCTCGACCGCGACCTGGTGGGCGACCGCGCCGCCGAACGACCAGCCCAGCAGCTGGATCGGCCCCTCCGGCGCCAGGCGCTCCACCTCGTCGGCGTAGCGGAGCGCGGTCGCGGCGAGCGTCCCGGGCGCGGCGTCCGGGTCCTGCAGGCGCGGGGACTGCAGCGCGTAGAGCGGGACGTCGGCCGGCAGGTGCGGCTTCAGCCCGGCGAACTGCCAGCCCAGGCCGCTCGCCGGGTGGACGGCGAACAGGGGCGGTCGCCCGGCCCCCTCGTTCAGCACGAGGACGGGCGCGAGCCCGGCGGCGCCGCCGCCCGCAGCGCCGATCCGGCGAGCCAGGGCCGACACGGTCGGTGTGGCCATCAGCTCGGCCACCGGCAGCTCGACGTCCAGGTCGCGGCGGAGCGCGGTGGCCAGCCGCACCAGCAGCAACGAGTGCCCGCCGAGGACGAAGAAGTCGTCGTCGCGGCCGATGCCGTCCACCCCGAGGACTTCGGCGAAGATCTCGCAGAGCCGCCGTTCCAGGTCGGATGCCGGGGCGGCGCCGCCGACCGCGGCCCCAGGCGCCGGGAGCGCGCCGCGGTCGATCTTCCCGTTGGGGGTCTGCGGCAGCGCGTCGAGCACGGTGACGACCGACGGGACCATGTAGCCGGGCAGCCGCGCGGCCGCCGCTTCCCGGGCGACCTCCGCGACGCCGGGCTCGGCCTCGAGGTAGGCGACGATCCGGTCCTGGTGCACGGCCGCCGCGGCGCGCCGCACCCGCGGGACGGACTCGAGCACGGTCTCGATCTCCGCGAGCTCGATGCGGAAGCCGCGAACCTTGACCTGGTGGTCGCTGCGCCCCAGGTACTCCAGGCAACCGTCCGGTGTCCAGCGGACCAGGTCACCGGTGCGGTACACCCTGGCGCCGCTCCGGGACGGGTCGGCGACGAACCGGGAGGCGGACAGCGCAGGCCGGTTCAGGTAGCCCCTGGCCACCTGGGGCCCGCCGAGGTACAGCTCGCCGACCACGCCGGGCGGCACCGGCCGCAACGCCGCGTCCAGCACGTGGGCGGTGGTGCCGGCCATCGGACGCCCGATCCCCGGATCCCGGGCCACGTCGGCGCTCGTCGCCCAGACGGTGACCTCGGTCGGGCCGTACATGTTGATCAGCCCGGCCGCACGCCGCCCGAGCGATGTGGCCAGCCGCGCCGGCAGCGCCTCGCCGCCGACCAGCGCCCGCACCCCGGACAGGTCGGGGTCGGCGGCGTCCAGCAGCGCGGTCCAGAGCGACGGCGTCGCCTGCACGGCGGTGACCGACTCGGACCGGAGCACCTCGGCGAGCAGGTGCGGGTCCCGGACCTGCTCGGATGACGCGAGCACGACGCACGCCCCGCGGGAGAGCGGCAGCATGAGCTCGAGCACGGCGATGTCGAAGGAGAGCGTGGTGACCGCGAGCAGCCGGTCGTCGGCCGTGAGCGGCAGGGTGTCCCGCGCGGCCGCCAGGAAGTGCGCCAGGTCGTCGTGCGTCACCACGACGCCCTTGGGGCGGCCGGTCGAACCGGACGTGTAGATCACGTACGCGGCGGCCGCGGGATCCGGTTCGCGCGGGGCGATCGGGTCGCCGCCGAGCTCGCCGACGGTCACCAGCCCGGCTGCGCACCCCTCGAACAACCCGCGGGTCCCGGCGTCGACGAGCACCACGGCGGGCGCGGCGTCCGAGACCATGTACCGCAGCCGGGCCGCGGGGAACCCCGGGTCCAGGGGTAGGAACGCGGCACCGGCCTTCGCGATCCCGACGAGCGCGACGATCATGTCGGCCGACCGGGGCAGGGCCACGCCCACGACCGTCTCCGGCCCGGCACCGCGCGCCGCGAGGCCCGCGGCGACCGCGTCCGATGCGGCGTCGAGGTCGGCGTAGGACAGCGTCCCGGAGTACGACGGCGCAGCGCCGGAGCGGACGGCCGGCGCGTCCGGAGTGCGCGCGGCAAGGTCGGCGAACCGCCGGAACCACGCGGGCCCCGGGGAAGGCTCGGCACCCCGCGACCAGCGGGCGATCGCCTGCGCGTCGTCGGCGGTCAGGACGTCGAGGGTCGGGTACGGGGCGTCGGGGTCGGCGAGCGCGCTGCGCAGGAGCACCTCGAAGCGTTCCACCACCGACCGCGCCGTCCCCGCCGTGCAGCGGGATGCGTCGTACTCGACGGACAGCTCCACCGGTCGCCCCGCCCCGGCGTCGACGACGGTGAAGGTGAGGTCCACCTTCGGGTCGGCGGTGCAGGCCGGCGCCTCCCCGGTGGGGAGGCCGAACAGCTCGTCACCCCCCTCGGGCCTGCGGTGGTAGCCGAGCATCACCTGGAACAGCGGGTTGCGGCCGGGCACCCGCACCGGGTTCACCGCCTCCACCACCTGCTGGAAGGGCAGGTCGGCGTGCTCGAGCGCGGCCAGCCCGGTCTCCCGCACGCGGTCGAGGAGCTGCCGGAACGACGGCGCGCCGGTGAGGTCGGTGCGGACGACGACCGTGTTGACGAAGAAGCCGACCAGCTCGTCGAGCGCCGCGTCACCCCGTCCGGAGACCGGGCTGCCGACCGGGATGTCGGTGCCCGCGCCCAGCCGCGACAGCAGCATCGCGAGCGTGGCGTGCAGGGCGAGGAACATGCTCGACGACGACGCGCGCGCCTGCTCCCGCAGCCGGTCCCCGAGCTCGGCGTCGAGCCGGACCGAGACGGTCCCGCCTCCCGTCGCCCCGGTCGCGACGGCGGGCAGCACCGGCTCCTGGGGGACGCCGGCGAGCTGCCGCGCCCAGAAGTCACGCTGGCGGCTGCACCGGCTGCCGGGGTCGTCGGCTGCGCCCAGGAAGTCGCGGTGCCACAGCGCGTAGTCGGCGTACTGCACCGGCAGCGGGGCGAGCGCGGGCGCCGCGCCGGCCCGGCGGGCGCGGTAGGCGGCGTCCAGGTCGGCGAGCAGCGGCCGGTCCGACCACTCGTCGACGGCGATGTGGTGCAGCACGAGCGCGACCACCGTGTCGCCGGTGTCGCGCTCGCGGACCAGCGTGGCGCGCACCGGGATCTCCGACGACAGCGCGAACGGCCGTGCGACCGCGGCGGCCACGATCGCCTCGGTCTCCGCCGCGAGGGCGTCCCGGACCTGGACCTCCGGCACCGCGTGCTCGAGGATCCGCTGCTCGGGGCCCACTAGCGTCCGCAGCACCTCGTGCCGGCCGGCGACGTCGGTCAGCGCCGCGGTGAACGCCTCGGCGTCGACCGCACCCCGCACCCGCACCAGCAGCGGGTAGTTGTAGGCCACCGACTCCGGGGCGAGCTCGTGCAGCAGCCACAGCCGCTCCTGCGCGGGCGAGAGCGGCAGCCGTCCCGGGCGCGGCCGCCGGACCACCCGCGTCCGCGCCGGGGTGGCGCCGCCGTCGAGCACGGCGGCCAGCCGTTCCGGTGTGGGGTGGTCGAACAGCTGCCGCAGGGAGACGTCGGCGCCCAGCTCCTCCCGGACCCGGCCGATCAGGCGGGTCGCGAGCAGCGAGTGGCCGCCGTGCTCGAAGAAGTCGTCCTCGACGCCGAAGGCGTCCTCGCCGAGGGCCGCCGCGAAGATCGCGCACAGCGCGCTCTCGGCGGCGGTCCGCGCCTCGCGGCTGCTCACCGAGACCGTGCGCGGTGCGGGCAGCGCCGCCGTGTCGAGCTTGCCGTTGACGGTCAGCGGCAGCGCGTCGACCACCGCGTACGCGCTGGGCACCAGGTAGCCGGGCATCCGCTCCCGCAGGTGCCGGCGCACCCCTTCGACCAGCCGCTCGGGGTCCACCGCGGGCTCGGCCGGGATCAGGTAGGCGACGAGCCGCCTGCCGCCGGAGCCGTCGCCCGCCGCGAGCACGGCGCTGCGCCGCACGCCGGGGGCCGCGGTCGCGTTCGCCTCGATCTCGCCGAGCTCGACCCGGTGGCCGCGGATCTTCACCTGGTCGTCGGTGCGGCCGAGGAAGTCGATGTTGCCGTCCGGCCGGACCCGCACCAGGTCGCCGGTGCGGTACATCCGGGTACCGGAGCCGTGCGGGTCGGCGACGAACCGCTCCGCGGTGAGCGCGGGCCGGTTCAGGTAGCCGCGCGCCATGCCGACGCCCGCGATGTACAGCTCCCCCGCCACACCGGCGGGCACCGGGCGCAGCCACTCGTCCAGCACGAGGGCACGGGTGTTCCAGATCGGGGTGCCCACGGTGGCGGTGCGGCTGTCGGTGGTGCCGCCGCCGAGGGTGTTGATCGTGTACTCGGTGGGGCCGTACAGGTTGTAGCCGAGCACGCCGTCGGCGTCGCGCAGGGTGGCCCAGAGGCTCTCCGGGACCGCCTCGCCGCCGAGGAGCACGAGCGCGGGCCGGTGCCCGTCGAGCAGGCCCACCTCGACCAGGTGCTGGGCGTACGTCGGGGTCACGTTCACCACGTCGATCCGGTGCCGGTCGCAGTACTCCACCAGTGCACGCGCGTCGCGGCGCAGGTCCTCGTCGCAGACGTGCACGTGGTGGCCCTCCACCAGCCACAACAGCTCCTCCCACGACATGTCGAAGGAGAACGACACGGTGTGGGCGATCCGCAGCCCGCGGCCGGCGGCGGCGACCGTCGGCCCGAAGATCGCCTCCCGGTGGTTGAGCAGCATGTTCGTCAGCCCGCGGTACGGGGTGACGACGCCCTTCGGCCGTCCCGTGGAGCCGGAGGTGTAGATGACGTAGGCCGGGTGGTCGAGCCGGGTGGGACCGAACCCTGTGTGAGGGGCGTCCGACAAGTCGTCGGAGTCGACGCGGATCATCGGAACGTCGCACGCCGCCAGGCGCGGCGCCACGGCCGTCGTGGTGAGCAGCAGCGCCGGGGCCGCGTCGTCGACGATCGTGCGCAGGCGCTCGTCGGGGTGGTCCAGCTCCAGCGGCAGGTAGGCCGCGCCCGCGCGGAGCACCGCGAACAGCGCCACCACCATCTCGGTCGACCGGGGCAGCGCGAGCGCGACGATCGTCTCGGGCCCGGCGCCGCGCGCGACCAGCAGCCGGGCCACGCGGGAGACCGCGCCGTCCAGCTCCCGGTAGGTGAGCGTGGTCGCGCCGAAGGTCAGCGCGGGGGCGTCCGGTGTCGCGAGCGCCTGCCGCGCCAGCATCTCGGCGATCGTCAGGTCCTCGACCGGGTGCTCGCGGGCGGCGTCCGCCGCCTCCCGGGCCGCCATCTCTGCGGGGAGCAGCACCGGCAACGCGGCGATCGGGGTGCCGGGGTCGTCGGCGAGGCCGTGCAGCAGCCGCTCCAGCCGCGTGAGCAGCGCGGTCGCCTCCGCCTCGCCGACGACGTCCGGCCGGTACTCGAGCTTCACCCACAGCCGCCTGCCGGGCATCACCACCCAGGTCAGCGGGTAGTGGGTGGCGTCGACGCTGCGCACCCCGACGATCCCGTTGCGGGTCTCGAGGTCGGAGAAGGTGTCGTCGCCGAGGAAGTTCTGCAGGACGTAGAGGCTGTCGAAGAGCGGGCCGCGGCCCGCCGCCCGCTGGATGTCGCCGAGCCCGACGTACTCGTGCGGCATCGCGTCGAGCCGGTGCCGCTGCACGGCCTGCATCGCCTGCGCCGGCGTCGCCGCCGGGTCGAGGCGGATGCGGGCGGGCACGGTGTTCAGGAAGACGCCGACGACGTCGTCGATGTCGTCGAGCTCGGTGGGCCGGCCGGCCACCGTGGTGCCGAGGACGACGTCGCTGCTGCCGGACGCGTGGCCCAGCACCACCGCCAGCGCCGTGCTGACCAGCGCGTTCATCGTGACGCCCGCGGCCCGGACCCGCTCGGTGAGCCGGGCGGTGACCTCCTCGGGGATCTCGACGGAGATCCGCCGCGCCAGCACCGGCTCGGTGCCGGCGGCCTGCGGGTACAGCAGGGTGGGCGCGGGCAGGTCGGCGAACGCCTCCCGCCAGAACTCGGTGGACGCCCCGGCGTCCTGGCGCCGCAGCCAGTCGAGGTAGTCGGCGAAGCTCCCCCGCGGGGGCCGGAGGGTCTCCCCCCGGTAGGCGTCGAAGAGCTGGGTGAGCACCAGCTCCCGCGACCAGCCGTCCCACAGCAGCAGGTGGTAGGTGAACAGCAGGTGGTCCCGCCCGTCCCGGCCGTGGATCACGGTGAGCCGGGCCAGCGGCGGTTCGCTCAGGTCGAAGGGCGTCCGTCGGTCGGCATCGCTGATCTCGGTGAGCCGGCGCTGCGCCGCCTCCGCGTCGAGGTGCGACAGGTCGATCTCGGTCATCCGGCACCGCAGCCCGGCGCCGACGAACGCCACGGCGCGCCCGTCGCCGATGGTGCCGAAGCACATCCGCGTCGCGGCATTGGCGGCGAGCACCTGCTCGTAGGCGGCGGCGAGCCGGCCGGCGTCGAGCCTGCGGTCGAAGTCGAACACGTTCTGCGCGATGTAGACGTCGCTGTCGGCGGCCAGCTCGGCCTGGAAGTAGATCCCCTCCTGCAGGGGGGACAACGGCCAGACGTCCTCCACCTCGGCCGTCGCCGACGCCGTCCCGCGGTGCAGGTCCCGCAGCGCGGCGGCGAAGGCGTCCCGCAGGTCGCCGAGCGCGCCGTCGTCGAGCCACCCGTCGGCGTAGGTCAGCACCACCTCCAGCTCGGGACCGCCCGCGGTGTCCTCGCAGTAGGCGTTGACCTCCAGCAGGTACGGGGTGCCCAGGTCCGGCGCGGGGCTCACGCGCAGCGCCCCGCGCTCCGGCGCCGCGTCCCAGGCGCCGGAGCCGGGCGCACCGAAGCGCCCCAGGTAGTTGAACAACACCTGCGGCTGCCCCAGCCGGGCCAGCGCCGCCGCGGTGCGGGCGTTGCAGTAGCGCAGCAGCCCGAAACCGCAGCCGCCGTCGGGCGCGGCGCGCAGCCGGTCGCGCACCTCGCCGATGCGGCCGAGCGGCTCGCCGGTGCCCGCCGGCAACCGGACGGGGGCGATCGAGGTGAACCAGCCGACCGTGCGCGAGAGGTCGACGTCCCGCCCGAGGTCCTCGCGCCCGTGCCGCTCCACGTCGATCGCGAGGTCCCCATCGGCGAGGCCCCGCCCCTCGCGCCACCGCGAGACGGCCGCCCGCAGGGCCGTCACCAGCGTCTCGGTGACGTCGGCGCGTGCCGCGGCGGGCACGGTGGTCAGCAGCGGCAGCGTCTCGTCGGCCGTGAGCCGGAACCGGTGCTCCCGGGTGTCGCCGACGGTGCGGGCCCCGACCTGGGCCGGGTCGAGCTCGGCTCCCGGGGCGAGCACCTGGCTCCAGTGCGGGAACTCGGCCAGCCTGCCGTCCTGCGCGGACGCCTCGTTGAGCAGCCGGGCGTAGGTCCGCAGGGACGTGGCGACGGGTTCGGGCGCGCCGCCCTCCCACGCCGCCCGCAGGTCGTCGAGCAGGATGCGCCACGAGACGCCGTCGACGGCGAGGTGGTGGACGACCAGGAGCAGGCGGCCGGGTTCCTCCCCGCGGTCGAAGAACACCGCGGCGACCATCCGGCCCTCGTCCGGACGCAGCCGGTTCGCGGCGGCGTCCGACTCGACGCCCAGCAGCTCCTCGAAAGCGGCCGGGTCGAGCCCGCGCGCGTCCACGACCGTGAACACGCCGTCGGGCAGCTCCCGCACGGTCTCCAGCGCCCAGAGCATCGGCGCCGGCCGGGACAGGCGCAGGCGCAGCGCGTCGTGCCGGCGCAGCAGCGCGGTGACGACCGCGCCGACCCGCTCGGCCGCCGCACCGGGCGGCGTGAGCAGCAGCTCGGACTGGTTGAACCGGTCGATGCTCCCGCCCAGCTCGGCCAGGCGGTGCACGATCGGCGTCAGCATCACCGAGCCGATCGCGTCCGGGTCCTCATCCGGTGCGGCGGGTGCGATGGGCTCACCCAGCGCCGCGAGCGCCGCCGGTGTCCGGTGGGTGAACACCTCCCGCGGGGTCACCCGCAGCCCGAGCCGCTTCATCCGGTTGACGAGCTGCAGGGCGATGATGCTGTCGCCGCCGAGGGTGAAGAAGTCCGCGTCGACGCCGGCAACCCCGACGCCGAGGATCTCGCCGAACAGCGCGGCCAGTGCCTCGGCCGAGACACCCGGGGGCGCCGGTTCGGCCGGTGCCGCGGCAGGCTCGGCGATGGCGGGCAGGGCGTCGCGGTCGAGCTTCCCGTTGATCGTCAACGGCAGGCCGTCCACGACCACGAAGACGGCCGGCACCATGTGCGCGGGCAGCTCCGCCGCGGCGTGCCGGCGCGCCGCGTCGACGTCCACGGCGCGGCCGACGAGGTGCGCCACCAGGCGCGGCCGCCCCTGCGCGTCGCGCTGCACGCTCACGGCCGCACCGTCGACGTCGTCCCGATCGAGCAGCGCCGCCTCGACCTCCCCGGGTTCGATGCGGAACCCGCGCAGCTTCAGCTGGTGGTCCGACCGGCCCAGGTAGACCAGCTCTCCGGTCTCGGTGAACCGGGCGAGGTCGCCGCTGCGGTAGAGCCGCTGCCCGTCGGGACCGGCGACGAACCGGGTCGCGGTGAGGCCCGGGCGGTCGAGGTAGCCGCGGGCAAGCTGCCCACCGGCGACGTAGACCTCGCCGGTGACGCCGGGCGGCACCGGCTGCAGGTACCGGTCGAGCACGTGCACCGCCAGGCCCGCGAGCGGCACCCCGATCACGCTGTCGGCGCGCGTCGTGTCGTCAGGGGTCAGCGGCCGGACGGTGACGTGCACGCAGGTCTCGGTGATCCCGTACATGTTCACGAGCGCGATGTCGCGGTGGCGTTCGTACCAGGGTGCGAGCCTGCGCAGATCCAGGGCCTCGCCACCGAAGACGACGTACCGCAGCGTGAGCGGCGCCGTGCTCCGCCGGTCGGCAGCGATCAGCGAGTAGAAGGCCGAGGGCGTCTGGTTGAGGACGGTGACGCCCTCGTCGGACAGCAGCGCCCGGAACCGCTCGGGGTCGCGGGCGACGTCGTGGTCGACGACGACGAGGCGACCCCCGTGCAGCAGCGGGCCCCAGATCTCCCACACCGAGAAGTCGAAGGCGTAGGAGTGGAACAGCGTCCACACGTCGTCGGGGCCGAAGTCGAAGTCGGCCTCCGCGCCGGCGAACAAGGCGGTCACGCAGCGGTGCGGCACCGCGACGCCCTTGGGCCGGCCGGTGGAGCCGGACGTGTAGATGACGTAGGCGTCCGCGGCCGCGTGCCCGCCCACGCGCACCGGACCGGCCGCGCCCGCCGGTTCGTCCAGCACCACGGTGGCCGGGCCGCCCTCGGGCAGCACGTGGGCCGTCTCCCCCACGGCGAGCACGCAGTCCGGCGCGGAGTCGTCCAGGATGTAGGCGATGCGGGTCGCCGGCGAGGTCGGGTCGATCGGCACGTAGCAGCCGCCCGCCTTGAGCACGCCGACCACCGCGACGATCAGGTCGGCCGACCGGGGCAGCACCACCGCCACCCGCGAGCCGGGCCGCACCCCCTGCGCCACGAGCCGGTGCGCCAGCGCGTCGGACCGCGCGTCGAGCTCGGCGTAGGTCAGCTCGGTGCGCCGGTCGCGCACGGCGACGGCGTCCGGGCGGTCCCGGGCGACCTGGGCGAACCGATCCGCCAGGGTGCGATCGTCGCCGTGCGGGAGGCCGCGGGAGACCGAGGGCTCCGCGCCCACCCGGAGCCCGGCGACCGGGACCGCCGGGTCCTCGGCGAACTGCTGGAGGAACAGCGCCATCTGCTCGACGAGCCGCCGGGCGAACCCCTCCTCGACGAGCCCGGTGTCGTAGGTGATCTTGAGGCGCAGCCGCTCGTCCGGGTGCACGACGAGCGCCACCGGGTAGTGCGCGGCGTCGGTGCCGTCGATCCACTCGGCCGTCGGCAGCCCGTCCTCCGGTTCCGGCGACCCGGTCACCGCGAAGTTCTCGACGACGACGATCGTGTCGAACAGCTCGCCCACCCCGGCGATCCGCGCCAGCTCCACCAGCCCGACGTGCTGGTGGTCGAGCACCGCGAGCTGCCGGTCCTGCAGCCGCGCGAAGAGCTGCCCGAGCGGTTCGCCCGCCGCCCACGCCATCGGCACGGGCACGGTGTTGATCATCGGGCCGACGATCGACTCGATACCGGCCGTCGTCTCCGCCCGGCCCGACACCGTGGAACCGAACACCACGCGTTCCCGGCCGAGCGTGCGGCCCAGCAGCAGCCCCCATGCACCGTGCAGGACGGTGGACAGGGTCACCCCGGCGGCGCGCGCCCGGTCGGCGAGCCGCGCCGTGGCCCCGGCCGACAGCTCGTGCTGCACGTCGGCGTGCGAGGCGACCTCGGCCCCCCGCGGGGCGTCGACCAGCTTGGTGGGCCCGTCGACGCCCGCGAGCGCCTCGGTCCACACCTCCCGCGACGCGGCCGGGTCCCGGCCGGCGAGCCGGGCGACGTGGTCGGCGAAGGTCACGGCGGGCGCCGGCAGGTCGGCCCGCCCGGTCCGCACGAGCTGGCGGTAGGCGGCCATGACGTCGTCGAACATCAGCGGGTAGGACCAGCCGTCGGCCAGCAGGTGGTGCATGGTCTGGACGAGGCGGTGCCGGTCGTCGTCGAGGCTCACCAGCGTGTAGCGCAGCAGCGGCGGCGCCGCGAGGTCGAAGACGGTGCGGAAGCGCTCGGCCGCGATCTCGGCGAAGCCGGTCGGCCGGTCGACGACCTCCCAGCCCACGGCGACGTCGTTCGCGATGACCTGCACGACCCGGCCGTCCGCGAGCTCCCGGAACCCGGCTCGGAGCACCGGGTGCCGCGCCACCATCGCCTCCACCGCGCGGCGCAGCAGGTCCGGGTCGACCGCGCCGCGCAGTTCGAGGACGTGCTGGATCACGTACGGGTCGCGCTCGCCCGCCTGCACGGAGTGGAAGTACATGCCCTGCTGCAGCGGCAGCAGCGGGAGCACGTCGGCGGGGCCGCCGGGGACCGATGCGTCCAGCTCGTCGACGTCGTCCTGCGTCATCGGGACGAGCGGGAAGTCCGACGGCGTGTGCCCGGTCAGCACGGCGGACCCGGCGACGGCGCGCAGCGCCTGCTCCCACAGCGCGGCGAGCCGCTCGACCTCGGCCCGGGACATGATCCCCGTCGGCCAGGTCAGCATCGCGGAGAACTCGGGGCCGGCCGCGGTGTCGTGCGCGATCGCGTTCACCGACAGGGCCCGGACCTCGGAGCCGGGGTCGACGCCCTCGCCGAGCGCGTCGTAGTCGGCGACCGGCTCCCAGTCGGCCTCGGCACCCGCGCCGAACCGGCCGAGGTAGTTGAACAGGATCTGCGGCTCGACGTCCGGCAGGTCGACGGCCCCGTCGAGGTCGTTCAGCACGCCGTACCCGATGCCGCGGGCGGGCACCCGCAGCTGCTCCTTCACGGCCTTGACGGCGCGGACGAGCGCCGGCCCACCGGCGACGACGTCGTCCCACCCGGGCGCGCCGGGGTCGAGGCGCACCGGGTGCAGGGAGGTGAACCACCCGACGGTCCGCGACAGGTCCAGCGGGCCGCCGGACTCGAACGGGTCGGGCTCGCGGCCGTGCCCTTCGAGGCTGAGCAGCACCGCCGACGAACCGGCCCGGCGCCAGTGCGCCACCGCGAGCCCGAACGCGCCCAGCAGCACGTCGTTGATCCCGCCGAAGATCGCGGCCGGCGCCGTGGACAGCAGCGGTCCGGTGACGTCGGCGGGCAGGCGCAGCGTCACGGTGTCGGTGGTCGCGGCGACGTCGACCGTCGGGTCGAGGGGCCGGGAGCCGAGATCCGGGTCCGGCGTGCCCGCGATGTCGTGCCAGTAGCCGGCCTCGCCGCGGAACCGGCCGCGGTCGGCGGCCGACCGCATCCGCCGCGCCCAGGTGCGGAAGGAGGTGGCGACCTCGTCCAGCCGCGGCTCCCGCCCGGCCCGGACCGCCGACCAGGCCTGGGCGAGGTCGGCGGTGAGGATGCGCCAGGAAACGCCGTCGACCACGAGGTGGTGCACGACGAGCAGCAGGCAGCCCGCGCCGGACCCGTCCGGGAACCAGTGGGCCCGCACCATCCGGCCGCGGCGCGCGTCCAGTGCGGCCGCCGCCGCCCGGGTGGCCGCCGCCATCTCCTCCGGGGAGGGCCGGCCGGTGCGCTCGGTGACCTCCAGCAGCGCAGCGACGTCCGTGGCGCCGGGTTCCGGCACCTCCAGGTGCCAGGGGCCCTCGCCCTCGACCCGGGCCCGCAGCAGGTCGTGCCGCTCCAGGATCGCGCCCAGCACCGTCTCCAGCTCGGCCCGGCTCATGCCGGCCGGCGTGCGGACCACCATGGACTGGTAGAAGCTCTCGAGCGGCATCCGCTCGAACGCCGCGAGGATCGGCGTGTTCGGCACGGCGCCCACGCCCACGTCGCGCACCTCGCGCGGCCGCTCGACCGCGACGGCCAGGCCCGCGGCCATCGCGTGCACGGTCCGCTTGCGGAAGACGTCGCGGGGCGCGAGGTCGAGGCCTGCTTTCCGGGCCCGCCCGCACAGCGTGATCGAGGAGATGCTGTCGCCGCCGAGGGTGAAGAAGTCCTCGTCGACCCCGACCTCTTCCACGCCGACGACCGACGCGACGATCCCGGCGAGCACCCGTTCCGCCTCGGTGCTCGGCGCCCGGCCGGCCCGGCGCGCCACCGGCCGCGGCTCGGGCAGCGCCGCGGCGTCGAGCTTGCCGTTGACGGTCAGCGGCAGGTCGTCGACCACCCCGTACAGCGTCGGGACCATGTAGTCGGGCAGCACCGTGGCGAGCGCCGCCTGCAGCGCCGACGGCAGCTCGTCCCGGTCGGTCCCGGCGTCGGGCACGACGTAGGCGGCGAGCCGCTTCTCGGCGCGGACGACCACCGCGACCCGCCGCACCCCGGGCTGCCCGGCGAGCACCGACTCGATCTCGCCGAGCTCCACGCGGTAGCCGCGGATCTTGACCTGGTCGTCGGTGCGGCCGAGGAAGTCGAGGTTGCCGTCCGGGCGGCGGCGCACCAGGTCGCCGGTGCGGTACATGCGCCCGCCGGGCGTCCACGGGTCGGCGACGAACCGCTCCGCGGTGAGCGCGGGCCGGTGCAGGTAGCCGCGCGCCAGCCCGGCGCCGGCGATGTAGAGCTCCCCCACCACCCCGACGTCGACGGGCCGCAGCCAGCCGTCGAGCACGTGGGCGCGCGTGTTGAAGATCGGGTGCCCGACCGTGGACGTGGCGCTCTCTCCTGTGCCCGCGCCGAGGGTGTTGATCGTGTACTCGGTGGGGCCGTACAGGTTGTAGCCCAACGAGTCGCTCTCGCGCAGCGCGGTCCACAGGCTGTCGGGCACCGCCTCGCCGCCGAGCAGCATCAACGCGAGGGGGTGCCGGGTGACCAGGCCCTCCTCCATGAGGACCTGGGCGTAGGTGGGCGTCACGTTCACGACGTCGATCCCGTGGCGGCGGCAGTACCCGACGAGCGCCCGCGCGTCGCGGCGCAGCTCCTCGTCGCAGATGTGCACCTCGTGCCCCTCGACGAGCCAGAGCAGCTCCTCCCAGGACATGTCGAAGGAGAACGACACGGTGTGCGCGATCCGCAGCCGCCTGCCCCCGGCCGCCGCGACCGTCGGGTCGAAGATCTCCCTGCGGTGGTTGAGCTGCATGTTCGTCAGCCCGCGGTACGGCGTGACCACGCCCTTGGGGCGCCCGGTGGAGCCCGAGGTGTAGATGACGTACGCGGGGTGGTCCAGGCAGCCCGGCACGACGGGCGGGGCCGTCCCGGGGTATCCCGACAGGTCGAGGCCGTCGAGGTCCGTGACGGGGCCGGCGAACCGCGACGACACGGCCGAGGTCGAGAGCACCACCATCGGCCGGGCGTCGGCGATCATGCCGGCCAGCCGCTCGTCCGGGTACTCCAGGTCCAGGGGCAGGTAGGCCGCGCCGGTCCGCAGCACCGCGAACAGCGCCACGACCATGTCGACGGACCGCGGGAGGGCGAGGCCCACGATGCGTTCGGGCGCGGCACCGGCGGCCAGCAGGTGGTGCGCCAGCCGGTTGACGCGGGCGTCGAGCTCCGCGTACGTGAGCCGGGTGTCGCCGACGACCAGCGCGGTCTCGGCCGGGACGGCCGCGGCGCGCTCGGCGAGCAGGTCGGCGATGGTCTCCGTCCCGACGGGCTGGACGGCCTTCTCCCACTCGGCGCGCAGGGCCGCGCCGTCCGCAGGGGTCAGCAGGGACAGCTCGCCGACCGGCTGCGCGAGGTCGCGGGCCAGCTGCAGCAGCAACTGCTCGAGCCGGGCGAGCAGGGCCGCCGCGGTCTCCGGCGGGACCACGTCGCCGCGGTGCTCGAGCTTGATCCACAGCCGCTCGCCCGGGTAGACCACCCAGGTCAGCGGGTAGTGGGTCGAGTCGACGCCGGCCGCCGACAGGATCCCGTGCTCGGACTCGAGGTCGGTGAACGTCTCGTCGTCGACGAAGTTCTGCAGCACGTAGAGGTTGTCGAACAGCTGCCCCCGGCCGACGGCGCGCTGGACGTCGCCGAGGCCGAGGTACTCGTGGGGCATCATCGCGACGCGCTGCTCGTGCAGGGCACGCACGGCGTCGGCCGCGGTGGCGCGCGGGTCCACGTGCACGCGGGCCGGGATGGTGTTGAGGAAGACACCCACCACCGACTCGATGCCCTCGACCTCGGTGGGGCGCCCGGCCACGGTCATGCCGAACACCACGTCGTCGGTGCCGGCGGCGTGGCCGAGCACCAGCCCGAGCGCGGTGCCCACGACGGAGTTCAGGGTGACGCCGATCGCGCGCGCCTGCGCGGACAGGCGTGCGGTGTCCTCCGGGCTGAGCTCCACCGACATCCGGGTGGCGATCACCGGGTCCGTGCCGACGGCCTCGGGGAAGAGGATGGTCGGATCCGCGAGGT
Organism: Pseudonocardia wallangbongensis; assembly: GCF_054486945.1. NCBI lineage: Bacteria > Bacillati > Actinomycetota > Actinomycetes > Pseudonocardiales > Pseudonocardiaceae > Pseudonocardia > Pseudonocardia wallangbongensis. Next base: position 753,111 of record NZ_JBRERS010000001.1, read on the forward strand.
CGGCGAAGGCCTCCGACCAGGCGGCCGCCGCGGCGGCGTCGTCCTGCTCGGCCAGCCAGGCCAGGTAGTCGGGGAACTGCGCGCGCGCCGGCGCCGGCGGCGCGGCCCCGCGGCGCACCGCCGCGTAGGCGCCGAACAGCCTGCGCAGCACGAGCTCGCGCGACCAGCCGTCCCAGAGCAGGAGGTGGCGGGTGAGCAGCAGCCGGTCCCCGCCCCGCCGGTCCGAGGCGTCGTCAGCGCTGCCGCCGCGCAGCACCGTCAGCCGCAGCAGCGGCGGGCACGCGAGGTCGAACGGGGTGCGCCGGTCCGCGGCCATGACCGCCTCGGTGCGCTCGGCCCGCTCCTCCGCCGTCAGCGCGGACAGGTCGACCTCGGTCACGGACGGCGTGAGGCCGGCCGCGACGACGGCGACCGGGCGGTCGAGCCCGGTGTCGGTGAAGCCCAGCCGCAGCGCGGAGTTCTGCTCCAGCAGCAGCGAGCACGCCTCGGTCAGCGCGTCGACGTCGAGCCGGGAGTCGAAGTCGAACGCGTCCTGCGCCAGGTACACGTCCCCCTCGCCCGCGATGCGGGCCTGGAAGAACAGGCCCTCCTGCAGGGGCGACAGCGGCCAGATGTCGGCGACCGGCCCCGGGGTGGCGGCCTCGATCGCCTCCACGTCGTCCGGGGAGAGCGCGACGAGCGGGAAGTCCGACGGGGTGTGCCCGTGCAGCTCGGCGCACCCGGCGAGCGCGTGCAGGACCTCGACCCACAGCGCCGCCAGCTCGCCGACCTCGTCCGCGCCGAGGATCCCGGCCGGCCAGGTCAGGGTCGCCGAGCCGTCCCCCAGCACGTTGATCTCGAGCGCGTCGACCGGCGAGCGCGGGTCGAGCCCCGACCCGACGGTGGTGAAGCCCCAGTCGTCGTCGGCGCCGTCGGTGGTGCGGCCGCGATGGTTGAACACGATCTGCGGGGTGACCGCGGGCAGCTCGGCGCCGTCGCCGAGGTACCGCAGGACGCCGTGGCCGATGCCGGCCGACGGGACCCGCAGCTGCTCCTTGACGACCTTGGCCGCGCGGGCCAGCTGCGCGCCATCGGTCCACGTCACCTCGCCCGGGTCGAGCCGCACCGGGTAGATGCTGGTGAACGAGCCGATGGTCCGGGACAGGTCGATGTGCCGCCCGAAGAGGTCGCCCTCCCGGCCGTGCCCCTTCACCCGCAGCAGCACTGCTGAGCCGGCGTCCACCCCGCGGCGGCGCCGCCACCGCCGCAGCGCGAGGGCGAACCCGGTGAGCAGGATGTCGTCGACCCGGCCGTGGACCGCCCGGGCAAGGTCCCCGAACACCTCGGGGGGCAGGTCGACGGCGAGGGTGTCGGTGGTCGCGTCCACGTCGACGTCCGGGTCGAGGGCGCGGTGGCCGAGGACCGGGTCGGGGGTGCTGAGCACCTCGCGCCAGTACCCGAGCTCGGCGCGGAAGTCTGCGTCTCGCAGGACCTGCGACCACGTTCGGTACGAGGTTCCCACGGGCTCCAGCTCGGGCTCGCGCCCCGCGGCCACCGCCTCCCAGGCGGCGGCGAGATCGGCGGTGAGGATGCGCCAGGACACCCCGTCGACGACGAGGTGGTGCGCGACCAGCAGCAGCCGCCCCGCCTCCGGAAGTTCAGGAAAGCCACATTCATGTACTGCAGGTTCATGAATGTGGCTTTCCTGAACCTGGGGGCGGGGCGGGAACCAGTGTGCGCGCAGCATGATCCCGCGCCGCGCGTCGAGCAGGGCGGCGGCGTCGCGAGTGGCGCGCCCGACCGCCTCGGGCGACGGGACGACCGCGCTCTCGGTTGTCGGGACCGACGCACCCGTGGCTTCGGGCACGGTGATCGTCCAGTCGGGGCCGACCACTGCCCGCAGCAGCGGATGCCGGTCGACGACCGCCGCCAGGATGCGGTCGAGATCGGCGCGGGTCAGCGCCGCGGGCGTGCGCACCAGCATCGACTGGAAGAAGTTGTCGAGGGGGATGCCGTCCGCCGCGACCTCCGCCATGACCGGCGTGAGCGGCACCGGCCCGACGCCGTCGTCCGCCTCCCGGGCCGGCTCGACCTCCTCGCCGAGGCCTGCGGCCAGCGCCTGCACGGTGCGCAGCCGGAAGATGTCGCGTGGCGTGATCCGCATCCCGGCACGGCGGGCCCGGCCCGACACCGCGATCGAGGTGATGCTGTCGCCGCCGAGGGCGAAGAAGTCGTCGTCGATGCCCACCCGGTCCAGCCGCAGCGCGGCGGCGAACAGGTCGCAGAGCCGCTCCTCCCGCCCGGTGCGCGGGCGGCGGTCGGACACGAGGCCGCCGAAGTCCGGGTCCGGCAGCGCCGCGCGGTCGAGCTTGCCGTTCGGGGTCAGCGGGAACGCGTCGAGCGCCACCACGATCGCGGGCACCATGTGCTCCGGCAGGACCCGCGACACCCGCTCCCGCAACGAGTCCGGATCGGCCGACCCGACCACGTACGCGACGAGCCGGCCGTCCCGCACGACCACCACCGCGCGCGTGACGTCCCCGGCGGCGACGAGCGCGGCCTCGATCTCCCCCGGCTCGATCCGGAAGCCGCGCACCTGCACCTGGTGGTCGCTGCGCCCGAGGATCTCCAGCACACCGGTGTCGTCCCAGCGGGCGAGGTCGCCGCTGCGGTACATCCGCTCGCCGGGGACGAACGGGTCGGCGACGAACCGTTCCGCGGTCAGCCCCGGCCGGTTGAGGTAGCCGTACGCGAGCTGGACGCCGGCGATGTACAGCTCGCCCGCGGCGCCGGGGGGCACCGGTCGCAGCGCGGCGTCGAGCACGCGGAGCCGGGTGTTGGCGACGGGCCGCCCGACCGGCACCGACCGCCCCACCGGTCGCTCCGCGGTGTTCCACGCGGTGACGTCGATGGCCGCCTCGGTGGGGCCGTAGACGTTGTGCAGTTCCGCGGCGCGCAGTTCGACGATGGAGTCGAACCGGGCGACGACGTCCGCGGGGAGCGCCTCCCCGCCGCAGATCACGCGCCGCAGCGAGGTGCACCCGCGCACGGCCGGCTCCTCGAGGAAGACCGCGAACATCGAGGGCACGAACTGGGCGGTGGTGATCCGGTGGGTCTGGATCAGCTCCGCGAGGTAGGCGGCGTCCTTGTGCCCCTCCGGCCTCGCGATCACCATCGTGGCCCCGGACAGCAACGGCCAGAACAGCTCCCGCAGCGACGCGTCGAAGCTGGACGGGGTCTTGAGCAGGGTGGGCTCGCCCGGCTCCAGCCGGTAGGTCTCCTGCATCCAGGACAGGAAGTTGGCCGCGGCACCGTGCGGCACCACGACGCCCTTCGGCCGCCCGGTGGAGCCGGAGGTGTAGATGACGTACGCGGGGTCGGCCGGTGAGACCGGCACGTCGGGGTTCGAGGGGTCCCCGTCGGTGGGGACCGTCGCGGGATCGTCGATCACGTGGGCGGGCGCGGCGTCGTCGAGCATGAAGGCGACCCGCTCGGCGGGATAGCCGGGATCGACCGGGAGGTAGGCCGCCCCCGCCTTGTGCACCGCGTACAGCGCGACGATCAGCTCCACCGAGCGCTCCAGCACGACGGCGACCACCGACCCGCGCGTGACGCCCTGCGCGATCAGGCTGTGCGCCAGCCGGTTCGCGCGCGCGTTCAGCTCGCCGTAGCTGATGGACGCACCCTCGAACACCACGGCGGTGGTCTCGGGGGTGCGCGCCGCCCAGTGCTCGAAACGACTGCGCAGGGTCGGCGCCCCGAGGTCGTGCGCCGTGTCGTTGAACGCGTCGAGCACCAGCGCGCGCTCGTCCGGGTGTACCAGCTCCAGCCGGCCGACCCGGATGCCGGGATCGGCGACGAGCTGGTCGAGGACCTGCGTGACCTGCCGCAGGAGCCGGCGGGCCCGACCCTCCTCCACCAGGCCGACGTCGTACTTGACCTGGAGCAGCAGCCGCTCGCCCGGGAAGGCGACCATCGACACCGGGTAGTGCGAGAAGGTGGTGGAGGTGAACCCGCGCACCGAAAGGCCCTCGTCCGCCGGGGCGTAGACCTCGGGGAAGTTCTCGACGATCACGAGCGTGTCGAACAGCGTGCGCAGGTTGCGTGACCGCGTCAGCTCGGCGAGCCCCGCGTGCTGGTGGTCGAGCACCGCGGTCTGCTCGTCCTGCAGGCGGCGCACCACGGCGCCGACCGGCTCGTCCTTCGCCCACGACATCGGCACCGGCACCGTGTTGATCAGCAGCCCGACCACGGAGTCCACCCCGGGCACGGGGCTCCCGGCCCGCCCGGACACGGTGGACCCGAAGGCGACGGCGTCCTCGCCGAGGGTGCCGCCGAGCACCAGCCCCCAGGCGGCGTGCAGCGCCGTGCTGAGGGTGACGCCCAGGTCGCGCGCGACGCCGGCCAGCGCCGCCGTCTGCTCCGCCGAGAGCTCCCCTGCGACGATGCGGTGCTCGCCTACGGCCGCGCCCGGGTCGGCGTCGACGAGCAGGGTCGGCTCGTCGACACCGGCGAGGGCGTGGGCCCACACCGCCTCGGTCTCCTGCGCGTCGGCGGCCGCGATGGCGGCGATGTGCTGTCCCAGCGCCACCGCGGGCAGGCCGCGCAGCGTGCCACGGTAGGCGTCGACGACGTCGTTGAACATCAACGGGTACGACCAGCCGTCGGCGATGATGTGGTGCATGGTCTGCACCAGCCGGTGCTCGGTGGGCGTCAGCGACACCACGCTGTAGCGCAGCAACGGCGGCTCGGCCAGCACGAAGGGGCGGGCCCGGTCGGCCGCGGCCACCCGTTCCAGCTCGGCAAGGGCGTCGGCGCCGGGGCGGTCGCTGAGATCGACCACCCGCCAGTCGAGGTCGACGCGCCCGCGGACGACCTGCACGATCCGCCCGTCCGCGAGGTCGCGGAACCCGGCGCGCAGCGCGGGATGGCGCTCGACCATCGCGGCGATCGCCTCCCGCAGCGCGCCCGCGTCGAGCGGGCCGGAGAGCTCGGCGACCTGCTGGATGCGGTAGGTGTCGACCGACTCGTCGTCGTAGCCGGCGTGGAAGTACATCCCCTGCTGCAGGGGCAGCAGCGGCAACACGTCCGCCACGTCGGGAACCTCGCGTTCCAGCTCCGCCACGTCGGACGGAGCCAGCTCGACGAGCGGGAAGTCCGACGGCGTGAACCCGGCGACCGACCCGTCGGTGGCGATCTCCCCGAGCAGCCGCAGCCAACGCTCGGCCAGCGCCCGGACCTCGGCCTCGTCGAGCACCGCGGCCGGCCAGCTGAAGCGGGCCGACAGCACCGGGCCGCCGGCGGTGTCGACGGTGATCGCGTTGACCTCGAGCGCCCGCGGCAGCGGCATCCGCGGGTCGCGGTCCTCGCCGACCTCGGAGTCCGCCGCGAACCGGCCGAGGTAGTTGAACAGCAGCGCGGGCGCCACGGCGAGATCGGCGTGGCCCGCGAGGTAGCGCAAGGCGCCGTAGCTCAGCCCGCCCTCGGGGACGGCGCGCAGCTGCTCCTTGACCCCCTTCACCACGGCGGCCAGACGGCCGGAGGGGACGTCGAGGGCAACCGGGTAGAGCGTGGTGAACCAGCCGACGGTGCGAGAGAGGTCGATGTCCCCGGGCAGCTCCTCGGCCTCCCGGCCGTGGCCCTCCATCTCCAGCACGAGCCGGGAGCCGCCCCGCCCCTGGACGACGGCGAGGGCCAGCGCCGCCACCAGCGCGTCGTTCACGCCGCCGTGGATCGCCGCCGGCACCGTGCCGAGCAGTGGTTCGGTGAGCGCGCTCGGCAGCGTCACGGTGAGCGCCCGCTCGGTGGCGACGGTGTCGACGCCCGCGTCCAGCGGCCGGCGGCCGATCGGCGGGTTCGGGGCGGCCGCGGTCTCCCGCCAGAAGGCGAGGTCGTCGTCGAACGCCCCTGCCCGCGCGGCGCCGGCGAGCGCCAGCGCCCATTCGCGGAAGGAGGCCGACCGGTCGAGGGGGCGGCCCGCGTACAGCGCCTCCAGGTCCTCGGCCAGGATGCGCAGCGAGACGCCGTCCACCACCACGTGGTGGACGACCAGGACCAGCCGGCCCGGCAGCGCACCGCGGTCCAGCCACACGAACTCGACCATCCGGCCGGAAGCGGCGTCCAGCCGGGCCGCGGCGGACGCGGTCTCCCGGCGCACGCGCTCATCGACCGGGTCGTCGGCGCCCAGCCGGACGTGCGTGATCGCCGGCTCCGGGACGTCGGCGGGCACCCGGACCGCCGGGCGGCCGTCGGCGCCGGTCGCGACCACCGCGCGGAGCACGTCGTGGTGGCCCAGGAGCGCCGAGGCCAGCTCGGTGAGCCGGTCGGGGGTGAGCCCGGCCGGGCCGGGCACGGTGATGGACTGGTAGAAGCCGGCCGACGGCCCGGTCTCCCAGAGCCACTCGATCACGGGGGTGGCCGGTAGCCCGCCCACCGGCTCGACGGCCGTGGTGGCAGGGGTCCCGACCTCACCGGCGGCCAGCGCCAGCGCCGCCGGGGTGCGCAGCGCGAACACCTCGCGCGGCCGCACGGCGAGCCCGGCCCGCCGCGCCCGGCCGACCACGCCGATCGCGACGATGCTGTCGCCGCCGAGGGTGAAGAAGTCCTCGTCGGCGCCGACCTCGGGCAGCCCGAGCACCTCGGCGAAGATCCCGCACAGTGTGCGCTCGCGCGGGGTGCGCGGCGCCCGCCCGGCGTCCCGGTCGTCCCGGCGGCGCGGTTCGGGGAGGGCCCGCCGGTCCACCTTGCCGTTCGGCGTCAGCGGGAACGCGTCCAGCACGGTGACGGTGCTGGGCACCATGTACTCCGGCAGCCGGTCGGTGCACCAGCGGCGCAGCTCATCCTCCGCCACGCCGGGGGCGGCGAGCGCGTAGCCGGCCAGGTACTTCGCGCCCGCGGCGTTCTCCCGCGCCACCACGACGGCCTGCCGGACCTCCGGGTGGCCGGCCAGCGCGGCCTCGACCTCCTCCAGCTCGAGGCGCATGCCGCGGATCTTCACCTGGTTGTCGGCGCGGCCGAGGAACTCCAGCGACCCGTCCTCGTGCCACCGCGCCAGGTCACCGGTGCGGTAGAGGCGCGAGCCGTCGCCGGCGAACGGGTTCGCGACGAACCGGGCGGCCGTCAGGCCCGGGGCGTTGACGTAGCCGCGGCCGAGCAGGAACCCGGCCGCGTACAGCTCGCCGCCTGCACCGACCGGCACCGGGCGCAGGTCCTCGTCGAGCACGTAGAGCTGGGTGCTCGGGTTGGGCCGCCCGATCGACGTGGCGATCCGCTCGGCGTCGTCGCGGTAGATCACGTGGGAGACGCCGATCGTGGCCTCGGCCGGGCCGTAACCGTGGTACAGCGTGGTGCCCAGCTGGCGGCGGAACCGCTCGAACAGCTCCGGCGTCAATACTTCGCCGCCGCACCACACGTGCGTGAGCCCGTCGAGCTTCGCGGTGCCGCGCGCCATCTCCAGCAGCACGTCGAGCATCGAGGAGACGAGGTAGACGAACGTGACGCCCTCGGTGGCGATCAGGTCGAGGAGATACTGCGGGTCGCGGTCGCCGCCGGGCTCGGCGACCACCACGTAGCCCCCGGAGACGAGCGGCAGCAGGATCTCGTTGACCGAGATGTCGAACGACAGCGGCGCCTTGAACAGCGCGGCGTCGCCCGGCCCGAAGCGCAGGATCTTCTCGACCTGCCACTGCAGGCGGTTGCAGATCGCCTCGTGCCGGATCATGGCGCCTTTGGGCCGGCCGGTCGACCCGGAGGTGAACATCACGTAGGCGAGCCGGCCCGGCTCGATGGCCACGGCGGGCGGCCGGGGCGAGAGCGCCGCGTAGGCCCACGCGTCGAGGTCGACCACGGCTTCCGGCACGATCGGCGCGCTCTGGGGGGCCGCGGTCAGCATCAGCACCGCGCCGGCGTCGCCGAGCACCTGCTTGCGGCGCTCCTGCGGCCACTCCGGGTCGACGGGCACGAAGGCGCCACCGGCGACCATGATCGCCAGCACCGAGACGACCATCTCCGCCGACCGCGGCAGGTGGACCGCGACGACCTGCTCGGCGGTGAGTCCCCGCTCCAGGAGGTGGTGCGCGAGCTGGTCGACCCGCTCGGCCAGCTCGCTGTAGGTGAGCTGCCGGGCACCGGCGACCAGCGCGAGCGCGTCGGGGTGCTCCTGCACCGCCCGGGCGAACATCGCGGCGACGGTGGTGGTGTTCGAGGGCGGGGTCGTGTCGTTCCACCCGGCGAGCGCCTCGAGTCGTTCGACCAGGGTGTCGCGCTCGATGGTCATACCTCTCCCAGGTCCTTTCGGAGGTTGAAGTTCAGGCGCGGGAACTGGTGGCGCGTGCTCGCCAGGCACCCCACAGCTCGGCGTACCGGCCGCCCGCCGCGAGGAGCTCGGCATGGGTGCCGGACTCGACGACGTGCCCGTGCTCGAGCACGATCACGCGGTCCGCGGACGCGGCCTGGGTGAGGCGGTGGGCCACGATCAAGGTCGTGCGCCCGGCCGTGGCCGCCGCCGCCGACCGCTCCAGCCCGCGCGCGCCCAGGCTCCCCGCCTCCGCGGTGGCCTCGTCGAGGATCGCCACCGCCGGGTCGCGCAGCACCAGCCGAGCCAGCGCGAGCTGCTGCGCCTGGGCCGCCGTGAGGTCGCGGCCGCCCTCCCCCACCCGGGTCTCGACCCCCTCCGGCAGCGCGTCGACCCAGTCGAGGGCGTCGACGCACGCCAGCGCGGCCCGCACCTCCTCGGCCGTGGCGTCCGGCCGGGCCAGCCGGATGTCGTCGACCAGCGGCCCGGCGAACACGTGCACCTCCTGGCTGACGATCGCCACCTGGCCACGCACCTGGTCCGGGGTGAGCTCACGCAACGCGACCCCGCCCAGGCGCACCGAGCCCCCCGACGGGACGAGCAGCCCGGCGGCGACGGCCGCGAGGGTGGTCTTCCCGGCGCCGGTGGAGCCGACGAGGGCGACCCGCTCCCCCGCCTCGATGCGGACGGTGACCCCGTGGAGCACCGCGACCCCGGGCTCGTAGCCGTACACGATGTCGGTCAGCTCCAGCGAGGAGTCCGCAGGCGAGCGGACCGGCTCCAGGGCGGCGGGTGCGTCCTCGGGGATGCGCACCACCCCGACGAGCCGGGCCAGGCCGGCGCCCGCCGACTGCACCTCGTCGAAGCTGTGCAGCACCGTGCCGACCGGGTCGAAGAGGCGGTGGAAGAGCAGCGCCGCCGCGGTGGCCGCACCGACGGTGACCATCCCCTCCCGCACCAGCAGGAACCCGACGACCAGGACCACCGACAGGCCCACGAACTCGGCCCGGTTGGTGCGCCCCACGAAGCGGGTGAAGAGCGTGACGATCCCGATCGAGAGGTCCCGCGCGCGGACGGCGGCGGCGTCGATCTCGGTGAGGTGCTGCCGCTCCAGGCCGTAGGCGTGCACGGTGCGGGCCCCGACCATGCTCTCCATCAACGCCTGCGACCGGGCCGCCACCGCCTTGCGCTGGTCGGCGTACATCGGGGCCGACCGCGGCAGGTACCACCGCAGGCCGAGTGCGTACAGCGGCACCGCGGCGAGCCCGGCGAGCCCCAGCCGCCAGTCCAGGCCCGCCATCGCGACGATGCCCAGCACGGCCACCAGCAGCGACGAGATGACCTTCGGCAGCACCTCGGTGACCGCGCGACCGATCGTGTTGACGTCGTCGCCGATGCGCGACAGCAGATCGCCCTTGCCGGCCTTCTCGACCACGGCGTTGGGCAGCGTCAGGGCCCGCTGCACGACCTGCTCCCGCAGGGTGGCGAGCGCGGTCTCGCCCAGCTTGCTCGTCAGGTACGTCGCCACACCGGTGCTGACGCCGCCGACCACCGCGGCCACGACCAGCACGGCCGAGATCGTGACGATCGACGACGCCGACTCGTGGCCGCTGACCCGGTCGACCAGCTCGCCGAAGACGTACGCCGGCAGCACGGCCGCGGCCGCGGCCACGATCCCGACCAGGAGGGTGCCCGCCGTCAGGCGGAGGTGCCTGCGCAGCTCGGCGAACAACCAGGACCAGGACTCGCGCGGCCCGGCGATGGGGAGCAGGGCCGTCACCCCGGAACTCATCAGCGGAGCACCGCCTTCCGGTACTCGCCGTCACGGTCGGCCAGCTCGTCGTGGGTGCCCGTCGCGCGGACCGTGCCGCCCTCGATCACGACGACCCGGTCGACGGTGGAGAGCAGGATCGGGCTGCACGTCACCAGCACCGTGGTGAAGGCGTGCCCCGGCCCGTGGCGCAGTGCCGACAGCCCGCGGGCGACCGCGTGCTCGGTGACGGAGTCGACGGCGGTGGTCGGGTCGTGCAGCACGAGCACCGGCGGCCGGGCGTGCAGCGCCCTCGCCAGGGCCACCCGCTGCCGCTGGCCGCCGGAGAGGCTGGCTCCCCGCTCCGACACCTCGGTGTCGAGCCCGCCCGAGTGGGCCTCCACCACGTCGTCCGCGGCCGACGCGCGCAGCACGCCGTCGAGGAACGCGGGATCGCCGGGGCCGCGGACGAGGATGTTCGAGCCCACCGTTCCCGTGAAGATGTCCGTGTTGTGGGGTTCGACCAGCAGCGCCGCCCGCGCCGCCCGGTGCCCGACGGAGGCCAGATCGGTGCCGCCCAGCCTGATGCTGCCCCGGTAGTCCTCCGCCGCGACCTGCCCGGACAGCACGGTGACCAGCGCTTCCGCGTCGGCGGCCTGGGGCGCGACGACACCGACGAGCTCGCCGGGCGGCACCGTGAGGTCGAGGCCGTCGATGCTCCCGTAGTGCAGGCCCGCGATGTCGAGGCCATGGGGCGGCGCGTCGAGGGTGCGCTGCCCGTCCCCCACCAGCGGTGGCGCCGACAGCACCAGCGCGACCCGGTTGGCCGACGCCCTGGCCTCGGCGACCCAGCTGGGCACGACCGTCAGCTGGACGAGCGGTTCGACGAGGAACTGGGCGAGCCCGATGACCGTGACGAACTGCCCCACGCTGAGCGCGCCGCCCAGCGCCAGCCAGCCCGCGGCGATGGCGATACCCGCCGCGAGCAGGTTGCTGATGGTCGCCGAGATGCCCTCGAAACCGCGTTGGGTGCGGGCCGCGCGCAGGGTGGCCCGCAACGAGCGCCTGCTCACGTCCCGGTACCGCTGCGTGGCCGCGCCCTGCGCCCCGATGCCGCGCAGCGGCCGCAGGCCCGCGACCAGGTCCGTGGCCACCGACGCGGCCTCGCCCGCCGCCTCCTGCTGGTGCTGGACCCGGCGCGTGATGAGCGGGGCGCCGAAGTGCAGGAACACCAGAACCAGCGGCGTGCCCAGCACCACGGCGAGGCCGAGCGGGACATTGATCAACAACAGGGTGACCGCGCACACCACGGTGGCCGTCAGCGACGCGACGATCCGCGGGATGTAGTCCAGGAGGTACGACGCGTTGTCGGCGTCGCTGCTGGAGATCGTCAGCAGCTCGCCGGACCGCAGGCCGGTGCGGATCCCGCGCTGCTGCAGGATCTTCCCGGCGACCTCGACGCGCAGCGCGCAGCCCTCGCCGGCCTCCGCGTACGTCAGCAGCCGGGCACCGAACCGCCACATGAGCGAGAGCACCACGAACAGCGCGGCCAGCACCGCGACCCACAGGACCAGCGCCCCGACGTCACCCGTGGCCACGGCCCGGTCGATGATCACGCCGATGACCACGGGGACCAGGGCCTCGCAGATCTGGTGCCCGCCGTACATCGCCGACCCCGTGGTCAGCCAGCGTCGGTTGCGGCGGATCCCGTCGAGCAGGACGCGCGAACCCGTGGTGGCCATCGGCTACGCGCGGTCGCCGGCAGGCACCAGCGACTCGGTGATCGACTGCAGGATCTCGGCGGACCGCACCGCGATGTTCGACAGCAGGGACGACGTGAGCCCGTGCGTGTGTTCGGTGCCGCCCTGCAGGTAGATGTTCCCCGAGAGCCGCTCCGACGCCTGCAGGCGGTAGTCGCGCGTGACCTGCGGCCCGTCGGACAGGAGGCGCGGATCGCAGAGGTCCCCGAGGATGTCCCGCAGCGGCATCGGATCGAACCCGGTGGCATAGACCACGGCATCGCAGTCGAGCGTGGTGGCCCGCCGCGTCGGCTTGTGGACGACCTCCACCCGCACCCCGGTCGGGTCCTCCCGCACGGTGCGCATGCTCGACGCGCCGTGCATGAAGAGCCGACGCTCACCGGAGACCCGCTCGGCGTACTCGCGCCGGTACAGGCTCTCGATCAGGGGCAGGTCGACGCACGAGTAGTTGGTCGACCGGTGGTACTCGAGCAGTTGCCTGCGCACGCCGGGTTCGGCCGAGAAGAAGTCGTCGACGGCCGCGGGATCGAAGACCCGGTTCGCGAACGGGCTGTCGTCGGCCGGGCTGTAGCCGTAGCGGGCGAAGACGCCGTGCACCTCGGCGGCGCCGAACCGGTCGTGCAGGTACTCGGTGACCTCCGCCGCGCTCTGGCCCGCGCCGACCACCAGGAACCGGCGGTGCCGCGGTTCGGGAAGCTCGTCGAGGTGCTCGAGCAGCCGGTGGTTGTGGAACTGCCGCACCGACGGTTCCACCCCGTCCGGCAACCGCGGCGACAAGCCACCGGCGAGAACGACGTTGCGGGTGGGGAGCGCGACCGATCCGGCGGGCCCGTCCACCTCGACCTCGAACCGCCCGCCGACGTCGCGGACCGCGACCGCCCGCGTGCCGTACCGGACCTGCGCCGACACCGAATCCGCCGCCCACGACAGGTAGTCGTGGAACTCGAGCCGGGTGGGGAAGAACGTCTGGTGGTTGATGAAGTCGACGAGCCGGTCGCGTTCGGACAGGTAGTTCACGAAGCTGTAGCGGCTGCGCGCATTGCGCTGGGTGGCGAGGTCCTTCAGGAAGGAGATCTGCATCGTGGTGCCGGGGAGGAGCATCCCGGTGTGCCACCCGAACTGCTTCTTGACCTCGATGAACTCGGCCCTGATCGGCCTCCGCGGACGCGTCGAGTTGTACTCCTCGATCGCGATGGCGAGGCCGAGGTTGGACGGTCCGAAGCCGACTCCCACGAGGTCCAGGGGCTCGTCGCCCTCGCCGTGCGGCCCCGCGATCCCCGGAGGCACTGCCTCCTCGGACATGACCAGCGACATGATCACCTTTCCCCCGAGCTGAGCTGAGCCTAGCCTAAGCACCAGGCCCGTCAACGACGCTTGACGGACGTCACCACCAGCGGCCCCCTACGGCGCGCCACGGGACGGCTACGGTTTCTACCCGCTCAAGTGAGGTAATGCTAGCCTCACTCAACTTCTCGAAGGGGTGTTGATGCGACCGAGCCGCAGAGTTCTCGCACGGGTGGGCGCGACGTTCGTCGCATTGCTGGTGGCGATCGGGATGACGACCGGCTGCGGCTCCTCGTCGACGGATGCCGCCGACACCGGTGAGACGGTCTCCATCTCGCACAAGTTCGGCGAGACCGAGGTGCCGAAGAACCCCACCCGGGTCGTCACGGTCGGCTGGAACGACCAGGACTTCGTGCTGGCACTGGGCATCGTCCCGGTCGTCTCCCGCGCTTGGTTCGACAACTACGACAACCTCCCGTGGGTCCAGGAGGCCACCGGCGGGAAGGGCGTCGCGACCCTCAGCGGCGAAGGCATCCAGTACGAGGACATCGCGGCGGCGAAACCCGACGTGATCTTCGCCATCTACGAGACGATCGACCGGCCCACCTACGATCGCCTCTCCCAGATCGCGCCCACGGTGATCCAGTCCGGTGACTACCCGGACGAGGAGACCCCGTGGAGCGAGCAGCTCCTCCGCACCGGTAAGGCGCTGGGCAAGGACGCGGAGGCGCAGGGCCTCCTCGACCAGGTGAACGCCAAGATCGACGAGGCCAAGGCGGCGAACCCGGGCTTCGCCGGGAAGGTCCTCGTCGAGGACTTCGGCCCGGAGAGCGGCGGGCACTACCTCATCGGCAAGGGCGACCCGCGCCGCGCCCTGTTCGACGCCCTCGGCTTCGAGGCCCAGGACCACACCGGAGACCTCAGCGAGGAGCGGCTGGCGCTGATGGACCGCGACGTGCTGTTCGTCAACGGGGCCACCAAGGAGCAGATGACCGCGTCCCCGGTGTTCGCCCAGCTGGACGTGGTCAAGAACGACCGCACCCTGTACACCACCTTCGACTCCAACCTGGGCGGCGCGCTGTCCTACAGCGGCCCCAAGGCCCTGCTGTACGCACTGGACCAGCTGGTGCCGCAGCTCTCGAACGCGGTCAACGGCAAGCCCATCGCCGACCTGTCCAACGCCTGACGACCAGCCGCCTTGATCAGGCCGCCGTCGTGGCTGGCATGATCATTGCTTCGGCGCAGGACGGGCGGATCGAGCGTCGGTAGGCGCGCGACGCCCCCGAAGACCGGTTTCACACGCGCACGCAGTGATCCACAGCGTTATGGCTCCACAATGCTGTTTTTGCGTGCCCTGAAACAGCGTTATGGAGCCATGACGCGGTTTCGTGGCAAAGCTCAACATCCGACGCAACACTCGCGCTTGATCACCGCGGCGGCCGGCGCCTGAGCATCACCCGGCCGCGATCCGGTCGGTCGCGGGCGGGGCGACGGGGCGGTGGGCGCCGAGGTAGGCGGCCAGGGCGTCCACGTCCGCCCCGCCGACGACGTCGTTGGTGCCCTGCGTGAGCACCGAGAACCCGTCTCCCCCGTCGGCGAGGAAGCTGTTCACGGTGATCCGGTAGGCGGCGCCGGGGTCGACCGGGGCGCCTGCGATCGTGATGCCGTCGACCTTCGTGCCCGTGCACGGGTCGGCGGCGGTGCCGGGGGTTCCGGCTTCCCGCACGCTGTAGTGGACCGTGGCCGAGGGCTGCAGCACCCGCTCGGTGACGAACTGCTGCTCGAGCAGGCAGTCCAGCTGTGCACCGGTCACGTCCAGCGTGGTCACGTAGTTGCCGAACGGCTGGACGGTGAACGTCTCCTCGTAGGTCACCGGGCCGGCGTCCAGGTCGGCGCGCACCCCGCCGGGGTTCATGAACGCGGCGACGGCGCCCTGCTCGTCGTCGGTGGCGGCGAGCTGGGCGTCGGCGATGAGGTTGCCCAGCGGCGTCTCGCCGGAGGGGCCTGCCGTCCGGGTGATCGGCGCGCTGGTCTCGCCCACCTCCTCCCCCGCGATGGGCCCGAGCAGCGTCCGGTAGCGCCCGATGAGCTCCTTCTGCGCGGCGTCGGGGGCCACGTCACGGCCCACGACGACGTTGCGGGCATGCGCCTCCACCACGTCGCCCGAGGACGGGTCGACGCGCAGGTCGATGTCGGTGACCAGCCGGCCGAACGAGCTCGCGCTGGTGACCACGCGCCCGTCGAGCACGCAGTTGTAGGCCTGGTGGGTGTGCCCGCTGACCACGACGTCGATGGCGTCGGAGAACCCGCCGACGATGTCGACGATCGGGCCGGTGAGGTTCGTGCAGTCGTTGATCCCCCCGCCGCCGGCCTGGGTGCCGCCCTCGTGCAGGAGCACGACGATGGCCTGCACGCCCTGCTCCTGCAGCTCGGCGGCGTAGCGGTTGGCCGTCTCGGCCTCGTCGCGGAAGTCCAGGCCCGCGACGCCGGACTGCGTGACGATGTCGGGCGTGCCCTCCAGCGTCATCCCGATGAACCCGATGCGCGCGCCCTGCACCTCCCGGATCGCGTACGGGGGCAGCAGCGGCTCCCCGGTGGCGCTGACGAACGCGTTGGCGGACAGGTACCGGAACCCGGCGCCGGCGTAGGGGTGTGCCGGGTCGGCGCAGCCGTCCTGCGGGTGGCAGCCGCCGTTCTGGATGCGCAGGAGCTCACCGGAGCCCTCGTCGAACTCGTGGTTGCCCACGCTCGCCAGGTCGAGCCCGGCCAGCCCGAGCGCCTCGATCGACGGCTCGTCGTGGAACGCCGCCGAGAGCAGCGGGGACGCGCCGATGAGGTCGCCCGCCGCGACGGTGAGGGTGTCGGGCCGCTGCACCTGCTCGGCCAGCAGGCGCAGCTGGGTGGCGAGGTACTCGACGCCGCCCGCGTCGACCCCGTCGATCTTCCCGCTGGACCCGCTCGGCGGCTCGAGGTTGCCGTGGAAGTCGTTGAGCGCGAGCAGCTTCACGTCGACCGGCGGGGGTGCGGCGCTCCCGCGGGGGATCACGAGTGCCGCCGCCGCCAGGGCGACGACGGCGAGTCCGGCTGCGATCAGCAGGGCCCGGCGGGAGGGCGACCATCGGGGCATGCGCTGATCATTCCGCAGAACCCGTGATCAGCCGAGGGTGAGCTGCACCGCGGCCGTCCCGAGCCGGGGCAGCTCGACCGCGACCGTGTCGCCGTCCACCACCAGCTCGGCGCGCCGGTCGCCCAGGTACGTCGCCGTCCACGCCCCCGTCACCGGCACGCCGACGCGCGCCCGCACCGGGACCGGCTCCTCGGCGTAGGACTGCAGCCGCAGCAGGACCCCGCCGTCGGCACCGGAGACGGAGATCAGCCGGACGCGGTCGTCGTCCAGCTCCAGCAGGGACCGTTCCGGCGCCGGTCCGGCCGTCGCCGGGCCCGCGGCGAGCACGCCCTGCACCGGCTGGGTGAGGCCCGCCGCGGTCCGGACGCCGAGCCCGGACGCCGAGATCCGCTCGTCGCCGCGGCGCACGCCCACGGCGTAGCTCACCGAGGCGGTGAACCCCTGTTGGGAGGGGAAGTTGGTGTCCCAGACGTTGTTGTGCACCCACGAGTAGACCGTGGCGGGCTCGCGCGGCGCCGTGGAGTCCGGGAACGGCGCGTACGGCAGCGCGATCGTCTCCGGGTGGACGAGCGGTGCCTCGTCGGTGACCCACGCGACGGCGTGGTCGCCGTCGGCGACGCTCACCCAGTTCCGCACGGCGCGCATGTGCTGCGGGGCGCCGGGCACGTGGTCGAGCCCGTCCCCGGTGAGGGCACCGGTGATCTCGTAGCGGACCGTGGGGTCCTCCGCCGCGAACGGGAACGCGAAGAACGCGCTCTCCTTCGTCATCGTCAACGGCTTGGACAGCCGGTTCTCGATGTCGAGGCGCGGCTGGTCGCGGCCGAGCCGCAGCGTGGTGCGCGCCCAGCGGACGCCGTCGGCCGCGTACTCGTAGACGAGCCGCTGCTCCACACCCGTGTCGACGCGCTCGATGAACGCCGCCGGCCGGGCGAGGGTGCGGCTGCCGAGCAGCTCCAGCTCCGGCGACACCGCGGTCTTGTTGGACTGGTGGTTGTAGCCGCCCGCCGTGGTGTAGGTGTCGTAGACGTAGGCGTTGAAGCCGACCACTGCGTCGGGGTTCACCAGCTCGCGGCCCGTCGCGAGCTCCACGATCGACGCGACGCAGGCCCGCGCGAGGTCCACGCGCACCCGCAGGTGCTCGTTCTGGATGACGTGCGGGTCGGCGTGCTCGGCCGCCACCGGAGCGGGGGCCTCCGGCTCGACCTCCGGCGTGACGACGTCGAGCCGCACCTGGCCCAGCGGCGGCACGTCGGGAACGTGCACGGTGACGATCCGGCCGGCGTCGCGGTGCTTGGGGTTCTGCTGGCCGGCCACGGTGATCGCCAGCGGCTTGCCGGTGCGCCCGTCGCGCACCTCGATCGCCCGGTCGAGCGGCACCCGGCTCTCCCGGACGAAGAGCCGCACCGGCGCGCTGCGCGGCAGCGCCGTGGTGTTGGTGGCGTAGTAGGTGACGACGGCGTCGCCGTTCTGCGGCAGGACCTCGCCGAGGTGCGCGGCGGCGTGGTCGGTGAACGTCGCGGCGTCGTCCTGCGCGTTCACGCCGTGGGCGTACTTCCAGTGCCACTGCTGCTCACCGGAGTGCATCCCCTCGTCGCCGTCGCTCCACGGGTTGGACGCGCCCCAGGTGTGCTCGTTGAACAGCGACACCGAGCGGTAGACGCGCTCGGAGTGCTCGGCCTCGTCGGCCAGCGGCCCACCGCCCAGCAGCGCCGACATGCCGCTCATCGTCTGCGCCCCGGTGACGGCGGCCTGCGCCTTGCGGGTCATGGCGAGCGGCCGGGCGCCGGACCCGACGCCCTCGACCCACCAGTCGCCCCAGTCGCCCTCGAACTCCTGGATCTGCCCGGCCAGGCGTTCCTCGGCGTCGCGGAAGAAGTCCTCGTTGCGGGACAGCCGCAGCCGCGGGTAGAGCCAGTTCTCGTTCCAGCGGGCCACGGTGTCGGCCATGATCAGCCGCGGTGGCGCGTTGTCGCCGAACATGCCCTGCACGCGCAGGTGCAGCACGTCCCACGGGTACGGCTCGCGGTCGTGCACGGCGTCGCCGTGCCAGCCGAACATCCCGGGCGGGAACGGGTAGGGCTTCGTGGCGAGCGCGGTGAGGTAGGCCGGGAGCATCCCGTCGACCTCCTCGTAGGAGGTGTCGAAGCCGAGCACCGACCCCTCCATGTACGCGAGGCCGTGCGGGCTGTCGGTCATCCACGTCAGCACGGAGTTCCCCGCGGGCGAGCGCCAGCGGAACAGCCGCGGCAGGTGCTGGCCACCGTTCAGGTGCGGGACCGACCGGCCCGCCCAGTTGTGCGCCACCGACAGGTAGCGCACCCCGATCTGCGCGAGCGCGTCGGGCAGGCCCGCGACGGTGCCGGGCACGTCGGTCTGCATCGCGGAGGTGAACTCGACGCCGTACGTGTCGCGCACGGTCCGCGCGAGGCGCAGCAGCTCGTGCAGCTCGTCGGTGGAGCAGGTGTCGGTGTGCAGGTTGTAGGGCATCGCGGTGAGCTCGATCTGCCCCGCGCGGACGTACTCGACGAACTCCGCCACCCGCTCCGGCGAGCGGGCCGCCACCCACTGCTCGAACGACCACAGCGACTCGACGGCCCACCGGAACTTCGCCTCGTCGGGGCGGTCGGCCGTGGCCCGGACGAGGTCGAGGCAGGAGTCGAGGAACGCGACGTGCTCGGCGAGCACGGTGCCCTGCGGGTCGGTGTAGCCGATGTCGAGGTGGGAGTGGTGGACGAGGTGGATCGTCCACTCCCGCACCGGTTCCAGCGTGACGCCCACCGTGCCGTCGGCGTCCAGCGCCGGGATCGCCAGCCGCAGCGCGGTCGGCGCGTCGACGGCGGGCACCAGCAGGCGCAGCGACCCGGCCGGCCCGGCGACGCCCTCGACGGGCACGGGCGAGCCGCCGTCGGTCCGCAGCTGCACGCCGTCGGCGCTCAGGTCGGCGAGCCCAGCCACCTCCACGCGGATCGCCTGGCGCCGGGGACCCCCGCGCAGCAGCTGTTCGGCGATGACGCGGACGGCGCGGCCGCCGAGCGTGCCCCGGCCCGCCGTCGCGAAGTCGACCATCCCGGCCTTGGCCTTGTCGGCGGACCAGGGGGTGGCGGCGATGAGTGCCTTGGTCGTCATGGAAAAGGAAGAGCCCTTCAGGAGGTGAGTTTCAGGCTGCGGGTGAAGAAGCGCTGGAAGGCGAAGAACAGGACGACCGTGGGCAGCGAGGCCACGAGCGCCCCCGCGAGCACGACGGGCGGTCCGACGTTGGAGTAGTTGCTCGTGAGGTCCGAGAGCGCGGCCATGGCGGGCCGGACGTTCGGGCTGGTCGAGAGCGTGATCCCGAACAGCAGGTCGTTCCAGATCCAGGTGAACTGGAACAGGAACGCCGCCAGCATCGCGCTGCGCACCAGCGGCAGGTGGATCGAGACGAACATGCGCGGCCAGCTCGCGCCGTCGAGCGCGGCGGCCTCGCGCATCTCGCGCGGCACGGTGGTCATGTAGTTGCGCACGACGAAGAAGGCGAACGGCACCGCCAGTGCGGCGTAGACCAGCAGCATCCCGTACTGGGTGTCGTAGAGCGACGTGGTGGCGTACCCGTTGAACAGCGGGGCCAGGAACATCTGCAGCGGCAGGATGGTGCCGACGTAGATCACCCAGAACCAGAGGGCGGGCCGCTTGACCGGCATCACCACCACCGCGAACGACGCCAGCGCCGCCACCAGGACCGCGATCAGGCCGCCGAGAACGGCGTAGATCAGGCTGTTGAGCATCCCGGACCCGACGTTGGCCTGCTCGAAGGCCGCGGCGACGTTGCCGGCGAACGCCCACGAGACGGGCCACCAGGACGGCGTGCCCGTGTAGTCCGCCGCCGCGGTGAAGGAGTTGACCACCAGCAGCCAGCTGGGCACCAGCCACAGCACCGCCGTGGCCACGAGAACGATGTTCTTGACCGCACGTCCCATTGCCGGCTCCTCAGTTCGCCCGCAGCTGGCGGCGCAGGTAGATCCAGGACACCGCGACGACGACCGCCGTGAGCACCACCGCGATGGCGGCGCCCGCGCCGTAGCGGGCGAGCGTGAAGGTCTCGCGGTACATGGCCAGCGCGAGCGTCTCCGACGCGGTGCCCGGACCGCCCTTGCTGAGCAGCAGGACGATGTCGAACGTCTTGAGGCTGTTCACCACCGAGATCCCGACGACCACCACGGTGATCGGCCGCAGCTGCGGCAGCGTGATGTGCCAGAACAGCCGGGCACCGCTCGCGCCGTCGAGCTTCGCGGCCTCGATCGTGGACGGCGGGATCGCCTGCAACCCGATCAGGAAGAGGATCACCGCGACGCCGGTGCCCTGCCACGTGCTCGCCACGATCATCACGATCGTGTTGAGCGGCCACTCCAGGAGCCAGCCCTGCTCCAGTTCGGCCAGCCCGAGCGCGGCCAGCCCCGCGTTGAGCGCCCCGTCGTCGCGCAACAGGAACGTCCACACGACGGCCGTGGCCGCACCGGACAGGGCGTAGGGCAGCACCAGGCCGAACCGGGCGACCGCGCCCCAGCGCAGCTCGTGCGTGCCGACCGCGACCAACAGGCCGATCAGCACGGGCAGGGCGAGGGTGCCGGCGACCCACATCAGGGTGTTCAGCAGGGTCTGCCCGAAGCCCGCGCTCGTGAACAGCGTGACGTAGTTGTCCAGCCCGACGAAGGTGCGGGTGAAGCCGTTGTCGGCGAAGAAGCTGCGGTACGCCGTGTCCAGGAACGGCACGATCATCAGCAGCGCGACGAGCGCGACCGCGGGCGCCAGGAACAGCGCGATCGCCAGCACGGACCGCGGGGTGCGCCGGGCCGGGCCCGTCGGGGGGACACCCGCCGGGCGCTCGACCCCGGCGGCACGGGTCAGGACGGTCATGCCCTCCAGGCCTTCCACTCGGCGGCGGCGCGATCCTGCATCGTCCGCAACGTGGCGATCCCGTTGTCGACGGTGGGTGTGACCATGAACGCGCTGAGGTCCTGCACGTTGCCCTCCACCAGTACCGGCGGCGACGCCTCCCAGTAGCGGGTGACCTCCCGCGGCCGGGACCGGGCGACGTCGTGGGCGAGGTCGGCCACGACGCTGCCGGTCGGCAGCGCGGCCGGGTTCGCGGAGGCGTCGCCCAGCTGGTCCACCCAGGCCTGCTGCACGTCGGTCGAGAGCCAGGCGTCGGCAACCGCCATGGCCTGGTCGTGCTTGTGCGCGTTGGCCGAGACGCACAGCGCCGCGCTCTCCACCACGACGGCCGGCTCCGCGGCGGGGTCGGCGGGCGGCAGCAGGAACAGCCCGACGTCCGCGGAACCCAGGCCGGCCTTCGTGAAGCTGTTGATGTTGAACGTGCCGCCCAGCGTCATGCCGAGCGTGCCGTCGGCGAACTTGCCCGGGTAGCCCTTGCCGTCGATGTCGGGCGCGGAGAGCAGGTTCTCGGCGTACATCTGCGCCCACAGCCCCATCGCGGCGGGCGCCGGGTCGTCCAGGAAGCTCGCCCGCCCCGTGGTCACGTCCTCGTAGAAGTCCGGGCTGTGGCCGATCAGCAGCTGGGTGAACCAGACGATCGACTCCCAGGTGGTGGCGCCCGCCGCCCCGATCGGCGTGATGCCCGCGTCCCGCAGCGTCCGGGCCACGTCCAGGAACTCGGCGAAGGTGGTCGGCACCGACACCCCGGCCGTGGCGAAGGCGCGGCGGCTGAAGATCATCGGGTAGTAGCTCTTGTAGAGCGGCAAGGCGTACGGACGCGCGTCGAAGCTGAACGACTCCCGCATCGTCGGGTCCACCCAGCCCTGCTCCTCCGCGTGGTCCCACGCCGCGGAGAGGTCGGTGATGATGCCGCCGCGGGCGATGTCCTGCAGCCGGTAGCCGTTCCACCACTTGAACAGGTCCGTGGTGGCGTCGGTCTGCGCCGACGTCCGCACGATCTGCTGGTAGGTGTTCTGGTTCGGCACGGCGCGCACCGCGAGCCGGGAACCGGTGCGCTGCTCGATCGCCGCGGACGCGGCGTCGTAGGCGTTGGACCAGGTGGCGACGTCGTTGTTCAGCGTGAGGACGTTGCCGGGCGCGGGCCGCGTGTAGGTCCCCCGGGCGCACCCGGTCGCCCAGGCGAGCCCCCCGGCACCGACGAGGCCCAGCAGCGCGCGGCGGGAGAGCGGCCGATCGGTCATCGAGCCTCCGGTCATCGGCGAGCGGTTGCGAGGCAAGGTATCGGTAACATAGCGGTTGAGCAAGAGCGCTGGCGAAACCTAAGGTATCCGTATCTCGATCGCCCTGAGGAGCACGATGACCGGCTACGACCCGAGCCCGCGCTACCGACCGGTCGGCGGTGCCGTGGACACCGGATGGGCCGCACCGGTCGCCGGCCTCCCCCCGGCACCGCTCACCCTCGCCGTCGACGGGCCGGCCACGCAGGACTGGGCCCGGATCGCCACCGACCTCGCCCGCGACCTCGGCACGCGCTACGCGGACGTCCGCGTGCTCGACACGGCCACCCGGTACGCCCCGTGGGACACCGTCGTGGACCGCACGACCTCCGCCGAGCTCCCCGACGACCCCGACTTCGTCCGCCTCGCCGAGGGTTCGCTCGCCGACCTGCTCGACGTGCGCGACCACGCGGGCCCGCCCGCCGCGGGCGTCCTCCTCGTCCACGGGCCCGGCGCCGCGCTGCTGCCGCACGACGTGCTCTGGTACGCCGACCGCCCCAAACGCCACGCCGAGGCCGAGATCACCGCCGGTGCCGGGCGCAACCTCGGCCAGCGCTCCGGGTCCGGCACCACCCGCAGGCTGTTCTACGTCGACTGGCCGCTGCTCGACCGGCACCGCGACGCCCTCCTCGCCGACGTCGACCGCTTCATCGACGTGCAGGACCCGGGCCGGCCGACATCCGTCGACGGCTCCACGCTGCGCCGCACCGCCGCGGAGCTGGCCGGCCGCCCGTTCCGCACGCGGCCGTTCTTCAACTCCACCTCGTGGGGCGGGCACTGGGCGCAGCAGGAGCTGGGCGTGAACCCGGACGCGCCGAGCACCGCGCTGGGCTACGAGCTGATCGCCCCGGAGAGCGGGGTGCTGCTCGGCGCGAGCGCCGAGGCACAGTTGGAGGTCCCGTTCGCAGCGGTGGTGGCGCTGCACCCGGCCGACGTGCTCGGCGCGGACGTGCACCGGCGGTTCGGCACGTCGTTCCCGGTGCGCTTCGACTACCTCGACACGGTCGGCGGCGGCAGCCTCTCGGTGCACTGCCATCCGCAGCCGGAGTACATGTCGCGGGTGTTCGGCTGGCCCTACACCCAGCACGAGACCTACTACGTGATGGAGACGAGCGGCGGCCGCTCCATCTACCTCGGGCTGCACGAGGACGTCGACGTCACGGGGTTCAACGCGGAGGCGCACGCCGCGGCCCACGACGGCGTGCCGTTCGACATCACCGACCACGTCCAGGAGCACCCGGCCACCGCCCACCAGCTCTACCTGGTGCCGGCCGGCACCCCGCACGGCAGCGGCGAGGGCAACGTGGTGCTGGAGATCAGCGCCACGCCCTACCTCTACTCCCTGCGGTTCTACGACTGGCTGCGCCGCGACGCGGCGGGCCGGCAGCGGCCGGTGCACGTCGAGCACGCCTTCCGCAACCTCGACACCACCCGCCAGGGCAAGGCCGTGCACGAGCAGCTCATCCAGGACGCCCGCACCCGGCGCGCCGGCGACGCGTGGCGCGAGGAGCTGATCGGCGCGCTCCCGGAGATGTTCTTCGAGGTCCGCAGGCTCGTCCTGGAGCCGGGCGGGCGGGCCCCGCTGCGGACCGGCGGGAGCTTCCACGTCTGGACCGTCGTCGAGGGCGAGGGCGCCGTGTTCGCAACGGGCACGCACACCCAGCGGCTGGCCTACGCCGAGACGCTCGTGGTGCCCGCCTCCGTCGGCGACTACACCGTGGCGGCCGAGGGCGCCGGGCGCGTCCGCGTGGTGCAGGCTCTGGTGCCGTGACCGGCATCCCGGCGCTGGAGATCGGCGGCACCCACGTGTCCGCCGCGCTGATCGCGCCCCCGTGGACGGTGTCCGACACACAGGTGCACCGCTCCCCCGTCCGCGCGGACGGCACGGCCGCCGAGATCGTCGACGACCTGCTACGCGGTGCGGCGGCGCTCGGTCCCCTGCCGGGGGCGCGCTGGGGCGTCGCGATCCCCGGCCCGTTCGACTACGCCGCCGGGATCGGGCGCTTCGAGGGCGTCGGCAAGTTCGACGCGCTGCGCGGCGTCGCGCTCGGGAAGATCCTCACCCGCGACCTGGACGCGGCGGACGTGCTGTTCCTCAACGACGCCGACGCGTTCGGCATCGGCGAGTGGCGGGCGGGCACGGGGCAGGGCCACGACCGGGTGCTGGCGCTGACCCTGGGCACCGGCGTCGGCAGCTGCTTCCTCGACCGCGGCACCCCGGTCACCGCGGGACCCGACGTACCGCCCGAGGGGCGGGCGGACCTGCTCACCATCGACGGCGCCCCGCTGGAGGAGACGGTCTCCCGGCGAGCGCTCCTGGCCCGGGCGGGCGCCGCGCCCGGCGTGGACGTGCGCGACCTCGCCGAGCGGGCCCGGGCGGGCGACCCGGCCGCCGAGGCCCTGTTCACCGACGCGTTCACCGCCCTCGGCCACACCATGGCGCCATGGGCTCGGCGTTTCGGCGCCTCCCTCGTCGTCGTCGGTGGGGCGATCGCGGCATCATGGGACCTGGTGGCCGCCCCGCTGCAGGCGGGACTGTCCGACGGCCGGCCCGAGCTCCCGGTGGTCCCGGCGTTCTCGGCGCACGCCGGTCTCGTCGGCGCCGCCTGGTCGGCTCACCGGCTCTGAGGAGGAACGACGTGTCGTCGATGGCTCCCGGACGCACCCCGACCATGCGGGACGTCGCCTCGCACGCCGCGGTGAGCCCGATGACCGTGTCGCGCACCCTGCGCGGTGACCCGCGAGTCTCCCCCGGGATGCGCGCGCGGGTGCTCGCGTCCGTCGAGGCGCTGCGCTACCGGCGCAACGACCTGGCGCGGGGCCTGCGCACCGGCCGGTCCAGCGGCCTGCTCGGCCTCGTGGTCACCAACCTGTCCAACCCGTTCTACTCTGAGCTCGCGCTCGGCGTGGAGGGCCTCGCCTCCGCGAACGAGATGCGCGTCGTGATCGGCAACACCGGGGGTGACCTCGACCGCGAGCGCCAGCTCGTCGACGACATGGCCTCCCGCCGGGTCGACGGGATCATCGTCGTGCCCGCGGGCAACGACCACGCCCACCTGGACCCCGCCGCCCTCCACGGGCTGCCCGTCGTGCTGGCCACGCGCCCCCCGACCGGGCTGGACGTCGACTGCGTGGTCGTCGACGACTTCGGCGGCAGCCGCCGCGCCACCGCGGCCCTGGTCGCGACGGGCCACCACCGCATCGGCTTCCTCGGCCTCGGCCGCTCGTTGTGGACCGGCGCCGAGCGGCTGCGCGGCCACTGCGCGGCGCTCGAGGAGGCCGGCCTGCCCGTCGAGGACGCGCTGCTGCGCAGTGTCGCGCCGGACGCGGGTGCCGCTGAGGCCGTGGCGCTGGAACTGCTGACCGGCGACGACCCGCCCACCGCCCTGTTCGCGGCGAACAACCGCAACACCGTGGGCGCCTACCGCGCGATCGCCGAGACCGGGTCGCCCGCGGCCCTCGCCGGGTTCGACGACGTCCCGCTGGCCGACCTGTTCGCCGCCCCGATCAGCGTGGTCACCTACGACACCGGCGAGGTGGGCCGGCGCGCCGCCGAGCTGCTGCTGGACCGCATCGTGGGCGAGCAGCAGCCCGTCCACGCCCGGCTCGTGACGATCGGGACCACGCTCAAGCGCTACCGCCCGCTGCGGGGGCGGCCGTCGCGCTAGCCGTAGAGGAGCGAGAGCGGCATCAGCAGCAGGATCGACACGACCGAGGCGACCGTCACCCCTCCCGTGTACGTCTTCAACGTCCCCCGCACCGACTGGCCGAACAACGACTGGAACTGCCAGAACGTGTTGCTGGTGAGGTGCACGGCGAAGATCGAGCCGCTGCCGGCGGCCAGCGCGATCAGCACGGGGTCGATCCCGAGTGCCGCCGCGACCGGCGCGAGCACCCCGACCGAGGTGATCGCCGCGGTGGTCACCGTGCCGATCGTGACGTGGAGCACGGCGGCCATCACCCAGACCATCAGCAGCGGCACGGCGCTGGAAGCGGTGAAGTACCGGCCGACGATGTCGCCGAGCCCGGCCTGGGAGATCGTGGCCGCCAACGAGCCGGCGACGCCCGTCAGCACCAGGATCTGCCCGCTCTCCCGGAATCCTTCGGTCATCGCGTCCTCGACGACCTGCCTGCCGTGCGAGATCATGACGACGACCGTGGTACCGACCAGGCCGATCAACAGCGCGACGACCGGCTCGGCCAGGAACGCGAACACCGGCTGCTCGATGCCTGCGATGCCCAGGATCCCGCCGGCGGCGATCAGCAACAGCCCCAGCGTCAACGGGCCGAACAGCACGATCAGGGGGAGCTCTCGCACCCGGCGGTCGCTGTGACCCGGCGGTGGGCCGTCGCCGACGGCAAGGCCACCGTGGGCGCGGGAGGAACCCGCACCCGTCCTCGCCAGTTCCTCGGCTTCCGCCGGCTCGTCCGCGGCGGCGGTGGCCACCGCATCGGGCTGTTCGTCCTTCTCGGGGTCCCACCAGCCGCGGTTGAACAGGAAGGACATGATCCACGTCGCGATGAGGATCGTCGGGACGGCGAGGACGAGCCCGGCGACGAGCATCTCCCCCAGCGGGACGTGCAGGACGCCTGCGATCGCGACCCCCGCCGCTCCGGGGACCACGAACACCACCCCGGTGACGCTGCCGATGGCCAGCGCACTCGCCATCCGGGGCAGACCCCGTTCGCCGATCTCCGGTGCGACCTGCCGAACCAGCGGTGCGGAGATCACCACGAGCACGTCGGTGAAGATGGTCTGCAGCACCGTCCCCGTGGTGAGCGCGGTGGCGTAGGGCATGCCGCGTGCGCCGCACATCCGCAGCAGGGTGGAGACGAGCCTCTCGATCGCCTTCGCGCGGTGCAGCATCGCGCCCGTCAGTACGCCGAACGCGATCAGCAGGCCGACCTCGGCGAGGATGCTGCCGAACCCGTCCGTGATCGCCTTGACGGTGCCCTCGACGCCGAGCCCCGCGGACAACCCCAGATAGATCGCACCGACTTCCAGCGCGATCACCGGGCTCAGCCGGACTCCCACGATCAGAATGATGGCGCCGATGACGGCTATCGCCGTGTTGACCACGATGTAGGTATCGTGCATGCGTTTCTCCTGCGGTGTTCGACAACGCCGTCGCTTGGGGCTACCGAGGAATTTCTTCTTCCGGCGAGCGGGCAGGCGGAAATTCGTCCGGCCCGGCTATTCCGTGGTGCGCTGCGGATCCGGTCCGCAGACAGCGGCTCCCGTGGTGTGGAGCTCCTCGATCTCGTCGGCCGGGTACCCGAGCTCGTCCAGCACGGCCGCCGTGTCGGAGCCGATCACGCTGGAACCGGTCCACCGCACGGAGCCGGGACGCTCATTGATGCTCGGGATGACCCCTTGCATGCGCAGCGGGCCGAGATCGGGATCATCGGCTTCGAGGACGCTTCCCCGGAACCGGAAATGCGGATCGGCCACGATGTCGCTCGCGTCGTACACGGGGGCGACCGCCGCGTCGGCCTCGCGCAGGATGCGGACCACCTCGTCCCGGGTGTGGGCGGCGACCCAGGAGCCGATCATCTCGTCCACCTCGTCGCGGTGCTCGATGCGAGCCGCGTTCGTGGCGAACCGCGCATCGTCGATCGCCTCGGGACGACCGATGATCGTGAAGAGCCGCTCGGTGATCGTCTGCGCGGCGCCGGAGAGGGTGATCCACCGGTCGTCGCTGGTGCGGAACGCGTTGCGGGGCACGACCTGCGGGACGGAGTTGCCCATGCGGTGCTGGACGATGCCGAGCTGGTCGTGCTCGACGATGTGGCTGCCCACGATCCACATCAGCGACTCGTAGAGGGCCGTGTCGATCCGCACGCCGGTGCCGGTGGTCTCCCGCGAGAAGAGGGCGGAGCTGACGGCGAACGCGGTGCACATGCCCGCGATGCCGTCCGCGAGGCCGAACGGCGGGAGCATCGGTGGCCCGTCCGACTCGCCCGTCACCGCCGCGAACCCGCTCATCGACTCGGCGAGGGTGCCGAAACCGGGCAGCGAGCTGTACGGGCCGCTCTGTCCGAACCCGGTGACCTCGGCCAGGACGAGACGGGGGTTCAGCTCGTGCAGGGTGGACCAGCCGAGCCCCCAGGAGTCCAGCCGTCCCGGCCGGAAGTTGGAGATGAGCACATCGGCTTCGGCGGCGAGCCTGCGCAGCGCCTCCTGCGCCTCGGGCAGGTGTAGGTCGAGGGCGACGCAGCGCTTGTTGCGGTTGACGACCTTCCACCACAACGGGTGGCCGTCCTTGCGGGGCCCCCAGTGGCGCAGGTCGTCACCCCGCGGGTGCTCGACCTTGATCACGTCGGCGCCGTGGTCGGCGAGCAGGGTGGCCGCGAACGGTCCGGCGAACAAGGAACACAGGTCGATGACTTTGCAGCCGTCCAACAAGCCCGGCGACATCGGACTACTCCCCCGCGTCATGGCAGACCCACCCTGTCCCGGTCGCTCCCGGCGTCCGCCGTCCCCTCGAGGCTGGCCACTAACTGCTCGGCGGCGAACAGCACATGCTCACGCATGAGGTGTTCGGCACGTGTGCCCTGGCGCCGCATCAGGCATTCCAGGATCTTCTCGTGCTGCTCGTTGTAGGTGCTGAGGAGAGCCCGGTCGTAGGAGGCCACCACGGCGGCGACCAGGGCGTTCTCCTGGAGGTTCCGCAGCAGTTTCACCAGCGTCCCGTTGTTCGACTCGTCGATCAACGTGTCGTGGTACTGCCGGTTCAGCTCCCGCCATCTGTCCCGGGCGAGCCCGTCGATCGTCTCGCTGTCGGCGAGCATGCGCCGGATCTTCTCGATCGCATTGCGCATGCGCATTTCCGCCTGGACCGAGAGCCCGTTCTCCGCGACGTTCCGGCAGATCGCCCCTTCCAGCAGGCCGCGCGCCTCGTACGCATCGACGAAGTCCTGCACGTTGAACGGGCGCACCGTGTATCCGCGGTTGACGCTGTAATCGAGCAGCCCCGCCTGGTGCGCGGCGGCGAGGGCCGCCCGCACCGGTGTCCGCGAGGTCCCCAACTGCTTCGCGAGTGCGGCCTCCACCAGGTGCTCGCCGGACCCGAACTCGCCGCGCACGATCATCTCTCGGAGCCTGGCGGCCGTGGTGGTGGTGATGGATTGCGTCATTGCTCGTCAACTCCCGGTGGTTTCACGACTGTGCGATGCCGAGCATCTGCCGCGCCTCGTCGGGAGTCGCGATCTCCCGTCCGAGGCTCCGGGCGAGATCGGCGACGTGCTTGACCAGCTGGGCGTTCGTCGGCAGGCCCAACTCGGGGTAAGGGTAGTCACCGATACCGATGGCGACGTGCCCGCCCAGCTGTATGGCCTGCGCCGCGTTCGCCAGGATGTTCGCCGGTTTCCCGCTCACCGTCCAATGGAGCTTCCGGTTCTTCGGCAGGAAGTCGAGATAGCTGCGCAGGCCCTCCGGCGTGGGTGGATGCCCACCCAGAACCGGCTCCCCGGTGTGCACGAGGAGCACGTATGCCGGCTCGTCGAGGAGTTGCATCTCGAAGAACGGATCCAGCATTCTCACGAACGGGATCGCCCAGCAGGTGAGCACCGGGCGGACGCCCAGTTCGCGCATCCGGGCGGTCAGGTACATCAACGTGCTCGTGCGGTTGACGTACGTCGCGTCCGTCGTCCCGAAGCGTCGCTCGTCCCGCAGGTACGGGTCGATGTTGGTGCTGCCCATGTCGACCGAGGCGAACTCGGGCCGCAGGGCCGGATCGGCCGCGAGCCGCTCGATGTGGGAAATGCGCGCGGCGTCGCCGTCGACGACGGTGATCTGGCCGAGGGTGGAGTGGACGAGCACACCGCTGGCCGCGCGGATCGCGCCGATGGTCCGGGCGTAACCGTCGTAGCCGTGTTCGGGTGCGCCGTCCTCCTTGCGCGCGTGGAAGTGCAGCACGGACGCGCCGGCCGCTTCGACCTCCGCAGCCGCCTTGCCGATCTCGTCCGGTGACCAGGGCACGTTCGGATTGACATCGCGCATCGCGTACTCGTTCACACGTGCCTCGATGATCAACTTGTCCAAGCCTCTGCCCCTATCCGACTGCGGTCCTCGCGGCGACCTCGGAGCCGGTCCGGCATCCGATGTGCTCGGATAGTACACAATCTATGGCTCTGGTACGCAAGAGTCGACACACAGGGCGGCACTTGCCGCTCCCACATTTCGGGACAGAGTGGCCATTATATGGGAGATGTGATTCGGTGCCGATGTGGGACGAACGGTGGATGTCGTCATCGTCGGCGGCGGTCCGGCGGGGTTGCAGGCGGCGCTCGTGCTCGGCCGGGCGCTCCGGACCGTCGCGGTGATCGATGCGGGGCGCCCGCGCAATCGGAACGCTCGCGCGGTGCACAACCTCTGCGGGCAGGAGGGCGTCGAGCCGGGACGGCTGCTGGCGCGAAGCCGGCAGGACGTCGCGCGCTACGGCGTCGACGTGATCCCGGGTGAGGTCGTCGAAGCGCACCGGGCCGACCTGGGCTGGGTGGTGCGTCCGCACGCCGGCGGGAAGCTGCACACCCGAGCGATCGTGCTCGCCACCGGTGTGGTGGAGGACCTGCCGGCCGTCGACGGGCTCGCCGCGCTGTGGGGCGGGGACGTCGTGTCCTGCCCCTACTGCCACGGCTGGGAGGCCCGGGACAAGGCCGTCGCGGTGCTCGGGACCGGTCCCCGCGCCTGGCGCCAGCTGCTGCTCCTGCGGCGCTTCACCGAGGACCTCGTGCTGCTCGCCGGCGAGCCCGCCGGCCTCGACGACCGGCAGCTCGACTACGTCCGGCGCGCCGGCATCGTCGTTCGCGAGCGGCCGGTCGCGCGGGTCCGTTCCCAGGAAGGGCGCCTGACCGGGATCGAGTTCGCCGACGGCTCCGTGCTCGCCCGCGACGTCGTGTTCGCCGCGACCACCCGCCGGCAACCGTCCGGCCTCGCCACGACGCTGGGGTGCATGATCGAGTCAGAAGGCCCGAAGAGCCCGGGCATCCGCACCGACCCCACGGGTCGCACGTCCGTTCCCGGGGTCTGGGCGGTGGGCAGCGCCTCCGATCCGGGTCTCACCGTCGCGGGATCGGCCGGTCAGGCGACCGGCGTCGCGATTGCGCTCAACGACGCGTTCGTCGACGAGGACCTCGCCCGCGCCGAGATGTCCTAGTTCGCGGGACGCCGGTCAGGCGCGGAGCCGGGTGACGGCATGTGGCCGCTTCCCCGGGCCGCGCGCCTGATCATGGCGCGTCCGCGGGGCGCCGGCGGCCTAGGCGCCTCGCCGCCGGAGGACCAGCGCCGTGGTCACCGCGAGCACGACCGTGCCGACCGACTCCACGACGAGCGTGGTGGGCGCCAGCTCGTAGCTCAGGCTCGAACTGATCCCGAAGAGCCCGACGGTCAGCGCCAGCACGAGCGCGAGCAGCGTGCCCGCCATGAACAGCAGGCCCAGCACGCTGACGAGCGGCAGGAGCCTGCCCCGGGCGAGGACCACGGCGATCGCCAGCGCGAGCCCGCCCACGAAGTTCAGCGTGAACAGGATGCCGAGGATCCCACCGGTCCCGTTGAGGACGAGATAGAGGTGGATCACGCCCATCGCGAGCAGGAACAGGGCGCTGACCGCCTGCCACCCCATCACCGAACTCCGCCGGGCGTCCACTGCTCGAGGCTCAGATGCCATGGCCACGTCGCCGCCTTCCGATGCGCACCCCGCCGCACAGGTCTACTCCTACGAACACGACCGTGGCGAGGGGTCGGTTCACCCGCTCCGGCGGGTGAGCAGCTCGGCGAGGTGGCGACCCCGGCGCGGCGACAGCTCGGCGAGCTGGGTGCGGCAGGAGAAGCCGTCGGCGAGCACGACGTCGTCGGCGCCGGCATCGCGCACGGCGGGCAGCAGGTGCGACTCGGCCACGGCGACCGAGACGTCGTAGTGCCCGCGCTCGACCCCGAAGTTGCCGGCGAGACCGCAGCAGCCGTCGACGGCCCGGACGGTCGCCCCGGCCCGCTCCAGGAGCGCGCGGTCGGTGTGCCAACCCATGATCGCGTGGTGGTGGCAGTGCGGTTGCGCGACGACGGTCGTTCCGGTCAGGTCCGGCGGCGACCAGTCCGGCCGGTCGGACAGCACCTCGGCGAGCGTCCGCGTCGCCGCCACGACCGCGCGGACGTCGGGGGTGTCGCCGAGCAGCTCGACCGCGTCCGAGCGGAGCACGGCCGTGCAGGACGGCTCGACGCCGACGACGGGGGTGCCGGCGTGCGCGGCCGGAGCCAGCGCCGAGACCGCCCGGCCGAGGATGGCGCGCGCGCCGTCGAGCTGGCCGGTGCTGATCCAGGTCAGGCCGCAGCACTGCGGCCGCTCGGGGATCGACACGGCGAACCCGGCCTCGCGCAGCACCTCGACCGTGGCGATCCCGACCTCCGGGGTGAAGAGGTCGGTGAACGTGTCCACCCACAGCAGCAGCGGGTCACCCGACGTCGGCTGCGGCTGCGCGGCGAACCAGGACCGGAACGTCCGGGGCGCGAACCGGGGCAGCTGACGGCGCCGGTCGACGCCGGCCAGGCGCTTCCCCGCGGCGGCGAGCGGCGCGGCGGACACGAGCCGGTTGGCGAGCCGGGGAGCGCGTGCCGCCCACCGCGCCCAGCGGGGCAGCCGGCCGAGCGCGTAGTGCGCGGCCGGGCGCAGCCGGCCCCGGTAGGTCTGGTGCAGCACCTCGGCCTTGTAGCTGGCCATGTCGACGCCGGTCGGGCAGTCCGACGCGCAGCCCTTGCAGGACAGGCACAGGTCGAGCGCCTCGTGCACCTCCGGCGCCGACCAGCCGCCGTCGACCAGCGTGCCGTTCACCATCTCCTGCAGGACCCGGGCGCGCCCGCGCGTGCTGTCCTTCTCGTCGCCGGTGGCCACGAACGACGGGCACATGACGTTCCCGCTGCCCGTCCGGACGCGGCACTTCCCCACTCCCGTGCACCGGTGCACCGCGGCCGAGAAGTCGCCGCCGTCCTCGGTGTAGGCCAGTGCCAGCGCGGTCCGCCGCGGGCGGGCGCCCTCGAGCCGCAGGTCGGCGTCGAGCGGCCGCGGCGCGGTGATCACGCCGGGGTTGAGGACGTCGCCGGGGTCGAAGACGGCCTTGACGGCGCCGAACGCGGCGAGCGCCTCCGGTGTGTACATGGCGGGGAGCAGCTCCCCGCGCGCCCGCCCGTCGCCGTGCTCGCCCGAGAGCGAACCACCGTGCCGGACGACGAGCGCCGCCGCGGCCGTGACGAAGTCGCGGTAGCGCTGCGCGCCGCCGGTCTCGCCGAGCGGGAAGTCGATGCGGATGTGGATGCACCCGTCCCCGAAGTGGCCGTACGGGACGCCGTGGAGCCGGTGGTCGGCGAGGAGCTGCTCGAACTCCCGCAGGTACACGCCGAGCCGCTCCGGTGGCACGGCGGCGTCCTCCCACCCGGCGTGCGCGGTCCGCCCGTCCTTGGGGCGGGCCACCAGCCCGGCGCCGTCCTCCCGGATCCGCCACAGCGCGGCGGTCTCCGCGGCGCCGGTGACCACGCGGTGCCCGAGCGCGCCGGCGTCCGCCACGACGGCGGCCGCGGGGGCCTCCAGCTCGCCCGCGGACTCGCCGGCGAGCTCGACGAGCAGCCAGCCGCTCCCGGGGGGTAGATCCGGCACCGCGGCGGCGCCGCGGGACGCGCGAACGATGTCGACGATCCGCGCGTCCAGGCCCTCGACCGCCACCGGCCGGTGCGGGAGGAGGGCGGGCACGGCGTCGGCGGCGGTGGCCATGTCGGGGTAGCCGAGCGCCACCAGAACCGTCGCCGGGGGCGTGGGGACGAGCCCGACGGTGGCCTCGAGCAGCGTCGCGAGGGTGCCCTCGCTGCCCACCAGCGCCCGCGCGACGTCGAAGCCGCGCTCGGGGAGCAGCTGCTCCAGGGCGTAGCCGGAGACCTGCCGGCCGAACCGGCCGAACCCGGTGCGGATGGTGGCGAGCTCGGCCGAGACCACGCGGTCCAGCGCGGTCAGCGTGGGCGACGACGCCGGGTCGGCACCGCGGGTGGCGGCGAGGCGCTCCCCCGTGCCGGTGATGACGTCGAGGGCGACCACGTTGTCGGAGGTGCGCCCGTATCCGAGCGCGCGGGACCCGCAGGCGTTGTTGCCGATCATCCCGCCGAGGGTGCAACGGCTGTGGGTGGAGGGGTCCGGCCCGAACCGCAGGCGGTGCGGCGCCGCGGCCCGCTGCAGGTCGGCGAGGACCAGCCCGGGCTCGATCCGGGCCGTCCGCGCTTCCCCGTCGATCCCCAGCACCCGGTTCAGGTGCCGGGAGAAGTCGAGGACGAGCCCCGCTCCGACGGCGTTGCCGGCGATGGAGGTGCCGGCGCCGCGCGCGGTGATCGGGACGCCGAGGTCGCGGCACACCTCCAGCGCGGCCGCGACCTCGTCGCGGTGGCGCGGGAACGCGACCGCGGCCGGCACGACCCGGTACAGCGAGGCGTCGCTGGAGTACTCGGCGCGGCGGCGCCGGGACTCGTCGACCTCGCCGACGCCGGCCCGGCGCAGCGCCTCGGCGAGCGCCTGCGGTGGCGCCATCAGGTCCGCCCGCGCGGGACGATCGACGTCACCGTCCTGGCGAGATCCGCGAAATCCGTGACGACCACGTCGGGAGCGTACGTCTCGTTGCCGAAGGGGCGCCTGCGGCGGTCCACGAACGCGGTGGTCATGCCCGCCGCCTTCGCGCCGACGCAGTCGAACGCGTGGTTGGCCACGAAGAGGACCTCCTCCGGCCGCAGGCCGGCGAGCCGGGCCGCGGTCGTGTACGTGTCGCGGTGCGGCTTGAACGTGCCGGCCTCGGCCACCGAGATCACCCGGTCCCACAGCTCGCCGGTGCCGGAGTGGGGCACGCCGGCGGCGAGCATGTCCGGGTCGCCGTTGGACAGGATGACCAGCGCCACGCCGTGCGCCTTCATCCCGGTGAGGGCGTCGACGACGTCCGGGAACGGGCGGAGCCGCTGGATCTGCGCGACGAGGTCGCGGACCTCCTCGTCGGTGTGCTCGATCCCAGCCCGGTCGAGGGTGTAGTGCACGGCCTGCCGGCCGATCTCGCGGTACGGCGTGTGGTCGCGGTGCAGCAGCGCGTCGATCATCGAGTTCTCGAAGTGGGTGCGCCGCCACCACGTCACGACCCGGGACGGCGGGTTGGCCGTGTAGCCCTTGCGCTCCAGGTACGGGGTGATCGCCTCGATCAGCCCGCCCTGCATGTCGACGACGGTCCCGTAGAAGTCGAACATGAGGGCCTTCACGGGGGCCAGTGGGTGCTCGGTCACGGCTTCGGTGCTCCTCGGTCGGCGGTGTTCCTGCTGGTGGCGAACGCTAGGTGCCGGACCGGCCGGGAGCTTCGGACGATCGCCAGAAGCCCGCCCGGCAGCGTTGGTGGAGCGCACATCGACCTCGGCGGGACACCGTTGCAGGGTCGGGGCATGGTCGACACGCCCCTGCCGGAAGTGCTGGTCCGGGTCCGACGCGTCCGGGGCACGCGGGCTGACCTCGAGCTGGGGCTCGGGCCGGACCGGCCGGCCACCGCACCTGCGGGGCTGCTCGACGTGGCGGTGCTCGCGGACCTCGCGCTGGGTGGCGCGCTCCGTGCCCAGCTCGGCGCGGCCCGGGTGCTGCCGACCGTCTCGCTCACCCTGGACCAGGTTCACCCTGCCGACGTCGAACGGGCCCGGGCGCGCTTCGACGACGATGCGTAGCCGGACCGCCGGGTCCGGTTCCGACGAACGGCACGTTGGTCGCAACCTATCCGACGAAGGTGCCGTTCGTGCAGGTCAGCGCTGAACAGTTCTGGGATGCCCGGGTCCTGGGCCGCGAGTCGGTGGGTTGGCGCGGTCACCCGGGCAGTAACGGTTCTGCACCACAGGATGGTGCTGTCGACATGAACACGCACACCCCGGACCGACCGGCATGATCGTTGCGGGATCGCGCTCAGCGCCCCGGGCAGGGCGATCCACCGCACCTCGGAACGATCATGCGGCCTTGATCGCCACGAAACCCCGTCGAGCGCCCTCATGAGGGCAGGTTCCCGCATATCGGATCGATCACCGGGTGCGACCGCCCCGGCGAGCGCCTCCGTTGCACGAACGGCACGCTCGTCCGAACCTATCCGACGAACGCGCCGTTCGTCGGATCCACGTCTCCGGGTCAGCCGTGGAACCCGTCGCGGGCGTGCCCGCGCAGGTGGTCCAGGTCGAACTCGAGCCCCAGCCCAGGCCCCGCGGGCAATGTGAGCCGGCCGCCGCTGTTGTCCAGCGGCGCGGTCAGGAACCGGTTGTAGCCGCTCAGGTCGTGGCGGCTCGACTCGATCCGGTAGAAGTTCGGCACCGTCGCCATCACGTGCCCGCCGGCCACGAGGTTGACCGGGCCCGCCGCGTCGTGCGGCGAGATCGGCACGTAGTAGGCCTCCGCCATGGTGGCGATCTTCTTCAGCTCCGAGATCCCACCGGTCCAGGTCACATCCGGCATCACGAAGTCGGCGAGCCGTTTCTCCAGCACCGGGACGAAGTCCCACCGGGTGTGCAGCCGCTCCCCCACCGAGATCGGAACCCGCACCCGCTCACGCACCTGCTCCAGCGCGTGGTAGCTCTCCGGCGGCACCGGCTCCTCGTACCAGTGGATGTCACCGACCTCGTCCAGCGCCTGGCCCAGCCGGATGGCGGTCGGCACGTCGAAGCGGCCGTGCGCGTCGATGAGGAGTTCGACGTCGGGGCCCGCGGCCTCCCGGACCAGCGCCGTCAGCTCCATGGCCTGCCGCTCCCCGGCGCGGCTCATGCCGCCGTCGAGGTAGCGGTCGTTGGCCCAGGGCTCGCCGGGACGGTGCGGGTACGGGTCGAACTTGATGCCCGTGTGGCCGGAGTCGACGATCGCGCGGATCTCGGCGACGACCCCTTCCGGCGTGTCGAACCGGCTCTGATCGGGGTGGGTGTAGATCAGCAGGTCGTCCCGGACCCGGCCGCCGAGCAGATCGCAGACCGGCAGGCCCAGGACCTTGCCGCGGATGTCCCACAACGCGATGTCGACCGCGCTCACCACGTTCGTGCCCGCACCCCGGCTGCCCATGTAGGTGAACGCACGGAAGACCTTGTGCCAGGTGTCCTCGATCCGGGCCGGGTCGTCCCCCGCGAGCAGGTCGTTGGTCTGCCGGACCATGGCCGCGATGCCGCGGTTGGCCGTGGGCGTGGTCGTGGTGATCTCACCCCAGCCGCTGATCCCCTCGTCGGTGCGCACCTCGACGAACAGGTACTCGCCCCATCCGGTGCCCCCGGACCCGACCAGCCACGGCACCAGCTCGGTGATCTTCATCGGATCATCTCCCGATCGGAGGTCGTCACGTCGGCGGT
The DNA here is from genome assembly GCF_054486945.1 of Pseudonocardia wallangbongensis. NCBI lineage: Bacteria > Bacillati > Actinomycetota > Actinomycetes > Pseudonocardiales > Pseudonocardiaceae > Pseudonocardia > Pseudonocardia wallangbongensis. Next base: position 790,874 of record NZ_JBRERS010000001.1, read on the forward strand.
CTTCTCGAACTGCGGGTCGAGCGTGATGCCCCAACCGGGCGACGTCGGGGCCGGCACCGCCCCGTCCACGACCCGCAGCACCGGCTCGTAGATCCCCCGGCTCCACTCCGTGCGCTCGATGCTCCACTCCTGGTACTGGGTGCAGGCGGGCATCGCCGCGGCCAGGTGCAGGGTGAACACCTGCAGCAGCGAGTCGTTCGCGCAGTGCGGCGTGCACGGGATGCCCGCCGCCTCGGCGAGCACGGCCACCTTGCGGGCGCGGGAGATGCCGCCGATGTAGCCGATGTCGGGCTGCACGATGTCCACGGCCCGGCCGGAGATCATCCGCTGGAACTGCGGCATCGAGATGTCCTGCTCACCACCGGACACCGGGATGTCCAGCGCCGCCGCCACCTGGGCGGTCTGCTCCAGCTCCGGGAACGGGCAGGGCTCCTCGTAGTGGAAGTAGCCGTGCTCCTCCAGCAGCCGGCCGACCCGGATCGCCCGGCTCACGGAGAATCCGCCGTTCGCGTCGGCCGAGATGTCCACCCCGGCGCCGAGCACCTCGCGCACGTGCGGGACGATCCGCTCGGTACGCCCCGGCGCCGCGTCCACGTCCCGGCCCATCGCCTCGCCGACGCGGATCTTCACGGCGCGGAAGCCCCGCTCGGCGACGAACCCGGCGAGCCGCTCGGCCTCCTCCTCCGGCGTGATCGAGCGCTTCATGCTGGAGGCGTACACCGGCACGGACGCCCGGGCGTGCCCGCCGATCAGCTTCGCGACCGGCTGCCCCGTGACCTGCCCCAGGACGTCCCACAGGGCGGTGTCGACCCCGGCGAGGGCGCGGTGCAGGAAGCTGCTCGGGAACTTGTAGTGCACCCGCACGCACTCGTCCACCAGCGTCTCGACGTCCCACGGGTCCTTACCCAGGAACAGCGGCGCCACCATCGCGTGCAGCACGTGGGCGCTGACGGCCGCCTGGTAGGGGGCGGTCTGGCCGATGCCGACCACCCCGCCGTCCGTGGTCACCCGCACCACGGCGACCTGCTCGCGGACGAGCGTCTCGATCCGTTCGATCTTCACGTGTGATCCCCCCGGGTCGACTCTATGCCACCGTTCAGCTCCCCCGGCGGGCCACGGCGACCACGCCCGCCGGTTCGTCGGACGTCTCCGCCGTACGCGGAAGGATCCACACCGCGATCCCGGACACGGCCGCGAGCAGCGCGATGTAGCCCGCCACCGCCACCCACGAGCCGGTGGCCCCCAGGAGCATCGCCGACAGCAGCGGCGTCATCCCACCGCCGAGGACGGCGCCGAGCTGGTAGGACAGCGACGACCCGGTGTAGCGCACGTCGGCGCGGAACGACACGGAGACGATCACCGCCTGGACCGCCACCATCAGGCCCAGCACCACGCCGAGGAGCCCGGTCGCGAGCAGCACGGCTCCGACCGCCGCGGTGTTCACGAGCGCGAACACCGCGAACGGCACCAGGACGCCCAGCACCGAGGAGACGGCGAAGATCCGGCCGGGGCCGACCCGGTCGGACACCAGCGCCGTGAGGCAGGCGACCACCAGGTACACCACCGACGCCGCCGTGATCGCGAGCAACATCGTCCGCGGGGCGACGCCGGCCGTTCCCGTGCCGTAGCTCAGCAGGTAGACGGTCAGCAGGTACCCGAGCGCCGACGGGGCGAAGGTGATGCCCATCCCGAGCGCGACGGTGACGGGGCTGCGGCGCAGCACCTCCAGGAGCGGGAGCCGCCGCACCTGACCGCGGCTGCGCATCGTCGAGAACTCGGGGCTCTCCTCCACCTTGAGCCGGACGACCAGGGCGACGATCACCAGGACGGCGCTGAGCAGGAACGGGATCCGCCATCCCCACGCCGCGAACTGCTCGGGCCCCAGGCCCGCCGACACCGCGAAGAACACCAGGTTGGCCAGTAGCGCGCCGGCGGGCAGGCCGATCTGCGGGAACGCGGAGAAGAGGCCGCGCCGCCCGGCCGGGGCGTGCTCCAGCGCCAGCAGGACCGCACCGCCCCACTCACCGCCGACGCCCAGGCCCTGCACGAACCTCAGCACGACGAGCAGGACCGGCGCCGCGATCCCGATCTGGGCGTAGGTGGGCAGCGCGGCGATGAGGACGGTGCCCGCCCCCATCAGCAGGAGCGACGCCACGAGTGTCTGCTTCCGGCTGTGGCGGTCGCCGAAGTGACCGAACACGATGCCGCCGATCGGCCGGGCGATGAAGCCGACGGCGAAGGTGCCGAACGCGGCGAGCGTCGCCGCCACGGGCGAGAAGTTCGGGAAGAACTGCGACGCGAAGATCAGCGCCGCCGCGGCGCCGTAGAGGTTGAAGTCGTACCACTCGATGGCCGTGCCGACGAAGGTGGCGGCGGCGACCCGGCGCCGCAGGGCCCGGTCGGTGGGAGTGGTGGAGGGTCGGGTCACGAGCGCTCCTGACGTCGTCGTCGGGGAGGAAGCGGAACCGGGGATCAGTCCCAGCCGAAGTCGGCGGGGTCGGGGACCCGCACCATCCGCCAGTAGTCGAGCAGCGTGAAGGGCCACACCTGGGAGGCCCGGCCCGTGGCGTTGCGGTACCAGCTGTTCACGGTGGCCACCCCCCACGCCATGCGGGCGTTTCCGGCGTCCACCGCGGCGTTGTACGCGTCGTGGGCGGCCGGGCGCACCTCGACCGTCCGCGCGCCACGGGTGAGCAGCTCGCGCAGGCAGCCGAGGATGTGGTGCACCGCGATCTCGGAGAACAGCAGGATGCTCCCGTTGATCACGAGGCCCGTGTTCGGTCCGAAGACGCAGAACAGGTTCGGGAAGCCGGGCACGTGCACGCCGAGGTGGGCGCGGGCGTCGCCGGCCCACCAGGTGTGCAGGTCCCTGCCGCCGCGCCCGGTGACCCGGATCGGGGACAGGAAGTCCGAGGCGTGGAAGCCGGTCGCGTGGACCAGTACGTCGGCCTCGTGCAGCCGGCCGTCGGCGGTGCGCACGCCGTCCGGGACGATCCGGGTGATCGGCTCGGTGACCAGCTCGACGTGCGGCCGCTTGAGGGCGGCGGGCCACACGCCGTTGTCGCGCATCATCCGCTTCGAGCCGGGCGCGTAGTCCGGCACCACCTTGGCCAGCAGGTCCGGCCGGTCCCCGAACCGGCGCCGCAGGTGCGCCTCGAGCGCGCGGCGCAACGCCGCGTTGCGCGGCGACACCGACCCGGCCTCGTGCCAGTCCGGGTCGACCTCCGCGAACGGGCGGCGCCCGTCGACCGCCGTCCAGAACTGGTAGTAGCGCAGCCACCGGTGGTAGGTGGGCAGCTCGGCCAGCAGGCGGCTCTCGGCCGGCGGGATCGGATCGTGGTAGTCGGGGGTGGGCAGCATCCACGGCGGGGTCCGCTGGAACACCGTCAGCGACCGCACCCGGTCGACGATGGAGGGCACCACCTGGTAGGCGCTGGCCCCGGTGCCGACCACCGCGACGCGCCGGCCCGTCAGGTCCACGTCGTGCCGCCACCGGGCGGTGTGGAACGCGGGGCCCGCGAACGCGTCGCGGCCGGGTACGTCGGGCAGCTTCGGCCGGTTCAGCTGCCCCGTCGCGCTGATCACCGCGTCGGCCTGCAACACCACCTCGGAGCCGTCGACGCGGCGGGCGCGCACCGTCCACCGGCACGTCCCGTCGTCGAACGTGGCGGCGACGACCTCGTGCCCGCAGCGGATCCGCCCGCGCAGGCCGAACCGGTCGGCGACGCCCGTGAGGTAGCCGTGGATGTCCGCGCGGGTGGAGAAGCGGTGCGGCCAGCCGGGCTCCTGCGCGAAGGAGAAGCTGTAGGCGAAGTTGGGGGTGTCCAGCCGCGCCCCGGGATAGGAGTTCTCCAGCCAGACCCCGCCGACGTCGGCGTTGCGCTCGAGCACCGTGACCCCGATCCCGGCCTGTCCCAGCCGGTGGGCCGTGACGAGCCCGGACAGCCCCGCCCCGATGACGATCACGTCCAGCGTCCGGCCGGGTGCGACGTCCTCGACCGTCCAGCCGGGCACGCCCGCGTCCACCGGCAGCCCCAGCTCGTGCGCCATCAACGGCAGGTACTCGTCGCCGACGGCACCGGAGACGAAGCGCATCAGCGCCCGCAGCGCGGCCTCGTCCGGCTCGGGCGCCGGGGTCATCCCGCCGTCCCGGAACGCCCGCAGCGCGGCCAGCGCGCGGTGCCGGGCCCGTTCCTGCACGTCCGGAGACATCCCGCCCTGCGGTTCGACCCGGTCCGGCAGCAGCCGCAACGGCGGGCGCAACCCGTCGTCCACCAGTGACAGGTCGCCGGTGAGGTGCGCGATCGCGGGCAGCAGCGCGGGCAGCTCGGCCGAGCGCACCGCCGCGACGAGCGCATCCTCGTCGTGCAACAGCGCGGCGATCGACATCCGTCGAGCATCGGTGCCCGGCGGGGCTCCGGAGATACTGAACGGGTCGGCCGTGATGCCGGACGAGAATCACCGAGATGAGAAGCACGGTGGGATGCACGTGGAGCTGAGGCACCTGCGCTCCTTCCTGGCGGTCGCCGAGGAGCTGCACTTCGGCCGCGCGGCGAAGCGGCTCTTCATCGTCCAGTCCGCGCTCAGCCGCCAGATCTCGGCGTTGGAGCGGGAGCTGGACGTCACCCTGCTGGAACGCGACCGCCACCGCGTCGACCTGACGCCCGCGGGCCACGCCCTGCTGGAGGACGTCCGGCAGCTCCTCGGCCACGCCGACGAGGCCACCCGCCGCGCCCGGGCGGCGGGCCGGGGTACGACGGGCACGCTGCGGCTCGGGTTCATCGCGCCGGCGCTGTACGCCGTGCTGCCGCCGTTGCTGCGCACGTTCCGGGCGCGGAACCCGGAGGTGCGGCTGGTCCTGGAGGAGATGCACAACCAGCAGGCCGTCGACGGCGTGCGGCACCGCCGGGTCCAGGTCGCGCTCGTCCGGCTGCCGGTGCGGCAGTCGCCGGACCTGCGCCTGCAGCCGGTGCAGAGCGAGGAGGTGCTGCTGGCCGTCCCGGAGGACCACCGGCTCGCCGGGCGGCCGGAGGTCGCGCTGGCCGAGCTCGCCGACACCGATCTCATCCTGATCGCCCGTGGCCTGGAGCCGGAGCTGCACGACTACTACACGAGCGCCTGCGCGGACGCCGGCTTCACCGCCCGCGTCGCGCACGAGGTCGACCGCACCCATGTGGCGATGGGGCTGGTCGCCAGCGGGCTGGGCGCGGCCTTCGTCCCGGCCTCCGCCCGCCGCGTCGCACAGCCCGGGGTGGCCCTCGTGCCGCTCACGGGGATCGAGCTGCGCCTGCGGATCGCGGCGGCCTGGAACGACGCCACCGACCCGGTGCTGGCCCGGTTCCTGGACCTGTGCCCGGGTGGCGCGAACGCCGTGCTGTGAGGCCTCAGGTGGCGGCGGCGATCCGGCGGGCCGCCTCCACCAGGAGCGGGGCGCGCTCCTCGACGTCGTCGATCACGGTCGGGAACAGCGCCGTCACGCACGCCTCGCTCGCCCCGACCGTGGCCGGGACGGGCGCCGAGATCGCGGTGGCGTGGAAGCCCATGACGTCGTCCCGGGCCCCGTACCCGCGGGCCCGCGCCGTGCGCAGCTCGTCGTCGTCGCCGGGGTCCGGGACGAGCGTGAGCCGGATCGCCAGCCCGGAGGTGCTGTCGGCGAGGGGCCGGCGCGTGCCCTCCCGGGAACGCACCGCCATCCGGGCGAACTCCGCCTCGACGGCGAGGACGTAGACGATCTCGTCGCCGTCGCGCAGCCCGAGCACGACGGTGGTGCCCAGCTCTTGCGCGAGCGCGCGCACGACGGGGAACGCGGCGTGCCGCAGGTCCTTCTGCACGCCGCGGGACAGGGTGAGCAGCCCGAGCCCCAGGTCGTAGCGCCCCTCGCCCGCCTCGGTGTTCAGCAGCCCGTGCTGGGAGAGCGTGCGCAGCAGCCGGTACACGACCTGCCGGCTCAGCCCGAGTGCCACCGCGACCTGCTGTGCCGTCAACGGCCTGCCCTCCGCGGCGAGCACCTCCAGGACCTGCAGGCCGCGGCTGAGCGTCTGGGAGACCGAGCGGTCCGGCTCGCTCACCGCGACGGGCCGGTCCTGACCACCAGCCGGTCGCCCTCGAACGCAACGGTGTCCGGGCACGTCGCCCGCAGGTGCTCGATCTCGTCGGGGACCTCGGAGAACGGGACGATCCGCGGCCGGAGGTCGTCCTGCGGCTTGACGAACCGCGCGCTCCAGCGGAAGTCGCCGTCCTCGAGTTCGAGCTCCGCCAGCAGCCCCGGCTGGCCCGGGTGCTTCACGCGGGCGACGAAGTCCCACCCGAAGATCACCTGGCTGAGGCCGAAGAAGATCGGCTTCCCGCGGTACACCTCGATCGGCTGCACGACGTGCGCGTGCGACCCGAACACGACGTCGGCGCCCGCGTCGATCGCGGCCCGCGCGAGCGTGCGCTGGTAGTCGACGACGTCGCGCTGGGACGACACCCCGAAGTGGAAGAACGCGACGAGGACGTCGACGTCGTCGCGGATCGCGCCGAGGTCGGCGCGCAGCGCGTCGACGTCCGCCGCGTCGGGTGTCGTGACGACGGCGGCGGGCAGCCCGGGCATCTCGATGAGGCGCGGGTGCGGGCGGTACGACGTGGCCACCCGGACCGGCACGACCCCGGCCTGCGTCTCGGTGGCCACGTGACCGTTCGGCCAGAACACCGACGTGCGCGACACCATCCCGACCCGGACCCCGTTGACCGTGACCCGCGCGGGTTCCTGCGCCCGGGTGAGGTCGGCGTGCGCCCCGGTGTGCGCGATCCCGGCGTCGTCGAGCTGCTCGATCGTGGTGCGGATCGGTTCCGCGCCGTACGTGACGTTGCTGGCGAGGTTGAGCGCCTTGAACCCGGCCTCGGCGAGGTTGGGCGCGTGCCCGGTGCCGACGTGGGTGAACCCCGGCTTGTAGAACAGCTCCGTGGGCTCGGCCAGCAGGCCTTCGAGGTTGCCGATCGCCAGGTCCAGCGAGCCGAGGTAGGGCATGAGCTCGGCGAAGGGGTTCGAGCCGGTGTCGAAGCCCAGCAGGTTGATGTCGCCGACGGCCCCCATCCGGAACGGACCAGCTGTCATCCCGCTTCCCCACCTTCCGCTCAGTCGTACGATATTCGTACACAAGTATCGACATATGAAACTAGTACGACGGTGGTCGCGCCCGGCACCCGGGGCTACGCCGTTCGGCAACACCCTCTATCCGACGGCTTCTTGAATCCGTGCAACCCGTTCGGGTGGTCCCGACGTCCTATCCCCACAACGCTCACCAAGGGGGAAGCATGTCGATGAAGCGAGTGGCCGTCCGTGCGGCGGCCGTGGCCCTGATGCTCACCGGTCTCGGGTCGGCGGTGGCCGCGCCGGCCTTCGCCAAGGAGCGCCCGCCCGAGCAGCGCGGCTACACCGCCACCGCCGACCTCGACGGGCGGGACCGGCCCGAGCTGAACGCGACCTACGTCTACAACTTCGTGAACGAGGGCGACTCGGTGCACGTCGTCTGCCAGACGAGCGGGGAGACCGCGTACGGGAGCAAGGTCTGGGACCTGGTGTCCGCCCCGGCGGGCGACCCCACGGTGACGGGCCACAAGTTCGTGCCCGACGCCTTCGTCCGGACCGGCACCGACGGCTTCTCGGGCGAGCTCCCGCGCTGCGACGCCTCGGAGATCGCGCTGGCGAAGGACTGAGCCCTGGGGCTCAGGGGAGCCAGGAGCGGAGGTCGGCGAGCGCGGCGGCGCGCCGGTCCGGCGGGCACGAGCTCGCGGTGATCGACGTGCCCGCCACCCGCGCGACGTCGGACGGGCCGAGGCCGAGGCGTTCGGTCGCGGTCCGGTACTCGTCGACCAGCGTGACACCGAGGAACAGCGGGCAGTCGCTGCCGAGCGACACCGGGACGCCCGCGGCGAGCAGCCGCGGCAGGGGGTGCTCCTCCAGGGAGGGGAACACGCTGAGCGCGATGTTCGACGACGGGCAGACGTCGAGGCAGATCTCCCGCTCGGCGAGCAGGTCGAGCAGCGCGGGATCCTCCACGGCGCGGACGCCGTGGTTGATCCGCGCGGCCCCGAGCGACTCCACGCAGGCACGGACGCTGTCCGGCCCGGCGCCCTCGCCCGCGTGCGGCAGCGCGCGCAGTCCCACGTCCCGGGCGCGGGCGAACAGGTCGGTGAACAGCGTGGCGGGGTGGCTCGCCTCGTCGCCGGCGAGTCCGAGCCCGACCACGCCCGCGTCCGCGTAGGCCATGGCCAGGCGCAGGGACCGTTCCGCCGCCTCCGGCGGCAGCCCCCGGTTGACGCCGACGATCACGCCGGCGGCGGACCCGGGCCCGGCACCGGCGGCGAGCCCGTCGAGCACGGCCTCCAGCACGGCCTCGTCGGGCCCGAGGCGGCCGGCGTACGTCGGCGGGACGAGGTGCACCTCCGACCAGACGACGCCCCGCGCGGCCGCGTCCTGCACCAGCTCGCACCCGATCCGGCGCAGGTCGTCGAGGCTTCCGACGAGGTCGCGGGCCGCCTCGTAGGCCCGGACGAACTCGGCCAGGTCCGGGAAGGTCCCGGTGGCCGGCAGCGGCCTCCCGGAGCGGGCGGCGAGCTCCGCCGCGGTGGACGGGCGGATCGCCCCTTCCAGGTGCAGGTGCAGCTCCGCCTTCGGGAGAGCCACCAGGTCGGCACTCACCGGCCGGGCCAGACCGGAGCGCGCTTCTCCTGGAAGGCGCGCACCCCCTCCTTGCTGTCCTCGCTGTCGAGCGCGGCCATCAGCGCGGGGAGCCGCTGGTCCCGTGCCTCCTGCGCGGACAGGTGCGCGGTGCGTTGCACCATCTGCTTCACCGCGCGCAGCGAGGTCGGCGCGCACGCCAGGACGTCGGCCAGCCAGCGGTCGACGGCGGCATCCAGCTCTGCGGCCGGGACCACCTCGTTCACCAGGCCCATCGCCCGCATCTCGGCCGCCTCCGCGCGGCGGCCGGTGAGCAGCATGCCCATCGCCTGTGTGTGCGGGACCCGGCGGACCAGCTGGAAGACCCCGCCGTCGAGCGGGAGCCGGCCGACCCGCGGTTCGGTGAGCCCGAACCTCGCGTGCTCGGCAGCGATCACGATGTCGCAGCCCAGCACCATCTCCATGCCGCCGCCGAGCGCGTAGCCGTTCACGCGCGCGATCACCGGGACGTCCAGCGTGGTGCGCAGGGAGAGCCCGCCGAAGCCGTTCGGGTCGAGGTCGGCCCAGTACTCCAGGCCGGTCTTGGCGATCGCGGCCGCGGACATGTCCGCGCCGACGCAGAACGCCCGCTCCCCCGCGCCGGTGACGACGACGGCGCGAACGTCGCGGTCGGCCTCGATCAGGTCCCAGATCTCGCAGAGCCGCTCGTGCGTGGGCCCGTCCACCGCGTTGAGCACGGCCGGCCGGTCGATGGTGACGCGGGCGACGTGGTCGCTGATCTCGAACCCGACGTCGTCGGTCACCGCAGCACCTTCGCCTCGACCAGCGCCGCCACGTCGTCGGCGGCATAGCCGTGCTCCGCGAGCACCTCCGCGTTGTGCTCGCCCAGCCGCGGGGGCACCCGCCGCACCTGCGCCGGGGTCGCGGAGAGGCGGATCGGCGCGTCCAGTGCGCGGACCCGCCCGGCCGTCGGATGCTGCATCTCCAGCACCATCCGGTTCACCGCGGTCTGCTCGTCGGCCAGTGCCTGCTCGAGGCTGTGGACCGGCGCGCACAGGATGTCGACCTCCTCCAGCCGCTTCACCCAGTACTCGGTGGAGTTCGTGGCGAACCGCTCGCGGAAGATCGCCTGCAGCTGCGGGCGGTGCTCGGTCTGGCGGTCGAGCGTGGCGTACTCCGGGCGCTGCGACAGGTCCTCGGCGAGCTCCAGCGCCGAGGAGATGTCACGCAGCGGGTTCTCCTTGAACGCGCCCACCATGCAGACGGCGCCGTCGGTGGTCTCGAAGACCCCGGACAGCGGCATCGCCGCCCAGTTGACCTCCCGGCCGCGGTTGAGCTGCATGCACGCCTCCTGCATCTGCGTGTGCAGCATCGAGTCGTACATGGTCACCTCCACCTTCTGCCCCTCGCCCGTGGTGCCCCGCGCGAGCAGGGCGAGCAGGATGCCCTGCATCAGGTGCATGCCGGTGGTGTAGTCGCAGAGCGTCGTCGGGTAGACCGAGAGCGGCACGTCCTCGGACTCCCGCCGCCACATCACCCCGGAGTAGGCCTGCGCGACGACGTCCTGGCCGCCCTTGTGCGCGTACGGCCCGGAGTCCCCGAACCCGGTGCCGGACGCCCAGATCACCCGCGGGTTGAGCTCCCGGCACCGCTCGTAGCCGAACCCGATGCGCTCCATCACGCCGGAGCGGAAGTTGCTGACGACGACGTCGGCGTCCCGGATGAGCCGGTGCACGACGGCCACGCCCTCGGCCGTGCGGGTGTCGACGGAGACGCTGCGCTTGTTGCGGTTGATGGACAGGAAGATCGGGTTGTCGGGACCGTCCGGGTCCGTGATCGAGGACCGGGACAGGTCCCCGACGCCCGGACGTTCGATCTTGACGACGTCGGCCCCGTAGTCCCCCAGCAGCTGCGTGCAGCTGGGACCCATGTAGACCTGCGTGAAGTCGACGACGGTGACGCCGGCGAGCGGCAGGGTCATGAGGGAACCTCCACGGGATCGGTGATGGTCGCGTTGGCGGCGGGCACGTCTCCGGGGTCGGCGCCCTGCACCCGCATCGTCCGCTGGATCGCCGCCGCGTCCAGCTCGCGGACGGTCACGCCGGCGTCCACGGCCAGGGCCGCCGCGATCCCGGCGGCCTGGCCCATCGCCATGCACGGCGGGATCTCCCGGGAGATCTTCTGCGCGTCGGGCGTGGCGGAGTAGTGCCGCCCGGCCACCAGGAGCTGGTCGACGCCGCGCGGGAGCAGCGCGCGGTAGGGCGTGTAGTAGTCGCGGCCGCGGGCCACCGAGTCGGCGAAGTGCCTGCGCTCGTTGATGTCGTCCTTGGTCACCACGTACTCACCTTGCAGCAGGCGGGTCTGGCGCACGCCCATCTGCTCGGCGACGTCCACGACGTAGCAGTTCTCGAACCCGGGCAGGTGCTCGCGGATGTGGTCGACGACCGCGCCGATGCGGGCGCGGGCGTCGAACTCCGCCTCGGTGAGCGACTCGGGGTCGGCGCCGTCGTAGCCGGTCATGTGGGGGCAGTTGCACCACACGACACCGGGCAGCGGGGTCTTGAGCCACCACAGCTCCCAGGCGCCACCGAGCATCCGCTTGACCGTCCGGTTGATCGCCCTCGCCGCGCGCGGGTCCTCCTGCTCGAAGCGCTCCGCGGCGTCCGTGTCCACCCCGCCGAGGCGGAACACCAGCGTGGTCAGGTAGCTGTCGTGCACGTAGTCGGCCCCGGCGCGGGAGGCGACGTCGATGTCCCCGGTGGTGTCGACGACGACGTCGCCCAGCACCGCCTGCGGGCCCTGCTTCGTCTCGCAGACGACCCCGGCCAGGCGGTCGCCGTCCAGCACGGGGCGGGAGAACCACGAGTGCAGGCGCAGGTGCACGCCCGCCTCGCGGACCAGGTCGTTCGACACCCGCTTCCAGCCGTCCGGGTCGAACGCGACGGCGTAGCAGATCGGCTTCGGCGTGACGTGCTGATGGAAGTCGAAGACGCCGAAGCGGCCCCACCGGTTCCACGTCTCGACCGAGGAGTACCGGTCCGACTCCGGCGGGGAGACCGCGAGGCCCAGCTTCTCGAGGCGCTCGATGTACTCCGCGACGATCCCGGTGACCGACACCTCCGGGCCGTTCACCATGTCGTCGAGCACGAGCACCATGCCGCCGGACGCCAGCCCGCCGAGCGCCGCGTAGCGCTCGACGAGCGTGACGCTCGCGCCGGTGCGGGCCGCGGCGACGGCCGCGCTCACCCCGGCCGGCCCACCGCCCACGACCACGACGTCGGACCGGCGCACCACCGGATCGGTCAGATCGGACAGCTGCATCGCTTCCTCATTCACCCGCGAAGGTGCCGCCGCGGCGGCGGGCCGCCACGTAGAGCACCACACTGACAAGGGACAGGACGGCCGCGTAGACGGGGAACAGCCAGTCGAGCTCCCGCTGCTGCAGCCACACCAGCAGGTAGGAGGCGGTGCCGCCGAACAGCGCGACCGCCACGCCGTACCCGAGCGCCACCCCGGTGGCCCGGCAGGACTTCGGCATCAGCGACGTCGCCACGACGTTGTAGAGCGTCATGTTGAGCACCAGCACGATCGAGCCGCCGAGCAGCACGGCCGCGAACCCGACGATCCCGGGGCCGTCGTAGAGCAGCATCAGGAACACCGACGGCACCGCCAGCAACCGCGTCACCACGAACGTGCGCGACAGCCGGTAGCGATCGGCCAGCGCGCCCGTGACGGGCGACCCCACGAGCAGCACGATCCCGAGCACGGTGGTGAGGCCGAACACGGCCGTCGGGTCCTCGCGGAAGGTGCCGCGGGCGAGGTTCGGCAGGCCGACGTTCCAGGCGTAGTTGTAGGCCTGCGCGGACCCCACCACGAACACGATGGCCAGCAGCCCGAGCCAGTGCCTCCCGACGCCGCGGGCCACCGAGCCCGACGACGACTCCGCCCGCTCCTCCTCGTGCAGGGTCTCCGGCAGCGCGCGCCGCAACCAGATCACGACGACGCCGAGCGCGGCGCCGATGACGAACGGGATCCGCCAGCCCCACTCCTGCATCGCGTCGCCGCCGATCATCGCGCTGGTGGCGAAGCTGACCAGCGACGCGAGCAGGATCCCGAGGTTGACGAAGAAGCTGATGTACCCCGCAGCGCGACCTTCGCGGCCCGCCGGGTTGAGCTCGACGGCGTAGGACGTCGACAACGGGGCCTCGATGCCCGTCGAGATCCCCTGCAGCAGCCGGCACCCGACGAGGATCACGCCGGCCCACACGCCGATCGCGCCGTAGGTCGGGGTCAACGCGATGACCAGCGTGGTGACCGCCATCAGCGCGACCGAGCCGATCATCACGCGCCTGCGCCCGATCAGGTCGGCCGCGACGCCGAACAGCACGCCGCCCAGCGGGCGCACGGCGAACCCGACGGCGAAGACCGCCAGCGCGCTCAACGTGGCCGACACCGGGTCCTCGGACGGGAAGAAGTGCGGCCCGAGGAACGCCGAGAGCAGTCCGAAGACCATCCAGTCGTACCACTCGAGGGTGTTGCCCAGCCCGAGGCCGAGCATCGCCTTCCGCGTGACAGCCGTGGTGCCGGGCGACGGAGGTGGCGTAGCAGGAGCTGTCGATGAGGGTGTCACGGTCATGGTGTTCGCCTTTGAAAGCCATGGACGCGCGCGGCGCGTCGGACAAGGGGGCCCCGCAGGGCGCGGTCGAGCAGCACGCCGGAGGCGTGCGCCGAAGTACGTGATCTCGAACGTGATCTCTGCGGCCCCGGCGGGCCGACCCGTCACCAGGTGGGCGGGGTGATCACCCAGACGGCCGTGCAGGTCTCGTCACCGGGGTTGACGTACCAGTGCGGTGTGGTCGACGGATAGCGGATCGAGTCGCCCGGACCGAGCTCGTGCCGCTTCCCGTCGAGGTAGACGTCCTTGCGCCCGGACAGCACCAGCCCGAACTCCTCGCCCTGGTGGCGGTAGGGGTTCGCGCTCGAGTCGTACCCGGGCGGGGTCTCCACCCAGGTCGCCTCGAGCGCTCCGGTGAGGTCAGGGGTGAGCAGCTCGTAGCGGGCGCCGTCGTCGGCGATGCCGTGGCCGTCCAACCGGCGGCGCTCGGACCGGCGCACCACGGGCGAGCGGTGCCGGTCCGAGACCTGGAACAGGCCCCCGACCGGGATGCCGAGCCCGTGCGCGAGCTGCACCAGCGTGCCGAACGACGGGTTGGCCAGCCCGCGCTCGATCTGACTGACGATCCCGGTGCTCAGCCCGGACAGCTCGGCGAGCCGTTCGAGCGTGAGACCGGCCTCCTTGCGCAGTGAGCGGACCTGGTTGCCGACCTCGCCCAACATCGCTGCGACCGGCAGATCCTGCCCGGGTCGTACGTCCCGATCAGTCATGCCAGTGCCACCTCCACGCCGGAGACCTCAGAATACTGAAGTTCTTCATCCAGACAAGGGTCGGGGGCACACGATGTTGAAGTTCTTCACTCTGCCAGGGCGCTCGCCGGCGGATGCCACGCCCTTGACAGGCGCACCCGGCACCACCTAGGCATCCACCATGCAGTTCTGATGTCCGCGATGCGGATCAGGAGGCGTGACAGTGCTGTCGACGCAGATGGTCGAGCGATCCGGCTCGGTCCAGGTGCTGGAGAAGGCGGGCAAGGTCCTCGACTGCTTCTCCACGGACAACCCGGCGATGCGCGTCGGGGACATCCGCGAACGCACCGGGCTCCCGGCCACCACCTGCCTGCGGATCGTGCGCACGCTCGTGGAACAGGACCTGCTGCAGCGCCAGGGCGACGTCTACCGGATCGGGCTCCGGGTGCTCGTGTGGGGTGCCGCGGCCACCGCGGGCTCCGTGCTCCTCGCGGCCGCCGGGCCGGTGGTCCGCGGGCTGCGCGACGACACCGGCGAGACCACCGTGCTCTTCGTCCGGCAGGACGCGCAACGCGTGATCGTCGACGTCGCCGAGTCGCGGCACTCGATCGTCTTCCGGGGTGCCGTGGGCGAGGCGATGCCGCTCGCGGCGGGCGCCGCCGGGAAGGTGTTCATGGCGTGGGACCCGGCCGCCCTCGAGCGTGCGAAGGACCTCGGGCTCCAGCGGCTCACGCCGGGCACGATCACCGACTGGGGCGATGTCGAGCGTCAGCTGGCCGCCGGCCGCGAGGTGGGCTACGTGTTCGCCGACCAGGAGCGCGAGGTCGGCCTGAGCTCCGTCGCCGCGCCGGTGTTCGGGCCGGCCGGGCGCCTGCTCGCGGTGCTCAGCGTCGGCGCGCCGTACTTCCGCCTCACCACCGAGCACGTGACCGACCTGGGACCTGCGGTGGCGGCGAGCGCGTCCGTGCTCTCGCACGCCATCGGCGGCAGGAAAGGAAGATCCGAATGACCGCACGCCAGAATCTGCGCGCCCGGCTCGCCGAGCCGGCTCCCGTGCTCGCACCCGGCGTCTACGACGGCCTGTCCGCCGCCCTCGTGCGGGGAGCCGGGTTCCCGGCGGCCTACATGACGGGCGCGGGCGTCGCGGCCAGCGTGATCGGGCGGCCCGACCTCGGCCTCACGACGCTCACCGAGATGCGCCAGGCCGCCGAGCGGCTCACCGCGGTGCTCGGCGACATCCCCCTCATCGCCGACGCCGACACCGGGTTCGGCGACATCGCGCACGTGTACCGCACCGTCGGCGAGTACGAGCGCGCGGGCGTGTCGGCGATCCAGCTGGAGGACCAGGCCTTCCCCAAGCGCTGTGGCCACCTGGCCGGCAAGGAGGTCGTCCCCGCGGAGGAGTTCGTCGCGAAGCTGCGGGCCGCCCGGGAGGCGCGCACCGACGAGGACATGCTGATCATCGCCCGCACCGACGCGCTCGCGCCGCTCGGGTTCGACGAGGCGCTGCGCCGGGCGAAGCTCTACGAGCGGGCGGGCGCCGACGTCATCTTCGTCGAGGCCCCGCAGACGGTGGAGCAGATCGAACGGGTCCCGTCGGAGTTCTCCGTGCCCTGCCTGTTCAACGACGTGCCGCGCGGGCACACCCCGGCCGTGGACCACGCCGAGCTCGCCCGCCTCGGGTACCGGGTGATCATCGCGCCCGGGCTGTGCATCGGCGCCGCGGGCGTGGCGATCGGCGCCGCGCTCCAGGCGTTGCGCGCCGGCCGGCACAACGACGGCGAGGTGCCCCAGCTGTCGCCGCACGAGCTCTTCGACGCGCTCGGTCTCCCCTTCTGGGAGGACCTGCGGGAACGCCACCAGCTCGCCGGGACGGCCTGAGCCGTGGCGGGCACGCTGATCGAGAAGGTGCTGGCCCGCGCGGCCGGCCGGGACTCGGTGCGGCCCGGCGACATCGCCGTCTGCACCGTCGACATGACCGTGCTGCTCGACATCCAGTTCCTGTGGGACCGGCTGCTCGACGTGGTCGCCGTCCACGACCCCGACCGCCTGGCGATCGTCATGGACCACGCGGTGCCCGCCCCCGGGCTGCGCGAGGCCGAGGCCGGCACGCACGCACGGGAGTTCGCGGCGCGGCACGGCATCGACAAGTTCTTCGACGTCGGCAACCACGGGATCGTCCACCAGGTCCTCGCCGAGCAGGGGCTCGCCCTGCCGGGGACGCTCGTGGCCTGCACCGACTCGCACACGTGCGCCGCAGGGGCCTACAACTGCGCCGCGCGCGGGCTCGGCCCCGCCGAGATCCTCTCGATCGTCTGCACCGGCACCACGTGGCACCGCGTCCCGCCGACGATCCGCTACGAGCTGACCGGGGCGCCGCAGCCGTGGGTCAACGGCAAGGACGTCTTCCTGCGGATCGCCGGAACGTACGGCGACGCCACGAACTGCGCGCTCGAGTTCGGCGGGCCGGGCCTCGCCGCCCTGCCGATGTCGGACCGCCGGACGATCGCGACGCAGGGCGCCGAGGTCGGCGCCGACTTCTCGATCTTCCCGGCCGACGAGGCGTGCCTCGAGTTCGTCGCCTCGGTGGCACCGGACGCGCGGCCGGACCCGGTCCTGCCCGACCCGGACGCCGACTACGCCGAGGTCCGCGAGATCGACCTGTCCGCCGTGGAACCGATGGTCGCCGAACCCGGCACCGTCATCCACAACACGCGGCCGGTCTCGACCGTGGCGGACGTGGCGATCCAGCAGGCGTTCATCGGCTCGTGCGCGAACGGCCAGCTCGCCGACCTGGCCACTGCGGCCGAGGTGGTGCGGGGACACACGGTGGCGCCGGGCGTCCGCCTCATCGTCACCCCCGCCTCCCAGGCCGTCTACCTGGAGGCGGTGCGGCGCGGCTACGTCGAGACCCTGGTCGCCGCGGGCGCGGTCGTCACGAACTCGACGTGCGGGGCGTGCTTCGGCTACCACATGGGGGTCGTCGGGCCCGGCGAGGTCTGCATCACCGCCAGCACCCGCAACTTCACCGGCCGGATGGGCAGCCGGGAGGCGTCGATCTACATGGCGTCCCCCGCCACGGTGGCCGCGTCGGCATTGCGCGGCCGGATCAGCGACGTCCGCGACGTGGCCCCCGCGGGGGTGGCGTCGTGAACGGCGAGGAGCCCGTCAGCGGCCGGGCGTGGGTGTTCGGCGACGAGATCAACACCGACGACATGTACCCGGGCTTCGCGATGAAGCTGCCCGTACCCGAGGCCGCGCGGCACATGTTCGACGCCACGAGGCCCGACTGGCCCCGGCAGGTCCGGCCGGGCGACATCGTCGTCGGCGGGCGCAACTTCGGCCTCGGTTCGAGCCGGCCGGTGGCGCTGCTGTTCCAGGAGCTCGGCGTCCGGTGCCTGCTGGCGGAGGAGTTCAACTCGCTGTTCCTGCGCAACTGCATCAACTACGGCCTGCCGGCCCTGACGGTTCCGGGCATCGCGGAAGAGGTCACCGACGGCGACACCCTCGACGTCGACGTCGCCGCGGGCACCGTGCTCGACCACCGCACCGGCCAACTGCTGGCGGGCCCGCCGATCCCCGACTTCCTCCTGCGCGTGCTGCGCGCGGGAGGCCTGATCGCCCAGCTGGAACGCGACGGTCACCTCAACCCCGGGGCGGAGAGGAACGCGTAGATGCGCCGCACGCTGACCGCAGGAGCCGCCTCGATGGCGCTGCTGCTCGCCGCCGCCTGTTCGGGTGGCGGCAGCGCCCCGCCCGACCCGAACAACCCGGTCACGATCGACATCACCGTCACCAACGCCACCGAGACCTACACCGTGCCCTGGCTCGTCGGCATGGACCAGGGCTTCTTCGAGAAGCGCGGGGTCCGGATCGGGGAGCTCGTCCCGGGCCAGGGCGGCAGCACGACCCTGCGCAACCTGATCAGCGGCGACCTGGCGATCGGAGAGGTCAGCTACCCCGCGGTGGTCGACGCCGCGGCCGAGGGCACCGAGGTCAAGGCCGTCGGCGGCGCCTTCCAGAGCCTCTACGGCCTCGACTTCTACGCGCTGTCCTCCAACACCGCCGTGCAGGGTGTCGAGGGCATCCGGACCTGGGCGTTCACGAACCCGGGCTCCGTCACCGAGTCCCTGACCCACCTCGTCCCCGAGGCCGCCGGCATCGCCGAGCAGCCGGTCGAGCGGGTCGCATCGGGTGGCATCGGCGAGGGGGTCGCCCTCCTCGAGTCGGGTGCCGTCGACGCGGCGATCGTCCCCGACGCGGTCCGCGCCAAGAACCCCGACACGTTCCGGCTCGTGGTGCCCACCCACGAGTACATCAAGTCCTTCCAGCAGACCGTGATCACCACGACCTCCGACTACGCCGAGGACAACCCCGAGGTCGTGTCGGCGGTCCTCGCGGGTTACGACGAGTCCGCGCGGTGGATCCACGACCACATCGAGGAGGCGGGCGCACTCTACGCCGCGCACACGGACCTGCCGATGGAGATGGCGGTGGCCGCCGTCCGCAGCGCGGCGGAGCTCGACACGTGGTCGGCGGGGATCAAGACCGAGGCCCTGGGCAGCGCCGACCGGGCCATCGCGCTCTCGGGTTTCGAGGGGGAGATCCCCTACTGCGAGCTGTTCGACCCGCAGTACCTGCCCGAGGGGGCGCGCTTCCAGCTCCCGGTCACCTGCTGATGATCGAGATCAGCGGGGTCACCCGGCGGTTCGGGTCCGTCCACGCGCTCGACCCGGTCGACCTCTCGGTCCGCCGCGGCGAGTTCGTGTCGGTCGTGGGCCCGAGCGGGTGCGGCAAGTCCACCCTGCTCGAGCTCGTGGCCGGCCTGCAGGTCCCCGACTCGGGCACCATCGCGATCTCGGGGGAACCGGTCACGGGCCCGCGGGACGCGACGTCGATCATCTTCCAGGACTCGGCGCTGCTGCCATGGCGCACCGTGCTCGACAACGTCGCGTTCGGGCTGGAGTCGCGCGGGATGGGCCGGGCCGAACGGCACGCCAGCGCCCGCGAGCTCGTCGAGGTCGTCGGGCTCGCCGGGTTCGAGAACGCCCGGCCGTCCCAGCTGTCGGGCGGCATGCGGCAGCGGGTCGCGATCGCCCGCTGCCTGTCGATGGACCCGGACCTGATCCTCGCGGACGAGCCGTTCGGCGCGCTCGACGAGCAGACCCGCCTGCTCATGGCGTCCGAACTGCTGCGCGTGGTGGAACGACTGTCCTGCTCGGTGCTGTTCGTGACCCACAGCCTGCAGGAGGCCGTCCTGCTGTCCGACCGGGTCGTGGTGATGAGCGCGCGCCCCGGCCGCGTCCTCGAGGAGCTGCCGATCGCGCTGGACCGGCCGCGCTCCACGGAGGACCTGACGACGCCCACGGCGACCGCCGCCGTCGAGCGGCTCTGGTCGCTGCTGCGGGACGAGGCCGGGTCGGCGATGCGGGTGAAGCGGTGACCGGCCGCCGCGCGACCGGGGTGCCGCGCTACGTCCGGCCGCGCCCGGAGCGGGTGCTGGGGCTGCGCGCGCCGGCGTGGACGGCACTCGTGGGCGCGGGGCTGGTCGTTGCGGTCGAGCTGCTGGCCCGCTCGGGCGTCGTCGACGGCACCGACCTCATCCCGGTGAGCGAGATGCTGGCCGGGATCGCCGCCCTGCTCGTCGACCCGGAGTTCCTCGTGGGCGACCTGCTGTGGACGGTGGGGCTCATCGCCGTGAGCTTCACGCTCGCCACGGCGCTCGGGGTCGGGCTCGCCTACACCCTCTGGCGCGCCGTTTGGTGGCGCCGCGCGGTGCAGCCCTACCTCAACGTCTACTACGCCGTGCCGACGTTCGCGCTCTACCCGATCCTCGTGGTGCTCTTCGGCACCGGCGCGATCCCGATCATCCTGCTCGCGGTGGCGTTCAGCTCGGTGGTCATCGCGGCCAACGCGCTCAACGGTTTCGACTCCGTGCCGCCGACGGTCGACAAGCTCGCGGCGTCGCTGCGGCTGCGCCCCGGCACGTACCTGTGGAAGGTGCTGCTGCCCTCGGCGGCGCCGAACATCGCGGCCGGCATGAAGCTGGGCTTCGTGTACGCCCTGATCGGCGTGCTCGCCACCGAGTTCATCCTCGCGACGCGCGGGCTCGGGCAGTTCATCTCCCACGCGTACATCACGTTCGACTCCGAGGAGATGTACGCCGGCATCCTGTTCGTCTGCCTGTTCGCGCTCGGGGCGAACCTCGCGCTCAGCGCCGTCCTCGACCGGTTCGACTGGAGGCGGTCGTGACCGCCGCTCCCCCGGCCCCGCGGGGCGCCCGCCGCGCCCTCGAACCGGCCGTCGCGCCGCTGCTGCTCCTGGTCGCCGCGCTGCTCTGCTGGCACGCGGCGGCGGCCGCGCTGGACAGCGCCGTGTTCCCGACCCCGGTGGAGGCGGCCGGCACCCTGGTCGCAGACCTCGGCTCGGGGAGCTTCCTCGAGTCGCTGTCGGAGACCCTCCTGGTCCTGGCCGTCTCCTACGCGCTCGCCGTGGTCGTCGGGTCCGCGCTGGGCTTCCTCGTCGGCCTGAGCACGTTCTGGTCCGACGTGCTCTCGCCCCTCGTCTACGCCGTGTACAGCATCCCGAAGATCACGCTGTACCCGCTGTTCCTCGTGTTCCTCGGCCTCGGCGAGGTCAGCCGCGCCGGCTTCGCCTTCCTGCACGGCGTGATCCCGATGATGCTGATCATCCTCGGCGCCACCACGGGCGTGGACCGGACCCACCTCAAGCTCGCCGCGAGCCTGCGGCTGTCCACGCCGCGGGTGATCCGCCAGATCGTCGTCCCGAGCGTCGTCCCGTCCGCGGTCACGGGGATGCGGCTGGCCTTCGGCCTGACGTTCCTCGGTCTGCTGATCGCCGAACTGCTCGGCGGCTCCGCGGGGCTGGGTGGGGAACTGCTGCGGAACGTCCAGCTCGTCCGGATGGGCAACATCGTCGGCGAGGTCGTGCTGATCGCGGTGATCGCGCTCGTGCCCACGATGCTCCTCCTGCGGCTCGAGCACCGGGTCACCGCCCGGTTCGCCGGACGCGAGGTGACCGACGAGCCCGCGGTGTGAGTTCAGCGCAGTAGATCCTGGTGGATCGTCCCGT
Source organism: Pseudonocardia wallangbongensis (assembly GCF_054486945.1). Lineage (NCBI taxonomy): Bacteria > Bacillati > Actinomycetota > Actinomycetes > Pseudonocardiales > Pseudonocardiaceae > Pseudonocardia > Pseudonocardia wallangbongensis. The sequence goes on from NZ_JBRERS010000001.1 coordinate 811,992, forward strand.
CCTTCATGATGATCGAGAACGACGTGCTCGGTCTCGCGATCAGGTCGATGTCGTCCAGCGGGTCGCCGTCGACGAGGAGCAGGTCGGCGAGCGCGCCCTCTTCGACGACGCCGAGCTTGCCGGGATACGGGTTTCGGGGGCCGCTGAGCGCGAGGAGCTCGGCGTTGCCCGACGTCGCCGTGCGCAGCGTCTCGGCGGCGGTGAACCAGCGGGTCATCTTCGCCAGCTGCGCCCCTTGCCGGGCGGCCAGCTTCGCGTCGAACAGCGTGTCGGTGCCCCAGGCGAGCTTGACGCCGTGCTTCCTGGCGAGCCCGTAGGCCGTGTCGGTGCCCTGGATGACCTCGAGCTGCTTGGCGTTGCTGCGCGGGTCCGGGATGGGGATGGCGTCCTCGTCGTCGAGGAACGGTTGCAGGCTCCACCACACGTCGTGCTCGACCATCTTCGCGACGGTGTCCTCGCCGACGAGGTGCCCGTGGTCGATGCACCGCACCCCGGCCCGGATGGCCTGCCGGACCGCCCGGTCGGTGTAGGCGTGCACGAGGACGTAGGTGCCCCAGTTCTCGGCGGCCTCGACACCGGCCCGCAGCTCGGTCTCGGTGTACTGGGTGACGTCGATCGGGTCGTAGGCGGATGCGACGCCGCCGCCGGCCATCATCTTGATCTGGCTGGCCCCGCCCATCAGCTGCTCGCGCACACCGCGCAGCACCTCGTCCACACCGTCGGCGATCACCGCCGCCCGGGCCAGCTCGATGTGCGAGAGGTGCCCGCACACGCCGCGCGGGGTCTCGTACGGCATGCGGAAGTCCCCGTGCCCGGAGGTCTGGGAGATGAACGCGCCCGACGGCCAGATCCGCGGCCCCGGGACGTGCCCCTCGTCGACGGCGCGCTTGATCCCGAACGTCGGCCCGCCGCAGTCCCGCACGGAGGTGAACCCGCGCAGCAGCATCTCCCGCCCGGCCAGCACGCCGCGCACGGCGATGTAGCCGGGGTCGGACATGATCGCCACGTGGGCCGGCAGCGTGCTGAAGGCCAGGTGTGTGTGCATCGATCAGTCCCGGCATGAGCGTCCGCCCGGCACCGTCGATCGTCGTGCGCTGCTCCGCGTCGGCCACGGCCGGCGGCTCGCCGATCGAGGTGATCGTGCCGCCGGTCACCAGCACGGCCGTCGGCGCGGACAGCCGATCCGAGCGCCCGTCGAAGACCCGCACGTTCGTGAACAGCGTGCTGTTGCTGCTCATCGCTGAAGGACCCCTCTCCGCGGTGCTCGTCCACGCCCTCGCAGCACACCACATCCCGCCTGCCGGGCGACCGGGCCGGAGGGCGGCGTCCACCGATCGGTTGAGCATCCGTCCTGAACCGGTCCCGAACCACGGATCCCGGACCAACCCTTGACCCGGCGCACACGCGGCCCGCACCCTGTGGTCAGTGGTCAGTCCACTTACCAGGACGAGGAGGTCCGGGTGACCAGGACGACGCAACAGGGTGGGATCGGGCAACGGTCGCTGGCGCGGGTGGCGTTCGCCTCCGGGATCGGGTCCTGCCTCGAGTGGTACGACTTCTTCATCTACGGCACCGCGGCCGCCGTGGTGTTCAACGTCCTCTTCTTCCCCGAGCTGGATCCGGCCGTCGGAACGCTGGTGGCGTTCGCGACGTTCGGGGTCGGCTTCGTCGCCCGCCCGCTCGGGGGCCTCTTCTTCGGCCACTTCGGCGACCGGATCGGGCGCAAGAACGTTCTGATCATGACGCTGCTGCTGGTGGGCGGGGCGACCTTCCTCATCGGGTTCATCCCGGGCTACGACAGCATCGGCGTGATGGCGCCGGTGCTGCTCGTGCTGCTGCGGCTCGTGCAGGGCTTCGGCGCGGGGGCCGAGTACAGCGGCGCGGTCATCTACGCCGTCGAGCACGCCCCGCCGAACCGGCGCGGCTGGTTCGGCAGCTGGTCCCCGATGGGGGTCTCGCTGGGCACGCTGATGGCGTCCGGCGTGTTCGCGGTGGTCTCGACGCTGCCCGAGGAGCAGTTCCTGTCCTGGGGCTGGCGGGTGCCGTTCTGGGTCAGCATCGTCCTGGTCGCCGTCGGCCTCTACCTGCGGCTGAGCCTGGCCGAGTCGCCGGTGTTCGAGGAGGCGCGCGAGCGCCGGGACGTCCTGCGGATGCCGATCAAACACGCGCTGGTGACGCAACCGCGCAGCTTCGTGGTCGTGATCGGCGCCCGGTTCGCCGAGAACGGCCTGGGCTACCTGTTCCCGACCTGGAGCATCAGCTACCTGAGCGGTCAGCTCGGGTTCTCGCGCACCAGCGCCCTGATCGCGGTCACGATCGCGACCTGCGCGCAGTTCGTGATGGTGCCGGTCTGGTCGATCCTCTCCGACCGGATCGGGCGCAAGCCGGTCTACGCGGGCGCGGCGGTGTTCTGCGCGCTGTTCGCCTTCCCCTACTTCCTGCTGCTGCAGACCGGGAGCACTCCCGTGGTGGTCTTCGCGATGGCCGCGGCCGTCGGCATCGGGGTGGCGGGGATGTTCGGGCCGCAGGCGGCGTACTTCACCGAGCTGTTCGGCCCGCGCGTGCGCTACAGCGGGTTCGCCTTCGCGCGCGAGCTGGGGTCGATCCTCGCCGGCGGACCGGCGCCGTTCCTGGCCAGCCTGTTGCTCGTGTGGGCGGGTGGCGCGCCGTGGGGCGTCGCCGCGTACATGGTCGTGCTGTCGGTGATCACCGCCGCGGCCGTGCTGTGGGGGCCCGAGACCTACCGCACGGACATCCTCGCCGAACCGGCGGCAGCGGGGCCGCGATGACCGGTAGGAGGGTCATGCCCGACCGCCGCGCCTTCCGGCTGCTGCCGATCAAACAGGTCCACGTGTACCGCGAGGTCTTCGCCCAGCTCGACGGGATGGTCGCGACGATGGCGCCCGGCGACCGCCTGCGGTCGGAGCGGGAGCTCGCCGAGCGGCTGCAGGTCAGCCGGGTCTCGGTGCGCGAGGCGCTCCGTGCGCTGGAGAGCATGGGGAAGATCGAGATCCGGCGCAACGCCGGCGCGTTCGTGCTCGACCCCGACGGCACCCTGCCGGCCGAGCAGCTCGTCGCCGGGATGCCGACGGGCGCGGACTCGCTGCAATGGCTCACCGACCTGCGCACCGCGATCGAGACGCGGGTCGTGCAGCTGCTGGCGCGCCGACCCGACCCCGACCTGTCGGCCGTCCGGGAGTTCCTCGACCGCGCGGCGGACGAGCTCGCCGACCAGGACGTCCAGCAGGGCAGCCTCGACGTCCGGTTCGAGGCGCTGCTGGCCCGCGCGGCCGGAAACCCGGTGCTGGAGCGGGCGCAGAAGTGGGTGCACCAGGCGTGGGTCACCGCGTGGAGCGAGTTCGGCCTCGCACCGGGTGACCGCCGGAGCCTGCACCTCGAGCACATCGAGATCCTGGCCGCGCTCCAGGCGGGCGATGCCGCGCGCGCCGTCGCGCTGATGGAGGACCACGTCGACTGCCAGGTCCGAGACGCCGCGGGCCCCCGCGGCGACCAGGAAGGGAGTTCCCAGTGCACCTGACGCCGGATCAGATCGGCACCTACCGCGAGCAGGGCTACCTCGCGGTGCGGGGCGTGTTCACCCCTGACGAGGTCCGCGAGCTGCAGCGGGTGACCGACGAGTTCGTGGACCGCTCGCGCAGCGTGTCGGACCACACCGACGTGTTCGACCTCGAACCGGGGCACACCGCCGCCGAGCCGCGGCTGCGGCGGCTCAAGGCGCCGCACCTCCAGCACCCGACCTACGACCGCGCGCTGCGCAACGAGGCCGTGCTCACCGCCGTCCGCCAGCTGGTCGGGGACGGCGTCCGGTACCAGAACACGAAGCTCAACCTGAAGTCGCCCGAGTTCGGCAGCCCCGTCGAGTGGCACCAGGACTGGGCCTTCTACCCGCACACCAACGACGACGTGCTCGCGGTCGGCATCGCCATCGACGAGATGCTGCTCGAGAACGGCTGCCTCATGGTGGTGCCCGGATCGCACCACGGCCCCGTCCACGACCACCACCACGACGGCGTCTTCGCCGGTGCCGTGCCGTCCGACGGCTTCGCCGAGCAGGCCGTACCGATCGAGCTCCACGCGGGCGACATCTCGATCCACCACGCGCGGCTGCTGCACGGATCGGCCCCCAACCGGTCCCAGCGCCCCCGCCGGTTCCTGCTGTTCGAGTACGCCGCTGCCGACGCGTGGCCGCTGGTCGACTTCCCCGGCTGGGAGCAGTTCAACGACCGGCTGCTGTGCGGCGACCCGAGCGCCACACCGCGGCTCGAGCCCGTTCCCGTCCGGATCCCGCTGCCCAAGCACGCCCGGGGCGGCTCGATCTACGAGGTCCAGACCGCCCTCGCCGAGAGCGCCTTCGGCTGATCAGGCCTTCGCCTGCATGGATCCGCGGGCCGGGTTGGCCTGGTCCGCCGCCTTGGGGTCGACGTCGTTCTTCTTCGCAGCCACCCCGGCTGCGATCTTGTCGCCGGTGTCCTTGTCGATGTTGCGCCAGTACTCGAACGCCCGCTCCAGAACGGGGTCGGACACGCCGTTCAGCAGGTGACCGACCACGTTGTCGACGAGCCGCGCCCGGGCGGCGTCGTCGAACACGTCACGGACCATGGTGCCGGGCTGGCCCCAGTCGTCGTCCTCGGCGTGGTCGACGTAGGCGGCGCGGGTGATGTCGCCGTCGGCGTACCAGCTGGGGCCCTGGCCGTAGCGTTGGGTGTCGGCCGCCGGACCGCCCTTGGAGTTGGGCGCGTACACGGGGTCGGACGCGTTGTGGAACCGCATCGCGCCGTCCTTGCTGTAGGAGTTCACGGCGGCGGTGGGCGCGTTGACCGGCAACTGCTGGTAGTTGGCGCCGATGCGGTGGCGGTGCGCGTCGGCGTAGGAGAACAGGCGGCCCAACAACATCCGGTCCGGGCTCGGGCCGACGCCGGGCACCATGTTGTTGGGCTGGAACGCCAGTTGCTCGATCTGCGCGTGGTTGTCGGTCGGGTTCCGGTCCAAGGTCATCTTCCCGACCGGGATCAGCGGGTAGTCCCCGTGCGGCCACACCTTGGTCAGGTCGAACGGGTTGAACCGGTACCCGACCGCGTCGTCGTAGGGCATGACCTGCACGTACAGCGTCCAGCTCGGGTGGTCGCCGTCCCTGATGTGCTCGAACAGGTCCCGGGTGTGGTAGTCGGTGTCGACCGCGGCCATCTGGTCGGCTTCGTCCTGGGTGAAGCACTCGATGCCCTGGTCGGTCTTGAAGTGGTACTTGACCCAGAACTCCTCGCCCGCGGCGTTCACCCACATGTAGGTGTGGGAGGTGTAGCCGTTCATGTGTCGCCAGGTACGTGGGACGCCCCGGTCACCCATCAGCCACGTCACCTGGTGCGCGGACTCCGGCGACAAGGTCCAGAAGTCCCATTGCATGTCGTGGTCGCGCAGGTTGTTGTCGGCCCGTCGCTTCTGCGACCGGATGAAGTGTTGGAACTTCATCGGGTCCTTGACGAAGAACACCGGCGTGTTGTTGCCGACCATGTCGTAGTTGCCCTCGGTCGTGTAGAACTTCAGCGCGAAACCGCGGGGGTCACGCCACGTGTCCGGGCTTCCCCGCTCGCCGGCCACGGTGGAGAACCGGGCCGCCATCTCCGTGGTCGTCCCGGGCTGGAACACCTCGGCCTTGGTGTAGGCGCTCACGTCGTGGGTGACCTCGAACCGGCCGAACGCGCCGCTCCCCTTCGCATGCGGCTGCCGCTCCGGGATGCGTTCCCGGTTGAACTGGGCCATCTGCTCGATCAGGTAGCTGTCCTGGAGCAGGATCGGGCCACCCGGTCCGACGGTCAGCGAATGCTCGTCGCTCTCCACCGGGACACCGGCATCCGTTGTGGTGATGTTCGTCTTCGGTTCAGCCATTCCTACTCCTTGCGGACGGGCAGTCGGCACGACGTCGTCGGTCCAGGCCTCCCCGCTCCGGAACGACTCAAACCTGGTAGCTCAGAAGCTGGTCCCGTGGCTCGCCCCGTAGCTGCCGCCGTAATCGCCACCGCCGTAGTCGCTGTGGTGGAACGTCGCGTCGTTGCCGCGGCGGCGGCCGGGGGGACGCGGTGGCGGGATCTCCGCCGGGTCCTTCCACCCGAGATCCGCCACCGACTTCCACCATTGCCGGAAGTCGAAGTCGGACGGTGGCGTGCCCGGCAGCGCGCAGGCCCGCGCGGCCGCAGCGCGGGCGGCCGGATCCCACTCGACGGTCCTGACCCCGGACCCGTGCAGGGCGCGGAGCGCCTCGTCCAGCTCCGCGGCGGTCAGCCCCTGTTCGGCCGACTCGAAGACGCGCACGGTGGTGGGATCGACCTCGGACCAGCCCCAGATCGCCCGTTCCGCAAGCGCGTTGCGCCGCCTGTCCCGCTCCCGCCCGTTCGCCTGCGCCTCTTCGTGGAAGCGTCGCCGCTCCTCGTCACGCCGCTGCCGTTCGGCCTCGGCGGCCGCCTCCCGTCGAACGATCTCGTCGACGACGGGCTGGTACGTCGCCTGCGCGGCCGCCGTCGCCCGGCGGTATGCCTGTTTCGCCCGCTCGACCCGTCCGTCGTGGCCGGGCAGCCACCGACGCCACCCGGGGTCGACCAGCCGCCGGTAGGCGCGTTCCGCCGAACGGATCGCTTCCGTGAAGGAAGCCTCGGCCTCGCTCCACGCCCGCATGTCGGCCCTGGTGCCCCGGACGGTGCCCCAGCCGCTCTCGCCGTTGTTCGCTTCGCTGACCGCGCAGTGGTCGTGGAACCTCCCCTCGTCCACAGTGGAGCCCCAGCCTCCCCTCCACACCCTGATCAGGATCTGCCGGGAGTCGGCGTGCACGGGCTCCACCTCCGTGATCCGTTCAGCCCTCCGGCGCCAGCCGGCGGGCGACGTCCTCGTTCAGGTTGTGGCCGAGCCCTGGCCGGTCCGGCGCGACGACGTAGCCGTCGCTCCACTCGATCGGCTCGTCGAGCAGCTCGGCGTGCAGCCCGCCGAACCGCTCGATCGACTCCATGATCAGGAAGTTGGGGCAGCACACGCCGAGCTGCACCGACGCCGCGGCGATCACCGGGCCGCCCCACACGTGTGGCGAGATCTGCAGGTAGTGCGCCTCGGCCATCCCCGCGATCTTCTTGCTCTCCAGGATGCCGCCGACCTGCCCGACGTCCAGGTTGAAGATCGCCGCCGCCTCGTGCTGGATCAGCCGGGCGAAGTCGTACTTCGTGGTCAGCCGCTCGCCGGTCGTGATGGGGATCCGCGTGCCCCGGGCGACCTTGGCCATCTCGGCCATGTTCTCCGGGGGCACCGGCTCCTCGAACCACAGCGGGTCGTAGGGCTCGAGGCGGCGGGCGACACGGAGCGCGCCCGCCGCCGTCATCTGGCCGTGCGTGCCGACGAGGATGTCGCAGCGGCTGCCGACGGCCGCGCGGATCGCGGCGATCACCGCCTCGGCCGTGTCGAGCGCGTGCAGCGAGTACTGCACCGGGACGAGCTGGCCCAACCCCTGGTCCTCGGTCGGGAACGTGCCGAACGGGTCCAGCTTGACCCCGGTGAACCCCAGGTCCGCGTAGTGGGCCGCGCGCTCCGCCGCGAGATCCGGCTGCGTCCACATCTCGTGCCGGTCCACGTCGCCCGCGTCGTCCGGGTAGAGATAGGTGTAGGTGCGGACGCGGTCGCGCACCGCCCCGCCGAGCAGCCGGTGCACCGGCTGCCCCAGGTCCTTGCCGACGATGTCCCAGCACGCCATCTCCAGCGCGCTGATGATCGCCAGCTTCGTCTGCTCCGGGTAGTGGCTGTAGCCGGCCCGGTTGTACAGCTTCTCCCAGAGCAGCTCGATCTCGTACGGGTCGTGGCCGAGCAGGTGGCTGCCCACCAGGTCCTCGACGAGGGTGCCGGTGGTCCGCAGCCCGAACGCGCCGGCGAGCATCATGACCTCGCCGTAGCCGCGCACCCCGGTGTCGGTGTCCAGGCGCAGGAACAGCCAGCCGGTGCCGCCCTTGTACGGCGGCGGGACCTCGACGGGGAACGTCTCGACACCAGTGATCTTCATCGGCGGGTCCTTCCGCTCACGGCACCGGGGTGACGGCCTTGCCGGTCGAGAACCAGGACCGGATGTTGTCGATCACGCACTGGTCCATGTCGTTGCGGCTCTCGAAGGTGTTGCTCGCGATGTGCGGTACGAGCACGACGTTGTCGGCGTCGATGAGCGGCTGCGGGACGGTCGGCTCGTCGTCGAACACGTCGAGACCCGCACCGCCGATCGTGCCGTTCGTGACGGCGTCGACCAGGGCCGGCTCGTCGACGAGCCAGCCGCGGGCGACGTTGACGAACACGCCCTCCGGGCCGAGCGCCGCGAGGGTCTCGGCGTCGACGACGTGCCCCGCGCCCGGGCCGCCGGCGGCGCACAGGAACAGGAAGTCCGACTCGCGCGCCAGGTCGGCGCCGCTGTCGTGCAGCGGGTAGGCCACGTCGGGGGCCGGCCGGGGGTCGTAGTAGGCGATCTCCATGTCGAACGCCGCGAGCCGCTTGGCGAGCATCCGGCCGATCCGGCCCATGCCGAGGATCCCGGCGCGCTTGCCGGAGAACCGCCTGCCGGACGCGGCCTGGCCGCCCGCCGCCCACTGCCCGCCGCGCAGCCATCGGTCGCCCGCGGTGATCCGGCGGGAGACGTCCATCGCCAGCACCACGGCGGTGTCGGCGACGTCCTCGTAGAGCACCGGGGTGGTGGTGACGACGACGCCGCGCTCGCGGGCGGCGGCGAGGTCGGTGCGCTCGAGCCCCACCCCGAACAGGGTGGTGATCTCCAGCTTGGGCAGCGCGTCCATCATCGCCGCCGACAGCCCGATCATGGGACTCGACAGCGCGCCGCGCACCCGCTCCGCCGCCGGCCCGAGCGAGCCGGCGATGTCGTCGAGCGACGCGACGTCGTGCAGGGTGAACTCGGCGCCGAGCGCCTCGATCACGGCGGGGCGCTGCCTGCCGATGACGGCGATCTCGACCCGATCCGACGTGCTCACGAGGACCCCCTGGGGTATCGGGAGACCGAGGTCTCCTTGCTGGTCATGAACTCGAGCAGGGCGGGACGGCCGGCCTCGGTCGCCGCGATGCCCCGCTCGATCGCCGGCACGATCCCGTCCGGCTCGGTGATCCGCTCGCCGAACCCGCCGAGCGCCCTGGCGAACGCGGCGTAGTCGCCGGAGATGTCCGTGGCGCGGTAGCGCTCGGTGGACACCGGCATGCGGGACAGCTCGATCGCCATGCTGTGGTTGTTGAGCAGCACCGACAGGATCGGGACCCGCTCGCGCACCGCGGTCTCGAAGTCCATCCCCGTGAAGCCGATCGCCGCGTCGCCCCACACGTTGACGCACAGCATGTCCGGGCGGGCGAGCTTCGCACCCATCGCCAGCCCCAGGCCGTAGCCGAGCTGGGTGGTCTTGCCCCACCCGAGGTAGGTCAGCGGGCGGGTGCAGGTCCAGAACGGCGAGAGCTGGTCGCGGGGGCTGCCCGCGTCGTGGGTGATGATCGTGTTCGCCACGTCGACCGTGCGCTGCAGGTCCCACAGCACCCGGTACGGCGACATCGGCGTCTCGTCCGACGTGAGCTTCGGCAGCCACTCCGCGAGCCACTCATCGCGCACCTGCGCGATCTCCGCGGTGACCGGGCCGGCGTCGCGCGGCGCGCCGACCCGCGGGCGCAGCTCGGTGAGCAGAGCGTCCAGGGTGAGTGCCGCGTCGCCGGGCAGGCCGACCTCCACCGGGAGGTCCTTGCCCAGGTGCGCCGGGTCGAGCGTCGCGTGCACCACCCGCTTGTCCAGCGGCAGCTGGGTGCCGAAGGACGTCTCGGTGAAGCTGCACCCCACCCCGAAGATCACATCGGAGGCGTCCAGGAACCGCCGCACCTGCTTCGGGATCGCCAGCCCGCCCGACCCGAGCGCCAGCGGGTGGTCCTCCGGGAAGGCGCTCTTGCCCTCCAGGCTGGTCGTCACCGGGGCGGCCAGCAGCTCGGCGAGCTCGCGCAGCTGGTCCCACGCCTTCGCGTAGTGCACCCCCTGCCCGGCGTAGACCACCGGGCGGCGGGCCCCCGCCAGCAGCTCCGCGGCCCGCCGCACGTCGGCCGGGTCCGGCCCGTACCGCGCCCGGGTGACCGGTGTGTAGGCGAGCGGCTCGGGCACCTCCTCGTGCCACAGGTCGACCGGGATCTCGACCAGCACCGGCCCGCCGCGCCCGGTGCGCAGCCGGCCGAACGCCCGCCGCAGGACGTGCGGCACCTCGGCCGCGTCGACGATCGGCTCGGCCGACTTGGTGACCGCGGCCATCTGCCGGGAGGCGTGGTAGTTCGGCTCGACGTAGGCGAGCCGGCGCGGGTAGCCCGCCGGGAGCACCAGGATCGGCACGGACTCCGAGTACGCCTGCGCGATGCCGCCGTAGGCGTTCTCGGTGCCGGGGCCGTGCTGCATGGCGAACACGCCGATGGTGTCCCCGCTGGTGACCCGCGACATCGCGTCGGCCATGTGCAGGCCGATGCGCTCCTGCCGCACGATCACCGGGCGGATACCGGCGACCGCCGCCTCCTCGATGACGTCGTTGACCGGGTACCCGGTGATGATCTGCACGCCCTCGCGTCTCAGGATCTCCGTGACGGCCTCGCGGACCTTCATCCCGACCCCTCCACCTCGGGGTTCAGCAGGTTCTCCGGGCGCTTGCCGGAGAGCGCGTCGCGGACGTTGCGCGCCGCCATCCGGCACATCTCCCGGCGGGTGGTGCCGGTGGCGCTGCCCAGGTGCGGGAGCAGCACCACCCGCTCGCGCAGCTCCAGCAGCTGCGCGTCCACCTCGGGCTCGCGCTCGAACACGTCCAGCCCCGCCCCGGCGATCACGCCGCCGCGCAGCGCGGCGGCCAGTGCCGCCTCGTCGACGATCGGGCCGCGCGCGGTGTTGATCAGCATGGCGGTCGGCTTCATCGCCGCGAACGCCGCGGCGTCGAACCGGTGGCGGGTGGTGTCGGTGAGCGGTGAGTGCACCGACACGAAGTCGCTGCGCGCGAGCAGCTCCTCGAACTCCACGTACGTCACGCCGAGCTCCCGCTCGTCCTCGGCCGGCAGCCGCTGCACGTCGTGGTACAGCACCGTCATCTCGAAGCCGCGGGCCCGCCGCGCCACGGCCCGCCCGATCTGGCCGAGCCCGAACAGCCCCAGCGTGGCGCCGAAGACGTCCACACCCATCTGTTCCTGCTTCACGCGCCAGTGCGTGTACTTCCCCGCCCGCAGGAACGCGTCGCCCTCGGGCACCCGGCGGGCGGTGGACAGCAGCAGCGTGAACGCCAGGTCGGCGGTGGCGTCGGTGAGCACGCGCGGGGTGTTGGTGACCGCCACCCCGGCGCGGGTGGCCGCGCGCACGTCGATGTTGTCGAAGCCGACGGCGACACATCCGACGACCCGCAGCTGCGGGCACGCCGCCAGGAACTCCGCGTCGATGCGATCGGTGAGCAGGCAGATCAGCCCGTCGTAGCCCGCGACCGCGGCCCGCAGCTCGGCGGCGGGCAGCGGCCGGTCGTCGCGACGCAGGTCCACCGCGATGCCGGTGCCGTCGAACTCGTCGAGGGCGTCCTCGACGATCTCCTGCGAGACGAAGACCCTGCTCATGCGTACTGGCCCGTGGCCGGGACCTTGATCTCCCGGCCGCCCTCGAACGCCTGCGCCACCACCGCGGTCGCCGCCGAGCGCATCAGCGCGGCGTCCGAGCCCACCGTGAACATCCCGTAGCCGCGGGCGTGCCAGCGGCGCACCGTCTCGACGCTGTCGCAGTGGATGCCCGCGACGATCCCGTGCTGCCGGCAGGCGTCGAGGACCCGGTCGATCAGCTTCTCGTGCTCGGGGTTCTCGACCTTCAGCGTGGGTGTCATGCCGTGTCCGAGGCCGAGGTCCGACGGGCCCACGTACACCGCGTCGACGCCGGGGACCTGCAGGATCTCTTCGAGGTTCTGCACCCCGCCGGGCGTCTCGATCATCACGGCGACGATCGTGCGCCGGTTCGCGACCTCCGGGCTGTAGTCCGGCACGTCGAGCGCGGCCCGGATCGGGCCCCAGCTGCGCATCCCCATCGGCGGGTACTTCGCGGCCGCGACCGCGGCCTGCGCGTCCTCGACGGTGCTCACCATCGGCACGATCACGCCCTGCGCGCCCGCGTCGAGGGACTTCATGATGTGGTCGGGCTGGTTCCAGGGCACGCGCACGAACGCGGGAGTCCCCGTGATCGACAGCGCCTGCAGCATCGGCATCATCTCGTCGTAGCCGATCACGCCGTGCTGGGTGTCGATGCAGACCCAGTCGAATCCGCAGCGGCCGATCATCTCCGCCGAGAACGAGCTGGGGATCGAGCACCAGCCGCCGATCGTCGCCTCGCCGCCGTCCCACAGCTCCCGCAGCGTCCTACCCATACGTCCTCCTTGCTCGGCGTTCACGCGAACGTCAGTTCCCGCTGGCTCTCGATCTTGTTCTGGTCCAGGTACATGCCCAGGCCGGGCTCGGTCGGCGGGGTCACCGCGCCGTCCACCGGGTGGACGGGATGAGCGAGGAACCACTGGTGGAGCACGTTCCACTTGACCAGGTACTCGATCATCGGGGTGAGCGTCGCCGGCAGGGCGAAGCTGAGGTGGGTGTTCGCCGGCACCGAGTGGCCGTGCGGGATCAGCTGCACGTCGTAGGTGCTCGCCAGCGCGGCGATCTTGAGCAGCTCGCTGATGCCGCCGGCCCAGTACGTGTCGGGCTGGTACAGGTCCATCGCGCGGGCGGCCATGAGCTGGTGGATGCCCCAGCGCGTGTACTCGTGCTCGGCACCGGAGACCAGGATGCCCGGGCGCATCCGGCGGGTGATCTCGGCGTACGAGTGCGGCTTGTCCGGCATGACCGGCTCCTCGATCCACCGCGGCGCGTACTCGGCGAGGCGGTCGGCCATGTGCAGGGCGTAGGGCACGTCCCAGGACATCCAGGCGTCGACCATGATGTCGACGTCGGGCCCCACCGCCTCCCGCAGCGCAGCCACCAGCGCGACGTTGGCCTCGATGCCGGCCTTGCCGTCGGTGGGCCCGTGCCGCGGGAACCACTTGGTGGCGGTGAACCCCTGACGGGTGATCTCGGCGGCGCGCTCGCGCGCCTCGTCGAGGTCGAGGGAGTAGCCCAGCGCCGAGGCGTAGGCGGGGATCGAGGCCCGCGACGGCCCGCCGAGCAGCACGTGCACCGGCACCCCGAAGTGGCGGCCCTTGAGGTCCCACAGCGCGCAGTCCAGGGCGCTGATCGCCATCATCTCGACGCCCTTGCGGCCGTGCACCGCGTAGCGGTACATGACGTCCCACAGGTACTCGGTGGCCAGCGGATCCTGGCCGACGAGCAGCGGCGTGAAGCCGGTCTCGATCAGGTGGGCCTGCTCGCGGGTGATCGGCCCGGCCGTCCCGCTGACCCCGTCGTCGGTCTCGACGTGCACGAACACCGACGTGACCCGGTACGCGCCGGAGCCGGCGGGCGGCAGGAAGGGCGGGCCCTCCGCGCGGAACTGCGGGTAGATGTCGACCGGGCGGATCAGGCGCTCCTCCCAGAACGCGCCCGGGTGGTCGAGCGTGCCGGTGTACTCCACGCAGCGAACGGCTGCGATCTTCACGAGCGGTTCCCTTCGTCTAGCCGACCTTGAACTCCTCGAACTGCTCCTGGATCTGTTCCAGCGCCCAGTCGGCCCCCTGCTCCGGCGACGACCCCTGCAGCGCGACCCGGCCGATCGCGTTGCCCCACACCTGGATGCGCTCGGACTGGCTGTAGGCCGGGCTCAGCGTCGCCCAGGACGGCACGGTCTGCCCGCTCAGCTGCCCGATCGCGGCCTGCACGTTCGGGTCGTCGGACCGGGCGAAGTACGGGTCCTCCAGCAACGACGTCTGCACCGGAGCCCATCGGCCCTGGGCTCCCTTGAGCACCTGGATCACGTTCTCGGGCCGGGTGAAGAACGAGAGGAAGTCCATCGCCTGGTCCTTCTTCTCGTTCGCCTCGAACACCGCGGCACTGTGCAGCAGCGTGATCGAGGGGCTCGGGCCGCCGACCGCCCGGTCCGGGAAGCCGGTGGTGACGATGTCCTTCCACTTCTCCGGCTCGTCCTCCTTGATCGCACCCGGCATGGACAGCGACCCGTTCGGGGTGCAGAGCACGGAGCGGTTGAGGAAGTAGGTGTTGTTGCTGCTGTCCTGCCAGTTGAGGCTGTCGCCGGGCGAGTAGCCCTGCTTGTAGAGATCGACGATCCAGGTGAGCGCGTCGGCGACGCCCCGGCGCACCTCGTCGGTGGTGATGAGGTTGTTCTGGTCGTCGAGCAGTTCGACCCCGTACGCACGCAGCACCTGCTGGGTGTCGTAGTTGGTGTCGCCCGCGGCCGATCCCATCGGCCAGCCGACCGCGAACACGTCGCCCTGGCCCCGGGCGCGGTAGGCGTCCTGGGCCTGCTTCCAGAACCCCCAGTACCCGTCCCAGTCGCGCGGTGCCCGGTCGTGGTCCATGCCGATGTCGGCGAGCATGCTGCGCCAGTAGAACATCGACACCGTGAACTGCCACAGCGGCACCGTGTAGTGGGAGGCCGCCTGGGCCTCGCCGTTGTAGAGCCGCGAGGACCGGCGCGCGCCATCGGTGATCTGCATCGGCTCGACCACGCGGGAGACGTCGGCCAGCAGGCCGTCGTAGGCGTGTTTGGCCGACTGGTTGATCTCGGCGAACAGCACGTCGGGGGTGCTGCCGGCGGCCACCGCGCTCTGTTCCTTCTGCGGGATGTCGTTGGTGCCGTAGAACTGCAGGTCGACCGGCATGCCGGCCTGCTGCGACCAGGCCTGGGCGACCGCGCGGACGGCCTCGTCCTGAGCGGGGTAGAAGCCCTGGTTCCACCACACGACCAGGGCGTCGCTGCTCCCGGCGCCGGAGCTGCCGCACGCCGACAGCAGTGGCACGGCCGACGCGCCCGCGGCCAACAGCCCGGCGCCCCGCAGGAAGTCCCGCCTCCCGATATCTGCCATCACCGTTCCCTTCTCCTCGTCGAGCAGGTCACGTCTTCACCCCACCTGCGGTCATGCCGCTGGTGACGTTCTTGCGGAACACGTAGTAAATGATCACCGGCGGGATCGCGTAGAACAGCGACGTCGCCATCAGCAGGTTCCACGGCACCTGGTCGGTGTTCAGGAACGAGCCGAGCGCCACCGGCAACGTCATGTTCTCCGCGGAGTTCAGCAGCAGGAACGCGAGCAGGTACTCGTTCCAGGAGCTGAGCAGCGCGTACGTGCCGATCGCCACGAGCACCGGTCGCATCAGCGGCAGGTAGATCCGGACGTAGATCTGCCAGTTCGTCGCACCGTCGACCCTCGCGGACTCGTCGAGCTCCCTCGGGATGCCGGACTTCGCGTACTGGGTGAAGACCCACATCGCGTACGGCGAGGCGAACGCCGTCATCGAGAAGATCAGCGCCCACGACGTGTCGAGCAGGCTGTAGCTCGCCATCGCCCGGTAGAGCGGGATGGCGAGGAAGCTGGTCGGGATGACGTAGGTCGCGAGTGCCGCGTTCGACAGCGCGTTGCCCCACCGGGGCCGCAACCGCGCGATCGCGAAGCTCGCCGACGAACCGATCACGAGCACCAGCAGGGTCGTGATCGCGGCGACGAAGATGCTGTTCCACAGTTGCAGCCAGAAGTGCTCGATGAAGAAGTCGCCTGCGGTCAGCACGGTCCAGAAGTTCTGGAGCGTCGGGTTCTCCGGCCACAGCTGCCGCTCGAACACCTCGCCGTCGGGGGACAGCGACATCATCACCATGTGGTAGATCGGCAGCAGCGTCCAGACCAGCAGGACGAGCGCCACCACACCGAGCCCGACCCCCCGCCGCACCCGCGCGGCCGGGGTACCCATTCGCGTCGCGGCCACGTCAGAACCCCTCCCGTCCGAGCCGGCGCACCAGGACGATGATCAGCGGGATGATCACCGGCAGGGCGCTGAGCGCGACCGCGATGCCCTGCTCGACGTCACCGACGTCGAAGGCGTAGCGGATCCCCAACGTGGCCAGCACGTGCGTGGTGTCGGCCGGGCCGCCACCGGTGACGAAGTGGATGCTGTTGTAGTCCGAGAGCGTCCAGATCGACGACAGCAGCGCGCTGGTGAGGAACACGTTGCTGAGCATCGGGAACGTCACCCAGAAGAAGCGCCGCACCCCGGTGGCGCCGTCCACCGCCGCCGCCTCGTAGACGTCCTGCGGGATCGCCATGCGGGCGGCCAGCATGATCAGCGTCCAGAACGGCAGCCACTTCCAGATGTGCGCGGCGATGGCTGCGGTCATCCCCCAGGCGGAGTTGATCAGCCAGTCCGGGTTGGGGATCCCCAGCGACCCGAGCAGCGTGCCGAGCATTCCCCACTGCGGGTTCAGCATCCAGTGGATGGACAGCAGTGCGGGGACCGACGGGATCGCCCATGGCAGGAGGCTGACGGCGAGCAGGCCGCGGATCCACCAGCTGCCCACCGCGAAGAACCCGGACAGCAGCAGGGCCAGCACCAGCTTCAGGTTGACCCCGATCCCCACGAAGATGATCGTGTTCACGACCGTCCGCAGGTAGGTGTCGTCGGTGAACAGGTCCTCGTACAGGTCGAGGTCGGCGCCCAGCCAGAACCCGTAGAGCACCGGGTACACGACGATCAGGAGTGCCGTGACGACGAACGGGAGCGCGAAGATCACCGGCCAGTTCGCCAGCGGGGGCAGGCGCGCCGGCCACGGTGTCCGCACGTCCCGGGACCCACCGGGGCTCTCGTCGGATGAAGGGCGCCCCGAGTCCTCGAGCACGTTCCTGGTCATCGCGAATCGTCCTCCGGGCCGACGGTTCGAATCGAGGACGACGGGGCGCTAGCCGATGGCCTTCTTCAGGGCCGCCCGCCGTTCCGCCAGCCGGTCCGGGTCGAACTCGGGCGAGCGCACCCAGCCGATGAAGTCCTGCTCGGCGGCCATCACGCGGTCGGCGGCCGCCGGCAGCGCGGCCGCGATCCCGGCCGGGATCAGCAGCACCCCGTGGCGGTCGGCGTGCAGCAGGTCGCCGGGGCCGACGGTGAGCCCGCCGACCGTCACCGGCTCCCCCACCGTCTCGGTGCGGACGTACCCGTGGGACACCCCCACGGCCCGCGCGAAGAACCGGAAGCCGATCGAGCCGGCCTCCTCCAGGTCGCGGACGCACCCGTCGGTCACGGTGCCGACGCAGCCCAGCGCGGTGTAGGTCGTGGCCATCACCTCGCCCCACATGGCACCGTGCGCCGGCGGGTCGTCGAGGTCCTGGATCACGACGACCCGCGGCCCCGGGACCGTCCGCACGTGCGCGGCAAGCGGTTCCGGGTCGCTCGGCGCGTTGCCACGGGCCCGCATGGTGGCGGTGGCGGCGTAGCCGACCATCACCCCAAGGTCGGGGAACATGCAGCGGATCTCGTGGCTCATGTAGCCCCCGTCCCGGGGGCGCACGTCGAACGTCTCGATCGCGTTGGACAGGGTCGGAGTGTCGTACTTCTTCAGCGCTTCGAGCACGGACGGGTCGAGCGCGTCAGGCATCTGTACTCCTTCTCTCGACATCGAGAGTGCCGCTCGAAGCTAGCATCTGGACAGACCAGATTGGAAGGCCAGTTGTCAGAGGAGTGGGCGTGAAGGAACAGCACGTCCTGCTGGCGGAGCTCGTCTCGTTCCTGCTGGCACGTGGCTACGGCCCCAACGAGCGCGCGCCGTCCGAGCGCGAGCTCGCCGAACGCTTCCACGCCGGCCGCCCCCAGGTCCGCGAAGCGCTCTCCGTGCTCGAGGCCCTCCGGCTGATCGAACGCCGGCCGAAGTCCGGCATCTACATGACGCCGGAGTCGGCCAGCATCGAGACCCTGCGGTTGTTCGCGGAGGTCGGCATCCCGATGTCGCGCGACGAGGTCGGCCAGATCGTCGAGGTGCGGCGCATCCAGGAGCTCGAGGCCATCCGGCTCGCATGCCGCCGGCACGACGCGGGGAACATCGCGGAGCTGCGCCACTGCCTCGGTGACTGGGAGGACGCGATCGCGGGCGACGGCCCGTTCGCCGAGCTGGACCGGGCCTTCCACTGCGGGCTCGTCAAGGCCACCCAGAACACGGTGCTCCTGCGGCTGGTCAACATCTTCTACCTGATGACGCAGCGGCGCCGCGAGTACTTCTTCCGCAGCGCCGACCGCCGCCGGCAGTCGTTCACCGAGCACCGGCAGATCTTCGGGGCCGTCGTCGAGCGGGACGAGGAGCGCGCCGCCGCGCTGCTCGACGCCCACCTGCAGGGCGCCGACAGCTACTGGCAGGACCTGATGGGTCGCTGATCCTCATCGCGGGGGCCCCACCCGGTCGACGATGCCGGCGATGTCGGCGACCGGCCAGCGGAGCGGTCCCGCGGCGGCCGCGAGCCGTTCGCGGTCGATCTCCATCCCGAGCCCGGGGCCGTCGGGGGGCACGAGGTCCCCGTCCCGGTAGCGGACGGGCTCGCGCACGACGTCCGCCGTGTAGAGGAGCGGCCCGACCGGGTCGCTCGCGACGGTGACGGTCGGTGCGGAGACCCCGACGTGGGCCGCGGCGGCGGTCCCGATGGACAGCTCCTGGGTCGTACCGATGAGGCAGCGCAGGCCGGCGGCCTCCGAGATGGCGAGGAGCCGCCGGGCCGGCGTGATGCCACCGATCGCGAACAGCCCGACGTTCAACACGTCCACCGCCCGCGCGGCCACCAGCTCGATGGCCCAGCTCCCGCTGTAGACGTGCTCGCTGACCGGGACCGGCGCCCGGCCGCGCGCGTACGCGAGCCCGGCCACGTCCCCCGAGCGGGCCGGCGCCTCGATGAGCTCGTAGCCCAGCTCGCTCGTCCGGTCCACGAAGGCGCATGCGTCGCGGGCCTCGAGGAGGTTCGAGAAGTCGAGGGACTTGATCTGGATCGCGTCCCCGAACCGCTCCCGGGCCCGCCGCAGGAACGACTCGTCCAGGTCCGGCCGCCGGCCGACGTACACGCGGAACCGGAAGAACCCCGCACCCAGCTTGCCGGCGACGACTTCCAGGTTCGCGTCGACGTCCGCCGGCTCCTGCTGGCGGAAGATCGGGTACGCCACCGGCAGCGCGTCCCGGACCGCCCCGCCCAACAGCTCGGCCACGCTGCGGTCCTCGATCTTGCCGAGGATGTCCCACACGGCGATGTCGACGCCGCACTTGATGACGCTCCCCTTGTCGTACAGGTTGCCGGCCTGCGGGAAGCTCTCCTCCAGCCGGCGCTGCACCTCGTTGAGCATGCGTGGGTCGAGGCCGGTGAGGAGCCCGTCGAGCGTGCGTTCCAGCTCGCGGACGTCGACGTGGAACCGCGGCAGGTGCTGGAAGTCCGACATCTCCCCGACGCCGACCAACCCGTCCACGTCGGTACCGAGCTCCACGATGACGTGCCCGCACTCGAGCCCGCTCGTGCGCGGGGTGTTGATCGACGTGAGCGTCACGCCGGTGATCCGGGTCATGATGCGAGCCCCCAGCAGACCGGCACGTCGCGCACCTCGGCCCGCTCGTCGTCGGTGAGCTTCTCATATCTCATATCTGAGGGAGACGTTAGCCGGGCGCGGCGGGGTGCGCCAGCGGCACGCCCGGCCGGTACGCCAGGTGCCGGTAGGACGGCGCCTCCAGCACTGTCAGGTCGGCGCGCGCCCCGACCCCGAGGCACCCGACGTCGTCGCGGCGCAGCGCCGCCGCACCACCGGCGGTCGCCGCCCACACCGCCTCCGCAGGCGTCATCCGCATCTCCCGCACCGCGAGTGCGATGCAGATCGACATGGACGAGGAGAAGCACGTGCCCGGGTTGCAGTCCGTGGCGAGGGCGACCGTGACCCCGGCGTCGAGCAGCCTGCGCGCGTCCGGGTAGGGGCTGCGGGTCGAGAACTCGACCCCGGGGAGCAGGGTCGCCACCGTGCCACCGGCCGCCAGCGCGTCGACGTCGGCGTCTGTCAGGTAGGTGCAGTGGTCGACGCTCGCGGCCCCCAGCTCGACCGCCAGCCCCACGCCCGGGCCCGGCCCGAGCTGGTTGCCGTGCACCCGCAGGCCCAGGCCCGCGGCCCGGCCGGCCTCCAGCACCGCGCGGCTCGCGGGCCCGTCGAACGCGTGCGGGGAGGCGGGCTCGCAGAACACGTCCACCCAGCGCGCGAACGGCGCGCACTCCCGCAACATCGGGCCGGTGACCAGCCCGACGTACTCCTCGACGCGGCCCGCGTACTCCGGCGGCACGACGTGCGCGCCGAGGAAGGTGGTCTCGTCGGTCACCTCGCGGGCGAGCCGCAGCGCCCGCGCCTCGTCGGCGACGCTCAGGCCGTAGCCGCTCTTGACCTCGACCGTGGTGGTGCCCTGGGCCCGCATCTCCGCCACCAGTGCGCGCAGCCGCGACCGCAGCCGGTCGTCGTCCGCCGCGCGGGTGGCCGCGACCGTCGACGCGATGCCGCCGCCGTCGTAGGGGACGCCGGACATCCGGGCCTCGAACTCGGCCGACCGGTCCCCGGCGAACACCAGATGGGTGTGGCTGTCCACGAACCCGGGCAGCACCGCCCGTCCGTCCAGGTCGAGCCGCGCGTCGGCCGCTGGAGCCGCGCCGGCCGGCCCCACCCAGGCGACCCGGCCGTCGTCGACCACCAGCGCCGCGTCGGTCACGATGCCCAGCGGGCCCGGACCGGCCACCGGATCGTTGGTGACCAGCTCGGCGATGCCCGTGACGAGCGTGCTCACCGCACGCTTCGCGCAGGCGCTGTAACATGATTCGCTCGCAAGCTCGCTCATGGCTCCTCCCACAGCGGGACGATGGCGCCGGCCAGCAGCCGGCCCACGTCCCCGAGTACGTGCCTTCCCTCGCGAACGATCATCCGGCCGTCGACCACGACGGTGTCGACGTCACCGGCGCAGGCGGCCATCACCACCTGCTCGGGGGCGATCCCGGCGGTGCCCGGGCGGTCCAGCGCGACCGCGACCAGATCGGCCCGCGCGCCGGGAGCGATGCGTCCCGCGTCCGGCCAACCGAGGCAGGCGTGCCCGTCCGCGGTGAGCGCGTCCACGAGCGCGGCGGGCGCGAGACGGCCGCGCTCCCCGGAGCCCAGCCGCTCGTGGGACTCGACGAGCCGCGCCTCGGCGAGCAGGTCGACGCTGACGTGCTGGTCGCTGCCCACCGTCAGCCGCGACCCGGCCCGCGCGAGCGCCCGGAAGGGGCCGATGCCGTCGGCGAGGTCGGCCTCCGTGCTCGGGCAGGCGCACACGCCGGTGCGCGAACCGCCGAGCAGGGCGATGTCGTCGGCGCTCAGGTGCGTGGCGTGCACCGCGGTCGTGCCCGGCCCGAGCACACCGTGGTCGGCCAGCAGCGCCGTGGGCGTGCGGCCGTAGAACGCCCGGCACGCATCGTTCTCCTGCGGCTGCTCCGACAGGTGGACGTGCAGGGGGCGCCCGGCCGCGGCCGCCACGACGGCCGGTAGCTGCGGGGCGGGCACGGCCCGGACCGAGTGCACCGCGGCGCCCACCCGCACCCCGTCCCGCGCCGCGATCCCGCCGACCCGCTCCGCCCACGCCCGGGCGTCGCCGTCGCCGAACCGCACCTGCACCGCCTCCAGGGGCGTGTGGCCGGAGGGGCCGAGCCCGCCCGCGAGGTAGCAGGTGTCCAGCAGCGTGAGCCGCACGCCCGCCTGGGCGGCCGCCTCGACCAGCGCCTCCCCCATCGCGTTCGGGTCGGCGTACGGGGTGCCGTCGCGGTCGTGGTGGAGGTAGTGGAACTCGCCGACGCAGCTGACCCCGGCCAGTGCCATCTCCGCGTAGGCGGCCCGGGCCAGCGCGAGGTAGCGGTCGGGGTCGAGCCGCGCCGCGACCGCGTACATCCGCTCCCGCCAGGTCCAGAACGTGCCGCCGCGGTCGTGCGTGCGCCCCCGCAGCGCGCGGTGGAACGCGTGGCTGTGGGCGTTCGCGAAGCCCGGCAGCACCAGGCCGGCGAGCCGCGTGTCCCCGGGCCCGGGGACCAACCCGGGTGTCACCTCCGCGATCCGGCCGCCGTCGACCCGGACCCGGACCCGGTCGCGCGGGCCGCCGTCCAGCCAGGCCCGCTCGCACCAGAAGACCGTCACCCCAGCTCCTCGACCACCCGGGCGAGCGCGTCGACGCCGCGGTGGCAGTCGGCCGGGTCGGCGTGCTCCTCCGGTGAGTGGGACACGCCGGTCGGGTTGCGGACGAACAGCATCGCCGTCGGGACGCCCCCGGCGGAGAGGATCCCCGCGTCGTGGCCCGCGCCGGTCGGCAGCACCGGCGCCCCGAGCAGCGCCGCCAGCCGGTCACGCAGGCCGGCGTCGAAGGTGGTGGGCCCGGTCCACGACTCCTCGACCGGCTCGCTCCCGGCGGCCTCCCCCACCGCGGCGACGACGGACCGCACGTCCGCCTCGACGGGGCCGCGGGCGTCCAGCCACGCCGTGACGGCAGCGGGGATCGCGTTGACCCCGTTGGGATGGACCTGCAACTTGCCGATCGTCGCGACGGTGCCGTGCTGCCGCGCCGCGGCGCGGGCGGCGGTGATCGCGTCGGCGAGGTGGAGCATCGGGTCGGCGCGGTCCTCGAGCCGGGTGGTGCCGGCGTGGTCGGCGCGGCCGCGCAGGTCCAGGCGCCACCGGCCGTGCGGCCAGATCGCGCTCGCGACGCCGACGGGCGCCCCGTCCGGGTCGTCGACGAGCGCCCTGCCTTGTTCCACGTGCAGCTCGACGAACGTGCCCACCCGGCGCAGGGTCTCGGTGTCCGGGCCGACGTGCGCCGGATCCAGGCCGGCCGCGGCCATCGCCTCGGCGAGGGTCGTGCCGTCGGCGTCGGTCAGCGACCGGGCGCGGTCGGGGCCGAGCGCACCGGTGACGATCCGGCTGCCCGCGCAGGCGACGCCGAACCGCGCGCCCTCCTCGTCGGCGAAGACCGCGATCCCCAGCGGACGGGGCGGTGTCCACCCCCGTGCCCGCAGGGCGTCCAGGGCCGCGAGGGCGGACACGACGCCGAGCGGCCCGTCGAACGCTCCGCCGTCGGGGACCGAGTCGAGGTGGCTGCCGAGGACGAGGCCGGGCCCGTCGGCGTCCGGGTTCCCCCACCACGCCCACAGGTTGCCCGCCCGGTCGGACGTGAGGTCGAGCCCGCGCGCCGCCGCCTCGCCGGTGAACCACTCGCGCAGGGCGGCGTCCTCGGCCGTCCAGGCGAACCGGCGGTAGCCGCCGCTGCGCCCGTCGCGGCCGAGCGGGTGCAGGTCGGCCCACATGCCGTCGAACGTCATCGCGCCGCCATCGTCCCGGCCGGGTAGATCATCTCGGGCGGCACGTCCGTCGTCCGCTTGGCCCACGGGTAGTACACCGCGGCCGTCACGACGAGCCCGACGATCCAGGAGATGTCGGCGCCGTTCAGCGCCTCGGCCGCCGGGCCCGTGTAGAGGGCCTGCGCCATGAACGGGATCTGGGAGAGCACCCCGATCGTGTACGAGACCAGCGCGACGACGTTCCACCGCCCGTAGCGGGCGTCGGGGTCGTAGAGCGCCGGGACGTCGACCCGCTCCCGCGAGACCAGGTAGTAGTCGATCAGGTTCACCGCGCTCCACGGCGTGAAGACCATCAGCAGTGCGAGGATGAACTGCCGGAAGTTGTCCAGGAAGTTCTCCGAGGCGAGCAGCGCGATCAGCACGGACGCCACGAGGAACGCGCCGATGAACGCCACCCGCCCGGCCCGCGACACCGAGGCGGCCCGGGTCACCGAGGTGACCGTGGTCAGCAGGCACATGAAGCCGCCGTAGGCGTTCAGGCAGTTGACCGTGAGCTTCCCGACCACGATCACGAGGTAGATCGCGATCGCCGCGGCGCCCCCGCCGGCCAGCTCGCCGAGGAACCCGACCTGGTTGTCCAGGAACCCGCCGCCATCGGCCACCGGGATGGCCGCGATCAGCGCGCCGAGGCTCATCGACCACTGCGAGCCGAGCACGCTCCCCCACAGCGTCGAGTGGAACGTCACGCGCTCGCTGGTGTGGCGCGGGAGGTAGCGGGAGTAGTCGGCCACGTACGGGCCGAACGTCAGCTGCCAGCCGGCGCCCAGCGCGATCGCGAGCAGGAAGGTCGCGGCGTCGAACGGCACGACGCCCAGCAACGCGGGCACGTCGTGCTCGACGAGCAGCCGGATGCCCAGGTAGGAGAAGCCGACGACGCCCACGACGGTGGAGGTGCGCCCGAGCATGTGGATGTAGCGGTAGCCGAGCGTCGCCACGATCCCGGTGAGCGCGCCGAACACGAGGATGCCCACCACCGGGGCGTCGACGCCCACGATCTCGTTGACCGCCTGCCCGGCCAGCACCGTGCCGGTCGCGGCGAACCCGAGGTACAGCAGCACGACCAGCACCAGCGGGACCACGGCCCCGTACACGCCGAACTGCGCCCGGCTGGAGATCATCTGCGGGAGCCCGAGCCGCGGCCCCTGCGCCGAGTGCAGCGCCATCACGCAGCCGCCCGCGAGGTTGCCGATCAGCAGGCCGATGATCGCCCACAGCGCGTCGGCCCCGAAGACGACGGCGAGAGCGCCGTCGACGATCGCCGTGATCTGCATGTTGGCGCCGAACCACAGCGTGAACTGGTTGACCGGTGAGCCGTGCCGCTCGGCGTCCGGGATGACGTCGATGGAACGGCGCTCGATGCGGGAAGCGGTCATCGCAGCTCGGCCATCGGGACCCGGATGTCGTGGGCATCCGCCGTCGCTTCCGCCCGCTCGTAGCCCGCATCCACGTGGCGCAGGACGCCCGTCGCCGGGTCGTTGGTCAGCACGCGTTCGATCTTGGCGGCCGCGAGGTCGGTGCCGTCGGCCACCGTGACCTGGCCGGCGTGGATCGAGCGGCCCATGCCGACGCCGCCGCCCTGGTGGATCGACACCCAGCTCGCGCCGGACGCCGCGCTGACCAGGGCGTTCAGCAGCGGCCAGTCGGCGATGGCGTCGGAGCCGTCGGCCATGCCCTCGGTCTCGCGGTAGGGGGAGGCGACCGAGCCGGTGTCGAGGTGGTCGCGGCCGATCACGATCGGCGCGCTGATCGCACCCGAGGCGACCAGCTCGTTGAACCGCAGCCCGGCGCGGTCGCGCTCGCCCTGCCCGAGCCAGCAGATCCGCGCGGGCAGTCCCTGGAACGCCACCCGCTCGCGGGCGGCGCGGATCCACCGGTGCAGCCGGTCGTGCTCCGGGAAGAGCCCGAGCACGGCGTCGTCGGTGACGGCGATGTCGGCCGGGTCGCCCGACAGCGCGGCCCAGCGGAACGGGCCCTTGCCCTCGCAGAACAGCGGCCGGATGTAGGCGGGTACGAATCCCGGGTAGGCGAACGCGCGGTCGTAGCCGCCCTGCCGGGCCTCGTCGCGCAGCGAGTTGCCGTAGTCGAACACCTCGGCGCCCGCGTCGAGGAACCCGACCATCGCCTCGACGTGGCGGGCCATCGACTCGCGCGCCCGGTCGGTGAACTCCTCGGGCTTCTTCGCGGCGTAGTCGTCCCAGTCGTCCAGGTCGACGCCGTCGGGGAGGTAGGACAGCGGGTCGTGCGCGGAGGTCTGGTCGGTGACGATGTCGACCTCCACCCCGCGGCGCAGCAGCTCCGGCAGAACGCGGGCGCAGTTCCCCACCAGCCCCACCGACAGCGCACGCCGGTCCGCGCGAGCCGCCGACACGCGGGCGACCGCGTCGTCCAGGTCCCTAGCAAGCTCGTCGAGGTAGCGGTGGTCGACGCGGCGCCGCAGCCGGGCCGCGTCGACGTCGACCACCAGGCAGACGCCGCCGTTGAGCGTGACGGCGAGCGGCTGCGCGCCGCCCATCCCGCCGCAGCCGCCGGTGACGGTCAGGGTCCCGGCGAGGGTGCCCCCGAAGCGCTTCTCGGCGACGGCGGCGAACGTCTCGTAGGTGCCCTGCAGGATGCCCTGGGTGCCGATGTAGATCCACGAGCCCGCGGTCATCTGGCCGTACATCGTGAGGCCGAGCTTCTCGAGGCGGCGGAACTCCGGCCACGTCGCCCAGTCCCCGACCAGGTTGGAGTTGGCGATCAGCACCCGCGGCGCCCACTCGTGCGTGC
Organism: Pseudonocardia wallangbongensis; assembly: GCF_054486945.1. Classification (NCBI taxonomy): domain Bacteria; kingdom Bacillati; phylum Actinomycetota; class Actinomycetes; order Pseudonocardiales; family Pseudonocardiaceae; genus Pseudonocardia; species Pseudonocardia wallangbongensis. Next base: position 838,118 of record NZ_JBRERS010000001.1, read on the forward strand.
GCAGCACCCCGACCGGGCGGCCGGACTGCACGAGCATCGTCTCGTCGTCGGCCAGCGTGGTGAGCGTGCGGACCATCGCGTCGAACGACCGCCAGTCGCGCGCCGCGCGCCCGGTGCCGCCGTAGACGACGAGGTCGTCGGGCCGCTCGGCCACCTCCGGGTCCAGGTTGTTGCAGAGCATCCGCAGCGGGGCCTCGGTCTGCCAGGACCGCGCCGTCAGCGTCGTGCCGCGCGCGGCGCGGACCGGACGAGCACCCTCCATGACGATCTCCTCTCAGCGCAGTTCGATCAACGCAGCGGGCCGGTCACGCGCTCGGCGGCGGCGAGCGCCTCGCCGGACGCGACGAGCCCGACGGCGGCCTCGATCTCCGGCGCCAGCCACCGGTCCGGCCCCGGGCCCGCCACCTCGGCGCGCAGCCGGTCCCGGACGGCGGCCGTGGCCGCGGCCGGCGCGAGCGGTGCCCGCAGGTCCAGGGCTCGCGCGGCGGTGAGCACCTCGACCGCGACCACCCGGGTGAGCCCGTCGACCGCGCGCCGCAGCTTGCGCGCGGCGGCCCACCCCATCGACACGTGGTCCTCCTGCATCGCGCTGGAGGGGATCGAGTCGACGGACGCCGGAACGGCCAGCCGCTTCAGCTCCGACACGATCCCCGCCTGCGTGTACTGCGCGATCATGTGCCCGGAGTCCACGCCCGGGTCGTCGGCCAGGAACGGCGCGAGCCCGTGGTTGCGCGCCACGTCCAGGAACCGGTCGGTGCGCCGCTCGCTCATCGACGCCACGTCCGCGACCGCGATCGCCAGGAAGTCCAGCACGTACGCGACGGGGGCGCCGTGGAAGTTCCCGTTGCTCTCCACCCGACCGTCCACGGTGACGACCGGGTTGTCCACGGCGGCCGCCAGCTCGCGGCCGGCCACGGCTTCGGCGTGCGCGACCGTGTCCCGGGCGGCGCCGTGCACCTGCGGGGCGCACCGCAGCGAGTACGCGTCCTGGACGCGCGTGCAGTCCGGCGTGCGGTGGCTGGCCATGATCGCGGAACCCGACAGCAGCAGCCGGAGGTTGGCCGCGCTGTCGGCCTGCCCCGGGTGGGGGCGCAGCGCCTGCAGGTCGGCGGCGAACACCGCGTCGGTGCCCAGCAGCGCCTCCACGCTCATCGCGGCGGCCACGTCCGCGGTGCGCAGTGCCGTGCGCAGGTCCTGGCAGGCCAGCACGAGCATGCCGAGCATGCCGTCGGTGCCGTTGATCAGCGCGAGACCTTCCTTCTCCGCCAGCGCGACGGGCTCGATACCGGCCGCGGCGAGCGCCTCCCCCGCGGGGCGAAGCGCCCCGGAGGCGGCGCGCACCTCGCCCTCGCCCATTGCCGCCAGCGCGCAGTGCGCCAGCGGCGCCAGGTCCCCCGAGCAGCCCAACGACCCGTACTCGCGCACCACCGGGGTGATCCCCGCGCTCAGCATCGCCGCGTACACCCGCGCCGTCTCCGGGCGGACCCCGGTGCGCCCGGTGGCCAGCGTCGACAGGCGCAGCAGCATCAGCGCACGCACCACCTCGCGCTCGACCTCGGGACCCGAGCCCGCCGCGTGCGAACGCACCAGGCTGCGCTGCAGCTGAGCCCGCCGGTCCACCGGGATGTGCCGGACGGCGAGCGCCCCGAACCCGGTCGAGATCCCGTAGTGGGGCTCCACGTCGTCGGCGAGCGCCTCCACCACCTTCCGCCCCGCCGCCATCGCGGTCTCGGCGTCGGCGGACAGGCGGACGCCCGCCCCGCCACGGGCGACGGCAAGGATCTCTTCGGGGGCCAGCGGGCCGGTCCCGACCTCGACGGTGATGTCACGCATCACTGCATCGGACACCCAGGAGGAGCCACGGCACCATGGCGAGACGCTCGGTTCTGTCCGGGATCCCGGACAGTTGCTAGTTTCGGCGCCATGTCCCGCCCGGTGAAGGTGCCCGCGGCGCAGCACGTGCTGGCCATCCTCGGACATCTCGGGCGGCAGGCCGGCCCCGTCCCGGCGGCCGCCATCGCGCGGGAACTGGCGCTCCCCCGCTCCACCACGTACCAGCTGCTGTCGACGCTGGCCGAGAGCGGCTTCGTCGTGCACCTCGCCGACGAACGGCGCTACAGCCTCGGGCTGGCGGCCTACGAGCTCGCCACCGGCTACGCCCGGCAGGCGCCCCTGCAGCGCGTCGCGCGGGTGCCGCTCGCCCGGCTCGTCGACCGCACCGGCCACACCGCGCACCTGGCCGTCATGCACGGACGCGAGGTCGTCTACCTCATCGAGGAGCGCGCGCCCGGCCGCCCACCGCTGGTCACCGACGTCGGGGTCCGCCTTCCCGCCCACCTCACCGCCAGCGGCCGGGCGATGCTCGCCGCCCTGCCCGCGGCCCAGATCCGCGCCCTGTTCCCGCAGCCCGAGGCCTTCGTGACCCGGCACGAGCCGGGCCCCCGTTCCCTCTCGGCGCTGCGCAAGCTCCTGGTGGAGACCCGGCGCCGGGGACACGCCGTCGAGGTCGGCGAGGTGACGCCCGGATTCGCCTCGATCGCCGCGGCGGTGCTCGACCACACGCGGCACCCCGTCGCGAGCGTCGCCGTCACGGTGCCACGATCGGAGCTCGGCCCGGACCTGCGCGAGGTGGTCGTCGCGGAGGTCGGCCGGACCGCGCGGGCGATCGCCGCGCGCATCGGCGGCCACACCCGTCCGTCGACCACCACATCCCGGAAGGGCGGGCAGGTATGACACGCATCCAGGCGGTGCGCGCCCGGCAGATCCTCGACTCCCGCGGCCGCCCGACGGTGGAGGTGGACGTCACCCTCGACGACGGCACGCTGGGCCGCGCCTCGGTCCCGTCCGGCGCGTCGACCGGCACGTACGAGGCCCACGAGCGGCGCGACGGCGACCCCGCCGACTACGCGGGCCTGGGTGTGCGCGGCGCGGTGCGGGCCGTGCACGACGAGGTGGCCCCGGCGCTGCACGGGCACGACGTCGGCGACCAGCGCGGCATCGACACCCTCCTGCGCGACCTCGACGGCACCGCCAACCTCGCCCGGCTCGGGGCCAACGCCGTCCTGGGCACGTCACTGGCCGGGTGCCGGGCGTCCGCGCTCGCCACCGGGCAACCGCTGTACCGCCGGATCGCCGAGCTGGCGGGCGTCGCCGCCCCGAGCCTGCCCGTGCCGATGGTCAACATCCTGTCGGGCGGCCTGCACGCGGGTCGCGGCATGGACGTGCAGGACTTCCTCGTCGTGCCGGCGGGGTCGACCGGCGTCGCGGACGCGCTGCACACCGTCGAGCGGGTCCGGGCCGCGGCGAGCGACGTCCTCGCGCACCGGGGCCTGCCCACGCTGCTCGCCGACGAAGGCGGGCTGAGCCCGGGCTGCGCCAGCGGGCACGAGGCGCTGACGCTCCTGGTGGAGATCATCGAACGCGCGGGGCTCGAACCGGGTCGCGACGCCGCGATCGCGATCGACGTCGCCGCGCACTCCCTCGTCGACCCCGACGGGCGCTACGTGCACGCTCGCGAGGGCGTCGTCCGCACGACCGCCGAGATGGTCGACCTGGTGCGGGGATGGGTCGAGGAGTTCCCGATCGTCTCGGTCGAGGACGCCCTCGACGAGGAGGACTGGGCCGGCTGGACGGAGCTCACGAGCCGGGTCGGGCAGCGCGTGCGGCTCATCGGCGACGACCTGTTCACCACGAACGTCAGGCGGCTGGACCGCGGGATCGCCGAGGCCGCGGCCAACGGGATCCTCGTCAAGGTCAACCAGAACGGGACGCTGTCGGGCACCCTCGACGTCATCGCCCGCGCCCGGGACGCCGGCTACGTGCCCGTCGTCTCCGCCCGCTCCGGCGAGACCGAGGACGACTTCCTCGCCGACCTCGCCGTCGGCACCGGTGCGGGCCAGATCAAGGTCGGCTCGCTGCGCTGCTCGGACCGGCTCGCCAAGTACAACCAGCTGCTGCGGATCGCCGAGGACGAGAGCCTGCCGTTCGCGGGCACCCCATGACCGCCCCCGAGGAGTTCCTGCTGCGCAGCGGCCTGCAGGTAGCGGGCGAGCCGGCGACCTGGACGACCCTGACCGGCGGGGTGTCGTCGGATCTGTGGCGGGTCGACCTGCCCGGGCGATCCGTCTGCGTGAAGCGGGCGCTGCCCACGCTGCGGGTCGGCGACGGCTGGCACGCCCCGGTCAGCCGCAACGCGGTCGAGCACGCCTGGCTCGCGTTCGCCGCCCGGCACCGCCCCGGCAACGCGCCCCGGCTGCTGGCCCACGACCCCGACGCCGGCTACTTCGCCATGGAGTTCCTCCCCCACCCGCTGTGGAAGGGCGAGCTCATGGCGGGCCGGGTCGATCCCGCGCTCGCCGGCGCGGTGGGCGACGTGCTCGGCGAGCTGCACCGGGTCTCCACCCGCGAGCCCGGCGCCGCCGAGGAGTTCGCGACCGACGCCAACTTCGCCGCGCTGCGGCTGGAACCCTACTTCGGGACGACCGCCCGCCGGCATCCGCAGCTGGCCGGCCACCTCAACGGTCTCGCCGAGCGGACGGCCGCCACCCACTCGGCGCTCGTGCACGGCGACGTCAGCCCGAAGAACATCCTCGTGGGCCCCGCGGGCCCGGTCTTCCTCGACGCCGAGTGCGCCTGGTTCGGCGACCCCGCCTTCGACGTCGCGTTCTGCCTGACCCACCTGTCGCTCAAGATGCTCGTCCGCCCCGACCGGGCGGCCGAACTGCGCGCCGCCGCCGATGCACTCCTGTCCGGGCACTCCGCCCACATCGACTGGGAGCCCGCGATCGCGTTCGACCGTCGGGTCGCGTCCCTCCTGCCGGCGGTGCTGCTGGCGCGCGTGGACGGCGCCTCCCCGGTCGAGTACCTGACCGATGCGCACCGGGCCACGGTGCGGCGGGTCGCGATCGACATGCTGCTCCGCCCGGTGGACTCGCCTCGACGGGTGCTCGACCGGTGGTGCGCTGCCGTCGACCCCGCATCGAGCGGCCCCCATCGGCGATGACAGGTCCAGGTTCCCGCGGACTCAGGGCTCGGGTGCGTGGATGTGGCGGGTCGCGGCGGCGTCGGTCGTCCGCCACAACGTGGTGGCCATCGGCTGGGCGAGCTCCTCCCGCAGGTGCCCGACCAGCCCGACCGTCCGCGAGATGACGCCCAGCCCGCGCGCGATGCGCCAGTCGAGGTCCAGCAGCGCGACGACGGTGCCGATGGCCCCCGTGACGTTGACCGGCAGCGCGCGTCCCGATGCCTCGCTGCCCGCCGCCGAGACGGCCCGCACGAGGCGGATCGGCAGGGTCGGGAACCCCTCCGACTCCGCGATCTCGAAGAGCACCTCCGTGCGGGGGTCGACCGGCTCGTGGATGGGGTGCCCGATCCCGGGGACGTGCTCACCCCGCGCGCGGAAGTCGGCGACGATGCGCCCGGCCTCGGCGCCGACCGCCGCGTCCGACTCGTCGCTCCCCAGCCGCGCGACGCCCTCGGTGACGAACCGCGCCGCCCCCTCGATCGTGCCCACGAACCTGCTGCCCAGCCCGAGCAGGCCGGCCGCGACGGCGCTCTGCAACGACTCCGGCGCCCCGAGGTGGGTCAGCCGTGTGGCCATCGCGTTGGGGGTGATGCCGTGCTCCACGAGGCTCACGAGCGCGGCGTTGAACAGCTTCCCCTCGGCCTCGCTGGGCATCCGCTCGGTGAGCAGGAGGAACGCGAAGCTCCCGAAGTCGAGCCGGCCCATGATGTCGTGGCACAGGTCGCGGCCCAGGACGGTGATGCTCGTCGGGTCGCTCCAGCAGATGTCGCTGCGGACGTCGAGCGCGGTTCCGTCGGACAAGTGGTTCTCCTTCTCGGGTCGGTGGTCGGTGTCAGCGCTCGGCGAGCAGCTGCTCCAGCTCGCGCCGGACGAGCTTCCCGGAGGGGTTCCTGGGGAGGGAGTCCGGCGCGGCGAAGACGATGTCCTTCGGCACCTTGTAGGAGGGCAGGTGCCGGCGGCAGGCCTGCTTCAGCTCGTCGGCGGACGCCTCGCCCGCGTGCACGACGACGGCGACGGGCACCTCGCCCCAGGTCGGGTCGGAACGGCGGACGACCCCGGCCTCCAGGACGCCGGGCAGGCGCAGGAGGACCCGTTCGATCTCGGCCGGGTAGATGTTCTCCCCACCACTCTTGATCATGTACTTGACGCGGTCGACGAACGTGAGCCGGCCGTCCGCCTCCCGGAGGAGCACGTCGCCCATGTGGAACCAGCCGTCCCGGAAGTCGGCGTTCGTCGCCTCCGGGTTGTTCCAGTAGCCGCTGAAGAGCGTCGGGCCGCGCATGCAGAGCTCGCCGGGCACGCCGTCGGGCACGTCCCGGCCGTCCGGGTCGACGAGGCGGACCTCGCAGTAGCCGCTCTGCTCCTTCGGGAAGGCCGTTGGCGCCTCGCCGACCGGGATGACGCCGGCGGAACACGGGGGGCAACCGGTCTCCGTGGCGCCGAACGTGTTGGCGAACGGGGCGTCCAGCAGGCTCGTGATCTCGGCGATCTCCTCGGGCCGGACGAGGTCGGGCATCACGCCGCAGAGCCGCACCCCGGCCGGCCGCGTGCCGTTCTCCCGCAGCGCCTGCGCCAGCCGGGCCACGGTGCCGGGCATGACGAGCAGCCACCCCAGCCGGTCCGCGGCGACGATCCCGGCCAGCTCGTCGGGCCGGAACCCGTCCACGACGACGACCTTGCCCCCGGACACCAGCGTGCTCACGGAGTTGTCGAGCGCGCCCATGTGGTGCAGCGGCGACCAGGCGACGAACGTGTCGTCACCCGCGATGCCGAGCTCGGCGCGCGTGGCCATGCTGCGCACGATCTCCGCCCGGTGGCTGATGCACGCACCCTTCGGCACGCCGGTCGTCCCGCTCGTGTAGATGATCACGGCGATGTCCTCGGCGCGGGCCGCGGACGGCTCCGTCCACGGCGCAGCCGACGCGAGCCGCCGCTCGTGGGCCGCGCCGAGGACGATCCGTTCCTCGGGGCGCGTCCGCAGGTCGTACCGGGCGTCGGCGCGCTCCGAGGAGATCGTCACGGCCGGCGACACGAGGTCGAGGCACGCCGCGAGCTCCTCGTCGGAGGCCCGCATGCTCTGGCAGGCGACGATCGCCCCGAGGCGCGCGGCGCCGAGGAGGATCTCGAGGTACTCCGGCCGGTTCTCCGACAGCAACCCGACGCGGTCCCCGCGGCGCACCCCGGCGGTGGCGAGGACGGTGGCGGCCCGCCTGCTGCGCTCCTCGAGATCGCCGTACGTCGTCCGCGACGCCCCCGACTGCACGGCGACCCGCGCCGGGTGCAGCCGGGCCCGCGCGTCGAACAGGCTGACGATCGTGCTGTCGGCGGCCCGAGCGACGAGCTCCGAGGTCACTGAGCCGCACCCGAGGTGTCGATCCGGTGTTCGGCCCCGGCCGGCTCGGCGGCCACCGGGCGCACGAGCAGCACCCCGACGATGCCGAGCAGGCTCGTCAGCAGCATCCAGCCGGAGACCGCCCAGCTCGACCCGCCCTGCCAGGCCAGGAGCCCGGCCGCGATCAGTGGCGCCAGCCCACCGCCGATCACCGTGCCCCCCTCGCGCCCGATCGAGACCCCGCTGAACCGGCTCCGGGTCCCGAACATGCTCGTGAAGTAGGCGGGTTGGATGGCGTCGGCGGCGGCCGCGCCCCCGGCGATCGCGACGACGACGGCGAGCAGGATCGCCCCGAAGTTCCGCGTGTCGACGAGCAGGAAGAACGGGAAGGCGAACACGGCCTGCAGCACCAGGGCCACGAGCATGACCCGGCCGAATCCGAAGCGGTCCCCGAGGTGGCCGTACAGCGGGCACAGCAGCCCGGCCGCCAGCGAGCCGACCAGGGTGGCCGCCAGGATGGTCGGTCGCGGCAGGTCCAGCGTGGTGGTGGCGTAGGTCAGCACGAACACCGAGACGATGTAGAAGGTCGTGTTCTGCCCGACCCGCATCAGGAAGATCGCGATGACGTTGCGCGGCCGCCGCAGCGCGGCGAGGATCGGCGCCCGTTCCTGCACCTCGCTGCGCTTGACCTGCTCGAACTCGGCCGTCTCCGGCAGGTCGCGGCGGATCCAGAGCCCGACGGCGACGAGCACGATGCTCACGAGGAACGGGACGCGCCAGCCCCAGCCGAACAGCTGCTCCTCGGTGAGCACGGAGGCCAGCGCGGTGTAGACCACCGAGCCGAGGATCAGCCCGGCGAAGACCGAGGCGGACAGGAAGGAACCGAAGAACCCGGGCCGCGTGCTGCCGTTCTCCTTCGTCATCAGGGCCGCGCCGCCCCACTCGCCGCCCGTGCCGAGGCCCTGGACGATCCGCAGTGCGACGAGCAGGACCGGTGCGGCGACCCCGACCTGGTCGTAGGTCGGCAGCAGGCCGATCCCGACCGTAGCGACGCCCATCAGGACCAGGGTCGTCACGAGGACCGTCTTGCGGCCGACCCGGTCACCGAGGTGCCCGAAGATGATCCCGCCGACGGGCCGTGCGGCGAACCCCGTGGCGAAGGTCGCGAAGGACAGCAGGGCGCCGACCGTGCCGTTCTGCGCCGGGAAGAACAGGTGCGGGAAGACCAGCGCGGCCGCGGTGCCGTAGAGGAAGAAGTCGTACCACTCGATGACCGTTCCCAGCGAGACCGCTGTCGTGACCCGCTTGGTGAGCTGGGACGGCGGAACCTCGGCACCGGGCGGTGTCGCACTGCTCATCACGCCTCCTCATCGAGGACTTGACGGAGTTTCGCTCAGCGAATAAGGTTTCGCTCTCCGAACGCGCGCAGCATGCGACGGAGGAGGCGGCATGTCAACCCCGGCCCGGCCCGCGCCGGACAAGGAACAGTTCGTCAGCTCGCTCGCCCGCGGCCTCGCCGTGTTGCGGGCGTTCGGGCCGGCCGGCCCCGAGCCGACCCTCAGCGAGGTGGCGGCGGCCACGGACCTCAGCCCCGCCGTCGTCCGACGGTTCCTCCTGACGCTCGTGCAGCTGGGATACGTGCGAAAGGTCGGCCGGAAGTTCGTGCTCACGCCCCAGGTCATGGAGCTGGGAGCCGGCTACCCGGACTCGATGAACCTGGCCGAGGTCGCCCAGCCCCACCTGCAGCACCTGCGGGACGAGACCGGCGACAGCGTCTCGCTGACCACCCTCATCGGGGTCGACATCATCCACCTCTGCCACATGCAGACCGAGGGCCTGCTCCGCTTCGCGGTGACACCCGGCAGCCGGGTGCCCGCCTACGTGTCGGCCACGGGCCGGGCGCTCCTCGCCTTCCAACCCGAGCCGCGCCTCACCGAGTACTTCGCCGCGGCGCGGCTCGTCCGGCGCACCCCGCACACCGTCACCACCGAAGCCGGGCTGCGGGACTGCCTGGGCCACGTCCGGCGGGACGGGTACGCCCTCGTCGCCGACGAGCTGGACTTCGGGATCACGGTGCTGGGGGTGCCGATCTTCAACGACGGGGTCGCCATCGCGGGGATCAGCTGCGCCACCACGTCCGGCCGCCAACCCAACGACGAGTTCCTCCACTCCCGCCTCCCGCTGCTGCAGGCCGCGGCCGCGGCCCTGCGGCGCCAGCTCGACCACTTCCCCGCACTCGTCCACTCCCTCGACCTGGGCGTGTAGCACCCAGGCCGAGGCACATTGGCCGCACACATCGGCTGAGGTCGGCACACATGACCGGGCATGTGTGCGGTCCAGCGAAGGTGTGTGCGGCGACCGCATAGCGTCGGTGCCGCTGGACGGCGGTCAGCAGGGCCGGCTTCGAGAGCACGGAAGGATCCACGCCATGCGACTGCGCGACAAGGTTGCCCTGATCAGCGGGGCGGCCAACGGAATGGGTAGGGCCACCGCGGCCACGTTCGCCCGCGAAGGCGCCACCGTCGTCGCGGCCGACATCGACGACGCCGGCGGCACCGCGGCGGTGAAGGAGATCCACGACGGCGGCGGGCAAGCCCACTACCTGCACCTCGACGTCACCGACGAGGGCTCGTGGTCCGCCGCCATCGAGGAGGTGCTCGACTCGTTCGGCCGGCTCGACGTACTGGTCAACAACGCCGGGATCAGCGGGACCTTCGACCCCGACCTCACCAGCACCGACTTCTACGACCGGCTCATGCTGGTGAACGCGAAGGGCGCCTTCCTCGGCATCAAGCACGGCGCCGCGGCGATGGCCCGCTCCGGTGGTGGTGCGATCGTCAACCTGACCTCGGTCTCGGCCTCGATCGGCCAGCCCGGCGTTCACATGGGCTACAGCGCGTCCAAGGCCGCGATCAAGGCGATGACGACCACCGCCGCGGTGCAGCACGCGGAGCACGGCATCCGGGTCAACGCGGTCGCGCCGGGCCTGCTGCCGCCGATGGTCACCTCCCGCGGCTCGGCCGACCCGGCCTGGCGGGCGGCGCAGATCGGCGGGGTGCCGATGAAGCGGGGCGGGGAGGTCCAGGAGGTCGCCGACGTCGTCCTGTTCCTGGCGAGCGACGAGTCCTCCTACGTGACCGGGGTCGAGATCCTGGTCGACGGGGGCCTGACCTCCGTCTGAACCGGATCTCGTGCGCATGGCCGCGTTCCGCTGAACGGCAGTGGTGCGAGGCTGGGCCGGTGAGCAACCCGCACACGGTGGTCCTGGTCGAGGGAGCCAGTGACGAGTCGGCCGTCGCGGCGCTGGCCGCGCGCCGTGGCCGGGACCTGGCGGCCGAGGGCATCTCCGTCCTGGCGATGGGCGGCGCCACGAACATCGGGAGGTACGTCCGCAGGTTCGGCCCTTCCGGTCGGGATCTGCGGCTGGCCGGTCTGTGCGACGCCGGGGAGGAAGGCGACTTCCGGCGGGGGCTCGAGCGCGCCGGCCTCGGGGTCGGCGGCGGCCGGAGCGGTCTGGATGCGCTCGGGTTCTTCGTGTGCGTCGCCGACCTGGAGGACGAGCTGATCCGCGCCCTGGGCACCGCCGCGGTCGAGGGCGTCGTCGACGCGGAGGGCGACCTCGGCTCGTTCCGCACGCTCCAGAAGCAACCCGCGTGGCGCGGGAGCACCACCCACGACCAGCTGCGCCGGTTCTTGGGATCGGGCAGCGGCCGCAAGATCCGCTACTCCGGCCGGCTCGTCGCGGCCCTCGATCTCGATCACGTTCCGCGGCCGCTGGACCTGCTGCTGAATCACCTGGGACCCAAGAGTTGATCTTCGACGGGTGGGCGGCTGCTAGGGTTGCCCGGTGCCCGCCAACGACGGCTCGGCCACACCCGCATCGCAACCCGCAGTCGTGCGCGACGCGGTGTTGCGCTGGATCGTCCGGGGCACGCTGCGGCCCGGCGACGCCCTCCCCGTCGAGGCGGTCGTGGCCCGCACCGGGGCGCCCCCCGACGCCGTGCGGGACGCGCTGGGCGAGCTCGCCGAGCTCGGCGTCGCCCGCCAGGACGCCGACGGGGTCGTGATCGCCGACCCGACGGCGCACAACATGGCCGAGACCGACGAGATCCGGCACATCCTGGAGGACGTCGCCGTCCGGCGCTTCGTCCAGCTGGCCACCGATTCCCAGGTGGAGGCTCTGGGGCGGTCGTTGGAGGCGGTCGAGGAGGTCGCCGTGCGGCCGGCCCCGGTGCTCGAGGAGCTCGTCCGGGCGCGGGACTGGTTCTTCGTCGTCATGCTGCGGGCGGCCGGCCTCGCCACCCGGGACCTGCTGCGGAACCTGCGGTCGCACGCGGGTCTCGTGATGTCCCTCGCGGTGGCGGGCCCCGGCAGGCCCGCGGAGGTCGTGGCGGAGCTGCGCGCGATCCACCGGGCGCTCGCCGCCCGCGACGCGGAGGCCGCGATCGCCGCCTGCGACCGGCACCGGACGAACTCGACCGACGCCGGGCTCAAGCAGCTGGGCAACACGCCCTGACTCCCCTCAGCGAGCGCCCGGCACGATCACCCCGATCACCGTGCGGTGCGCCCGCGCCGCCTCCTTCGCCTCGTCGATCTCGTCCAGCGTGAACTCGACGCTCCCGACGAGCGACGCGTCGAGCCGCCCGTCCTCGAGCATCGCTGTGAAGCGGGGGATGTCGTGGTGCATCCGCACCCGCCCGTTCTGGCTGCTGACGACGGTGCGGCCGTGCAGCGCGATCGGCACCTGCGGGAGCGAGAGCTCCGCGCCGAGCGGCTCGCAGCCGGTCAGGACGGCGGTGCCGCCGCGGTGGGTCATCAGCACGGCCTGCCGCTGGGCGAGCGCGGGCCCGGCCGCCTCCAGCGCGTAGGTCACGCCGTACCCGCCGGTCAGGGCGCGCACCTGCTCGACGGGGTCGGCCTCGGCCGGGTCGAGGGTCGCGGTGGCGCCGGCCGCGGCGGCGCGCTCGCGGCGGCCCGCGTCCGGGTCGAGGGCGATGATCTGCCCCGCCCCGGCGAGCCGGGCGGCCTGGATCATCCACAGCCCGAGCTGACCGCAGCCCACGACGGCCACGTCCGACCCGGGGACGACGGCGGCCACGTTGAACACCGATCCGAGGCCCGTGGTCACCCCGCACCCGAGCAGCCCCAGCACGGTGTCCGGCACGGTGGTGTCGATCGGGACCACCTGGCGGGCGTCCACCGACATCAGCTCCGCGTACCCGCCGACGTTCCCCGCCGCCGTCGCGATGCTCCCGTCGGCGAGCCGGGCCACCGGTGGCGGACCGTCCGGCCGGTCGAAGATCACCGAGCACTGGTCGGCGCGGCCGCGCACGCAGTAGAAGCAGCGACCGCACTCGGCCGTGCCGTGCACCACCACGCGGTCGCCGACGCGCACCCCGGTGACGTCCGGGCCCAGCTCCTCCACCACACCCATCGAGGCGTGCCCGAGGATCGTCGGCGGTTCCTTCCCGAACACGCCGTCGGAGTTCATGACGTCGGTGACGCAGAACGGGGTGGCGCCGGTGCGCACCCGGATCCGCCCGGGCGCGAGCGGGAGCAGGTCGACGTCCTGCACCTCGAGCCGGCCCGGCCCCGTCATGATGGCGGCGCGCATCAGGCGGTGGCGCGGGTCAGCAGGTCGCGCACGGCCCCGACCGTGGCGTCGTTGACGTGGTGCTCCGGGTCCTCGTCGACGCGCAGGGTGATCTCGGCGCCCGCTCCGCCCAGGAGTGCCGCGGTCTCGCGCACGCGCTCGACCGGCACCCAGCCGTCGCGGGAGCTGGACGCGAGCAGCACCGGCGTGCCGGCGAGGTCGCCCGCCACCTCCCGCGGCGACCCGGGTGGCCCGGCGAACCCGCCCGTCAGCAGCGCGGCGGCCGCATACCGGCGGGGGTGGTGCACGAGGTACTCGCTGAGCAGGCAGGCGCCCTGGGAGAACCCGAGCAGGACCAGGCGGTCAGCCCCGAACCCGTCCCGGCCGACGCCTTCGAGCACCGCGCCGAGGGCGCGCAGGGACGCCGACAGGAACGGTTCGTTCGCGGCGAGCGGCTCGGTGAACCGCTGCGGGTACCAGGTGCGCCCGGGCGCCGCCGGCGCGTACCAGGCGAGCCCGGGCAGGCCGACGCGGTCGGCGACGGCGCGCATGAACCCGGGCTCCTGGTCGCGACCGTGCACGGCGAGGACGCCGAGCGCCGCCCGCCCCGGGTCGTCGCCCCACCGTTCGATGCGCAGCGTCGTCTCGGCCGTCATACCGAGATCGGCTCGAGCTGGCCGAGCAGCTCCGCCCTGCGGTCCTCGAACTGCTCGGGCAGCTGGAAGGCGCTGCCGAGCTCCTTCGGCGACTCGTCGCAGGTCCAGCCGCCCTCGGCGTGCGTGACGGCGAGCTCGAACAGCGCCCCGCCCGGTGTGCGGACGTAGACCGACTTGAAGTACTTGCGGTCCTTGAGCTCGGAGATGTCGGTGTAGCCGACCCCCTCGATCTCGAACTTCAGGGCGTCCTGGTTCTCGAGCGTCTCGGCGTTCCAGGCGAAGTGGTGGATCGTGCCCTCGCCGTAACGCCAGGTGCCGGGCTCGTCGGTGCGGTTGACCACCAGCTCGACGGAGCCGCCCTGACCGGGCCGGCCGACCTGGTGCACGACCCGGTCGCCCTCCTCGACGAGGCCCTTGCCGTAGAAGGAGTCGCTGAGGAACTCGACCATGTTCTCCGGGTTCGCCACGTGCACGCCGACGCCGTACACGCCGTGGATCGCGTGCTCGGGCGGCACGCCCGCGCCCGCGTGCCCGACGCGGGGGTCGTCCTCGACGCCCACCATCGCGTACTCGATCCCGCACGGGTGGTGGAAGAGCAGCCGCCGCTGGTCGAGCACCTCGGCGTTCTCGACCTCGACCCCGCGCGCGGCGAGGCGCCCCTGCCAGTAGTCGAGCGAGCCGGACGGAACCGCGAGGTGCACCTCGCGGGCCTGGTTGGTGCCCCGCCGGCCGCGCAGCCCGGCCTGCCGGAACGGGAACGTGGTGACGACGGCGCTCGGGTCGCCGTTCGCGTTGCTGTAGTAGAGGTGGTAGATCGGCAGCGACCCGTCGAAGAGCACGGTCCTCTTGATGAAGCGCATGCCGAGGGTCTCGACGTGGAAGTCCACGTCCTCCTGCGCAGGTCCGACCGACAGCGTGACGTGGTGGCCCCCGTTGAGGTGTGCCATGTCTCCTCCTCGAGACAGCAGGAATGTCATTCCGTCATACGAAACGTGTGGCGCCGGCCTCCTGCGACGCCCGCATCGCGGCGATGCCGAGCCGGGCGGCCGCCCGGACGTGGGCGATCATCGCGGCCGATGCGGCCGAGGCGTCGCGGGCCTCCACGGCCTTGACCATCTCGCGCAGCTCCGCCACGGAGCGCCCGGGACGGCCGGGATCGGACGCCAGCGAGCCGGCCCGCATCAGGCTCACCCGGGCGTGCAGCTGCGAGAGGCTGGTGCGCAGGGCGGAGTTGCCCGCGCCGTCGAGCAGCACGTCGTAGATCAGGTCCTTGGCCGCCACGACGTCCATCGTGCCGCCGCCTTCGGCCACGACGTCCTCGAGCTTCGTGAACGCGCGCCGCAGCGCGACGAGCCGGCTGTCCGGCGCCTGGGCGACGAACCGCCGCACGAGGTGGGCTTCGAGGACCTCGCGCAGCTCGTAGAGCTCCTCGGCCTCCTCGGGCGAGAGCGCGACGACGACGGCGCCCTTCTGCGGCACGGTGCGCACGAGCCCCTCGGCGGCGAGCTCACGCAGCACCTCCCGGATCGTGGTGCGGGAGACGCCGGTCATGTCGATCAGCTCGCGCTCCACCAGCCGCTGGCCGGGCGCGAACCGCATCGTCAGGATGGCTTCGCGCAGGACGTCGCGCACCTGGGGGCGCAGCGGCGCGGAGACCCGGCCGATCCGGGATGCGAGGTCGGGTACGTCCGGCTCGTCCACGGCGGAAGCCTACTGGATGGTTGTCATACGTTCGGTCATGACGACTGCCTCCTCGGTCGGTCACAGCGGGGTCGGGAGTCCGAAGTGGACGCGGGCGTTGGCGGCGAAGTGCAGGTCGGCCTGCGCCCCGATGTGCGTGCGGTACATGGCCACGTCGCGGAAGCAGCGCTGCAGGCGCGAGCCCCGCTTGGCCGCGGACGTCCCGCCGGTGGTGAAGAGCCGGTCGACGGCGTCGGCGGCCAGGCGGGCGGCCTGCTGGGCCATCCCCCGCGGCCGCACGTCGGCGCCGACGGGGAACGCACCGGTGCGCTCCCACTCGCGCCCTGCGGCCGTGTAGCCCGCGCCGGCCGCGACGAGAACGGCGAGCGCGGAGTCGGTCAGGCTCTGCGCCTCCCCGAACCACCGCTGGTAGTCCGGTGACTCGCAGCGCAGCACCTTCGGTGGAACGGTGGTCTGGCGGGTGCGCAGGACCTGCTCGTACTCGTCCAGCGCCGCGCGGGCGGCCCCGACCACCGGCGCGGCGAGGCCGCCGTAGTAGATCGTCAGCGAGCGCCCGAGGTACAGCGGGTTGCGGTGCAGGCGGTAGCCCGGCGTGCCGTCGCGCGGCATCGCGAAGGCCTTCCAGTCGTAGTGCTCGGCGAGGTGCTCTGGCACGAAGACGTCGTCCACGCGCACCGAGTTCGAGCCGGTGCCCTGCAGGCCGAGGGTGGCGCCGCCGCCCCAGTCGTCGAGCACCGTGTAGTCGCCGCGCGGGAGCACGCACGCCAGCGGGACGGGCGGGCCGTCCGTGCCGGGTGCGGGACCCATCGCCGTGGCGATGAAGTGGGTGGCGTGCGTGATCCCGGAGCAGTAGTCCCACGTGCCGCTCACCCGGTAGCCGCCGCGGACGCGCTCGGCCGTGCCGGTGGGCGCCGCCCGGTGCGGGGAGCAGAAGTGGCCGTCCGGGGCGAAGAGCTCCTCCTGCGCCCGCTCCGAGAAGAACGAGGCGATGTGGAAGATGTGGTCCGACGCGAGGCACACCGACCAGCCGGTGGCCGGGTCGCCGTGGGAGATCTCGGTGATCAGCCGGAAGAACGTGTCGAGCCCGAACTCGTACCCGCCGTACCGGCGTGGCTGCAGCACCCGGTAGAAGCCGGCCTCGGTGAAGCGCTCGTGCAGCCGTTCCGAGTAGCCGCCGCGCTCCTCCCCCGCCGGCGCCTCCGCCACCAGCTCGGCGCGCATGGCGGTGGCCCGCGCGATCATCGCCTCGGGCGTCAGGTCCGGCTCGGGGGCCGCGATCGCCGGCCCGCCGGGATGCGTCCGGGTCATGTGTCGATCCCGGACACGGCGGCCACGCGTGGACGGGCGGTCAGCACGGCCAGGCACGCGAACGAGATCACCAGCATCGCGGAGACGTACACCGCGACGGCGTACGGCTGTCCGGTGGCCTGCAGGATGATCGCCGAGATGCCCGGGCCCACCGCGCTGCCCAGCACCGTGGCGAGCTGGAAGCCCAGCGACATGCCCGTGTAGCGCACCCGGGCGTCGAACGCGCCCGCGTAGACCGACGGCTGCGCGCCGTAGCCGATGCAGTACAGCAGCCCGAACCCCAGCACGTACCCGAGGGTGATCAGCCCGACGTCCCTGGTCTCCACCGCGCCGACGAGCACGAAGATCCCGACCATCGACGCGACCGCGCCGGTGAGCACCACCGGCCGGGGACCGTACCTGTCGGCGAGCCAGCCCGACAGCGGCACGACCGGCAACTGCACGATGTTCGCCAGCAGGATCGCGGTGATCACCGCGAACCGGTCGACGCCGAGCGTGACCGTGGCGTGGTTCAGCAGGAAGGTCGCCGCCACGATCGAGAGCGCCCCGAAGCCGAGGAAGCCCCCGCAGATCAGCAAGACCTCACGCAGGTTGTGGCGCAGCACGTCCGCCAGCGGCACGCGCGCCTCGGCACCCGCCCGCTGGACCGCCACGAACTCCGGCGACTCGGCGATCCGCAGCCGCACGACGATGCCGATCGCGATCAGCACGATGCTGACCAGGAAGGGGATTCGCCACCCCCACGACAGCAGGTCCTCGTCGGGCAGGGCGGCGACCGGCAGGAAGACGAGGTTGCCCAGCAGCACGCCGGCGGCCGGGCCGGTCTGCGGGAGGCTCGCGAAGAACCCGCGGCGGTCGGGGGGCGCGTACTCGTAGGCGAGCAGGACCGCCCCGCCCCACTCCCCGCCGAACGCGATCCCCTGCGCCAGCCGCAGGGCGATGAGCAGCGTCGGGGCCAACGCACCCGCCGACTCGTAGCCGGGCAGCAGGCCGATCGCGGTGGTCGCGACGCCCATCAGCACGAGCGTGATCACGAGCATCCGCTTGCGGCCCACGCGGTCGCCGAAGTGCCCGAACAGGACGCCGCCGACCGGGCGGGCGAGGAACCCGGCCGCGAACGTGCCGAACGCGGCGAGCGTGCCGACGAACGGGTCGGCCGTGGGGAAGAACAGCCGTGGGAAGACCAGCGCCGCGGCCGTCCCGTAGATCGCGAAGTCGTAGTACTCGACGGTGGTGCCCGCGAAGCTCGCGGACGCGACCCGCCAGGTCGACACCCGACCCGGGGACGGCGCGGTCACCGGCCGGACTCCTCGGCGAGCCACCGCACGAGGACGTCGAGCGCCTCGATGTTGTTGCGCTCGAACTGCACGGCGTGCCCGTTGCCGCGCACGCCCCGGTCGGCCAGGCGGACGTGCTCCGCGCGACACCCCGCGCCGGACAGGAACGCGGCGATGTCCCCGGCGAACCCGTCGAACGGCGACGCCTCGCCCGAGAACACGCCGATCGGCACCTTCGCGAGGCCCGGCAACCGGTGCGTCCCGGGTACGAGGTCGGCCGGGTCGGCGACGGGCGGGTCGAACGCGGGCGGGGCCGCCGTCAGGCCCCACGGCAGCAGCCGCGGCCCGTCCGGGACCGTGAGGAACGGTGGGCCCATCGGCTCCAGGGCGAGCAGCGCGACGACGAGGTCCGGCCGGGCGTCGGCCGCCAGCCAGCCGCCCGGGGCGCCCGCGGAGTGGGTGAGCAGGACCGCGGGCCCGACGCGCTCCAGGAGCTGGACGAGCCGCTCGGCGTCGAGGCGCTGGCTCGCCGCGAGGTCCGCGAGCATCGGGCCGGTCGGCGCGGCGACCTGGTCGAACAGCGGGTCGTCGAGGTCGTGGGAGCCGGGCCACTGGGTGTGCCGGTCGGCGAGATCGTCCGGGTCGAAGAGGCCCTTGAGCCGCTCGTAGGAGAACGGCTCGCCCATCGGGCCGAGCACGTCGGGGTGGTGGGGCGAGCGGCCGTGCCCCGGCCGGTCGACCACGTACACCCGGTGCCCGCCGCGGACCAGCGCCTCCGCCCAGCCGGGACGCCCGTCCGGGGTGCCCATCCAGTCGGTGCCCTGGCCCCCGCCGCCGTGCACCAACACGACCGGGTGCGGCGCGGTGACGCGCTCGGGCTCCTCCCACGCCACGAACATCGGGGCGCGGGGCACCGTGCCGGCCGGGTGCCGGGCGCGCTCGGTGCCGACCCAGAAGAACCCGCGCCGAGAGGTGAGCGGCTGCGAACTCATCGCTCGGCCCTTCGCGCGGGCGCTGTGACATTGATTCGCTCGCTGACGCTCCCTCATCGCGCCCCGTCACCGATCGGCAGGCCGAGGTGCAGCTGGGCGAGCTTGCGGAACGACGTCTCGCGGAAGCTCGTGTTGCGGTGGCTCGCGATCATGGTGAGGTCGCGCCACACGCGCTCGAACGGCTGCCCGGCCTTGATCGCGCTGGAGCCGATGTTGCGGAAGAGCGCCTCGTCGACGGCCTCCCACACCTGCACGATGGCCTCCCGCGCGATGATCCCGATCCGCTGCTCCTCCTCCTCGCTGTAGGGCTCCCCGCCCGCGGCGGTGCGCTCGCAGATCTCCATGTGCTCCTCGGCGCAGCGGATCGTCAGCGCCTCCGCCGTGGCGAGCTTCGCCAGGCCCGTGCCGTACCACCGCTGGTAGTCGCCGTCACCGAGCCGCGGGACCATCGGCGGGATGCTGGTCTTGCGGGTGCGCATCTGGCGCTCGAACTCGTCCAGTGCGCAGTACCCGGCCCCCGTGGTGAGCGCGGCGAGGGAGATCGTGAACGGCGCGAGCGCCCGGCCCACGTACATCGGGTTGCCGTGCAGCGCGAGTCCCGGGGTGCCCTCGCTGACGTCGACGTTGACCATGTTCGTGTCCTCGACGACGAACTCCGCCGGGATCCGCCCGTCCTCGAGCCGGATGCTGTGCGAGCCGCTGCCCCGCAGGCCCAGCGTGTCGCCCCAGTCGTCGAGCATCGTCCACTCGCTGCGCGGGGCGACGTAGAGCATCAGGTGCTCGGCGGCCTCCTGCGGCGGCAGCCCGGCGAGCATCGCCTGGCCCATGAAGTGCGTGGAGTACGGGATGCCGGAGCAGTAGCGGACGGTCCCGTCGAGCCGCCAGCCGTCGTCGACCCGCTGTGCCTTCGCGTCCGGGGCGGCCACCGACGCGCACCGGAAGTCACCGTCGCCGAAGATCTTCTCCTGCGCCGCCTCGGGGAAGTAGGAGCCGATCTGCAGCGCGTGGCTCGACGCCAACGCCCAGCACCACGCCGTCGACACGCACCCGCGGGCCATCTCGAGCTGCAGGCGCGCGAACGTCGTGAAGTCGTACTCGAGGCCCCCGTAGCGCTTCGGCTGCACCACCCGGTACAAGCCGGCCGCGCGGAACGCCTCGTGCATCTCGCTGGAGTAGTAGGTGCGTTCCTCGGTCCCGGCCTGCGCCGCCACCAGCTCCGGTCGCAGGTCGACCACGGTCCGGATGAGCTGCGCGGGGGTGGGCTCCGGCTGGGCGTCGGCGGGCCGCGTCGGTGAGGCGGTGGTGGTCATGGCTCCCTCGGTGGGTCAGGACTGGGGCAGGAGGACGGCGGTGATCAGCTCCCGGCCCGCGGCGGCGCCGAGCGCCTTGCCGGCGTCGGCGAGCGGGTAGGTGCGGTCGACCATGGCGGCGGCGTCGAGCAGGCCCGCCTCCAGGACGCGGGCGAACCGCGGCAGGTCGCGGCGGACGTCGACGTTGCCGTACTGGCAGCTGCGGATCTCGCGCCCGCGCATGGCGAGGTCGTTGACCGGCAGGTCGACCGTGACGCCCCAGTCGGTCATCCCGAGCGGGACGACGACCCCGCCCCGGCGGGTGGCGTCGAACGCCGCGCGCACCGCCGCCGCGGCCGCCGCGGCCTCGAACGCCACGTCGACGCCGCGGCCGCCGGTGAGGTCCCGGATCCGGTCGACGACCTCACCGTCGGCCGGGTCGAGCACGTCGGTGGCACCCAGCGCGCGCACGCGCTCGCGGCGTCCGGGCATCGGCTCGACCGCCACGATGCGCACGGCCCCGGCGAGCCGGGCGCTCTGCACGATCCAGCCCCCGATCCGGCCGGCGCCGAACACCGCGACCGTGTCGCCGAGGCCGACCCGCGCGATGCCGAACACGGCCCCCAGCGCACTGGCGGCGCCGCAGCTGAGCAGGCACAGGTGCTCGTCGGGCAGGGTGGTGTCGATCGGCACCACCCCGTAGTCGCGCACGAGCAGCCGCTCCGCGTAGGTGCCGACGCCACCGGCCGCGCTCACCGAGGTGCCGTCGGCCCGGCGGGCGACGTACCGGACGTCGGCCTCGAAGACCTCCCGGCACTGGTGGCCCTCTCCGCGGTCGCACCAGAAGCAATCACCGCAGGCCGGGGTGCCCGCGACGACCACCCGGTCGCCGGGGGCCACCGAGGTGACCGCGGAGCCGACCTCCTCGATCACACCGGCGGCGGAGTGCCCGAGGATCGCCGGCGGGTGCGCCAGCGGCCCGGGCCGCAGCGCGTACGAGTCGGTCACGCACACCTCGACGGCACCGGCCCGCACCACCACCTCGCGCGGGCCCGGAGGCATCGGCTCGACGTCCTCGACGACGGGCGGGATCCCGAAATCTCCCAGCACCGCTGCACGCACAGCCATCCGCCTCTCTGTCGGATGGTCATACATTCGAGCCCGATGAGCCCCGTGTCAACCAGAACGCGGAAGTTCTGTCATACGAAACGGCTACCCGAGCCCCGTCAGGATCGCCGGCGGCATCTTGATCTCCAGCAGGACGATGAGCACGTTGAGGAGGACGCCGAACACGGCCACGGACGCCACCACGAAGAGCCACCGCTGCCTCGCCTGGAATCGGAGCAGGGCGACCAACCAGACCAGCGAGGCGTAGAAGAACGGGATCACGAGCCCGAGCAGCGGCAACGCCACCAGCCACAACGCCAGCCCGAAGGCCCTGCGGGCCAGGCTCCCGGCCTGGTCCCCCGGGCCCGCCTCGTCGTGGCTGTCGGAGATGGTGGCCCCGATGTCGACGATCTCCCCCTCCGTCAACGAGTGACCGCCGCGCACGCGAACCAGGTCGGCCACGAGGTTGTACCCGGCGGCGAGCGTCCCGCTGACGGTGATGAAGGCCGGGAACCAGTACGTCGGGCTGTCGACGGACTGCAGCGAGATGATCGCCGCGACGGCGAACACCGCGAGGAGCACCCCGTCCGCCCCGATCCGGACCGCGCTGATGCTAACCACGGGAGGGCTCCTTCGTCGGCTCCGTCAGGGTCTCGACCGGGGCGAACCGTGCGTAGAGCCGGCCGAAGACACCGGTGAACCCCGCCAGCAACGTGACGAGGATGACGAGGCCGATGACGATGACCGACGGGTCGGCCAGCCAGCTCCACCCGTACCTGCCCACCGAGATCCACAGGTAGTTCTCCGCGCCGGTGCCCAGGACGAACCCGATGAGCAGCGGTGGTCGCGGCCACTTGAGCGCCTGCATCAGCCAGGCCAGCAGGCCGATCACGACGACGGCCACCACGTCGCCCCAGCGGACACCGGCCTGGTAGCCGGCGATGATCATGATCACCAGCAGGAAGGGGCCGTAGGTGTAGGGCTTCAGGAGGCTGATCTTGCTGAGGGTGCCGGTGAGGGCCGCGCACGACATGGCCCCGATGGCGTTGGCCAGCACCAGCGTCCAGATGATCACGAAGATCAGGTAGAGGTTCTCGGGAGAGAGCATGCTCGGCCCGGTCGAGATCCCCATGGTGGCGAACCCGCCCAGCAGGATGGCCGCCGTCGCGCTCCCCGGGATCCCGAACATCAGGGTCGGGACGAGCACGCCGCCGTCCTTGGCGTTGTTGGCGGCCTCCGGGGCCATGACCCCGCGGACGTCCCCCTTGCCGAACTGGTCGCGGTCCTTGCGGACGGCCTGCTTGGTGGCGCCGTAGGTGATCCAGTCGACGACGCTCCCGCCGATGCCGGGCACGATCCCGAGGAGGCTGCCGAGCACGGAGTTGCCCACCAGCACCCGCTTGTGGCGGAACGCGGTGCGCGCTCCGCGCAGGACCCCGCCCCGCTCGTGGACCATCGTCCGCGCCACCGACTCGTTCTGCGTGAGCAGCGACAGGATGGACGGGATCGCGAAGAGCCCGATCGCGAGGATGGAGAGGTCGAGGCCGTCGTAGAGGTAGAAGATGCCGCCGACGAAGCGGTAGTCGCCCGTCATCGACGCGCTGCCGACGGTGGCGAGGAACATCCCGAGCAGGCCGGACATGAAGGCCGGGCCGACCGCTCCCCGGGCGAGCACCCCGACGAGGCTGAACCCCAGCAGCGTCAGCATGAACAGCTGCGGGGAGCCCATCCCGATGATCAGCGGGCGGGCGAACGGGATCAGCACGAGGAGGACGACCCCGCCGATGAACCCGCCCACCATGTTCGACGTGAAGGCCGCGCCGAGCGCGACGTTGGCGAGGCCCTTGCGGGCCATCGGATAGCCGTCGAGCACCGTGGCCTGCGATGCGGCCGTCCCGGGGACCCCCATCAGCACCGACGGGAACGTGTCGCCGATCGTCGTGGCGGCGTTGAGGCCGATCAGCATGGCGATACCGCTGGCCGGCTCCAGGCCGACGATGAGCGGGAGCAGCACCGCCATCCCGGTGAGGCCGCCCAGCCCCGGGATGAGCCCCAGCAGCAGGCCGATGCCGACACCGAGTACCAGCCAGACGAGGTGCTGCGGGCTGACGAGGATCTGCAGCGCTTCGAGCGCGGATTCGAGCACCGTCGGTCCTCAGGCGTTGTTCCGGGCCATGTAGTCCTCGAGCCACGTCACCGACTGCGGATCGAGGTCGACGATCGACGAGGTGGAGGCCTTGACCTCGGCGCCGATCTGCGGCGGCGAGTCGACGTGCAGGAGCCGCGTGGACTCGGCGACGAAGTCCTCGTCCACGACGAGCTTCGCGACCGCGTCGCGCAGCGCCACCCGGGCCTCCTCCGGCGCGTCACCGTGGATCCAGTAGGTCCGCAGCAGGTTCGTCTGCGCGGCGGTGAGGGCCTTGTAGGTGTCCCAGGCAACCCCCTCCGGCTCCTGACCGGTGAGCATCCGGTAGGCCTCGGGCATGGTCGGGAGGTCGGGGAACGCCGGGTCCCGCACGACCTCGCCGCCGACGACGTACCCCTGGGTCATCAGCGGGACGACCGAGCCGTCGGCCTCGAGCTGCTTGACGTTCTCGATGTAGTGCGACGAGGTCGAGTTGCCGATGGTGAGCTCCCCGCGCAGCACGGCCGCGGTGACGGCGCCCCCGCCGTCGTAGCCCATGAGCGGCTCGAAGTCGGTCAACCCCATCTCCTGCAGCGCGAACGCGCGCACCGCCTCGGAGGCGTTGAACTCCAGCCCCCCGTAGAAGATCGGGTTGGCCGAGCTCCTGAGGTCCTCGAGCGAGTGGATGCCGGCCGCCGTGCTGCCGAAGATCACCATGGTGCCGCCGAAGGCCATCAGCGGCTCGTAGCGGGCCAGGTCGAACTGGATCCCCTCCGTGTCGAACTTGGTGGCCGCGATGAGCCCACCCGAGCTCATCGCCAGGTTCAGGCCGTTGTGCTCGGTGCGCTCGAAGCGGTTGACGCCGTCCTTCTGCGCGCCACCGGGGACGTTCTCGATGGTGATCCGGGGTTGGCCCTCGATGTGCGTCGAGAGGTGGCCCGCCAGCATGCGGCTGTAGACGTCCGACGCCCCGCCCGCGTCGAACGGGACGATGAGGTTGATCTCCTTGCCCTGGTAGAAGGGCCCGTCCCCGTTCCCGCCGTCCGCGGACCCGGTGTTGGTCACACCGCAGCCGGCGAGCAGCAGGCCGGCCGCTGCGGCGAGCGCCAGGCCCGCGGTCGTCCTGTGGTTCGACATCGTTGTCTCCCTCGCGAAATCAGCTGCTCCGGTCGATCCAGTCCGCCCTCAGGGCCGCGGTGACCGGCGGCAGCGCGGTCGGCAGGAACATGTCCTTGCCCCGCGTGGAACCACAGACCGCGAGCACGTACCGGTCGCGGTCGCGCACGACGGGCAGGGTGCGGCCCGCCTGTTCCTCGTCGCTGAGCCGGAAGGCCCAGTCCCACTCCGGGAACGTCTTGCCGTCCAGGTGCAGCTTGCGCCACTGCTCGATCACGCGGGCGTGGGGCTGGTGGCCGTACTCGAAGAGGAGGTCCCGGAACCGCTCCTTGCCGATGCCGCCGTCCTCCAGCGCCTGTGCGTGCGGCGGGGCGACGAGCAGCAGGCGGCCGCTCGGGGACTCCTTCGCCCGCTCACCGCCGAAGAGCCCGGAGAAGTAGCCGCCCTGCACGGCGTCGAACGCGCTGATCGAGCGGGCGAGCTGGTCGGGATCCAGGTGCCCCTGGAAACCGACGTCGGTCTCGCCGAGGGTGACGAAGAGCGTCGCGGTGTTCTCCTCGGCCCCGTAGCCGGCGTCGACGTGGAACGGCGTCCACGGGCTCTCGTCGACGTTCTCGCTGATGACGATCACGTTCTTGCGGACGGAGCCGATGGTGTCCATGTCCAGCACGCCGGGGTACCAGGCGCCGAGGTTCTTGAGCGCGAGCGTGACGGCACGCCCGATCCTGAGGTTCACCTGGTTCTGCGCACCGGGCCCGATGCACGCCCGGCCACCGTTGATCCCGAGGGTGCGCGTGATGGGGCCGTTGACCAGCACGAACGGGGCATGGGCGCTCGTCGACATCAGCACGGTACGCAGCCGCACCTGCTGCTGCGGGTCGTTGAAGGCCCGGAGGACGGCCTCGACGACGGCCATCTCCCGCCCCGTCGCGCCCGCCATGGCGCAGGCGACGGCGATCTTCCGCGGCGTGACCTGCCCGTTCCCGGGCGGCAGGGTGTAGAGCACCTCGTCCGCGTCGGCGATGCCCTCCAGCAGGGTGTCCACCGCCTCCCGCGTCGGCGGCAGCAGCGGGTACCCGTCGCCCCAGTCGCGGTCCATGAAGTACCGGTTGAACTCGGCGAACAGCTCCGTGGGGTCGTCGGCGGCGAAGGAGATGACCGGTGGCGACGCCGTCGCACCGCTCGACGCGCCCTCGGCGCGGGGCCGGCCGTCGAGGCAGCCGACGATGCCGGGCAGGGCATCCAGCGACTGCCGGACCGACACCTCCTCCGTGGCGTTGTTGTAGACCCACGGCACCACGACCCGCTGCACGTCGGGGAGGGCGAAGGCCCGGGCGCTCGCCTCGACGTCCTCCTCGAAACCCTTCGACACGACGATGACGGCGGGGACGCCCGCACGCTCCATCGCGATGATGTCGTGGGTCATCCAGGAGCTGCACGAACCGCAGTCGGCCGTGCAGCCCACGACGGCGGTGCACTCCCTGGCCACCTGCTCGAGGAGGCTTCGGTCGCACGGGATCGACCCGCTGTAGAACCTCGTCCGGAGCCCCTCGAACTGCGACTCCAGGGCCGCACCGAGTGCGCGCAACGCGACGTCCCCGTTGGGCTTGCCGTTCCACAGCAGCCCGACCGTCTGCCCGGCGAGTCCGGGCGGACGCGGCGCGAGCCCCGCGACATCGGTTCCGTACCTGTCGGCCGTCGGGTTCAACACGTCCAGCATCACCAATGGGACCGATCTCCTCGACGTCGAAGGGGGGCGGCGGGTCAACCGGCCGGGGCCTGGATGTGCAATGCGGCCAGCTCGACGCCCTGGGCCCGGACGGCCTCCTCGAGGAACGCCCGGACCATCGGCTCGTCGATGGTGCATGCGACGCACTCGTCGTTCGCGGCCTGGCGGAAGGCGACGACCAGCTCGCCCGTCTCCGGATCGAAGGTCCGGAAGTCCAGTACTCCGCCGTCGCGGCGGACGATCAACCCGATGTCGTCCACCGCCCGGTGGACATCGGCGCTCGGCTGGCTCATGACCGGTACCCCTTCCGGCGGTGCGCGGCGAGGGCCCGTCGCTGACGGGACCGTCGGTGGGTCAGTGGCTGATTGGATGAGTCTCTTTCCGCGGGACGGGAGTGGTCAACCGTCGTTCGTCCTGGTGCGGACCTTCGTTTGTCCTGGTGCCGGGCGCGACGATCGGCAGGGCGCAGCGCGGGGATACGCTGTGCCGTGAACGACTGGCTCATCCAGTTCGGGCCATCAGGAGGCGACTTGTCAGACGCGCTCGAGCCGGTCAGCCGCCCGCGGCTCTACGAGCAGGTCATGGCCCGGCTGCAGGAACACGTCGAGGTCGCGGGGCTCAAGACGGGTGACCGCCTGCCCTCCGAACGGACCCTCGCCGAGAGGCTTCGCATCAGCCGCGCCTCGCTCAAGCAGGCGATGGTCGTGCTGGAGGTCCAGGGACTCCTGGAGATCCGCCACGGCGGCGGGACCTACCTGCGGGCCGACCGCCTCGTACCCGAGCCCGTCGCGGCCCTCGAGGCACGGCGGCAACGCCTGCCGGACGTCCTCGACGCCCGCGAGGCCATCGAGACGAAGCTCGCCCAGCTGGCAGCGCAGCGCCGCACCGACGACGACCTGGCCCGCATCGATGCCGCGCTCGACGTGATGCGTGCCGAGATCGCCGACGGCATGCTCGGCGCCGACGGCGACCGCCAGTTCCACGGTGCGGTCACGAGGGCGGCGCGCAGCGCGCTGCTCGAGAAGTTCATGGCCGAGATGGCCGACCAGATCGCCGAGAGCCGCCGGGAGTCGCTCCAACAGCCCAAGCGACCGGCGAAGTCACTCACCCAGCACGAGCGGATCGCCGAGGCGATCCGCAAACGCGACGGCCGAGCTGCGGGCGCCGCGATGCGCACCCACCTGGAGACGGTGAGCCGGGTCCGGCTGCTGTCCTGGGTGCCGGGCGACTGAAGCGCTCGCCAGGACGGTCGCACCGATACCCGATCGCCGACGCGGCCAAGCAATGAGCAGAGGCGCCCGGGCGGGCCGCACGCGGCGATGATCCACGGTTTCGGTTCGCGGTTGCTGTGGGCGCGGCAATGGACAACCGATACTCGCGATCATGGGCGCTCGGTGACGCGATGCCTGGTCTCGCATCGAGCTCACGACGAGACCGCTGCGGTCCACGGGCGGCCGCTCTGTTCCGCCGGAAGCGGCTTGATCAGCGAATCGGTGCATCCACAGCCGTATGTGGCCGCTGCACTAGAGCTTCCTCCCGAGCCGGCCTGCCTCCCGGCGGAGCACGGGGACGAACTCGCGGCGCATCCGTTCCGCGGAGACCCGCGCGGCCGACGCGCTGACGCTCATCGCGGCGACGACCCGGCGCGCGCCATCGACCACCGGCACCGCGATGGCGCGCATCCCGAGCTCCAGCTCCTCGTCGCTGATCGCGAAGCCCTCCTCGCGCACGTGCCGGACCACTCCCAGCAGGTCGTCGGGGTCGGTGACGGTGTGGGGCGTCCGGCGTTCGCGATCCGCGCCCGCGAGGCGCTCGCGGACCTCGTCGTCGCCGAGCGCGGCGAGCAGCACCCGCCCGGTCGCCGAGCAGTGGGCCGGCAGCCGGGCCCCCACCCGCACCCCCGTCTTCACGATCCGCTGGGCCTCGGACCGGGCGACGAAGATCGACCATCCCTGCTCCCAGACCGCGAGGGACACCGACTCGTCGAGCTCGTCGCGGGCGTCGACGAGGTGCTGGTCGGCGAGCCCGGGCAACGACGACGTGTCCAGGTAGGCGCTGCCCAGCCGGAGCATGCGGGGGGTCGGCCGGTAGTACCGCCCGTCGTACTCGACGTAGCCGAGGTCGACGAGGGTGAGCAGGCACCGGCGTGCGGTGGCCCTGGCGACCCCGATCCCCTCCGCGGCCGACGCCACGGACAGCCGTGACGACGAGCTCCCGAACAGCTCGATGATGGCGAGGCCCTTCGCCAGCCCGGCCATCCCCTCCGGGGCCCGGGAGCGCACCTCGTCGGTCGGGGCGTCGATCTCAGCATCCTGCACGCGTTCGTTATACGAACCGAGTTCGCGCCCGTCAACGCGGATCCCTTGACGACCCGGGCGAACGCGAGCTTCCATGCGTTCGCTGGATGGATCGACGTTCGATATTCGAACAATCGGAGGGAGGGTGATGGATCGACTCGAGGGTCCGAAGGCCGAGCCCCTGTCGGACCGGACCTGGCCCGGATCGCTCACGCGGGTTCCCTACTGGGCGTTCCAGGACGAGGAGGTCCTGCGCACGGAGCTCGGCCGCCTGTTCCACGGGCCGTACTGGAGCTACCTCTGCCTGGAGGCGGAGCTCGCCGAGCCCGGCGACTTCTGCGCGACGTTCATCGGCGACCAGCCCGTGCTCGTCACCCGGGACGTCGACGGGGAGCTGTACGCCTTCGAGAACCGGTGTGCGCACCGCGGGGCGTTGATCGCGATGGCCGAGCACGGCAACGCGAAGGA
This sequence comes from Pseudonocardia wallangbongensis, assembly GCF_054486945.1. Lineage (NCBI taxonomy): Bacteria > Bacillati > Actinomycetota > Actinomycetes > Pseudonocardiales > Pseudonocardiaceae > Pseudonocardia > Pseudonocardia wallangbongensis. Next base: position 867,131 of record NZ_JBRERS010000001.1, read on the forward strand.
CTTCACCTGCGTGTACCACGCCTGGACCTACAACCTGCAGGGCGACCTCACCGCGGTCGCCTTCCAGGACGGCGTCGGCGGGGCCGGCGGGATGCCGCCGGAGTTCTGCATGGAACGGCACGGGCCGCGGAAGCTGCGCACGGCCGTGCTGAACGGGCTCGTGTTCGGCAGCCTGTCCAACGACGTCCTGCCGCTGGAGGAGTACCTCGGCGAGGAGATCGTCGCCCGGATCGAGCGCCTGCTGGGCGGCCGAACGCCCGTGGTGCTGGGCCGGTTCACCCAGGAACTGCCGAACAACTGGAAGCTCTACGTGGAGAACGTCAAGGACTCCTACCACGCGAGCATCCTGCACCTGTTCTTCACGACGTTCGGGATCAACAAGCTCTCGCAGCGCGGCGGGATCATCGTCAGCGAGGACGGCGCGCACCACGTCAGCTACTCGGCGATCGACCGCTCGGCCACCGACGACGACGGGTACCGGGACCAGCAGATCCGCTCGGAGAGCGAGTACCGCCTCTCCGACCCGAGCATGCTCGACGGCTTCCCGGAGGTCGGCGACGACACGACGCTGCAGATCCTGTCGGTGTTCCCCGGATTCGTGCTCCAGCAGATCCAGAACTCGGTCGCCGTCCGGCAGATCCTGCCCACCGCCGTCGACCGGACGCGGTTGAACTGGACCTACCTCGGGTTCACCGCCGACACCGAGGAGCAGCGGCTCGTCCGCCTCAAGCAGTCCAACCTGGTCGGCCCGGCGGGCTACGTCTCGATGGAGGACGGCTGCATCGGCGGCTTCGTCCAGCGCGGCATCGCCGGCGCGGGCGACGAGTTCGCCACCTTGCAGATGGGCGGATCCGAGGCCGTCTCCAGCAGCAGCCGGGTCACCGAGGCCTCGGTCCGCGGGTTCTGGAAGGCCTACCGCGCCGGCATGGGGTTCACGCTGGAGGACGCATGAGCAGCACCACCGCGCTGACCTCGCGGGTGCACGGGGCGATCCTCGAGGCCCAGGGGCACTACGTGCGCTGCATCGACGACGATCGGCTCGAGGACTGGCCCGGCTTCTTCGTCGAGAAGTGCCACTACCGGATCACCACAGCCGACAACCACCGGCGCGGGCTCCCGGCGGGCATCGTCTGGGCCGACTCGCGCGGGATGCTCGTCGACCGGGTGTCCGCGCTGCGCGAGGCCAACATCTACGAGCGGCACAGCTACCGGCACCTGCTCGGGTCACCGGCCGTACTGTCGGCGGAGCAGGCACCCGACGGGGCGTTCGACGTGCGGAGCGAGACCTCGTTCCTGGTCGTGCGCATCACCGGGGACGGGCCGATGGACCTGTTCGCCAGTGGCCGCTACATCGATCGGTACCTGGTCGAGGACGACCGCGCGCTGCTGCGCGAGCGGGTCGTGGTCTGCGACAGCTCTCGGATCGACACGCTGCTGGCGGTCCCGCTGTGACGCGCACGCTGCTCAGCACCGGGGACCCGAACGGGATCGGCCCGGAGATCGCGGTCGCCGCGGCCCGCCGGGCCGCAACCGCACCCGTCCTGGTCGGGGACCGGGCCGTCGTCGAGTGGGCGGTGCGGGTCACCGGTGGCACGGAGACCGTCCGCGACCACCGGCCCGGCACCGCCCCCGAACCCGGCACGCTGGACCTGATCGACGTCGGCGCGCTGCCCGCGGGCGCGCACCGGCCCGGCACGGTGGACGCCGCCGCCGGCCGGGCGACGCTGGAGTACGCCCGGACCGCGATCCGGACCGCTCTCACGGGTGGCTACCGGGCCGTCGTCGCGGCGCCCCACTCGGAGACCGCGGTCCGGGCCGGCGGGGCCTCGTTCACCGGCTACCCGTCGCTGCTGGCCGAGGTCACCGGACTCCCCGCCGACCGGGTCTTCCTGCTGCTGGTCGGCGGCGGGCTGCGGATCGTGCACGCCACGCTGCACCAGCGGCTGGCCGACGCGGTCACCACGCTGGACGCCGACCGGGTGGCCGCGGCCGGACGCGCCCTGCACCGCGCCCTCGGCGACCTGGGCGCACCCGGGCGCATCGCGGTGTTCGGGATCAACCCGCACGCCGGCGAGGGCGGGCTCTTCGGCGACGACGACGAGCGGGTCACGGCACCCGCCGTGGCCCGGCTGCGTGCCGAGGGACTGCCGGTGGACGGACCGACCGGCGCCGACGTGCTGCTGGCGGCGAACGAGCACGCCGGCTACGTCGCCGCCTACCACGACCAGGGCCACGTCCCCGTCAAGCTGCTCGCCGGGCGGACCGCCGTGGCGCTCTCGATCGGCGCGGGCGTGCCGTTCTGCAGCGTCGGGCACGGCACCGCGTTCGACCTGGCCGGCAGCGGGCGCGCCGATCCCGAGGCGCTGCTCCGGGCGCTGCACACCGTCGACGCCCGGCGCGAGGTGGTCCCGGCATGACCGCGGTCCACCGGGTCGGGGTGGCGGACACGGACATCGCCTTCGACTGCGCCCCCGGCCAGACGGTGCTCGACGCCGCCGAGGCGGCGGGCTGGACGATCCCGTACTCCTGCCGGCGCGGGGCCTGCACCAGCTGCCTCGGGACGATCGTCAGCGGCACCGTGCGGGACCGGCGCAGCGACCGGCCGGACGGTCCCGGCGCCGACGCCCTGCTCTGCCAGGCCGTGCCGGACGGCCCCGTCGACATCCGGCCGCGCCGGATCGCCCACTCCGGCCCGCCGCGGCGGCGCGAGCTGGCGGCCCGGGTGTACCGGGTCCGGCGGCCCGCCCCGCGGGTCGTCGTACTGGAGCTGCGGTACCCGATCGGGCGCCGAATCCCGTTCCGGGCGGGCCAGTACCTGGAGGTGCGGCTGCCCGGCGCGGAGTCGCGGCCGTACTCGCTGGCCAACCCGCCCCGCGACAACGACATGGCCGAGCTGCACGTGCGGATCGAGCCGGACGGCCTGTTCTCCGACCGGACGGCCCGGCACCTGCGCCCGGGCGACCTGCTCACCGTCGAGGCGCCCTACGGGGACACGACCGTCGAGCCGGGCACCGAGCCCGTGGTGCTGCTCGCCACGGGGACCGGCTTCGCACCGGTGCGGTCGGTGCTCCTGGACCAGGTCACGCGGCGCGCCGCCCGGCCGACGACCCTGTACTGGGGCGGCCGCGACGAGTCTGACCTGTACCAGCTCGACACCGTCCTGCGCTGGTCCCGGGCGCTGCCCTGGCTGACCGTCCGCCCCGTGCTCTCCCGCCCGGACCGGACCTGGCGCGGGGCGACCGGCCACGTCCAGGACGTCGCCGCCGCCCGGCACCCCGACCTGACGGGGCACACCGTCTACGCCTGCGGCAACCCGGACATGACCCGCGCCGCCCGCGAGCTGCTGACCACCACGAACGGGTTGCCCGAGGAGCGGTTCCTCGCCGATGCGTTCGTCCCGATCCGAAGTCCCGTACCGACCAGCTGACCCACCCACCACAGCGACGCCGTACAGCGAGGTCACGAGCGTGCCCGAACACTCCCGAACCGTTCACCTGCCCGGATTCATCGACGACCGTCCGATCGGACGGCTGCAGTACACGGTCCTGGCCCTCTGCGGCCTGGTCATGTTCCTCGACGGGTTCGACACCCAGGCGATCAGCTACATGGCCCCGTCCATCGCCCGGGAGTGGGGTCTCTCGCCGGCGGCGATGGGGCCCGTCTTCTCCTCCGCCCTGGTCGGTCTGATGATCGGCTACCTCGTCCTGTCCCCGCTGGCGGACCGCTTCGGTCACCGCGCGACGGTCATGGCCGCGACCGCCGCGTTCAGCGTGCTGACCGTGCTCACCACCTTCGCCCCCTCGGTGGAGGTGCTGCTGGCCGCGCGCCTGCTCACCGGCATCGGCCTCGGCGCGGCGGCGCCCAGCGCGATCGCGCTCACCAGCGAGTTCGCCCCACGGCGACGGCGGGCCACGTTCGTGCTCGTCATCTACTGCGGGTTCTCGCTCGGGTTCGTCGCCGCGGGTCTGGCGGCCGGGACGCTGATCCCGCTGCTGGGCTGGCGCTCGATGTTCCTGGTCGGCGGCATCGTGCCGCTCGTCCTGGTGCCGCTGCTGTGGCGCCTGCTCCCCGAGTCACCGGCCTACCTGATCCGCCGCGGACGCCCCGTGGCGCACACCCTGCGTCGCCTCGACCCGTCCCTGCCCGCCGACACGGAGGTGCGCAGCGCCGACCAGCCGGACTCGGACGCGCGGATCCCGCTCGTCCGGCTGTTCGAACGCCGGTGGCTGCTCGGCACGCTGCTGCTGTGGCTGGTCTTCGCGATCAACCTCGCCGAGTTCTACGCGCTGCAGAGCTGGCTGCCGACCATCCTGGAGAACCTCGGCCACCCGACGAGCACCGTCGTCACGGCGACCACCCTGACGACCGTCGGCGGCATCGCGGCCGCGCTGATCACCGGGCCGGCGATGGACCGGTTCGGCGCCGGGTCCACGCTCGGCATCCTCTACGTGGTCGGGTCGATCTTCGTCGGCGTGCTCGGCGTCGTGTTCGGGGCCTCGCTCTGGCTCCTGCTGTGCGTGACGTTCCTGGTCGGCTGCTGCGTCAGCGGCGGCCAGAAGAGCGTGATCGCGTTCGCGTCGCTGTTCTACCCACCGGACATGCGCTCCACCGGCGTCGCGTGGGCGCTGGGGATCGGCCGGATCGGCGGCATCCTCGGGCCGATCGTCGTCGGGCTCGCGGTGGGCGCGGGGTGGTCCACGGCCCAGCTGTTCGCGGCGCTCGCCGTACCGATGCTGGTCGCGGCCGTGACGGTCATCGCACTGAACCGGCGCCGGCACCAGGACGCACCGGTGGTGGCCGGGACCGAGCGGAGCCGCCCGGGCGAAGCGAGCGACACTTTCGCTCGCTAGGCGAGCGATCGTGCCGTCGGCCCACCCGTCCACCCCGCCCGACCAGATGGGACGCGAACTGATGACACCGAGGAACGCCACGCAGCTGCGGCTGCGCACGCTGCTGTTCGTGCCCGGCGACCGGCCGGACCGCGTCCCCAAGGCGGCCGCGGCGGGTGCGGACGCGATCGTCGTCGACCTCGAGGACGCGGTCGCCCTGTCGCGCAAGGACGCGGCGCGGCAGGCGGTCGCCGGGTCGCTCGCGGCCCTGCCGGCGGGCGGGCCGGTGGTCACGGTGCGCATCAACGCCGTGGACACCGGCCTCGCCGAGGCGGACGTCGAGGCGCTCGAGCCGGTGCTCGGCCGGGTCGACCTGGTGATCGTCCCGATGAGCTCGACCCCGGACGCCGTGCGCGGAGCGGCCGCCCTCCTCGGGCGGGCCGAACGCCGGGCGGGCCTCGAACAGGGCCGGACGCGCATCATCCCCCTGGTCGAGACGGCCGCGGGGATCGCCGCGGCCCGCGACGTCGCCGCCGCCGACGAGCGGGTGCACACGCTCGCCTTCGGCCCGGCCGACCTCTCCCGCGAGCTCGGGGTGACCCCCACCGCCGACGGCGAGGAGCTGTTCGTCGCCCGGTGCCAGCTCGTGCTGGCCGCTGCGGCCGCCGGCCGGCCGCAGCCGATCGACGGGCCCCACCTCGACCTCGACGACGCGGACGGCCTCGCGCGGTCCGCGGCGAAGGCGAGGCGCCTGGGGTTCGGGGGCAAGCAGGTGCTCCACCCCCGCCAGGTCTCCGTCGTCGCCTCCGCGTTCGCCCCGACCGCCGAGGAGATGCGGTGGGCGCGGCGCGTCGACGAGGCGTTCCGCGAGGCGGAGGACGCCGGCGTCTCCTCCATCCGGCTGGAGGACGGCACGTTCGTCGACTACCCGATCGCCCACCGCGCCCGGGCCGTCCTCGCCGAGGACGACCCGCGGTCGGGCGGCTGACGCGACGACCGAACCAGAAGGCCACGATCGACCACCTGCACGCGATCGGCGCTCCCGAGACGTGAGGGGCGCCCGTTCACCCCGCTGCACGCTTCGCAACCGCCGCAGACCCGGGCGACGGAGATCGAGCGGATCGAGCAGGTGGTCGCCGCGATCCAGCACACCCAGCAGAACGAGCTCCCGGGCGAGTTCGTCGACCTGTTCCGGCACGACGCCATCTGGACCACCGCGCACGGCAAGCGCCTCCTCGGCCGCGACGCGATCTGGCCGTACGGTCGTTCGACACCATGCCACTCGGTCGGACGCCGGTCTGAGGCACCGTCTCCTCCCCTCGGCGAAGAACCGGCGGAGGCACCGGCGCACCGGGTTCGGCCTTCATTCCCAGTGGACGAAGGCCATCCCCGTTCCGGTACCCGCGGCCGTGCGGTAGCCGGGCACGTAGTCGAGCACCGTGGGCCGCTTCCCCTCCAACGCGCCGGCCGCCGCGACCCAGTTCAGCAGCTCGGAGTTCCCCGACCTGAGCTGTGCGCGGGGCAGGGCGGCGAGGGCGTCGGAGTCGCTGCGCTCCAACGCCGACAGGAACCGGCCGTCCAGCTCCTCGTCCACGACGAAGTGGCTCAGCCCGCCGGAGGCGATGATCGCCACCCGCGCGTCGCCCGGCCACGACTCGACGGCGTCCCGCACCACCCTGCCGAGGTCGTAGCAGCGCCGCGCCGAGGGCACGTTCGGCGGGAAGTAGGTGTTGATGAAGATCGGCACGATCGGCGTCTCCGGCGGCAGGCCGAGCCGGTAGCGCGGGAACGTGAACGCGTGCCCGAGCGTCCGCCCGGCCGGCTGCTCGGTGAAGCTCAGCGGGTCGAAGTCGGCCGCCACGAGCGCCTCGATGACGAGGCGGCTCAGCTCGGTGCAGACGGGGTGCCGCTCCGGCCGGTCGGAGTGGGCCGCCCACGCGGCGGCGCGGATGCCGGGCGGCATCCGTTCGAACCGTTCCGGGGACGCCGGCACATCCGTCAGCTCGGCGCCGAGGAAGCAGGCGAAGGTCGGCGTCCCGTCGTTCCGGAACATCTCCTGCTGGTCGTCGCCGATCACGACGGCGACGTCCGCGCGGACCTCGGCGAGGCGCTTCGACAGCGTCGCGATGGCCTCCTGGCAGCGCTGGTACTTCGCGGCCCAGACCGCGGGCTCGAGCTCGTCCGCGATGCGGGGATCCGCTCCCTCCAGGAGCTCCTCGTAGGTGTGGAACTCGGCGTCCCGGCCGAGCAACGAGTACCGCTGATCGCGTTTCGCGTGGTCGTCCCACAGCTCCGAACCCGAGCTGAGCTGGGGGGTGTGCGAGCAGGCCAGGCCCAGCACGATCTCCGCCACGGTCGTCAGCCACCCGCCTTCGCGGTCGTCTCCCGGCCACCGAGGTTGCCCGGCACGAGGTCCTGCCAGGGCTTCTCGGCGTCGACGGTGGCGGATGCGGCGCTGACGCCGGTGAAGTCGTAGCCGACGCCCAGCCCGAGCGGCGGCTTCCCCTCCTCCACGAGCCGCATCGAGTCGGCCAGCACCCGCCGCAGCCTGATGATCGCGAGGTCGGCCGGCACCAGGTGCTCCTTCGCCCGGTCGTAGAGCGGGCCGGACGACATCTGGACCGCGCCGTCCTGGACCCGGTTGCCGCCGCGGAACCCCGCGAAGCTCTGGCCCGCCGCCATCGCCTCGCGGTCCTGGGGCGGGATGCGCAGGCGCCGGTTCTCCGGCTCGGGCCCCCAGACGCTCGGGTCCACGCCCCGGCGCCGCGCCACGGCGGCGGCTCCGCCCATGCCCTTCGGCACCATGAAGACGCCGAAGGACGAGCAGGTGTGGTCGTCCCTCGGGACCACGATGACCGCGCCGCTGGAGCCGCCGACGAAGGCCATGTAGGGCATGACGAACGCCGTGATCCGCACGTACGTGCTTCCCGAGTCGTCGGCGGAGTCCCGGATCGCCGCGTAGTGGAACCCGAAGGGAGTGTCCTCGACCTCGATCCGCGGGGCGTTGTCGTGGCTCGGCCACGGGTTGTCACCCCGCGGCGGCGTGGGCATGTCGTGGTCCCACGGGTCACCGGGGAAGTCGTAGGAGCCGACGCTGCGCGGTCCGGCCCCCATCACGGCCAGCGTGTCGAGGTGCAGGATGCCGACGTGGGAGGAGTCGATGGATCCCTCGAGCACCTGCATCCAGTTGCAGTCCATGATCATTTCGCTGGCGGCGACCTCGTCCTCCGCCGCCTCGTCCCACCGGAACCTCGGGAACGGCGGGGCGGAGTCCGGCGGTCCGAGGTAGATCCACCCGAGCCCGCCGCTCTCCCGGACCGGGTAGCTCCCGTGCTTCACCCGCTCCCGGAACCGGGACCCGGCCAGGTTGGGCGTCTCCATGATCGTGCCGTCCACGGCGTACTTCCACCCGTGGTAGAGGCACCGGATGCCGCAGTCCTCGACCCGCCCGAGGACGAGCGAGGCGCCCCGGTGGCAGCACAGCTCGTCCAGGACGCCGATCCGGCCCTCGGTGTCCCGGAACGCGACGTAGGTCTCGCCGAGAACGGTGACCCGGATCGGCGGGCAGTCCGGGGCGGGCAGGTCGGCGAGCTGGAAGGCCGGAACCCAGTAGCGGCGCAGCAGCGTTCCCATGGGCGTACCCGGCCCGACCCGGCAGAGTGCCTCGTTCTCTTCTGGCGTGAGCATGTGCTCTCCTTCGGTTGATCGGGCTGCGGTCAGCTCCTGACGACGACCGGTTCGTAGATCTGCACGGCGGGATCCGCGACGAGCTCCAGGCCGAGGAGCATCAGCGGGTACCCGCGGTCGACCTCGCCGGGCCGCGCCCGCGCCACCGCCCGGTAGACCGCCGGGTTCACCCGCAGCCCCGCGGCGTCGCTCTTCTCGCTCCAGGCCCGCCAGATCTCGGTGCACGCCCGCTCGACGACGATCGCCATCCACAACGACGGCAGTTGGGGTGTCATCCTGCTCGGCTCCTTCCCGCCGACGTGTCGGCTTCCAGCGGGTAGTGGCAGGCCACCCGGTGGTCGGCGCCGAGCTCGCGCAACGGCGGTTCCTCGGCCGCACAGCGCGGCCGGGCGTACGGGCAGCGGGTCCGGAAGCGGCATCCGCTGGGCGGGTCGGTCGGTGAGGGCGGCTCCCCGCTGATCGCCCGGTCCGCCGCACGTCGGGTGGCACCCGGTTCGGGACGGGGCACCGAGTCCAGGAGAGCCCGCGTGTAGGGGTGCAACGGGTGGTCGTAGACGGGCCCAGCGGCCCCCACCTCGCACAGCTTCCCCAGGTACATGACGGCCACCCGGTCGCTGACCTGCTTGACGAGGGCGAGGTCGTGCGCGATGAACAGGTAGGACAGGCCGAGGTCGGCACGCAGCCGCTCGAAGAGGTTGAGCACCTGCGCCTGGATGAGCACGTCGAGGGAGGAGACCGCCTCGTCGCAGACGACGAGGGACGGCGACAGCGCGACGGCCCGGGCGATGGCGACGCGCTGGCACTGGCCGCCGGACAGCTCGCGCGGCCGCCGGCCGCCGTGGCCGCGGGGATCGAGGCCGACCAGGTCGAGGACCTCGTCCACCCGGCGGCGGCGCTCGGCGCGCGTGCCGACCCGGTAGGCGACGAGCGGCTCCTCGACGAGGTCGGCGACCCGCCAGGTGGGATCCAGGGACCCGAACGGGTCCTGGAAGACCATCTGCAGGTGGCGCCGCGCGTCGAGCAGGGCGGCGCCCCGGACCGAGGTGAGGTCGACACCGCGGAAGTGGACCGATCCGGACCTCGGGCGGGGGGACTGCAGCACCGCCCTGGCGAGCGTCGACTTGCCCGAGCCGGACTCGCCGACGATGCCGACGGTCTCCCCCGCTCGCACGTCGAACGAGACACCCGACACCGCGTGCACGACGGCGCCCCGTGCCCCGGCTCGCACCGGGAACTCCTGCACCAGATCCCGCACGGAGAGCAGCGGCGGGCGCGTGGCGAGTGCGGTGTTCATCCCGGGTCTCCGTTCCCGTACGGGCGGAAGCAGGCCCACCAGTGCCGCGGTTCGTGCTCGGTCAGGACCGGGGCGTCGTCCCGGCAGTCGTCGGTGGCCCGCGAGCAGCGCGGGGCGAACGAGCAGCCGCCGGCGGGCGACGACGGGTCGGGCGGGCGCCCCGGCACGACCGGCAGCAGCGTGTGCGCCGGGCGGTCGAGCCGCGGGATCGCGTCCAGCAACGCCTTCGTGTACGGCATCCGGACGGCCTGGAACAACCGGTCGGTCGGTGCCCGCTCGACGGCCCGGCCGGCGTACATCACGATCACCTCGTCGGTGTAGGACGCGGCGAGCCCGAGGTCGTGGCTGATGAAGATCAGGGCCATCCCCAGCTCGTCCTGCAGGTCCAGCAGCAGCTCGATGATCTGGGCCTGGGTGGTGACGTCCAGGGCCGTGGTCGCCTCGTCGGCGATCAGCAGCTTCGGGTGGCAGGCCAGCGCGATCGCGATCATCACCCGCTGCCGCATACCCCCGGACAGCTGGTGCGGGTACTCCTCGAAGCGGCGGTGCGGCGACGGGATCCGCACCATCTCGAGCAGCTCGACCGCCCGGCCCCGAGCCGCGGCGCGCGACAGCGGCAGGTGCTCCCGGATCGCCTCCACGACCTGCGCGCCCACGCGCATGGTGGGGTTCAGGGACCGCGCCGGGTCCTGGAAGACCATCGCGATGTCGGCGCCCCGGTGCCGGCGCATCTCGCGCTCGGGCAACCCCAGGAGCTGCGCACCCTCGAACGCGACGTGGCCGGAGACCGACGCGTTCCCGGGCAGCAGGCCCATGACCGCCCGGCAGCTCACGGTCTTGCCCGAGCCCGACTCGCCGATGATCGCGAGGGTCCGCCCCTGCGCGGCCGAGAAGTCCAGCCCGTCGACGGCGACCGTCACCTGGTCGCGGCGCCGGAACCGCACCCGCAGGTCCCGTACCTCCAGCAGCGTGGACCTCATGCCGCGTTCCACCGTGCGCGCAACGCGTCACCGAGGAGGTTGAAGGCGAGCGTCGAGACGAACAGGACGGCGCTCGGGATCAGGACGAGCATCGGCGCGGTCGAGATGTTCTGCTGACCTTGGTAGATCATGTTGCCCCAGCTCGGGTTGGGCGGCGGGATGCCGAGCTGGAGGAAGCTCAACGCACCCTCGACGACGATGACGATGCCCATGCTGAGCAGGCCGAACGTGATCAGCTGGGGAAGGATGTTCGGTGCCACGTGCCGGAACAGGACGCGGCTCGTCCGGGTGCCGCACAGCCTGGCGGCCGTCATGAACGTCAGCTCGCGGAGCCGGAGGGTGGCGGCCCGGGCCGTGCGGGCGAACGCGGGCACGCTGAAGAACGAGAGCGCGAGGATCGTGTTGCCGACGCTCGGGCCGAGGCTCTGCGCGATCGCCATGGCGAGGACCAGCGAGGGGAACGCGATCAGCACGTCGAGGACCCGCATGATGACCGTGTCCGTCACCCCGCCCCAGTAGGCCGAGAACGCCCCGAGCAGCCCGCCGAGGACCAGGCCGATCACGTTCACCGCCAGTGCGATGAACAGGGAGATGCGGCCGCCGTGCAGGACCCGGGAGAACACGTCGTTGCCCACGGTGTCGGTGCCGAGCAGGTGCCCGGGCGAGAACGGCGGCAGGTCGGAGTCGATGATGCTGCCGCCGATCGGCGCGGGGAGCGGGGCGACGAGCGGCAGCCGGTAGCACGCGCCGAAGACGAGGACCACCAGCGCGGCCGGGACGACGATCCCCCGCTGCCGGGTCCATCCGCCGGTGCGTCGCCCCGGCGCGGCGGCCGCGCCGCCAGATGTCACGTCCGGTTCCGGCCCGCTCAGCGGGCGGACCTCAGGCGGGACGCTGACCATAGCGGATCCTCGGGTCCAGGACGGCGTACAGGATGTCGGTGAGGAGGTTGACGAGCACCACCGCGGTGGCCATGAAGAGCACGATCGCCTGCACGACCACGACGTCGCGGTTGTTGATGGCCTGGACGAGCTCCTGGCCGAGCCCGGGGAGCGCGAAGATCTGCTCGCTGATCACCGTGCCGCCGACGAGGTGGCCCAGGTTGAGCCCGACGATCGTGAGCAGGCCGAAGAGCGAGTTGCGCAGGGCGTGGCGCAGCAGGACGCGCCACGTGCCGACGCCCTTGGCCCGCGCCGTGACGACGTAGTCCTCGCGCATCTGCTCGAGGATGTCGCCGCGGAGCAGCCGGGTGTAGAAGCAGAACAGCGGGAAGCCGATCGCGACCGCCGGCAGGGTGAGCGACCTGATGTTCTGGACGATCCCCTGCTCGAGCGGCACGTAGCCGATCGCCGGGAACACCGGGATCTGCACCGCGAACACGATGACGAGCAGGAGCGCGAGGACGTAGTTCGCGACCGAGAGCCCCGCCATGCTCACCGCCATGCTGACGCGGTCGGCGAGCCCGCCGGGGCGCCGCGTCGCCAGCAGGGCCACCGGCACGGTCAGCGCCAGCGAGACGCCGAGCGCGTAGAAGGCGAGCTCGAGCGTCACCGGAAGGCGTTCGCCGAAGATCTCGGTGACCGCCTGGCCGCTGGCGAGCGACCTCCCGAGATCGCCGGTGAGCACGCCGGCGAGCCAGTCCCAGTAGCGGGTGAGCAGGGGCTTGTCGAGGCCGAGCTCGGCCGTGAGCTGCGCGACCTGCTCCGGCGTTGCCTCCGCCCCGAGGAGCTGCCGGGCGGCGCTGCCCGGCAGGACGTTCAGCACCACGAACGTGAGCGCGGTGACGCCCCACAGCACCGGGATCGCCGTGGCCAGCCGTCGCAGCGCGAGCTGCAGGCTCGGCGACCGCGCGAAGGCCGACCCGCGAGCCGGCCGCTCCGCGGTGTCCACGGGGTGGTCCGGCACGGTCTCGGGGACGCGGACGGTCATCCGTTCTCGATCCATGCCTCGTCCCACTGCGGCAGCAGCGACACACTCGTCATCGGGACCTTGCTGGTGAGCCCGGGGCCGTGGACGCCGCTGCGCGCGACCGCCGCGGGGGCGGTGGCGATCATGAAAGGCGCGTACGCCTCATCGCTGATGTACCGGGCGATGTCGCCGTAGAGCCCGGCCCGCTGCCCTTCGTCCAGGGTCGCGACCGCATCCTCGATCATCCCGTCGAGCGCCGGGTCGTGGACGCCGCTGTAGGGCGCCGTGGACAGGAAGCGGAAGGGGACTCCCGAGCTCACGCCGGGGTCGAACGCACCGTTGCTCTGCAGCGCGGCCTGCCACTGTCTGCTCTCCAGCTCCTGGATCATGCGGGGCAGCTCGTAGGAATGGATCGTCGTCTCGATGCCCGCCTGCTGCCACTGGCTCTGCAGGGTCGCCACCGTGTCACCGGCGATCCGGTCCGTGCCGCCGAAGAGCTCCACCCGCATCCCGCCGAGCTGCGCCACGATCTGCTTCGCCCGCTCCAGGTCGTACGTGCGGTAGCCGGGCACCTCCGGCTGGTAGAAGAGGCCTCCCGGGCCGGTGAACGACTGCGTGGCCGGGTACAGGCCGTCGAACAGGTGGACGCGGATCGCCTCGACGTCGGTCGCGAAGTAGATCGCTTCCCGGGCGAGCTTGTTGTCGAACGGCGCCACCGCCGTGTTGAGCTGGATCACCGACGGCGCGGTGCCGTCGTGCGGGGTGACCGTCAGGCTCGGGTTCTCGCTCGCCTGGGCGATGAGGTTGGGCGTCGTCAGCGTGCCCGCCTGCGCCTGCCCCGCGAGGATCGCCTGGTAAGCGGGCTGGTCGCCACCGATCGCCTTGAACACGAGCTGGTCGAGGTAGGGCCGGCCCTCCTTCCAGTACCCGTCGTAGCGCTTCAGCTTGATCTCGGAGTTGACGACGTTGCTCTCGACCGCGAACGGGCCCGCCCCCACCGGTTTCAGCCGGAACCCGTCCTCGCCCATCGCCTGCACCGCCGTCGGCGAGGCGATGCGGTTGACGCTCGTGCTGACGAAGACGTTCATGACTGCCGCGTACGGGCGGCTGAAATGCAGCACGACCGTGTGGTCGTCCGGCGTGGTGATGCCCTCCGCGGCGAAGTCCGGCCAGGACGCGGCCGGGCTGCAGACGCACGGCGTGTCGAGGTCCCGCCGGATGTTCCACGCGACGGCCTCGGCGTCGAGCGGCGTGCCGTCCTGGAACGTCACGCCGGGCCGCAGGGAGATCGTGACGGTCGTCCCGTCGTCGGCGACCTCGTACCCGGCGGCGAGGTCGGGTTCGATCGTGCCGCCGTCCGCCAGCCGGAACAGCTGGCCGAAGATCGCGCTCAGGTAGATCGAGGGCGCGGCGCCCGCGGAGGCCGGATCGAGCCCCCGGGACCAGGTGAACGTCGGGCCGGTCAGGTAGGTGAGGGAACCGCCGGGCTGCGGTGGGCCGGCCGGAGCGCTGCTGCTGGTGGTCGCGGCCGGGGCGCATGCCGTCGCGAGCACCACGGCGGCGCTGGCGAGCAGCGCCCGGAACGGCTGGTCCACCACGGCAACAACCTCCCGGCGTCACTGCGCGACAAGATTGTCATCAATCTTGCTTCAAGAATCGTGGAAGAGCTCGTCGCCGTCAAGCCCTTCGAGCGCGCCGCCTGGACTTGTCCGCAGCTCAGCGGCGGTCTCCGCCCGAACGACCTCTTGACGTCCGCCGAGCCGGAGTGGAAACCTTCACGGCATTTGCAACAATCTTGTCGACACTCCCGGTGGGTGATATGAGGGTCTGGATCGATCAGGAAGAGTGCACCGGCGCCGACCTCTGCGAGGTGATCGAGCCGAGCGTGTTCGTCATCGGCGAGGAGGGGTTGGCGCTCGTGCGATCCGGGGACGCCGTCCAGCCGGCCGGCCCCACGGGTACGGTGACCGTGACCCCGGAGAACGAGCGGGAAGTGCGGGAAGCGAGTCTGGCGTGCCCGGGACGCTGCATCCGCATCGAGGCCGAGTAGACGCGCCGACGGTGAGGCGGCACATCACGGAGAAGGAAGCGTGTCGAGAGCTCGCGGAGAACCCGAGCCGATCGCCGCCGGCGAGGAGCCGGACGAGTCGGCCAGTCCGCCCGTCCTGGAACTGATCCGGGACGCGATCGTCAGCGCCGAGTTCGTGCCGGACCAAAGGCTGGTGGAAGCCGACCTCTCGGAGCGCTTCCTCGCCAGCCGGAGCGCGGTGCGGTTCGCGCTGATGCAGCTGGCGACCGAAGGGCTCGTGGAACGCATCCCGCACCGCGGTGCGCGCGTGCGGGCGGTGTCGCTCGACGAGTCCATCGAGATCGTCGAGGTGCGGATGGCCGTCGAGGGGCTGTGCGCGGCGAAGGCGGCCGAGCGGGTGACCGAGGCGGAGACGGTGGAACTGCGCGCCATCGGCGCCCGCATGGCCGACACGGTGGCGACGGGCGACACGCTCGGCTACTCGGAGGCCAACCGCCGGCTGCACCGGCTGATCCGCGACTTCAGCGGCCAGGAGACCGCAGTGCGGGTGCTGGAACGGCTGCGCGCCCAGCGGGTGCACCACCATTTCGGGCGGGGCACGAACCCGGAGCGACCCGCGGCGTCCCTGCAGGAGCACCGGGCGATCATCGACGCCATCTGCTCCCACGATCCGGCCGCAGCGGAACTGGCGACGCGCCACCACCTCGCGAGCCTGCTCGACGCGCTCGAGGCGCTTCGGGCACGGAGGTCGGGGGCCGGCTCGAACGGCGCACCGGCGCCGTCGCAACGGGCTCGCGGGCTCGTCAGGGGCGCGTACGACGTGAACGTCCGGCTCGCACCGGACGCGCCGAGCCGCGGGATCGACGACATCGCGCTCGCGTCCAGGTTCGCCGAGGTGGGGCTGGCCGGGTTCGTCCTGACCTCCGGTTACTTCCCGACGACCGAGCGGGCCGCCGCGGTGCGCGCCGCCGTCCCGGGGATCGACGCCGTCGGCGCCATCACCCTGAACGGCTCGGTGGGCGGCATGAACCCGGTGGCCGTGGAACACGCGGGCCGGAGCGGCGCCCGGGCCGTGTTGCTGCGGATCGAGGACGCGGCCGAGCCCACGGAGGTGGTCTCGCCCGGTGGGGAGGTGCTCGAGGCCACCCGGCAGGTGCTGGCGGTGATCGCCGACCGCGACATGACCCTGGTCACCGGCCACCTGGGCCCGGACGAGACCGACGCCGTGGTGGACGCCGCGGTCGCCGCGGGAGTGCGCCGCATCGTCGTCACCGACCCGGGCCCGGGCGCCCGGCGGACGGGGGTGGACCGGCAGCGGCGGCTCGCGGCGAAGGGCGCGCTCCTGGAGCGCAGCCTCGCCGCGCCGCACACCGGGCGGGTCCCGTGGGGGCTCCTGCTGGAGCACATCCGGGCCGTCGGAGTGGCGCACTCCGTGCTCTCCAGCGGCCTCGGCGGGCCGTCCGATCCCCCGGTCGAGGACGGGCTCGCGATGCTCGCCGACCGCTTGCTCGCCGGAGGCTTCACCGAGGAGGAGATCCGGCTGGTGGCGGTGCGCAACACCCGCTGGCTGGCCGGCGCGGACGACCGGCGGGCGGGCACCTGACCACGGCCACTTCGCACATCCTGCATGGGCTTCGCATAGGGCGGGCCTTGTGCGAAGTCGGTATCGGGTGTGCGAAGTCGGCCGGCGTCTACTCGCGGCCGAGCAGCCGCAGCGCCTCCCGGCCCACCGCCTCGGCCGACAACCCGAGGTGCGCGGCGACCGCGGGCCCCGGGCCGCTCTCCCCGAACCGGTCGATCCCGATGACGGCGTCCCGGGGCCCCGCGACCGCCCGCCAGCCCGTCGTCGCCCCGGCCTCGATCCACACGACCGGCGCGGCGGGCAGCAAGTACGCCCCGGCGCGCAGGGATTCCTCGAACCGCTCGCGCCACATCACCGACACCACGCTCGCCCCGACGCCGCGGGCCCGCAGCAGCGCGGCCGCATCCGCCGCCAGCGCCACCTCCGACCCGCTGGCGGCGAGAACGACATCGACGGGTCCGGGCGGGTCCGCGACGGCGCGCCCGCCGTACCGCCGGGCGTCGGCGAGGCCCGCGCCGCCGAGCACCGGCAGGTCCTGCCGGCTCAGCACCAGCGCGGTGGGGCCGTCGAGGTCGGCGGCCGCGAGCTCCCACGCCAGCACGGCCTCCGCGGCGTCGGCGGGGCGGAGCACGGTGAGGCCCGGGATCAGGCGCAGCGACTCGACGTGCTCGACGGGCTGGTGCGTCGGCCCGTCCTCGCCCACGTGCACCGAGTCGTGGGTGAAGACGTGGACGACCGGGAGCCGCATCAGGGCCGACAGCCTCAGCGCGGGACGCAGGTAGTCGGAGAAGACGAGGAACGTGCTGCCGAAGGGCCGCAGCCCGCCGTGCAGCGCGATGCCGTTCAGCGCCGCGGCCATCCCGTGTTCCCGGATCCCGAAGTGGATCGTGCGCCCCGCGTAGTCCCCGGCGGCCACGTCGCCGCCGGGGATCGCGGTGGCGGTGGACGACGCGAGGTCGGCCGAGCCGCCCACCAGCGCCGGATAGGCCGCCGCGAGCGCATCGAGCGCGGCGCCGGAGGCCTTCCGGGTGGCAATCGCCCCGCCCGCCTCCGGGCGGTCGGCGAGCGGGGCGAGGATCGTGAGGTCCGGCGGTGCCGGGACGCGATCCAGGGCGAAGTCCGCGGCCAGGTCCGGGTGCGTGGCGCACCAGTGCGCGTGTGCGCGCCCCCACTCCGCCCGGTCCGCGGCCCAGCGGACGCGCCGCTCGGCGACCGCCAGCTGCACCTCCGGGGGCACGTGGAACGCGGTGTCCGGCCAGGAGCGCCGGCGCCGCATCTCCGCGATCGCCGCCGCACCGAGCGGGCTGCCGTGCGCCTTCGACGTGCCCGCGACCCCTGGCGCGCCGTGGCCGATCGTCGTGCGGACCGCGACGAACGTGGGCCGCTCGTCGTCGGCGGCCTCGGCGTACGCGCGGTCGAGGGCATCCAGGTCGGTGCCGTCGTCCACCCGCAGCGTGGCCCAGCCGTAGGCCCGGAACCGCGCTTCGACGTCGTCGGCGCAGCTGCGGTGGGCCGGCCCGTCGATCGTGACGTCGTTGTCGTCGAAGACGACCGTCAGCCTGCCGAGGCCGAGCCGGCCCGCCAGCGACGCCGCCTCGTGGCTGATCCCCTCCATGAGGCAGCCGTCGCCGACGAGCGCCCACGTCCGGTGGCCGACGACCCGGTGCCCGTCGACGTTGCAGCGGGCGGCGAGCATCCGCTCCGCCAGGGCCATCCCCACCGCGTTCGCCAGCCCCTGGCCGAGCGGCCCGGTGGTCGTCTCCACGCCCGGCGTGACGCCGTGCTCGGGATGCCCCGGTGTGCGGGAACCGAGCTGCCGGAACCGCCGGAGCTCCTCGACCGGCAGGTCGTAGCCGGTCACGTGCAGCAGCGCGTACAGCAGCGCGGAACCGTGACCCGCGGACAGGACGAACCGGTCCCGGTCCGGCCAGCCCGGGTCCGCCGGGTCGTGGCGCAGGTGGCGCGACCACAACACCCAGGCGGCCGGGGCCGCGCCGAGCGGGAGCCCCGGGTGCCCGCTGGACGCCGCCTCGACGGCGTCCGCGGCGAGGAACCGCAGGGTGTCGACCGCCAGGTCGTCGACGATGTCGGCCGGTGCGGCCAGCGCGGTGCCCGCCTGATCGGTCCAGTGCGTCATCACGTCACCTCCTCACCTCCGGCGACGCTAGGTCGGCGCAGGCCCGGGCCTCGCCCCCCGCCCGGGGGGCTCACCGGGGGGATAGGCGAGCCCGCCGCATCCCCCTGCGGGCGGCCCGGCGCGGCTTACCCTCCTCGCATGGTGACGCCGGAACGTGGGCCCGTCCGGATCGTCCTCGTCGACGACCACGAGATGGTGATCGAAGGGCTCAAGGCGATGCTCTCGGCGTTCCGCAGCCGGGTGCGGGTGGTCGGCGAGGCGGTCGGCGCGGAGAGCGCGATGGCGGTGATCGACGGGCTCGTGCCCGACGTCGTGCTCTGCGACGTGCGGATGCAGGGCTCGAGCGGGCTGGACCTGTGCCGCGCGGTCCGCGAGCGCACCCCGGAACGCAAGGTCGTCCTCCTGTCGGTCTACGAGGACGAGCAGTACCTGTTCCAGGCGATGCGGGCCGGCGCGTCCGGCTACCTGCTGAAGCGGATCGGCGGCGAGGAGCTCGTCGCGCAGATCGAGCGCGCCCACGCCGGGGAGACCGTGATCGACCCGGGCATGGCGGCGCGAGCCGTGGACACCGCGGCACGCCTGCAGCGCGACGAGTACTGGCCCGGTGCGCGCCACGGCCTCACGCAGCGCGAGAGCGAGATCCTGTCGTTCATGGTCGCGGGGCTGTCCAACCGGGCGATCGCCGCGCGGCTGGTCATCGGCGACGAGACCGTGAAGAGCCACCTGCGTTCCATCTACCGCAAGCTCGAGGTCGGCGACCGGACCGGCGCGGTGGCGACCGCCCTGCGGGAGGGGATCTTCCAGTGACGGTGATCTTCCGGTGACGCAGCACCGGCCCGACCCGGGCATGGTCCGGGGGCTGGTCGACCGGGACGGCGAGGTCGCCCTGCTGCTCGACGTCATCCACCTCACCGCGAGCGGGCCGGAGGTGGAACCCCTCGCCGCCGAGGTCGCCCGGTTGATCACCGACGCGACCGCCACCGACGTGTGCTTCGTGCACGTCCTCGACGACACCGAGAACGCGCTGACCCTCGCCGGGGCCACGCCACCGTTCGACCAGCAGGTCGGCCGCGTGCGCCTGCCGCTCGGGCACGGTGTCTCCGGGTGGGTGGCGAAGTACCGCAAGCCGGTGGTGCTCCCCGAGGGGAAGGCGTCCGACTGGCGCTACGTCTCGATCCCGCAGCTGCGCGGGACGGACTTCATCTCCATGGCGTCGATCCCGATGGAGATCGACCCCGGCGGCCTGGTCGGCGTGCTCAACGTGCACACGGTGCAACGGCGCGAGTTCCTCCCGCGCGACGTCGAGCTGCTGCACCTCATCGGGCGGATGGTCGCCGGCGCGCTGAACCAGGCCCGCCTGCACCGGCGCCTCGCGGCCCGGGAACGCATGCACGAGCAGTTCGTCGAACAGGTGATCGCCACCCAGGAGGCCGAGCGCAGGCGCATGGCAGCAGACATCCACGACGGGATCTCCCAGCGCCTGATCAGCCTCTCCTACCACCTCGACGCCGCGTCGCACGCCGTGGACGGCGGCGAGCCCGTGGAGGTGGCCGCCCAGCTCGTCCACGCCCGCGACCTGCTCGGGCTCGCCCTCGACGAGGCCCGCGCGGCCATCGGCGGGCTGCGCCCGCCCGTGCTGGACGACCTCGGGCTGGCGGGGGGCCTCGCGAGCCTCGCGCGGTCCACCCCCCAGATCGAGACCGAGGTCGAGCTGGCCGACCACCGGCTGCCCGAGCACGTCGAGATCGCGCTCTACCGGATCGCCCAGGAGTGCCTGCAGAACATCGCCAAGCACGCCCGCGCCTCGTCCGCCACGCTGCGCTTCGACGTGGCCGACGGCGCCGCGCAGCTGGAGGTGACCGACGACGGGATCGGCTTCGACACCGCCTCGGTCACCACCGGATCCGATCCCGACGGGCGCGGCTACGGCCTGCAGTCGATGGTGGAGCGGGCCGAGCTGGTCGGCGGCCGCCTGCACGTGCGGTCGCGGCCGGGAGCCGGGACGACGGTGACGGTCACGGTCCCCCGTCGCTAGGTTGCGTTCCGCATCACCGCCGCCGGGACCCAGGACCGGTGGTCCGCGGGCCATGATCGGCGCAATCGGGACATGAGCTGCATGGGTGCGGTTCATGTCCCAATCCTGCTGATCACGGCGATCGCGGAGGCCACCTCCGAGCGCCTGCGCGACATGGGAGGCGGCCACACCCTCGGTTCGCCGGCGCACCGATCCCCCGGGGTCCACGAGCCTCCGGTGAGGGCCCCGGGCCGTCCCCGGCCGCGGCGAGCCGTACGCCACGGTCGCGACCACCGCGCTGGTGTGCTGCTCGGGCCGATCATGGGCCGCGAGAAGTACCTCAGCGCGGTCACGGCCGCCGCCGGGTGCTGCTCGCATCGATCATGGGTCGCACCGCTGCCCGGTGCGGGCGATCGCCGTGGGGTTCCGTTGCGTTGGCGGACGTTCCCGGCTAATGGCACGCCGGTTCTCGAGGAGCCCATCGCTGCCGGGTGCGCGCGGACTATCCGGTGGTCCCGTCCCCACACACTCCACGGCCTCGGCGAGAGTCCTGGTGCGTTCCGCGGAACCGATCCGTGCGGTCCACGGGCTCGGCATCGAGCTACTGCGGCCCCGGTCCGCTCGAACGCGGTGCCGCGGGACAGCACCCAGCTCTGGGCGGTCGGCCGGTGCTGCATTCGGGACCACAGGATAGTGGCGTGGGCACCCGGCGGTGACGGTCTCGTCCACAGGCGGGCGTGCCCCCAGGTCGGGGACGGCCGCCCCCGCAACCCCGGGGGACGGTCGTGACCCAACCCAGCCATCGCCCCGACGAAGGAGACCGGCGAAACCCAGGCACCGGCCACGACCACCGGGACAGACCTGGAAAGCATCCCGTCCCGAGGTGACCGGGCCCGCCCACGAGAGACGAACCGCTGCGACCCTCCATGTGGCCGCCCCCGCACGGACACCATGATCACGGCGCCACGACACTTTAGCAATCACTCAAGTGTTCGCGGAGAAGTTTCGATGGACACCGAGGTATCGGGTCCCTGAGCATCGACGGCATGGCAGAGCGATGGAACGCCGGGGTCATCCCCTACGCCGAGATGGGCTACTGGCAGCCCGACTACGTTCCCAAGGACTCGGACGTGCTGTGCGCCTTCCGGATCACGCCGCAGGACGGCGTGCCGCCGGAGGAGGCGGGCGCCGCCGTCGCGGGCGAGTCGAGCACCGCGACCTGGACGGTGGTGTGGACCGACCGCCTCACCACCTACGAGCACTACCAGGCCAAGTGCTACCGGGTCGAGGCCGTGCCGAGCGCGCCGGGCCAGTACATCGCCTGGATCGCCTACGACCTCGACCTGTTCGAGGAGGGCTCGATCGCGAACCTCACGAGCTCGATCATCGGCAACGTGTTCGGGTTCAAGCCGCTCAAGGCGCTGCGGCTGGAGGACATGCGGATCCCCACCCACTACGTGAAGACCTTCCAGGGCCCGGCGCACGGGATCGTCATGGAGCGCGAGCACCTGAACAAGTACGGCCGTCCGCTGCTGGGCGCGACGACCAAGCCGAAGCTCGGCCTCTCCGCACGCAACTACGGACGCGTCGTCTACGAGGCGCTGCGCGGGGGTCTGGACTTCACCAAGGACGACGAGAACATCAACTCCCAGCCGTTCATGCGCTGGCGCGACCGGTTCCTGTTCTGCATGGAGGCGGTCAACCGCGCACAGGCGGCCACCGGCGAGATCAAGGGGCACTACCTCAACGTCACCGCCGGGACGATGGAGCAGATGTACGAGCGGGCGGACTTCGCCAAGGAGCTCGGCTCGGCGATCGTGATGATCGACCTCACGGTCGGCTACACCGCGATCCAGTCGATGGCGAACTGGGCGCGCGCCAACGGCGTGATCCTGCACCTGCACCGCGCGGGGCACGGCACCTACACCCGGCAGAAGACCCACGGCGTGAGCTTCCGGGTGATCGCCAAGTGGATGCGGCTGGCCGGAGTGGACCACATCCACGCCGGCACCGTCGTCGGGAAGCTGGAAGGCGACCCGAACACCACGGCCGGCTTCTACGACACCCTGCGGCTCAACAACGTCAACGCCGACCCGGTGAAGGGCCTGTACTTCGACCAGGACTGGGCGTCCGTGCCCGGGGTGATGCCCGTGGCCTCCGGGGGCATCCACGCCGGTCAGATGCACCAGCTGATCCACCACCTCGGCGAGGACGTGGTCCTGCAGTTCGGCGGCGGCACGATCGGGCACCCGATGGGCATCGCGGCGGGCGCCGAGGCGAACCGGGTGGCCCTCGAGGCGATGATCAAGGCACGCAACGAGGGCCTCGACTACTACGGGAACGGCGAGGAGATCCTCAAGAAGGCCGCCTCCCGCAACCGCGCCCTCGACATGGCGCTGGCCACGTGGGGCGACATCACCTTCAACTACGAGTCCACCGACACCCCCGACGTCGTCGCGACGCCGACCGCCGTCTGATCGCGCCCCCGAGGAGCCGACGATGCGCATCACCCAGGGCACCTTCTCCTACCTGCCCGACCTCACCGACGAGGAGATCACCAAGCAGATCGAGTACTGCCTCGGCAACGACTGGCCGCTCGCGGTGGAGTTCACCGACGACCCGCACCCCCGCAACACCTACTGGGAGATGTGGGGCCTGCCGATGTTCGACCTGCGCGACCCGGCCGGGGTCCTGCTCGAGGTCAACGCCTGCCGCAAGGCCAACCCGGACGTCTACGTCCGGCTCACCGCCTACGACGCGAGCCTCGGCCGCCAGACGACGGCACTCTCGTTCATCGTGCAGCGGCCCGCCGAGGAACCCGGTTTCCGGCTCGAACGGCAGGAGGCGGCGGACCGCCGGATCCGCTACACCACGCACGCCTACGCGAGCGACCGCCCCAGCGGCGACCGGTACCGGACGGGGTGACCGGGTGGAGACCGGACAGGGCACCCCGTTCGGGTACCGGCCCAGCGAGCCGCCCGCGTCGGATCCGTGGGGCGAGGAGACGGTCGAGCACCTTCCCGCCGACGCCGTGGTCGACCTGGCCGCGGCGCGCCGGGAGGCCGGCATCGACGAGGTGCTGGAGAAGCTGAACACGGAGCTGGTCGGCCTGGCCCCCGTGAAGACCCGCATCGAGGAGATCGCGTCCCTGCTGCTGGTCGACCGGATGCGGGAGCGGTACGGGATCACCGCGCGGCGTCCGAACCTGCACATGTGCTTCACCGGCAACCCCGGCACCGGCAAGACGACGGTGGCGCTGCGGATGGCCGAGCTGCTGCACCGGCTCGGCTACGTGCGCCGCGGCCACGTCGTCAGCGTGACCCGCGACGACCTCGTCGGGGAGTACGTCGGCCACACCGCTCCGAAGACCAAGGACGTCATCAAGCGCGCGATGGGCGGAGTGCTGTTCATCGACGAGGCGTACTACCTCTACAAGGTCGAGAACGACCGGGACTACGGTTCCGAGTCGATCGAGATCCTGCTGCAGGTGATGGAGGCCAACCGCGACGACCTCGTGGTCGTCCTGGCCGGCTACGCCGACAAGATGGACGTCTTCTTCGCGGCGAACCCGGGTATGCAGAGCCGCATCGCCCACCACATCACGTTCCCGGACTACACGGTCGCCGAGCTCGAGGAGATCGCGGTCCTCATGACCGGCGGGCTGGCCTACCGGCTCTCCGACGAGGCCCGGGTGGTCCTGCGCGGCTACCTGGAGCGGCGGATGGGGCAGCCGTGGTTCGCCAACGCGCGGAGCGTCCGCAACGCGATGGAACGGGCCCGGTTGCGGCAGGCGCGTAGGCTCCTCGACCAGGAAGACCCGCGGGTCGACCTGGCCGCGTTGACCACGATCGAGGCGGCCGACCTGCTTGCGAGCCGGGTGTTCCGCGAGGACGACCACACGAAGTCGGTGCGCTCGGCCTGATGGAGACGGGCCGGACCACGAGGTGACCACCAACGCCAGGCTGCGCGCGCTGGTCGAGCTGGCCGACACCGGCTCGGTGCGCGGCGCGGCGGAACGACTCGTGGTGACGGAGTCGTCGGTCTCGTCGGCGGTCAGCGCCCTCAGCACCGAGGTGGGCATCCCGCTCGTCACCCGCCACGGGCGCGGCGTCCGGCTGACCGCGGCCGGGGAACGGTACGCGGAGTACGCGCGCCGGATCCTCGGCCTGCACTCCGAGGCCGTCCTCGCGGCCCGCGCGGAGGCCGATCCCGAACACGGGTCGGTCCGGCTCGCCGCGGTCACCACCGCCGGGGAGTTCCTCATCCCGGACCTGCTCGCCTCGTTCCGCGCCAAGCACCCCGGCGTGATGCTGCGGCTGGAGGTCGCCCCACGGGGACACGTGTGGCCCATGCTGGCGCGCCACGAGACCGACCTCGTCGTCGCCGGTCGGCCCCCGGACGACCTGACCTCCGCCCGGGTGCGTGCGGTCAGCCCGAACGCGCTGGTCGTGGTCGGTGCGCCGGACGAGCGGACCGGCTTCGACCCGGCGCGGGCCACCTGGCTGCTGCGCGAGCCCGCGTCGGGGATGCGGGCCACCTGCGAGGCGCTGCTGGAACGCCTCGACGCCACCCCGCCGCGCATGGCGCTCGGCTCGAACGGCGCGGTCGTCGCCGCGGCCGTGGCCGGGCTCGGCGTCACGCTCGTGTCGCGGCAGGCCGTCCGCCGCCAGCTGGACTCCGGTGCGCTCGTCGAGCTGGCGGTACCCGGTGTCCCGCTCGACCGGCCATGGCACGTCGTGAGCCAGCCGGACCCGACCCCGTCCACCCGGCTGCTGATCGAGCACGTGCTCGGGGTCCCGGAGCTCGGTTGGCGCGCGCCCCGGGCCGGCCGGGACCACTAACCCCCTGCCGTCCCCCCACGAGGGGGATGTCCGCGCCGGAGAGGGCGGGCAATCTCGTACCCGGCGACGACTGGTACGCCGTCCGCGATCGGGTTGGAGGAAGCCGATGCCGGCCGACCACACGACGCTCGCGCAGTTCCTCGTCGAGGACCGGCGGCGCCACCACGCCACGGACGTCGCCCTGGACTCCCTGATCCTGCATGTCGCGATCGCCAGCAGGGCCGTCGCCGACCACGTGGCGATGGGCGCGCTCCACGGCACGCGCGGCGAGATGCAGCACGAGCTGGAGATGATCGCCGACGACTACTTCCTGCGGGCCGCCGCGCGCAGCGGCCGCGTCGCCGGGATGGCCTCCGACGAGCTCCACGTGCCATCCGCGGCGCACCCGCGAGGCGACTACCTGCTGGCCGTCGACCCGCTCGACGGATCACCGGACGTCGACCTCAACTCGTCCGTCGGCACCATCTTCTCGGTCCTGCGCACGCCCTGCCCCGGGGCGACCGCGACGGCCCAGGACTTCCTGCAGCCGGGGACGGCGCAGGTCTGCGCCGGCTACGCGCTCTACGGCCCGGCCACGATGCTCGTGCTGACCCTCGGGCGAGGCGTGCACGCGTTCACCTTCGACCCGGCGCTCGGCGAGTTCGTCCTCACCCGGGAGGCGATCCGGGTGCCCCCGCTCGCGGGCGGGCTGGCGACCGACGCGTCGAACCGGCGGTTCCGGGAGCGCCGGGGCGCGTCGCTCGCCGCCGAGACGCACCGGATCCTCACCCGCGGCGGGGTGTTCCTCGGCCCGCGCCACGGGCTCCACGCGGCCGCCGCGATCGCGTTCCTCGTCGAGCAGGCCGGGGGCACGGCCAGCACGGGACGCGCGCGGGTCCTCGACGTCGTCCCCACCGACCTGCACCACCACATCCCGTTGATCGTCGGGACGGCGGCCGAGGTCGCGCTGGTCGACCGCCACCACCGGCAGTACGACGACCGCCCGTACGACTCACCCCTGTACGGCGAGCGCGGCCTGTTCCGCGTCGGGACCGGCTGAGCGAAGGAAGAGCACATGTCACGCAAGCACCCGATCATCTCGATCACCGGCTCGTCCGGCGCGGGCACCACATCGGTGATGCGCACCTTCCAGCAGATCTTCCGCCGGGAGGGCGTGGACGCCGCCTACGTCGAGGGCGACAGCTTCCACCGCTACGACCGCGCCGAGATGAAGGCCGCGATGGCCGACGCGCACACCCGGGGCGACCACACCTTCAGCCACTTCGGCCCCGAGGCCAACCTCTTCGACCAGCTCGAGGACCTCTTCCGCACCTACGGCGAGACCGGCACCGGCAAGATCCGCAGGTACCTGCACGACGAGCGGGAGGCCGCCCCCCACGGCCAGGAACCCGGAACGTTCACCCCGTGGGAGAGCCTGCCCGACGGCACCGACCTGCTGTTCTACGAGGGCTTGCACGGCGCCGTCGTGACCGACTCCGTCGACGTCGCGGGCCACGCCGACCTGCGCATAGGCGTCGTCCCGGTGACCAACCTCGAGTGGATCCAGAAGCTGCACCGCGACAAGGTCACGCGCGGCTACACCGCCGAAGCCGTCGCCGAGACCATCCTGCGCCGCATGCCGGACTACGTGCACTACATGTGCCCGCAGTTCTCCCACACCGACGTGAACTTCCAGCGGGTGCCCATCGTCGACACCTCCAACCCGTTCATCGCCCGCACCATCCCGAGCGCCGACGAGTCGATGCTGATCATCCGCTTCCGGGACCCGCACGGCATCGACTTCCCCTACCTGCTCGCGATGCTGCACGACTCGTTCATGTCCCGGCCGAACACCATCGTCTGCCCCGGCGGGAAGATGGACCTCGCCATGCAACTGATCTTCACGCCGATGATCATGCGGTTGATGGAGCGGCGCCGGACGGAGCTGATGGTGGTGTGATCCCAGGAGAATGCGGCCATGATCACCGCTTCAATGCGAGAGCGGCCACATCGAGGGGTTGAGCGCCGCGCGCGCGTGTGAAACCGGTCTTCGGGGGGCGCCGCGCGCCTGCCCGGGCAGGTTCTGGCCTGCCCGCGATGTGTCCGGGAGGGGTCGCAGAGACCCCTCGCCGCCCAGAGCCACCGGTGCGAGCCCGGGCAAGGCGCGTGCTGGAGCCCATAGCCCTCGCTCAGAGGATCAGGCCCCGCCCGTCGACGACCGGCCGCCCGTCGAGGAGGACCTCTCCCCCACCCCGGAGGTCCTTGACGATGTCCCAGTGGATGGCCGACCGGTTGGTCCCACCGCACTCCGGGTAGGCGCGGCCGAGCGCGATGTGCACCGACCCGTTGATCTTCTCGTCGATCAGGATGTCGTCGCAGACGAGGTCGATGTGGGGGTTGGTGCCGATGCCGAACTCCCCGATCGTCCTCGCCCCGTCGTCGGTGGCGAGCACCGAGCGCAGGTAGTCCTCGTGGGTGGAGGTGGTCGCCTCGACCAGCACGCCCTTCTCCCACCGCAACCGGAGGTCGTGCATCTTGCGGCCACCGAGCACGGCCGGGTTCTCGAAGGAGATCCAGCCGTCGACGGTGTCGGTGACCGGGGCGGTCATGAGCTCGCCGTCGGGCATGTTCGTCCGGCCGTCGGCGACGACCCAGGTGCGGCCCTCGATCGAGAACCGCAGGTCCGCCCCCGGTCCCCGGATCTCGATCGTCCGGCCGCCCGCCGCCCGGTCCGCCCATCCGCGCCACTGCGCCGCCGCGGCGTCCCAGTCGAGCAGGCACCCGGCGAAGAACATCTCGGTCACCCGCTCCAGCGACACGCCCGCCTGGTCGGCGAATGCCTGGTTCGGGACGCGGGCCAGCGCCCACCGGGTGTTCTGCCACCGCAGCGTGGAGATCCGCCCCTGTGCGGCCTGGTTGACGGCGAGCCGGTCGGAGGGGACGTCCGCGTGGACGTCGAGGTCGAAGCCGCCGCGCAGCGCGATGTAGACGTCGGCCCAGTCCATCCCGTACGCCTCGATCTCCGGCACCCACGCGAGCTGCGCGGCGTCGCCGTGCGCCAGTACCGCGTGCCGCAGCTCCTCGGAGAGGAACTGCACCTGGGGAAACCCGCCGGCCTCGACGACCGCCTCGAACACCGCCCGCGCGAGCGGGTAGGACCCCACCTCGCCCATCGCGATCATCACGCGCTCGCCGGGCCGGACGCGCGTGGAGTGCTCGACGAGGACCCGCCCGACGGCACCCCAGCGCGGGTCGCCGTCGAGACCGGTCACGGCACCGCCCCCGCCGGCTCCCCGAGCGTCCGCGACGCCGCCATGAGCGCGGCGACCCTGGCCTCGTCGACCTCGTTCCAGATGTGGCCGTCGCGCTTGAACGCGGTGCCGACGATCGCCCCGTCGGCCACCTCGAGCTGGGCGGCGACGGTGTCGGCGCGCACTCCGGTGTTGGCGAACACCGGGGTGCCCGGGACCGCCGCCTTCACCGCGCGCAGCGTGTCGGCCGACGTGTCCGCGCCGGCGGTCAGCCCGGACACGCACAGCCCGTCCGGCCGGCAGTTGAAGACCGTCGACGTCGCGACGGAGGCCACGTCCCGGTCGTTGAGGTACACCGCGGCCTCGGGAACGATGTTGTAGAGCAGCCGCACGTCCTGGCCGCCCACGCTCCTGCGGTGCCGGACGGTGCGGCCCGCGTTGGTGTTCCACACGCCGAAGTCGCTGGCGTACGCACCGCTGAACACCTCGCGCACGAACCTCGCGCCCGTGGCGACGGCGAGGTCGACGGTGGCCGTGGCGTCCCACAGCACGTTCACGCCGAACGGCACCGTGATCTGCGAGCGCAGCTCCCCGACGACCCGGGCCATGGTGGCGGTCGTGATCGGTTCGACCTGGGTCAGGTACGGCAGGCTCGCCTCGTTCGAGAACATGACGCCGTCCACGCCACCGTTCTGCAGCGCCCGCAGGTCGCGGCGCGCCGCTTCGAGCACCCCTTCCACCCCGGCGTCGGCGTCGTAGTCCGGATCGCCCGGGAGCGGCTTCAGGTGGCACATCGCCACGATCGGCTTCTCCGCGGCGAAGACGTCGCGCATCCAGTTCATCCGGGTTCTCTCATCTCCTCTTTCGCGACCCCGCGCGGTGCGGGGTCCTCCGGGCGGGGCGGCCGGGCCACCCGCCCTCGCCGTCGCCTGTGGACCGCGTCCAGCACCATGACCGCCACGAGGATCAGACCCTGCGCGATCGTGTACTCGAACGGGCTCAGCCGCATGATGTTGAAACCGCTGGAGACCATCTCGAGCGTCACCGTGGCGAGCACGACGCCCAGCACCGTGCCGAAGCCGCCGAACGGGTTCGTCCCGCCCAGCACCGCGACGACGATCGCCAGCAGGAGGTAGGACGCGCCGTAGTCGGGGCTCGCGCTGGCCGAGCGCGAGGCGATGATCACGCCGGCGATCCCGGCGAGCAGCCCCGTCACCACGTAGGTGGTGAGCAGCACGCGGCGGTTGCGGATCCCCGAGAACCGGGCCGCGGTCGGGTTGGCGCCGACGAGCCGCAGCTTCGTGCCGAGCGGCGAGCGGTCGAGCAGCACGGCGAGGGCCGCTGCGACGAGCACGAACGCGACGAACGAGATCGGGATCAGCGCCACCGTGTTGATGCCGATCGCGAGGAACGCCTCCGGCATCCCGTAGAGCACCTCCCCGCCCGTCCACGCGATCGCGATGCCGTTGTAGAGCTGCATGGTGCCGAGCGTCGCGAGGATGGGCGTCACCCCGACGACCGCGACGAGGAACCCGTTGAAGAGGCCCGCGAGCAGGGCCACCAGCAGTCCCGCCGCAACGAACAGCACGGTCAGCAGCACCGCGTGCCCGCCGGTGGCGTCGGCACCGCCCGCGGCCGCGAAGAGCGTGGCCGTGGTGAGCGCCGTGAGGTTCGCGACCGAGACGATCGACAGGTCGATGCCCCCGGTCAGCATCGCGACCATGATCGCCAGGCTGAGCAGCCCGATCTCGGGCACCGTGAACGCGATCGTCTGGAAGTTGACCACCGAGAAGAAGATGTCGGGGCTCAGCACGGAGAAGCCGACGAGCACCGCGAGCGCGAGCGCCAGCAGCCGGGACAGGCTGCGCCGCTCCTGCAGGACGCCGACGATCCGCCTGGTCGCGGCGTCGAGAGCGGTCATCGTCATCAGGCCCGCGCCTCCTCGAGCTCGACGGCCCGCCGCCTGGCGGCCTTGCGGCGGGCTCCGAGCGCCTGGATCGACACCCCGGCCACGAGCAGGACGCCGACCGCGGCGCGCTGCCAGGTGCCCGGCACCCCCATCAGGATCAGGCTGTTCTTGATCACGGCGATCAGGACGACACCCAGCACGGTGCCCAGCACCGATCCGCGGCCGCCGAGGATGGACGCCCCGCCCAGCACGACGGCGGCGATGATGTCGAGCTCGGTGCCGGCGAGCTCGTAGGGATTGGCGTTGCGGGACAGCGTGACGTGCATGATGCCCGCGATCCCGGCCAGCAACCCGACCAGCGCGTAGATCGCCAGCTGGAGGCGGACGACGGGGAACCCCGCCCGCCGCGCGGACTCGGCGTCGCCGCCCAGCGCGTACACGCCCCGCCCGAACATCGTGCGCTGCAGGAGCCAGTGCACGGCGAGGCATGCCAGTACGACGGGCACGACGAAGACGTGCAGCCGGGCCGCCACCGGGCCCTGCTGCACGACGAAGAGGTCCGTCGTGGACAGCTGCGCGATGCTGGCGGGCAGCTCCGCGATGTACTTGGAGCCGATGTAGGCGAGCAGGACGCCCCGGAAGACCCCCTGCGTGCCGAGCGTGACGATGAGCGTCGGCAGCCCGAAGCGCGCGATCAGGCCACCGTTCACCAGGCCCAGCAACGAGCCGATCACGACGGCGACGAGGAGCGCGCCCAGCACACCGGGGTCGGAACCGCCGCCCTGCGCGATGACGATCGTCGTGTAGCCGGCGAAGATCCCGATCACCGGGAAGGACACGTCGATCCCGCCCGAGACGATCACGATGAGCACGCCCAGCGCGAAGACGGTCTCGACCAGCGAGTTGCGCAGGATCGAGAACAGCGTGGACACGGTGAGGAAGTCCGGGTTGACCATCGTCATCCCGGCCACGACCACGAGGATCGTCAGCGCGAGCACGCCCTCGTTGTTCCGGCCGCGCACCCGGTGCAGCCACGCGGCGCTCATGCGCTCAGCCCCTCGAGGATCGCGCCCTCGGTGACGCCGTCCCCGTCGATCACCCGGTGGATGCGGCCCCGCCGGACGACGAGGACGCGGTGGCAGACCGCGACCAGCTCCGGGATGTCGTCGGAGACGACGATCACGCCCGTGCCCCGGCCCGCCTCCCGGCGCAGGATGTCGAGGATCTCCTCCTTCGAGCCCACGTCCACCCCGACGGTCGGGCTGTTGAGGACGAGCACCCGCGGTCCTCGCGCCAGCCACTTCGCCAGCACCACGCGCTGCTGGTTGCCACCCGAGAGGCTGCGGATGGGGGCCGCGACGGAGGGCGCCTTGATCCGCAGCGCGGCGAAGAAGGTGTCGATCGTCCGCGCCAGGCGCGCCCGGTCCAGCAGCCCGGACCGGGCCCGGTGCAGGTCGAGGCTGCCGGCCACGACGTTGTCGGCGATCGACTGGTCGAGGAAGAGCCCCTCGGTGAGCCGGTCGCTGGGCACGTACCCGATCCCCGCCGCGACCGCGTCGTCGATCCCGCGGATCTCGACCTGCGCGCCGCCGACCTCGACCCGCCCGCGCTGTGCGGGCGTGACGCCGAACAGGGCCTCGGCGATCTCGGACCGCCCCGAGCCGAGCAGCCCGGTGATGCCCAGGATCTCCCCCGGCGCCACGTCGAACGTGACGTCCTCGAACGCCCCGTCCAGGCCGAGCCCGTCGACGCTCAGCACCGGCCGGGCGGTCCCGTCGAGGGACGGCACGTCGCGCTGGTCGCGCACGTCCCGCCCGGTC
This sequence comes from Pseudonocardia wallangbongensis, assembly GCF_054486945.1. Classification (NCBI taxonomy): domain Bacteria; kingdom Bacillati; phylum Actinomycetota; class Actinomycetes; order Pseudonocardiales; family Pseudonocardiaceae; genus Pseudonocardia; species Pseudonocardia wallangbongensis. The sequence goes on from NZ_JBRERS010000001.1 coordinate 899,391, forward strand.
ATCGCCCGTGCCAGCGACGTCCGGTCGAACTCCTCGACGCGGCCCGACGCGACCACCGCGCCGTTGCGCATGACGGTGACGTGCTGGGAGATCTCCAGCACCTCGTCCAGCTTGTGGCTCACGAAGACCGTGGCCACGCCGCGCTCCCGCAGGGTCTCGACCACGCGGAAGAGGGCGCGGACCTCGCGCTGGGTGAGCGCCGTGGTCGGCTCGTCCATGAAGAGCACCCGCGCCTCCTCGGCGAGGGCCCGGCAGATCGCGGTGAGCTGCCGGTCGGCGACGGTCAGCTCCTCGACGCGGGCGTCGAGGTCCAGCTGGACCCCGAGCTCGGCGACGACCGCGGCCGCGCGGGCGCGGACCCGGCGCGGGTCGACCAGCTTGCGGCGGTGCGCGATGAGGGGCGCCAGCGCGATGTTCTCCGCGACGGTGAGGTTCGGGAACAGGGAGAAGTCCTGGTAGATGACCTGGATCCCGGCGCGGAGCGCATCGGCTGGGTTCATCCGCGGGCGCGGCGTCCCCCCGATCTCGATCTCACCGGCGTCGGGTACCTCCACCCCGGAGAGGATCTTGATCAGGGTCGACTTCCCGCACCCGTTCTCCCCGGCGAGGCAGCGCACGTCCCCGGCCCGGATCTCGAGGGTGACGGCATCGAGCGCCTGCACACCGCCGAAGCGCTTGGAGATGCCACGGGCGGCGAGCACGGTGCCGCTCGTCGTCGCCACGGTCAGAACTGGTAGTCGTCGATGTTCGACCGGTCGACCGCGATGGCCGCGTCCCCGACGAACACCTTCGGGTTGGTCGGCGACACGGTGAGCGACTCGTACCCGGGGATCCCCAGGTTCGTGCCCTGTTCCACCGGCTCACCGCTCGCGAGTCGCTGCGCGATCGTCATCATCGCCTTGCCCGCCACGGCCGGGTCCCAGAAGAAGATCTTGTCGATCGAGCCGTCCTCGAGGTACTTCTTCGCCACCGAGGGGATCGACGTGCCCATCACGCACACCTGGTCGGCCAGGCCAGCCTCCTGCACGGCGCGGGCGATGCCGGCCACGTCGGTGCCGGCCGAGCCCTGGAAGCCCTTGAGGTCCGGGTACGTCGCGAGGAGCTCCTTCGCCCGCTCGTAGGCGACCGACTCGTCCTCCTTGGACTCGATCGGGTCGACCACGCGCTCGATGCCGGGGTAGTTCGCCTTCGCGTGCTCGAGGCCGCCCTCGACCCACTCCATGTGGGTCTTCGCGGTGAGGTTGCCGACGAACGCCGCGTACTTCCCCGAGCCGCCCATGCACGTGGCGAGGCTGTCGACGATCTGGGAGCCGTAGGTCTTGTTGTCGAACGCCTCGACGTCGGCGTCGACGTTCTCCTGGTTGCTCGCCTCGTGGGTGACCACGAGGATCCCCTGGTCCCGGGCCCGCTTGAGCGTCGCCTCGAGGGACTCCGGGGAGTTGGGCACGACGCCGATGGCGGTGGGCCGCTGCGCGATCAGGTCCTGGATGACCTTCACCTGCTTCTCCGGGCTCGCGTCGTCGGCGCCGGTCTGCGTCGCGTCGATGCCGGTGCCGTCGGCGAACTCCTGGATGCCCTGCTCCATGCGGTCGAACCAGCCGACCCCGACCAGCTTCACGACGTTGACGAAGCGCATGTCCTCGGGCGCGAGGTTGCGGTCCCCGCCCGGCGGGCCGCTCTGGGCGACCGTGCCGCTGCCGCATGCGGCGAGCACCAGGGCGGCTCCCATGGCGCCCGCTGCCATGACCATCTTGCGCATCGACACTCCTCGTCGTCCGGGGCACGTGGCCGGAACAATGCACGACTTCGTGCAATGATCGGAGAGAATGCACAGTATCGTGCGATCGGTCAAGTAGGGCCGCAGCGCGCGCGGACCGGGGTGCCGTACGGTCTGGGCCGATGAAGGAGGAGTGGTGGGCAAGCAGCGCCGCGAGGAGATCCTCCGCCGCGTGCAGCGGCACGGCTATGTGAGCGTCAGCCAGCTGGCACAGGACTACCAGGTCGACGGCTCGACGATCCGGCGCGACCTCGCCACGATGGCCGAGCTCGGCGTGATCGTCCGCAGCCATGGGGGCGCCACGCTGCCCGGCGAGCCCGCCGAGATCCCGTACGAGGTCAAGGTCGGCAAGAACGTGGCACAGAAACGTGCGATCGCCCGGGCCATCGCCGAGATGGTGCCACCCGGGAGCTCGCTGCTGATCGACAGCGGGTCCACCACGCTGGAGGTCGCGCAGGCGCTGCGGGAGCACCGGGGAATGACGGTGATCACCAACGACCTGCGGGTGGCCGCCGAGGTCGCGAACCAGGGCGACGTCCGCCTGATCGTCCCGGGCGGCGAGGTGCTGCCCGCCGTCTACACGCTCGCGAGCGAGCGCGCCGTCGACCTGATCGGGGAGTTCCACGTCGACTACGCGGTGCTGGCCGCGGACGCCGTGGACCCGCAGGGCATCACGAACACGAACAGCAACGAGGTCTCGATGAAGCGGGCCATGGTGCGCGCGGCGGCCCAGGTCCTCGTCGTCGCCGACAGCTCGAAGTTCGGCCACACCGCGCTCGTGCGGATCACCGGCTTCGACGACGTCGACCTGGTCGTGACCGACGACGGTCTCGACGCGGACGACGCCGCGGCCTACCCGGTGCGGATCCTGCGGGTGCACCCCGAACCGGCGCTCCAGCCCCCGCAGACCGTCCCGCAGGAGCAGGCGCCGCGCACGGTCCTGGAACCCGCCGTGGTCCCGACCGGCGCCCGGGTGCCCGCCTACCCGCAGGTGGGCGCCGAGTGAGGTTCATCGGCGTCGACATCGGGACCGGCAGCAGCAAGGGCGTCGTCGTGGACGCGGCCGGATCCGTCCTCGCCGCGCACACCCGCCCCCACGTCACGGCGTCACCGCACCCCGGCTGGTTCGAGCACGATGCCGACGAGGTGTGGTGGGCCGCGGTCACCGACATCCTCCGCGCGCTCCTGCGCGAGGCACCCGGCCCGGTCGACGCGGTCGCCGTCAGCGGGATCGGCCCCGCCGTTCTGGTCACGGACTCCCGGGACCGGCCGTTGCGCCCGGCGATCCTCTACGGCATCGACACCCGCGCGGAGCGGCAGGTCGCGGCGCAGAACGAACGGTTCGGGCCCGACACGCTGCTGGCGTCGGTGGGGAACCTGCTGACCAGCCAGGCGGTGGGCCCGAAGCTGGCATGGGTGGCGGCGAACGAGCCGGAGACGTTCGCCCGCACGCGCCGCTTCTACTCCGCGCCGGGATGGGTGGTGCGCCGGCTGACCGGCGCGTACACGCTCGACCACTACTCGGCCAGCGGGTCCGATCCGCTCTACGACCTGCGCGCGCGGGACTGGTGGGAGCCGGGCTGGGCGGAGCTCGGCGGGCTGGAGCGGCCGCGGCTGGCCTGGCCCGGCGACGTGGTCGGGTCGGTCACGCAGGAGGCCGCCGACGCCACGGGCCTCGCCCTCGGCACGCCCGTGCTCGCCGGCACCGTCGACGCCCTCGCCGAGGCCTACAGCGTCGGGTGCCGGGCCCCCGGCGACACGATGCTGATGTACGGCTCCACGATGTTCGTCATCCAGACCGTCTCCGCGCCCGCGGTCCACCCCGGGCTCTGGGCCGCGGTGGGGCGGACGGGCGAGACGTTCTCCTCCGCAGCGGGGATGTCCACGTCCGGCCTGATCACCGGGTGGCTGGCCGAGGTCACCGGGAGCGGGTTCACCGACCTGCTCGACGAGGCGCGGCGGGTACCGGCGGGCAGCGACGGGCTCCTGCTCCTCCCCTACTTCGCGGGGGAACGCACGCCGATCTTCGACCCGCGGGCGCGCGGCGCGTGGGTGGGGCTGTCCCTGCGGCACGGACGGGGTCACCTCTACCGGTCGGCCCTCGAGGCCGTGGCGTTCGGGGTGCGGCACAACCTGGCCACGATGGCCGAGGCGGGGGCGACGCCGCAGCGGCTCGTCGCGGTCGGCGGCGGCACCCGCGACGACCTGTGGACGCAGATCGTCTCGGACGCCACCGGGCTGGTGCAGGACGTCCCGTCGGTGACGGTCGGGGCGTCGTACGGCGACGCCCGGATGGCGGCGGACGCGACCGGCGTCGACACCGGCGGATGGAACCCCGTCGCCCGCCGCGCACGGCCCGACCCGGCCGTCCGCGACGTCTACGACCTGCTGTACGGCGAGTACCTGCGGGCGTATCCCGCCCTCGCCGACACCATGCACGTGCTGGCGGGCCTCAACCGCTGATGGTGTTCAGACCATGGCGAGCCGGTCCACCAGCAGCTCCACCCTCGGCCCGGTGTCCTCCGGCGGCAGCCGTCCCGACCGGGTCAGGGTCGCCACCCCGTGCAGGGACGCCCAGAACACCTCGGTGAACAACCCCGGGTCGACGCCGTTCCCGGCGACCTCGCCCAGGCTCTCCAGCAGCGCGGCGAAGGCGTCCTTCAGGGGTTCCGGGGTGTCCTCCTGCGCGTACGCGAGACCGCCGTCGAGCTGGAAGATGGCGTCGTAGACGGCCGGATTGCGGGCGGCGAAGTCGAGGTAGGCGTGCGCGAGGGCGGCGACCCGCTCGCGCGGGCCGTCCACGGCGGCGGTCGCGACCCGCACCACCGCGGCCATCTCGGTGGCGCCCTGGAGGGCGACGGCGCCGATGATCTCGCGCTTACCGCGGAAGTGGCTGTAGAGGACGGGCTGGCTGTACTCGATGCGCTCGGCGAGCCGGCGGGTGGTGACCGCGTCCCAGCCCTGCTGCTCGGCGAGCTCACGGGCCGTCGCCACGATGAGGCGCTCGCGCTCCGCCCGTTCGCGCTGCTTGCGCTCCTGCACCGACATGATCCGATCCTAGCATCGCTAGACAAGAGAGCGGCAGTAGTACTAGCGTTGCCTCATCAGCTAGCAGCACTAGATTCCAAGAGGGTCCCCATGCTCAGCGCACTCGAGGTCGTCACCACCGTGGTCGTCGGCGTGATGGTGGGGGTGGAGTTCTCCGTCGCCTTCGTCATCAACCCGATCCTCAACGCCCTCCCGGAGGACAGCAGCCAACTCGGCCACGCCCACGGGGGCCGGATGCTCGGCGCCGTGATGCCGACCTGGTACATCGGCTCGCTCGTCCTCGTCGGCGCCTGGGCCGTCGCCGGGTGGAACCACCCCGGCACCGGCCTCGTCGTCACCGGCGGCGCGCTGCTGGTCCTCAGCGTGATCATGTCGGTGCTGCTGCTGGTTCCGATCAACAACCGGAGCAAGACGTGGACCCCCGACAACCGGCCCACCGACTGGAAGCAGCAGTTGAACCGTTGGGACCGCCTCCACTACGTCCGCGTCGCCGTCATCGTCGCCGCGTTCGCCCTGCTGGTCACCGCCCTCACCTGAGCCCGAGGAGAAGAACGATGTCACTCAAGAAGATCAACACCGTCCTGGCCGCCGTCTTCATCCTGTTCATCCTCTGGTTCGGGACGGAGTTCATCCTGAGCCCGGAGACCACGGCGCCGGGCTTCGGCCTGCCGAGCTGGCCGTCCGGCGACGGCGGCGGCTTCCTGATCATCAAGGGCATCCGCGACGTCGTCATGGCCCTGGTCCTGGGCATCCTGCTGGTGACGGGCCACCGCCGGGCGCTGGGCTGGGTGCTGCTGGTGGAGGCCCTCGCCGCGTACGGCGACATGACCACCGTGCTGGCCCACCACGGCTCCGTGGCCACCGCGCTCGGCGTCCACGGCCTGACCGCGACCCTGATGGTGGCGGGCGGCCTGCTGCTGATGCGCGAGACCCGCGAGGTCGCGGCCGCCCCGCGGCCCGACGGCTCGGCTCAGCGGTCCAGCCAGACGGTGGCGTAGAACATGTCGCGCGAGACGTAGCGGACGATGCCCTTCACGTCGGGTTTGGCGATCGTCGACAGGTATCCGCGGCTGTACCAGCCCACCACGAGGTCCTGGTTGGCGAGCAGGTCCACCTGCTGGTAGACGCGCGCCCGCTCCGCGGGGTCGGCGGTGTTGAGGGCCTGGTCCAGCAGCTTGTCCATCTCGGGGTTGGAGTACTTGCCGTAGTTGCCGGGGCCTTCGGTGCGGAAGAGCCGGTGCACCGCGGGGTAGGGCGACTCCCACGGCCCGCCCACCCAGCTGGTGAGCTGGAAGTCGTTGCTCTGCACGACGGCGGACGAGAACTGGGCCAGGTCGTAGAACTGCAGCTGGACGTTGATGCCGATCGCGGCCATCTGCGCCTGGATGAACTCGCCGAAGGCGACGCGGTTGGGGGCGTTGGACGTCTTGAACGTGAAGTCGGGGTTCCCGCCCGACGCCCGGTACTCCTCGACCAGCTGCTTGGCGCGCTCGGGGTCGAACGCGGGCCACGCGTCGGATGCGGCCGGGTTGTGGTACGGGCTGTCGTCACCGAAGACGCTCTTCGCGGTCTGCAGCTGGTTGTCGTACTGGCTCACGCTCAGCGCGTTCACGTTGATGGCCCGGATGATCGCCTCGCGCATCCGGTGGTCGTCGAACGGTGGGCGCGCGAAGTTGAAGTACACCCACTCGGCGCCGTTGGCCGTGGCGTAGTACGTGGTGAGGTTCGGGTCGGCCATGGCCCGGGAGAGCTCGACGATGTAGCCGCCGAACACCACGTCGACGTCGCCGTTGACGATCGACGCCCAGCGCGACTCGGTGTCGGGGAGCGGCCGGAACTCCAGCCCGTCCAGGTGCGGGAGGCCTTCCTGCCAGTAGGTGGGGTTCTTGGCCATGGCGAGGCGGTTGTCGCGCACCCAGTCCACGAACGTGAACGGGCCGGCGCCGACCGGGTGGTTGCCGATCTCGTCGCCGTACTGCGCGAGCGCGGCCGGGGAGACGATGAACGCGAGGCTGCCGGTGCCGAAGGGTTGCGCGAAGGCGCTGGCGAAGTCACCGGTCGGCTCGGTGAGCGTGAACTCCACGGTGGTCGGGTCGATCGCGCGCATCGACTTGATGCGCTCCGTCAGCTGGTGCGCGGGCGAGGAGACCTTGTCGATGTGCCGCTGGGTGTTGATGATCACCGCGTCGGCGTCGAACGGCGTGCCGTCCGAGAACTGCACGCCGGGCGTGAGGGCCATCTTCCAGGTCAGCCCGTCGTCCGCGGTGTCCATGGACCGGGCGAGGTAGGGCTCGATCTCGCCCTTCGGGCCGAGCTTCAGCAGGTAGTCGTAGATGGCCGATGCGGCCTGGTTCGCGTTCTGGACCGTCGGGTCGAAGCTGACGATCTCGCGGTCCATGCCCAGCAGCAGGGTGCCGCCGTCCTTCGGCGTGCCCTCCTGCGCCGGGTCACCGCCGTAGGGGTTGATGGTCCGGACCTGGCTCTCCACGTCGGTCGGCGCGTTGATGCCGGGCGCGGCGCCGCAAGCCGCGAGGAGGACACTTGCGAGGGCCGTCGCGGCGAGCGCGAGGAACCTCGACGGTCGGTTGTTCTGCCGCATCGATCTCATCAACTCCCCATTGAGTTGGAGTGACGGTAGTCCCTACCCCTCAAGATGGCAACCATATTGTCGCCAATCTTGTGTCGCAGATAGCTAACGATCCTTCCGGTTCAGCACGGCGAGGACGGCGGCACGGACGTCCGCCGCGCCGGGGAGGTGGTCGTCCTCCAGCCCCGGGCTCACGGGGATCGGCCGGAAGGGCGCGGCGACGCGCTCGACCGGGGCGTCCAGGTCGTCGAACGCCGCGTGGCCGACGGCCGCCGCGACCTCGGCACCGAAGCCGCCCGTACCGACGGCCTCGTGCGCCACCACCAGGTGGTTCGTACGCGCCACCGAGGCCGCGATCGTGTCGAGGTCGAGCGGCACCAGCGTCCGGGGGTCGATCACCTCGACCTCGATCCCGTCGCGCGCCAGCTCGTCGGCCGCGGCGAGCGCCTCGTGCACCATCCGGGACAGCGCGACCACGGTGACGTCCCGCCCGGGTCGCAGGACGGCCGCCCGCCCGATCGGCGCCGGGGCCACCACGTCCGGGACCTCCTCGGCCCGGAAGTAGAGCGTCTTGTTCTCGACCACGACCACCGGGTCGGGGTCGGCGATCGCGGCGGCCAGCAGCGCGGCCGCGTCCACCGCCCGGCTGGGCATCACGACCTTGAGCCCCGGCACGTGGCACAGCCAGCTCTCCAGGCTCTGCGAGTGCTGGGCGCCCGCCCGCTGGCCCGCGCCGCCCTGGGTGCGCAGCACCATCGGCACCGACAGCTGCCCGCCCGACATGAACCGCGCCTTGGCCGCCATGTTGACGAGCTGGTCCAGCGCGAGGGTCAGGAAGTCGATGTACATGATCTCGAGGACCGGTCGCAGCCCCGACTGGGCGGCGCCGATCGCGATGCCGGTGATCGCGGCCTCGCTGATCGGGGTGTCTCGCACCCGGTCGGGGCCGAACTCCTCGACCAGCCCGCTGGTGATCGTGAACGGCCCACCCGCCGAGACGTCCTCGCCGATCACCAGCACGCGCTCGTCGGCCCGCATCGCCTCGGCGAGGGCCCGGCCCACCGCCTTCGCGTAGGTGGTCCTCACGAGCCGTACACCAGCGACGCCGCCAGCTCCGGGGTCGGCCACGCGCTCTCCCGAGCCCAGGTCACGGCGTCCTCCACCTCGGCGCGCGCCGCCTCCCGCACGGCCTTCGCCTCGTCGGCGTCGAACCAGCCCTGCTCGACGCCGGAGCGTTCCAGCCGCAGGACCGGGTCGCGCTGCTGCCACTCCTCGGTGGCGACGGCGGCGCGGTAGCGGTCGGGATCGCCCTCGTAGTGCCCCCGCAGGCGGTGGGTGAGCGCCTCCAGCAGGGCTGGGCCCTCCCCCGCGCGGACACCGGCCAGCAGCCGCCCGAACTCCTCCCACACGGCGACGACGTCGTTGCCGTCGACGGTCGCCGAGGCGATCCCCCACGGCGCGACGAGGTCGCTCACCCGCTCCACCGGGGTGTGCGCGGAGCGCGGGGTGAACTCGGCGAACCCGTTGTTCTCGCAGACCAGCACGACCGGGAGCCGCCACAGGGCGGCGATGTTCACCGACTCGGCGAACGTGCCCGCCTGCACCGCCCCGTCGCCGAAGAAGACGACCGAGACCGTGTCCCCGCCCTCGGTGGACTCGCCGCGCATCCGGGCGGCGAGCGCGCTGCCCAGCGCCGCCGGCACCGTCCCGCCGACGACCCCGGTGGCGCCGAGCATCCCGTGCGCGACGTCGACCAGGTGCATCGAGCCGCCCATGCCCCGGCACAGGCCGCCGTCGCGGCCCATCAGCTCCGCCAGGGTCTCCGGCATCGGTGCGCCCTTCGCGAGCACGTGACCGTGCGCGCGGTGCCCGCTGTAGACGACGTCGCGCTCGCGCAGCTGCCCGCAGACCGCCGCGGCCACGCCCTCGCCGCCGATGGACAGGTGGATCAGGCCGTGCACCTCGTCGGAGCGCTTGAGCCGACCGACCCGCTCCTCGAAGGCGCGGATCCGCCACATCGTGCGCAGTGCCGATCGCGCCTGGTCTGCGTTCACCCGACGCTCCGCACCGCCGTGATGATCTTGTCCTCGTCCGGCAGCACGTAGTCCTCCATCGGCTTCGCGTAGGCGATCGACGCGTCCAGCCCCGTGACCTGGACGATCGGGGCGCGCAGCGCGGAGAACCCGTGCTCGGCCACCTCGCCCGCGACCACCGTGGCCACCGAGGAGTGCCGGGTCGCCTGGTCGACGAGCACCAGCCGTCCCGTCTTCTCGACCGACGTGAGGATCGTGGCCGTGTCCAGCGGCGCGATCGTGCGCGGGTCGATCACCTCGACGTCGACGCCGTCGGCGGCGAGCCGCTCGGCGGCGGCGAGCGCGCGGTGCACCGTCCACCCGGTCGCGACGAGCGTGACGTCGGAGCCGGGGCGCTTGACGTCGGCCACGCCGAACGGCACGAGGTGCTCGCCCTCGGGTACCGGGCCCTGCTCCAGCAGCAGCAGGTAGTGGTGCAGGAACAGGACCGGGTTGTCGTCGCGGATGGCGCTCGCCATCAGCCCCTTCGCGTCGGCGGGGGTGGAGGGGAGCGCGACCTTCAGCCCGGGCACCCCCATGAACATCCCGTAGATCGAGCCGGTGTGCTGCCCCGCCCAGCCGGCCGTGAAGCCGTACCCGGCCTTGAGCACCAGCGGGGCGGTGACCCGCCCGCCGCTCATGTAGTGGAACCGGTTCGCCTCGTTCACGACCTGGTCCATCGCGACGAGCAGGAACTCGGCCATCGTGCAGTCGACGACGGGGCGCTTGCCCGCCAGGGCCGCCCCGGCCGCCATGCCGATCTCGGCGGTCTCCGAGATCGGGGTGACCCGCACCCGGTCGGGGCCGAAGGCCTTGAGGAACGGGTCGTCGGGGCTGCCTGCGACGCTCTGCCCGAACAGCACGACGTCCTCGTCGCGGGCCATCTCCAGGTGCACGGCCTCGTTGGCCGCCGCCATGTAGGTCATCTCGCGCGTCGTCACGCTGGTCACGGCGGCCTCCTCAGGCGTACACGTGGGGCGCATAGACATGTGACAGCGCCGCTGCGGGATCGGGATGGGGGCTCGCGAGCGCGAAGTCGACGGCGGCCTGCATCTCGGCGCGCGCCTCGCCGGCGATCCGGTCGGCCTCGTCCGCGGTGAGCTCACCGCTCTCGACGAGGTGGGCGCGCAACCGCGGCACCGGGTCGCCGCGCTTGGCGGCCTCGTACTCCTCGACGTTGCCGTACTTCGTCACCGCCTCGTGCTCGGGGTAGTGCAGCGGGACGCCGGGCGGGGCGATCGAGTTGCCGTGCGCGGAGAGCCGGTAGACCCGCGACTCGACGAGCGTCGGCCCCTCCCCCGCGCGCGCCCGCTCCACGGCTTCGGCCACCGTCTCCCGCACGAGCAGCGCGTCGCCGCCGTCGATCGTCACGCCCGGGATGCTGTAGGCGCGGGCCTTCGTGGCGAGCGGCTCGCCCGCGGCGGCGTTGGCGTCCTCCAGGTCGGTGCGCACGCCGGCGCTGTAGCTGTTGTTCTCCATGACGAAGACCACCGGCAGCTTCCACACCGCCGCGATGTTGAGCGACTCGTGGAACGCGCCCTGCTTGGACGCGCCGTCGCCGAAGAACGTCAGCACGACGTCGCCGCGCCCACGCAGTTGCGCGGCGTACGCCGCGCCGGTGCCCTGCGGGATGTTCTGCCCGACGATCCCGGAGGTGCCGAGGAACCCGCGTTCCGGGTCGGCGAGGTGCATCGAGCCGCCGTAGCCGCCGCAGATCCCGGTGGACCGGCCGTAGATCTCGGCCATCAGCGCCGACGTGTCGCTGCCCAGCGCGATCGGGTAGCCGTGGCACCGGTACGTGGACACCAGCTGGTCCCCCGGCCGCATCGTCGCCACCGACCCGACGATCGACGCCTCGGCCCCGTCCGCCAGGTGCGTGTGCCCGCGGATCACCCCGGGGTGATCGGTGAAGGTGCGCTTCACCCGCTCCTCGAACTCGCGGATCCGGATCATGTGCCGGAACATCTCGGCCGGTTTCACGGGCGCACTCCTTCGAACTGGGCCAGCGCCGTGCTGACGGTGCGGCGGAACATCTCCTCGATCGGCAACGCGCGCAGGGCGTCGGAGAGGACCTCCACGCCCCACGGGCCGCGGTAGCCGATCTCCGCGAGCACGCGGACGTAGCCGGGGATGTCGAACTCCCCCTCGCCGGGCAGGCGCCGGAACCGGGTGGTCTCCATGGAGTGGTCGGGCATGTCCGCGACCTGGCCGTCGGAGAGCTCGACGTAGAGCAGCCGGTCAGGGTGGATCACGCGCAGGTCCTCCGCGGTGATCGCCATCTTCCCGAGGTGCCAGGTGTCGATCGCGATGCCGCCGTTCGGCTCGCCTGCGCCGTCGAGGATCTGCAGCACGTCGGCGAGCGAGGTCGTGTTGATGTCGAACGGCATCAGCTCGTAGGTGATGAGCGAGTCGTGGTGCCGGGCGGCGTCCCGGCACAGCGCGCCGAAGGCGTCGGTGAGCTGGGCGAGCGACGCCGACGACCGGGCGAGGTTGCCGACCTTGATGTGGTGGGCCCCGAGCGCGGCGGCCGCGTCGAACAACAGCCGCCGCCGCTCGTCGGCGGCCGCCCGGCCGGGGTGGTCCGCGCCGACGAACCAGTCGTCGAGGAACTCCAGCTCGAGGTCCACGAGCCCCCGGTCGCGGAACGCCGCGCCGATGTCGGCCAGGGAGCGGGTCTCCAGCAGGTGCACCAGGTCGGTGTGCCACAGGCCGAGCCCGGTCATCCCGGACTCGACGGCCCGGTCGCAGCGCTCCTCCCAGTCGAACAGGCTCCACTCGCGCCCGGTGCGGATCGTCACCGGTCCAGCGGTGGTCCAGTAGGCGCCCAGGATGTCGGTCACTACTTCCCCTCCTCGATCATCAGGGCCAGCGGGCGTTCGAGCAGCGCCACGAGACGCGCGAGGAAGCGGGCGGCCTGCGCGCCGTCGACGACGCGGTGGTCGCAGGTGAGGGTCAGCGCCATCACCGGCACCGCGACGACCGCGCCGGCCCGCACCCGGGGCAGCTCCCGCACCGCGCCGACGGCGAGGATCGCGGCCTGCGGGGGCACGATCACCGCCGCGAACTCGGCCACGCCGAACATGCCGAGGTTGGAGACGGTGAACGTGGCGCCGTCCAGGTCGGCCGGGGTGGCGGCGCCGGCGCGGGCCCGGTCGACGAGCTCGCGCGTCGCGGCGGCGACGGCCACCGGCGGCCCGGGGTCGCGCACCACCGGAACGATCAGGCCGTCGGGGGTGTCCACCGCCACGCCCACATGCGGGCGGGGGTGGCGCAGCACGGCCCCGTCGGATGCCGAGGCGTTCATGTCGGGGTGCTCGCGCAGCGCGCGGCCCGCGGCGGACACGACCAGGTCGGTGATCGTGGGCACCGGGTCGGTGAGCTCGGCCAGCTCGGCGCGCAGCCGGGCCGCGCCGGTCGCGTCGGCCTCCGCGGTGAGGGTGAACACCGGCACGGCCGCGGCGTCGGCGAGGCGGCGGACGGTCGCCTGCCGGATGCGGCCGAGCGGCGCCCGCTCCGGTTCGGGGACGGGTTCCGCGGACCGCGCCGCGCCTTCCACGTCGTCGCGCACGATGCGCCCGTGCGGTCCGCTGCCGGCGAGCCCGTGCAGATCCACGCCGAGCTCCCGGGCCCGGCGCCGCGCCAGCGGGGAGGCGATCGGCCGGGCGGGCGCCGGGACGGGCCCGGGCGTGGACGCCGCAGCGGGCAGGGGCGCGGGGGCGGGGGCGCCGTCGCCGAGGCGCGCGATCACCGCGCCGACGGCGGCCGTCCCGCCCGCGGGCACGACGATCTCCAACACGCCCGCGGCCTCGGCCTCCAGGCCGACGACGGCCTTGTCCGTCTCGACCTCGGCGATCTCCTGACCGGCGCCGACCTCGTCGCCCGCCCCGTGCAACCAGCGCACGATGGTGCCTTCGGCCATCGACTCCGACAGCCGCGGCATGCGGACCTCGGCCGCGCTCCCGGTCATGGCGGCGACGTTAGGAACCCCCGGTGCGTCAGGCCATCGGCTCCGCGCGCCGATACGTGGTGCTGCGTGCACGCACCTCGCGCGGCGAGCAGCCGTACTCGCGCTTGAACACCTGGGAGAAGTGCGTGGCGTCGGAGAACCCCCACCGGTAGGCGATCTCGGTGACGGTGCCCCCGTTCGCGTCGGCGAGGTCCTGGTGGCACCGGGCGAGCCGGGCCCGGCGGACCATCGACGACACGGTGTCGCCGCTGCCCTCGAACGCCGCGTGCAGGGTGCGCAGCGACACCGACAGCTCGGCCGCGATCGCGTCCGGCCCCAGCGCGGGATCGGTGAGGCGGGCCCGGGCCACGCGCCGGGCCCGCGCCCGCAGCGCCTCCAGCCGCGCCTCCCGGTGCGCGGGCAGCAGCGGTTCCACCGCGGCGCGCAGCAGTTCCAGGGTGACGTCCCCGGCCGTCGCGCGGGTGGCCTCGTCCATCTCCGGGAGCTCCGCCATGACGGCGTCGGTGTAGCGGGCCAGCAGCCGGGCACCCGGGAGGCGCCCGAACGCGGGCACGTCCTTGACGTCGGCCAGGCGCGGGCTGGCCGCCAGCACGAGCTCGCGCGGGAACACCAGCGTCCGCTTGACGAACGGGGCGAGGACCTCGATCCCGAGCCCGCCCGTGCCGTCCCAGATGCCGAGGTCACCCGCGGAGAGCACGCGCTCGGTCCCGCCGCGGCGGATGCGCTCCGCACCGCGCAGCACGACCTGCACGCCGAACCGGCCCTCGCCCTCGTCGCCCATGACACCCGCGCCCCGGCGGCCGACCCACGGGTGGCACCGGCAGTCGACGATGCTGACGGCGCCCAGCCGCCTGCGGACGACCTCGCCCGTGAACGAACCCCGGGAGGTGTCGGGCACGCGCACGTCGAAGCCGACGTGGGTGGCGGCCAGCAGGCCCTCCCACTCCGCCGTGGACCGGGCGGACCAGCGCTCCTCGTCCGTCATCGCAGGCTCCCTCGACTGCTCCTGATCGCTCGCGCCGAGACTAGTTGCCGATCGCTTCCCCGTGCTCGTCCTCTGCGAGCATTCCCACGGCCTCCCGCAGCCGCTCCAGGTACTCGCCACGTTGCCGCCGGTAGCGCTCGACGGGAGCCGAGATCGTGTACGAGCCCATCAGGATCCCCCCGCTCCAGATGGGCACGGCGATGCAGGCCACGCCGTCCGAGAACTCCTCGACGTCCGTCGCGTATCCGTTCTTGACCACGCGGACGAGCTCCTTGGCGAAGACGTCGGCGTCGGTGATCGTCCGGTCGGTCACCCGTTCCAGCCCGTGCACGGCCAGGTAGCGGTCGCGGTCCGCGGGCTCGGCGAACCCGAGGAGCACCTTCCCGGACGCGCGGGCGTTCGCGGCGCCGCGGTAGCCCGGACGCAGGTTCGTCACCTGCACCGCGTGGGTGCCCTCGAGCCGGGCGAGCACCACCGGGTTCCCGCTGCGCCACGCCGACAGGTAGGCGCTCTCCCCGGTGACCTCGGTGATCCACTTCAGCGGGGTGAGCAGCTCCGGCGGCGGCACGGTCTGCTGGGCGTAGGCGACGGACAGCACCTCCATCGCGAACCCGAACCGGTACTGCTTGCGCTCGTCCCGGGTGAGCAGCTTGGCGTCGACCAGCGTGTTCAGCAGGTGGTAGACGGTGGGCACCGACGTGCCCAGCTCGGCGGCGAGGCGGGGGGCCGAACGCTCGTGCTCCGGCAGCGACGCGATCAGCATGAGCAGGTTGGCGGCCCGGGTCACCGACTGGATCCGGGTCCCCGTCCGCGTCCCCGACTTCGCGGTCTCACTCATCGGTCGGGGCTCCGGATCGAGACGCCGCCGTCGACCGGCAGGACGGCCCCGGTGATGTAGCGGGCCTCGTCGGACACGAGGAAGACCGCGGCGTGCCCGACGTCCCAGCCGGTGCCCTCGATCGCGAGCGGCGAGGCGGTGCGGCGGCGCTCGCGCAGCTCGTCGGGCATCCCGTCGGCCGACACCATGGGAGTGTAGATCGGGCCCGGCGCGATGCAGTTGACGCGGATCCCCTGTGCGGCGTGGTCGATGGCCATCGCCCGGGTCAGCGCGATCACCGCGCCCTTCGCGGCGGTGTACGGGGTGAGCCCGCGCGGGCGGAACGCCGAGATCGACGAGAGGTTGACGATCGCCCCGCCACCCCCTTCCGCCATCACCGGGACCACCGCCCGGCTCGCGTTCACGATCGTCGAGACGTTGATCCGCATGATCGTGTCCCACGTGGGCCCGTCGACGTCCAGGATGGTGCCGGGACCCTCGGTCCCGACGTTGTTGTCCAGCACGTCGATCCGGCCCCACCGCGCGACGGCGGCGGCGCCCATCGCCGCGCAGTCGTCGTCCGAGGTCAGGTCGGCCACGTGGGCCACGGCCTCCCCGCCCTCGTCGCCGATCATGTCGACGGTGTCCTGGGCGGCCTCCTCCTCGCGGTCGACCACGAGCACCCGCGCCCCGTGCCGGGCGAACAGGATGGCGGCGGCGCGCCCGGTGCCGATCCCGGCCGCCCGCGAGCCGCCGCCCGTCACGATCGCGACCTTCCCGGTCAGCCGCCGCGCCTGCGGCTCCGACCCGGAGCTCACGACAGCCCCATCAGGGCCGCCGCGGTGCCGCCCAGCATCTGCCCGACCTCGTCGTCGGTGATCTCGACCCCGTGCCGGCGGGCGGTCTCCGGGAGGGTGCGGAAGGCGTCGACCCAGGTGTGCAGCGGCATCACGTTGGAGATGCCGGGACAGTCGCTGCCGAACACGACGCGGCCCAGCCCGATGCCGTGCTTGATCTCGGAGATCCGGCCGACGAACCGCGCCTCGTCCTCGATCAGCAGGCCCTGCCAGAGCGAGAGCTCGAGGAAGACGTTCGGCTTCCAGCGCGCGATGTCCAGCGCCAGCGGGAACCAGGCCCGTTGCCCGGCGTGCAGGACCACGAAGGTCGTGTCCGGGAAGTCGGCGGCGGGCTCGTCGATGTGCAAGGGGCTCGCGTACGTGCTGACCAGCGGCGCGGCCATCGCGCCCGTGTGCACGGCCACCGGGACGCCGCGCTCGCCCGCGAGGGCGTAGAGCGGGCGGCAGACGGGGTCGGCGGGCGAGTACCCCGAGCAGGGGTGCATCTTGAGGCCGCGCGCCCCGGCGTCGAGCGCGTCCCGGACGATGTCGACCGCGTCGGGCCGCCGCGGGTCGACGCCGACGAACGCGATGAAGTGGTCCGGGTCGGCGCGGGCGAGGTCGGTGGCGAGGCGGTTCTCCTCCACGATCGACTTGTCGCCCTCGCCGAGCCGCAGCCCGTAGTCCGCGAGGAGCAGGCAGGAGCGGTCGACGCCCGCCTTCTCCATCTCGGCGCGGATCTCCGCCGCCCGCACCTCGACGTCCTGCACGGGCGCCCCGGAGTGGGCGTGGATCCCCACGACCCCGCCCCGGGCGGCGATCTCCCGCGCGGCCGAGTACCGCTCGAAGATCGACCACAGGTGGCGGTGCAGATCGATGATCACAGCTGAGCTCCCTCCGTAGTGCCCCGGACCCACGCGAGGTGCTCCCGGACGGCCGCGGCGAACTCCCGAGGCCGCTCCAGGAACGCCATGTGCGGTGCGTCCATCTCCACCAGCCGCGCGGCGGGCAGCCGCGCGGCGAGGTCCTGCATGACGGGCAGCGGTGTGGACCGGTCCTGGCGGCCCGCGACGCAGGTGACCGGGACGCGGATCTCGCCCAGCCGATCGAGCACGTCGTGGCGACCGATCGCGCGCCACGTGTCGGCCAGCGCGCCCGGGTCCATGGCGAGCAACCGGTCGCGCGCGTGCGCGAGCGGCGGTGCGTCCGGGTCCTGTTCCAACGCCCCGGGGGTGAACCACCGCGTCATGGTGTCGTCCAGCATTCCCGCGGCGCCGCGGGACTCGGTGTCGCCGGCACGGGCGTCCATCACCTGCTGGTCCCCGCGCGGCGTGGTGCAGGCCAGCACCAGCGAGCGGACCAGGCCGGGGTGTGCGAGCGCCAGGTGCATCGCCACCATGCCGCCCAGCGACGCCCCGACGACGTCGAGCGGGCCGGTGTGGTGGCCCGCGATCTCGTCGGCCATGTCGGCGAGCGTGAGACCGGGGCGGGCCCGGCGCCGCTCGCCGTGGCCGGGGAACGTCACCGCGCGGACGGGCGGCAGGTCCAGCCACGCGACGCAGTCGCGGTCGAGCCCGACCGGGTGCAGGAAGAGCAGCGTGCTCGCATCGGATCGCTCGGCCACGTCAGGCCTCGTCCCGCAGCTCCGGGCGCAGCTCGAAACCGTCCGGGACCTCCTGGGTGATCTCCCGGTAGACGTTGCGGACCAACGTCGGGATGTGCGGCGAGATCTTCTTCATCCAGGCGCTGGGTGGCTGCATCCGCTTGTAGGCCTCGGTCTCGAGCACCTCCGGATCGTCCAGCTCGTAGATGGCCAGGTACTTCGGCTCACCCTCCACGCTGACGAAGCGCCGCCCGGAGCGGAACCCGGGGCAGTGCAGGCGCTCCGGGACGTGCTCCTCGTCGTACCAGCGGTTGAACTCGTCCTCGTAGGCCGGATCGATGTCCATCATCACCAGCAGCAGCCCCGTGCCACGCTCACCCACGGTTGATCCCTCCCATGCGGTACGCCTCCTGGACCAGGTCCATCGCCGCGGCCATGTCGGTCAGCGACGCGAGCGGTGGCTCGCCCGCGCGCACCCGGCGCAGCACGTCCCGGACGAACACCGGGTAGTGCGGCACGTTCGTCGTGTGCGCCCGGACCCGCTCGACGGCGCCGTCGGGGCCGATGACCTCGACGTCCTCGGGACCCGTCGCGATCAGGTAGTGATCGCGCGCCTTGACGCTGAAGCGCATGTCGAACGTCGAGTGCGGGGCGGGCACCAGGTAGCCGGTCTCGACGTGCAGCAGGCGCCCACCGCTGCGCAGCGTCACCAGCGAGTGGTCCTCGACCGGCAGCCCGTACGCCGCGTTCCCCATGACCGCACCGGCCACCTCGACGGGGTCGCCGAACAGCACCCGGGCCAGGTCGATCATGTGGACGGAGAGGTTGATCGTGCAGCCCCCGCCCGAACGGGCCGGGTCGAGCATCCAGCCGCAGCCCGAGTCGGGGTAGCGGTCCGGCGTGCCGGCGATCCAGCGGAACGACAGGTAGTCGATGTCGGCGTCGGCGAACCGCTCGCGCATCACGGTGAGCAGCTCGCTCTGCCGCCACACGAACGGCACCGCGGCGAACGCGCCCTCCGCCGCCGCGCGCTCCGCGAGCGCGCGCACCTGCCCGGCGTCGGTGCCGCACGGCTTCTCCATGGCGAACGGGACCCGCCGGTCCAGCAGCAGCCCCGCCTCCCCCGGCATCTCCGCGTGCTCGCCCAGCGCCAGCACGAAGTCCGGGGACGTGGCGTCGAGCAGCCGCTCGTGGGAGTCCGACCAGGCGCAGCCCAGCCGCTCACCGAGCCGCCCCGCGACGCGGGCGTCGGCGTCGCTGACGCCGACCACCGTGACGTCGGGCAGCTCCAGCAGCGTCGGCAGGTAGAGATCGAGGTGCCAGTGCGACACCCCGATCACCGCAACCCGCATGCCCCCCATCAGATCGACCGGTTGATCCCGCCGTCGACCACGACCGTCTGGCCGGTGACGAAGGCGGCACGCGGCGAGCAGAGGAAGGCGCAGAGGTCGCCGACCTCCTCGGGCCGCCCGACCCGGCGGACCGGGATGCGCTCGGCGAAGCGGCGCAGCTGTTCGTCGAGGTCGATGCCCGCCTGCGCGGCCGCCTTGCCCTGCAGCTCGCGCAGGCGGCCGGTCAGGATTGGGCCGGGGGCGATGTTGTTCACCGTGACCCCGTCCGCGGCGACGTCGTCGGCCAGGACCTTCGCCAGCACCGTCACCGAGGCCCGCGTCGCCTCGGAGACGACGAGCCCAGGGGTCGGTTCCTTGGTGCCGTACCCCGTGAGGTTGACGATCCGGCCCCGCCCGGACGCCCGCAGGTGCGGGAGGGCGGCGCGGGTGAGCCGGATGGCGCTCATCAGCACGCCCTCGTGCGCCGCGTCCCACGCCTGGTCGTCGGACTGCGCGAACGTGACCGCCGGCGGTGGCCCGCAGTTCACGACGAGCACGTCGAGCCCGCCGAGCAGCTCGACCGCCCGGTCGACGAGGCCGGCGACCTCCGCGGCCACACCGAGGTCGGCCGCGACGCCGCCGGCCGCCCCGATCTCGTCGGCGGACGCCGCGAGCCGCTCCCCGTCGCGCGAGGAGATCACCACCCGGGCGCCCTCGGCCGCGAGCGACGCCGCGCAGGCACGGCCGAGGCCCTGGCTCGCGGCGGTGACGAGCGCCCGCGTTCCGGCCAGACCCAGATCCATCGGCTCAGGCCCCCGGCCCGCCGAGCGGCAACGCGTCCGCCGCGGACACGTCGGCCGGGTAGACGGTGCGCAGGTCGCCCCCCTGCCACTGGACGAGGATAGGCACGATGTACTGGTTGGCGCCGGTGTCGTCGTAGCCGACCTTCCCGGGCGGCACCGCCGATCCCGGGCCCTCGGTGAAGTCCGCGGTGGCCAGGGCCTCGCGGATCCGCTCCGGGTCGCACGTGGCACCCGTCTCCATGATCTGCGCGAGCTCGTGAACCGCGGCCCAGGACTCGCCCGCCTCCTGCGGCATGAAGACCCCGTGCTCGTCGCGGTAGGCGGCGGCGACCTCGGGCACCCCGGGCAGCTGCAGGTCGGCGTTCCAGGCCGCCGCGGCCATGATCCCTTCCGCGTCCGGCCCGAGCGCCGCGGCGAACTGCGGGGTGAGCGCCCCGCCGCCGCCGGACGACGCGATCGGCGTGGTCACCCCGCGCGCCCGCAACCCCTTGATGATGAGCGAGAGGTCGGAGACGTTGCCGCCGAGCACGATCACGTCCGGCTGCGCGTCGGCGAGCCTGCTCACGATGGGGGTGGCGTCGGAGATCGCGTTCGGGAAGATCACCTGGTCGAGGACCTCGACCCCCTGCTGCTGCGACCCCGCGACGATGCCGGCCGTCTGCGCCTTCGTGGAGGCGTCGTCGCTGCCGGCGACGGCGACCGTGCGCAGCGGCCGGTTCTGCTCGCCGTACACACCGACGAGCGCCTTCATCGTCTCCGTGCCGAACGCGGACGCCTTCGGGGCGATCTGGAACAGGTACCGGTAGCCCTTCTGCGTCAGCTCGTCGACGAACGACTGCGTGATCAGCGGGACCTTCTGCGTCTCGGTGGCGATCACGGTGGTCAGGGTCATGCTGCTCAGGTACGAGCCGACGACGGCGGACATCGTGCCGTCCTGCAGCATCTGCTCGGTGACGGTCTTGGCCTGCCCCGGGTTGTCGGAGCTGGTGTCCGCGCTGACGATCTCGATCTGCGCCCCGCCCAGCGCCTTGACGCCCCCGGCCCGGTTGATCTCGTCGGCCGCGAACTGCATGCCGGACAGGGAGTTCTGGCCGTTCTCGGCCCAGACCCCCGAGAGCGGGTAGGGCGCCCCGATCTTGACGGTGTCGCCGCACTCGACCGCGGCGTCGGAGCTCTCCTGCGTGGCGATCCCGCCGCACGCCGAGCTGAGCACGACCAGGCCGGCCGCGGCCGCCGCGCCGAGCATGCGCCGGGCGGTCACCTGACCGCTCCTGCCGGGAGGAAGGAGCCGAGGAACGCCAGGGAGGCGGCGAGCCGTTCCCGCTGGTCGGCCACGCCGGGGTGGTTGTCCAGCCCTTCGACCGACAGCCGGTACGGCTCGGCGCGGTCGATCGACGTGAGCACGCCCATCAGGGAGGTCAGGTCGGCGACGCCCTCCCCGGGGTAGCACCACTGCACGTCGAACCCGCGCCGGTGGAAGCGGTCCTCGACGTAGCGCGACTCGATCCGGAAGTCCTTGGCGTGGCCCGCCGGTGCGAGCGGGGCCAGCGCGGCGACGACCGTCAGCGGGTCCTGCAGCGCGGAGATCGGGTTGATCAGGTCGAGGAACACCCCGACCCGGTCGCCGCCCACCCCCTCGATGATCTCGACGTACTCCTCGGCGGTGAAGTCCGAGTGGTTCTCCAGCAGGATCCGCCCGTCGCCGGGCACCTCGTCGACGGCGCGGCGCAGCGTCTCGGTGACGTAGCGCTGCTCGGCCACGATCCGGTCCGGGAACGCCATCAGCTCGTTGCGGTAGAAGCCCGAGGAGACCCGCGTGAACGGGCTGCCGATCGCCTCGGCCAGCTCGGCCCACTCCCGGATGCGCGCCACGCCCGACTCGACCGTGTCACCGTCGCCCGCCCGGCCGACCACGTCCCCGGACAGCGTGATCTCCAGCCCCAGCTCACCGGCGAGGCCGCGCAGCTCCTCCAGTCCCGCCCGCGGGCGGCCCCGGACGTGCACCGCGTTGAACTGCACGAACGCCGCGCCGAGGTCGGCGACCTCGCGCATCACGTCCTCCAGAGAGATCTCGCCCTCGGCGAGACGGCAGTGGTAGGAGAGCGTGTCCACGCCCAGCACGACGGCCACGGCGGTGTCCCTTCGTCAACGTTGTCGAACGGAGCTCTTCGGTTACTCGTGGGTCCAGTTCTCGATCTCTGCGGCGATCCGCTCGGTGTCCGGCAGCAGGCCCGCGAGCAGGCTCGGCGCGGCCGGGATCCGGGTGTCGGGCAGCCCGATCCGCAGCGGCGGGCGGCGCAGCGCCACACCCGCGCCGGCGACGCGGGCCACGACCTCCGCGCCGAAACCACCGGTCACGTTCGCCTCGTGCAGCACCGCGAGGCGCCCCGTCCGCCGCACGCTCGCGAGTACCTCGTCGGTCGGCAGCGGGTTGAGCCAGGGCAGTTCGACGACCTCGATCGACACACCCCGCCCGGCGAGCACCTCCGCGGCCTCCACCGCGCGGGCCGTGATCGCCCCCCACGTGACGACCGTGGCGTCGGTGCCCTCGCGCCGCACCCGCAGCCCGCCCAGCGGCTGCACCGGCCCGTCGAGCACGACGTCCTGCTTGCCCGCGCTGTAGAGCGTGCGGTTCTCGATGACGACCACCGGGTCGTCGCTGTGCACGGCCGCGACCATGATGTCGTAGGCGTCCTGCGCGGTCCACGGCATCGCCACCCGCACGCCGGGGACGTGCAGGAACAACGCCTCCAGGCTCTGGCTGTGCTGCGCGCACGCGCCCGGCGCCGAGCCCTGCTGCGTGCGGATCACCACCGGCGCCGCCACCTCGCCGCGGCTCACGTACCGCACGTTGGACAGCTGGTTGACGATCTGGTCGAACGCGACGAGCGAGAAGTCCACCCACATGATCTCGACGATCGGGCGCCTGCCCAGCATCGCCGCACCCACCGCGGAACCGAGGATGGCCGACTCGCTGATCGGGGTGTCGAACACCCGCTCGCCGAAGTCCCGGCGCAGCCCACGGGTCACCCCGAAGATCCCACCGGCCTCGGCGATGTCCTCGCCGTACAGCAGCGTCTCGGGCAGCTCGGACAGGCAGCGCCGCAGCGCGGCGTTGACCGCCTCCCCGTAGGTCAGCTGCCGGACCGGGCGGGCGGTCTCCGTCTCCCGAACGGCCGTCTCAGACATAGAGGTGCTCCTTCGCGCTCGCCGGGTCGGGGAGCGGCGCGGCCAGCGCCTCGGCCGCCGCGCGCTCCATCTCCTCCCGGGCCGCCCGCTCGCAGCCGTCGATCACGTCCTCGCCCACGCCCGCCGCGCGCAGCCGGTCGCCCAGCACCACGACCGGCTCCCGCCGGCGCGCCTCGTCCAGCTCGCCGGGGCGCCGGTACTGCTCGGCGTCGCCGATGTAGTGCCCCACCAGCCGGGCGGTCATCGCCTCGATCAACGTCGGCCCGCCGCCCTCGCGGGCCACCTCGAACGCGTCGCCGAGCCGTTCGCGCACCACCGCCGGATCGTTGCCGTCGATCCGCTCCCCCGGCATCCCGTACGCGGCCGCGCGCCGGTGCAACCGCGGGTCGCGCACCATCTCCTCGATCGGCGTCAGCTCCGACCACGAGTTGTTCTCGCAGACGAACACCACCGGCAGGTTCAGCGCGGCCGCGAAGTTCATCGCCTCGTGCACCGCACCCTGGTTCATCGCCCCGTCGCCGAACACCGTGAGCGCCACCCGGTCCGAACCGTCGTACCGCCCGGCGAGCGCGGCACCGGCGGCGATCGGCGCCCCGGCCCCCACGATGCTGTTCTCGCCGAAGAACCGGTGCGCGGGCGCCGTCAGGTGCGCCGACCCGCCCCGCCCGCCGTTGACCCCGGTCGCCCGGCCCAGCACCTCACCGAACAGGGCCGCGGGCGCCACCCCGCACGCCAACGCCCACGAGTGCCCGCGGTAGGTCGCGAACACCGCGTCCTCGTCCCGGACCAGCCCACCCGCGCCCACCGGAATCGCCTCCTGGCCGATACCCAGGTGGATCGACCCCACCGCGTCGCCCGCCAGCCGCAGCTCGCGGACCTTCTCCTCGAACACCCGCATCCGCCAGACCTCACGCAGGTCGGCCAGCACCTGGTCTTCCACGTCCGTCCCCCCGAATCAGCCTGCGGCGAGGCGCTGGCCGCCGTCGACGGCGAGCGCGACGCCGGTGATGAACGCCGCCTCGTCCGAGGCGAGGAACAGGGCGGCGTGGGCGACGTCCCACGCGGTGCCCATCCGGTTCTGCAGCGGGACGTGCGAGTTGCGTTCGGCGATCACCTGCTCGCGGGTGGCGCCGTCCCGCCCGACGCGGTTCTCGATGGCCATCGGGGTGTCCATGAGGCCCGGCAGGATCGCGTTGGCCCGGATTCCGTGAGCCGCGTTGGTGATCGCGATGTGCTCGGTCATCGTCACGACCCCGGCCTTCGAGGTGCGGTACGTGACGTAGGGGTAGTTGATCAACGCCGCGAGCGAGGAGATGTTCGTGATCACTCCACCGCCCTGATCGCGCATCACCCGGATCGCGTGCTTGCAGGTCAGCACCATGCCCTGGAGGTTGATCGCGGTGATGCGGGCGAACGCGTCGGCCTCGATCTCCGCGATCGGGGCGTCCCCGCCCGAGATGCTCACCCCCACGTTGTTGTGCAGGATGTCGATCCGCCCCCACTGCCGCACGCAGGCCGAGGTCATCGCGACGATGTCGTCCTCGCTGGTGACGTCCGCGCGGACGGCGACGGCCTCGCCGCCCTCGTCCACGATCTGCTTGACGGTCTCCTCGGCCGCGACCAGGTCGCGGTCGGCGGCGAGGACCTTGGCGCCCTCCCGCGCGAGCAGCACCGCGGTGGCGCGGCCGTTGCCGGCCGTCTGCCCCGGCGTCTGGCCTGCCCCGACCACCATGGCCACCTTGCCGGCCACGCGCTGCCCCATGTCGCAGACCCCTTCGTCGCCTTCGAGATCACAAGTTTTCAAATAGTGAATACTTGCGGCAATTCCTGAACAACGGTAGGCAGGACCCCACGGAACGTCAAGGAGACGGAGTGCCAATGGCCCTCGTGCCCTACCTGTCCGAGTCCGACCTCGCCGAGAACGACCGGACCCTGCTCAGCCGCCCGATCAACCTCTTCCGCGCGCTGGCCAACTCCCCCGACGCCCTGCGCCACCACTCGGAGTTCGGGAAGTGGATCCGCCACGAGTGCGAGCTCGACCCGCGCCTGCGCGAGCTCGCGATCCTGCAGGTCGGATACCTCACCGCGAGCCCGTACGAGTGGAGCCACCACATCAAGATCGGGCACGACTTCGGGGTGTCCGACGACGACGTCACCGCACTGATCGCGGCCACCGCCGGTCAGGAGCACGGGCTCGGCGAGCTGGAGTCGGCCGTGCTGGCCGCGGCACGCCAGATCACCACGGACATGCGCATGACCGACGAGACCTGGGCGTTCCTGCACGAACGCATCGGGAAGGCGCGTCTCGTCGACCTCGTCATGGTCATCTCCTTCTACAACGCGGTGGTCCGCATCCTCGGGACGCTGCAGATCGACGTCGAACCGGACTACGCGGCCTACCTGGAGGCGTTCCCGCTGCCCGACGGCCGCCACCCGGCTCAGAGTCCGAGGTAGGCACGCTCGAGGTAGTCGCTGTCCATCAGCTCCGCGCGGGTGCCGCGGAACGTGACCTCCCCGGTGGTGAGCACGATCGCGCGCTCGATCACCTCGAGGGCCTGCGTCGCGTTCTGCTCGATGAGCAGGATCGACACGTCGAGCTCCCGGTGGATCTGCGCCAGGCGCTCGAACATCTCCTCGACGATCACCGGTGCGAGCCCGAGGGACGGCTCGTCGAGCATCAGGAGCCGCGGCCGCAGCATCAGGGCGCGGCCGACCGCGAGCATCTGCTGCTCGCCACCGCTCAGCGACCCGGCGAGCTGTTCCGCCCGCTCGCGCAGCTTCGGGAACAGCGAGTAGACCTCGTCCAGCAGCTCGGCGCGCGAGACGTCCGGCGGGGTGACGTAGGCGCCGAGCGCGAGGTTGTCGGCCACCGTCAGGGACGGGAACACGCGCCGCCGCTCCGGGACGTGGGCGATCCCCGCGACGGGAACCTCGTGCGGGGCGAGGCGGACCAGGTCGACCTCACCCATGGTGATCGTGCCCGCACTCGGCCGGACGAGGCCCGAGATCGCCTTCAGCAGGGTCGACTTGCCCGCGCCGTTGGCCCCGAGCACTCCCGCGAACTCGCCGGGGCGCAGCTCGAACGACACGTCGACGAGGGCCCGGATGCTCCCGTACGCGGCACAGAGCCCATCCACCCGCAGGGCCGCGGGCTCGGCGGGACGGGCCGCCCGCGCCCTCACTGCTGTTCCCGGAAGGTCTTGGCGGCCTGCCGTCCGATGTAGGCCTCGACGACGTGGGGGTCGGTCATGACCTCCCGCGGCGGGCCCTGCGCGATGAGCACCCCGTGGTCGAGCACGAGGATCCGGTGGGAGAGCTCCATGATGACCCTCAGCACGTGTTCGATGACGATGATCGTGAGGCCGCCGTCGTTGAGCTTCCTGATCACGCCGATGATGGCGCGGGTCTCCTGCTCGGTGAGCCCGCTCATCATCTCGTCGAGCAGCAGCAGCCGGGGCGCCAGCGCGAGCGCGCGGGCGATCTCGACCCGCTTCTGGTCCGCCAGCGGCAGCGCGTCGACCTGGGTGGCCTGCAGCGCCTCCATCCCCAGCAGCTCGGCCACCTCCGCCGCCCGGCGGGCGGCCGCCGCCATCGTCGGGCAGACGGTGCTCGCCGCGAGCGTCACGTTCTCGGCGACGGTCATGGCCCGGAACAGCCGCACGGACTGGAACGTGCGCGCGACGCCCATGCGCGCCACCCGTTCCGGCGGCCGGCCGCTGATCAGCTGGTCGCCGATCCGGATCGTGCCCGACGTCGGGCGGACGGCGCCCGCCACCGCGTTGAAGCTCGTGGTCTTCCCGGCGCCGTTGGGTCCGATGATGCCGAGCAGCTCGCCCTCGTCCACCGTGAAGCTCACGTCGTTCACCGCGACGAGGCCGCCGAAGCGCACGGTCATGTTGTCGACGCGCAGCAGTGGGGCGCTCATCGTTTTCCCCCTCCGACCGGCTGGGGTGGCGGGTCGGGCGCGGCGGCCGGTTCCGGTGCCGCGCGGGCCCCGGGCCTGCGGCGCAACCACCGCATCGACATGATGCCGCGCGGCTCGATCCAGAGGATCACGAGCACGACCAGCGCGTACACCACCAGGTTGAACCCGGCCGGGTAGGCCGAGAGCCCGGAGTTCAGCAGCTGCTGCAACGGCACGAGCAGCACGGCGCCGATCACCGGTCCCCACAGCTTCCCGGCACCGCCGACGAACGCGATCACCGCGATCTGGGTGGCGACGGCGGCTCCGAACGCGCTGTCCGGGTCGATGAAGCCCAGGTACTGGATGTAGACCGAACCCGCGAGCGCGCAGGGAACGGCGCTGATCGCGAGCCCGGTCAGCTTCACCCGGAACACGAGCACGCCGCAGGCCCGCGCCGCGTCCTGGTCGGCCTGCACGGCGCGCAGCTGCAGGCCGAGGCGCGAGCGCAGCACCAGCCACGTCACGACGAACGCCACCGCCGCGAGCAGCAGCGCCACGTAGTAGAAGGCGAGCTTGTCCTCGAACGCGAACCGCGCCGGGTCGTTGCCGAGCAGGGGCAGCGTGAGCCCCACCTCGCCGCCGGTGAAGCCCTCGAAGTGGCCGGTGAGGATCGCGAAGACCAGCGTCAGCGCGAACGTGGAGAGCGCCAGGTAGATGCCTCGCAGCCGCAGGGTCACCACGCCGAGCAGCACCGCGACGACGACGGCCAGCACGACCCCGCACCCGAGCGCCAGGTAGGCGTTGATCCCGTAGTGCGTCTGGAGGATCGCCGAGCTGTACGCGCCGAGGCCGAAGAAGATGCTGTGGCCGAAGGAGATCTGCCCGCCGAACCCGCTGATCACGTTCCAGCCCAGCGACGTCGCCATGAAGATCAGGGTGAGCGTCACGACGCTCAGGACGAACTGGGTCTGGATGAACCAGAACGGCAGGCTCGCGGCGAGGACCAGCACCACCGGTCCGAGCACGCCGGTGGAGCGCAGTGCAGCTCCCAGGGCCGATCGGATCGCGTTCACGCGTGGGCCCCCCGCCCGGCGAGGATGCCCTGCGGGCGCAGCACCAGCACGAGCACGAACGCGAGGAACAGGCCCACGTCCTGCAGGTCGACCGCCACGTAGATCGCGGTGAGCTGCTGGATCACGCCCACGAGCAGGCCGGCGACGAACGCGCCGACGACGTTGCCGAGCCCGCCCATCACCACCGTGACGAACGCGATGATGAGGAAGTTGGCGCCGGTCGTGGGCGTCACGGGGTAGTACGTGGCGAGCACGCAGCCGGCCACCCCGGTGAGCATGATCCCCACGCTGAAGCTCACGGCGTAGACCTTGTTCGGGTCGATCCCGACCATGGCCGCCATGTCCCGGTCGTCGACCGTGGCGCGGATCGCCTTGCCGTAGAGGGTGCGCTGCAGGAAGTGGTAGAGCACCAGGAACACCGCCAGCGCGATCACGAAGGACACCAGCCGCGCCTGGGCGATGAACACCCCGAACACGTCGTAGACGGCGGGGAGGACGCCCTGCACGGCCCGCGGCGACGGACCGAACGCCATCAGCAGCAGGTTCGAGATGAGGATCGAGACCGCGAGGGTCAGCACGAGCTGCCCGTGCTGGGCGTCGACGGCGCTGATGCCTCGGATCGAGAGCGTTCGCCGGACGAGCAGCCGGTAGACGACCGCACCGAGGGCGAACGACACGACCGCGACCGGCACGATGCCGAGCAACGGGCTCAGCCCGAGCGAGGTGAACAGCATCACCGCGCCGAACATCCCCAGGGTGACGAAGTCGCCGTGCGCGAAGTTGATCACGCGCGTGATCCCGAAGATCAGCGTGAGGCCGCTGCTGAACAGGCCGTACAGCCCGCCGACGAGCACTCCGCTGGCCAGCGTCTGCAGGAAACTCGTCACCGTCGTTCACCCTCCCGGACGGGCTGGTCGTCCGGGATCGACGACCGGCGCACCTTCGACGACACGGCACCCGCCACCACGACGAGCACGACGACGGCCCACATGGCGCCGGCGAGCGGGGTGGAGACGAAGTACCAGGGGTCACCCGCCCCGAGGTAGAGGCCCTGCACCAGGTACTTCTCGATCAGCGGGCCGAGCACCAGCCCCACGAGCAACGACGCGAGGCTGAACCCGAGCTTGCGCAGCACGTACCCCAGCACCCCGGCGGCCAGGACCACGTAGATGTCGATCATGTTGTTCTGGTAGCTGAACGCGCCGATCATCGCGATCACGACGATGAGCGGGACGAGCACGTGGCGCGGCGTCCGCAGCACGCGCACCCACATCCCGACCATGGGCAGGTTCAGGACGAGCAGCATCACGTTCGCGACGTACATCGCGGCGACCACCGACCAGAAGATGTCCGGGTGCTGCGTGATGAGCAGCGGGCCGGGCTGGATGCCCTGCACGACCATCGCCGAGACCATCAGCGCGAGGGTGGCCGAGAACGGCAGCCCGAGCACGAGCACCGGGACGAGGCTCCCGATCGCCGCGGAGTTGTTGGACGCCTCCGGGCCCGCGATGCCTTCCACCGCGCCCTTGCCGATCTCCCGGCGGTACTTGGACACCGCCTTCTCGACCCGGTACGAGGTGAACGTCGACAGCGTGGCCGAGGGCACCGGCAGCAACCCGAAGACGAAGCCGATGAGCGAGCCGCGCCCCCACGGGGCGCAGGCCCGCCGCCACTCCTCGCGCGTCGGGAGGAGCTCCCGGAGCGCGACGTGCATCGGCCTGCGGTGCGGAACCCGGTCCTCGAGCATGAACAGGAGCTCCGACAGCCCGTACAGGCCGACCGCGACGGCGACGAGGGACAGGCCGAGCGACAGGTCGAGCAGCCCGAACGTGAACCGGTTGTAGCTGGTGGCGGCCTCGCGCCCGACCGTCCCGAGCACCACGCCGATGATCATCGGGAAGAGGCCGGACGCGAGGCTCCCGCCCGCGATGCGCGCGAGCGCGATCAGGCCGCCCGCGGTGAGAGCGAAGAACTCGGCCGGACCGAAGTTGAGCGCGATGTCCGAGAGCAGCGGGGCCATGGACACCAGCAGGACCAGGCCGACCGTTCCGGCCACGAAGGAGCCGACGGCCATGATGGAGAGGGCGGCACCGGCCCGCCCCTTCTTGGTCATCTCGTGCCCGTCGAACGTGGCGACGATCGCGGACGTGTCGCCGGGGATGTTCAGCAGCACCGAGGTGGTGGACCCGCCGTACTGGGCGCCGAGGTAGATGCCGGCGATCATGATGAGCCCGACCGCGGGCTCGTAGCCGAACGTGATGGGCAGGATCAGCGCCGCCCCGGCCACCGGCCCGAGGCCCGGCAGGACCCCGATCAGCGTGCCCGCCAGCGCGCCGACGAGCGCGGCGAGCAGCAGCCCGGGGGTGAGCGCCAGGCCGAGGCCGTAGAGCAGTCCGTCGAGGGCGTTCACCAGATGCCCTCCGGCAGGCGGATCATGAGCACCTCGATGAAGAAGGCCGAGACGCCGACGCCGAGCGCGGCCCCGTAGGCCAGCACCCGCCACCACGCGAGCTCGCTCAGCACGCGCAGCATCACGATCAGGTACAGCGTGGCCGCGACGTACTGCCCGAGGATCGGCAGCAGGAGCGCGAACCCGACGGTGCAGCCCGCGAACAGCACGACGAGGCGCAGCTGTTCCCCGCGCGGGACCTCGACCGGCCCGCCCGTGTTCGCGCCGAACGCGCTCTCGACCATCAGGGCGACGGAGATCGCGGCGAACGCGATGCCGACCCCCCGCGGGAACAACCCGGGCCCGGGTTCCGCGAGCTCGCCCACCGGGATCAGGAACGACTCGACGGTGTAGCCGATGGCCACGACGAGGCCGACCACCCCGAGAACGAGGCGGCCTCGGCGCTGGGGGTCGGCGAGAACCGCCTGGGGAAGCCCGGTCATGAGTGGATCAGCCCTCCGAGAGCTGGATCGCCTCGCGGCTGGCGTCGACCGACTTCTGGATCCACGCGTCGAGCTCCGGCCCCGACAGCGGGTCGGGGAGGTAGCCGTTCTCCTTGCACCACCGCGCCCATTCCTCGCTCCGCGCCACGGTGGCCGCGCTCGCCGTCAGCTTCTCGGCGACGTCCGGCGGAAGGCCGTTCGGCGCGATGGTGAGGTAGTCGGAGCTGAACGGGATGTCGA
This sequence comes from Pseudonocardia wallangbongensis, assembly GCF_054486945.1. Lineage (NCBI taxonomy): Bacteria > Bacillati > Actinomycetota > Actinomycetes > Pseudonocardiales > Pseudonocardiaceae > Pseudonocardia > Pseudonocardia wallangbongensis. Next base: position 930,515 of record NZ_JBRERS010000001.1, read on the forward strand.
ACCCCGCATCGCTGAAGGCCACGGCTCCGGGCAGGAACTCGTCGTACGCCGGGCGCCCGGTGTGGGCGAGCCCGCGCAGCTCGCCGCTCTCGACGAGCCCGAGCTGCGCCGACGCGGTCGGCATCGCGGCCTCGGCCTGACCGCCGAGGACGGCGCGCACGGCCTCCCCGGCGCCGCCGCTGAACGGGACGATGTTCAGGTCGATGCCGGCCTGCTTCTCGAGGGCCAGCAGCGCGAAGGTGTTGTTGGTCAGGCGGCCGGTGGTGCCGACGCGCAGCTGGCCCGGGCTCGTCCGCGCCGCCTGGATGAAGTCGTCGAGCGACCGGAAGGGCGAGCCGGCCGCCACCAGGAGCGCGTTCGGCGCCTCGACCATCTTGACGACGCTCGCGAAGTCGCTCGGCTCCCGGTACGAGAGCTGGTCGTTGACGAGCGGCTGGACGATGATGCCGGTCGCGGACGTCAGGCCCAGCGTGTAGCCGTCCGGAGCGGCCTCGACGACCGAGGAGACGCCGATCGTCTCGTCGCCGCCCGGGCGGTTGGTCACGGTGGCGCGGGTCCCCAGCTCGCCGGCCAGCAGCCGGGAGAACTCGCGTCCCACCGGGTCGGTGGAGCCGCCGGGGCTGTAGGGCACCACGTAGTCGAGATCCTGCGAGGGGTAGTCGGCGGCGGCTTCTCCGCTGCCGGCGGTGCTCTCCCCCGCCCCGTCGCCCGCGGGGCCGCTGGAGTGGCCGCAGGCCGGAAGCACCAGCACCAGTACTGCGGCGAAGGCGGATACCGCCCCACGCACCCTGCTCCTGACCACGAGCACCTCCACGACGTCGTGTAGGGATCTGGGGCGGTTCGAAATTTCATATTATGAAGTCTTCTGAAATTTCGTGAACCGGACCCTAGCGACGCGCGAACACGCGAGTCAAGGACGCGACCGGGTCCCCGCCATCAGGTCAGGCACTCCGCCGTACCCCAGCCCGGGGGCGCAGCGCGGTCGGCTCCGCCCGTCGCCTCCTGCGCCGCGGCCCGGTACGCCGCGAACCGCTCCCCGCTCACGTCGGAGGCGACGCGCAGGACGACCGGACCGGCCACGACGGTGTGCTCCAGGGCGAGCGGCTGCCCGCCCTCGTCGTAGCCGAACTCCCCCGCCACGCGGACCTGGTCCGCGATCTGCTGCCGCCGGGCGGCCGCCCGTTCCGGGGTCGCGAAGACCTCGACCACGGCGCCGTCCGCGATCCGGCGGGGGTCCTGCGGCCCGGGAAGGCTCTCGTCGTGGAAGGCCAGCACCACGACCGACGGGTCGCCCGGTGCGCCGGGCGAGCCCCGCGCACACCACACCGGCGAGCCCACGGCGACGCCCGCGCCCGTCAGCGCCGACACGACCGCCGCGGCGGCGCGCCGGCCGGTCTCCTGCCCGCCCGCGTCGCCGGTGCCACACGCCACCAGCGCCCCGGTGAGCACGACGAGAACCGCGCGCAGCACCCGCCGCGCCCCGGTCAGCCTAGGAGGGTCCTGAACAACTCCGGCCGTAGCGAGCGGCGTCCAGGTGGTGTCATCGCAAGGCGGACGATCGGGCCGATACCGCTGTTGTATCGGCCCGATCGTCCAACGCGGCGAGGGCGCCGCCTGGGCGTCGCGCAGTAGGCCCGAGTTGTTCAGGGCGCTCCTAGGGCCGCGATCCCGGTGAACGGTTTGCTCGCGTCGATGTCCCACAGCTGGGCGAGCAGCGCCGACGCGTCCCACCCGGAGCCGGAGAAGTCGACCGCGTCGCGGAACTTCGCCTCCAGCTCCTCCTCGGACAGCGGCGCGCGCCGGTCGCCGCGCGGGACGTCGGCCCGCTCCACGAACGTGCCCCGGCCCGCGGTCTCGACCTCGACGACGGCGTAGGCGAACTCCCACCCGGCGGCACCGACCGGCGGCGTCGGCGACTCGGTGAGGGTGGCGCGCTCCACCAGCGCCCGCGCGTCCGGGCGGGTCACCGCCTCGTCGGTGAACGTCCGCAGGCCCAGCGTCCGGTCCAGCACGGCCGCCGCCGCGACGTACTCTGCGCTGAACTTGCCCTGCAGGCCCGAGCCCGGCCGGTGGTGGATCAGCGGGTCCCCGCCGCCCGGCTCCATCGTCACGGTGATCCGCCGCACCTCGTCCGCGTCGATCGACTCGCGTTCGGCGAGCCGGAGCGTCGCGTCGGCGAGGCGCTGGGTGTTGTAGCAGGCGGGGAACTTCTTCACGTTGATGCCGTGCCGCCGCAGCGCCCACGGTTCCCGCAGCGCTTCCGGCACGGCGGACAGACGCGAGCGGTCGGCGAACATCGCGAAGTACCCGAGCGGCGCCTCCAGCTGGTCGGGATCGGCCGTGAAGCCGTTCGCGGCGAGGGTCGCGGACACCACCGCGTCGCGGGCGGCGAGCCCGGCGTGCAGCGGCTTGGTCATCGTGCCGAAGTTCTGCCTGCTGCCGCCCGCCATCGTCGCTGCGAGGGCGATCGCGCAGCGCGTGCGCTCCACGTCGCTGCCCAGGAGGCGCGAGACCGCGGCCGCGGCGGCGACCACGCCGAGCGTCGCCGTGGAGTGCCAGCCCTTCGCGTAGTGCTCGCGCAGCGATGCGAACCCGTCGGCGAGCGCGGTCACCACGTCGAACCCGACGACGTAGGCCTCCAGCATGTCCCGGCCGCCGGCCCGGGCCTGCTCGCCGGCGGCCAGGATCGCGGGCCACAGCACGACGCTCGGGTGTCCGTAGATCTGGTCGGTGACGTCGTCGTAGTCCAGCGCGTGCGCGGCCGTCCCGTTGACGAGCGCCGCCGCCGCCGCGGACGCGCGGGCACCGGTGGTCAGCAACGTGGATGTCGCCGCGCCGGGTTCCACAGCGGCCTGCGTGACGATCCGGACGGCGTCCTCGTTCCGCGCCGCGATGGAGATGCCCACCGTGTCGATGAGCGTGCGCCGCGCGAGCTGGAGCACGTCGTCGGGCGCGGCCGAGACGTCGGTCTCGACCGCGTGCTCGGCGACCGCGCGGGTCACCGCGGGCAGGTCCTCGTTCATCGCGTGCCTCCGTCTTCCGGTTGGGTCGTCGTGATCAGTGCGTCGAGCGCCACCACCCCGGCCGGGAGCACCCGCACCGGGTTGAGGTCGACGGCCTCCAGGTCGTCGATGCCGAGGGCGGCCTCGGAGAGGTCGACCAGCAGCCGCACGAGCGCCTCGCGGTCGTGGCGCGGGCCGCCGCGGTAGCCGTCCAGCAGCCTGCTGACCCGGGTCCGGTCCAGGAGCCGCCGCGCGGACCCCTCGTCGACCGGTGCGGGTGCCATCGCGACGTCGGCGATCAGCTCGGTCAGCACACCGCCGGCACCGACCAGCACGAACGGCCCGAGGTCGGGGTCGACCGTGACCCCGGCGACGACGTCGACGCCCTCGGCCACCAGCTCGGACACGAGGACGCCCTGGTACCCGTCCGGGTCGAGGGCGCGGGCCCGGCCGTCGAGGTCGGCGAAGCGCTCCCGCACGGCGGCGGCATCGGGCACGCCGACCGCGACGAGGTGCTGCTCGCTCTTGTGCGCGATGCCCGAGCCGGTGGCCTTGAGCACCACGGGATACCCGATCCGGGCCGCCGCGCGTTCCGCGGCGTCCGGCGTGGTGACGAGCTCCTGCGCCGGGAACGGGATGCCCGCCGCCGCGAGACGCAGCCGGCTGTCGTGCTCCGAGAGGGCACCGCCCGAGTCAGCGCCGCCCGCGGTCCCGGCCGGCGCGGAGGGCGCGGCGACCGGCGGGTACGACCGCGTCAGCGCCTGCACGACGGCGACGGCGTCGAGCGCGGACGTCGTGACCGGCACCCGCGCGTCGCGGTAGATCGCCGCCTCGTCGTCGTGCAGCGGGGCCGGGCCGATCAGGATGATCGGCAGCCGCGGCTCGGCGGCGGCCACCGCCGCGATGCCCTCCGCGAGGCGGACGCGCCACTGCGGCGTCGGCACCGGGGTGAGGTAGAACAGCAGCGTGCCGGCGGCCGGGTCGCTCGCCAGCGCGCGCAGGTTCTGCTCGATGGTGTCCGGACCGGCCGCCCCGATGTCGAACGGGTTGAGCACCCGCGCGAACCCGGCGGTGCGGCCCATCGCCTCGGCGGTGCCCTGCGACAGGGCCGGGGGTTCCAGGCCCGTGCCGGACAGCAGGTCGGCGAGCAGGATCGCGCCCGCGCCGGACGTGCTGGCCCCCACCACCCCGCGGTGCACCGGCCTGCGGCCGTCGGCCAGCACCGCGGCGGCCAGTGCGAGCGTCTCCAGCGTCGGCACGGAGACCACACCGTCGGCGGCGAACACCGCCTCGAAGGCGCCCGCCGCCCCGGCCAGCCGCGACGAGTGCGCCCGCGTGGCCTCGGTGCCCCGCGCGGAGTTGCCGAGCTTCAGCGCGACGAGCGGCTTCCCGCGCGCCGCCGCCTCCCGGGCGAGCGCCCGGAAGGACGGCCCGTCGGACACGCCGTCGAGGATGAGGGCGATGACCTCGGTGTCCGGGTCGTCGAGCAGGTGCCCCGCGATGTCGACGAGCCCGAGGTCCGCCTCGTTGCCGCAGGAGACGAACGTGGACAGGCCGTGGCCGAGCCGGGCGAGCGCGGGTACGAAGCCGCCGAGCATCGCGCCGCTGTGCGACACCAGGCCGACGTGGCCGGCGGGCAGGCGCTGCGAGTGGGTGTGGTTGTAGCCCAGCGGCAGGGGCACGGCCGTCCGGTAGATGCCGTTGCAGTTCGGGCCGAGGATGCGGATCCCGGTGCGGCGGGCGAGGTCGGCCAGCTCGGCCTGCAGCGCGGCGCCGTCCTCGGTGCCCATCTCGGCGAACCCGCTCACCGCGACGATCGCCACCGCCACGCCCGCCTCGGCGAGCTCCGCCACCGCACGCACCGCCGCCGCGGCGGGCACCAGCACCAGGCCGACGTCCACCCCCGGCGGGAGCTCGGCGATCGAGCGCAGCACCGGGACGCCGAGGATCTCGCCGCCGCGCGGGTTGACCGGGTAGACCTTGCCCGGGTAGCCCGCGTCGAGCAGGTTGCGCAGCGGCTGGCCGGAGAACTTGCGCTGGTCGGCGCTGGCCCCGACCAGCGCGATCGAACCCGGGTCGAGCAGGGTGGCGACCGCGTCGCGCGTGCTGCGCGGCCGGGTCAACCCTCGCTCCGGAACGGCGAGGTGATCGGTTCCTTCCACGGCGACAGCGCGCCGGCGTAGCTGTCGGGACCCAGCCGGAAGTGCTGCGCCTGGTCGAGCGTCTCGACGAACGGCATGTCCATCGGGTAGAGCCGGTCGCCACGGGGCCGGCCCCCGGCCTTCGAGACGTGCCCGTACAGCCGGTGCCCGAGGATCTCCTCGGCCAGCGCGACGGACTCGATCAGCTTGTCGAGGTCGACGCCGGTGTCGAAGCCGAGCTCGGCCAGCAGGTAGATCAGGTCCTCGGTGGGCGTGAGCGCCGCCGCGCGGCCGTTGCCGCAGTACGGGCAGCCGGCCATGCCGCCGATGCTGGCGTCGAGCACGACGGTGTGCCGGTCGTCCAGCGTCTTGAGGGCCTCGTACGCGCTGATCGGCGCCATCCCGCGGGTGTTGTGCAGGTGCAGGTGGAACGTCGTGACGCTCGGCCAGCGCTCGGTGATGGCGCGCAGGTCCTCCTCGACCTGGTCGGGCAGGTGCCAGCCCATCGGGTCGCCGAGGAACACCTTCGTGACCGCCACGCCGTTGCCCGTCCACAGCTCGTACTGGCGCTCGAGCAGCTCCATCCGCTGCTCGTGGCGGAACAGGCCGAGCCAGTTGGAACCCCACGCGGCGTTGACGCCCATCTCCGCCTCGGCCACCCCGGCGGCCGCCGCCTTGCCGACGGTCTCCTCCCAGGACGCGATCTCCTGCTCCTGGGACCGGTTCGTGTTGCGCCGGGCGAACACGTCGCACAGGTGCACCCGGGTGAACGGGCGCTCGTCGTCCGGCGACAGCTTCCCCGGCACGTACGCGTCGCGCCGCTCCACACCGCGAGCGTTGAGCGCGAGCGCCGTGTACGTGACGCCGGGTGCGGGCGTGAACCGCTCGACGATCTCGTCGATGTGCGCCATCTGCGGCGTCCACTTCGGGCTCACGAAGCTCCCGACGACGATCCGCTTCAGGCCCGTCCGCGAGAGCGAGTCCAGCAGCCGGACCTTGTCGTCCACCGGCACCCCGGCGTCCTCGATCTGCAGGCCCTCGCGCATGCCCTCCTCGACCACCACCACGTCGGGGTAGCCGTCGGGGCCGTGGATGGCGCCCGCCATCCGGGTCCCTGCGGTCATCGCTCCTCCTCCCTCTTCGCGGCGAGCTCCGCGAGCACCTCGTCGGTGTGCTCGCCAAGGAGCGGTGGGGCCATCCGGAACTCGGGGTAGGCGCCGCCGTCGCGGATCGGCAGCGCCACCGTGCGGTAGTCCTCGATCCGCGGGTGCGGGACGTGCGGCAGGGCCCCGATCGCCTCCACCTGCTCGTGGGCGACCACCTCGTCGAGCGTCTGGATCGGCGTGCACGGGACGCCCACCGAGTCCAGCAGCCGCACCCAGTGCTCGGTGTCCTTCGCCGAGAGCGTCGCCGCGAGCTCGGCGTACAGCTCGTCGCGGTGGGCCACGCGGTCGGCGTTGTGGGCGTACCGGGGGTCGTCCACCAGGTCGGTGCGCTCGATCGCCCCGCACAGGCGCACCCACAGACCCTCGTTCCCCGCGGCCACGATCGCGTACCCGTCCGCGGTGGGGAACGCCGCGTACGGGTAGATCCCGATGGTGCCCGAGCCCAGCCGTTGCGGCACGGCACCGGCCGCGAAGTAGCCCATGATCTGGAAGGGCAGCCACATCAGCGCGGTGTTCAGCAGCGACGTCTCGATGTGGGTGCCCGTGCCCGTGCGCTCCCGGGTGCGGAGGGCGTCGAGCACGGCGATGGCGGTCCACATGCCGGTGCCCTGGTCCAGCACCGACACCGGGATGCGCGACGGGGGCCGCCCCTCCTCCCCCGTCAGGCTCATCAACCCGCCGAACGCCTGCATGAGCGGGTCGTAGGCGGGGGCCGCGGAGAGCGGCCCGCCGGAGCCGTAGCCGGTCATGTCGCAGTAGACGAGCCGCGGGTTGATCTCGGCCACGTCCGCGTAGCCGAACCCCAGCTTCGCCATGGCGCCCGGGCGCAGGTTCTGCACGAACACGTCCGCGGTGGCGAGCAGGTCCCGCATCCGCTCCGCGTCCGCCGGATCCTTGAGGTCCAGGGCGACGCTGCGCTTGTTGCGGTTGAGCGCGGAGAAGATGCAGCCCTCGCCCTCCCAGAACGGCGGTCCCCAGCCGCGGGTGTCGTCGCCGACACCGGGGCGTTCGATCTTGATCACGTCCGCGCCGAGGTCGGCGAGGATGAGCGTGGCGAACGGGCCGGCGACGCTCATCGTCGAGTCGACCACCCGGATCCCGTCCAGCGAGCCGGCCATCAGCCGTACTCCGCTGTCGTCAGGACCTGCGGATCATGGCTCGGGATGACCTGCGCGCCGAGGCGGTCCATCTTCGCGAAGCTGTCCATGTAGTCCAGCAGGTTCGTGAACGACCCGGACGGGATGTGTGGGAGGCGATCGTCGCCCTCCCAGTTCACCTGCATGTCGATCGTGTCGCCCGCGATGAGGAACCGGTCCGATCCGCTCTCGACCAGCACGCCCTGCGAGCCGGGCGTGTGGCCGGGCAGCGCGACCACCTCGACGCCGGGGGCGATCTCCGCGTCCCCGCGCACCGTGCGGAAGCGGTTCATCACCGCCGCCCACGGCGGGCAGATCCGGTCGGTGTTCTCGAACGCGGGGCGCGTCGGGGCGGCCGGGTCGACCGCGTAGAGCAGCTCGTCCTTCTGCACGATGTAGTGCGCGTTCGGGAACAGGTGGTTGTTGCCGCAGTGGTCCCAGTGCAGGTGCGTGTTGACGACCAGCCGGACGTCCTCCGGGTCGACGCCCACGCTGCGCAGCGTCGTGAGCGGGTCCTCGTCGGCGCTGCGCTGGAAGTCGTACCCGTGGTGCTCGCGCACGTACTCGGGCGGCGGCGTGCCGCTGTCGACGATGATCGGGTGCTCGCCCCCGGTGATCACGAACATGATCTGCGGGACGTCGTGGAACTCGCCCCAGTGGCGCTGGTACTGCACCGCAGCCACCGGGAAGTTCCGGATGACCCCGGCCGGCAGCGCCTGGATCCGCAGCTTGCCGGTCACGACTTGTCGTCCCCTCCGTCGGCCACCAGCACCGCCCCGTTGACGTACGTGGACCGCCCCGACGCGGCGAACACGACCAGGTCGGCGATCTCGCCCGGGGTGCCCCACTCGTGGCCGGGGCGCGCGATCCCCTTGCCCCACTCCTGGCGGTTGGCCGTGGCGCCCTCGTCGGCGAGGTGGCCGCCGCCGAACTCGCGGCCCCACTTTGCGAACCGCTCCTCCGTGTCGACCAGCCCCGGGACGATCGCGACGACCCGGATCCCGTACCCGCCCAGCTCGCTGGCCAGGATCTTGCTGAGCCGGTTCTCCGCCGCCTTCGCCGGCCCGGTGCACGACGACAGGAACGGCGGTGCGGTGACCCGGATGGCCGTCGCCCCCGACACGTTGACCACGACGCCGGAGCCCTGCTCGATCATCAACGGCGCGAACCGTTGCGTCAGCCGGAACTGCGCGAAGAAGTTGATCTCCATCCCGTGCCGCAGCTCCTCGTCGGTCACCTCGAGGAACGGCTTGTAGGTGCCGGTGCCCGCGTTGTTCACGAGCACGTCGATCCGCTGGTGGCGCTCGCGCACGAACGCCACGAGGCGGTCGAGGTCGTCCAGCCGCGTCACGTCGGCCGGCACGGTGTCGACCACCGCGGAGGTCGACGCCTCGATGCTCGCGGCCGCCTTCGCGAGCTGCTCCTCCCGCCGCGCCGCGATGACGACCCGGGCACCCTCGGCGGCGAACAGCCGCGCGGTCTCGTACCCGATCCCGCTGCTGCCGCCGGTGATGACGACGACCTTGTCCTGCAAACCGAGATCCATCTTCTTCTCCTAGTACGACTTCGGCAGGCCGAGCACCTGGTGCCCGATGTAGGCGAGGATCAGGTTGTTGTTCACCGGCGCCACCACCGGCAGCCGCGCCTCGCGGAACTTGCGCTCGATCCCGAACTCCTCGGCGAGGCCGTACCCGCCGAAGGCGTCCATCGCCGCGTTCGCCGCCGCCCAGTTCGCCTGCGACGCCAGCAGCTTCGCCGCGTTCGCCTCGAAGCCCGGCTGCTCGCCGCGGTCGAACTTCGCCGCCGCCTTCCACCGCACGAGGCTCGCCGCCTCGAGATCGGCGTAGGCCTGCGCGAGCGGGAACTGCACGCCCTGGTTCTGCCCGATCGGACGCCCGAAGACGACCCGCTCGCTCGCGTACGCCGCGGCCCGGTCCACGAACCAGAAGCCGTCGCCGAGCACCTCCGAGGCGACGAGGATCCGCTCCACGTTCATCCCGGAGAGGATGTAGCGAAACCCCTTGCCCTCCTCCCCCACGCGGTTCTCGACCGGCACCCGCAGGTCCGAGAAGAACACCTCGTTGGTCTCGTGGGAGGTCATCGTGCGGATCGGTCGCACGGAGATCGCGTCGCCCGCCTCGCGGATGTCCACGAGGAACACCGACAGCCCGTCCGACTTCTTCTCCACGTCCTCGTAGCGGGTGGTGCGGGTGAGCAGCAGCAGGTAGTCCGAGTGCTGGAACCGGGACGTCCAGATCTTCGAGCCGTTGATCACGTAGTGGTCGCCGTCGCGGCGGGCGAACGTCCGGATCCGGGTGGTGTCCGAGCCTGCGTCCGGCTCCGTCACACCGAACGCCTGCAACCGCAGCCGGTTCGCCGCGATCTCGGGCAGCAGCCTGCGCTTCTGCTCCTCGCTGCCGTGCCGCAGCACCGTGCCCATCGTGTACATCTGCGCGTGCGCCGGCACACCGGTGCACCCGGACCGGTTGATCGTCTCGAGGATCAGCGACGCGTCCGCCACCGTCCCGCCACCGCCGCCGTACTCCTCCGGGATCAGCACGGCGAGCCAGCCCGCCGCGCCGAGCGCGTCGACGAACTCGGACGGGTACTCCAGCTTCGCGTCCTGCTCCTGCCAGTACTCCTGCGGGAACCGGGAGCACAGGTCGGCGACCGCGTCCCGGATGGCCACCTGGTCGTCGGTCAGTTCGAAGTCCACGTCCCGTCCCTCACAGTCGTCGTCTCACAGGTAGTCCTCCGCCAGGGCGAGGTCCCGGATCTCCGCCACGGTCCCGCTGCGCCGCAGCGTCCCGGTCCGCAACACGTAGCCGCGGTCGGCGAGCTTCAACGCGGGGCGGGCCATCTGCTCGGACAGCAGGATCGCCGTCCCCCGCTCCTGGACCTGCCGGATCGCCGCGCTCGTGTCCCGGATCGCGATCGGTGACAACCCGAGGAACGGCTCGTCGAGCAGCAGCAGGTCCGGCGCGGCGGCCAGCGCCCGCGCGATCGCGACGATCTGCTGCTGCCCGCCGCTGAGGGTGCCCGCCGGCTGGCGCCGGCGCTGCGCCAGCAGCGGGAACGTCGCGAAAAGCCAGTCGACGGTCTCCTTGCGGCCCTCGCGGCGCGCCCCGTGGCAGCCGCTCAGCACGTTGTCCTCGACGCTGAGGTTCGCGAAGACCCGCCGCCCCTCCGGCGAGAGCCGGATGCCGTGGCGGGCCCGGTGGTTCGTGGAGGAGCGGCTGATGTCCTCGCCGCGGTAGAGCACCCGGCCGGCGGCGGCCCGGACCGTGCCGATGATCGTGTGCAGCACGCTCGACTTGCCCGCCCCGTTCGCGCCGATCAGCACCGCGGTCTCGCCGGCCGCCACCGCCAGGTCGAGCCCGTGCACGGCGTGCACACCGCCGTAGCGGACGTCCACCCCGGTGAGCTGCAGCAGCGGTTCGCCGGTCACGACACACCTCCGCCGGTCGACACCCGGGTCTCGTCCTCCGGTTCCCCGAGATAGGCGCTGATCACCCGCGGGTCGGCGAGCACGTCGTCCGGGAGGCCGGCGGCGAGCGGCTCGCCGGTGTCCATCACGAGCACCCGGTCGCAGATGCGGCGGACGAGGTCCATGTCGTGCTCGACCAGCAGCACCGCGCACCCCCGGTCCACCGCCCAGGCCACGACCTCGTCGACCCGGCTGCGCTCGCTGCTCTCGAGGCCGGCGGCCGGCTCGTCCAGCAACAGCACCCGTGGCTCGACGGCCAACGCCAGCACCAGGCCGAGCGACTTCTGCAGCCCGTACGGCAGGTCGCCCGCCCGGTCGTCCATGCGGTCCGCGAGGCCCATCCGGGCGAGCAGCCCGCGCAGGTCCGCCGGGTCCATCCAGCGCGAGCCGTACGCCCGGGCCCGCTCGAGGTTCTCGCGCACGGAGGCCGTGGCGAACACTGAGGTCTGCTGGTAGCTGCGGGAGATCCCCTTCCGGGCCAGCCGCCCCGGGGAGAGCCCGGTGACCGCGTCGCCCGCGAGCCGGACCGTGCCCCCCGACGGCGGCAGCTGACCGGCCAGGACGTTCACGAGCGTGGTCTTGCCCGCGCCGTTCGGGCCGATCACCCCGAGCACCTCGCCCGGCGCCACCCCGAAGCTCACCCCGGACACGGCCGCCACCCCACCGAACCGCTTGGACACGGCGTCGACTTCGAGCAGCGCCGGCTCGTCCGGCCGCGCGTCGACGACCCGCTCCGGGCGGGCACGCCGTGCCACCGGCTCCCCGGTGGCGTCGGCGGACCCGCCGGGGAGCGAACGCTCGGCGCTCTCCACCAGCCCGCGCGCGGCCCGCGCCGCGGACGCGACGAGCCCGGTGACCCCCTCGCGCGCGACCAGCACGACGACCACGAGCACGACGCCGAGCAGCAGCTGCGCGTACTCGGCCTGCTCGGCGAACACGTGGGTCAGCCACGACAGGATGCCCGCGCCGACGATCGGGCCGAGGATCGACCCGGAGCCGCCCACGACGGCGCCCGCGACGTGGTTGACCGCCATGAACGGGCTGAACGAGTCGGGGTGGGCGTTGCCGATCTGGTTGACCAGCACGAGCCCGGCCAGCCCCGCGATCCCGGCGCCCGCGGCGAAGGCCAGCGTCTTGTACAACCACGGGCGCAGGCCGAGGCTCGCGGCGAGCGGCTCGTTCTCCTTGATGCCGGCGAAGTGGCGCCGCCACCGGAGGGTGACCGCCACGACCACCAGCACCCCGACGATGCCGAGCACCACCGAGTAGCGCAGCAGCGGGCCGCGCGCGGCGAACACGCTCTCGCCCAGCCGGGCCGGGGGGAAGCCGGAGATGCCGCTGTTGCCGCCCAGCCAGTCCGGGCCCGCCTGGACGAGCAGCACCGTGACCTGCGCGAGCACGAACGTCACCAGCGCGAAGTACGTGCCGCGCAACCGCAGCACCATCGCCCCGATGGGCAGCGCGACCAGCGCCGGGATCGCGAAGCACAGCACGGCCAGTACGACGGCGTCGTCGGTGAGCCGGGACGCCGTCACCGCCGCCGCGTACCCGCCGACCGCCATGAACGACGGCGAGGCGAACGAGAGCAGGTCGACGCGCAGGAGCAGCCACACGTGCAACGTGGCCAGCACGGCCACTATCACCGTTGGGGTGAAGAACAGCACGAAGGGGCTCGCGGTCAGCTTCGGCAGCGTGAACGCGACCACGAGCACGGCCAGCGCCACGACCTCGGCGCCCACCAGCCGCGTGTACCGCGCTCCGCGGGCGGCGCTCGCGGCACCGACGGCGCTAGACATGCTTCACCTCCCGGCCGGCGAGGCCCGTGGGCCGCACCACGAGCAGCACCAGGACCACGCAGAACAGCAGGAGCGGGGCGACCTCGCCGCCGACGTAGATGCCGGTGAACGACTCGACGAGGCCGATCAGCAACGCGGCGAGCACGGCGCCGGACATGCTTCCCAGCCCACCGAGGATCACCGTCAGGAACGACACCATGAGCACCTGGTCGCCGATCGAGGGCGAGAGGGCGAACAGCGGCGTCACCAGCGCCCCGGTCAGGCCGGCGATCCCGGTGGCGATGCCGAAGGCGACCGGGAAGAGGATCTTCGGCCGCATCCCCTGGGTGACCGCGGTGGCCCGGTCGTCGGCCATCGCACGCAGCCCGCGCCCGGTCTGCGTGCGGTAGAGGAACACCTGGACGGCGGCCACGGCGACCGCCGCGATGCCGATGACGACCAGCCGCCCGTACGGGACGACCGCGCCGGCGATCGTGACGCCTCCCTCGATCGGGAAGTGGTAGGCCACCGCCCGCGGACCGAAGACGATCAGCAGCGCCGCGGTGATCGCGAGGCCGAGGCCCAGCGTCAGCACGATCGTGGCCAGGTGGTCGTCGATGCGGCGCTCGATGACGAGGACCTCGAAGACGGCGCCCAGCACCGCGGTGACGGCGACGGCGACGACCACGCCGACGACGAACGGCATCCCCAGCTGGCCGGTGACGGCGTAGCCGACGTAGCCGCCCAGCGCGTAGAAGGCACCGTGCGCGAAGTTGATGACGCGCAGGATCCCGAAGATCATCGAGAAGCCCAGCGCCATCAGCGCGTACTGCGCGCCCAGCGTCAACCCGCCCACGAGCGCCGCGACGATCTGGCCCATCAGCTCACCTCCAGGCGCACCAGCGGCTGCATCTGCCCGTCCTGGACGAAGCCCGCGTAGAAGGGGAACGACATCTCCTGCCGGATCCCGAAGTCCTCCATCCCGGTCCACACGCCGTGGCCGAGGGTGGCGTCGTCGAGCGGATCGGCCCGCAGCTTCTCCGCGACCGCCTTCGTGTCCGTGGTCGTGCCCGCCGCCGAGATGGCCCGCAGCAGCGCGCGAGCACCCGGCATCCAGCCGAGGGTCAGCGACGTCGCCTCCCGGCCCGCGAACTGCTCGTACCGCGCCGAGAGCTCCTTCATCGCGGGGTCGTCGAGGTCGACCATCGAGTAGAAGAAGAAGTCCCCCAGCACCTCGTAGCCGCCGGCGACCCGGGCGATCTCGGCCGTGCTCTCCCCGCCGAGCCGGCAGAAGGCCCCCTGGTAACCGGCCTGCCGCAGCTGCTTGATCATCGTCCCGGCGTCACCGGCCGGGCTCGACGCGACGTCGACCAGGTCGGGTTCGGTGCTGAGGATGCGCGACACCAGCGGCGCGAAGTCCTGGGTGCCGCGCTGGTAGCTCTCCTGGGTCACCGGCAGGCCCGCCTCGCGGAACCGGATGGCGTTCACGTCGGCGATGTCCGACCCGCTCTGGTCGTTGGTGGCCACGACCGTCACCTTCTGGAAGTCGAACCGCTTGCGCGCCTCGGCGATGATCGGACCCGCCCACACCGACGGCCCGGGCGCGACGTGGAACACGAGGGGGTACTTCGGCTCGAGCGCGTCGCGCCCGAACCCGTTCGCCACCAGGAGCATGTCGTTGCGGCCGGCGAGCGGCTTCATCCCGGTGACCTCGGTGGCACCCAGTGGCCCGATGACGAACCGGATGCCCTGGGAGACGAAGTCACCGGCCGCGTTGGCCGCCCCGGCACTGGTGTAGCCCGTGTCGTACGAGTGCACCGTCACCGTGCAGGTCCGGTCGCCGACGCGGAGCCCGCCCGCCTGGTTGACCTCGGCCGCGGCGAGGTCGGCCGTGCCCTTCATCGACAGCCCGAAGTCGGCCGCCGGGCCGGAGAGCGGGCCGAGGGTGCCGATCTCGACCACGCACGGGCCGCCCTCCTCGGCCGCGGCGGCGGTCTCGATCTTGTCCGCGCCGCAGCCGGTCACGGCAAGGGCCATGCAGGCCGCCGCGACGGCGGCCGTCGCCCTGGGTACTCGCACCAGCTCGTCTCCTTCGCCTCGCCATCGATGCGGGAGCCGTTCTCGAACGCGCTACCGGCCCTTCCACCGGGGCGGCCGCTTCTCGAGGAAGGCGCGGATCCCCTCCTCCCTGTCCTCGGACAGGTACGGGTTCGGGCCGACGCTCAGCCGGAGCGCGGACTGGACCGGAAGCTCCCAGCCCTTCGTGGTCATCTCCTTGTAGCGCCGCAGGGTGAGCGGGGCGTTCGCGACCACGGAGCGCGTGAGCTTCTCCGTCGCGTCCCGGAGGTCGGCGGAGGCGACCACGCGGTTGTACAGCCCCCAGCGCAGCGCCTCGTCGGCGCTGAGGGGCTCGCCGGTGTAGAGCATCTCGAGCGCGACGGCGCGGGGGATCAGCCGCGGCAGCAGGACGGTGGCGAAGTTCGCCCCCATCCCGCGCTTGGCCTCCGGCAGCCCGATCACCGCGTGGTCGGCGGCGATGCGCAGGTCGCACGCCAGCGCGAGCTCGCAGCCACCGGCCAGCACCGGGCCGTTGATCGACGCGATCGTCGGCTTGTAGGTCTCCGTGATCGCCTCGAAGACGTTGCGCTCGCTGCCGGTCATCGGAACGGGGATCTGCCTGCCCTGCCGGGCGAACTCGTCGAACTCCTTCAGGTCCGCACCCGCGCAGAACGCCTTGTCCCCCGTGCCGGTGAGCACCACGGCCCAGATGTCGTCGTCGATGCTCGCGTCGCTGAACCGCCGCACGAGCTCGCCGGCGACGGCGGTGCTCATGGCGTTGCGCCGCTCCGGCCGGTTGATGGTGACGTACGCGACGTGCTCTTCCACGCGGAACAGGACCTCGTCGTCCGGGCTCACCGGGGGACCTCCTCCACGTTCGACCGGTATGTTCGAAATATCGACACCATGTACGGTATCTCGATAATCCGGTTCGGACGGTAGGCGACCAGAGCTGCGACGGTCAAGGCATGTCGTAGGCTGATGCCGGCTGTTGGGGTGTGGCTATACCTCGCCCCTCCGTCCGGCTGCCGATACTTCGAACAGCGTCGGGAGGTGGTGCGGCATGGCCCGCACGGTTCCTGCGGTCAGCCGCGCGATGGACATCCTCGAGTTGTTCCTCGACACCGACTCCGAGCTCACCCCCCGCGAGTTCGCCACCCGGCTCGACCTCCCCCGCACCACGGTCTTCGAGCTGGTCAACACGCTCGTCTCCCGCGGCTACCTCAAGCGCGTCTCCGAGGAACCCGCCCGCTACCGGCTCGGGGTCCGCGTCTTCCAGCTCGGGAGCGTCTACTCCGACCGGCTCGACCTGGCCCGGGAGGGCCGCGCGGTGGCGGAGGACGTCGGCGCGCGCTGCGACGAGACCGTCCACGTCGCGGTGCTGGACGGGCACCACGTCGTCTACATCGCCAAGGTCGACAGCACCCGCTCGGTGCGGATGGTCTCGGCCGTCGGCCGCCGCCTCCCCGCGCACTGCACCGCGGTTGGCAAGATGCTCCTGGCCGGCCTCTCGCCCGACGCCGTCCGGGCCCGCCTGCCCGAGCACGAGCCCCTGCCCGCCTGGACCCCGCACACGATCACGTCCGTGCGGCGGCTCGAGCAGGAGCTGGAGAAGATCCGCATCGACGGCGTCGCCTTCGACCACGGCGAGTCCCACTCCGACGTCACCTGCGTGTCGGCTCCCGTGTTCGACCACAGGTCCGAGGCGGTCGCCGCCATCAGCATCTCGGTCCCCACGAGCCGGTGGGACCAGAAGAGCGACACGGCGTGGGTGGAGCTGATCGTCGACGGTGCCGCGCAGCTGTCGCGCCAGCTCGGCGCGGTCGCCCCGTGAGGGTCGGGATGGTCCTGCCGGCGACGGATCCGGGCAGGAGGCCGCTGACGTCGCGCAGCCTCGCCGACGGGGCGCGTCGGATCGAGGAGTGCGGCTTCGACGGCGCGTGGGTGTTCGACGCCGTCGGGCGGGGCTTCGTGCTGCCGGACCCGCTCACCGCGCTGGCCGTTGCGGCGACGGCGACGGCGCGCATCGAGCTCGGCACCTGCATCCTCCAGCTCGGGATCCGGAACCCGGTCGAGGTGGCGCACCGGGTGATGACGACGCACCTCGTGTGCGGCGAACGGCTCTCGCTGGGTGTCGGCGCGGGATCCAGCCGCCCCGACTTCCACGCGTTCGGCCGGACCTACGACGACCGGTTCTCGCGGCTCGGCCACGAGCTGGACGTCGTACGCCGGCTGCTGCACGGCGAACCCGTGGACGGGATCGACCTGACGCCGTGGGAGGCCACCCTCGGCGGCCCCCCGGTCCTGATCGGGAGCTGGACGAGCGGCGCGTGGATCACCCGCGCGGCCACCGAGTTCGACGGCTGGATCGCCTCCGGCGCCCGGGGCGGCGGGCTCGCCGAGGGCGTCGCCCGCTACCGGGACGCGGGCGGTGAGCGGGCGGTCCTCACGAACGTGACCGTCGACCTGGACGTCGTCGGGGGGCACGACGTCCCGGCCGACGAGCCGTTCTCCCTGCGCTGCGGGCCGGCCGAGGCGCGGTCGCGGCTGCGGTGGGCCGCGGACCTCGGGTACACCGATGTCGTGCTCCGGACCGACGACCACACCCCGCGCACCCTCGACGCGATCCGGCGGCTCGTGCCGTGACCCCGCATCAACCTCACACGTCGGCGCGCCACAGCGTCGCGTAGAACATGTCGCGGTTGGGGTAGCGGACCACTCCCCGCACGTGGTTGCGCGTGATGGTGGAGATGTAGCCGCGGCTGATCCAGCAGACCGCCAGGTCCTCGTTCACGATCCGCTCCACCTGCCGGTAGGCGGCGGTCCGTTCGGCCTCGTCGGCGGTGCTCGCCGCGGTCGCGAGCAGGGCGTCGACCTCGGGGTCGGAGTAGCGGCCGTAGTTCGCGCTGCCCCCGGTGCCGAGCAGCCGCTGCACGGCCGGGAACGGCGAGTCGAACGAGCTCACGGTGGTCGTGAGGTCGAAGTCCCCGCTCTGCACGACCTCGGCGGAGTACTGGGCGAGGTCGTAGAGCTGCACCTCCACGTCGATGCCGACCGCCGCGAGCTGGGCCTGGATCAGCTCGCCGAACTGCCCGCGCGCGGTGGTCGACTTCACGGTGACCGACGTGGTGCCGCCCTCGGCCCGGTACTCGTCGACCAGCTGCCTGGCCCGTTCCGGATCGGCCTGCGGCCATGCCTGCGTGGCCGCGTCGGAGTGGAACGGGTTGCCGGGTTCGAACAGGCTCTGCGAGGTGACGAGCTGGTTGCTGTAGAGGCTCGCGGAGAGCGCGCGCAGGTCGAGCGCCCGCACCACGGCCTCGCGCATCCGCCGGTCGTCGAAGGGCGCGCGGGTGACGTTGAAGTACATCAGGTCCCCGGCGTTGCCGGGGCTGTAGTAGACGGTGAGGCTCGGGTCCCGGAGTGCCCGCACCAGCTCCTGGCTGTAGGCGGCGAGGATCACGTCCACGTCGCCGTTGTCGATGGAGGCGTAGCGGCTGTCGGTGTCCGACAACGGGAGGAACTCGATCTCGTCCAGGTAGGGCATCCCCGGTTGCCAGTAGTTCGGGTTGCGCTCCAGGAGCGCGTTCGAGCCCGGGGACCACTCGACGAGCCGGAACGGGCCGGCGCCGACCGGATGGCGCCCGACGTCGTCGCCGTACTGCTCGATCGCGGCCGGCGACATGATCATTCCGAGGGCACCCCAGGACATCGGCAGGGCGAAGAGGATGGGGAACGACCCCAGGGAGCCGTCGAGGACGAACTCGACGGTGAGCGGGTCCGGCGCGCTCATGGAGACGATCCGCTTCGCGAAGATGTGCGCCGGGGAGGACACCGTGTCGATGTGCCGCTGAACGTTGATGATCACAGCCTCGGCGTCCAACGGGTTCCCGTCGGCGAACCGCACGCCCTCCCGCAGCCCCAGGCGCCACGTCACGCCGCTGTCCGGGCTGGACATCGACTCGGCGAGGTAGGGCCGCGCCGTCCCCTCCGGCGTGAGCATCATCAACGAGTCGTAGACCGCGACGGCGACGGGATTGGTGTTCTGGACCGTCGGGTCGAAGCTGGAGACCGCGCGGTCCATCCCGATCCGCAGCGAGCCTCCCGGCTGCGGCGCACCCTCGGCCGCGAGATCCGCGCCCCACGGCTGCACCGCCCCGAGCTGGGTGTCCCCGGCTCCGGGCCCTGGGCCGAGATCGGCGGTCCCGCACGACGCGAGCACCAGTGCACCGGCCGCCGCGACCAGGTAACGGAGGACGCGGGACGGTCGAGGCCGCAACTGCACCATTCGCAACTCCTCGTCGAGTTCGAGCACACAGTCGATCGGCCCCGGCGGCACCGCCTCTTCATATGGGTCGAATGTCCGGGTTCGCGCCGACAAGGAGGCTAGTCACGCGTGACCGGTTCCGGAAACAACGATTGTTCCTGCCGCGCCATAGACAACGCTGATGGTGGTGCGATCAGGCGGTCGCGGCGTCGAGGAACCGCTCGAGCTCGGAACGGATGTCGGGGCCGCAGGGCTGGAACACGATCTCGGTGACGCCGCGGGCGGCGGCCTCTTCGAGCCGGCGCCGGATCCGGTCGCGGGTGCCGCTCATCGTCACGTCCGCCAGCATCGCGTGGCCGCCCGCGTCCCACGCCGCCCGGTCGGCCTCGCTGAGCTCGACGCAGTGTCCGGAGTGGACCGCCAGGTGCCGCTGCTCCCCCGGGTTCCGCTCCACGACGTCCATCCACTCGGCGCCGCCGGGCAGCGCCCGCACGGCCGCAGGACCACCGAACTCGTACGCGCCGTGGTACGCGAGGGCCCAGCCGGGTCCGGCCGCGAGCCGCGCGTGGTCGGTGTCGGTTGCCTCGCCCTCGTCGAGCACCGTGCCCCACACGAGGTAGGGCACCCAGGAGTACTCGCTCGCGAAGTCGGGCAGCTGGAGGGTCACGTAGAGGCCGTCCCCGAGGCGCTTCGCCACCTCGTGGCCCTTCGGCCCCAGCGCGCCGACCAGGATGGGGACGTCGACCGGGCGGGCGGGGGCGTGCCCGTCGGGGTGCAGCATCCGCATCTGCGCGCCCTCCCACTCGACGACCTCGCCCTGCAGGAGCCCGCGGTAGGCGCGGAGGTAGGACTCCATGTAGGCCCAGGTGATCGCGCGGTAGCCCATGGCGCGGCGGCCGGTGAACCCGGTGCCGAAGGAGATCGCGACCCGGCCGGGCGCCAGCGCGGCGAGCGTGGCGGTGGCGGCCGCGTTGACCATCGGGTGCCGCAGGCTCGGGACCAGCACCCCCGGGCCGAGGCCGATCCGCTCGGTCCGCTCGGCGGCCAGTGCGAGCGTCATCCAGACGTCGGGGCTCTGCTGGGGCGTGTCGTAGACCCACGCCCGCGCGTAGCCGAGCCGCTCGGCCAGCGCGATGTTGTCCGGGGAGTCCAGTGCTGTCGGGAATGCGCAGGACACCTCCATGGGGCCCTCCATTTCGCTCGTAGTGCTCAGGGCAGGCCGGCGTGCGGGACGTCGACGTCGACCGCCAGCAGCTGGGCCTCCCGGACCGGCCGGCGTTCGTGCTCGGGGAAGGAGGGGGCGGCGCACAGGTAGAGGGTTCTGCCGTCGGCGCCGCCGAGCATGCAGGCGAAGACCCCGGTCCCGGCCGGGATCTCCTCCTGGATCCCGCCGCCCTCCCGGACCCGCAGGACGCGGTTGTGGAGGGCGTCGGCAACCCAGATCGCCCCCTCCGCGTCCGCGCAGATGCCGTCGGGTGCCACTTCCAGCAGCTCCACGGCCTCGCCGACGTCCTCTGTCTGCGGCGTCTCACCGAACTGCGCCCACACGCGCCGGCCGCTCAACGCGCCGTCGTCGCCGATGTCGAACGCCGTCAGCCGGCCGGCGAACGTCTCGGCGACCACCAGCACCCGGCCGGGCAGGATCACCATCCCGTTGGGGAAACCGAGGTCCTCGGCCACGGTCGTGACGGTGCCGTCGGGGTCGACCCGGGTGAGCGTCGTGTACCGCAACCGGGCCCCGCCCATGAGGTCGAAGCCGAAGTTGCCCACGTAGGCACGCCCGCGGTCGTCCACGAGCATGTCGTTGAGCACGCCGGAGACGGCGCCGGACAGGTCGGCGTGCTCCTCCAGCCGCCCCGACCCGTCCCGGACGAGGACGCGGTGGTCGCGCATCGACACGATCAGCGCTCGCCCGTCGGGCAGGAACCCGAGCCCGGACGGCTGGCCGGGCACCTCGGCCACGACCTCGGTGCCTCCGCGGCCGTCGGTGGACAGCACCTGGTTCGTGTAGAAGTCCGACACCCAGAGCCGGCCCTCGTGCCATCGCGGGCACTCGAGGTAGGAGTACCCCTCGAGCACGACCCGCGGCTGCCGGGTGGACGGCTGCCCTTGCCCCATCGTGACCTCGTCTCCCGTACGTCGTCGTCGGCAGTGCGAAAGGCCTTCTTGTCGGGTTCAGTTACTGAGCGCATAGTTACCGCAGGCTCGGGTCGTGTCAAGGACCCGGCAGAGGGAGGAGGGTCGACCGATGCCGCCGAGCGATCGTCGCCGCGGCGGGCGGCTTCCGGCGGCTGCCGCCGCCGAACTCCTGGCCGGCCTCGAACCCAGCTCGGTGCCGGACCGGTTCTGGCCCGAGGACGCCGCGCCCGTCGCCCGCGCCCTGCTGACCTCGGCCGTGCTGTGCTTCGCCCGCAAGGGGTTCCACGCCACCACCACCCGCGACATCACGGCCGCGGTCGGGCTCAGCCCCGGCGCGCTCTACGTCCACTTCGCCTCGAAGGAGGACGTCCTGTTCGAGATCGCCCGGACGGGTCACGAACGAGCGCTGGAGGCGTTGCAGGCCCGGGCCGGCGAGGGCGACAGCAGGCAGCTCGTCCGGGGGCTGGTGGCCGGCCACGTGGCCTGGCACGCCCGCCACCACACCGTGGCGCGCGTCTGCCAGTACGAGCTGGCGGCCCTCGCACCCGAACACCTCGACGCCGTCCTCGGCCTGCGGCAACGGTTCGCCGTCCTGGTGCGGTCCGCCGTGGAGCGGGGCAGCCGGGAGGGCGTCTTCGACGTGTCCGACGTCAACCGCGCGGTGCGGGCGATCCTGTCGCTGGGGATCGACCTGGTGCGGTGGTACCGCCTCGACGGCGCCGACTCCCCGGAGGACCTCGGCGACTTCTACGCCGAGCTCGCACTCCGGATGCTCGGGACGCGATCCCGTGCTAGTGCAGCACCCGGATCTGGAAGGGGTAGTCGTACGGTCGGTCGTCGGCCGCCCGAATCGCCCCCTTGATGTGGCACCACGCGGACACCACGAACAGCACGATGATCAACGGGATGCCGATCACCGCGCCGATCACGGTGAAGATCAGGATCCAGCTGATCAGGTAGAGCAGCCAGAAGCTCAGGTTGAAGTTGAACGCCCCGGCGGCGGCCCGGCGGGCGAACGGGTCGTTCTTCAGCACCAACCACACGATCAGGGGCCCGAGCAGGCTCAGCGAACCGGCGCTCAGGAGTGCCGCGATCGGCGCCGACAGGTGGGCGAGGATCGCTCCGACCCGGCTGCTCGCGGAGTGAGCCGCGACCGGCGTGGTGTCGGCATCGCGCTGGTAGGGCTCGTAGGGCGACGACATGGTGTCCTCATTTCCTGCGGTCTCATGGGCTCAACGACCGGACCCGTCCCGTCGTGCCCGGGCGAAAGGGACGATCCGGCCGTTGCGGTACGCCTCCCGGCCCCTGACCAGTTCGGTGGCGGCCCGGTCGAAGGCCCCGACCTTGGCGGTCTCGGCGGCGGCCGGCCAGACGAACCGCCACTCGTAGGGCGGGGCGTGGCTGACCCGGGCGGTGGAGACGCGGAGCCGCTCCGCCGCCCGGCCGAAGTGCAGCTCGTCGGCCAGCGCCAGGAAGATCTCGATGTCGCGCCGCTCCACGGTCCCCCACCGCTGCTCCGCCGTTCGTGAATCCCGAGGTTAACGAGCGTTGCGCACTACGCCGTTGATCGCCACCGCCGGTGCGCCGATCGTGGCTGGTGCATCACCGCCACGTCGAGGAGGACCGCCATGAGCCGGCGAAACCGCCAGATCGTCACACTGCTGGCTGCCGTCGTCACGACGGGGCTCACAGCGGGGGTGTTCGGCGACTGGGCCCACACGATCATGCCCGGCCTCGCCACGACCGACGACCGCACGTTCGTCGGCGCCTTCCAGGGCCTCGACCGGGCCATCCAGGGCCCCCTGTTCATGCTCGTCTTCACGGGAGCGCTGTTGTTCACCGGAGCGGCCGCGATCCTCCACCTGCGCGAGAATCGCTCGGTGCTGCCCTGGGTCGCGGTGGCGTTCGGCCTCTACCTGGCGGCGTTCGTCATCACGATGACGGTCCACGAGCCGCTCAACGCGATCATCCGGAACGCGGGCGACCCCACCCGCATCGCCGATCCGACGGCCGTGCGCGACGCCTTCCACGAGGCCCGCTGGGTCGCCTGGCACCTCGTCCGGACCATCGCCACCACCGTCGCCTTCGGGTGCCTCGCCTGGGCCCTCGTCCTGCACGGGCGCGCGACCGCGGGCGCAGCGATCCGCGACACCACGCGCGCCCGAACCGGCCTGACGCACTGATGCACTCGGCAGGCGCACCGTCTTCTAGCAGGCGTCCCGGCTGAGCGAGGTGGGCGCCGGCATCCAGATCAGCCCCAACGCGTCGCGCATCCTGCACCGGTTCGGGCTCGCCGGCGAGCTGGCGCGCACCGGGGTGAAACCGCTGGCCTGGCACCAGCGCCGCTGGGACGACGGCCGCACGCTGCTGCGCTCGCCGCTGGCGGAGCCGTTGGAAGCCACCTGCCCGCCTCCCCCGTCGCGCCGGCACTCGCAGGTGGCCTCCGCGAGCGCCCTGATCAGCAGGATCGGGACATGAACCGCACCCATGCGGCTCATGTCCCGATCGCGCCGATCATGGCGCTCGAACCATGGCCCTGGGTCCCGGCGGCGGTGACCAAGGGCTGATGGTCGCGATCATGGACGCTGCTGCGGGTGCTCCCCGTAGCCCCCTTCCGGGCGGCCGAGGCCGAGAGCCCGGGCCCAGAGCTGCGTCAGCGTGCGCACGAGCGTCTCCTCGTCGAACTGTTCGCCCACCACCAGCCAGAAGTGCACCGTGCTGTTGACCATCGTGACGAGGGCGCTCGCGGTGTGGAACGGCTCGAGGTCGCGGTCGACGAGGCCCGCCTCCTGCATCTTCGCGATGCTGCGCTGTGCGCGGGCGACCGCGCGCTCGCGCACGGCCATGCGCAGCTTGCGCACCTCGGCGTCGTAGGCCGTGACCTGCTCGAAGAGCCCGAGCAGGGCCGCGTTCGCCTTGTAGATCTCCACGAACCGGCGGTTGGAGCGGTCGATGCGCTCCACCGGGTCCGGCTCCTCGCCCGTCGGCTCGCCGCTGCCGGTGTTGGCGTAGAGGACGTCCATCTCCTCCGAGCACAGGGTCCGGAAGATGTCGGTCTTGGACTCGAAGTAGGTGTAGAAGCTGCCGTGCGAGGCGCCGGCCGCGGCCGCGATGTCGGTCACGCGGGCGTCGAGGAACCCGTCCCGCTCGAAGATCTGCCGCGCGGCCACCAGTAGCTGACGGCGGGTGCGCCGGCCCCGCTCGGAGTTCGGCTGGCTCCCGACGGCGGCCCGGCGGACGCTGCCGGTCCCGCCCGTGTCGGTCCGCTCGTTCGTCGGAGTCGTGCTCATCCCGCTGGTCCGTTCGTCGTGTCGGCAGGGCTCCGGAGCCTAGCAATACGACGTCGATGTCGACTTCGTATTGACTTCGACATCGGTGTCAACTTCACTCGGAGGCGTGAGCCAGCGCGGGCCCGAGCAACGCAGCGACGCGGATGCGTCCGGGAGCTCGGCCGCCGCGCGGATCCCCGTGCAGCGCGGGCCGGCCCCGCTCACCGTGGTTCCCACGGCCCCGGAACGCGGCGCCATCGAGCGGATGCTGCGGCCGCGCGGCGTCGCCCTCGTCGGGATCTCGGGCCGGCCGGACAACCCCATGGCCCGGCCGCTGCGCTACCTGACCGAGCACGGGTTCGACGGTGGGATCTACCCGGTCAACCCGAGGTACGACGAGCTCGGCGGCCTGCCGTGCCACGGCTCGCTCGCGCAGGTGCCGGGCCCGGTCGACCTCGTCCTCGCCCTCGTCCCGGCGGCGGCCGCGGTGTCGGTGGTCCGGGAGGCGGGCGCGGCCGGCGCCGCGGGCGTGGTCGTCTTCGCGTCCGGTTTCGCCGAGACCGGGTCCGAGGGCGCGCGGCTGCAGGCCGAGCTCGTGGCCGCGGGCCGCGAGTCGGGCGTGCGCGTGCTCGGGCCGAACTGCCAGGGTCTGCTGCACGTGCCGACGGGTCTCGTCGCCACGTTCACCGCTGCCGCCGACCGGCCGCTCGACCCCACGAGCGGGGTGGCGTACGTCGGCCAGAGCGGCGCGGTGGGCGGGTCGATCCTCGCCCTGGCCGCCGAGATGGGGCTCGGCCTCACCGCGTGGGCGAGCACCGGGAACCAGGCCGACCTCGACCTCGTCGAGGTCGGCTCGACCCTCCTCGACGACGCCGACGTGCGGGTCCTCCTGCTCTACGTCGAGTCCGTCGGCGACGGCGCCGCCTACCTGCGGCTGGCCCGCAAGGCGCGCGATGCCGGCAGGCACCTCGTCGTGCTGCCGTCGGGCCGGTCGAGCGCGGGCCGGCGGGCCGCGGCCTCCCACACCGGTTCGATGCTCGGCGACGACACCGCGTTCGTGCTCGCCTCGGCGCGGCACGGCGCCGTGCTCGTCGACGACGTGGACGAGCTGCTCGGGGTGGCGGCCACGCTGTCCTCGATGCCGCGGGCCGAGGGCAGGCGGGTCGCGATCGTGACGACGTCGGGCGGCGCGGGCAGCCTGGCGGCCGACCGCCTCACCGATGCCGACCTCGACCTGCCCGAGCTGCGCATCAGCACCCAGGACCGGCTCCGGCCGCTCGTACCGTCGTTCGGCGCGCTCGCCAACCCGGTCGACGTCACCGCGCAGCTGTTCAGCCGCGGCGCGCACGCCTTCGGCGACGTCTGCCGCATCGTGGCCGACGATCCGGGCGTCGACGCGGTCGCCGTGGTGCTCACGATGGTGGTCGGCGAGGCCGGCGCCGCGCTCGCCGAGGACCTCGTGAGCACCGCTGCCACGCTCACCAAGCCGCTGATGGTGACCTGGCTCGCGGGGCAGGACCAGACGGCGGAGGGCCGCGCGGTCTACCGCGCCGCCGGGATCCCGGTCTTCCGCTCCGTCGGGGACCTCGCCCGCGCCGCGGCGCTCGTCGCGCCGCCGCGCACACCCACCCCGCCGGCCGCCACACTTCCGCGGCCCACCGCGCCCGCACCGGAGCCGATCAGGGCGCTGCTCACCCCGCGAGCCGGGCAGCCGGACGGCACCGCGCTGCTCGACGCGATGGGGATCGCCCGGCCGGTGTCGGTGGTGGTACGCGATCGGGAGCAGGCACCCGGCGCCGTCGCGGCCGTCGGCGGCCGGGCGGCGATGAAGCTGCAGGCAGGCACGCTGGCGCACAAGTCGGACGTCGGGGGTGTGCGGCTCGACGTCGACGAGGGCGGCGCCGCGGGCGTGTTCGACGAGCTCCTCGCGGCGGCCGCGGCGCACCGCGTCCCGGCGGTCGACGGCGTGCTGGTCCAGGCGATGGTGCCGCCCGGCGCCGAGCTCGTGGTCGGGGCCACCGCGGGGCGGGACGGCTTCCCCCCGCTCGTCACCGTGGGGCTCGGCGGGATCACCACCGAGCTCTACGCCGACGTCACGTCCGGCATCGCGCCCGTCTCGCCCGAGGAGGCGTGGGCGATGCTGCGCGGCCTGCGCGCGTGGCCGCTGCTGGCCGGGTTCCGCGGGGCGCCCCCGCGGGACGTGCACGCCGCCGTCGACGCCGTGGTCCGCGTCGGCCACGCCGCGGTGGCGGCGGGCCCCCTGCTCGCCGAGTTCGAGGTCAACCCGCTCGTCATCGGGCTGCGCGGCGAGGGGGCCACGGCGGTCGACGTGCTCGTCCGCGGCGCGGAGGGCGGGGTCCCCGCAGGCGAGTGACCGGAGCCGACACGAGAGGAAGGGCCGACCGGATGGGCGAGGTTCACCTGGAGCGCAGGGACGGGGTCGCCGTCCTCACCATCGACTCGGTGGAGGTCAAGAACGGCCTCACCCCGGAGATGGGCCGGCAGCTCGCGCAGCTGTGCGACGAGATCGACGCCGACGAGTCGCTCGGTGCGGCGGTCGTCCGCGGAGCGGGCGGCACGTTCTGCTCCGGGGCGGACCGGCGGCGCTGGCGCCCGGGCGTCGACCAGGCCGAGGAGACCGCGTACAACGACACGGGCGCCGTGTACGGGGCCTTCATGCGGGTCGGGGCGCTCGCCGTGCCCTCGATCGCGGCCGTGCGCGGCGCGGCCGTCGGGGCCGGGATCAACCTGATGCTCGCCACGGACATGCGGGTGGTGGCGGACAACGCGCGGATCATGGCCGGGTTCCTGCGGATCGGGCTGCACCCCGGGGGCGGGTTCTTCACGATCGCGGGCCGCACGGCCGGGCGCGAGGCCACCGCCGCGATGGGCCTGTTCAGCGAGGAGATCGACGGCCGCCGCGCCGAGCAGCTCGGGATGGCGTGGCGCGCCGTACCCGACGGGGAGGTCGAGGAGCTGGCCTTCGAGCTGGCGGCCCGGTCCGCGAAGGACCCCGCGCTCGCCCGCCAGGCGGTCCGGTCCTTCCGCACCGAGCTGGGCCCGCCCGGCATCGGCTGGGAGGCGGCGCTCCACTTCGAGCGGGCCACCCAGATGTGGTCCCAGCGGCGACGCAACAGCTCCTGACCGCAATCCCCGGTGCAACGGCGCACGACGAGGAGGAACGGCATGAAGAGGCTCACCGGTCCGGCGATCGTCGGTGTGGTGCTGCTCGCGCTCACCGCCTGCGGCGGCGGCACGGGCGGCGGAGGTCAACCGGTGGACCGGGAGGCGCAGACCGCGGCCTGCCCGGCCCTGACCGACGGCGTGGACCAGAACGCGACGTTCACCTGGATGTACAGCGTCGGCAACACCAGCTTCGACCCCGACAAGATCACCACGAACAACAGCCAGATGTACCTCTACCCCGTCTACGACAGCCTCGTGCACATCGACGAGACCGGTGCGCCGCAGCCGATGCTCGCCGAGTCGTGGCGGCTCGTCGACGACGGCCGGGTCCTGGAGCTCGACCTGCGCGACGGCTGGAGCTACCACGACGGCACGCCGTTCGACGCGGAGTCGGTCAAGGCCAACATCGAGCGGAAGAAGCAGCCCTGGTCCTACAACGCCAACGCGCTGCAGGCCGTGACCGCGGCCGAGGTGGTGGACGCCGACACCGTCCGGCTGGTCACGGGCGGCGGGGCCGGTGCGCTCGTCGGCGTCCTCGGCGGATCGGCCGGGATGATGATGAGCCCGGCGGCGTTCGACAAGCCGGGCGAGGACATCGCCCCCACCGGCGGCTCCGGGGCCTATGAGATGACGAGCTACGTCCCGGGCAACCGCGTCGAGTACACGCCGGTCGCGAACTACTGGGACCCCGGCGCCGTCAACGTCGGCAAGCTCGTCTTCCTGATCTCGGGCGACGACAACGCCCGGCTCAACGCCGTGCAGACCGGCGCCGCCGACGTCACCTTCCTGCGGGCGAGCATGCACCAGCCGGCGATCGAGTCGGGGCTCGTGGTGTGCGAGGCGCCCAGCCTGTCGAGCTACAACCTCACCCTCAACACGGCGCGCTCGGAGTTCGGGAAGAAGGAGGTCCGCCAGGCCATCAACCACGCCATCGACCGGCAGGCGGTCGCGGCGGTGACGAACGGGTTCTGCGAGCCGGGCGTGCAGCTGTTCCCGCAGTTCTACTTCGCGTCCAACCCGGACATCGGGCCGGAGCGCTACCCGTACGACCCGGAGCGCGCCAAGCAGCTGCTCGCGCAGGCCGGGTTGCCGGACGGGTTCTCGTTCGACCTCGAAGTGATCAACCTCGACCTCTACCAGCAGATCGCGGAGGTCCTCCAGCAGAACCTCGCCGAGGTCGGCATCCAGATGTCGATCACGCCGGTCGAGATCGCGAAGCTCGGCGAGGACTTCTCGGTGAACAAGAGCGTGGACGCCACGCTCGCGGAGCAGAAGGCCGAGTCGGACCCGAGCATCCTCACCGCCTCCTACTACCTGGCGGACGGGTTCAACAACCCCGGTGGCCAGACCACCGAGGAGATCACCCGGCTGCACGCCGAGGCGATGAACGGGGCCACCGCCGAGGAACGCGCACCGGCCTACGCGAAGCTGTTCGAGGCCGTCACCGAGGAGGCGTACCCGAACGTCACCCTCTGCCACCTGACCACGCCGTTCGCCATGAACGACACGGTGCGCGGCGTCGAGATCTACGCCGACGCGTCGCGCCAGTTCCGCGGCGTCGGGATCGAACCCGGTCCCTGACCCCAGGAGGAGCGCGTGCTCGGCCTACTCGTACGCAGGCTGCTGGTGAGCATCCCGCTGCTGCTCGTCGTCAGCTTCCTGGTCTTCGGTCTCATCGTGCTCGTGCCGGGCGACCCGGCCGTCGCACTGGCGGGCCAGAACCCCGACCCGGCCCAGATCGAGGCGGTGCGGGAACGCCTCGGGCTCGACGACCCGTTCCTGGTGCAGTACTGGCACTGGCTCAGCGGCGTGCTGCAGGGCGACCTGGGCACGTCGCTGTTCACGAGCCAGACGGTGTGGACGGCGATCGTCGCCCGCCTGCCCACCACCCTGTCGCTGGCGTTCCTCGCCCTCGCCCTGGCGGCGGTGGCCGGTGTCGCCATCGGGTCGGTCGCCGGCCTGCGCCCGGGGACGTGGACGGACCGGGTGGCGACCGTCGGGGCCAGCGTCGGTGTCGCCGTGCCCTACTTCTGGGTCGGGATGATCCTCGTCCTGCTGCTCGCGCTGCAGCACCCGCTGCTGCCGGCCGTCGGGTACGTCCCCCTCACCGAGGACCCCGTGGGGTGGTTCACCCACCTCGTCCTCCCCGCCACGGCGCTCGCGCTGGCCCCGGCCGCCGTGATCGCGCGGCAGACCAGGGCGTCGGTGGCCACCGTGATGACCGAGGACTACGTCCGGACCGCGACGGCGAAGGGGCTCGCCCCGGCCCGGGTGGTCGGCAAGCACGCGCTGAAGAACGCCGCCCTCCCGGTCGTCACGGTCTTCGGCATCGAGGCCAACCGGCTCATCGGCGGCACCGTCGTGATCGAGCAGCTGTTCGCGCTCCCCGGCCTGGGGCAGCTCGCCTACCAGAGCGTGTTCAGCCGGGACTTCCCCGTCGTGCAGGGCGTGGTGCTGGTCGCCGCGGTGATGGTGCTCCTCGTCAACGTCGTGGTCGACGTCTCCTACGGCTACTTCAACCCGAGGATCCGGCAGTCATGACGAACGTCGATGCAGCACGAGACGTCCCACCCCGGCCGGTCACCGCACCGGGCCTGCGGCGCTTCGGGCGCCGGTTCTGCACCAACCGCCTGGCGCTCACCGCCCTCGTCGTCCTCGTCGTGCTCGTCGTCGCATCGGCCGCGGCCCCGCTGCTCGCGCCGTTCGAGCCCGACGCCATCGACGTGCGGAACCGGCTGTCCGGGTCGACCCCCGCACACTGGCTCGGCACCGACGCGCTCGGTCGCGACACGCTGAGCCGGCTGCTGTACGCCGGGCGCGTCTCCCTGTTCGCCGCCGGGATCGCGGTGACGATCGCAGTGGTCGTCGGGGTGCCGTTCGGTCTGCTCGCCGGTTACCTCGGTGGGTGGTCGGACTGGGTGCTGGGCCGGGCGGCCGACGTCCTCATGACGTTCCCGGCGCTGATCCTGGCGATCGCCATCATCGCCGCGACCGGCCCGGGGCTCACGAACGCGATGATCGCCCTCGGCATCGTCTACTCGCCGCGCCTGTTCCGCGTGGTGCGTGGCGCGACGCTGGGAGTGCGGGCCGAGACCTACGTGGAGGCCTCGGTGAGCATCGGTACCCCGGCCGCCGGGATCATCGCGCGCCGGGTGCTGCCCAACATCCTCTCCCCGCTGCTCGTGCAGGTCTCGCTCATGCTGGCCGCGGCGCTGCTGGCCGAGGCGGCGCTCAGCCTGCTCGGGCTCGGCGTGGTCCCACCCACGCCCAGCTGGGGGAACCTCCTGGGCCGCGGCTTCACCGAGATCCGGACGACCCCGCTGCTCGTGGTGTGGCCGGGGGTCGCCATCGCCGTCGCGACCCTGGCTTTCAACCTCGTCGGCGACGGCCTGCGCGATGCGCTCGGCCGCGAGACCCGGAAGGCGGACTGAGGTGGGCCCGCTGCTGCACGTCGACGGCCTCTGCGTCGACTTCGCCACCGACCACGGCTGGGCCACCGTCGTGCGCGACGTGTCGTTCACGGTGGCCGAACGCGAGATCGTCGGGCTCGTCGGCGAGTCCGGTTCCGGCAAGACCGTGACCGGGCTGTCCGTACTCGGCCTGGTCCCGACCCCGCCGGGCAGGCGGTCGGGGGGACGCATCTGGTTCCGGGGTCGCGACCTCACGACCCTGGACCAACGGGCGCTGCGCGACGTGCGCGGCAACGAGATCTCCATGATCTTCCAGGAGCCGATGACGAGCCTGAACCCCGCGTTCACGGTCGGGGACCAGATCGGCGAGACGGTGCGGCGCCACCGCGGCGGCGGCCGCAGGGCGGCCACCGCGCGGGCCGTCGAGATGCTGGACGTGGTCGGGATCCCCAACGCGGGGCGGCGGGTGCACGCCTATCCCCACGAGTTCTCCGGTGGGATGCGCCAGCGGGTGATGATCGCGATGGCGCTCGCGTGCGAGCCGAAGATCCTCATCGCCGACGAGCCGACGACCGCGCTGGACGTCACGATCCAGGCGCAGATCCTCGAGCTGCTGATCTCGATGCGGGACCGGATCGGGATGGGCGTCCTGCTCGTCACGCACGACCTCGGTGTGGTGGCGCAGGTGTGCGACCGGGTCGTCGTGATGTACGCGGGCCAGGTGGTCGAGCGCGCGGAGGCGGGCGCGCTGTTCGAGCGACCCCGGATGCCCTACACGGAGGGGCTGCTCGCCGCGATGCCGCAGCTCGGTTCCCGGGAGGGGCGGCTCGCCTCGATCCCCGGCCGGACGCCGGAGCCGTGGAACATGCCGGACGGTTGCCGTTTCCACCCCCGCTGCCGGTACGCGGAGCCGCAGTGCACCGAGGGTGACGTGCCGCTGCTGGCCGTCGCCCCGGACCGGGACGGCCGCTGCGTCCGCACCGACGAGCTCGAGCTGCGAGGAGCCCAGCCGTGACGACGACTCCCCTGCTGGAGGTGGAGGGCCTGCGCGTGACGTTCACCAGCAAGCGCAGCCTCGGGGCCGGGCACCGCGTGACCGCGGTCGACGACGTCTCCCTGCACATCGACCCCGGGGAGACGCTCGGGCTGGTCGGCGAGTCCGGGTCGGGCAAGTCGACCACCGGGCGCGCGGTGCTGAAGCTCGTGCCGGTGCAGGCCGGCACGATCCGGTTCGAGGGCGCGGACGTCACCGCCCACCGCGGAGCCGCCCTGCGCAGGCTGCGGCGGCAGATGCAGATGGTGTTCCAGGACCCGTACTCCTCCCTGGACCCGTCGGCGCCGGTGGGCGCGAGCATCGCCGAGCCGCTGCGCGTGCACGACAAGGGGATGTCGAAGGCGGCGCGGCGCGACCGGGTGCTCGAGCTGCTCGACCTGGTCGGGCTGCGCCCCGGCCACGCCGACCGCTACCCGTACGAGTTCTCCGGCGGCCAGCGCCAGCGCGTGGCGATCGCCCGCGCGCTCGCGATCAACCCCCGGCTCATCGTGTGCGACGAGGCCGTGTCGGCCCTCGACGTCTCCACCCAGAACCAGGTCATCAACCTGCTGGAGGACCTGCGGGACCGGTTCGGGCTCTCCTACCTGTTCATCGCCCACGACCTCGCGGTCGTCCGCCACATCTCCCACCGGGTCGCGGTGATGTACCTGGGCCACATCGTCGAGTCGGGGCCGGTGGAGCGCATCTACGAACGGCCGGCCCACCCCTACACGCAGGCGCTGCTGTCGGCGATCCCGGTGCCGGACCCGAAGCGCAGGGGCACCGGGCGCATCCTGCTCGGCGGCGACCTCCCGGACCCCGCCGCGCCGCCGCCGGGTTGCCCGTTCCACACGCGGTGCGCCTACGCCATGGACGTCTGCTCCCGGGTCGCCCCCGAGATGACGCCCATCGAGGGCGGCGGCACCGCCGCCTGCCACCTGCAGACCACCGGCCCGACGCTCGCCGGCCGCCCGCTGTCGCGCACCGAGGTGAAGGCGTGACGGGCCCGTTCCACGGCATCACGGTGGTGGAGTTCGGGCAGTTCGTCGTCGTCCCCTTCTGCGCGCAGCTGCTGGCCGACGGCGGCGCCCGGGTGATCAAGGTCGAGCCGCCGGCCGGCGACGCGTACCGCTCGGGGCCCGCCCCGCTCGCCCCCGGGGAGACCCGGCAGTTCCTCGTCAAGAACCGGGGCAAGCAGAGCATCGCGATCGACCTCGGCCACCCGCGGGCGCAGCCCGTCGTGCACCGGCTGGTCGAGCTGGCCGACGTCGTGCTCGTCAACCTCAGTCCCGCCGCCGTCCGGCGCCGCGGGCTCGACTACGAGAGCGTCGCGGCGCGCAACCCGCGCCTGGTCTACGGCGCCGTCAGCGCGTACGGGCACGTCGGACCGGAGGCCGGGCTGCCCGGCATGGACGTCGTCGTGCAGGCGCGGTCGGGGTTGATGAGCTCGCTCGCCGCCGAGGTCGACGGGTTGCCGCACCACAGCGAGGTGCAGGCGGCCGACTACTCGACCGCCATGCTGCTCTTCGGCGGCATCGCTGCCGCGCTGTACGCCCGCGAGCGCACCGGGCGCGGCCAGAAGGTGGAGACCTCCCTGCTCGGCGGCGCGCTGGCCCTGCAGAACAACTCGCTCGCCCACGTCCACGAGGCCGACGACTGGCGCCGCGAGTTCGTCGAGGACCGGCTGCCGCAGCTGCGGGCCGCGGGCGCGGGCCTGGCCGAGATCGAACGGGTGCGGCGCGCGCTGCGGCCCGACGCGCCGATCCACACCGCGCACTACCGCACGTTCCGGACGGCCGACGGCGCCATCGCCGTCGGGGCGGGCAGCCCGTCGGCGCGGGCGCGGCTCGCCGAGGTGACCGGGCTCGACGAGGACGCGCTCCAGACCGACCCCGACGCATCCCGGGCCGGGCTCGCGGCCCTGCTGGTCACCCGCACCAGCGCCGAGTGGATCGCCGATCTGCGGGCCCGGGAGGTCCCCGTCGCGGAGGTCCGCCACGTGGACGAGATGCTCTTCGACCCGCACCTGGAGGCGGAGGGGCTCGTCGCGGACCACGACCACGAGTCCGTCGGCCGCTACCGCGGGCTCGGCGCCCCGCTCCGGATGAGCGGGACCCCGTTCGCGGCAGGCGCCGCGTCACCCCCGTTCGCCCGGCACACCAACGCCCTGCTCACCGAGCTGGGCTTCGACGACGCCGAGGCGGCGGCGCTGCGCGACTGCGGGGCCGTCGTCACCGCCCGGAGGACGTGACCATGGATTTCGCACCGACCGCCCTCACCCGCGCCGAGGAGGACCTGCGCCGCGAGGTCCGCGACTTCCTCGCCACGGAGCTGCCGGCCGGCCACCGGCCGGGCCTGGGGATGGCCGCGGGCCACGACCCGGAGTTCTCGCGCAAGCTCGCCGCACGGGGATGGGTGGGCATGGCGATCCCGCCGGAGTACGGCGGGGGCGGGCGCTCGGCCGTGGACCGCTTCGTCGTCGTCGAGGAGCTGCTGGCCGCCGGTGCCCCGTTCGGGGCGCACTTCGTCGCCGACCGGCAGACCGGTCCCACCCTCCTCCACTTCGGCACGGAGGATCAGCGGCGGCGGTTCCTGCCCCGGATCTGCGCGGGCGAGTGCTGGTTCTCCCTCGGCATGAGCGAGCCCGGCTCCGGATCCGACCTCGCCTCCGTGCGCACGGCGGCCGCGAAGGTCGACGGTGGGTGGGTCGTCAACGGCACCAAGGTCTGGACCAGCGGCGCCCACCTCAACCACTACTTCGCCGTGCTGCTGCGGACCTCGCCCGCCGACGGCGACCGGCACCGCGGGCTGAGCCAGCTCATCGTCGACCTGCGGGCGCCGGGGGTGAAGATCTCCCCGATCCCGTTCCTCGACGGGACCCACCACTTCAACGAGGTCCACCTCGACGACGTGTTCGTCCCGGACGACATGGTGCTGGGCGAGGTCGGGTCCGGGTGGAGGCAGGTGACCTCCGAGCTGGCCTACGAGCGGTCGGGCCCGGATCGCTACATGAGCCCGTTCACGCCGTTCCGGGAGTTCCTCCGCGAGCGGGCGCGGGCCGGCGCCGGGTTGAGCCCGGCGGACGCCGCGACCGCGGGGCGGCTGACCGCGCGCTACTGGACGATCCGCCAGATGTCGCTGTCGGTGGCGCGCTCGATCGACCGCGGGGAGGCACCTGCCATCGAGTCCGCCCTGGTCAAGGACATCGGGACGACGTTCGAGCAGGAGGTCGTCGCCGTGCTGCGCGAAGCGGCCGGCACCGAGATCGACCCCCGCCGCGGCTCGCTGTTCGAGCGGCTGCTGGCGCAGGCGATCCTCACCGGGCCGTCGTTCACCATCCGGGGCGGCACGACCGAGGTGCTGCGCTCCATCGCGGCGAAGGGGCTCGACCGATGACCGACGACCGCGCGCTGCTCACCGAGGTGGCCACCGGCCTGTTCCGCGACCTCTGCCCGCCCGAGGCCGTCACCGCCGCGGAGGAGACCGGGTGGGCCGGGCCGCTGTGGGACGGCCTCGCGGCCGCGGGGTTCCCCCTCGTGTCGGTGCCGGAGGACGCCGGTGGGTCCGGGGGCGACGTCGCCGACGCGTGCGCCGTGCTCCGGGTTGCCGGCCGGTTCGCCGCCCCGGTCCCGCTCGCGGAGACCGGGCTGCTCGCGGCGTGGGCCCTCGCGTCCGCCGGGATCGCCCTGCCCGCGGGTCCCGCGACCGTCGCCGTCGGCCGTCCCGACGACGCGGCCGAGCTGACCGGCGGGCCGGGGCGGTGGCGCGTCTCGGGCCGGCTGCACCGGGTGCCCTGGGCGCGCGAGGCCGAGCGCGTCGTCGTGCTGGCGCAGCGCGGGCCGGAGCCGTTCGTGCTCTCCCTGACGCCGCTGTCCGTCGAGCGGGGGCACAACCTCGCCGGGGAGCCGCGGGACACCGTTCTCCTCGACGATGAGGCCGTGCCCGACGACGCCGTCGCCCCGGCACCCGACCACGTGACGTCCGACGCGCTCGTGCTCCGGGGCGCGCTCGCGCGGGCCAACCTGATCGCCGGCGCGCTGGCCAGGGTCACCGAGCTGACCGTGCGGTACACGAGCGAGCGGGAGCAGTTCGGCCGGCCCATCGCGCGGTTCCAGGCGGTGCAGCACCACCTCGTCCGGATCGCGGAGGAGGCGCAGGCGGCCGCGATGGCCGCCACGGTCGCCGCCTCCGAGCCCGGCTCCTTCGAGATCGCCGCGGCGAAGATCGTGGCCGGGGAGGCGGCCTCCGCGGCGGCCAAGGCGGCCCACCAGGCGCACGGCGCCATCGGCATGACGAGGGAGTACGAGCTGGGCCAGCTCACCAGGAGATTGTGGGCGTGGCGCGACGAGTTCGGCGGCGAACGCCACTGGAGCGCCCGGCTGGGCGGCCACGTGGCCGGGCTCGGCGCCGACGGGCTGTGGCCGCGCATCGCGACCGGGCTGCTCGCCCCGTCCTGAGCATCCTCGGATCTCGCAGCAAGAATCGACCGGTGATCCATCCCAGATCCGCCCGACCGCCCGGCCACGGTCGTACCGGCGGATCTCGCAGCGATCACAGATCCGTCCGCTCCGCCCCTCACCCCGACGCGAGCTCCACGGCCCGGTCCCGCAGGCGGAACCTCTGGATCTTCCGGCCGTTGGTGCCCTCCACCGTCGGCCAGTCCGTGACGACGTGGACGGCGGCGGGCACCTTGTAGTCGGCCAGGTCGCGGCGGCAGTGGTCGAGCAGCTCGCCGTCGGCGGCCGTGGCGTCCGCGTGCAGCTCGACGAAGGCGAACGCGGCCTCGCCGCCGTCCGGCGCCGGGACGCCGACGACCTGGGCGAGGACGACCGCGGGGTGGCGTTGCAGGTGCTGCTCGATCTCGCCGGGGTCGGTGAGGAAGCCGCGCAGCCGCAGCGAGTCCTTCATCCGGGACAGGTAGACGAAGGCGCCGTCGTCGCGGGTGTGGCCGAGGTCGCCGCTGCGGTACCAGCCTTCCGGGGTGAAGGCGGCCGCGGTCGCCTCCTCGTTGCCGAGGTAGCCGTCGGCGACGTTGTAGCCGCGGAACTGCAGCTCGCCCGCCTCACCGTGGGGCAGGACGGCGCCGGTGTCGGGGTCGGTCGCCCGCACCTCGATGTCGCCCACCGGGAAGCCGCCGCCGAGGCTGCGCGGCTCCGCGTCCCACTCCCGCGGCCACCGGGTCATGAGGGCGAACAGCTCGCTCGCCCCGTAGACGCCGGTGAGGCGCGCACCCGCCACCCGCTCCACGTCCCGGACCAGGGCGGCACCCCCTCCGGAGAAGCTCGCGAACGCTCCCTCCCGCCACGTGTCCATCCGCAGCCCGCGCTCCCGGGCGACGGCGAGCACGTCGCGGAGCATGTTGTCGGCGGCGTGGAAGTGGGTGACGCCGTGGCGCGCGATCGCCTCGGCCGAGGCGGCCGGGTCGTAGGACGCGGGCAGCACCGCGGTCGACCCGGACGCGAGCGCCGACAGCGCCGCGTTGAACCCGAACACGCCGCACAGCGGCAGCGCGCACAGCGACACCTCGCCGGGCGCCATGTCGAACGCCGCCACGTCGTTGTGCGCGTGCGTCACGATCGCCGCCTGCCGGTGCACCGCCAGCTTCGGCACGCCGGTCGAGCCGGACGTCGCGAAGACGGCGGCGGCGTCGTCCGGCCGGGCGTCGTCCCCGGCCATCGGCGGGTGCGCGTCCAGCCGCTCCCAGGGCAGCGCTCCCCCGGGGAGCTCGCCGGCACCGACGGCGACGACCGGTGGTGCCGTGGCGAGCCCGCCCCGGTGGCGGGCCTCGGCGAGGATCCCGGCGAAGTCGATCTGCCGGTAGCCGACGGGCAGCACGAGCAGCACGGCACCCGAGACGCGCAGGATGTCGGCCAGCTCCTGGGCCCGGAACCGGGTGTTGACGGCCACGACGGCCGCGCCGACCCGGGCCGCCGCGAACTGGACGACCAGCCACTCGGGGAGGTTCGGCAGCCACAGCGCGATCCGGTCGCCGCGGCCGATCCCCAGCGCCGCGAGGCCCGTGGCCGCGCGCCGCGCCCGCTGGTCGAGCTCGCCGAAGGTCGTCGTCCGCCCCGAGTCCGGGTCGACGAGCGCCGCCCGGTCCGCCCGCTCTCCGACCAACGACGTCAACAGGCCCGTCAGCGTGCCCCGCACCCCGGCTCCTCCCCGATCAGAACAGGTCCCACCACTGCGACCGGCGCCTCAGCACGGCGGCGTCCTCCTCCAGCGCGATCCGTCCCGCGCGCAGGACGTAGACGCGGTCGGCGATGCGCAGCGCCTGGTCGACGTTCTGCTCCACCATCAGCACGGACAGCTCCCGTTCGGCGACCAGCCGGCCGACCAGCTCCATGACCTGCTCCACGAGGACCGGCGCGAGGCCGAGCGACGGCTCGTCGAGCAGCAGCATCCGCGCCTGCGACATCAACGCCATGCCGATGCTGAGCATGCGACGCTCGCCGCCGCTCATGGTGCCCGCGCGTTGGCCGCGCCGCTCGTGCAGCACCGGCAGCAGGTCGGACACGTCCCGGCGGATCTCGGCGGCGCGGCCCGCCGGTGTGGTGAACGCAGCGAGCTGCAGGTTCTCGTCCACGGTGAGGTCCGGGAAGACGAAGTCGTCCTCCAGCACCATGCACATCCCGCGGCGGACGTTGGCGGCGCTCGACGAGTTCGTGATCGGCCGGTCACGGAAGCGGACCTCGCCACCCCACACCGGGAGCAGCCCCATCGCCGCCTTCAGCGTGGTGGTCTTGCCCGCCCCGTTGTGGCCGACGAGGGTCACCACCTCGCCCTCGCCGACCGACAGCGAGACGTCGAACACCGCCTCGCGCGCCCCGTAGCCGGTGCGCAGCCGGTCAATCGACAGCATGCTCGCCCTCCTGGTGTCCCCCGCGGTTCTCCGGACGGGCGTGGGTCGTGCCGAAGTAGATGCTCGTGAGGCGCTCATCGGCCATCAGCTCGTCCGGCGGGCCCTCCGCGACGATCCGCCCGGCGTCCATGAAGTAGGCGTGGCTCGCGAGCGCCCGGACGATCTCCAGGTTGTGCTCGACGACGCAGACCGTGCGTCCCCCGGCCGCGAGCTCGCGCACCAGCTGCAGGATCTTCTCGACCCAGTGCCGGTCCACCCCGGACGCGGGCTCGTCCAGCAGCAGGACGTCGGCATCGGTGGCCAGCAGCCGGGCGAGGGCCAGCAGCTTCTGCTCGGCGAAGGCGAGTGTCGAGGCCGGCTGGTCGGCGCGGTCGGCGAGCCCGACGAACTCGAGGTAGGACATGGCCTTCGCGGTCGTCTCGGCGCGCGCCTGCCAGGTGGCCGCCGGTCGGCCGAACAGCGACCCCACCCGGGCGCCGGGCTGGCCCGGGACGGCGGCGGCCACGTTGTCGAGCGCGGTCATGGCGTCGAAGATCCGCACGTCCTGGAACGTGCGCGCCAGCCCGAGGCCGGTGCGCCGCCACGCCGGGAGGGCGGTCACGTCGCGGCCGTGCAGCTCGACCCGCCCGGCGTCGAGCGGGACCGTCCCGGTGAGCAGGTTGAACAGGGTCGTCTTCCCGGCCCCGTTCGGCCCGACGAGCGCGGTGATCTCCCCGCGGGGCAGCGTGAGGCTCAGCCCGTCGGCCGGCCGGACCCCGCCGAAGCTCTTGGTCAGGTCGGTGGCCACCAGCACCGGGCCGTCCCCGCCGCGGCCCGCGGGCGGACGCACGGGCGCCGGTTCGCGCTTGCCGGTGCGCCGCCGCCACCGCAGCGGGATGCGGACCTGCTCCGGAACGATCCCCTGCGGCCGGTAGATCATGAAGAGCACCAGCAGCAGCCCGTAGGCGAACCGCTGCACGAGGCCCGCGACCTGGTTGTCCAGCTCGAGGAGCAACATCAGCTGCGGGGCGCCGACCAGGATGAAGGCGCCGAGCACCGTGCCGAGCACGTTGCCCGCCCCGCCCAGCACGATCACCGCGATCAGGAAGATCGACTGGTCGAGGGAGAAGCTGATCGGGCTCACGAACGCGAGGTAGTGGGCGTACGCGGCGCCCGCGAGGCCCGCGAGGACGCCGGCCAGCAGGAAGACGGTCACCTTGTAGTAGGTGACGTTCGTGCCGATGCTCGTCGCCGCGACGTCGTCCTCGCGCACCGCGCGCAGCAGGCGCCCGTAGGGCGAGTGGCCCACCCACAGCGCGAGCACCAGCCCGACCGCGAAGATCAGGAGGACGAACGGCAGCAGGTCGGGCGGGTCCGGGTACCGGGTGCCGGCGAGGGCCGTGGGCCGCGGGATCCCGGAGATGCCCCCGCTGCCGCCGGTGACGGACGTCCAGGACGTGTAGACCCCGACCAGCACGAACTGGATCGCGAGCGTGAGCAGGATGAGGTACTCCCCCGTCACGCGCAGCGCGGGCCAGGAGACCAGGGCGTACCCGGCCGCCGTGACGACGACCGACAGCAGCACGGTCAGCGGGAAGGGGAGCCCGCCCGCGGTGGCCGCGATCGCCGTCGTGTACGCGGCCACGCCGAACATCGCACCCTGGGCCATCGACAGGAGCCCGGTGTAACCGATCAGTAGGTTCAGCGAGAACCCGAGCACCGAGACGATGAGCGCGGAGTTGACGATGTCGACGTAGAAGTCCACGGCGCCCGCCTCACCCGGCCCCGCGCGCGAGCAGCCCGCGCGGTCGCACGACCAGCACGGCGAAGAGGATCACGAACGCGACGATGCCGGTCAGGTAGCCGGGCAGCACGATCGCACCGAGGCTGGTGGCGAGGCCGAGGACGAGCCCGCCGACGGCCGCGCCGGGGATGCTGCCGATCCCCCCGATGAACACCGCGATGAACCCGGCGAGCAGCGGCTCGACCCCCATCGTCGGCGTCGCGGTGTCCCGCGCGGCGTACAGCACCCCGCCGACCCCGGCCAGCAGCGACCCGATGCCGAAGACCAGCTCGAAGATCAGCAGCCGGCTCACGCCGAACGCCTCGGCGAGCACCGCGTTGCTCTCCACGCCGCGGACCGCGAGCCCGTACTTCGTGAAGCGCAGGAACGCGGCGACGGCCAGCACGGCGCACCAGCCGAGCACGGCGATGAGGACCTGCAGCCACCCGGTGGCGATCGGGCCGACCTGCAGCCCGCCGCCCGGTGCGCCGGGAAGCGGGCGGGAGTTGGGCCCGAACAGGTACTGCACGACGGCCTGACCGGCGATGAGGAGACCGAGCGATGCGAGGAAGACGTTCAGCGTGCTCGCGCCGCGCCGCCGCAACGGCCGGTACACCACCAGGTCCGTCGCCACGCCGAAGCCGGCGGCCACCAGCCCGCCGACGACCACCGCCGCCCAGAACGGCAGGCCGAACTCGGCGCCGAGCACCCCGGCGTAGGCCCCGACCGTGAACGTCAGGGCGTGGGCGAAGTGGAACGTGCGGGTGGTGGCGAAGATGATCCCGAAGCTCACCGCGAGCATCGCGTAGAAGCTGCCGACGAGCAGCCCGTCGAGAGCGAGCTGGGGTGCGAGGAGCATCGCCGCGCCCCGCTCAGCCGGCGGCCGGGACGATCCGGCCGTCGGTGAAGGTGGCGATCGGGGCGATCTTCCCCTGGCCGTCGGCGCGGAACACCGCGGCGGGCTTCTCCACGGTGCCGTCCGGGTGGAACGTCATGGAGTCGCCGTAGACGGTGCCGAACTCGTGGCCCTGCTGCACGGCGGCGGTCATCTCCTCGGCGAGCACGCCCGGCTCGGCCGGGTCGCGTCCCGCCTGGCCGGCCATCGCGACGAGGTCGGGGAGCACGAACCGGACGAGGTCGTAGTAGTTCGCGGCGTAGAACTCCGGGTCGGCGCCGAACCGCTTCCGGTACTCCTGTGCGAACGCCGTCCCCTCGGGGTCGCCGCTGCCCGGGTCGAACCGGTCGATGATCGCGACGTAGCCGTCCATGGCGGGCCCGGCGACCTTCGCGGCGTCCGGCGTCCACTCGTTGCCGATGATCGGCACGTCGAGGCCCAGCCTGCGGGCCTGCTGGATGATGTAGCCGACGTCGTTGCCGTAGGAGCCGATGACCAGCAGCTGCGGGTCCGCGGCCCGGATGCGCGCGAGCTGGGTGGCGTAGTCGGTGGCGCCGATCTCGTGGGGCTCCTCGGCCACCACCTCGCAGCCTGCGGCCTGGCAGCCCTCCTTGACGGCCTCGTTGTCCGACGTCCCCGCGGCGTCGTTCCAGAAGATCGTGGCGACGCGCTGGACGCCGTTCTGCCCGGCGGTCCAGCCGACCAGCGACGGCAGCAGCTGCTTGCCGAGCATCCGGTTGTTGAACAGGTGCTCCTTGCCGACCAGGTCGTCGCCGACACCGCCGCCGTTGAGCAGCAGGACGCCCTGGTCGACGGCCATCGGCTGGACGGCGACGGTCGGGGCCGTGAACGACGACAGCACCACACCCGCCCCGTCGATGTTGACGAGCTTGCGCGCGGCCGACACCGCGGCGTCGACGTTGCCGCTGCGGTGGTCCTCCACCTGCAGCTCGAACCGGTGGCCCTCGGCCCCGCCGCCCGCGTTGACCTGGTCGACGGCGATCTGGGAGCCCTTGCTCATCACGTCGCCGTAGAACGAGCCCTCGCCGGTCATCGCGAAGAGGGCGCCGATCTGCACGGCACCCGCTCCGCCGCCGGTCTCACCGTCGGATCCACCCCCGCAGCCCGCGAGGGCGAGCGCGAACACCGCGGAAGCGGCCAGCACCCGCACGCGAGACTGCGTCTGCACAAAAGACGGTGCCCACCGCGACCTCATCGTCACCCGGCCTCCCTGCCTACGCCGCAGACGCTTTACCAGCCCGACCGGGGTGTCAACCCGCTGTTCCGCCGGTGAAATCGGGGTTCATCCGCCGTGTTGACACCCGCGACAACCGCTGGGAAAGTGCGAATTCGTCTCATATACAGCATGGAGTTTCAAATATGGAACACCTGCGCTACCACTCCCCCGCCGCGGATCTCGCGGCACGCACGTTGAAACTCCTGAGCCGCTACCGCACCCGCTGCCTGACGCTGTCGGAGATCGCCGCCGCGCTGGACATGCCGAAGACCAGCTGCCTGCGGGTGCTGCGCACGCTGCAGGCCCACGGCCTCCTCGGCTACGACGAGGCCGACCGCCGCTACTCCCTCGGCGAGTACGCGGTGGTGATCGGGTCGCGGGCCGCCGAGGGACTCGACACCCTGACGCGGGTCCGGCCGCTGCTCACCGCCGCAGCCCGCCGCACCGCACTGACCGCGGCGTTCGTGCAGGTGGCCGGGCCGGACCGGATGATGTACGTCGCGAAGCAGGAGGCGCCCGGCGGGGTCGTGGTCTCGGTCGGCAACCGGTTCCCGGTCACCTCGGTCTCCTACGGCAAGTGGGTCATGGCCTTCGCCGCCGACGCGGAGCGGGAACGCCTGCTCGCCGGCGGCCTGCCGCGGATCACCGCAGCCACGACCACCGAGCGGGCGCGGTACCTGGAGCAGGTCGACGCGCTGCGCGTCGGCGAGGTCCTCGAGTCGCGGGGCGAGTACGTCGAAGGCGTCTACGCGGTGTCGTGCGCCGTCGTCGACGAGCGGCACGAGCTGGCGGGCGTGCTGGTCGTCCTCGGCCGCCTCGACGCCCTCGACCGGGAACGCCGGCAGGCGGTGTGCGAGACCGTGCGGGAGATCGCGGCCCGGTGCACCGCCCACCCGGACGAGGCGGCCGGCGGTCGCGAGCCCGACCGGATCGCCGGGTGACGACCGGTGGACACCCCGGCGTACTTCTCACCGTCGGTCGACACCGCCGCGCGGGTTCTCCAGCTGCTGAGCCGCTACCGCACCCGGTCCGCCACGCTGTCGGAGATCGCCACGGCCCTGGGCGTGTCGAAGACGACGTGCCTGCGGGTGATCCGCACTCTCGTCGCGCACGGCCTGCTCGCGCAGGACGAGCACGGCAAGCGCTACCGCCTCGGCTACTTCGCGGTGGTCCTGGGCGCCCGGGCCGAGGAGGGCCTCGACGCGCTGCAACGGGTCCGGCCGCTGCTGGCGGAGGCGGCCGAGCGGACCGGGCTCACCGCCGCGTTCGTGCAGCGCGTGTCGGCGGACCGGATGATGTACGTCGCCAAGGAGCAGGGCCCGAACGCGCACGTGACGGTCTCGGTCGGCAACCGGTTCCCGATCCTTTCCGTGTCCTACGGCAAGTGGGTGTTGGCCTTCGCCGACGAGGCGGAGCGGGAGCGGCTGCTCGCCGACGGGCTGCCGCAGGTCACCCCGCACACGCTCACCGATGCCACCGCCCACCGGGCCCAGGTCGCGGCGCTCGGGCCGGGCGACGTCGTGGTCTCGCGCAACGAGTACGTCAACGGCGTGCACGCCGTGTCCTGCCCGGTGCTCGACTCCCGGGGCCGACTGGAGGGCGTGCTCGTCGTGCTCGGGCTGTCCGAAGCCCTCGGGCCCGCCGAGGCCGGGTCCGTCCACGACGTCGTGCGCGACATCGCCGCGCGCTGCCACAGCGAACCGGAACCGTGACGAGGAGGGACCCCGCATGCCGCCCCACCCGCCGATGTACTTCGAGGACTTCGCCGAGGGCCAGGCGTTCACCACTCCGGCCCGCACGGTCACCGAGGCCGACGTCGTGTCGTTCGCGGCCTGGACCGGCGACTACAACCCGATCCACACCGACGCCGAGTTCGCCCGCACCACGCGCTTCGGCGAGCGGCTCGCCCACGGGCTGCTCGGGACGTCGCTGTGCCTGGGCCTGATGGCCCGCACCGGGATCTTCGAGGGCAGCGCGGTGGCCCTGCTCGGCATCGACGGC
Source organism: Pseudonocardia wallangbongensis (assembly GCF_054486945.1). Lineage (NCBI taxonomy): Bacteria > Bacillati > Actinomycetota > Actinomycetes > Pseudonocardiales > Pseudonocardiaceae > Pseudonocardia > Pseudonocardia wallangbongensis. The sequence continues at coordinate 975,341 of NZ_JBRERS010000001.1, forward strand.
TGGACGTTCCGGGCGCCGCTGCTCATCGGCTCCACGGTGCACTGCCGCATCACGATCGAGGGCTGCCGGCTCACCAGCCGGGGTGACGCGGGCGTGGTGCAGCGGCGCTTCGCCCTGGTCGACCAGCACGGCACGACGCTGCAGGACGGCCGGATGGACGTCATGGTCGCGGTCCGACCCGCCGGCACCGCCGGGGTCGCATGACGGCGTGGATCAGCGGCAGCGGGCTCACCCCGTTCGGCCGGCAGCCCGGCCGGGACGCGCTGGCCTGGCAGAGCACGGCGGCGCTCTCCGCCCTCGACGACGCGGGCCTGCGCCCGCAGGAGGTCGACGCCGTGTTCGCCGGGTACGCGACGACCCTCGGCCACCTGATGCCCGCCGACCTGCTCGCCGCGCAGCTCGGGATCCGGCCCGTCGTGGCGAGCGGGCTGAGTTCGGGCGGTGCCACGGGGCTCGCGATGGTGGCGGCGGCGGTCCGGCTCGTCGAGGCGGGAGCGGCCGACACGGTGCTCGTGGCCGCGGGCGAGGACCGGGCGAGCGGGCAGAGCGGCGAGACCTCCACCCGCACCCTCGCCCAGGTCGGCCACCGCGACTACGAGGTGCCGACCGGGTGCACGGTGCCCGGCTACTACGCCCTGCTCGCCTCCGCCCACCTGCACCGCCACGGCCTCGACCGGACGGCGCTCGCGCCGCTCGCCGTGCAGATGCGGGCCCACGCCGCGCGGCACCCGGGCGCGCACCACCGCACTCCGGTCACCGCCGCGGACGTGCTCGGCTCGCGCCCGGTCGCCGACCCGCTGCACCTGCTCGACTGCTGCCCGGTCTCGGACGGCGGCGCGGCGTTCGTCGTGACGAGCCGCCCGGGTGCGAAGCGCAACGTGCGGGTGCTCGGCATCGGCGAGGCCCATCGCCACCAGCACGTCAGCGAGGCCGACCCGGCCTCGTTCGGCGCCCGCGAGGCAGCGGGGCGCGCGCTCGCGCAGGCCGACCGGGAGCTCGGCGACGTCGACGTCGCGGGGGTCTACGACTCGTTCACGATCACGCTGGCGCTGCTGCTCGAGGAGATCGGCTTCGCCGATCCGGGACGCAGCGGCGCCGACGCCGCAGCCGGCCGGTTCGACCTCACCGGCCCGCTGCCGCTCAACACCCACGGCGGCCTGCTGTCCTACGGCCACTGCGGGGTGGCGGGCGGCATGGCGCACCTCGCCGAGGTCATCGCCCAGCTCCGCGGCGAGGCGCCGGACCGCGCCCTGCCACGGCTTCCCCGCACCGGCTTCGTGCACGCCGACGGCGGCGTGCTGTCGGCCCACGTGAGCCTCGTGCTGGAGCGCGCAACGTGACGGCCCGCGAACCGGACTGGACCGACGGCGTCCCCCGGATCGTCGTCTCGCGGTGCCGGGCCTGCGGCCGTCGCTGGTACCTGCGCCGCAGCCGGTGCCCCTCCTGCGGCTCGCCGGAGGTCGAGGGCCGCGCCGGCGCCGGCACCGGGGTGGTCGCCGCGCGCACGGTGCTGCACCACGGGCCCGCCGCGCCCTTCGGCGTCTGCCTCGTCGAGCTCGACGAGGGGGTCACGGTCATGACGCGCTGCGACCCGGCCGCGCGCATCGGGGCGCGGGTCTCGATCGGGTTCGTCGACGGGGTGCCGCACGCGGCCGAAGTCCGGTAAACATAACGATCGTTCAGTAAGGTTCAGCAAGTTCACGCGACCACGCCGAGGATGTCGATGAGCGCGACGAGCGGAACGATCACCGGGCACGGCATGACGATGAGCGACATGGTCGCCCGGCACGCCCGGATCCGGCCCGACGAGGAGGCGCTGACCGACCCGTGGGGCCGCCGGACCTACCGCGAGCTCGACGAGCGGGTGACCCGGCTCGGCAGCGTCCTCGTCGAGCGGGGGGTGCGGCCCGGCGACCGGGTGGCGGTGCTCGGGCCCAACCGCATCGAGGTCGTGGAGTCGTGGCTGGCGGTGCTGCGGGTCGGCGGGATCGTGGTGCCGGTGAACTTCCGGCTCGTCGCCGACGAGATCGCCTACGTGCTGCACGACAGCGGGGCGTGCGTGGTGGTGTCCGACGCCGCGCTCGCCCCGGCGGTCGAGCAGGCGCGCGGCGCGGCTCCCGCCGTGCGTTCGGTCCTCACCTACGGCGACGAGTACGAGCGGCTCCTCGCCGCCGCGCCGGACGGCTACACCGAGGTCCCCGTTCCGGACGCGGCGCCCGCCTTCATCATGTACACGTCCGGCACCACGGGCTTTCCGAAGGGAGCGGTGCTCACACACCGCAACCTCTACCTGCACGGCTTCTGCTCGATGGCGACGCTGGGCACCACGGGCGACGACCGCGTGTGGATGTCGGCGGCGCCGCTGTTCCACATCGCCGGGCTGTCCGGGATGCTGCCGGTGCTGATCACCGGCGGGAAGACCGTCATCCCGCCGTCGGGCGGGTTCGACCCGGTCGCGACCGTGCGGACCCTCGCCGACGAGGGCGTGAGCGGCTGCTTCATGGTCCCGGCGCAGTGGCAGGCGGTCTGCGCGGTGCCCGGCCTCGCCTCCTACGACCTGTCGCGGCTGCGCCGGATCTCCTGGGGCGCCGCGCCCGCCTCCACCACCCTGCTGCGCACGATGATCGACTCGTTCCCGCAGGCCGAGGTGTGCACCGCGTTCGGGCAGACCGAGTGCAGCCCGGTCACCACCAACCTGCGGGGCGAGGACGCGATCCGCAAGATCGGCTCGGTCGGCACGCCCATGGTCGGCGTCGAGGTCCGCGTGGTGGACGAGGACATGAACGACGTCCCGCGCGGCGAGGTCGGCGAGATCGTCTACCGCAGCCCCATGGTGATGAAGGAGTACTGGAACAAGCCGGACGAGACCGCCGCGGCGTTCCGTGGCGGCTGGTTCCACTCCGGCGACCTGGTCCGCGAGGACCCGGACGGCTACTACTACGTCGTCGACCGCAAGAAGGACATGATCATCTCCGGCGGGGAGAACATCTACTGCGCCGAGGTGGAGAACGTCCTCGCCGGCCACCCGAAGATCGCCGAGGTGGCCCTGATCGGCGTCCCCGACCCCAAGTGGGGCGAGACCCCGCTCGCGGTCATCGCGCCGCGCGACCCCGCCGACCCGCCCACCGCCGCCGAGATCGAGGAGTTCTCCCGCGAGCACCTCGCCGGCTACAAGCGGCCCCGGAAGATCCGGATCGTGGACGGGCTCCCCCGCAACCCGAGCGGCAAGGTGCTCAAGACCGCGCTGCGCGAGCGGTTCGGCGCCGGCCGGACGGTCGCCGAACCCGCCGTCTGATCGCGCGCCCGGGACGTGATCGTTGCGGGATGCGGCTCAGCGCCCCGGGCAGGGCGATCCCCCGCAACTCGGACCGATCATGCAACCTTGATCGCCGCGAGACCACGCTGAACGCCCTCGTGAGGGCGGCTTCTAACATCTCGGATCGATCACCGGCCGCCGATCCGCGTGCTTCCGTTGCACGAGCGGCACCCTCGCTCGCACCTATCGGACGAAGGTGCCGCTCGTACGGAGATGAGGGTTGAGTGCTACGACAGCAGCTCGACGATCGTGGCGTTGGCGGTGCCGCCGCCCTCGCACATCGTCTGCAGGCCGTAGCGCAGGTTCTCCCGCCGCATCCGAGCGAGCAGGCGGGTCATGAGGATCGCCCCCGACGCGCCGAGCGGGTGCCCGACCGCGATGGCCCCGCCCAGCGGGTTGACCTTGGCCGGGTCGGCGCCGGTGTCGGCCAGCCAGGCCAGCGGTACGGGCGCGAACGCCTCGTTGACCTCGAAAGCCCCGATCTCGTCGATGCCGATCCCCGATCGGCGCAGCACCTTCTCGGTGGCCGGGATCGGCCCGGTCAGCATCATGATCGGGTCGGCGCCCGACACCGCGCCGCTGTGGTAGCGCGCGATCGGGGTGAGCCCCAGCTCGCGCGCCCGCTCGGACGTGGTGATCAGCAGCGCCGCCGCCCCGTCGGAGATCTGCGACGCGTTCCCGGCGTGGATCACCCCGTCCTCGCGGAACGACGGCTTGAGCTTGGCGAGCGTCTCCACCGACGTGCCCCGCCGCAGCCCCTCGTCCACCGCGAACTTGGTGCCCTCGACATCGACGGGGACGATGTGGTCGTCGAACACCCCCTCGTCGATCGCCGCGGCCGCCCGCGCGTGCGAGGCCGCCGCGAACTCGTCGAGCTGTTCCCGCGAGAGCCTCCAGCGCTGCGCGATCAGCTCCGCGCCCACGCCCTGGTTGAACTCGAAGTCGTCGTACCGCTCCAGCACCCGCGGCCCGTAGGGCTGCCCGGACTCGCGCGCCGCTCCGAGCGGCACGCGGCTCATCGTCTCGACGCCGCCCGCGACCACGACGTCGTACTGCCCGGACATCACCGCCTGCGCGGCGAAGTCGACCGCCTGCTGGCTCGACCCGCACGCCCGGTTGATCGTCACCCCGGGCACGTGCTCGGGCCAGCCGGCCGCCAGCACCGCGAACCGGCCGATGTTGCTCGACTGGTCCCCGACCTGGCTCACGCAGCCCCAGACGACGTCGTCCACCGTGGCGGGGTCGACGCCGGTCCGTTCCACCAGCGCCGTGAGCACCTCAGCCGAGAGGTCCGCCGCGTGCACGCCCGACAGCGCACCGCGCCGCTTGCCGATCGGTGTCCGTACCGCATCGACGACGACCGCGTCCCGCATCCCGCTCCTCCTCCGTCTCTACCGCGGCGCCATGCGAATGGCGCCGTCCAGCCGGATGACCTCGCCGTTGAGCATCGGGTTGGCCACGATGTGCGCGACCAGCCCGCCGAACTCCGCCGGGTCGCCCAGCCGGGCCGGGTGCGGCACCTGCGCGCCCAGCGATGTCTTCGCGTCCTCGGACAGGCCGGCGAGCAGCGGCGTGTCGAACAGCCCCGGCGCGATCGTCACCACGCGGATCCGGATCTGGGCGAGGTCGCGCGCGATCGGCAGCGTCATCCCCACCACGCCGCCCTTCGACGCCGAGTAGGCCGCCTGCCCGATCTGGCCGTCGAACGCCGCCACCGAGGCGGTGTTGACGATGACCCCGCGCTCCTCCCCCTGCGGCTCCGCCGCGGCGATCCGCTCCGCGGCCAGCCGGATCACGTTGAACGTGCCGATGAGGTTGATGGTGATGATCCGCGTGAAGTCGGGCAGCGGGAACGGGCCGTGCTTGCCGACCGTCCTGATCGCGTTGCCGGTGCCCGCGCAGTTCACCGCCACCCGCAGGGTGCCCAGCTCCCCCGCCGCGTCGAGGGCCGCGGCGACACTCGCCTCGTCGGTGACGTCGCCCGGGGCAAACCGCACCCGGTCGCCCAGCTTCTCCGCGACCGCGGCACCCGCGGAGGTGGGCAGATCGAGGATCACCACGCTCGCGCCGGCGTCGAGCAGCTTCTCCGTGGTCGCCAGCCCCAGGCCGGAGGCCCCGCCGGTGACCAGCGCGACCGATCCGTTGATGTCCACTCGTACCGTCCTCTCGTCAGAAGATCGAGTATGCGCCGTCGACCACGATCTCGTCGCCGGTGTGGAACCCGCCGATCCCCGCGGCCAGGTACACGGCGAGGCGCGCGAAGTCGTCCGGCCGGCCCCAGCGCCGGTGCGGCATCCGCTTCATCACGTTCCGCTCGAACGTCTCGTCGTGCAGCTTCGGGGACGCCAGCGGGGTCTCGGTCCAGCCCGCCACGATCGCGTGCGCGTTGATCCCGTACCGCGCCAGCTCCACGGCGCACCCCTTGATCATCGCCGTCAGCCCGGCCTTGCTCGCCGCGTAGGCCTGACCGCGCGGGGCGCCGTGGACCGTCGAGACGCTCGAGGTGCCGACCAGCACGCCACCGCCGCCGCGCTCGACCATGTGCGCGGCGGCCGTGCGCAGCGTGAGGAAGGCCCCGTCGAGGTTCACCCGCGTGACGGCGCGGAAGTCCGCGAGGCTCGTCTCCACGAACCGCGCGCCGGAGCCGGTCACGCCGGCGTTCGCGAAGCACGAGTCCACCCGGCCGAAGTGCCCGAGCGTCTCGGCGAAACCCGCGGTGACGGCCTCCTCGTCGCCGACGTCGCACCGGATCGCACGCACCCGGGTGCCGTGCTTCGCGAGCTCCTCCGCCGCGGCCTCGTTCCGCCCGGCATTCGTGCCCCAGACGCAGACGTCCGCGCCGCACCGCGCGAGCCCGTGGGCCATGCCGAGCCCGATGCCGGAGTTGCCGCCCGTGACCAGCGCGACGTGCCCGGTGAGGTCGAAGAGGTCGGTCATGGCATGTCCTCCGGCCGGGAGGGCCAGGCGGGGACGACGTCGAGGTGGTCGGCGACCCGCCCCGGGAACGTCGGTGGCCGCTTCTCCAGGAACGAGGTGACGCCCTCCTTGGCGTCCGGGCCCTGCCCGACCCGGAAGATCGCGTTCGAGTCGACCCGGTGCCCCTCCCACGGCGTCGACGCGCCGAGCATCGACCACAGCATCCGGCGCGAGAGCGCCACCGACACCGCCGAGGTGTTCTCCGCGATCTCGGCCGCGAGCGCTCGCGCCGTCGGCAGCAGCTCGGCGTCCGGGACCACCCGCGACACGAGCCGCCCCGCGAGGGCCTCCGCCGCGTCGAACACGCGTCCCGTCGCCACCCACTCCATCGCCTGCGAGATCCCGACGATCCGGGGCAGGAACCAGCTGGAGGCCGCCTCCGGCACCAGGCCGCGCCGGGCGAACACGAACCCGAACCGCGCCGACTCGGCGGCGATCCGGATGTCCGCGGGCAGCGTCATCGTGGCGCCCACGCCGACCGCCGGGCCGTTGTAGGCGACGATCACCGGCTTCACCGAGGCCGCGATCCGCAGCGACACGATCCCGCCGCCGTCCCGCGGCGCCCCGCCGATCCTGCCGAGGTCCCCGCGCTCGGCGCTGCGGCGCTCGTCGGAGGCGTCGAACGTGCGCGCGCCGCGGCCGAGGTCGGCGCCGGCGCAGAACCCGCGCCCCGCCCCCGTCATGAGCACGACGCGGACGTCCTCGTCGGCGTCGGTGGCGTCGAACGCCGCGAGGAGCTCGCGCAACATCGTGGTGGTGAACGCGTTGAGCCGGTCCGGGCGGTGCAGGGTGATCGTGGCGACGCCGTCGGCGACGTCGAGCCGGATCTCGGTGTACTCGGTCACCGCACCGCCCACTCCCCGGTGAACACCGGCTCGCGCTTCTCGTTGAAGGCCGCGAACGCCGCCGGCGCGTCACCGGTGGCGAAGTTGATGGTCTGGGCGCGCGCCTCGGCGGCGAGCGCGTCGCGCAGCGTGCCGTCCGCACCCTCGTGCAGCAGTGCCTTCGACTGCGCCACCGCCACCGGCGCCGCCGCCGCGAGCCGCTTGCCGAGGTCGGCGACGAACCCGTCGATCTCCTCGGGCTCCACCACCCAGGTCACCAGGCCCAGCCGGTGCGCCTCTGCGGCGTCGATCATCTCCGCCAGCAGGGCGAGCCGCTTCGCCTGCTGCATCCCCACCAGCTTCGGCAGGAGCCACGACCCACCGAAGTCCAGGGACAGGCCGCGCTTGGCGAAGATCTGGGAGAACCGCGCGGTGGGGGTGGAGACCACGAGGTCGCACCCGAGGGCGAGGTTCCACCCGGCGCCGACCGCGACGCCGTCCACCTTCGCGACCGACGGGACCGGCAGCTCGTGCAGCAGCAGGGCCACCTCGTTGACGCGCCGCATCCGGTCCAGCGGATGCCCGCGCGACACCCCGCCGGACAGGTCGGCGCCGGCGCAGAAGTCGCCGCCTGCGCCCGTGAGCACGATCGCGCGCACGTCGGCGTCGTCGCGGGCGACCGTGAGCTGCGCGCGCAGCGCGTCCCACAGCTCGCCGTCGATCGCGTTCTTGCGGCGCGGCCGGTTGAGCGTGAGGGTCAGCACGCCGCTGTCGCGGGTGGCGAGCAGGACGTCGTCGGCCATGGTTCCTCCCCTACCCGCCCAGCCGGTCGGCGAGCCGGGCCCGGTGCCCGGCAGGCGGGCCCAGCAGCAGCTCGGCGCTCTTGGCACGTTTGTAGTACAGGTGCGCGTCGTGCTCCCATGTGTAACCGATCCCGCCGTGGTACTGCACCATCGCGGTCGCGGCCTCGAAGCACGCGGGCCCGATGTAGGTCTGGGCCAGCGCGGCTGCGAGGGGCAGCTCGGCGCGGTCGTGGTCGGCGGTCCACGCGGCGTAGCGCAGCACCGACACCGCGTGCTCCCACGAGCTGTACACGTCGGCGCACCCGTGCTTGACCGCCTGGTACGACCCGATCGGGCGCCCGAACTGGACCCGTACCTTCGCGTAGTCGACCGTCAGCTCCATCGCCCGCTGGAGGACGCCCACCTGCTCCGCGGCGAGCGCGACGGCGGCGAGGTCGGCGACGACGTCGAGCACGGCGGCCGCGTCCGCGGACGCGAGCCGGCGCGCGGGTGTACCGGCGAAGACCAGCTTCGCGAGGGGCCGGGTCGGGTCGAGGCCGGTGAGCCGGGTGCGGGTGAGGCCGGCCGCATCCCGCTCCACGGCGAACCAGCCCGGCCCGTCCGGCGTGCCGGCGAGGACGAGCACGACGTCGGCGACGTCGCCCGCGAGTACGGGCGTCTTCACGCCCGACAGCTCCCACCGGCCGCCGCGCTCGACGGCGGTGGTCGCGCCGCCCGCGCGGTCCCACGCCCCGCCGCCCTCGGCCACGGCGACGGTGCCGACGAGCTCACCGGTGGTGAGCCTCGGCAACAGCTCCGTGCGGGCGGCGTCGTCGTCGAGGGCGAGCAGGGCGTCGGTGGCGAGCACGGCGGAGGCGAGGAAGGGGGCGGGGGTGACGGAGCGCCCCAGCTCTTCGGCCACGACCGCCCGCTCGACGTGGCCCGCACCCCCGCCGCCCAGCTCCTCGGGCACGACGAGGCCGAGCACGCCCATCCCGGCGAGCCCGGCCCAGACGTCGGCGTCGTAGCCCGCCGCGGATTCCAGCGTCGCCCGCACCTTCGCCGACGGCGCCCGGTCGGCGAGGAACCGCCGCACCGCCGCCCGCAGCTCCTCCTGCTCGGGATCCAGCACGAGCCTCATCGGCCATCGTCCTTCCGCTGCGTGCCGACCCTGAGCTCCCGGAACGGGACATCGCGGTCCACCTGCGGATCCTTCGGCAGCCCGAGGATCCGCTCACCGATGATGTTGCGCTGGATCTCGTTGGTGCCGCCCGCGATGGCCGAGGCGGGTGCGGAGTTGACGGCGAGCGCGAGCTCCGCGCCGCGCGCGTCGTCCGGCTCCCAGGCCACCGCGCCCGCGCCCGCGATCTCCCCGGCGACCCCGATCGCGCGCCGCAGCAGCAGGGCACCGGCCAGCTTCGCGACCGAGCCGCGGGCCCCCGGCGGCCGGCCGACCGCCGTCTCCTGGCGCATCCGGACGTTGAACAGCTCCAGCGCGCGCTCGTGGGCGTACAGCTCGGCGATCCGCTCCCGCAGCGCGGGCACGTCCGCGACGCCGGACCGGCGCGCCAGCTCGACGAGCGAGGCGGTGTCGAGGGGGTTGCTCCTCGGCCTGCGGCTGGCCCCGATCGACACGCGCTCGTGGCCGAGCATCGTGACCGCGGCGTGCCAGCCGCGGCCGACCTCGCCGATCACGTTCTCGACCGGGATCCGGACGTCGTCGAAGTAGACCTCGTTGAAGGGGGCGCGCCCGGACATGTCCTTCAGCGGCCGGACGGTGACGCCGGGGTCGTGCATGTCGATGACGAACATCGTCAGGCCCGCGTGCTTGGGCCGGTCGGGGTCGGTGCGCGCGAGCAGGGCCCCGAAGTCGGCGAACTGCGCGTTGGTCGTCCAGACCTTCTGGCCGTTGACCACCCAGTGGTCGCCGTCGAGGACGGCCCGGGTCTGCAGGCTCGCGACGTCCGACCCCGCGCCCGGCTCGGAGAAGAGCTGGCACCAGATCTCCTCGCCGCACAGCAGCCGCTGCAGGTAGCGGGCCTTCTGCTCCGGCGTGCCGAGGTCCACGAGCGTCGGACCGCACATCCCCATGCCGATGATGAACGGGTAGGTCGGCAGCTCGTACTCGGCGGCCTCCTCGGAGAAGACCTGCTGCTCCGCGGTGGTGAGCCCCTGCCCGCCGACCTCCTCCGGCCAGGTGATCCCGGCGTACCCGGCGTCGTACAGCGCGGCCTGGAACTCCCGGGCCACACGCAGGTAGTCCGCCGGGGCGGTGCCGGCGGCCGGGGCGTGCGCGTGCAGCCAGGCACGCACCGAGCTGCGGTAGTCCTCGACCACTGTCACATCGGTCGAACTTACCGATCACTCGTTAAGTTGACAACAGTCGTCCGGGCACTTCCGCCCGGGCCGCCGCCCATATGCTGGGCCCGTGAGCATCGCACCCGCGGAGGGGAACGGCGCGCCGGTCATCCCGCGCGGCGGCGGCCGGGACGCCATCACCGCGGCCGCCCGGGAGATCTTCGCCGAGCGCGGCTACCACGGCACCTCGATCCGCGACATCGCGAAGCGCGCCGGGCTGTCCCTCTCGGCCCTCTACTACTGGCACCCCAGCAAGCAGCACCTGCTCGCGGCGCTGATCGAGGAGATCCAGCACGACTACTCCGAGCGCTGCGACCGCGCCCTGCGCTCTGCGGGCGACGACCCGGCCGCGAAGCTGCGCGCGCTCGTGCGGGCCACGGTGGAGTACCGGGTGAGCATGCGCGTCGAGAGCAACATCGCCACCCTGGAGTGGCGCAACCTCGAGCCGGACAACCGCGAACGGCTCGACGGGGTCCGGCGCTCGGCATCGCAGCTGTGGGCGGACATCGTCGCCGACGGCGTGGCCCGGGGCGAGTTCCACTGCACCCATCCCGACGACGCGCGCCGCGCCATCGTGGCGGCCTGCAACGCGATCGCCCAGTGGTACGAGCCCGGCGGCGAGATCACCCTCCCGGATCTGGTGAAGCGCTACACGGCCATCGCTCTCCGCATAGTGGACCACCGCCCCTGACGGCGCTCCGGGGAGCGAACGGCACCTTCGCTCGCCGCGTGTGGGGCCGAGAGCGGGTGGGGTTGGCGCGATTCCCGGGTGCCGTCGCTTTGGCCGGCGCGCCAAGCCGCCCGTTCATGATCAGGTCGGCCTCAGCGCCCCACACAGGGCGATCCACCGCATTTCGGACCGATCATGCGACCTTGATCGCCGCGAGACCACGCCGAACGCCCTCGTGAGGGCAGTCTCCAGCATCTCGGACCGATCACCAGGCACCTATCCGCGCGAGCGGCACGTTCGCTCCGCGGCGGATGCTCCCGATCACGGGTTCCCGACTGTACGCTCGTTAAGATCCGCGACGAAGGGGACATCCGTGGCTGAGGCATACATCGTCGGCGCCGTCCGCACTCCCGTCGGCACCCGCAAGGGCGCCCTGGCCGGCGCCCATCCCGCCGACCTCGGCGCGCACGTCCTGCGCGAGCTGGTCACCCGCACCGGCGTCGACCCGTCGGCCGTCGAGGACGTGATCATGGGCTGCGTCGTGCAGCTCGGCCCGCAGGCGGGCGACATCGCCCGCACCGCATGGCTGTCGGCCGGCCTGCCGCAGAGCGTGCCCGGCGTGACGATCGACCGGCAGTGCGGCTCGTCCCAGCAGGCCCTGCACTTCGCCGCGCAGGGCGTCCTGTCCGGCACGCAGGACCTCGTGATCGCCGCCGGCGTGGAGAACATGGCGATGGTGCCGATGGGCTCCAACGCCATCGTGGTCAAGGAGCTCGGCGCGTCCTCCCACGGCGGCGACGGCTGGGTGGAGCGCTACGGCGACCAGGAGATCTCCCAGTTCCGCGGCGCCCAGCTGATGTGCGAGAAGTGGGGCTACACCCGCGACGACCTGGAGCGGTTCGCGCTGGAGAGCCACCGCAGGGCCGTCCGGGCCATCGACGAGGGCCGCTTCGCCGGCCAGATCACGCCGGTGAGCGGGCTCCACACCGACGAGGGCGCCCGCCGCGACACGTCGCTGGAGTCGATGGGGAACCTGAAGCCGCTGCGCGAGGGCTGGGCGGTCACCGCCGCCGTCGCGAGCCAGATGTCGGTGGGCGCGGCCGCGCTGCTCGTCGCGTCCGAGCAGGCCGTGCGCACCCACGGGCTCACGCCGCTCGCCCGCGTGCACACGCTCACCGTCGTCGGCGACGACCCGGTGTACATGCTCACCGGCCCGATCCCGGCCACCCAGGCCGCCCTCGCCCGCTCCGGGCTCACCATCGACGACATCGACCTGTTCGAGGTCAACGAGGCCTTCGCCCCGGTCCCCCTCGCCTGGGCGCAGGAGACCGGCGCGTCCCTGGAGCGGACCAACGTCAACGGCGGCGCGATCGCCCTCGGCCACCCGCTGGGCGCCACCGGTGCCGTCCTCGCCACCAAGCTGGTGCACGAGCTGCAACGCACCGGCGGGCGCTACGGCCTGCAGACGATGTGCGAGGGCGGCGGGCAGGCCAACGCCACGATCATCGAGCGGGTCTGAGCGGCGAGCGCGCGGATCGACACCTGGTGATCGATCCGAGATGCGGGAACCAGCCCCCACGGGGGCGCGAACCGTGGTCTCGCAGCGATCAAGGTCGCATGATCGATCCGAACTGCGCCGGGGCGCCCCACCCCGGGCGCTGAACGCGATCTCGCAACGATCATGTCCGGGGCACGCCGACCTGCGCATGATCATGTCGCCCCCATGCGTGCTCGATCCGAGACACGTGGCGTCGACCTGATCATGAAATCCACATGCCCACCCGCGTCTCCGGCAAGCTGACGCGAAGGCGCCCGAGAATCGCGCCAACCCCACCAACTCGCACCCCCACGAGACGACCGAGCTGGGCCCGGCGAGGGCACGTCACGACTCGGAGTGCCCTCGGCTCAGCTGTTCACCGCCGCCGTGTCGAGCAGGTGCGCGAACTTCTCCCGTGCGGCCTCGCGGCGGGTCGGGACGTGCTCGGAGGGGACGTCACGGCGCTCGTAGTCGCGCAGCACCCGCCGCGCCACGGTGACCTTGTGCACCTCGTCCGGGCCGTCGTAGATGCGGGCGGCGCGGGCGTGGCGGTACATCGACTCCAGCGGCAGGTCGGTGGTGTAGCCCAGCGAGCCGTGGACCTGGATCGCCCGGTCGATCACGTTGTACAGCACCGTCGCGCCGTAAAACTTGATCATCGCGATGTCGGTGAGCGCCGCCGCGGTGCCGCCCTGGTCCATCTTCCAGGCGGCCTGCAGGGTCATGAGGCGGGCGGCGGTCATCTCGGCGGCCGAGGTCGCGATCCAGTCCTGCACCATCTGCTTGTCCGCGAGCACCGACCCGTGCGTGTACCGGGACACGGCCCGCTCGCACAGCATGTCGAACGCCCGCCTCGACTGGCCCAGCCAGCGCATGCAGTGGTGGATCCGGCCCGGGCCGAGCCGCTTCTGGGCGAGGACGAAGCCCTCGCCCTCGCCGCCGATGAGGTTCTCCGCCGGCACCCGCACGTCCCGGTAGACGATCTCGGCGTGGCCGCCGGGCCGCCCGGGGTGCTCGTGGGGGTCGCCCATCGTCGGCACGTCACGCAGGATGTCGACGCCCGGGGTGTCGGTGGGCACCACGAACATCGAGGCCCGCCGCCGCGGCGGCCCGTCCGGGTTGGTCACCGCCATGACGATGAGGAAGTCGGCCACCGAGCCGTTCGAGGTGAACCACTTGTGGCCGTTGATCACGTACTCGTCGCCGATCCGCTCGGCGCGGGTGGCGAGCAGCGTCGGGTCGGCGCCCGCCCCCGGCTCGGTCATGGAGAACGCGCTGCGCAGCTTCCCGTCCAGGAGGGGCTGCATCCACCTGCGCTTCTGCTCGTCGTCAGCCCCGACCGCGAGGAGCTCGGCGTTGCCCGAGTCCGGCGCGTTGTTGCCGAACACGGCGGGCGCGTAGACGCACCGGCCGAGGATCTCGTGCATCAGTCCCAGCCTGACCTGGCCGAAGCCGTGGCCACCCAGCTCGGGCGGCAGGTGCGCCGCCCACAGGCCGCGGGCCCTGACCTCCTCCTTCAAGGGTTCGGTGGCCCGGGCCAGCGATGGGCCGTCGAGGTTCAGCGTCTCGAGCGGGATGATCTCGTCGCGGACGAACCCGCGCATCCACTCGAGCTTCTCCTCGAACTCCGGCTCGGTCGAGAAGTCCCAGGCCATAGCGCTCCTCTCCTCAGATCCCCAGCTCGCGCAGGCCGGCGCGGGCCGCCTCGGCCAGCCGCGCGTCCCGGTCGACGCGCGCCCGTGCCTGTTCCAGATACCCGTCGTCGGCCATGTGTCCGGCGAGGTAACGAGCCTGCACGCCGGCACCGATGCAGGCCAGCCGCCAGCGGGAGAAGGCCATCCAGTACGGCAGCTGCGACACGTCGCGGCCGGACCCGCGGGCGTAGCGGTCCACCAGCTGGGCGCGCGAGGGGAAGCCGGGAGCGATGCTCGGCCCCGCCGTCGCCGCCTCCGGAGAGAGCGCCTCGCCCGGGTCCGCCCAGGTGGCCGCGAGCCAGCCGAGGTCGGCCATCGCGTCGCCGGTGGTGGCGAGCTCCCAGTCGAACACCGCGCGGACGGTGCCGTCCGGGCCGAAGGACATGTTCCCGGGCCGGTAGTCGCCGTGCACGATGCCCGTGCCCTGCGCGGGCGCGTGCGCGGCGAGCAGGTCGTGCACCTCGTCGAGCAGGGTGACCTCGGCGGCCAGGGAGGGGAGCTCGGCGGCCGACGTGTGCAGCTGGCCGTGCCAGCGGCGCAGCTGGCGCTCGACGTACCCGGTGCGGCGTACGAGGTCGCCCAGCCCCACCTCGGCCGGGTCGAGCGCGTGCAGCGCGACGAGCACGTCCACGATGTGCTCCGCGGCGCGGGCGCGCGCGGCCGGGGTCATGGCCAGCGTGGCGGCGCGGTCGCCGAGCACGTGCCCGTCGACGAAGCCCATGACGTAGAACTCCGCGCCCGTGACCCCGGGGTCGGCGCAGAACGCCAGCGGCGGTGCCACCGGGACGGCGGTCGGCGCGAGCGCGGAGATGAACCGCCACTCGCGGCTCATGTCGTGGGCGGTCGTGAGCACGCCGCCGGTCGGCGGCCTGCGCAGGGCGTACACCCGGCCCGCGGCGTCGGTGACCCGGTAGGTCAGGTTGGACCGCCCGCCGGAGACCAGCGCGAGCTCCACCGGGCCGACCAGCCCGTCGACGTGCGCGGCGAGCCAGGGCCCCACCCGCGCCCGGTCGATGCCCGCGAGCTGCGTGTCCTCACCGACCGACATACCGCGGCTCCCGCTTCTCCAGGAACGACCGCACGCCCTCGCGGTGGTCCTCGGTGGTGAACAGCTCGCCGAGGGTGCTGCTCACCCACGTCCCCAGGTCGGTCCAGTCCGGGTCCAGCGCGCGGCGCAGGCCCCGCTTGAGCGCGGCGACGGCGAGCGGCGGGTTGGCCGCGATCGTCCGTGCCCGCTCCACCGCTGTGGGCAGCAGCTGGTCGTCGTCGACCACTCGCCCGACGAGGCCGATCCGCTCGGCCCGATCGGCGTCGATCACTTCGCCGGTGAACAGCAGCTCCGCGGCCCGTTCCCGCCCGACGAGCTGGGCGAGCCGGGCGATGCCTGCGACGTCGCTGCACAGGCCGCGTTTGACGAAGAGCTCCCCGAACCGCGCCCGCCGGGCCGCGATCCGCAGGTCGGCCATCAGCGCCAGCTCCATGCCCCAGCCGACCGCGGGCCCGTTGACGGCGGCGACCACCGGGACGTCGGTGGACAGCAGTGCACCGGCGGCGGGGGTGAGCCGGGGCGCGGGCCGCGGCGGGGCGCCCTCGCCACCGCGCATCAGCTCGCGGACGTCGTCGCCCGAGCAGAAGGACCGGCCGGCCCCGGTGATCACCAACACCCGCGCGCCCGTCGTGCGCACCAGCTCGGTGAGCTCGTCGTACGTGCGGCGACGCAGCGCGTTGTGCACCTCGGGGCGGTTCAGGGTCACGAGCCCGACGTGGCCGTCGACCTCGTACCGGACGTCGGGCTCACCCATGGCCGCTCCCCCGTACCTCGGCGGCCACCGGTCCCCGCAGGTCGCGCTTGAGCACCTTGCCACTGGGCGTGCGCGGCAGCGGCTCGTCGCGGAACACCACGTGCGCCGGCACCTTGAACGACGCCAGCCGCTCGCCGACGTACCGGCGCAGCTGCCCGGCGGTCTCCGGGCCGGGTGTGGCGCCGGGGCGCAGGTGCACCACCGCGACCGCCTCCTCGCCCAGCGACTCGTGCGCGATCCCGACGATCGCGACGTCGCCGATGGCCGGGTGTTCGAACAGCGCGGCCTCGACCTCGGCGCAGTAGATGTTCTCGCCGCCGCGGATCACCACGTCCTTCATGCGGTCGACGACGTACACCCAGCCGTCGCGCAACCGGCCCAGGTCGCCGGTGTGGAACCAGCCGCCGGTGAAGGCCGCCGCCGTCGCCTCCGGGTTGTTCCAGTAGCCGCGCACGACGTTCGGGCCGCGGAACCACAGTTCCCCGACCTCGCCCTCGGGCACGTCCTCCCCGGTGGCCGGGTCGACCGCGCGCACGTCCGCCCCCGGCGCGCAGCGCCCGACGCTGTCGGGGTGGGTGACGTAGTCGGCGCCGCTGTTGGACACGACGGCCGAGGTGGTCTCGGTGAGCCCGTAGCCGTTGCCCGGCGCGACGAGGGAGGCGAACCCGGAGTCGATGCGGCCGATGAGGTCCGGCGGCACCGGTGTGCCGCCCATGCTGACCCCCGCGAGCGTCGCGACCCGGCCGGGGTCGGCGGAGGCGTCCTCGACGAGCTGGCGCATCACGGTCGGCACGCCGGACGCGCCGGTGAGCCGCTCCCGGACGATCAGGTCCACGGCCTCGGCGCGGTCCCACCGGTACTGGGTGGCGAGCTTCGCCCCGGTGTGCAGCGAGTAGCAGATGCTCGTGATCCCGGCGATGTGGAACAGCGGGAAGGTGCAGAGCCCGCCCTGCTGTGGGGCGTCCGGGTCGGGTGTGGGCGGCTCACCGCCGTTCGCGATCGCCGCGCCGACGTACGCGCCGAGCCGGGTGTTGCGGACGTTCGTGCAGTGGTTGCGGTGCGTCCCGATGGCGCCCTTCGGCCGGCCCGTGGTGCCGGACGTGTAGAGGATGGTGGCGTCGTCGTCGGGCCGCACGTCGGCCTCGGGCACCGTGGCGTCCGGGTCGAGCGAGGCGAGCAGGTCGGCCCACGGCCGCGCTCCCGGCGTCGGTTCCGCGCCGCCCCGCACCTCGACGAGCGGGAGGTCACCGAGCTTCGGTGCGATCAACGCGCTGCGCTCGGCGTCGGCGACCACCAGCCGCGCCCCCGAGTCGGCGAGCGCGTAGCGCAGCTCGCCGGCCGTCCACCAGGCGTTCAGCGGGACCACGACGACGCCGACGGCCTGCGCCGCGTGGAACACCGGCGCCCACTCCGGGTAGTTGCGCATGGTGACCGCGAGCCGGTCGCCCGTGCGCAGCCCGTACTCGCCGGTGAGGGAGCGAGCCAGCCCCGCCACGAGCCGCAGGTGCTCGGCGAACGTCCGGCGTTCCGTGCCGTACACGAGGTGGGTGCGGTCACCGAACACCGCGCTCTCCAGCAGCACCTCGCGCAGGGTCTGCGGGCCGCCGGAGTAGACGCGCATCGGCACTCCCCCGACCACCCGCTCGACGACCTCGAACTCGGCGCCCGGGGCGGTGAACCGCGCGACGAGCGCCGCCCGCACGCCCACAGCCGTGCTGCCGGTCATGCCGCGAACGCCAGGTCGAGGCCCGGCGTGGCCCATTCGAGCGTGTAGAGGATCCCGCGCCCCGAGGACGTGATGTACGCGGCGCGCGAGTCCGCCCCCGTGAAGCAGATGTTGGTGACGAACGGGTCGGGTTCGGGCACCCGGACCTGGCGCAGCAGGGTGCCGTCCGGGGCGAGCACGCTCACCGCGCCCGTGACCAGGGTGGCGACGCAGACGTTGCCGTCGCCGTCGACGGCGAGCGAGTCGAGCGGCTGGTAGCCCGAGAACCCGTGCAGCAGCGTGGCGCCGCCCGGGCCGATCGCCGCCTCGTCCTCGCGGATCCGCCCCGGGCCCGCGAGGTCCCAGGACCAGACCCGGCCGGGCCCGGTCTCGGCGACGTAGACCCGGGAGCCGTGCGCGACGACGCTCACCCGCCCGTCGGGCGTGATCCGCGTCAGCGTGCCGCGCCGGATCTCCACGAGCAGGACGCTGCCGTCGCGCAACACGATCGGCCCTTCCGGGAACTGCAGGCCGGTGGCGACGGGACGCATGTGGACGTCGGCGGCGGGGTCGGCACTGACCATGTTCCAGCCCTTCGCTCCGAGCGAGCTGAACGATCGTTAAGTGACGCTAGGTCGCGGTCCCTGCGGTGTCAACGGCCGGTCAGCCCGGGTGGGACGGGTAGCGGGGGTTGGCCACGGTGAGCCGGTCGGTCACCGCGGCCCGGACGGTCGCGAGCAGCGCGGGGTCGTCGGCGGAGATCGCGCCGGACCGGATCGCCGCGGCGAGCTCGGCCTGGTCGCGGCAGCCGAACGCCGCGAGGCGCTCGCGGTGCCGGCGTTCCTGCTCGGGGCCGGAGAGCAGCTCGCGGCCGACGCCGTCGAGTGTGTTGGCGGCCACCCGCGCGAGGAAGTTCAGCCGGCCATCGGTGGCGGCCATGACGTCCTCGCGCAGGAACATCGCGACCGCGGCGACGAGCTCGGCGGACGTCGGGCGCCCGTGCAGATCGGAGCCGGGGGCGGGCGGGCCCGGGGCGGGGTCGGAGTCGGGCACGCCCAGCGCCAGCAGCACGTCGTGCTCCTGCTCGCACACCCGGCGGCCGACCGCGGCGAGCTCCATCGACGGCGTCTCCCCCGACAGGTGCCGCTCGGCCATCCCCCGGCAGCCGACGGCCCACCGGGCCGTGCCGAAGACCTGCCACCAGTGCACCGCCCCGGCGTCCGGGCGGTGCCCCGCGACCTCGGCGTAGCCGTCCAGCAGCTGCTCCACCGGGCCGAAGCCGCCCGCGGGGAACGGCGAGCCGAACCGCCAGCACTTCACGCACAGCCAGCCGAGGTCCTCCCGCGGGTCGCCGCGGTGCACCACCTCCCAGTCCAGCACCGCCCGCAGCCCGGACGGGTCGACGATCAGGTTGCCGGTGCGGAAGTCGCCGTGCACCACGGTCTCCGGCACGCTGGACGGCCGGTTGCGGTCGAGCCACCTCATGGCGATCTCGATCGTCGGCAGCGGCTCGCCCAGCGCGTCGTACGTGGCGCGCAGGTGCTCGAGCGGATCGACGGCCGGGAGGTTCGGCACGGCGGCGACCGGGATCGCGTGGATGCGGGCCAGCGTGCGGCCGAGCTCGGCGGCCAACCCCTCGCGGGCCGCGGCGTACCGCTCCTCGCGCAGCAGCCTGCGGGCGATCGTCTCGCCGCCGACGTGCTCGGTGACGAGGTACGGCGCGCCCAGCACGGCGGGGTCGGTGCCCGAGTCGACCAGCCGGGGCACCGGCACCGCGGCGGCGGCCGCGGCGGCGATGGCGGCGGCCTCCAGTGCCATGCCGTCCGGGCGGCCCGCTCCGGGCGGGTCCCGGCGCAGGACCAGCCTGCGCGGCGGGCCGTGTGCGGGCTGCGCGGTGAACGACCAGGTCTCCCGGCTGGCCCCGCCGGTCAACCGGGTGGGCGGAGGCACCGTGACCCCGGTGCCCAGCACGGCGGTCAGCCTGCGCGCGAGCAGGCCGGCGAGCACGTCCGGGTCAGCGGACGTCATCGCCCGCGGGGGCCGGCGAAGCCGAACAGGTAGCCCGCCACCTTGCGCATCTGGATCTCCTCGGAGCCCTCGGTGATCCGGTAGCGGCGGTGGTGGCGGTAGATGTGCTCGAACGGCGTGTGGCGGGTGTAGCCGAGGCCGCCGTGCACCTGCATGGCGCGGTCCGCGGCGTCGCAGACGAACCGGTTGGCCCGGTAGTTGCACATCGAGACCTTGTCGCTGATCTCCAGGTGCGGCACCCGGTCGAGCTCCCACGCGGTCTTGCGGACCAGGCCGCGCAGCATCTCCGCCTCGGTCTGCAGCTCCACAAGGGGCCACTGGATCGCCTGCCGAGTGGCCAGCGGCTGGCCGAACGTGTTCCGCTCCCGCGCGTACGCCACGCTGCGGTCGATGCAGTACTGGCCGGCGCCGACCCCGGACGCCGCCTGCCGGATCCGGTTCTCGTGCACGAAGGTCTGGGCGACGGCGAGCCCCTCCCCCTCCGCGCCGAAGATCGCCGAGTCCGGGACCCGCACGTCCCGGATCGTCACCTCCGCGTGGTCGGTGGGCATGTTGAACGTCCACCAGTGGAAGTCGACCGAGAAGCCGGGGCTGTCGGTGGGCACGAAGAACGCCGTGATGCCCCGTGCGGCGCCGGGCTTCCCGGAGGTCCGGGCGAAGACCACGTCATGGGTTGCCGCGTGCATGCCGGAGTTGAACCGCTTGGCCCCGTTGATCACCCAGTCGCCGCCGTCGCGGACGGCGGTGGTGGCCATCCAGGTGGCGTCGCTGCCGTGCTCGGGTTCGGTGAGCCCGAACCCGATCCGCCTCGTGCGGCTGAGCATCGGCTCCAGGAACTCCTGCTTCTGCTCGGGGGTGCCGTACTCCAGCAGCATGTGCGCGAACGGGAAGTTGCCGACGACCGACGCCTCGTTCTGCAGGTCGTTGTGCAGGCCGAGGCCCTTGCGCGCCAGGTGCTCGCGGATCACCGCCATGTCCAGGTTGGTGCCGTCGGAGCCGCCGATCTCCTCGGGCAGCGCATAGCGCAGCCAGCCCGCGGCGTCGGCCCGCCGGAACATCTCGCCGAGCAGCTCCTCCCACTCGCGGCGCGGCACTCCGCCGTTCTCGAAGTCGGTGCGGGAGTACTCGCGGCGGTGGTCGAAGAAGCGCTCGTTGTCGTCCTGCTCCTGGAGTGGCCGGATCTCCCGCTCGATGAACCCGTCCAGCTCGGCGAGGCGCCGGGTCAGCTCCACCGGGAGTGCGAAGTCCACACCGACCTCCTTAACGATCGTTCAGCTAGCATTGCACCGCCCCCGTCGTCGAGGGAAGAGGGGAGCCGCAGGAGTGGACGTGAGCGAGGAGCGGGTGCACGTCACGGTCGGCGACGGCGTCGCCGACGTCCGGCTGACTCGGCCGGACAAGCGCAACGCGCTCGACCCGGCCATGTTCGCCGGCCTCGTCGCCGCGGGTGAGCGGCTGAAGGCGGCGGCCGGCGTGCGGGCGGTCGTCCTGTCCGGCGACGGTCCCGACTTCTGCGCGGGGCTGGACTTCGGCGCGTTCCGGGCGATGGGGTCCGGAGAGCGGCTGTCGGCGACCGTGCGGCTGCCGCCGTCCGAGGGTCCGGCCCGGGCCACCGGCCAGCGCGCGGCCCACGTCTGGGCCGAGCTGCCGGTACCGGTGATCGCCGCCGTGCACGGCAACGCGCTCGGTGGCGGCCTGCAGATCACCCTCGGCGCCGACATCCGCATCGTCGCGCCGGACGCGCGGCTCTCGGTGATGGAGATCCGGTGGGGGCTGGTGCCGGACATGACCGGCACCCAGCTGCTACCCGAGCTCGTCGGCCGGGACGTGGCCAAGGAGCTCGCCTTCACCGGCCGCGTGGTGGGCGGCGAGGAGGCCGTCGAGCTCGGGCTGTGCACGCGCGCCGACCCGGACCCGCGGGGCGCCGCGCTGGCGCTCGCGCGGGAGATCGCCGGCCGCAGCCCGCACGCCGTCCGCGCCGCCAAGCGCCTGCTCGACCTGGCGGGCCGCGTCGACCTCGCCACGGGCTTCGCCGCGGAGCAGGCCGAGATCGGGGCGCTCATCGGCAGCCCGAACCAGGTCGAGGCCGTCGCGGCGAACTTCGAGAAGCGGCCGCCTGCGTTCGAGGAGGCGTGACCGCGGCGCTACTCGCCGCTCCACACCGGGGCGCGCTTCTCGGCGAACGCCCGTGCGCCCTCGGTGGCGTCCTTCGACGCCGACACCGGACCGGCGATCTCCGCCTGCCGCTCCCACATCTCGTCCTCGGGCCACCCGCCCACCGACGCGACGATCCTCTTGCTGGCCGCGACGGCCAGCGGCCCGTTCGCGCTGATCTCCGCGGCGAGCCCGAGCGCGGCGTCGAGCGCCGTGCCGTCCGACACGAGCCGGTTGACCAGGCCGAGCTCCCGCGCCCGCCCGGCCGGGATGTGGTTGCCGAGCAGGGCCAGCTCCATCGCCTGGTGGTACGGGATGCGCTTCGGCAGCCGGAGCAGCCCCCCGGCGGCCGCGACGAGCCCGCGCTTCGCCTCGGGGATGCCGAAGACGGCACCCTCGCCCGCCACCACGAGGTCGCAGGCGAGCACCAGCTCGAAGCCGCCCGCGAGGGCGTACCCCTCCACCGCGGCGATCAACGGCTTGGCGGGCGGCCGCTGCGTGACGCCGGCGAACCCGCGGCCGGGCACGACCGGACGCTCCCCGCGGACGAACGCCTTGAGGTCCATCCCCGCGCAGAACGTGCCGCCCGCGCCGGTGAGGACGCCGACCCGCAGCGCGTCGTCGGCGTCGAGGCGGTCCATCGCGTCGGCGATCCCCTGCGCCACCGCGGCGGTGACGGCGTTGCGGGCCTGCGGACGGTCGATGGTCACCACGAGCACGCCGTCGGCGGGCGTGGTCACGAGCACTGGCTGGTCGTCGGCGGTCACGGCGCTCCTGTCGGTCGGTGGACTGATGTCGTCACGTCTCCGCGGCCGCCCACTCGGCCCGCAACGCCGCCCGGCTGAGCTTGCCGGTGGGGGTGCGGGGCAGCTGCCGCAGCTGGATCGCCCTCGGGCACTTGTACGCGGCCAGCCGGGCCCTGCAGTGGTCGACGAGCGCGGCGGGATCGACGTCGGCCCGCGGCTCGACCAGCGCCACCACCCGCTGCCCCCACTCCTCGTCGGGCACGCCGATCACGGCCGCGTCGGCGACGGCGGGGTGGGTGAGCAGCACGGACTCGACCTCGGCCGGGTAGATGTTCACTCCCCCGGAGATGATCAGGTCGGAGCGCCGGTCGCTGAGGTACAACCAGCCGTCGGCGTCGACGTGGCCGAGGTCGCCGATGGTGAACAGGTCGCCGCGGTGGGCGGCGGCGGTCTTCTCCGGCGCCTTGAAGTACTCGAACTCCTCCGGGCTGCGGAAGAAGATCGTGCCGACCTCGCCGGGCGGCAGCGGGGCGCCGTCGTCGTCGAGGACGTGCACCTCGCTGCCCTCCCATGGCTGCCCGACCGTGCCCGGGTGCCGCAGCCAGTCCTGCGGTGCCACGTACGTGCCGCCGCCCTCGGTGGCGGCGTAGTACTCGTGCAGGACGGGGCCGAGCCAGTCCATCATCGCCTGCTTGAGGGGCACCGGGCACGGCGCCGCCGCGTGCACGACGCGGGTCAGCGAGGACAGGTCGTGGCGGCTGCGCTCGGGCTCGGGCAGCGCCATGAGCCGGTGGAACATGATCGGTACCAGGTGCGTGGCGGTCACCCGGTGGCGCTCGACGAGCTCGAGGAACCCCTCGGGGGTCCACCTGTCCATGAGCACGAGCGGGTGCCCGATGTGCAGCGACAGGAGGCCGTAGGCGTTCGGGGCGGCGTGGTAGAGCGGCGCCGCCACCAGGTGCACGCCCTCGCCCGCGGTGTGCCCCAGCATCCGCGGCAGGATCGACACCCGCGCCGCGAAGCTCTGCTCCGGCGTCGCGGGCGGGAGCGGCTTGCGCACGCCCTTCGGGCGTCCGGTGGTCCCCGACGTGTAGAGCATCACCGAGCCCTGCCGCCTGCCCTCGGGCGCGGTGGCCGGCATGCCGTCGACCAGCTCGTCGAGCGAGCGGAAGCCCTCGACCGCGGGTATGGCGAACCGGGCCCGCGGCGGCAGGCCGGCCGCGTCCGCGGCGGCGGCGACCGCCTCCGCCACCCGCGGCCCGGTGAGCAGCAGCCGCGCCTCGCTGTCGCCGAGGATGTAGGCGAGCTCGGGGGCGGTCAGGTGCCAGTTGAGCGCGGTGAGGTAGAGCCCGATCTGGCCCGTGGCGAGCTGCAGGGCGACGAACGCGCGGTGGTTGGGCAGCACGACGGCGACCGTGTCGCCCTCCGTGAGCCCCTGGGCGCGCAGGCCGTGCGCGATCCGGTCGGCCAGCGCGCGCAGCTCCCCGAACGTGGTCCGCGACCCGTCGACGTCGATCACCGCGATCCGGTCCGGGTCCGCCTCGGCGATCTCGAAGAACCCGAGGGCACCGCGCACGCGGTAGGCCTCGACCGGCTCCGCCCCGTCGGCTCCTCCCGGCTTCACGCGCCCGTCACGCTCGCTCCTCACTTAACGGCCGTTCAGCTCGCAGGATCGCCGCTCCCGGGGCGGGTGTCAACGGTGCGGGGTCGACCTCCCGCCCGGCATGAGCGAGCATCGAGGTGCCCCTCCTCCCGGCGGGGGCCCCGTCGCGAAGGAGCGCCGATGGCCGAAACGCAGCGCACCAGCACCCCCGACGTCGTGATCGTCGGCGCCGGCCTGGCCGGCCTGTACCAGCTCCACCGGATCCGCGAGCTCGGGCTGTCCTCGCGGGTCTTCGAGGCCGGCAGCGGCGTCGGCGGCACCTGGTACTGGAACCGCTACCCGGGCGCGCGCTGCGACGTCGAGAGCCTGGAGTACTCCTACTCCTTCTCCGAGGAGCTCGAGCAGGACTGGGAGTGGACCGAGCGCTACCCCGCCCAGCCCGAGATCCTGCGCTACGTCGAGCACGTGGCGGACCGGTTCGACCTGCGGCGCGACGTCGAGCTGGACACCCGCGTCGATGCGGCCACGTGGGACGGCGAGCGCTGGGAGGTCACGACCAGCCGCGGGGAGACCGTCGCCGCGCGGTATTGCATCTTCGCCACCGGTTGCCTGTCGAAGCCCAAGGACGTCGAGATCGCCGGGCTCGACGCGTTCGCGGGCCCGGTCCACTCGACGGCCCGCTGGCCCCACGGCGGCGTGGACTTCACCGGCCGCCGCGTCGCGGTGGTCGGCACCGGTTCGTCCGGGGTGCAGTCGGTCCCGCTGATCGCCGCGCAGGCGGCGCAGCTGACGGTCTTCCAGCGCACGGCGAACTACGTCGTCCCGGCGCACAACGCCCCGATGGACCCGGCGGCGCAGGCGGCGCGGAAGGCCGACTACCGCCGGTTCCGCCAGGAGGCCCGCGAGTCCGCGGCCGGCCTGCTCGGTGCGCTGCCCGAACGCAACGCCGTCGACGCGACGCCCGCGGAACGCCGGGCCGCCTTCGAGGCCGCCTGGGCGGAGGGGAGCCTCGGCGCGCTGCGGCGCACCTACGCCGACCTCGGCCTCGACCTCGCCGCGAACGACACCGTCGCCGAGTTCATCCGGGACAAGATCCGGGAGGTCGTCGACGACCCCGACACGGCGCAGACCCTCTGCCCGGACGACCACCCGTTCGGCACGAAGCGACCCTGCCTCGACATCGGCTACTTCGAGACCTACAACCTGCCGCACGTCCGGCTCGTCGACGTCCGCAAGACCCCGATCCTGGAGTTCACGACGAGCGGGGTGCGCACCACCGAGGAGACCGTCGAGGTCGACGACCTCGTGCTCGCCACCGGCTTCGACGCGATGACCGGCGCCCTGCTCGCGATCGACATCCGGGGCCGCGAGGGCGTCCGGCTCGCCGACGAGTGGGCCGCCGGGCCGCGGACCTACCTCGGTCTCGGCGTCGCCGGCTTCCCGAACCTCTTCACGATCACGGGGCCCGGGAGCCCGTCGGTGCTGAGCAACATGGTGGTGTCGATCGAGCAGCACGTCGACTGGATCACCGACTGCCTGCGCCACCTCGACGGGGACACGATCGAACCGACGCGCGAGGCGCAGGGCACGTGGGTGGAGCACGTCGCCGAGGTCGGCGCCGGCACCCTCTACCCGCTCGCGAACTCCTGGTACCTCGGCTCCAACGTGCCCGGGAAGCCGCGCGTGTTCCTGCCCTACATCGGCGGCGTCGGCACGTACCGGGCGATCTGCGACGAGGTCGTCGCCGACGGCTACCGGGGCTTCCGCACCGGGACCTGACCCGGCCCGGCGCTGTGACGGTCGCGGCGGGAGCCTTGACGGCCCCACCGCCCGTAGGTGAGCCTCACCTGACCTGCTCCCCCAGCCGAAGGCCGAGACGACGATGATCTCCCCCGAGCGGCGCGTGGGGCGCCGCATCCGGGCCCTGTCCGCCGCGGTCGTCGCTACCGCGGCCGCCGCCGTCCTGACCGCCTGCGGCGGCGGCAGCGAGCCCGCGGCACCACCCGCCGCATCCGTCCCCGGGTTCCCGGTGACGATCGAGCACGCGTTCGGCGCGACGACGATCGAGCAGCCGCCGCGGCGGATCGTCGCGCTCGGCTACAACGAGGCCGACTTCGTGCTCGCCCTCGGTTCCCAACCGGTCGGGGTGCGCGACTTCATCGGCTCCTTCGACGAGGACACGCGACCCTGGGCGCGCGGGCTGATGACCGGCCCGCCGCCGGAGAAGGTCGGCGGCGAGCAGATCGACTTCGAGAAGATCGCCCAGCTGCAGCCCGACCTGATCCTGGGCGTGTACTCCTTCATGGAGCCGTCGGACTACGACAAGCTGTCCCGGCTCGCCCCCACCGTGGCTGCGCCGTCCGCCGAGGCGACGGCCACGTGGCAGGAGCAGACGCGGATCACCGGGCAGGCGCTGGGCAGGCCCGCCGAGGCCGAAGCCCTCGTCTCCTCGGTCGAGCGGCGGTTCGCCGATGCCTCGGCGGCCCACCCGGGCTTCGCGGGCCGGAGCGTCGCCGTCGCACTCGGCGAGGACACGGCCAGCAGCTACGTCCTCGAGCCGACCGACCTGCGCGCCCAGTTCTTCGCCGACCTGGGCTTCGTCGGCTCCACCCACACCGGCGCGGTCTCCCCGGAGCAGTACGGCCTGCTCGACGAGGACGTCCTCGTCCTCATGGGTGTGGAGGAGGACGCCATGCTCGGCAACCCGGTGTTCGCCCAGCTCCCCGTCGTGCGGGAGGGGCGGACCTTCTACACCGGCACCTTCGCCTCCGAGTTCAACGGCGCCCTCGGCTACGGCAGCCCGCTCAGCCTGCCCTATGCCCTCGACATCGCGATCCCGGAGCTCGCCACCGCCACCGGCTGAGCTCGACCGGGGGAATCGGCAGGCCGAAGCCGGGGCGGTCCGGGACGGTCACCGCGCCGTCGGCGAAGCGGTATCCGCGGTCGTCGACCCCGTCGGTGTGCCCTGGCACGCCCTCGACGATCTCGATGCCGCCGAGGCCCGCAGCGAGCTGAGCGGCGTAGAGCGTCTTGAGCGGGCGGCCCCAGGCGTGCGGGGACGCGGCCACGCCTGCCGCGCGCAGCCGGGGCATGAGCTGCCGCCAGCGGGTGATGCCGAAGGACATGACGTCCATCAGCAGCACGTCGACGGCCCCGGACTCGGCGACCGGCAACAGCGCGTCGACGTCGGGGCGGGTCTCGCCCTCGGCGATGCGGGTGCCGGGGGTGACGGCGTCGAGGTGGGTGCGCAGGGCGGCGAGGTCGTCCGCGTCGTCGGCGAAGGGCTCCTCGACCCAGTACAGGCCGACGTCGGCGACTGCGTCGAGGTAACGGCGGAACCCGTCGACGTCGTAGCCGTCGTTGGCGTCGACGAGGATCCGCGCGTCCGGAAAGGCGTCCCGCACGGTGCGGGTGACGTCCACGTCGCGGCGGTCGCCCGCGGCCCGCTCCATCCACCGGTTCCCGCGGCCGATCTTGAGCTTGAACCCGCGGTGGCCGAGGGCGTGATCGGCGCGGCACTCCTGCAGCAGCACATCGATGCCGCGGGGGGCGTCGTCGGGGTCGAGGTCGTCGAAGTAGATGGCGCCGTCGTAGACCTCGACCCGCTTCGGGCCGTGCCCGCCCAGCAGGAGGTGCACCGGCTGGTCGCGGACGACGCCGAGCAGGTCGTGCAGCGCGATGTCGAGGGGGAAGTGCGCGGGATCGCGCACCCCGTCGTCGTCGACCAGTTCGGACAGGGCCCGCCCGACGACCGAGTCGACCGGCCTGGCGCCGCCCTCCACCAGGTCACCCTCCACCAGGCCCCAGCCGGCGCGGCCGTCGTCGGTGCGCAGCACGGCGATCCGGGACTCACCGCCGCTGCCGTGGCTGCCCAACCGCGCGTTGCGGCCCACGGTCCGGGGGTAGTGCGTGGCGAGCGCGCCGAGCTCGAGCCCGGTGACGATGGGATCGGCAGCGGTCATGGGTACCTCTGTTCATCCCGCTACGGGACCGGGGTAGGTGTGAATCGGTTGATCGCTAGAGCCGCCGGAAGGTCAGCGTCACCTCGGCGACGGCCCTCGCGACCTCGGTCAGCAGTTCGCGCAGGTCGCCGGGCAGGCTCCGGACGGCCGCCGACGCGGCGCGCCTGACCATGGTTCGATCGCAGTCGCCGTCGAACACGCTCTCCAGGCGCAGGTAGTCGAGGATGGCGGCGAAGGTGGAGCCGACCACGTCCATGTCGTGCGGGGAACGCAGCATGTGCTCCAGCTTCACCCGCGGGCCCGCGGCGGTGAGCAGGTCGACGGCGGGGAACCTCATCGGGACGTTCCGGCGCAGCAGCCCGCCGCGCGTCTCGCGCTTGACCACCCGTTCGGCGACCAGCCCGCGCACCACCTGCTCGTACACGGCGTCGGCGACCTCCTCCACCCAGGTGCGGGTGATGTCGCTGCCGGCGGGCCCGACCCCGCCGACGAGCACCGCCCGCACGTCGTCCCCGCCGCCGTCGTACCACTCGCCTGCCGGGGCGATGCGGCCTCCGCCCACCGTGAGCCGGTTCTGCATCACCAGCTCCGCGAGCCCCGCGGCGACGATGGCGTACCGGACCAGCTTGGGCGGCCCCAGCGCCTTGCCCGAGAAGGGGTCGTGCAGGACCAGGAACATCCTGCGGGCCAGTGCGTTCTGGGTCATCCGACGCCCGATCTCTCGTGCCTGCTCACCGATGAGCCGACGCTGCGGCGGGTCCGGACCTTAGCGCCCCCGGTCACATCCGGACAGAGAGCAGACACGCGGGGTCAGCCGGTCACCGCGGCCAGGATCGCCCCCAGGGCGTGCTCGGCCAGTGCCCGCATCTCGTCGTCGGTGCGGTCCTGGATGGGGTGTGGCACGTGCACGGCGGGCACCGCGGCGTAGCCCAGGGCCCGCGCCTGGGCCGCGCCACCCTCGACGAACTCGCTGGACGCGACGTAGACGGTCACCACGCCCTGGCCTTCCAGGGCAACGAGGTCGTGCACACTGCACGACGTGCACGAGCCTCAATCGGCGAGTGCCTCGATGACCACGTCGCACTCGGCGGCGATCTCCCGCCGCAGGTCCGGCGGCATCGGCTTGGTGTAGGTCGGTTTCGCGTAGCGGCGCACCGACAGCCCGCGCCCGGCGAGCAGCTCCTGGAGCCGGTCCAGGAAGACGTCGCCGCGCGGTTTGGAGATGTCGAGCAGCCCGACCCGCGCGCCGTCGAGCGACGCGGGCCGCGCCAGCGGCGCGCGCTCGGCCGGCGCGCGCTCGTCCGTCGGGTCCAGCAGGGTCACCGCCACCGATCGACCTCCCTCGTCACGGGCTGGCTGCCGCGGGGTCCGCCGGCCCAGCCACCGATCACCGTCGAGAACTTCCCGGCACTGCCACCGGCGAGCACCACCAGCAGCCCACCGGGCCGGAACTTGGGCACCGGTCCGTCCGCCCGGCCCGCCGGGACCCCCTCCTCGATGCCGCCCGCTCCCCGCTCGATCTCGGCCGGGTCGAGCCGCAGCGCGTCGGCGAGCTCGGCCTCGAACCGGGCGCGGTCCCAGCCCGCGTCGGCGAACACCCGGGCGTGCTCGGGGCAGACGACCAGCGTCGCGTCGAACCCCATCGCCATCTTCGGGTGGTGGACGCCGCGCAGGCCGGCGGCCAGCGAGCGCACCAGCGACCCGGGGGTGCGCGAGATCTGGTCGGCGATGTGCCGTGGTCCCTCGGCGGCGAACACCGTGACGGCCGACGTGCCGGGCGCGACCCCGCGGGTCACCGACAACGGCTCCCACGGGGAGCCCGCCTCGTCCTCCGCGAAGCAGAACCCGACCTTGCCGGGATGTCCCAGCGCCGCGCGGTCGACCTCGCCGGGCCGCCCACCGCCGACGTTGCGGATCAGCAGTTGCAACGCGCGCCCGATGGTCGAGTTCGCCCGGTTGCCCTGGCCGAGCGCGTTGCCGCGGGCGTTCATCCCGATCTCCCGCGCGACCGGCCCGTTGACGACGATCGCCGGGCCCGCGGCGTACGTGGTGGCGAGCAGGCCGTGCGCGTTGAACTCCGTGGTGCACGCGGCCTCGACGGCGGCGAGCACGACGGGCAGGTACTCCGGGCGGCAGCCGGCGAGCACCGCGTTCACCGCCACCTTCTCGACGGTGGCCTCGGCGAGGTTCGGTGGGACGACGGCGACCACCTCGTCGGGCGCGTGCGAGGTGCCGTCCAGCATCCGCAACACCCGCGCCGGGGTCGGGGGCACCACCGGCAGCCCGTCCGACCAGCCGCGCTCGTACGCGGCCTCCACCTCGTCCTCGAGCACGAGCTCGACCCGCCGCGAGCGGAGGTCGCCGCCGCGGGTGCGCACGAGCAGCACATCGGCCAGCTCGGGATCCTCCGTGCGCGAGCCGCAGCCCGGCCGGTGCTCGGGCAGCCCTTCCCCCAGGCCGGCCACACCGGACAGGCCCTCCCACGCGCCCCGCAGCCAGCCCTCCGTGCGGCCGACCTCGCCGCCGTCGGCGAACCGCAGCAGCGTGGGCACCGTCCTGATGTCGAGGGCGAGGCTCACGTCCAGCGCGGTGTCGTCGCGGACACCTGCCACCGACGCGGGGAACGCGGGGTCGTCCTGCGAGTACACCCGCACCCCGTCGAGCTGCGCGAGCACGGGCTCGACGAGCCGGCAGGTCGGGCAGTCCTGCTTGACGACAGCGACGAGACCGTCGCGCGGGAGGTCGGTGCCGCCCCGGTGCCGGGTCATCACAGGAGGTCGTCGAGCGCGCCGAGGACCTCCCGGCTGCGCGCGTCCGCCTCGGTCACCACACCGAGGAAGGCGAAGTAGCCGTGGATGAGTCCGGGACCGGGCACGTGTCGCACGTTAACGCCGGCCGAGCGCAGGCGCTCGGCGTAGGCGTCGCCCTCGTCGCGCAGCGGGTCGAACTCGGCCGTCGCGACCACGGCGGGTGGAAGCCCGGCGAGCTCGGGGGCCCGCAGGAGGTCGACGACGGGGTCGGCGCGCCCGGCGGGAGTGGGCAGGTACCGGTCGTAGAACCAGGCCATGTCCCCCTCGGTGAGGAAGAAGCCCTCGCCGTTCTCCCGGATCGACGGCATGCCCATGCGCGGATCGGTGGCCGGGTAGACGAGCAGCTGCGCGGCGAGCTCGGGCCCGTTCCCGTCGCGCGCCCGCAGCGCGGCGCCGGCGGCGAGGCTCGCACCCGCGCTGTCCCCGGCGACCACGTGCGGCCGGCCGGGGTACCGGTCCGCGGTCCACGCCAGCGCGGCCATCGTGTCGTCGAGCGGGGCCGGATGCGGGTGCTCGGGCGCCAGCCGGTAGTCGACCGCCACGACGGTGGCGCCGACGGCGTTCGCCAGCCGCCGGCAGACCGGGTCGTGCGTGTCGAGGTCGCCGACCACCCAGCCGCCGCCGTGGAGGTAGGTGGCGACCCGCCCGCGGTCCACGACGGGCGTGTACACCCGGACCGGCACCGGCTCGGACGGGCCGTCGACCAGGTGGTCCGCCACCTTCTCGACGGGCTCCGGTGTGTAGCCGGCACCGCGGCGGGCCATCGCGAGGGAGCGGTAGTGGCTCCTCGTCTCCTGGCCGGTCCCGCGGACCAGGGGGAGGGCGCCCCCCGCCGCGAGCTGGTCGATCACCGTGCGGAACTGCGGGTCGAGCGGCATCGCTTCCTCCAGCGGGACGGTGCGCACCGGAACGATCGCTTAGCATGCCAAACGAGCTTCCCGGATCACAGCGAGATATGAGGAGGACCCGCCGTGCCACCGGAGGACGCCCCGCTCCGCACGTTCGACGCCGTGGTCGTGGGTGCCGGCTTCGCCGGCATGTACATGCTCCACCGGCTCCGGAACCTCGGGTTCTCCGTGGTGGTCCTCGAGGCGGGGGACGGGGTCGGGGGCACCTGGTACTGGAACCGGTACCCGGGCGCCCGCTGCGACTCCGAGAGCTACTACTACTCGTACTCGTTCTCCGACGAGCTGCAGCAGGAGTGGGAGTGGACCGAGCGCTACCCCCGGCAACCGGAGATCCTGCGCTACCTGGACCACGTGGCCGACCGGTTCGACCTGCGCCGGGACATCCGGTTCGGCAGGCGGGTGACCGAGGCCGCCTTCGACGACGGCGGCGACCGCTGGCAGCTGCGCACCGACGGCGGCGAGCGCTACGCGGCGCGCTTCCTCATCACCGCCGTGGGGTGCCTGTCCACGGCCAACGTCCCGCGGATCCCGGGGCTCGACACGTTCGACGGGCGGTGGTTCCACACCGGCAGCTGGCCGCACGAGGGCGTCGACTTCACCGGTCAGCGCGTGGGCGTGGTCGGAACGGGCTCGACCGGGATCCAGGCGATCCCGGTCATCGCCGAGCAGGCACAGCACCTCACGGTCTTCCAGCGCACCCCGAACTACAGCATCCCGGCGCGCAACGGGCCGATGGATCCGGCGTTCCAGCGCGAGGTCAAGGCCGACTACGACGCGATCCGCCGCGCGCAGCGCGGGTCGACCAACGGCCACCCGTTCGACCTCGACCCGCGGTCCGCCCTCTCGGTGGTGGACGACGAACGCAGAACGATCTACGAGGCCGCCTGGCAGCGCGGCGGGCTCCGGTTCCGGGCCGCCTTCGCCGACCTGCTGACCAGCAAGGAGGCCAACGACACGGCGTCGGAGTTCATCCGCGCGAAGATCCGGGAGATGGTGCGGGACCCGGCGACGGCCGAGCGGCTCCTCCCGCACGACCACCCGTTCGCGACCAAACGGCCACCGATCGACACCGACTACTTCGAGACCTACAACCGCGACGACGTCACGCTCGTCGACGTCCGGAAATCGCCGATCGTCGAGATCACCGAGAGCGGCGTCCGCACGGCGTCGGCGTCCTACCCGCTCGACTGCCTGGTCTTCGCCACCGGCTTCGACGCCCTGACCGGACCCCTGCTGGCCGTCGACATCCGGGGCGAGGGAGGCCGGTCGCTGCGGGATGAGTGGTCGGAGGGGCCACACAGCTACCTCGGCCTGCAGGTGTCCGGCTTCCCGAACATGTTCACGATCACCGGTCCCGGCAGTCCTTCCGTCCTGACCAACATGCCCACCTCGATCGAGCAGCACGTCGACTGGATCAGCGACTGCATGGGGTTCATGCGCGACCGCGGCCTGGCCCGGATCGAGGCCACCGAGGACGCCGAACGGTCCTGGGGCGCGCACGTGGCCGAGGCCGCCGACCGCACGCTCCTCCCCATGGCCTCGACGTCCTGGTACCTGGGCGCCAACGTGCCCGGGAAGCCGCGCGTGTTCCTGCCCTACGCCGGCGGGTTCGCCACCTACGCCCGCAGGTGCGACGAGGTCGTCTCGGCGGGCTACGACGGGTTCGTCCTCACGCCGGCCCGCTGAGGCGCCAGCTCCTCCGCCTTGGCCCGGATGAGCTGCCGGACGATGAGCGCGGGCCGGGAGGGCCGGCTGTCCCGGCGCTGGCTGAGGCACAGGGTGACGGGCGGCGCGTCGAGCAGCGGGAGCCACACCAGGCCGGGGATGTCCGCCGACGTGTCGAACCGGGCGAGGATCCCCAGCCCGGCCCCCTGACCGACCATGACCATGACGGTGCGCGCCGACATGGCCTGGACGACGACCCGGGGGTCGGCGACGTGCCGGTGCAGCACCTCCCACATCACGGTGCCGGTCCGCATGGTGACGACGGGCTGCGGCTCGACGTCGCGCCAGTGCAGGTGGTCGCGCGTCGCGAGCGGGTGGTCGGTGCGCGCGCAGACCCCGACGGGCGCCGAGACGAGCGGCACCCGCTGCAGCCCCTTCGGGGTCGGGCTCATGGGCATCGTGATCACGCCGAGGTCGAGCTCGCCGTGGAGCACCGCGGCCTCGATGTCGGCGGAGGCGCCCTCGCGGACGGTGAACCGCAGCCCGGGGTGGTGCTCGCGCAGGTGGCCCACGACGGGCCCGATGATCGTCTCGGCCGTCACCGAGACACCGCCGATCTGGACCCGGCCGCGGTACGCACCGCTGGACTCCATGGCCGACTCGCGCACCGTGTCCTCGGCGGCGACCAGCCGGTTCAGCGGATCGAGCAGGTTCTCCCCCGCGGGTGTCGGCCGCACGCCGCGGCGGCTGCGGGTGAGCAGGACCAGGTCGAGCTCCTCCTCGAGCAACGCGATCTGCTGGCCGATGGTGGGCTGGCTGACCCCGCAGCGAGCCGCCGCCGCCCGGAGCGAACCGGTCTCGACGGCAGCCAGGAAGTACCGCGCTCTCTCCACCCGCATCGCGCCACCATAAAGGCAACACCTTTCACCACTGAGCGGCGATCAGGCCTTCTCCCCGCTGCAGCCGCAGGGCATCGTGGTCACGGTCCTCGATACGAGCCCCGGTGAAAGGGAATACCTGGTGTCCGATGGTCCGCTGAGCGGAGTGCGCGTACTCGACGTGTCGACGATCCTGGCCGGCCCGCTGGCGTCCTCGCTGCTCGGGGAGTTCGGCGCGGACGTCATCAAGGTCGAGCACCCCGTCCACGGCGACCCGGCGCGCCAGTACCCGCCGCTGGAGGACGGCGAGTCGACGGCGTGGGCGATGCTCGGGCGCGGCAAGCGGAGCGTCACGATCGACCTGCACCACCCCGACGCGGCCGACCTCGTCGGCCGGCTGGCCGCGGTCGCCGACATCGTGGTCACCAACTTCCGCCCGGCGACGCTGCGCAGGTTCCGCATCGACTTCGACGACCTCCGGGCCTACCGGCCGGACCTGGTGATGGTGCACGTGAGCGCGTTCGGCCGCACCGGCCCCTACGCCGACCGGCCGGGCTTCGCCCGCGTGGCGGAGGCCTTCGCCGGGCTGACCTACCGCACCGGCGATCCGGATCAGCCGCCGGTCTTCGCCGGCTACCCCGTCGCCGACGGCGTCACCGGCATCTACGCCGCGTACGCGGCGCTGCTGGCGCTGCGCCAGCGGGACCGCACCGGCGAGGCCCAGCTCGCCGACATCCCCCTCTACGAGCCGTTGCTGCGGATGATGGAGGACTTCGTGGTCGAGTACGGCTCGACCGGTGAGAACCGGGAGCGCCAGGGCAACCGCAACCCGCACATCAGCCCCAACAGCCTCTACCGGACCCGGGACGGCCGGTGGCTGGCCCTCCCCGCATCGACCGAGCAGATGTGGCGGCGGCTGGTCGGGGTGATGGCCGCCCCGGACCTCGCCGTGCACGACTCCATGACCGCCCGGCTCGCCCACCGCGAGGAGATCGAGGCGAGGGTCGCCGCGTTCGTCGCGGCGCACGACCTGGAGCCGCTGATGTCCCTCCTCCTGGAGGCCGGCGTGGCCGCCGGGCCGGTGAACTCGGCGTCCGACATCTGCGCGGACCCGCACATCCGCGCCCGCGGCTCGGTGGTGGAGGTGGCGGACGAACGCAGCGGGCGGACCCGGCTCCTGCAGGCCCCGGCGGGCCGCTTCTCCGGGTTCGCGGGAACGATCAGCGGCGGCGCCCCCGCCCTCGGGGAGCACACGGGCGAGGTCCTGCGGGACCTCGCCGGGCTGACGGAACCGGAGATCGACGACCTGACCCGCCGAGGAGCGGTCTGACCGAGGAAGAGCGTGCTCATGACTATGGCAGTCGTGTCCATCGGGGTCCTCGTCGCCCTCTTCGTGGCGACGCTGGTACCCGGGTTCAACCTGGGGCTGGCCGCACTGGCCGCGGCCTTCCTCCTCGGCCTGCTCGCGGGCGTGCCGGCCGCCGACGTGACCGGCTTCTTCCCGGCCGACTTCTTCGTGCTCATCGTCGGCGTGACCGCCCTGTTCGGCGCCGCCCAGCTGAACGGGACGCTCGACTGGCTGCTGGACCTGTTGCTCCGGCTGGTCGGCGGCCGGCTGGTGCTCGTCGCGCTCGTCCCCTTCGTCATCGGCGCCGTGCTGACGGCCGTCGGCACGCTGCCCGCGGGCGCCACCGCGATCGTCGCGCCGATCGCCCTCGGCCTCGCCGCCAGGTACCGGATATCCCCGCTGGTGGCGGCCGTCCTCGGTATCACCGGCATCATCAGCGGGCTGCTGTCACCCCTCGCCGTGTACGGCGTCACCGCCCGCGAGCTCAGCGCCAAGTTCGGGATCGGGCTCCCCGGCTCGGCACCGGTGACCTTCCTGCTGGGCGGCCTGTTCACCGGGCTGCTCGTCTGTGCGGGCCTCCTGCTCGTCGGTCTGCGCACGGGTGCCGTGCCACGTGGCCGGGTCCCGGCCGCGGCGCAGACCGCCGAACCCGACGAGCGCCCGGACCCCGACCCCGCCGGCGGCGTGGGGAGCGCCCGGCCCACGACCGCCCTGGCCACCATGCCTGCGGCGAGGACGGCGACCCCCGGCGTCCGCGCCCTCACCGTCGGGTGTCTGGTCGCCGTCGTCGTGCTCTCCGTGGGCTTCGACATGAACGTCGGCTACCTCGGGGCGGTTGCGGCGGTCGTCCTGCAACTGGCGCTCCGGTCGGACCCGGACGCGATCGTGTCGCGCATCCCCTGGGGTGTCGTGCTGCTGATCGGGGGCCTGCTGACCTACGTGGGCCTGATGCAGCACCTGGGCGCCTTCAAGCAGCTGAACGACCTGCTCCAGGTCCACGGATCACCCGCCCTCAGCCTGCTGGTGCTCTGCTACCTCGCCGGCATCACGTCGTTCGCCGCCAGTTCCATCGCCGTGTTCGTGACCGTCATGCCGCTGCTGCCCGCGCTCGTCGCCGACGGGCTCTCCCCCGTCGGCGGCGTGCTCGCCCTCGCGCTGGCCTCGGTGCTGGTCGACATCAACCCGCTCGGGATCACGGGAGGGCTGATCCTCGGCGCCGCCGAGCCGTCGGTCCGGCCGCGCCTTTTCCGCCAGCTGCTGACCTACGGGATCGTCTCCGTCGTGGTCGCCCCGTTCCTCGCCTGGCTCGCCTTCTGCTGGTGGTGAGACGGGCCGGTCCGGAGGCCGGAGGATGGACGGCATGGATCTCCCCCATGCGGCCGCCGTCGTGGACGCCTCCGGGCTCGCCACGCTGACGATCACGAACGCCAAGCCGGTGAACATCCTCGGAACCCCGGTCGTCGCGGACCTCACCACGGCCCTCACCGCCCTCGCCGACCGCGACGACCTCCGGGTACTGGTCCTGCGCGGCACCGGTGACAAGGCGTTCGTCGCCGGCGCCGACATCCACGAGATGGCCCGCCTCGACGAGGCCACGGCCGAGACGTTCATCGACGGCCTCCGCCGGCTGTGCGAGGCCGTCCGCCTGTTCCCCGTCCCCGTCGTCTGCCGCATCCCCGGCTGGGCCCTCGGCGCCGGCCTCGAGCTCGCGATGGCCTGCGACCTGCGCATCAGCAGCGACACCGCCCGCTTCGGCATGCCCGAGGTCGCCATCGGCATCCCCTCGGTCATCCACGCCGCCCTGATGCCGAGGCTGATCGGCGCCGCGCGGGCGTCCTGGATGATCCTCACCGGCGAGTCCGTCGACGCCCACACCGCGCTGGCCTGGGGGCTGGTGCACGAGATCGCGCCCGATGCCGAGCTCGACGCCCGCATCGCCGAACACACCGCCCGCTTCACCCGCTTCGGCCCGCAGGTGCTCCGCCAGCAGAAGCGCCTGCTGCGGGAGTGGGAAGACCAGCCGGTCGCCGAGGCCGCCCTCGCCAGCGTCGCCGAGTTCGGCGCGGCCTTCACCACCGGTGAACCGCAGGCCTACATGCGCCCGTTCCTCGAACGCGGCCGCTGACCGGCCGCGAGCTCCTCACCCCGTCGCGCCGTGCGCACGACCGCGGTCACGACGTCCGGCCACAGCTCTCGGTGTCGCCGGCCCCCGATCTCAGGAGTCGAGTCCCGCGTCGTGCACGAGCAGGGCCACCTGCACGCGGTTGGTGAGGTCGAGCTTGGTCAGGACCGCGGACACGTGGGTCTTGACGGTGGCCAGGCCGATGTGGTTGCGCGCAGCGATCTCCGCGTTGGACCGCCCGGCACCGATCTCGATCGCCACGGTGCGCTCCCGTCCGGCGAGGGAGTCGAGCTTGCGGCGCGCCGCGTCCCGACGGGTGTCCTGTTCGGACCCGGCGACGCGGTCGATGAGCCGCCGGGTGACCTCCGGGGACAGCACCGGCCGCCCCTGCGCCGCGTGCCGGATGGCGACGACGAGCTCGTCGGGCGGGGTGTCCTTGACCAGGAACCCGGCCGCGCCGGCCCGCAGGGCGCGCAGGACGTGCGCGTCGGCGTCGAACGTGGTGAGCACGACGACCTGCGGCGCGGGGGTCCGCGATCGGAGGGCCTCGGTCGCGGTGATCCCGTCCATGCCGGGCATCCGGATGTCCATCAGGACGACGTGCGGCCGGTGGCGGCCGGCCAGCTCGATCGCCTCCGCACCGTCACCGGCCTCGGCGACCACCCGCAGATCGGTGGCGCCGCGCAGCATCATGCTCAGCCCGAAGCGGACGACCGGGTCGTCGTCGGCGACGAGCACGTCGATGGTCGGCCCGGCCTCGCTCACGCCGGCCACCGTAGCCGCATGCCCAACCGCCACCCGCCGGAGCGGGTCGGCCCGTGCTCGAGCCGGCCGCCGACGAGCGTGGCCCGCTCGGCCAGCCCGCGCAGCCCGACCCCTGCGCCGATCGGAGGCGCGACGACCGCGGGGAGCGTGGGCGGCCGGTCGTTGACGATCTCGACGGTCATGTGGCCACCGGGTTCCCCGGTGATCCGGACGAGCACGGGCGCACCGGGGGCGTGCTTGCGGGCGTTGGTCAGCCCCTCCTGCACGAGCCGGTAGATCGTGCGGCCCACCGTCGTGGGGACGGCGCGACCACCGGTCGTCACGCCGGGAACGTCCTGCAGGTCGACCGGGGTGCCGGAACGCCCGGTCTCGTCGACCAGCTCGACGACGTCGTCGACGTCCGGCAGCGGGCGGTCCCCCTCGGCGGCCCGCAGCACGCCGATCACCTCGCGCAGGTCCTGCAGGGCGCGATGGGCGTTCTCCCGGACGACCTCCGCGGCCCGGGCGATCTCGTCGGCCGAGGCACCGCGGTAGTAGGTCAGCGCGCCCGCGTGCACGCTGAGCAGCGACAACCGGTGGCCGAGGACGTCGTGCATCTCCCGTGCGAGGGCCGCACGTGCCTCCTGCTGGGAGTGTTCGGCCCGCAGCACGGCCTCGACCTCGGCCGCGGCGGCCCGCGCGCGCAACGACGCGATCAGCTGCCGCCGGCTGCGCATGAGCATCCCCCACCCGGCCACGCCGATGACGACCGCGGCCTGGAGTGCGACCAGCATCCACGAGAACGGGAACGGCCCGGGTCTCAGCACCAGGAAGACCACGATCGAGAGCACGTTGCCGACGGCCACCACCGCCGTGGCCTTCGCCGAGCGGTGGACGGCCACCGTGAGCAGTGCGACGAGCGCCGCGGCTCCGGCGGACAGGAAGAAGGCGCTCAGCAGGACGAGGGCCGCGGCGAGCACCAGCGGGAGGCGGCGCCGCCACCACAGCGCGACGCACCCGAGCGCACCGGCGAGGTAGTCCACGTGCGGCAGCCCGACGGGCTGCGCCGGGGCCGTCCCGTACCAGTACACGGCCGGCCCGAACCCGGCCAGTGCCGCGAACGCGACCAGCCCGCCGTCGGCGAGCAAGTCCCGGGCCGCCCCGCGCCGCGTGCCTGCCGTGTCGACCATCGTGACCAGCCTAGGCAGGCCGCCGGCGAGCCCACCTCCCCCCGAGGGCGGAGGCCCGCTCCGACTTCGGTCGCGCGGTCCGAGCCCGTGGAGTGATCCACATCTGCGGGTGGCCACCCTAGCGTCGACACCGGGTGATGATGATGTTGAAGAAGTACAGACGGCGCCTGCAACTCGCGAGGGTCGAGCCCGGCGACGGGAGCACGCTCCAGGACTACCGCTTCTGGCAGATGTTCTCCCGTTCGCTGTTCGGCCTCGAACTCGCCGACCGTTCGACGGGCAGGCACCTCTTCGAGGTCGACGTGCGACACATGGCGGACAGCACGACCAGGAGGAGCCCGGCCGCGCTCTACCGCGACGGCGTCCAGGTCCACCGCGCCAACCTCCCGGCGGCGTTCCCGGTGCCCGGCGGCGTCATCGAGGTCGCCACCAGCCAGTACGGGCTGAAACGCATGCACTACGTCCGCGACGACGGCCGCGAACACACGCTGCGCCCACACCCCCGTTCACCGGAAGGACGGCGAACCAGGTTCGGCCGACGGTACCCCCGTACCAGCGCCGTCGTCGCCGCACTGGCCGTCGCCGCGCTCCTGGTGGGGCTCGCCGCCAGCCTTTCCCTGGCCGCGGAGACGCTCACGCGGATCCC
The DNA here is from genome assembly GCF_054486945.1 of Pseudonocardia wallangbongensis. NCBI lineage: Bacteria > Bacillati > Actinomycetota > Actinomycetes > Pseudonocardiales > Pseudonocardiaceae > Pseudonocardia > Pseudonocardia wallangbongensis. Next base: position 1,015,809 of record NZ_JBRERS010000001.1, read on the forward strand.
CGTCGTCACCGAGCACACCGGCACCTTCACCTCCCCGATCCACCTCCCCCCGTGGGCCAAGGTCGCCCTGCCCGTCGCCGGGGCCCTCGCCGCTGTCGAACGCTCCCTGACGTTCCGCAGCCAATGGCTGACCCGGCTCGGCGCATAGGTGCGCTCCGTCGCCTGGGTGCCGGCCTGACCCCCGAACAGCCCCTTGACCGCCTCTGCACCACCCACCACGCTCGACAACGACGGGCGGGGTGAGCTCGTAGTCACGCCCACGGGCGCTCGACTCCACGCCGCAACGACGGCTCATTGAGAGACCCTGCCCGTCCCGACCTCCCAGCTAGCCTCCCTCTTCAGGTCTCCGAGGCGGTCGCATTGCGCTCTTCGGGTGAACTGCTGCGGGACGGTCGGTACGGCCCGGTTCTGTCGGGGGTCGAACGTAGGTTCGAGTCATGGCCGGGGTGGCAGCACTCGTGGACCGGGCGGTGGACCTGCCGCCCGGTGCCGGGCTGGCCGCGGTGCTGGAGCAGTTGTCGGGCGAGCCGGTGCCCAACGCTCGGAGGGTCGAGGTCCTGCAGGCGCGTTCGAGGCAGCTGGCGCACGAACAGGCCCAGCTGTTCGCGGAGCTGGTCGAGCTGTCCCACACCGTCGCCCTGGCCGATGTGAAGGGTGAGCGCGGCGAGGTGGTGGCGCGGGCCGCGACGCGGTTCGAGTGGGCCGCGCACGAGATCGCCGCCGCCCTCACCTGGACCCCCACCGCGGCGGATCGGGAGCTCGGGTTCGCCACCGCCCTGGTGCAGCGCCTCCCCCTGGTGCAGGAAGCCCTGCTGGCAGGCCGCATCGACCGGGGCAAGGCGTGGGTGTTCGCCGACTACCTCGACCCCGACCACGGCGAGGTCACCGAGGTCCAGGCCCGGCGGTTGTGCGAACGGTTCGTGCCACTGGCCCCGCGCTTGACGACGAAACAGCTGTCGGACCGGCTGCTCAGGGCTCTGCACGCGATCGACCCGAACCTGCGGCGCCGGCAGTACCAACGCGCCGTGCAGGCGCGAAGCGTCGCCCTGTACCTGGATCCCCGGACCGGCACCGCCACCCTCGTCGGCAACGGCCTGCCGCCCGGCGAGGCCGCCGCCGCGGCCGCCAGGCTGGACCGGCTGGTCGAGACCGCGAAACGCGCCGGGCACCCCGGCACCCGACCCCAGATCTCCGCGGACCTGTTCCTGGGCATGCTCAACGGCACCTTCCACGGCCTGACCGAACACGAGATCATCGACCGGCTGCTCGCCCTGCGACGGCCCGAGGACCATCGCGACCCCGAGGCTCCCGTTTCTGAGACAGACGCACCCGACACCGCCCCCGAGACCACGGTTCCCGCGGCGACCGTTCCCGAGACGGCACCGCCCGCGGGTAGCGGTCGGGGCGCGGTGCGGGAGGGCATTGAGGTGCGGGCCGGCCTGGCCACGCTGGCCGGGCTGGACGATCGGCCCGGTGAGATCCCCGGCCTCGGCCCGGTCGGCGCCGACGTGGCCCGCACCGCGGCCGCTGCGCAGCACCGGGGCGCGGCGTGGAGGTTCGCCATCGTCGACGCCAACGGCTACCTGCTGCTGGCCGGACCGCTACGCCGGCGGCCCCGCACTGCCATCAGGCCCTCCGCGGTCCGCGGTGGGGTGGTCGAGCTGCACGTGACCGTCGAGGAGCTGCACCGTCACGGCACCAACCCCGACCTCGGCGCGTGGGCGGGAGTCCTGGCCGAGATCGCCGACGCCTGGACCGACCGCGACCGGTTCCGTCAACGCCTGGCCGCCCACCCCAGGGCGCGGTTCGCCCGCGGCGCACTCGCCGACCACATCCGCATCCGCGACCGCAACTGCGTCGGACCAGGATGCACCCGCTCAGCCCGGCGCTCCGACCTGGACCACACCCGGGAGCACGGCCGCGGCGGCCGCACCGTCGAGGTCAACATCGGGCCCGCGTGCAAGCGCCACCACCCCGACAAGGACCGCGGCTGGACCCTCACCCAGCCCGAACCGGGAGTCTTCGTGTGGATCAGCCCGCTCGGGCGCACCCACCGCACCCGGGGCGAGCCGATCCGCCCGGACCTTCCCGACCCGGAACCCACGCACGACGTCGAGGAGGAGAGCGCCGCCGAGCTGGACCTGCGGCTACGCCGCCACGAACCACGAATCCTGCAGCGGCCAGCCACCGAACCACCACGACCCCCGCCACCCGAGCCGGCCCCACTCCCCGACGACGAACCGCCGCCGTTCTGACCATCGGAACCGCGGCCGAACCGAGCGGCCGATCACAGGCGATCGCCGGATCACCCGGACTGCGCATCCGGATCGGAGTGACCGACATCGGTGGCAACGGCGCGACTGGCGACCACCAGGACCGGCACGGCCACCACCAGCGCGATGGTCCGTACCGCGGCGGCAAGCTCGTACGGGGCCCGCACACCGAGGGAGTGGGCGATCAGACCACCCGCGAGAGTGCCCGCGGGGATCATGCCCCAGCCGACCATCTTGTAGACGCTGGTGACACGGCCGAGCAGCGTGGAGGGCACGAGCTCCTGCCGCAGGGTCGTGGTCACGACGTTCCACATCGTCGTGGCGAACCCGTTCAGGGCCAGGAAGCCGCCGAGAACGAACGGATCGGGGCTGAACCCGATCGCCGCGAGGGCGACGATGTTGGCCGCCAGCCCTGTCACCAGCGCCGGCAATGGACCCGTACGCCGCACAATGCGCGCGTTGACCACCCCGCCGAGCACGCTTCCCACCGCTGCGGCGGCCAGCAGCACGCCGTAAGCCTGCGCGCTGATGTTCAGGACCTTCGTCGCCAGCAGCACCAGGACCGCGTTCGCCATCTGCCCGCAGAAGGCGTTCACCCCCAACAACGCGGCCAACGTCCGGATCAGCCGGTGCCGCTTCAGCCACGTCCAGCCGCACGCGATCGCAGCCCGCATCGACTGCTGCTCACGGACCGGGTGCCGCACCTTGGGCAACCTCGCCAGCAACGACGCGGACACCAGGAACGAGCAGGCGTCGACAGCGAACGGCAACGCGGCCGCCACCGCGAACAGGCCGCTGCCCACCGGGGGACCGACGAACTGCTGGCCCGCGGTGATGACCACCTGCTGGTTGCCGTTGGCCCGATGGAGCACCTGGCGGGCAACGATGCCCGGCAGGAGTGCTTGGGCGGCGTTGCTGAACACGACGTCACATGTCCCCAACGCGAACGCCAGCAGTGCCAACGCAGTGATGCTGATCCTGTCGAGTTCCACCAGCACAGCCGTGGTGGACACGATGACCCCGGCGACCAGCTGGGTGCGCCACATCAGCCCGGCTCGGTCACACCGGTCCACCAGCGTGCCGACCGGCAACGAAACCAGCAACCAGGGCAAGAACGTCGCGGTCGAGATCGCGGTGACCAACCGCGGGTCGTCCGTGACGTTGACCGCGAGCAACGGCACGCCGGCGAAGTAGGCGCCGTTGCCGACGTTGTCGATCACAGTCGCCACGAGGAACCGCCGGTACGCGGCGGACGACCGCGCCGCGCGGGCCTTCCCACGCATGAACGACAGCCTCATGGCGCCGCGGGGAGTTCCGACACGTTTCAGCGGACAGCTACATGATGACGGTGTGGCACTCACGATCGAGGTGGGCGTGGCCGAGCTGGCGGCCACGCGGTTCGCGGTCTCGCCGCTGTCGGAGACGGTCGCCGGCTTGCAGCAGCTGAGCGGGCGCGACCGGAACGCCGCCAACCTGCGATGGCTGCGCTGGGCCGAGGATCAGCTCGCCCGTGACCCGCTCGACCTCTCGAACACCTGGCCGCTGTTGGTGAGCACCCGCCCCAACTGGCCCGGGTTCCTCGTCCCCGCCCCGCAGGGCACCTCCGCCTCCATCGACGAGGACCTGGACGCCCTGCGCAGAACCACCGCGCGGCAGGTGCGCCACAGCCTCGCCCGCGTCTTCGGTGACGATCCACCTCCCGCTGCTGCTGCGCTCGCCGCTCGTCCTGCGTCAGGTCTGCGCGCCGTCGCGGACGAGCTCCGGCTCACCCACGAGCGGCTCATCGCCCCGCACTGGACACGCATCCGCGCCGTGCTCGAGGCCGACATCACCTACCGCGCTCGTCAGCTCGCGCTCCGCGGAGCCGAAGCGCTCTTTCCCGACCTGCACCGGGACCTGCACTGGCGCGACGGCCGGCTGATCCTCACGGGCGAGCGCTGGCGCACGGACCGCGTTGTCAACCGTGGCCCCGGCGGGCTCGTCCTCATGCCCGTCGTCCTCGGATCCTCATTCGTCCTGATCAAGAAGCGCACCTCCACCCGGACGACGGTGCGCTACCCCGCACGCGGCGCCGCAACGCTCTGGACCGTCGGCGCCCAACCACCGGGCGACAGCACCGTGCGGCTACTCGGCCGCGCCCGCGCAGAAATCCTGGAGACGCTGCGGTCGCCGGCGACGACGAGCGAGCTCGCCCGTGCCTTCGGCGTCACGCCGAGTGCGGTCTCCCAGCACCTCGCGGTACTGCGGGACAGCGGGCTGGTGGCGCGGGAGCGAACGGGGCGCAGCGTGCTCTACACGACCACCGAGCTGGGCATGAGCTTCACCCGGCTCGTCGACGGACACCTCAGGTGAGGCCGCGGAGGCCGACGATGGTGCTGGCCTCGCCTCGTGGGTTGGGGCCGTAGACGGCGAGCATGCGGGCGTGCTCCGGGGCCCAGTAGCGGCCCTGAGAGCCGGCCGGGACCCGGACGACCTGGCCGGCGGGGACCTCCACGGTCTCGCCGTCGCAGGAGACCATCAGGGTGCCTTCGAGGACGTAGTTGAACTCGTCGTGCGGGTGCTCGTCGACCCATTCCTGCGCGGTGAGCTCCCACTCCATCAGCGCCACGCCCGACCACCCGTCGGCGTTCGGCGGGAGGTAGGCGCGGCTGTGCGTGGCGCCGCGGCGGGCGCCTCCGGGGAAGACCGTCGGTGGCATGTCAGAGCCCCCGCCAGGTCCAGCGGCCGCCGACGAGCGTGCCCGCCACCGGCAGGTCCCGGAGCCGTTCGGGGGACGCGGTGTACGGGTCGTCGTCGAGGATCGCGAGGTCCGCGACGTCGCCCACCGCGACGCGGGTCCGGCCGCGCATGCTCGCGGCGAGCGCGACGTCGAGCGGCACGCGTTGCTCGGGGTGCCACGCGGCGCGGTCGTCCCGGCTGCGGCTGGTGGCCGCGGCGATCGCGAACCAGGGGTCGAGCACCGCGACCGGCGCGTCCGAGCCGAACCGCAGCGTGGCGCCGGCCTCGTGCAGCGAGGCGTAGGCGAAGGCGCGGTCGGTGCGGCCCGCCCAGTGGCGGTCGGCCACGTCCCGGTCGTCCATCGCGTGCTCGGGCTGCACGCTCGCGACCAGCCCCAGGGGCCCGAAGCGGGCGAAATCGTCGGAGCGCACGAGCTGGGCGTGCTCGATGACGCCGGGGATCCCGAGCTCCTCGAACGTGTCGATGACCTCGGTGTTGGCCCGGTCGCCGATCGCGTGGACCGCGCCGCCGATGCCGTGGGCGGTGGCGCGCACGAGCAGCTCGTGCAGCTCACCGGGCGAGACGTTGGAGATGCCGCACGGGTGCAGCGCGTGCTGGTCGACGCCGGGGTAGGGCTCCCAGCAGAAGGCCGTGCGGGTGTTGAGCGAGCCGTCGACGACGACCTTGAGGCGGCCCATCGTGACCAGGCCCCGCGGCTCGATGGGGTCACCGGTGCGCAGCCCGCGGGCGATCGCGTCGTCGAGGCGCTCCGGCCACACCGAGGCCTCCACCCGGAGGCTGTCGACGCCGGCCGCCACGCGCTCGGGCCACTGGGTGAGGTTGTCGGTGTGCTCGAACTCGACGATGCCGACGACGCCGCGCCGGGCGGCCGCCTCCGCCGCCGCGCGGAGGGTCTCCGCCGCCGGCGGGGACGCCGCGGCCACCCTCGGGCCGACGGTGAACCAGTCGTACTCGCGCAGCACCCCGGACTCGTCGGGCTTCGCGTCCAGCCGGGTCGCGGCGGCCGAGTTCAGCCACGCGCAGTGCAGGTCACCCGAGATGAGGACGACCGGTGTCGCGCCGGTGACCTCGTCGAGGGCGCGCTGGGTGGGGGGCGCGGGCCAGGTGCCGTCGCGGAAGCCGTAGCCGGTCAGGATCGCGCCGTCGGCGCGCTCGCCGCTGCGCAGCGCCGCGCGTACCCGGTCCAGGACGTCCTCGACGCTCGCCGTGCCGGACAGGTCGAAGCGCGAGCGCCGGATCGTCCACTGCGTGAAGTGCACGTGCTCGTCCCAGAGGCCGGGCGTCAGGATGCGCCCGTCGAGGTCGACCGCCTCCGCGGTGCCGCGCGGCCTGGCGCCCGCGGGCGAGATCGCCGCGACCCGGCCCTCGTCGATGCGCACATCGACGGGTTCGCCGCGGCCCAGGAAACGCGCGTTGTGCAGCTCCACCGCTGTCATCCTTCCCACACCGCCTCGTAGAGGCGCAGCCAGTTCCCGCCCATGACCTTGGCGACGTCGTCGTCGCGGTAGCCGCGGCCCCGGAGTCCCTCGGCGACGTTCGGCATGTCGACGCTCCCCCGCAGCCCGGCGATGACCGGGTTCGGCGCGGGCACCTTGATGTCGAAGTGGGGCGTGGTGCCGTGCAACCGGCCCAGGTACGGCCAGAAGTCCCAGTCCCGACCCTCGCAGAAGTCCGAGGCGATGCCCACGTGGTCGATGCCGGCGACCTCGATGAGCCGCTCCACGCCGTCGAGGTACTCGGTGATGTCGGCGTCGAACCCGCTCGGCAGGAACTGCGGGAACGCGTTCGCGCCGACGACCCCGCCGTTCGCGACGAGGGCCCGGACCAGGTCCGCCGGCTTGTTGCGCGGGCTGTCGAAGAACTCGCGGAGGTTCGTGTGCGTGAACGCCACGGGCCGGTCCGACACCTCGATGGTGTGCAGGCTGCTCCGGTCGCCCACGTGCGAGAGGTCGATGAGGATCCCCAGCTCGTTGAGCTTGCGGACAGTCCGGACGCCGAAGAGGCTCAGGCCGTCGTCGTTCGGCTCCAGGCAGCCGTTCGCCACGAGGTTCCGGACGTTGTACGCGAGCTGCACGATGCGGACGCCCAGGACGTGGAACGCTTCGAGGCGTTCGATGTCGTTGCCGATCGGGGAGATGTTCTGCCAGCCCAGGATGATCCCGGCCCTGCTCTCCCGGTGGGCCGCGTGGATGTCCTCGACGGAGCGGATGTGCCGCACCGTGTCGGCGTCCTGCCGGAACCGGCGGTGCCACCTGGCCGTCTCGTCGACGGTCTCCTCGAACCCCTCCCAGATGGCGATCGTCGCGTTGACCGCCGTCACGCCGCCCCGGAGCAGGTTCGCGAAGACGTCCGGGGAGTCCCAGTTGCTCGGGTTGCAGCCGTCGATCGTGATCACGAGGTGGCCACCGGGCGTGGCGCGAAGGCGGAGATATCGTCGCCGGTGCCGCCGTCGACGGCGAGCTCGGCGAGGATCCGCCCGATGGCGGGGGTGAACTTGAACGCGTGGCCCGCGCCCAGAGCGATGATGACGTCCGGGTGCTGCTCGAGGGGCCCGATGGCGAACCGGCGGTCGGGTGTGATCGCGTACTGGCAGGTCACGGTGCGCAGGGCGGGTCCGCTCCCGGGGATGGTCGAGCGCATGAACGACGACAGCTGGTCGAGCAGCTCCGCCGACGGCACGAAGGTGCGCCCTTCCGGCGTCATGAGGTTGTCCGACCGGTCGCGCGCGGCCTTGATCGTCGGTTCGCCGTAGGTCGGGAACCCGTAGAAGCAGAACGTGTCCTCCCAGATCCACACCGGGAAGCGGGCGCGGTCGAACGCGTCCGGGTCCGCGGGCCGGAAGTACGTGACCTGCTCCTGCATGGTGACCAGCGGGACGCCGGCGTCGAGCGGCTCGAGCAGCGCATTGGTCCAGGCGTCGGTGGCGAGGACGACCTTCCGCGCGCGCACGTCCCCGCTCGCGGTGTGGACGACGACGCCCGACTCCCCCGGGGTCAGCCGTTCCACCGGGGTGCGGTCCCGGATGTCGGCGCCGTGCGCCCGGGCCTGCATCTGCAGGGCGGCCACCGAGCGGGACGCGTGGACGATCCCGGTGTCCGGGGTGTAGACCGTCTCCACGTTCTCGGGGACGGCGAACTGCGGCCAGCGGGCCCGCACGTCCGCCGCGGCGAGGAACTCGTAGGGCACGCCCGCGGAGGCGAGGCTCGACGCGAAGTCGCCCGCGGCGTAGGGCCCCTCGACCGGGCAGAAGACCAGGCCACCGGTGACGGTCACCAGCCTCTCGCCCGAGACCGCCTCGAAGTCGGCCCAGTCCCGGTACGCCGCCTGCGCGAGGCGCACGTACGCGGGTTTTCCGTACGACGTCCTGATGATGCGCGAGGTGTCGTGCGAGGCACCCCGCACGTGCCCGAGCTCGAACTGCTCGAAGGCGACGACGGCGACGCCCTTCCGGGCGAGGTGGTACGCGGCGGCGCTGCCGAGGGCACCCATGCCGACGACGGCCACGTCGAACGTCTCCATGCTCCTCCTCATCTCCACGAGAGCTTGGAGTCGAAGCTCTCGCCCACCACCTCGCGGAGCACCCGGTCCATCTCCTCGAGCTGCGGCAGGACGCGTTCGCTCGGGCCACCGACGCTGATCCCGCCGATCTGGCGGCCGTCCACCCGGCACGGGCGCGCGACGGCGGTGACCGAGCTCAACGTCTCGCCCCGGTTGAACGCCCGGCCCTCCGCGCGCACGACCGCGAGCGTCGAGAGATCGGCCTCGACATCGCCGGACCCGTGGGTCGAGACGTGCTTGCGCAGGCGGCCCTCGGGCCAGGTGGCGAGCAGCAGCTTGCCGATGCTCGTCGGCAGGAGGGGGCGGCGGGTCCTGAGCTCGGGGACGTACCGGACCGAATGCCTCGACTGCGCGCTCGCGGTGTAGACGACGTACTCCCCCGCGAAGAGCCCCAGAGTGACGGTCTCGCCGGTGGCGTCCCGGATCTTCTCCAGGTGCGGGAGCAGCATCTCGGTCAGCCCCAGCTCGCTCGGCCGGACGAGCTCGCCGAGCGAGTAGCCGATCGAGAAGCGGCCGTCGACGTCGACGAGGTACCCGACGGACACGAGCCCGCGGATGAGGACGTGGACCGACGACCGCGGGGCGCCGAGCCGCTCGGAGAGGTCGGCGAGCCGCAGCTCACCGGGGTGCGCCGACACCATCTCGAGGATGCGCGCGGTGCGGGTGACGGTGCGGTGCTCGGACTGCCGGCCACCCGGCGTGCCGGGATCGATCACGTTCACCTGCCCAGCTCGCTCGTCGTCCCCCGGCTCTCCGCCGGGGTTCTCGAGAACCGGATCGGGAACCGGGCGTACCGCACCCGCCCGACCCCCGGCTGCTCGGCGACGCGGAAGAAGTCGACGTCGGCGAGGTGCGGGTCGTCGAACAGGTCCCGCACCTCGTTCATCGGCATCACCGGGATCCCCTCCGGGACGAGGGCGGACAGCCACGCGTCGGTGCTCCTCGTGCGCAGGACGTCGTCGACGAAGGCGTAGAGCTCGTCGATGTTGTCGCTCCGGGCACCGATCGAGGTGAACCTCGGGTCCGCCGCGAGGTCGGGCCGGTCGACGAGGGCGAAGAACCGCCGCCACTGCTCGTCGGTGTAGACGGTGACACCGACGATGCCGTCGGCGGTGCGGTACGGCCGGCGGTGCTCCGCGGCGGTCCGGGGGTACCCCGCCGGCCCGCGGGGTGGGTCGTAGGCGTACCCACCCTGCTGCTCGAACAGCGTGAAGGCCGTCATGCACTCGAACATCGGCACCTCGACGGCCTGGCCCTGCCCGGACCGCTCGCGCTCGAAGAGCGCGGCGAGCACCGCCGAGAGGGCGAAGACGCCGGTCGTCTTGTCGGCGACCGGGGTGCGGACGTAGCCCGGGTCCCCACCGTTGGTCTGTGCCGCCGCGAGGCCGGACGCGGCCTGGATGACGTCGTCGTAGGCCGGCCGGTCGCGGTAGCGCCCCTCCTCCCCGTACCCGCGCACCGCGCAGTACACGAGCCCCGGGTTGCGCCCGGACAGGGCGGCGTGGTCGATGCGGAGGGAGGCGACCGAGCGCGGGGTCCGGTTGTGCACGAAGACGTCGCAGTCCTCGACGAGCCGCAGGAAGGACTCGTAGTCAGCGGCCTCCTTGAGGTCGAGGGCGACGCTGCGCTTGCCGCGGTTGGCGTTCATGAACACGGGCCCGACCCCCTTTCCGGTCGCGTCGCCGACCCAGCGGACGATGTCGCCGGCCGGGGGTTCGACCTTGACCACCTCGGCGCCCATCTGCGCCATCAGCTCCGTCGCGTACGGGACCATGAACGTGGTCCCGAACTCCAGGACGCGCACCCCTGCCAGCGGGCCGGTGGGCTCACTCAAGGCTGAAACCCTCCGAGCCGGGTACGGACGCGAGCAGCCTGCGGGTGTAGTCGTGCTGCGGGTTGCGGTACACGTCGTCCACCCTGCCCTGCTCGACGATGGCGCCCTGGTACATCACGACGACGTGCTCGCACAGCGCCTGCACGACGGCCAGGTTGTGGGAGATGAAGAGCATCGACGTGTCGATCGTGTGCTCCAGCGACCGCAGCAGCTTCAGGATCTCCGCCTGCACCGAGACGTCCAGCGCCGACGTGATCTCGTCGGCGATCATCAGCCGCGGCTGGACGATCAGGGCGCGGGCGATCGCGATGCGCTGCCGCTGACCGCCGGAGAACTGGTGCGGGTACCTCGCCATCGAGCCCGGGTCGAGGCGCACCTGCTCCAGCGCTCCGGCGATCGCCTGCTCGTGGTCCGACTGCCGCGCCCGGACCGGGTCGAGCGCCTCGGCGAGCGTCTGCCCGACGGTCCGGCGTGGGCTCAGCGAGGAGAACGGGTCCTGGGGGATGTACTGGACCTGCCGCCGCATCGCGGCGCGCCGCCGCCTCCCGGCCGCGAACACGTCCTCGCCGTGGACGAGCACGTGGCCAGCACGCGGCTTGTGGATGCCCACGACGGTCTTGCCGAGCGTGGACTTGCCCGAGCCGGACTCGCCCACCAGGCCGACCCTCGTGTGGGCGGGCACGGTGAGGTTCACGTCCCGCAGGACGGCGGCCCGGCCGAAGGAGACGTGCAGCCCCCTGGTCACGAGCGTCGGGCCCGTCATGCGGACTCCTGCGCGGGGGCGACGTCCACGACGGGGACCGCGTCCATCAGGGCCTTCGTGTAGGGGTGGTGCACGTCGCGGCTCCGCAGCTGGGCCGGGGTGAGGCGCTCCACGATCTCACCGTCGCGCATCACCAGGATCCGGTCGCACAGCGCCTCGACGACGCCGAGGTCGTGGGAGATGAACAGCATCGCCGTGCCCTGCGTGCGGTGGATCCTGCGGAACTGGCGCAGCACCTCGTGCTGCACGGTCACGTCGAGCGCGGTGGTCGGCTCGTCGGCCACGATCAGCTTCGGGGTCGTGACCAGGGTCGTGGCGATCATGCAACGCTGCCGCATGCCACCGGACAGCTTGTGCGGGTGCTGTCGCAGCCGGAGTGCCGGCTCGCTGATGTTCACCTGGTCCATCGCCTCGGTGATCAGCTTCCGGGCCCGGCCCCGCCCCATGCCCAGGTGCGTGCGGAGCACCTCGGTGAGCTGGCCACCCATGCGCAGCGAGGGGTTGAAGGTGCTCCCGGGGTCCTGGTAGACGACCGAGACCTCGCGGCCGAGGCGGCTGCGGTCCGGCCGTCCCAGCATGTTCAGGTCGCCCACGCGCAGGACGTCCGCACGGACCTCCAGCTCCTCGGACACCAGCCCGGCGACCGACATGGCGGTGAGCGACTTGCCGGAGCCGGACTCGCCGACCAGCGCGACCACCTCGCCGGGCTCGATCGCCAGCGAGATCCCCCGCACGAGCTCGGGACCACCCGGAACGCCGACCCGCAGGTCCTCGACGCGCACCAGCGCGGCGTCCCCGTCCGGCACCGGCGCCACGGCGGGCACGGACGGTCGTCGCACGGCCCGGCGGCTGGTGCGCGGGTTGGCCCGGGCGGCGAACGCGTCCCCGAGCAGCATGGCGGCCACCCCGGTGAGCACGATCATGACGGACGGCCCCACCACGGACGTCGGCTGCGTGTAGATCTGCGTGAGGCTCTCGTTCAGCAGCAGACCGAAGTCGTAGCTCGGGGACTGCACGCCCAGGCCGATGAACGACAGGGCCGACAGCTCCACCATGGACAGGGCGAACACCGTGGTGGCCAGGATCAGCAGCGGCTCCGCCATGTTCGGCAACGTGTGCCGCACGGCGACGGCCCACGCCGGCACCCCGAGCAGCCGGGCCGTGGTGACGTACTCGCTGGTGGAGATCTTGGCCGCGAGGTTCGCGGTCAGCCGCGCGAAGCTCGGGATGCCCGCGACGCCGATCGCGACGACGCTCGAGACCACCCCCGGCCGCAGGATGGCCGCGATGACGAGGGCGAAGACGAGGCTGGGGTAGGCCACCGCGGTCTCCAGCAGCCGCAGCGCGACCTTGCGGACCCGCGGCCCGGACAGCCAGATCCCCACCCCGACGACGATGCCGCCGAGGACCGCGACGGCGGTGGTGCACGCGGTCATGAGCAGGGTGAGGCGGGCGGCGACCAGGGCCCGGGCGAGGTTGTCGCGCCCGAGGTTGTCGGTGCCCAACCAGTGTTCGGCGCTGGGGCCCTGCCCGGCGTCACCGGACAGCTGCGCGGCCGGTGCGGCCAGCACCACCGGCGCCACGACCGCCACCAGGACGAGGAGGAGGCCCAGCAGGAGACCCGCCGTCATGGACGGCGTCCACAGGCCCCTGCGGCCGGGGCTACTCATGGTCGGCCTCGATCGAGCGGGGATCGATGATCGCCAGGATGACGTCGACCGCGATGATGATCAGCGTCGCCATCAGCCCGAGGACGAGGATCGTGCCCCGGATGACGGGGTAGTCGCGCGACAGGATGGCCTCGACGATGCCCTGGCCGAGCCCGGGCCATGCGAACACCGTCTCGATGACGACCGCGCCGCCGAGCTGCGCGGCCAGGATGAGCCCGGACAGCGTCAGCGTCGTGGTGATGACGTTCGGCAGCACGTACCGGCCGAACATCCGCAGTTGGCCGATCCGCCAGCCCCGGGCGGTGCGGATGTAGTCCTGGTCCAGCACGACCGCGGTCTCCCGGCGCACCACCCGCGAGACCACGCAGGTGGGTAGCAGGGTGAGCGCCAGCGTCGGCAGGACCAGCGAGGACAGGGTCTCGGCCCCCGCCGCGGGGAACAGGCCGAGACCCACCGCGAGGACCACGACGAGCAGGGTGGCCATCACGTACTGGGGCACCGAGTAGACCAGGCTCGTGACGAGGTTGAACGAGTGGTCGAGCCAGGACCTGCGCCCGCCGTGGGTCAGGAACGCGACCAGCATGCCCACCGGCACGGAGATCAGCAGCACCAACCCGATGGCGAACAGGGCCAGCTCCGCGGTGAACGGCAGCCGGGCGAGGATCACCGTCGCGACGTCCTGCCCGCTGGAGAACGACGTCCCCAGGTCGAGGGTCAGCAGCCCTCCGACGTAGTCCAGGAACTGGGCGTACAGCGGCTGGTCCAGCCCGAGCTCCTGCCGGATCGCGGCGATCTCCGTTCCGCTGGCCTCCAGGCCGGCGACCGCGACCGCCGGGTCCCCCGGGATCAGCGGCACGATCACGAAGGTCACCGTGACCAGCACGGCGAACGACAGCAGCAGGCCGCCCAGCCGCTGGAGACCGAACCGCAGCCAGGGCCGCTCTCGGACGGTGGTGTCCACGGCTCAGCCCTTGTCGCCGACGATCCGCATGGTGCTGACGTCGACCTGGTTGTTGTAGGCGTTGATCGAGAAGCCGGGGCGCGCGATGGACTGCTCCGGGCTGTAGGACAGCGGCATCACGTGGGCCGCGCCGATCAGCGTCTCCTGGATCGTCTGGTAGATCCCGCAGCGCGCCTGCTCGTCGGGCTCCTGCATCGCCGCGTCGACGAGTGCCAGGACGTCCTCGTGCCGGTCGCCCGCCCAGTTCGCCCCGCCGTCCTCGGTGGCGGGCCCGACGATGGGCGAGAGCGCGCCGTACATCGTCCCGCCCGCGTTGATCGCAGGGAACACGGTGACGTCCCACTCCCCCGGCTCCGACGCGCCGGTCGTCGACCACGTGGCGACATCGACGTTGTTCAGCTCCACCTGGGCCCCGGCCTCCCGGAGCGCCTCGGCGACGTAGGTGTTCCCGGCACCCTGCGGCCCGATCACGTCCATCCCGAGGACCTTGATCGGTTGGGGCAGGGCGCTCAGCACCGGTCGGGCCGCCTCGACGTCCTGCGGGATGAGCACCGCGGGGTCGGTGTTGGCACACGGGACCGCGGCGTGGCTGAACGTGACCGCCAGCTCGCCCAGCCCGCCGGAGGCGGCGCTGTTGAGCGAGTCCCGGCTCAACGCCTGCACCACCGCCCGGCGGGCCGACTCGTCGGCGAAGACGCTGCCGGGCCGTTCGTTGAACAGGAGGTACAGGGCGAGGTAGGGCAGCCGGTGCGTCGTGTACCCGTCCTGGTCGTCGAAGCGCGTCATGTCCTGGGTGTTGATGTCGGCGACGTCCATGCCGCCGGTGAGCAGCGCGTTCGCCCGCGAGGAGTCGTTGCCCACCACGTCCACCTCGACGGTCTGCGCGGGCTCACCCGGCACCGGCGGGTCGCCGTACTCCGGCCAGCCCGTGAAGCCCTCCCGCAGCGTCAGCGTGTACGACACACCCGGCGAGTTGTTGCTGAGCACGTACGGGCCGGAGAACGCGCCCTCGACGGCGCCGGTCTCCAGCCCGTCCTGGTCCGCGAGGCCCGCGGGGCACACGATGCCGGTGGCCTCGAGGCTGAGGCCCTGCATCAGGTCCAGCCACGGCTGGGCCAGGTCGATGGTCACCGTCTTCGCCGCCTCGTCGGCCGTGACCGTGGGCCGCCCCGGCCCGAAGACGATCTCCCGGAAGACCGAGACCTCGGCGGCCACCATCGCATCGAGGGAGTTCTTGACCACGTCCGGCGTGATCGGCGTGCCGTCCGCGCAGGTCGCGCCGTCGCGGAGGGTGAGCGTCGCGCTGGTCGGCGTCGACTCCCACGAGGTCGCCAGCGCGGGCACGATCGTGTTGTCGGTGCCCCGCCGCACGAGCGTGGTGAACAGCATGCGGCCCAGCGTGTAGTCGTCGCGGTTCTGCACCTTCCACGGGGTCAACGTCGTCGGGGCCGCGTTGATCGCGGTCGTGATGCTGCTCCCGCCCGCAGGCCCTCCCCCGGCGCCGCCGGTGGTGCACGCGGACAGCCCGAGGGCCACGCAGGCCGCGAGGGCGAGCGCCCCGGCCCTCGTCACGGTCCGGGTCCTGCATCGATCGCGCCGCTTCACTTCTCCTCCTCGTCGTTCACGGGGATGGGATCGGAGCGGGCAGCAGATCGCCCAGGCGTCCATGTATGTCCATATATATGGACGCACCTCCATGGTTGCGAACACACTAAGAGAGGTCCGTCACCAAGTCAACGAGTCCGCAACCCACGCCCCCGGCGCTTGCGCGAGAGGTCGGCGCTGCTCAGGGGCTGTCTACCGGGTCACGCAACGTGGCTGGGCGAGGCAGGAGCTGCGTATCGTCAATGCGTCAGACGATCGGTCCGGGCGAGCACCACGAGCTCCCCGAGATGCGCCTCGCGCGCAGCGCGTGGTGCCCCGGACCGGTTCGGAAGAGCCGGACATCCGGCTCGCCGGCCACCGCCGGCCGACCGTCGCGGGACGCCCCGGGTCCCGGGGCGACCGCGCGACACCACCAGGAGCTGATCGTGTACATCCCGCCGAACCTCGACCCGGCCGAGGTGGTGTGCAGCGTCGTGCCGCGCCGCCGCTACCACTGTCCCGATCTGGTCGCGCTCGACCGCCACATCGATGTGCTGCGTCGCCAGATCGCTGCGGATTCGAACTGCGTTCCGACGTGGAAGCAGTTCATGCGCCGGGACATCGACCAGCTCCTGGACCGGCGGCTGTACCTCACCCAGGTTGCGGGGGTCGAAGCGGCGTGACGCACCGGTGCTGATCGACACGATCGTCGAGAACGCCCGCATCCGAACCCTCGACCCGGCCCGGCCGACCGCCACCCGGCTGGGCACCCTGCACGGCCGCGTCGTCGGGCTCGACGAGGAGCTGGACGGCGTGCGGGCCCGGGAGGTGCACGACCTCGGCGGCGCCGTGGTCCTGCCCGGCTTCCACGACGCCCACCAGCACCTGAGCAAGCGCGGGCAGCGGGCACGCTGGCTGGACCTGCACCATCCCGGTGTCCCGGACCTGGACGCGCTGTACCGGGCCGTCGCCGAGCGGGCGGCGGGCCTGCCGCGCGACGCCTGGGTCTTCGGCGGCGGCTACGACCAGAACAAGATCGGCGCCCACCCGACGGCCGACGCACTCGACCGGGCCGCGGACGGGCACCCGGTCTGGATCGAGCACGTCTCCGGGCACATGGGCGTCGCGAACACCGCGGCCTTCGCCCGGGCCGGCCACCCCGGCCGGCGCGGCGTGCCCGACGTCGACGGCGGCGCCGTCGTCCGCGAGGGCGGCCTGCCCGTCGGGCTGTTGCAGGAGACCGCCCAGCGCCTGGTGCGCACCGCGTTCCGCCCGTTCCCGGTGGAGGAGGTCGTTGCCGACATCGCCGCCGGCGTGCGGATGGCGCTGGCGGAGGGCACCACCAGCGTCACGGAGCCCGGTATCGGCGCGATCGACCACATCGGCAGCAGCCACCTCGACCTGCACGCCTTCCAGCTCGCCGCCGACCGCGGGCTCCTGGGCGTCCGGATGACGGTCATGCCGTACCTGACGCTGCTGCACCCGATCGGTGCCGGCATGCCCGACCAGGAGTGGTACGGCCTCGACCTGGGGATCCGCACCGGGCTCGGCGACGACCGGCTGCGCATCGGACCCGCCAAGGTCCTCTCCGACGGCTCGCTGATCGGGCGGTCCGCGGCGATGCGGTGCTGCTACGCGGGCGAACCGGAGAACACGGGCTTCCTGCAGTGGGACCCCGCGACGCTGACCGAGGTACTCGTGGCGGCCCACGCATCCGGCTGGCAGCTGGCGGCGCACGCGATCGGCGACGCCGCGATCGACGTCGCGCTGGACGCCTTCGAGCTGGCCCAGCGCCGCCATCCCCGGCCGGACGCAAGGCACCGGATCGAGCACTTCGCGGTGGCCGACGACCGGCAGGTGGCGCGGGCCGCCGAGCTCGGGATCGTGCCGGTCCCCCAGGGCCGGTTCGTCTCCGAACTCGGCGACGGGATGCTCGCCGCGCTCGGGCCCGAACGGGCACTGACCTGCTACCGGATGCGCAGCCTGCTCGACGCCGGCATGGTGCTGCCCGGCAGCAGCGACGCCCCGGTGGCCGACGGCGCCCCGCTGCTCGGCATCCACGACATGGTGAACCGGCGCACCGGCAGCGGCGACCCGTTCGGCCCCGACGAGCGGGTGACCCCGGCCCAGGCGGTCGAGGCCTACACCAGGGGCTCGGCGTACGCGGTGCACCAGGAGCGGGACAAGGGCGCACTGCGGGCGGGGATGCTCGCCGATCTCGTGGTGCTCTCCGCCGACCCGATCACCGTGTCCCCCGACGAGATCGGTGCGATCGAGGTCCGCGGCACCGTCGTCGGCGGCAGGATCGAGTTCGAGGCGGGGTGATGACGGGATCAGCCCTTTCGGGACAGAGCATCCCGCAGGGCCTCGTCGGTCCGCGCAACGACGGCCGTGCCGTCGTCCGCCGTGATGATCGGCCGCTGGATGAGCTTCGGGTGCTCGGCCAGCGCCTTCACCCACCGCTCCCGCGACCCCGCGTCCCGGGCCCATTCCTTGATCCCGAGCTCCTTCGCGACGGCCTCCTGGGTCCGGGTGATGTCCCACGGCTCCAGGCCGAGCCGGCCGAGCACGTCCCGGATCTCGTCCTCGCTCGGCACGTCCTCCAGGTAGCGGCGGACGGTGTAGTCGGCCCCCTCGGCGTCGAGCAACGTGATGGCGGAACGGCACTTGGAACAGGCCGGGTTGATCCAGATCTCCATGCGGCCCCACGGTATCCGCGGCGCGTCGGGGAACGGATTTCCCTGCCGCTACGACCGCTCGGGCCGGGGGATGCCGAGGTGGTCACGCAGGGTGCGACCCGTGTAGTCGCGCCGGAACAGGCCGCGCTCCTGCAGGACCGGCACGACCATGCGGACGAACTCCTCGAACGCGCCCGGCAGGTGGGTGGCCGCGAGGACGAACCCGTCGCAGCCGCCGGAGGTGAACCACTCCTGCATCTGGTCCGCGACCTGCGCGGCGGTGCCGACGAAGCGGGGCCCCTGCAGCAGGGTGGCCCGGTGGGCGGCGAGATCGCGGACGGTCACCTCGCGGTCGAGGTGGCGGCGGACACCGTCGGCCAGGCCCCGGATGCCGGAGCTGGCACTCATCATCTCGTCGGTGACGGGGTCGTCCAGCTCGTGGCGCGAGAAGTCGTAGTTCAGCACTTCGGACAGCAGCGTCAACGAGGCGAGGGGGTGGACGTAGGCGTCGAGGAACAGGCGTTCCTTCTCCCGGGCGATCGCCTCGGTCTCCCCGACCACGACGTAGGCCATCGGAAGGACCTTGACCTCGTCCGGGTTGCGGCCGGCCGCCGCGATGCGGTCCTTCTGGTCGCGGTAGTGCTGCTGGGCGACCGCGAGCCCGGGATCCGCGGTGAAGATCATGTCCGCCCACTCGGAGGCGAACTCGCGCCCCCGTCCCGAGGAGCCCGCCTGCAGGATCGCCGGCCTGCCCTGGGGTGTCCGGGGGACGGTGAGCGGGCCCCGGACGCGGAACCACTTGCCCGCGTGGTTCACTTCGCGGACCCGGGCGGGGTCGGCGAACTCGCCGCTGTCACGGTCCAGGACCAGCGCGTCGTCGCCCCAGGAGTCCCACAGCGCGGTGACGGCCTCGAGGAACTCCTGGGCGCGGTCATAGCGCTCGTCGTGGCCGAGGTGGTTCTCGACCCCGAAGTTCTGCGCCTCCGAGTCGTTGACCGAGGTGACGACGTTCCAGGCCGCCCGGCCGCCGGAGAGGTGGTCGAGCGTGGCGAACGTGCGGGCGACGTGGAAGGGGTCGTAGTAGGTGGTGGAGTAGGTGGCGCCGACGCCGATCCGGCTCGTCGCCGCGATGATCCCGCCGAGCACCGCGGTGAGGTCGAGCTTCACCGGGCGGGCGCCGTAGCGGACCGCGTCGGCGACCGAGTTCCGGTAGACGCCCGGCATCGCGAGGCGGTCGTCGAAGAAGACGCAGTCGAACTTGCCCTCCTCGAGGGTGCGGGCGATGCGCTGGTAGTACTCCATGGACAGGAACGACAGGTCGGCCGACGGGTAGCGCCACGAGCCGGAGTACACGGTGACGTTCCCGGCCTGCATGAAGCCGACGAGGGTCAGCTGCCGGTTCGACGCCGGGGTCGTCGCGGGGTCCTTGGCCTGCGCCGGCATGAATTCCCCTTCCGCCGGGAAAGACTTTTCAGGGTCGCATGTAAACGCTTACATCAACGTTTCTCCATGAGACACCACACTCGGCGCACACGTCAAGGCCGGGGAAAGTCCGCAGATCATGCAATCTTCTGCACAACCTCGTGGAACACTTTTCAGGCACCGTTCCGACCGGACACCGCGCCCGGAGCGGCGGTCGACCCACCGAGGTACAGCTCCGCGGGGACGAACTGCACGTCGGCGCCGTCGCCCTCCGCCCGCGGCCGGCCTTCCAGCCGGCCGACCAGCAGCCGGGCCGCCCGGCGCGCGAGGTCCTCGTAGGAGACGGTGATCCGGGTGAGCGGCGGGTCGCTCAGCGCGAACCAGCTCGGGTCGCCGTAGACCACGAGCGACAGGTCGGCGGGAACCTGGATCCCGCGCTCGCGCACCTCCTGCGCGGCGCCGATCGACAGGGCACCACCCCCGATGATCAAGGCCGTGGGCGGGCGGGGCAGGGCGAGCAGCTCGGCGACGCCCAGCTGCCCGTTGCTCTTGGTCGGTTCGACCAGCCGCATCGGCATCGCGGCCAGGTCCAGCCCGGCCAGCTCCATCCCGCGGCGCAGGCCGCGCAACCTGATGGGCCCGCTCGACTGCTCGGTCGGCGTGCCGAGGTAGCCGATCTCGGTGTGCCCGAGCGCGGCGAGGTGCAGCACGGCATCCGCCATCGCGTGCTCGTCGGCGCTGAACACCCCCGGCGCGTCGACCCCGCTCGCACGGTGCAGCTCCACCACCGGCAGCGCCGACAGCAGCTGCTTGCTCCCCTCCAGCATGTGGGTGCTCGGAGCGATGATCAGCCCTCCGACGCGGCTCGCCACCAGGTCCTTGAGCTGCTGGAGCTCGCGCTCCGGGTCGTTCTCGGTGATGGTGAGGATCATCTGTGTGCCGGCGGCGGACAGCAGGCGCGCACACTCGGCGACGACCGCTGAGTACGCCGGGGTGTCGACGTACGGGATGACGCACCCGACGAAGGCACGGCTCACGTTGGCCGAGAGCGCCCTGGCCAACCGGTTCGCCACGTAACCCCGCGTCTCGGCGTGCTCCTGGATCCGCCGCGCGAGCTCCGGGCGCACCGAGGGGCTTCCGTTCAGCGCTCGGGACACGGTGGCCGTGGACACGCCCAGATCCCGTGCCAGGTCGACGACACCGACCTTCGCCGCCCGCCTCCGTCCGCCCATGCTGGCAACCCTCCGAGGGAGTGCAAACGATTACATCGCCATTGAACCATCCGTCTCAGGCGATGCCTGACCTGGAGTATGGTTCCATCATGGGAAAGGGTGTCCCGTCATCGCGTGCCACCGACCCCCTCGCATCCGGTCGGGTCAACCAGAAGCGGCGGACGCGCGAGGCCGTCCTGGACGCCACCCGGGTCCTGCTCGACGAGGGCCGGGTCCCCACGGTCGGCGAGGCGGCCGACGCGGCGCTGGTCGGCCGGACCACCGCCTACCGCTACTTCCCCACCCAGGAGAGCCTGATCCTCGAGGCGGCGCTCGGTGGCGTCGTCGACGCGCTCGACGAGGCGGCGGAAACGGATGTCTCGGACACCGACGACCCGACCGAGCGGGTCGACCGGATCCTCCGGACGATGCACACGCGGATCACCGCGCACGAGGCCGCCTTCCGGGCGATCATCCGCCTCTCGCTGGACAAGGAGGCCCGGCTCGCGCCCGGGCAGCGGGAGGAGGTCCGGCTGCTCGAGGGTCGCCGGCCGGCGTGGATGCAGCACGCACTGCGACCGGCCCGCGACGAGCTGGCCCCGGACGCGTACGCCGACCTGGTCGCGGCGCTGGGGATGCTCGCCGGGACCGAGGCGTTCATCGCGCTGAAGGACGCCTGCCACGTCGGCGGCGTGCAGGAGCGGAGCAGGATCATCCGTTGGGCCGCGCGGATGCTCCTCGCGGGTGCGCTCGCGGAGGCGGAGCGCGGGCCCGCGACGCCCGGCAGCGGCGCGTAGCCCCACCTCGGCCGTCAGCTGCCCATCGACTCCGGTAACCACAGCACCAGCCCCGGCGCGAACGTGAACACCAGCACGAGAGCCAGCAGCGCCACCAGGAACGGCACGACACCGCGGAACACCTGCTCGCTGGGCAACCCGGTCGAACGGGCCACGATGAACACGTTCAACCCGAGCGGCGGGGTGACCAGACCGATCTCGGCGAGCAGCACCACCATCACGCCGAACCACACCGGGTCGTAGCCCAGCTCCTCGACCACCGGCAGGACGATGGGCACCGTCAGCGCGAGGATCGCCATCTGGTCCATGAACGCGCCGAGCACCAGGTACACGACCGCGATACCGAGGAACACCACCACCGGCGGGGCCGGTATCGCCGACACCGCATCGACCACGCTGCCGGTCACCCGGCTCAGCGTGAGCACGTAGCCGAACACGTGGGCCGACACGATGATCAGCAGGATCATCGCCGTGGAGCACAGCGTCTCGAGCAACGCCGCCCGGATGCGCGCGAGGTCGAGGCTGCGCCGGGCCAGCCCGATCGCGAGCGCGCCGGCCGCGCCCAGTGCCGCGGCCTCGGTGGGCGTCGCCATGCTCAGGTAGATGCTGCCGGTGACCAGCGCGAAGAGGATCACGACCGGACCGACCGCGGTCAGCGCGCGCACCTTGGTGGCCACCGCGTACCGCTCCCCGCGCGGCGCCAGCTCGGGGCGCCGCCGGACCAGCAGCAACGTGGTCACGATCAGCGCGACGACGACGAACAACCCCGGCACGAAGCCGGCGATGAGCACCTTCCCGACGCTCTCCTCGGCGAGCACCGCGTAGAACACGAGGATGATCGACGGCGGCACCATCGCCGCCAGCGTCCCCACGACCGCGACCAGGCCGTTCGCCAGCCGGGCGTCGTAGCCGCGGCGGGTCATCTCCGGAACCGCGGTCGAGGCGAGCGTCGCGGCCGCCGCCGTGCTCGAACCGGAGATGGCCGCGAAGACGGCGCCGGACAGCGTGGTGGCGACCCCCAGGCCGGCCGGGGTGCGCCCGACCCAGGTGCGCGCGCTGTCGAACAGGCTGCCGGCCACCCCGCTGTGCAGCACGAACTGCGCCATGAGGATGAAGAGCGGGATCGGCGAGAGCGAGTACGCCGACGCCGCCGTGTGGGGCGCGGTCTCCATGATCCCCAGAACCGCGGGCAGCCCCCCGTACAGCAGCAGGCCGGCGATCCCCGCGACCCCGATCGCGAACCCGACCGGGACCCGGATCAGCAGCAGCACCAGGAGCAGGACGACGACGGTCAGGGCGAGCATCAGTGGCTCACCTCCACCGTCGCGGGCTCCTCCGCCGGGCGGACCACGAGCACGTGCAGCAGCCGCACCAGGAGCACGGCGGACCCGAGCGGCACCATGATCACCGAGGTCCAGACCGGCCAGGACAGCTCGGCGCCGCCCGGGGGCGGCACGTCCCCGCCCGTCCAGGCACCGGCGGTCAGCGTCATCCCACCCCAGGTCAGCACGGCCACGAAGAGCACCGACAGCACCCCGCCGACCACCGTGCACCAGCGTTGCGCGCGTTCCGGGAGCGAGCGGTAGAACGCGTCGATCCGGACGTGCGCACCGGCCCGGAACGTGTAGGGCAGCCCGAGGAAGAAGATCGCGGTGAGCAGGTAGTCCGTGGTGAACGCGAGCGCCCACGACAGCGGCTCGGCCAGCACGTAGCGCAGGACCACCTCCAGCACCATCAGCCCGGTGAGCGCGAGCAGCGCTGCCGCGGCGACGGCGGCCAGGGCGTCCTCCACCCGGCTCAGGCCCGTCGCGAACCCGCCGGGCCTCATCGCAGCTCCTCCGGCAGTGCGCGCTGGGCGGTGAGCAGCGCGTCGAGGGTGGCCCGGCCGGGGAGGCCCAGCCGTTCCATGTCGGCCACCCACTCCTCGCGCACCGGCTCGACGGCCGCCCGCCAGCGCTGCTCCTCGTCCGGCGTGAGCTCGTGGAACGCCAGCCCACCCGCGGCGAGCTTCTCCCGCGACTCGGCGTCGTAGGCCTCGACCGCCCGGCACAGGTGCCGCGTGGTGTCCCGCCCGGCACGGGTCAGGACGTCCTGCAGGTCCGGCGGGAGCTCGTCCCAGATCCGCCGCCCCATCGAGTAGGTGATCGTGAAGCTGCCCAGCTGGGCGCCGAGCGTCGAGTTGGTCGCGGCCTCGTCCATCCGGTACGGCAACGCGCTCATCGGCCCGAGCACGGTGCCGTCGACCGTGCCGCGCGAGATCGCCTCGTACATCTCGGTGACCGGCATGGCCACCGGGGCGGCACCCAGGCGCGTCACCGTCCGGTCGATCGCGCCGCCGGACGACCGCAGCTGCAACCCCGCGACGTCGCCGGGCTCCGTGACCACGCGCCCGCCCCCGCTCATCACCTCGTACCCGGCCACGACGCCCACCACGAGCGGGTGCAGCCCGTCGGGCGCGAAGTCGGCCTCGTACAGCGCTCCCCCCTCGGCCAGCAACGGTTCCAGCGCGAGCGCTCCCCGGCACGGGTCGGTGCTCATCCCGGGCAGGTCGGCCACGCCGGACAGCGGCAGCTGGGCCGCGACGTAGCCGGGCGAGACCATCGCGACGTCGACGACCCCGGACCGCGCGAGGTTGACGAAGTCCTGCGCCGCGCCCAGCTGCTCCGACGGGAAGTACTCGAAGCTCAGCCGGCCACCGGACAGCTCGCTCGCCCGGTCGATGAAGAACCGCGCACCGTCCCGGGAGAACGGGTGCGTGGTCGGGAAGGAGTCGCCGACGACCAGTGTGAACGTCCCCGGTGGCCCCTCCCGGTCGACCGCGCAGCCCGCCACGGCGAGCCCGGCCACGCAGGCGAGGGCGAGCGTTCGAAGCAACCTGCTCATCAGTACGACTTCGGCAGGCCGAGGACGTTCTGGGCGATGTAGGCCAGCGCCAGCTCCTGGCTGACCGGGGCGATCTTCATGAGCCTGGCCTCGCGGAAGTAGCGCGGGATCCCGTACTCCTCGGCGTAGCCCATGCCGCCGAACGTCTGCATGGCGCGGTCCGCGGCGAAGAACCCGGCGTCCGCTGCGAGGAACTTCGCCGTGTTGGCCTCGCGGGCGCACGACTGCCCGTTGTCGTAGAGCCAGGCCGCCTTCCGGCACACCAGCTCGGCGGCGTCCAGCCGGGCGTTCGCCTCGGCCAGGGGGAAGGCGATCCCCTGGTTCTGCCCGATCGGCCGGTCGAACACCGTGCGTTCGCCTGCGTACCGCACCGCGGCGGCCACCGCGGCCCGGCCGATGCCCAGCGCCTCGTGCGCGATGAGGATCCGCTCCGGGTTGAGCCCGTCGAGCAGCACCCGGAAACCGTCGTGCTCGACGCCGACCAGCCTGTCCGCCGGGACCCGGACGTCGTCGAAGCTCACCTCGTAGGAGGTGACGGCGTTGCGGCCCATCTTCGGGATCGGAGCCAGCGAGATGCCGGGGGTGTCCATGTCGACGAGCAGGATCGACATCCCCTTCATCGGGGCGTCGTCCTGGCGGGGCGCGGTGCGGGTGGCCAGGACGATCACCTCGCTCTCGCCCGCCTTGGATATCCAGACCTTCCGGCCGTTGACGACGTAGCCGTCGCCGTCGCGCCGCGCGGTGGTGGCGATCCGGGAGGTGTCGGTACCGGCGTCCGGTTCCGTGACCCCGAAGCAGGCGTGCAGCTCGCCGGTGGCGACCCTGGTGAGGGTCTTCCTGCGCATCTCCTCCGATCCGTGCTTCGCCACCACGTTCATGCCGAACATGTTGAGGTGCAGCGGGGTGCAGGCGTTCATCGCGCCACCGGAGCTCGCCAACGTCTCGACCATGGCTCCCGCGGCCGCGATGCCGAGCCCGCCCCCGCCGTACTCCTCGGGAACCGTGACGCCCATCCACCCGGCGTCGGCGAACGCCTTGTAGAAGTCCCACGGGAAGCTGTGGTCCCGGTCGTGCCGCGCCCAGTAGTCGTGGTCGAAGCGGGCTGCCAGTTCGGCGACGGCCCGCCGGATCTGGCGCAGGTCGTCGTCCTCGGTGAAGTCCATGCGGGTCAGCGCTCCTCGGGGTGCGGCACGTGCGTCGCGTGGTCGCGGCCGTCCAGCTCGGCCCGCACCTGCTGCCCGTGGCTGTCCAGCCCCGGGGCCGGCGCGAACCGGCCGGACCCGCTGCGGGAGAACCCCACCGACGACCGGGGCTGTCGCAGCGTCCCCAGCTGGGGGTGCTCGTTGCGCCGGAAGAAGCCGACGGCGTTCAGATGCGGGTCGTCGAAGAGGTCGGGAATGCTGTTGACCGGCATGATCGGCACCTTCAGCCTGCGGAACACCTCGATCGCCTCGGCGGTGGTGAGCGTGGCGAGCGCGGTGTCCAGCCACTCGTAGAGCTCGTCGATGTGCCTGCTGCGCGCCGCGATGGTGGCGAACCTCGGATCGAGGGCGCGGTCGTCGGCGCCGAGCTCGGCGAACAGCGACGTCCAGTGCGCGTCGGTGTAGGGCAGCACGCTGACCAGCCCGTCCCGGGTCCGGTGGGGTCGCCGGAACGGCGAGTTGGTCCGGGCGTAGCCGGCGTCGCCGCGCGGCGGGTCGAACACGTAGCCACCCTGCTGCTCGACCAGCAGGAACTGCACCATGGTCTCGAACATCGGGACCTCGATCGCCTGCCCGCGCCCGGACGCGGCGCGCTCCACCAGCGCGGCGCAGATCGCGCCCATCGCGAGCATCCCGGTGATCTTGTCGGCGATCGGGCTGCGGACGAACTGCGGCTCCCCGGCGCCGGTCTGGTTCGCCGCGACGCCGGAGACCGCCTGGATCACGTCGTCGTAGGCCGGTTCGGGCCCGTACGGCCCCGCCGCGCCGTAGCCGTGCATGGCGCAGACGACCACGCCCGGGTTGACGGCGGCCAAGGTGTCGTAGTCGATGCCGAGGCGGACGTCGGAGCCGGGAGGACGGTTGTGCGCCACCACGTCGGCCCCTTCGACGAGCCCCATCAGGCGCCGGTAGTCCCGCTCGTCGCGCAGGTCGAGGACGACGCTCTCCTTGCCGACGTTCGTGTTCAGGAAGATGGGGCCCAGCCCGTGTCCCCCGGTGTCGCCGACCCCGCGGACGATGTCGCCCGACGGCGGTTCGACCTTGATGACCCGGGCGCCGAACTGGCCGAGCAGCAGCGTGCAGAACGGACCCATGAAGGTCGACGTCAGGTCGACGACGGTGATGCCCGACAGGGGCCCGCCCTGCTCTCCGGGCTGATGGGCATCCTGCATGGTCACTCCGTTCCGAGCGGGGCGTGGCTCGGAAGCCTGCGGGACCGCCGCGTCGCACCCGAGATGGGAGGACCATATCTATATAGGATTGCCAGCTCAAGATGGGACTGCTGTCCCATCGATGCCGGTCGAGTCACCCGCCCGGTAGGGTCGCCCGGACGAACCACCGTTTCCCCTCGAACCGGACGGAACCGGACGTGACCGCGACCCGCACCCCCGCACGACGCCTGGTCGCCGTGCTGCTGCTGTCGCTGGTCGCGGTCCTCGCCCCGATCGCCGGGCCGCCCACGGCGGAGGCGTCGCCGGCGGCATCGGCCGCCGGCGACGTGGTGCCGGCCGTGGCCGGGCCGCCGTCCGCGCTCCCCGGACGGCACGCGCCCCTCGGCCCCGTCCTGGATGACCGGACCACACCGGCCGGGCATCCCGGCCCGGTGCTCGACACGTTGCTCCTCGCGCCGCCCGGGGCCCCCGCCGCCGGCCCGGCCGGCACGGCGGTGGACCGCAGCGCGACCGCGGGCCTCGACCCGGGGCACCGCTCCCCCGCCGACCCGCGCGGACCGCCGGAGGCCTGAGGGCCGGTGCCTGACGGCGCCGGTGCCCGCCGTCGGCCTCCGTCCGCCCGTCCCGCATCCGGGACGCCCTCCCCCGAGGAGACCCGTGCAGCAACGCCCCGTGCTGTGGCGCGCGCTGATCGCGCTCGCAGTCATCGTCGTGTCCGCCGTCGTCGCACTCAGCACCGCCCCCACGCTGGGCCTGGACCTGCGCGGTGGCACCCAGATCGTCCTCGAGACCCGCGACACCGAGGAGGTGGCCGCCGACGGCGAGGCCACCGACCGCGTCCTCGAGGTGCTCCGCGGCCGGGTCGACGGCCTCGGGGTCGCCGAGCCGTCACTGACCCGTTCCGGCGAGAACCGGATCATCGTCGAGCTGCCCGGACTGACCGATCCGGCCGAGGCCGCCGCGACGCTCGGCCGCACCGCACAGCTGACCATGCACCCGGTACTGGGTGTCGGAGACCCGGGAGGTGGCCTCCCGACCGGCGACGAGACCGGGCAGCCGTTGCAGCTCGGCCCACCCGCGCTGACCGGTGACCTGATCGGCTCGGCCATCTCGGGCCCCGACCCGCAGGGGGTGGGGCACGTCGTCGACGTCCGGTTCGACGGTGCGGGCCCCGACCGCTGGCAGGCGCTCACCGGGCAGGCCGCGTGCGCGCCGCCCGGCGACCCGCAGCGCCGGGTCGCGATCGTCCTCGACGACCAGGTCATCTCCTCACCGCAGGTCGACCCCTCGATCCGGTGCGGGATCGGCATGGTCGGTGGCCAGACCCAGATCAGCGGCACCTTCTCCCCCGAACAGGCCTCCGAGCTGGCCGTGCTGATCGAGGGCGGCGCCCTGCCGGTGCCGGTCGAGATCATCGAGCAGCGGACGGTCGGCCCGACGCTCGGCGCGGACGCCATCGAGGCCAGCGCTCTGGCCGCGATCATCGGCTCGGTGCTGGCCGGCGCCTTCCTCGTCGTCGTGTACCGCCTCGTCGGCCTGGTCACCCTCGTCGCGCTCGGCGGGTACGCGCTCATCGCCTACGCCGTGCAGACCGGGCTCGGCGCAACCCTCACCCTGCCCGGCCTGGCCGCATTCGTCCTCGCCGTCGGCATGGCCGTCGACGCGAACGTGCTGGTCGCCGAGCGGTCCCGGGAGGAGTACGCGGCCAGACCCCGCCTGGAACGCGCGTCGGAGAACGGCTACCGGAACTCGCTGTCCGCGGTCGGCGACGCCGCGGTCACCTCGCTGCTCGCCGCTGTGCTGCTGTTCTTCCTCGCGTCCGGCCCGGTCCGGGGCTTCGGGGTCACGCTCGTCATCGGCGTGGTCGTGTCGCTGTTCTCCGCGCTCGTGCTCTCGCGCCTGCTGACGCTCGCCGTGCTCAGGATCCCGGCCGTGCGCAAGCGGCCGCGGGTCACCGGCATCGCCGAGATCGGGCCGGTGCGCAGGAGGCTCGAGTCCCGCGACCCGGGCTTCCTGCACGGTGCAGGGCGGATCCTCGCCGTCGCGGGCGTGGTCCTCGTGCTCGCGATCGGCGGCCTGCTCGTACGCGGTCTCGAACTGGGCGTCGAGTTCACCGGCGGCCGCCTGGTGGAGTTCACGACATCGGACCCGATCACCGCCGAGCAGGCCCGCGCCGCCGTCGCCGCCGCCGGCTACCCGGACCTGCAGGTCACGACCACCGGCGACGGTGCGGTGGCGCTGCGATCCGGCGAGCTGGACGACGCGGCGGTCGGTGCGCTGCGCGACGCCCTCGCCGGAGCCGGGGGCGGCGCCGACCTCCTCCGCGACGAGATGATCGGGCCCAGCCTGGGCGCCGAGCTCGCCCGCGGCGGCATCATCGCCCTCGTCGTCGCGCTCGCCGCCCAGTTCGCCTACCTGGCGTTCCGGTTCCGCTGGACGCTCGGCGCGGGCGCGGTCGCCGCGCTCTTCGCCAACGTCGTGGTCGTCATCGGGCTGTTCGCCTGGACCGGCCGGACCGCGGACGGGGTGTTCCTCGCGGCGCTGCTCACCGTCATCGGCTACTCGGTGAACGACACCGTGGTGGTGTTCGACCGGGTGCGCGAGCACTGGGCCCGGCGAGCGAACGAGCCGTTCCACCGGGTCGTCGGGTCGGCCGTGCTGTCGACGCTCCCAAGGACGGTGAACACCGGCGTCTCGACGCTCGTGATCCTGACGATGCTGCTGTTCCTGGGCGGTGCGACGCTCGCCGACTTCGCCCTCGCCCTGATCGTCGGCATCGTGGTGGGCACGATCTCCACGATCGCCGTCGCCGGACCGGTGGCGATCCTGCTGCAGCGGCGCTGGAGCGGGATGCCGCCGCGGCTGGGGGCGTCGCGGCAGCCGACCGGAAAGGCCCGCCGACGGAACCCGTCGCGGGCCCGGAACGCCGACGGCGCCGTCGTCTGAGGAGCCACCCTCTGCCGCACTGTCGCGGGTTCACCTCGGGTACGCGCGTGGGCAGGTGCAGGGCGTCGGGGACGACGCGCCAAGCCGCACCCTTTCATGATCAGGTCGACCCCAACGAGTCTCGGACCACGGCTCGAACACCCAGGTGTCGACATGATCACGCACACGACGACACGGCCAAGCATGATCGTTGCGAGACCGCGGTGTGCGTCCAGACGGTTGATCCCTATTGGATCTTCGTGGCCCTGAGGTCGCGTGAGCAAGGCCAGATCCTTCCTCGGGAAAGCGGAGCTGCCGCGCCGATCAAGGGCAAATGGTCGCTCTCGGAGATCATTTGGCCACCATCTCTCCTTGATCGGCGATCTCTAGGCCGCCTCGGGGCTCATGATCGGCGGTTCGACGCATTCACTGGTCGAATTCACCCGTTTCGTGCCGAAGTATCGATCATGTCCGTGAGAACAGCCTCGGGTGGCGCCGCAGCCACGTTATGGAGCCATAACGCGATCTGCAGGCCGCCGAAACAGCACTGCGGTTCCATAGTGCTACAACCGGCCAAGCGACCGGAGCGTCCGTCCCTGATGACTCACGAAAAGTTGGACTCGCTCGTCTCGTTCCTCAGGGTCCTCAGGATCCGGGCTAGCGACGTGCGGTCGGCCTCGTCGAGCCGGGCGAAGAACCCCTCCGCCTCGGCGGCCCGCGCGGCGCGGATCCCGGCGGCCACCTCCTCGCCGCGGCCGGTGGGTGCGACGAGGGTGGCGCGCCGGTCGTCGGGGTCGGGACGGCGCTCGACGAGCCGGGCCTCCTCCAGGGCGTCGACCACCTCGGTGGCGGAGCGCGGGGCGATGCGCAGGTGCTCGGAGAGGGCCCCGAGCCGCATGGGCCCGTGCCGGGTGAGGACGCCGAGCGCGCGGGCCTGCCCCGGGGTGACGTCCCACGGCGCGAGGGTGCGCTGGGTCTGGTGCCGCAGCTGCCGCGCCACCCCGCGGAACACCTCGGCGAGCGACTCCTCCTCGGGCACCGGAATATCCTAGCAACAGGTACCGTTGTTCCCTCATGTTGAGGTAACCTCAGCAAACTTCGACGGAGGGACGTACCGACTTGGGACCCGACACCTCGACCGACAGGCTCAGCCGGCCCGGCCGGCGCACCCTCACCGCCGCCGACAAGGCGCAGGCACGTGACGTGTCACTGCGCCGGATCGCACGGCTGTTCATCCCGCACCGCCGGCCCATCGCCACGGTCACCGCCATCATCGTCGCGTCGTCCGTGGTCGCGATGGCCTCGCCGTTCCTGCTGCGGGCCGTCATCGACGACGCGCTGCCGCACCGGAACCTGCCGCTCCTGGTCTGGCTGGTCATCGGCATGGTCGCGGTCGCCGCCGTGACCGCGGCCCTGGGCGTGGCCCAGGCCTGGATCTCGACGAACGTCGGCCAGCGGGTCATGCACCGGCTGCGCACCGACGTCTTCACCCACCTGCAGCGCCAGTCGATCGCCTTCTTCACCCGCACCCGCACCGGCGAGGTGCAGTCGCGGATCACCAACGACATCGGCGGCATGCAGACCGTCGTCACCTCGACGGCCACCTCGCTCGCCTCGAACCTCACCACCGTCGTCGCCACCCTGGTCGCCATGCTCGCCCTGAGCTGGCAGCTCACCCTGGTCTCCCTGCTGGTGCTGCCGCCGTCGATCTGGCTGACCCGGCGCGTGGCCCGGATGCGCCGCGCCATCACCGCCGCCCAGCAGCGCGAGCTGGCCGACCTCAACGTCGTCATCGAGGAAGGGCTGTCGATCAGCGGCGTGCAGCTGGCCAAGACGATGGGCACCGGGCCCGCGCTCGTGGACCGGTTCACCGACTCGTCGGAGCGGCTGGTCGACCTCGAGCTGCGCGCCCAGCTCGCCGGGCGCTGGCGGATGGCCGCCACCAGCATCGTCTTCGCCGCGATCCCGGCGATCATCTACCTGAGCGCAGGCCTGCCGTTCGCCGCCGGGGCCATGACGATCGGCACGCTCGTCGCCTTCACCGCGCTCCAGGCCGGCCTCTACCGGCCGATCGTCGGCCTGCTCGACGTCGGGGTGTCGCTGGTCAGCTCGCTGGCCCTGTTCGCCCGGATCTTCGAGTACCTCGACCTTCCGGTGGACGTCGACGACCCGGCCGCGCCCGTGGACGTCGACCCGGCCCGGGTCGAGGGGCACATCCGCGCCGAGGACGTCACGTTCTCCTACCCGGGTAGCGACACCGCGGCCGTCGCCGGGGTCAGCCTGGACGTACCCGCGGGCTCCACCCTCGCCCTGGTGGGCGAGACCGGCTCGGGCAAGAGCACGCTCGCCGCCCTGGTCACGCGCCTCTACGACCCCGACGCCGGGCGCATCACGATCGACGGCGTCGACCTGCGGGACATGCGCCTCGCCGACCTCGCGCGCATCGTCGGCGTCGTCAGCCAGGAGACGTACCTGCTGCACACCACCATCCGCGAGAACCTGCGCTACGCCCGGCCCGACGCCACGGACGGCGACATCGAGCAAGCTGCCAGAGCCGCGCAGATCCACGACCTGATCGCCGGCCTGCCCGACGGCTACGACACCGTCGTCGGCTCCCGCGGCCACCGCTTCTCCGGCGGGGAGAAGCAGCGCATCGCGATCGCCAGGACCCTGCTCCGCGACCCCCGGGTGCTGGTCCTCGACGAGGCCACCAGCGCGCTCGACACCGGGACCGAACGCGCCGTTCAGCGCGCCCTCGACGAGCTCAGCCGCGGCCGGACGACGATCACCATCGCCCACCGCCTCTCCACGGTGCGGGCCGCCGACCGGATCGTCGTGATCGACCACGGCCGGACCGTGGAGTCCGGCACCCACGACAACCTCATCGCCCGGAACGGCCGCTACGCCGGCCTGGCCGCCTGACCGCCGCCCGACAACCGGGTGGCGGTGAGGGTGGTGCCGGTGATGATGATGGGGATCGACGCGGCGGGAGGGACCCGCCGGTCAATCCCGAAAGGCCGTCTGGCATGAGCCCGCTGCGCACCGGATTCCTCGCATTCGTCGAACACACCGGCGTCGACGGCACCCGTTCCGCCGGGCTCGACGAGGGCATCCGGCTCTTCCGCCGCGCCGAACGGCTCGGCTACGACGCGGGCTGGGTGCGCACCCGGCACCTGGAGCCGTACCTGTCGGCGCCCCTGCCCTTCTTCGCCGCACTGGCCCAGCAGACCGAGCGAATCGCGTTCGGCACCTCCGTCGTGCCCATCCGGTACGAGAACCCCGTCCGGCTGGCCGAGGAGGCGGCCACCACCGACCTGCTCACGGGCGGACGCCTGCACCTGGGGCTGAGCGCGGGCTACTCCGACGGCGAGGCCCTGTTCGGCCAGGTCTTCGGCGGCACGGACCGCGCGTTCGACGACGAGGTCGACCTGCGGCTGCGGCGCTTCCTCGCCGCCGTCCGCGGCGAGACGCTCGTGGTGACCGAGACCGACAGCCCGGTCGCCCCGGCCGGCACGGCCCTCACCGCGCAGCCGTTGAGCCCGACCCTGCCCGAACGCCTCTCCTACGGCGCCGGGCGCCTCGCCACCGCCGTCCGCACCGGCGGCCTCGGGCTGGGCCTGCAGCTGTCCACCCTCGCCACCGAGATCACCGACCTGAGCTTCGAGGAGTACCAGGCGAAGCAGATCGCCGAGTACCGCGCCGCGCACCGCACGGCCACCGGGCGGGACGGCACGGTCTCCGTCGGCCGGATGATCCTTCCGCTGCTGCGCGAGTCCGACCGCGAGGACTACGCCTTCCTGCTGGAACGCGACCGCAAGCGGCAGGCCGCCCACGGCACCCCGGGCGCGCCCCGGCTGCACTTCGGCATCGTGCACAGCGGCAGCCCGGAGCAGATCGTCGCCTCGCTGAGCGCCGACGTCGCGCTCGCGGCCGCCGACGAGCTCGTCGTCGCCCTGCCGTTCGGGCACGCCCCCGCCGTGTCCCGGCGGATCATCGACACCGTCGCCGAGACGGTGCTGCCGGCGCTGGAGGCCCGTGCGTGAGCGAGCACGTCCTGGACAACCCGATCCGCTCCTCGCTCCTCGGCCCGCACGCGCACCTCGCGGTGCGGCACGGCTCCGTGCTGCGCTACCCGCCCGACGTCTGCCCGTTCATCGCGCTGCCCGACGAGCCGGACGCCGGCGCGTGGGCGGACCTCGCCGCACTGGTCGGACCGGGCGCGACCGCGGCCGTCTCGGCCCCCCGCATCGAGCCGCCGCCGGGATTCGAGGTGCTCTTCGACATCCCGGGTGTCCAGCTCGTCGACGCGGGCGTCGCGGCCGAGCCGGACCCCGAGGCCGTGGTACTCGGTCCGGCGGACGTGCCGGAGATGCTCGCGCTCGTCGAGCGCACGCGGCCCGGGCCGTTCCTGCCCCGCACCGTCGAGATGGGCACCTACCTCGGCATCCGGCACGACGGCGAGCTGATCGCGATGGCGGGCGAACGGCTGCACCCGCCCGGCTGGACCGAGATCAGCGCCGTCTGCACCGACGCGCGCCACCGCGGGCGCGGGCTGGGCACGCGCCTGGTACGGGCCGTCGTCGCCGGTATCCGGGAGCGCGGCGAGACCCCGCTGCTGCACGCCGCGGCGTCGAACGTGAACGCCATCCGGCTGTACGAGGCGATCGGCTTCACGCTGCGCAGGCACACGCGGTTCGCCGGCGTCCGCCTGCTCGCGGGCGAGGCCGTCGCCTGATCGCGGGAGGTGGGATCAGGGTCCCGCCGAGCCCTGCCCGGCGGCCCGGCGGCCGAGCCCGGCGAGCTGGTCGCGCAGCGAGTGCCCCCGTGCCGTGAGCGCGTACTCCACCCGGCCGCCCGATCCCGGTTCGCCATCCACCGCTGGGCGGGGTTCTCCGGCAGCTGACCGCCCCGCAGCGCACCGTGCGCTCGCTCCGCCGGGCCAACCTGTGACCGTCAGAGCCGCCAGGACCGCAACCAGACCGTCTGCGGCGACTGCCGCAGGGCCGACAGGGTGGCGTCCGACAGCACGGCGTCGGTGTCGGTGAGGACGTACCCGTGCTCACCCCGGGTGGACAGCGCCTGGCCGACCACGTTCACCCCGGCGTCCGCGAGCAGCCGGTTGATCTCGGCCAGCACCCCGGGCAGGTTCTCGTGCAGGTACCCCATCCGGAACGCGCCCTGCGGATGGGGCGCGGGCACCTGCGGCAGGTTGACCGACAGCGCGGTGCTGCCGCCCTCGACGAACCCGACCAGCTTGTTCGCGACGAAATGCCCGATCTCCTCCTGCGCCTCCTGCGTCGAGCCACCGACGTGCGGGGTGAGGATGACGTTGTCGAGACCCCGCAACGGCGACTCGAACGGGTCGCCCTGTGCCTTCGGCTCCAGCGGGAAGACGTCGATGGCGGCACCGGACAGGTGCCCGGACAGGATGTTGTCGCGCAGCGCGGCGTCGTCGACCACCATGCCGCGCGAGGCGTTGATGAACACCGCCCCCGGCTTCATCAGCGCGAACCGCTCGGCCCCGAAGAGGCCGGCGTTGCCCGGCCTGCCGTCGACGTGGATGCTCACCACGTCCGACTCGGCCAGCAGCTCCTCCAGCGACCCGACCCGCGAGGCGTTGCCGTGTGCCAGCCGGTCGGCGGCGTCGAAGAAGATCACCCGCATGCCGAAGGCCTCGGCGACGTTGGACAGCTGGGTGCCGATGTTGCCGTAGCCGACGATGCCCAGCGTGCGACGGCGGACCTCGCGGCTGCCCTTCGCCGACTTGTCCCACACCCCCTCGTGCATCCGCTGGGTCTTCTCCGTGAGCCTGCGGGCCAGCGCGACGATCTCGCCCATCACCAGCTCGACGACGCTGCGGGTGTTGGAGTACGGCGCGTTGAACACCGCAAGGCCCCGCTCGGCCGCGTTCTCCAGGTGCACCTGGTTGGTGCCGATGCAGAAGCACCCCACCGCCAGCAGGTCCTTCCCCGCGTCGAGCACCGCGGGCGTGACGTTCGTGTTGGACCGGATCCCGAGCACCGACACCCCCGGCAGCTCGGCGACGAGCTCGTCCTCGCTCAGCGAGCGCGGACGCGCGTCGACCTCGAAGCCCGCACGCCGGAACGCCGCCTCCGCGACCGGGTGGATGTTCTCCAACAGCATCGCCTTCACCAGGCCAACCTAGGCTCGGCCCGTGGTGCGCCGACACCCGGCTCGTCCGCCTGCCGCCGACGATCGACCGACCGGGGGAAGCGCGGCACCGGACCACCCGCCAGAACGACTGTGACGCACCACCCGCACCGATCATGCGACACCACGACCTACTGGTGTAGTACCGTTGTCGGCGGAGCGTTTCCCCGGTCGACCTGCCCGGTCACGCGGTGTGCGTCGCGTCTTCGCACCACCCGCCCGGCGCTAGGATCGATGGGAGAAGCAAACCGGCGAACGCCGCTCGTTCGGCAACCATGCGGGCGAGCCTTGCGGCCCACAGCGTCGAACTCCGCGCATGCGTGGGTCCGGTCGCGTCTCGGAGAGCCATTCCGGCCCTCCCCGCGACCCCCATAGCCCGGCCGCAGCACAGCACGCGGCACGGCTGCCCCGGCAGCGTGCCGATCACACGAGGAGGAGTCAGTGGCCCGACGAGGCCAGCCCCAGACCAGGGCTCGCCGTGCCGCCCCGCACGACCGCAGGCGCGGCCGCCGCCGCGACGACGTCGAACAGGACGTCAACTCGGTGCTCGCCCGCGCCGTCCGGGAGGTCGAGGCGGCCATCCGGAACGGGCGGGTCACCCCCGCGACGCGCACGAAGTTCCACGCGGTCGCGCTGCTGCTGCGCGACGAGCGCGCCCGGGTCCGGGCGGAGGAGAACGGCCGCGACGCGCACCAGGCCGAGCAGCTCAAGCGCCTCGACGGGATCGCGACGATCCTCGCCACGAGCGCGGTGCGGGACACCGAGCTGATGGCGCTCCTCGCCGAGGACGCCGTCGTCTCGGACGAGGCCCGCTCGCTCAAGCGGGACATGATGAGGACCGCGGGCATCGAGCCGGGCGCCGCCGATCTCCCACCGGTGCAGGCCCCCGACGCGGCCGCGGAGCACCGGGTGGTGCCACGGTCGGTCGTCTCGCGGCAGCTCGCCAACCCCTTCCTCGCCCCGGACGCCTCCGCCGTCCGGCCGAACGCACCCCGCCCGACCCGGCTGGCCACCTGGGAGCTGATCGGCCCGCTGCTCAGCTCGTTCGAGCGCGCCGGGAGCGGCGCCGCGGCGTGCATGGACCTCCCCGCGCCCACGTCGCGGTACACGCCGCGCGGCATGGAGCTGATGCCGCACCAGGCCCGGATGGTCGCCGCGGCCGCAGCCGGCCACCGCACGTTCCTGCTCGCCGACGAGCCGGGGCTCGGCAAGACCGCCCAGGCGCTGCTCGCCGCGGAGGCGGCGGGCGCCTACCCGCTGCTCGTCGTCGTGCCGAACGTCGTCAAGACGAACTGGGCGCGTGAGGCCCGGATGTGGACCCCCCACCGCTCGGCCACCGTGATCCACGGCAACGGCGACTCGATCGACGGGTTCGCCGACATCGTCGTCGTCAACTACGAGGTGCTCGACCGCCACGTGGGCTGGCTCGGCGACTTCGGCCTGCGCGGCATGGTCGTCGACGAGGCACACTTCATCAAGAACAAGTCCTCCCAGCGCTCGCGCAACGTCCTCGCGCTCTCCGAGCAGATCCGGTCCTTCACCGCCCGCCCGCTGCTGATGGCCCTCACCGGCACCCCGCTGATCAACGACATCGACGACTTCCGGGCCATCTGGCAGTTCCTCGGCTGGATCGACGAGCGCAAGCCGCGCGCCGAGCTGATGAACGCGCTCGACGAGACCGGCCTGACCCCGGCCGACCCGGGGTTCTACGCCGCGGCGCGGCAACGCGTCGTCGATCTCGGCATCGTCCGCCGGCGCAAGGTCGACGTGGCGGCCGACATCCCCGCACGTCGCATCGCCGACCTCCCCGTCGAGCTGGACGGACCGGAGGGCCGGTCGATCCGGGCGGCCGAACGCGAGCTCGCGCGCCGGATGGTCGCGCGCTACGAGGACGCGCTGGCCGCACGCCGGTCGGGCGCCGTCGTCGAGGGCATCGACCACGACCTCGTCCGGCAGGTCGCCCGGTGGGAGCAGAAGGACGCGGCCGAGGCGAAGGCCGGCGACAACGTCTTCACCATGATGCGGCGCATCGGCCAGGCGAAGGCCGGCCTCGCCGCCGACTACGCGATCCAGGTGGCGCGCAGCGCGGGCAAGGTCGTCTTCTTCGCCAAGCACATCGACGTCATGGACGCCGCCGAGGAGACGTTCACCCAGCAGGGGGTCCGCTTCTCCTCGATCCGCGGCGACCAGACGTCCACCGTGCGGCAGCGCAACATCGACGCCTTCACGAACGACCCGGACGTGGCCGTCGCCGTCTGCTCCCTGACCGCCGCCGGCGTGGGCCTCAACCTCCAGGTCGCCTCCGACCTGGTGCTCGCCGAGCTCTCCTGGACCGCGGCGGAGCAGACCCAGGCGATCGACCGCAGCCACCGCATCGGCCAGACGCAGCCCGTCACCGCGTGGCGCATCATCGCCGCGCAGACGATCGACGCCCGGGT
This sequence comes from Pseudonocardia wallangbongensis, assembly GCF_054486945.1. Lineage (NCBI taxonomy): Bacteria > Bacillati > Actinomycetota > Actinomycetes > Pseudonocardiales > Pseudonocardiaceae > Pseudonocardia > Pseudonocardia wallangbongensis. The sequence continues at coordinate 1,054,090 of NZ_JBRERS010000001.1, forward strand.
CGCCGAGCTGATCGACAGCAAGGCCGGCCTCGCCGCCCAGGCGCTCGACGGCTCGGACGAGGAGACCGGTACGTCGGCCGACGTGCAGCACGAGGCGCTCGTCGCGCTGCTGACCGACGCGCTGTCGGCCGCGCCGGCGCACGTGGGGAGCTGATCGGCAGGGCGCCGCTCACCGTCGGGTGAGGCGGTCGCGGGCCCGGCTGAAGCAGGCGGCGTGCAGGAACACGAGGGACCCCTGGGCGCCGGGCCACTTCCGGGTTGCGACGACCCCGCCGCAGATGACGTCCGCCACCGGGTAGAAGCACTCCTCGCACAGCTGCGGGACCGGGAACGGCAGGTGCTCGTGCTGCATGACGACCTCCCACGTCGCCGGCCGGTACTAGCGCAAAGGTGAGGTACCCCTTCGCCGTCCTTCCACACCCGATGGGCCGTTCGGGCCAACTCGGAGGGCTGACGGAGCTTGTCCGGCCTCCCCGGGCCGGTAGCGTTGTGGTAGTGACCGTCGAGACCGGGCGTGCACGCTCCGGCACTCGTCCCGGCGTTCCGCTGGTGAAGACGGCCGTTCCGCGGCTGTCTCGGCACTACGTGCCGCGGGCCCGGCTGCTGCTCGCCCTGGACGCGGCCGTCGACGGGCAGGTCACCCTGCTCAGCGCACCGGCCGGGTACGGCAAGACCCTGTTGCTCTCCGAGTGGGTGGGCCGCAGCCCGGAGCTGACGGCGTGGGTGTCCCTCGACGACGACGACACCGACGACCGCCGGTTCTGGTCCGCGCTGCTCGCGGGCCTGGGCTCGTGCCCGGCGGTCCCGGCCGACAACGCCCTGCACCGGCTCGGCGTCCCGCCGCGCCCCAGCCGCAACCCGGAGTTCGTGGCGGCGGTGGTGGACGCGGTCGCGGCCGTGCCGGGGCCCGTCCGGCTGGTCCTCGACGACGTGCACGAGCTCACCGCCTCCGACCCGCTGCACGGGCTGGCCGCGCTGGTGCGGGACCGCCCGCCGGGGCTGCACCTCGTCCTGTCCGGGCGCACCGATCCCCCGCTGCCGTTGCCCCGGATGCGGCTGGCGGGACAGCTGTGCGAGATCCGGGCCGACGTCCTGCGCTTCTCCGTGCCCGAGACCGCCGAGATGCTGGGCGCGGCCGATATCCCCGCCCGTCCCGACCAGGTGCGCCTCCTGGTGGAGCAGACCGAGGGCTGGCCCGCCGGCCTGCGGCTGGCGGCGCTGTCGCTGCGCGAGGCGGAGGACGCGGACCAGTTCCTGACCGATCTGGTCGGCAACGGGCGGGCGATCTCGGACTACCTGGTCGGGGAGATCCTCAGCCGGCTCCCCGCGGACACCCAGGAACTGCTGGGCGCGGTGAGCATCTGCGGTCAGCTCTCCGCACCGCTGGCCGGCGCGCTGTCGGCCCGGACGGACGCCGGCGAGGTGCTCGACGCCCTCGAGCGGGAGACGGGGCTCGTGCTCAGCGTCGGGGTGGGCCGCACCTGGTACCGGGTGCATCCGTTGCTGCGGTCGCACCTGCGGGCCGACCTGCAGCGGCGGCGCCCGGACCTGGTGGTGCACCTGCACAGCCGGGCGGCCGACTGGTTCGATGCCGCCGGGCAGCCGGGCGCCGCCCTCACCTACGCCCGCCGGGGCGGAGCCCCGGACCGCGTCCTGCGGCTGCTGCGCCGGCACGCGACCACGCTCGTCGCCGACGGCGAGCACGATGCGGTCCGTGCGGCACTGGAGTGGCTGGGCGCTCCGTTCCGCGGGGACCCCTGGCTCGCCCTGGTGGCGGCCCTCGTCGCGACGGAGAGCGGCGCCTGCGCCGAGGCCGACGACGACATCGCCCGGGCCGCCGCGGCGTGGCCGTCCGACCCGGCACCGGACCTGGTGGCGCTGCGTGGGCTCGTCCGGTCGCGACGGGCGATCGTCACGGGCGGCGCGGACGGCACGGCGGCCGCGATCGTGCCCGGCGCGGCGGAGGAGCTGGGACTCGCGCCGATGGCGATGCTGCACATCGCCATCGACCGGCTCCGGGCGGGGCGCCGGGACGAGGCCCGCGACATCGTGGAGTCCGCGCTGGGGCAGGCCCGCCAGCAGCACCACGGCTACCTCGCCGCGCTCGGGCTCGCCCTGCTCGCGGTGATCGCCGGGGGCGAGGGCGACTACCGTCGGATGGCGGCACTGGCCGAGGCCGCCGACGCGGAGCCGGACAACCCGGCGTGGCAGGCCACCGTCGGTGCGCTCTGGTCGTCGACGATGCGGGCGTACGGGGCGCTGCTGCGCGCCGAACCCGAGCGCTGTCTGCTACTTGTGGCGGACGATCCCGATGCGGAGGGTCCCCCGGCCCAGGTCTCCGACGAGCTGCTCGTGCTGCGCACGGCCTTGCACGGGGCCGCGCTGTTGGACGTCGGCCGCAGCGGCGAGGGTACGGACCGGCTCGGCGAGGCACATCTGCTCGCCGCGAGCCGGGCGGGTTCGGCGGAGGTCACCGCGACCGTCGCCGTGCTCACCCACGGCGCGGCCACGCTCCTTGGCCGGGCTGACCTGGCACGCGCCGTGCTGAGCCGGGCCGAAGCCGACCTCGGCGGGGCCGGCGAGGTCCTGCTCCTGCGTGCCCGGCAGCGCGCCGCGCTCGGACGCCACCGGGCCGCGAGCGACACGCTGATCCCCCTCCTGGACGGCTCGGTGCCGGTGGTGCTGTCCTGGGCGCTGGTCGAGGCCCGGGTGCTGGAGTGCCAGCTCGCGCTGCGCCTCGACCGCCGCCCACAGGCCCGCCGCGAGCTCGAGCACGCGTTGGCGTTGTGCGCCGCGATGGACGTCCTGCGCCCGCTGGCGTCGGGCCCCCCGGAGGTCGTCGACCTGTTGACGCGGCACATGGGGAGTTTCGGCGGCCGGGAGCCGGTCGCGTCGCGGGTACTCGCGGCGCGGCGGGTGCTCGGTGCGCCGCCGATCTCGCTCACGGAGCGGGAACGCGCGGTGCTGAGCATGCTGCCGACGCAGCGTTCCTTCGAGGAGATCGCCGTCGACCTCACCGTCTCGCCCAGCACGGTGAAGACCCACGTCCGAGCGATCTACAGCAAGCTCGGCGTCAGCTCCCGGCGCGACGCCGTTGCCAGCGCGCACCAGCACGGCATCCTCGCGACGAACCCGCCCTGATCCGGCCCGCCTCACTCCTGGACCTGGTGGACGGACACGACCCGCAACCCGAGGTCCCGGATCAGGGCGAGCACGCCGTGCATCTGGGACTCGTCCTCCACCTCGCCGCAGATGATCGTCTCGGCTGGGACGTCGACGACGGTCATGTCGGGAAAGGCGCCGCGGGTCCGCTCGGACAGCAACCCGGCCACCCGGAACTCGTAGCGTCGCCTCGGCACGCCGCCACTCCCTCCCGCGGCTGATCCCGGGCATCGCCGGGTAGGACGCCCGCCTGCGGAGCCGCAGCCGCCGCATCCTCGTCCGGCCCCGCCGCGCCCGGCGTCGTCCGGACGGGATGAGGTGACGTGCCGATACCCGGTGACCCCGTCCATTGCGGGGGAGGCCGTCGACGGGCGGGCGGCGGGAGGGTCGGGCCCGGGCACCGCGGGAGGAGACGCATCCATGGCACTCGGATCTACTGACCCGCCCCGGGAGCGCGCGCCGCGGCGGGTGTTCGGGTCGCGGCCGGAGGCGCTGCCACGGGGGTTCGTCCTGCTCGTCGGGGCGGCGGCCGCCACGATCGTGGCCGCGGGGGTGCACGCGGCCGCATGGCTGATCGGTCCCGCGTTCCTGGCGCTCGTCATCGTGATGGTCGTCAGCCCGGTGGACCGGTGGATGCGGGGCGTCGGGCTCCCCGGATGGCTGACGACGTCCGTGCTGGTGCTGCTCGTCTACGGGGTCGTCCTCGTGCTCGCCGGCGTGCTCCTCGTCTCGATGTCGCGGCTGGCGACGACCCTGCCGCAGTACACCTCGGCCGGCGACGCCCTCGTCGGAACGTTCACGCGGGCACTGGGCGATCTGGGTGTGGGCCCGGGCGAGCTGAGGGCGGCGGCCGGCTCGCTGGAACTCGGCAAGGTGGTCGCGCTCATCAGCGGGCTGCTGTCCGGGCTGGCCGGCCTGGCCACCAACTTCGTGTTCCTGCTGTCGCTCATGCTGTTCCTGAGCATCGAGTCCGTCGGCGCGGGCGCGCGGATGACGGCGATCGGCCGGGACCGGCCGCACGTCGCCGACGCCCTGGCCCACTTCGTATGGGGCACGCGGCGCTTCCTGGTCGTCACCACCCTGTTCGGCCTGGTGCTGGCGGTCCTCGACACCGTTGCGCTGATCCTGCTGGGAGTCCCGCTCGCCGTGTTGTGGGGTCTGCTGGCGTTCATCACCAATTACATCCCCTACGTCGGGTTCTGGATCGGTGTGCTGCCCCCGGCGATCCTCGCGCTGCTGGGCGGCGGCTGGCAGCTGATGCTGGTCGTCGTCGCCCTCTACATAGTGCTGAACTTCGTGATCACCTCCCTCGTCCAGCCGCACTTCATCGGCGACGCGGTGGGCCTGTCGGTCACCGTGACCTTCCTCGGGCTGGTCTTCTGGGGTTGGCTGCTCGGGCCGGTCGGCGCCGTGCTCGCGGTGCCGCTGACCCTCCTGGCGAAGGCGCTGCTGGTCGACACCGACCCGCGCGCCGGCTGGGCGAGCGCGCTTCTCACCTCGGCGGCTGGGGTGCGGGCCGGGAACGAACCGGCGGGCGCGGATCTCCCCCGCGGCGGATGAGGCCCGCCGGACGCGCACCTGGCACCGTCCCGCCCGTGACCGGGGGCGACCGCGCCGTCCGCGAGCCGTCGCTGACCGACGCGCTCGTCCCGCTGGTCGCACTGGTGGTGCTGATCGGCGGGTCGCTCCTGCTGTTCGGCCTGGACGCGCTCGACGGCCCGATCCAGGTCGCGCTGGTGTTGTGCGCGATGGTCGCCGCCCTGGTCGTGCTGAAGAACGGCCACCGGTGGGAGGACGTCCAGGCCGCCGGTCAGCGGGCCGTCTCCTCGGTCACGAGCGCGGTGTTCATCCTGCTCGCGGTCGGAGCCCTGATCGGCACGTGGAACATGTCCGGCACGATCCCGACGCTGGTCTACTACGGGCTCCAGGTGCTCTCGCCCGCCTGGTACTACCCGGCGAGCGCGCTGATCTGCGGGATCGTCGCGATGTCGATCGGCAGCTCGTGGACCACCGCGGGCACGATCGGTGTGGGTCTCGTCGGCATCGCCGCGATGCTCGGCATCCCTCCGGGCATCACCGCGGGTGCGGTGATCTCGGGCGCCTACCTCGGCGACAAGCTCTCCCCGCTCTCGGAGACCACCGTCCTCACAGCGCAGCTGGTCGAGGTCGACGTCTACGAGCACATCAAGCGCCAGGCCTGGACGTCGATCCCGGCGTTCGTGATCGGGTTCGTGCTGTTCGGGCTGATCGGACTGTTCTGGGGACCCGCGGCCACGGATGCCGGCGACACCGGCAGCGAGCTGAACGCCCTCGGCGACATCTACTGGATCACCCCGCTGAACCTGCTGCCGCTCCTGCTGCTGGTCGTGCTCTCGGTCCGCAAGACGCCGGCCTCGCTCGCGCTGATGGCGGCGTCGCTCTTCGCGGGGATCCTGGGCGTGTTCACCCAGTACCCGGTGGTGCGCGACTTCGTCGCCGATCCCGGTCTCGACCCGGTACGCGCCGGGATCAAGGCCGTGTGGCAGGCGATGGCGACCGGCTTCGCGATGGACTCCGGCATCGGCGACATCGACCGGCTGCTGTCCCGCGGCGGGATGGACAGCATGCTGCTCACCCTGTGGCTGATCATCGGCGCCGTCACGTTCGGCACCCTGCTCGAGGAGTTCGGCCTGATCGCCCGGCTGATCGACCCGATGATCCGGGCGGCCAAGGGCACCGGGCGGCTGTTCCTCACCGTGTTCGCCACCGCCTTCGGGCTCAACATCGTGGCGGGCGACCAGTACATCGCGCTCGTCCTGCCGGCGAAGGTCTACCGCGCCGAGTTCGCCAGACGTGGCCTCGCCCCGACGAACCTGTCCCGGCTGGCCGCCGACAGCGGCACGGTCACCTCCCCGCTGGTGCCGTGGAACTCCTGCGGCGCGTTCATGGGTGCGGTGCTGGGCGTGCCGACGCTGGTCTACCTGCCCTTCTGCTTCTTCAACATCGCCAGCCCGCTGCTGAGCGTGATCTACGGGTTCACCGGATTCAAGGTCGAGAAGGTGGAGCCGACCGACACCGAACCGGCCGAGATGTGAACGGGGGCTCCAGGATGACCACAACCGATGTCAAGGCGCCGCAGAAGTTACCGCTGATGACCCTGACGGCCATGGTCGTCGGGTCGATGGTCGGCGCGGGTGTCTTCTCGCTCCCCCGCAACTTCGCCCAGGCCACCGGGGTGTTCGGCGCGATCATCGCCTGGGTGATCGCCGGCGTCGGCATGCTGATGCTCGCGTTCGTGTTCCAGACCCTCGCGGTACGCAAACCGGGGCTCGACGCCGGCGTCTACGCGTACGCCAAGGCCGGGTTCGGCGAGTTCCCCGGCTTCTTCTCCGCGTTCGGGTACTGGGCCAGCGCCTGCGTCGGCAACGTCACCTACTGGGTGCTGATCAAGTCGACCCTCGGCGTGGTGATCCCGGGATTCGGCGAGGGCAACACCCTGCTGGCGGTGGCGGTGTCCGCGGTCGGGGTGTGGGCCTTCCACTACATGATCACCCGCGGGGTCAAGGAAGCGGCCGCGATCAACCGGATCGTGACGATCGCGAAACTCGTGCCCATCCTCGTGTTCGTCGTGATCCTCGCCGTCACCCTGCGCGCGGACGTGTTCTCCGCAAACCTGTGGGGCGGCGAGGACCGGTCGTTCACCGCGCTCGTCGAGCAGGTCCGGGCCACGATGCTGCTGACGGTGTTCGTGTTCCTCGGCGTCGAGGGCGCGAGCGTCTACTCCCGCTACGCCCAGAAGCGTTCCGACGTCGGGCGGGCCACCGTGCTCGGGTTCCTGTCCGTGCTGGCGCTGTTCGCCTCGGTGACGCTGCTGTCCTACGGCGCGCTGCCCCGGGCGGAGATGGGCGAGCTGCGCCAGCCGTCGATGATGGGCGTCCTGGCCTCGGTGGTGGGGCCGTGGGGCGCCGTCTTCATCGGCCTCGGGCTGATCGTCTCGGTGCTCGGGGCCTACCTGGCCTGGACGCTGATGGCCGCCGAGGTGCTGTTCGTCGCCGCCAAGGACGACGACATGCCGCGCTTCCTGCGCCGCGAGAACACCCACGGCGTACCGGTCGCCGCGCTCGTGATGACCAGCGTGCTCATCACCGCCGTCCTGCTGGTCACGCTGTTCTCCGACGACGCGTTCACGTTCACGCTCAAGCTCTGCAGCTCGCTGTCGCTGATCCCTTACCTGCTGGCCGCCGGATACGCACTGAAGATCGGCGTGCGCGGCGAGACCTACGAGGAGGCCTCGCGCGGCCGCGGCAAGGAAGTGACGTTCGCGGTGCTCGCGACCGTCTACACCGCGTTCCTGATCTTGGCGGCCGGCCTGGAGTTCCTGCTGCTGTCGTTCATCATCTACGCCCCCGGAACGATCTTGTTCATCATGTCGCGCCGCGAGCAGAACCGGCGGGTGTTCTCCCCGCCCGAGCTGCTCCTGTTCGTCCTGTCCATCGTCCTGGCAATCCTCGGCATCGTCGGCCTCGCCACCGGTCTGATCACCATCTAGGAGGAGGAGACAGTCATGACCACCACGACTCCGCGCCCGTCCGCGGCGTACGGCGTGCACTCCGAGGTCGGGTCGTTGCGGAAGGTGCTCGTCTGCGCGCCGGGGCTCGCCCACACCCGGCTGACCCCGACGAACTGCGACTCCCTCCTGTTCGACGACGTGATGTGGGTGCAGAACGCCCGCCGCGACCACTTCGACTTCATGGCCAAGCTGCGCGATCGTGGCGTCGAGGTCGTCGAGCTGCACAACCTGCTCGCCGAGATCATGGCGATCCCCGAGGCGAAGACCTGGCTGCTCGACCGCAAGATCGTGGCGAACGAGGTCGGGCTCGGCCTCGTCGCGGACACCCGCTCGTTCCTGGACGGCCTCGACCCCCGCGCGCTGGCCGAGTACCTGCTCGGGGGGTTGTCCACGGTCGACCTCCCCGACGACTTCCGCTCCGGCTACCTCGCGCTCGCCCGCGAGTCGACCGGCATCCCCGAGTACCTGATGCCGCCCCTGCCCAACACGCTGTACACCCGCGACACCACCTGCTGGCTCTACGGTGGCCTGACGCTCAACCCGCTGTACTGGCCCGCGCGGCACGACGAGACGCTGCTGATGAAGGCCATCTACGAGTTCCACCCCGACTTCGTCGGCTCGACCGTCTGGTGGGGCGATCCGGAACAGGAGTGGGGCCTGGCCACCCTCGAGGGCGGCGACGTGATGCCCGTCGGCAACGGGGTCGTGCTGGTCGGGATGAGCGAACGCTCCTCGCGCCAGGCGATCTCCCAGCTCGCGGCATCGCTGTTCGACCGCGCCGCCGCCGAGCGCGTCATCGTCGCCGGGATGCCGAAGCTGCGCGCGGCCATGCACCTGGACACCGTCCTCACCTTCGCCGACCGCGACTGCATCACCGTGTTCCCGAACATCGTCGACGGCATCCACACCATCTCGTTGCGACCGGGCGACACCGGCCCCGACGTCACCGAGGAGAAGCACTCCTTCGTCGACGTCGTCGCCGAGGCGCTCAACCTGTCCTCGCTGCGCATCGTCGAGACCGGCGGCGACGCCTACGCCGCCGAGCGCGCCCAGTGGGACAGCGGCAACAACCTGGTCGCCGTCGAACCGGGGGTGGTGGTCGCCTACGACCGCAACACCCACACCAACTCGCAGCTGCGGAAGGCCGGCGTCGAGGTCATCACCATCGTCGGCGCCGAGCTCGGCCGGGGACGCGGCGGCGGGCACTGCATGACGTGCCCGCTGATCCGCGACGCGATCGACTTCTGACCCGCCGGGCCGCTCCCGAGGCCTCATCCCCTCCGGGGGAGGTCCCGGTGCGCCGGCGGCCCCACCATCCCCCACCGCGGCCGCGCCATCCGCGGCCGCTTAGCCGGAGGTGAGCGATGTCGACCTTGAGTGTGTGGCGTTTCGACGATCCGGACGGCGCCGAGCGCACCGTCAGCACGCTGAAAGGCCTCGCGACGCAGAAGCTGGTCACCATCCACGACGCGGCAACCGTGTCCTGGCCCGCCGGCGCGAAGAAGCCCAAGACCCGCCAGCTGCACGACCTGGCCGGCGCGAGTGCGCTCGGCGGCGCCTTCTGGGGCATGCTGTTCGGCCTGCTGTTCCTGGTACCGCTGCTCGGCGCCGCGATCGGCGCCGCAGCCGACGCGCTGGTCGGCAAGTTCTCCGACATCGGCATCGACGACGGGTTCATCAAACGCACCCGCGACGAGATCACCCCCGGAACCTCAGCCCTGTTCGTCCTCACCACCGACGCCGTCCTCGACCGGATCCAGGAGGCCTTCGCGGACCAGCGCGCGGAGCTGCTGTTCACCAACCTGTCCAAGGAGCAGGAGGACCTCCTCCGCGAGGCGTTCGCCTAGTGTCGCGAACCTTCACCGGGTAGCCGGTCGTCCCGATGCTGATGGAATGGATCGCGACGGACCGTGCCGCCGCGATGATCGCGTTCGCCTCGGAGCACGCCCGCGATCTGGACCCGCAGGTTCGACGCCGGTCAGTGGAGTGACGACCAGTACTGCACGGCGCGCGTGTGGTCGACGTCGCCCAGGTGCTCGAGGGCCTCGTGCAGCGCGGCGTGCACCCGCTCACCGGCACCCGCGGCCGTCGCGGTCTCCCGCAGCAGGTCCACCGCGATCCCCACGTCCTTCGTCATGAGCGGCAGCGAGAACCCGGACGCGTACCGGCCCCCGACGACGTGCTCGCCCAGCACCTCGCTGCTCACGAAGCTGCGGCCGGTCGAGGTGTTGAGCACCTCGACGAGCGTGGCCGGGTCCAGCCCGAACCGTTCCGCCGCGACGAGGGCCTCCCCGCAGGCCACGAACGTGGATGCCGCGACGAAGTTGTTGAGCGCCTTCACGGCGTGTCCGGTGCCGAGGCCGCCGGTGCGGTGGGTGCGGGCGCTCATCGCGTCGACGACCGGCTGTGCCCGCTCGGCCGCGGCCGGGTCGTCGGCCCCCATCATGATCGACAGGCTGCCGGCGATCGCCCCGGGCACACCGCCGGACACCGGTGCGTCGACGAGCGCCACGCCGTGCTCGGCCAGCCGGGCACCCAAGGCGACCGTGTCGTGGGGCATCGACGAGCTCATGTCGACGACGACCGCGCCCGCGGGGAGGTGCTGCGGCACCCCGCCCTCCCATTCCAGCAGGGCCTTCGCGACGATCGCGGACGTCGGGAGCATCGTCACGACCACACCGCACCCGGCCAGGTCCGCGGGCGAGCGCGCGATCCGGCCGCCGGTGTCGGCCGCCACCCGCTCCCCCACCTCGACCGACTCGTCCCTTAACACGAGCCCGAACCCGGCGGCGGCGACGTTGCGCGCCATCGGGGCGCCCATCCGGCCGAGCCCGATGAAGCCGATCTCTCCGCTCATGCCTGCCCTCCCACCGTCGTCCGCTCCTGCACCGCGGCCCGCGCGGCCCGGATCCCGTCCACCGCGGCCGGGATGCCGCAGTAGACCGATGCGTGCAGCATGAGCTCCCGCAGCTCGTCGGACGACACGCCGTTCGACAGCGCTCCCCGCAGGTGGATGCCGACCTCGTGCGCCCGGTTCGTGGCCACCAGCATCGCGAGGGTCACCAGGCTGCGGGTCCTGCGGTCCAGCCCCGGACGCTGCCAGATGTCGCCGAAGACGTGCCGGGTGACGAGCTCCTGCAGCTTGTCGTCCCACTCGTCGGTCGAACCGACCTGCTCGTCGGCCCCGGCGGGACCGAACATGTCGCGGCGCAGCTCCAGGCCGAGGTCGTACTGCTCGTCGTGGATCATCGAGGGGTGGCTCCTTCCGGGTTCGTGGGCACAGGGGTGTCGAAGCTGGACGGGATGCGCCGCAGGGCCAGGATCGCGGCACAGGAGATTGCCGCGAAGCCGATCATGAAAACGCTCACCGAGTAGACGGTTCCCGTCCAGCCCTGCAGCGCCGTGGCGACGAGCGGCGCGATGCCGCCGGACAACGCCGCGCCGAGGGCGTAGGACAGGGAGGCGCCACTGGTGCGCACCTCGGCGGGGAAGAGTTCGGCGAACAGGGCCGCCTGCGGCCCGTACGTCGCGGCGAGGCCAAGGGTGAGTACCACGACTGCGACGACCACGAGCACGGGTTCCCCGGTCTGCATCAGGGCGAAGAACGGGAAGGCCCAGACGGCGATGAACCCGTAGCCGAGCAGGTAGACCGCGTGCCGGCCGATCCGGTCGGACCACGCGGCGAACGCGATCATGGACACGAACCACGAGACGCAGCCGGCGAGCAGCACCGCGAGCATGAACCCGCGCGAGAACCCCAGCGTGCCGGTGCCGTAGGAGGGCAGGTAGGCGAGGAACAGGTAGCCGACGGCGTTGTTGCCCACGAACGACGCGATCGCCAGGGCGACCCGGCCTGGGTACCGGCGCAGGACCTCGACCACCGGCAGCCGGGACGTGCGGTCGGCGGCGCGCACTGCGCGGAACGACGGGCTCTCCTCGACTGCCCGGCGGATCAGGAACCCGATGACGACCATGACCACGCTCAGCAGGAACGGGACCCGCCAGCCCCAGCTCTCGAACGCGTCCTGCGGCATGACCGCGACCAGCACCAGGATCACCGAGTTGGCGAGGAACATCCCGGTCGGGGTGCCGAGCTGCACGAAGTTGCCGAACACCCCCCGCCGGCCGGGGGGAGCGTGCTCCACGGCCATCAGCGCGGCGCCACCCCACTCACCCCCGGCGGACAGGCCTTGCAGCAGCCGGAGCGCGACGAGCAGGACGGGCGCCCACACGCCGATCTGCGCGTAGGTCGGCAGGAGGCCGATCAGGGTCGTGGCCGCGCCCATCATGGTCAGCGTGAGGACCATGACCTGTTTGCGGCCGACCCGGTCGCCGAGGTGGCCCGCGAGGATACCGCCGACGGGGCGGGCGACGAACCCGATGGCGAAGGTCCCGAACGCCGCCAGCGTGGCGGTGAACGGATCCATCTCGCTGAAGAACAGGCGCCCGATCACGAGCGCCGACGCCACGCTGTAGACGTGGTAGTCGTACCACTCGATGCTCGTGCCGACCGCGCTCGCGAGCGCGACCTTGCGGTACATGCCGGGGCTCGGCGCCGGATCGGCCGGCGCGCCGGTGTGACTGGCCATCCTTCTCCCTTGAAAGAGAACCATCCTGCGACGCCCCGACGGTAGGAGCCGCCACGGCCGCGGGCTTGGCCGTGCGCGACGGGCACCGGTCGATCCGCGCCTCACGGTGCGCGGAGCCCCCGGCGCGGCACGCTCGGGATGCGACGATGCCCGGGACGACCCGCGAGAGGAGTGGACGGTGCAGGACGACCTCCGGGAGCTGCGGACCACCGTCGTCGCCGGCAACCTCGAGGAGTGGCGCGGCGCCGTGCACGCCGACCACCTGCCGGTCGTGGTCGACGTGCCGGGCGGCGGAGCGTTCTCGGGGACCCTCACGGCCCGCCGGTTCGACGGCCTCGTGGTGCGCGAGTTCGAGGCGCGACCGCACGTCGTCGCGCAGACCGCGCAGGTGGTGGCCGACGACGCCTGCTACAAGTTCGGGGTCCAGCTCGACGGCTACAGCCTGTTCTGCCAGGACGGCCGGGAGGCCGCGCTGACCCCGGGCGACCTGGCCTTCTGCGATGCGACCCGGCCGTACGAGCTCGTGTTCCGGGAGAGCTTCCGGATGCTCACCGTGATGTTCCCGAAGTCGTGGTTCTCGTTCGGGCCGGACACGATGGCCCACTTCACCGCCACCCGGTTCTCCGGGCGGCAGGGCGCGGGCCCGCTCGTCGCGAAGACGCTGTGGGACGTCGTGCACCACGCGGCGGAACCGCGTGGACAGCAGGCGCAGCGGGAGGTCGCCCGCACCGTGGTGGGGCTGCTGTCCGGCTACGTCGGCGCCCACTGCGCGGAGGAGATCGCGGCGCTGGCCGCGCCGGAGACCCTGTTCTCCCGGGCGACCGAGTTCATCGCCACGCACCTCGCCGACCCGCAGCTCACGCCGGCCGCGGTGGCGCGCTCCCAGCACGTCTCGCTGCGGCTCCTGCAGCGCGAGTTCGCGGCGCACGCGACGTCGGTCGCCGGCTGGATCCGCGAGCAACGACTCGAGCGCTGCCGCCGCGACCTCGAACGCTCCGACGCCCGTGTCCCGGTCGGCGCGGTCGGGGCGCGCTGGGGCCTCATCGACGCCGGGACGTTCTCCAAGGCCTTCAAGGCCGCCTACGGCACCAGCCCGCGGGAGTACCGCATCGTCCACCGGACGGCCGCACAGCACCCGGCGTGACGCCGGTCGGATCGCATCAGGCGAGCCGTTCGCCGGTGCCGGCGTCGAAGAGGTGCACCCGCGCCGGGGGCAGGTGGGCGCGGACCCGCGAGCCGACGGACGGCGGCCGTTCCCGACCGGGCAGCGCGGCCGTCCAGGCGCCGTGCGGGCCGGCGCAGGTGAGCAGGTGGCCGTCGCCGGTGAACTCGACCAGGTCCAGGAGCCCGTCCACGGCAACGCCCTCTCCCGGCGGGTCCCCACCGTCGACGGTGGCGTCGGCGGGGCGCCAGCCCAGCCGCACGCGGTTGCCCGGCGGCGGTATCGGCAGCCGGCCGCGCAGCCCCGGCCCGTGCAGCAGGCTGCCGGCGTCGTCGGCGGTCAGTTCCACGTCGTGCAGGTTCATGGCCGGGCTGCCCAGGAACGTGGCGACCCCGACGGTGCGCGGCCGGTCGTAGACCTCGCCGGGCGGACCGGCCTGGGCCACCGTCCCGGCGGCCAGCACCACCAGGTGCGACGCCATGGACAGCGCCTCGCCCTGGTCGTGGGTCACCAGCACCACCGTGGTGTCCAGCTCGCGGTGCAACCGGATCAGCTCGGCGCGGGCGTGGTGCCGCAGTTGGGCGTCCAGGCTGGACAGCGGCTCGTCCAGCAGCAGCACCGCCGGGCGCCGGACGAGGGCGCGGGCGATCGCGACCCGCTGGCGCTCGCCGCCGGAGAGCTGGGCCGGTCGCCGCCCGAGCAGCTCCTCGATGCGCAGCAGCGCTGCGATCTCCCGCACCCGGTGGGTGATCTCCTGCCGCGACGGGCCACCGCGGCGTTCGTGGCGCGCCTGCAACTCGAGACCGAACCCGATGTTCCCGGCTACCGTCATGTGCGGGTAGAGCGCGAAGTCCTGGAACACCATGGCCAGATCCCGCTCGCCGGGCGGCCGGGCGGTCGCATCGACGCCGCCGATGAGCACCCGTCCGCCGGTCGGCCGCTCCAGCCCGCTGATGACCCGCAGCGCGGTGGACTTGCCGCAGCCGGACGGGCCGACCACGACCGTGAACGAGCCCGGTGGGATCACCAGCGACGGCACGTCGAGGGCGAGGTGGTCGCCGTATCGCTTGGTCACGCCGTCGAGGCTGATCATGGTGTCACCGCAATCCGGACTGGAGGAACGCGTCGACGATGCGTCGCGACATGACGAGGTAGATCGCGGCGATGGGGGCGGTCGACAGCACCGCCGCGGCCAGGAGCGGGCCGGGGTTGGCGCCTTCGGTGTTCTGGAACAGCTGCAGGCCCACCTGGATCGTCGTCCGGTCGGCGGCCGGTGCGGCCAGCAACGGCCACAGGTACTCGTTCCAGGTGCTGATGAACACGAGGATGGCCACCGCGCCGAGGGCGGGGCGCAGCAGCGGCAGGACCACGAAGCGCAGTGCCTCCCACGGCGTCGCGCCGTCCAGGGCGGCCGCGGAGAGCAGGCTCGGTGGGATCGCCCGGATGTGCTGGCGCAGCAGGAGCACGGCCAACGCGCAGCCGGACAGCTGCGGCACGATCAGTCCCGGGAACGTGTTGCGCCATCCGAGCTCGGCGATCATCAGGAAGTGCGGGATCATCAGTGACTGGGCCGGGATCACCAGCGCACCGGTGAGCGCCGCCACGACCAGCCCGGTGAACCGGACCCGGAAGCGCACCAGCGCGTACCCCGCGAGCACGGCGACGGCGAGCTGCATCGCGGTCACGCCGGCGGCCATGACCAGGGTGTTGAGCAGCAGCCCCGTGATCGGGAAGTCGACCAGCGCAACCCGGTAGTTGTCGAGGCTGGGCGGCCAGAACAGGGGCGCGCCGGAGTAGATCCGGTTGGCCGGCTTGAACGAGCCGAGAAGCGCCCACAACAGCGGGAACGTCATGGCGAGCACGGTCAGCGCGAGCACCGCGTGCCGGCCCAGCCGGCGAGCGAGGGTCTCACCCGGCGGCATCGCGCCGCCCCCCGAGCGCGGCCCGGCCGGCGAGGACCAGGCCGAGCGCGGCGACGACCACCACCGCACCCGCGGAGGCGGTCCCGACGTCGAAGAACGCGAAGCCGTACGTGTAGAGCCGGTAGTAGACGTTGTCGGTCGCCCCGTCCGGCCCGCCCTGGGTCAGCACCGCGACGTTCGTGAAGACCCACTGGCCGGCCAGCACGACGCACAGCCCGCCGAGCAGCGCGACGGTCGGCCGCAGCTGCGGCAGGAGCACGAACCGCGTGACCTCCCACTCGGTGGCTCCGTCGATGCGAGCGGCCTCCACACCACGCCGGTCAAGGCCGGCCAGTGCGGCGCCGAAGAGCAGCGTGTTGAGCGAGACGACCTTGGCCGCGGTGACCAGCACGACGACGGGCAGGGCGGTGGCGGGATCGCCGAGCCAGTTCGGCTGCGGCAGCGCGAGCCCACCCAGGACGACGTTGGCGACCCCCTGCAGCGGGTTGAGGATGAACTGCCAGGCCACGGCCGTGGCGACCGGCGCCAGCATGATGGGCAGCACCAGCAGCGCGCGGTAGACCTCGCTGACGCGCCCGGGACGCTTCCACAGCGTGATCGCCAGGAGCATCGGCACGACCGTGGCGAACGGCAGCATGCCCGCGACGTACAGGCCGGTTCGGGCCGCGGCGGCCGGGAACTCCGGTTCGGTGACCAGCCGGGCGTAGTTGGCGGTGCCGGCGAAGCCGGGACCGGTCGCGACCAGGTCCCAGTCCAGCACGCTGAGCACGCCGGTGAACAGCAGCGGGCCGTAGACCCACACCGCCAGGCCGAACAGCAGCGGTGCCAGGTAGGGCCAGGAGCGGGGCCGGTGCCGCTCGGCGGCGACCCGCACGACCGCCGGCGCGGGCTCGACGACCGAGGTCATGCGTTCGCCAGGGTGCGGATCTTCGCGGCCACGTCGGCGAGGGTCGTCGCGGGGTCCGCACCGCGCAGCATGATCGGCTCGACCGCCTCGTCCTGCAGGACGACGACCGCCTCATTGGCCCGCCTGCCCGCGAACGAGGTGTACGGCGTCACAGTGGCGAGCTGCCCCAACGACGGCAGCATGCGCCCGTCGGCGGCGAAGTAGTCGGCGAGGTACCTCGGGTCGCCGACGATCGAGTCGCGCAACGGCAGGTAGCCGATCTTCTCGGTGATGATCGTGAAGCCCGCCTCGCTGGTGAGGAACTCGATCAACGTCCAGGCAGCGCGCCGGTGCGCCTCGTCCTTCGCGAGTACGGCGAGCCCGGCCCCCGAGTAGGTCGGTCGCGCAGGCTTGTCGCCGAACGCCGGGAAGCCGGCGGTACGCAGGTCGAACACGCCCTCTGCCGCGGACTCCAGGGACGCCAGCAGCGCGGTGCTGGTGACCAGCATGCCCACCTTGCCCGCCTTGAACGCCGCGATCCCGTCCTCGCTCCGGACCGCGGGCTGCGCGCCCGAAGCGGTGAGGTCCTGGAGCGCGGCGAGCGCCTCGACGGCGGCCGGCCGGTCGAGGGTGACCGCCCCGTCCGGCCCGACCAGCGCCCCGCCGTTGCCGGCGATCAGCGACTGGGTGAGGAAGTCGGACTTGCCGGAGTTGGCGGCATCGACGTAGACGCCCTCGGCGCCCGCCTCCTTGATCCGCAGCGCGGCCCGCTCGACCTCCGCCATGGTCGTCGGCGGGTGCTGCGGGTCCAACCCGGCCCTCGTGAAGAGCGTGGCGTTGATGTACATGATCGGGATGGACATGGTGTACGGCATCGCCTTCACCGTGCCGCCGTCGGCGACCGCCTTCATGATGCCCGGCGCCATCCCCGCGACGTGGGCGGCCCACTCCGCGCCGGCCACGTCCTGCACCGGCACGACGGGGAGGCTCGAGTACGCCTCGGCCATCTTGCTCCAGCCGATCTGGGCCACGTCCGGGACGTCCCCGGCCGCCGCGTCGGTGCGCAGCTTCGTGAGCACGTCCTTGGTGGCCACGCCGATCGGTCGCACCGTGATCTCCGGGTGCGCGGCGTGGAACGCGTCGAGCAGTTCCTGGGTGCCCTGCCCGCCGAGGTCCGGCGTTCCGTAGTTGTAGGACAGGAAGTCGATCGTGACCTGCCCGGGCCGGCCCGCACCGCCGTCCCCGCCGCACCCGCTCGCCACCCCCAGCAGCGTCGCGATCAGGGTGGCGGACAGGACGCGCCGCCGCAGTCCCGTGCTCACCGGGCGTCCGGGCGCACCGGGAAGCGCCGTCCGGGGGCCGCGATGTCGATCGGCCCGGAGTAGTGGCGCGCGGCGTCGGCCCGGCGCGCCTGCGTCCACGCCGGATCGGTCGAGGCGAAGTGGGTGAGCACGAGCCGGCCCACGCCGGCGCCGGCCGCGACCCGACCGGCGTCCGCGCCGCTCAGGTGCCCGTGCGGGCCGGGGTCGGTGTGTTCGAGCGATGCCTCGGCCAACAGCAGGTCCACCCCGCCGGCCAACTCGAGCAACGCGTCCGTCGCACCGGTGTCACCGGTGTACGCCAGCGACCCGCTCGGCGCGTCCAGCCGGATCCCGCAGTTGGGCACCGCGTGGCGGAGCGCGTACAGGTCGACCCGGCAGTCGCCGATCCGCGGGCCGCTGCCCGGCTCGTACTCGCGGACGTCGAAGGCGACCTCGAACGCCTTGTCGAGCAGCGGCATGCTGCGCACGGGGAAGAGTGCCGCGAGGTCGTCCAGCACCGCGCGGGCACCGGCCGGCACGTGCAGCGGCACCGGCGTCACACCGTCGCGAACGGCCGCCGGGAGGTCGCTCCCGTCCGGGTACGGCACGTGCGCGCCGAGCAGCGTCTTGCCGATCGGCAACAGGTCGTAGCAGTGGTCGAGGTGCAGGTGGCTGATGACGATCCCGTCCAGCGCCTGCGCACCGCCCGCCGCGCTCAACGCGGTGGCCACCCCCGGACCGCAGTCCAGCAGGAGGCGCGACGCCGCCGTCGTCACCAGATAGCCCGAGCTCGCCTGTCCGTCGGCGGGCATCCCGGCTCGGCATCCGAGCACTTCCAGTTCCACGTCCACTCCCGTTTCCGCAGGTGACGGCGGAAACGCTAGGAACGCACCCGATCATCGGCAACGCACGATCCGCGACCGCGCGATCGGCCGAGCCGATCGTTCCCCCGGGCCACACCGGCGCCTCACCGGCCGTTCGTCCGCCGTACCCCGGCACCCGCCAACGTCGACGGGTGGAGTTCCGGCAGCTGACGACGTTCCTCGCGATCGCCGAGGAGCTGCACTTCGGCCGCGCGGCGGCGCGGCTGCACCTGGCCCAGTCCTCGGTCAGCCAGCAGCTCCAGCGGTTGGAGCGCGAGATCGGGGTGCAGCTCGTCGCCCGCACGTCCCACGACGTGCGGTTGACCGCCGCGGGCCGCGCCTTCCGCGCCGAGGCCGACCGGCTGGTCGAGCAGGCCGCGCGCGCTGCGGAGGTCGCCCGCGACGTCGCCGCGGGCCGGCACGGCACCATCGACATCGGCTACAACCAGGTCGCCGGGCAATGGGTGCTCCCCGCCACCCTGCTCCGGCTGCACGAGGACTACCCGAACCTGGTCGTCCACCTGTGGGAGCGGCTGACCGGCGCGCAGCTCGAGTCGCTCGCCGCCGGCGAGCTGGACGTCTCGCTGCTGTACGGCCGCCCACCCGCGCCCCGGTTCCGCTCCCGGCACATCCTCGACCTGCCGCTGGTGGCCGCGGCGCCCGACGGGCACCCGTGGGCCGCGCGGGGGCAGGCCCGGTTCGCGGAGCTCGCCGAGGTGCCGTGCGTGCTGCCCCGGCGCGACCGGAGCCCGGCCGTGTACGACGCCGTGGTCTCCGTGGCCGCCCGGATCGGCGTCGACCTGTGCGTGGTCGACGAGATCGACGACCCGAGCGCGATGGGGATCGTCGCCCGGACCCAGCAGGTGATCGTGTTCACCTCGGCCGCGCGCGCACGGTCGGCGATGCCCAACGGGCTCGTCGGGGTCCCCATCGTCGACCCGGTCCCCACGCTCGCCATGTACGCCGCATGGCGGCCCGCCACCGACACCCACGTGGTGGACGCGTTCCTCGCGAGCCTGGACAAGGCCGGTCCGCACCGATGGCAAGGGCCGGACATGAGCGGAGAGGCCGACGGGCCCGTCACGACGGGTGGCACAACACCGGGTTCTCCAGCTCGATGCAGGGACGCTGCCCGTGGGCGCGGATGATGTCCCGGCCGACCTCGTTGGTGAGGTACCGGAGGAAGCTGGCGGCCAGCGAGTGGGCAGCGGGCTCCCCGTGGGTGTAGGCGTACTCCGTCTCCCAGAAGGGGTAGGCCCCGTGATCGGCCGCCTCGACCGTGGCCGCATGGCCGTCGATGCGCAGCAGTAGCAGGCCGTCGTGCCCGGATGCCGCCTGCAGCTCGCCGTACCCGAGGGCGCCGGGGGTCTCCGCGACCGCACTCAGCACGTCGTCGGTGGTGGGTCGCTCGCAGCGGATCACGCCCGCCGGGGCACCGCCGCCCACGCTCTTGCAGTCGTCGGAGTTGCGGGCCGGCTCCCACCGACCACCCAGGACCCGGTTCTCGAGCGTCCGGCGGGTGCCGGAGTCGCCGGGCCGGCCGACGAGCCGCACCGGGAGGTCGTTGCCGTTCACATCGGCCCAGTTCGTGATGCGCCCGTCGTAGATCTGCCGGATCTGCTCCAGCGAGAGGTCCTGGACCCCCGCCTCGGGGTTGACCACGATCGTGAAGAGCGGAAAGGCGATCGGCCGGGGCAACAGCAGCGGGTGCCCGTCCCCCTTGGCCCCGTCGGAGAACGAGAGCATCTCCGGGCTCGCCGCCTCGTCCAGGACCCGCAGGCCTTCGATGCTGCCGGTGAAGTCGAAGGCGAAGTCCGCGCCCGGGCACGTGCTCTCGTACGACGCGGCGGACTCCCTCAGGACGGGCGCGAAAGCCGTGGAACCCACGAGGGTGAGCTTCCCGCCGGCGCAGTCCAGCGGGACGTCCCGATCGACGAGGCCGAGCACGAACGGCTCGGTGAGCACGACGAACACGAGGCCGCCCACGAGCACGGTGACCCAGCGCGGCAGCCCGGTGCGGCCTTCGGTCCTCTTGATCCGCCCATCCCGCACGCCACCCGTGATCGTGGCGCGCACCTGCGGATCCCCGAAGCTGTCGGCCCCGTTCCCGTCGGCGCGCTCCAGCACGACGAGGACCTTGTAGTGGGCGGACCGGTTCAGCTTCACCCTGGGGAGCTTGATGACGCCGATGCTCGGGTCGGCGTCGTCCTGCCCCACGCCGAACCCGGCGGCGTTCTGGTGCGGGTCGAAGAACGTCGCCATGTTGGGGTCGCTCAGCTCGGTCGGGACGATCCCGGCCACCTTGCGCCCGGGGAACCTGACGCGGATGCCGGCGGCGTCGCCCGCGGGAACCGCGTAGTCGGTCTCGTCGATCTTCGTCGCGCCGATGTTCTCGATGCGCAGCAGGACGAACGACGGGTCGACCAGCGGCGTGTTGTCCTCCCGCTCCAGCCGCCGCCACGCCCCGGCATGGAGTGAGCTCACGTCGGTGGGGGTCGTGTCCATCTGCACGCGATAGCCGAGACGTTTGCGGCCGACGAATACGAACTCCCAGAGGAACGCGCTGGCCGTGACCACGACACCGATGACGGCGAGAACGATTTCCCAAGGGAAGTTGGACATGACCGCCTACGGTTCGCGGGACAGGTGGGGACCGAACAGCTAAGCAGTCCGTCCTGTCATTCTCCGGCGGCGGCGTGCTCCGTCGACGTGCATTCGCCGAAGATTCGTCCGATGTTTACCGGTCAGCGGTCGAGCCAGGTCGTGGCGAAGAACATGTCGCGGGTCAGGTACCGGACCACGCCCTTGACCTCCGGCTTCGCCACCGTCGAGAGGTACCCGCGGCTGTAGTAGCTCTCCACGAGGTCCTGGTTGGTCAGCAACTGCACCCGCTGGTAGAGCCGGGTGCGCTCGGCCTCGTCCAGGCTCGCGGCCGCCTGGTCGAGCGCGGCGTCCACCTCGGGGTTGGAGTAGTCGCCGTAGTTCTGGCTGCCGCCGGTGTGGAACACGTTCGACGCGGCCGGGTACGGCGCGTCGACCGGGCCGCCGACGTTGCCCCCGACCTGGAAGTCACCGCTCAGCACGACCTGCGAGGAGTACTGCGCCAGGTCGTAGAACAACGGCTTGAGCGTGATCCCGACCGCCGCCATCTGTGCCTGCAGGAACTCCGCGAACGCCACGCGGTTGGGCGCGTTCGTCGTCTTGTACTCGACCGTGGCGCTCCCGCCGTCGGCCACGTACTCCTGCACGAGCTGGCGAGCCCGGTCCGGGTCGTAGGTCGGCCACGCCGCGGTCGCCTCCGGCGTGTTGTACTCGCTGTCGTTCCCGAAGTAGCCGTTCGCCGGCTCCCACTGGCCGCGGTACTGCGTGGCCCCGAGCGCGTCGCGGTCGATCGCGCGGATGAATGCCTCGCGCATCCGGCGGTCGTCGAACGGCGGCCGCTGGAAGTTGAAGAAGCTCCACTCCGCACCGTGACCGGATCCGTAGTAGACGCGCAGGTTGGGGTTCTCGGCCCCGCGGAGCAGCTCGGTGTGGTACCCGCCGAAGATCAGGTCGACGTCGCCGTTCTCCAGGGACGCGTACCGGGTCTCGGTGTCGGGCAGCGGGCGGAACTCGAGCCCGTCCAGCCGAGGCAGGCCGGACTGCCAGTAGTCCGGGTTGCGCGTGAGCTGCATCCGGGAGTCCCGCACCCAGTCGGTCAGCATGAACGGGCCCGCGCCCACGGGGTGCATCGCGATGTCGTCACCCCACTGCTCCAGCGCGGCCGGGGAGATGATCATGCCGAGCGAGCCGCCGGTGAAGTTCGCGGCGAACGCCGCCGGGAACTGCCCGAACGGCTGGTTCAGCCGGAACTCGACGGTCAGCGGGTCGACCGCGCGCATCGCCTCGATCGGCTCGGTGAACCGGTGTCCGGGCGAGGAGGCCTTGTCGATGTGCCGCTGCACGTTGACGATGACGGCCTGGGCGTCCAGCGGCGTGCCGTCGGAGAAGCGCACGCCGGCGCGCAGGCCGAGGAGCCAGGTCCGTCCCCCGTCGGGCGACTCCATCGACTCGGCCATGTAGGGCTCGGGCTTGCCGTCGTCGAGCTTGAGCAGCGAGTCGTAGACCGCCGTCGCCGCCTGGTTGGTGTTCTGGACGGTCGTGTCGAATCCGGCGGCCTCCCGGTCGGTGCCCATGACGAGCACCCCGCCGCTCTTCGGCGTGCCTTCGGAGGCCGGATCCCCGCCGTACGGGTTGGTGGTGCGGATGACGCTCTCGCCGCCGGGCGCCTGGTCCATGCCGGGCGCCGCTCCGCACCCGGCCACCAGCAGGGCGGCGAGCCCGGCCGCGGCGACGGCGAACGTCCTCGACCGACCCCGCGCAGACGTCCCACTCATTTCGCACCAACTCCTTTGTCAGTGGCTGCGAGTCACATGCCGGTCGCGGAGGCCTCAGGTGTGCATTCGTCGGCATTGCTGGTGGGAAGCCGGGCCGGAACCGATTGTCCGTTGCAGATCAACGGCTCACTGCATCAGCAGCGCGGCAGCTGCGCAATACGCCGAATGTCTCGTCGATGACCTGGCCCGGGCATGGTGCTGCTGCGCCGCATCGTCGACGATCCACCCGACCTGCACGGGGTGGACGGACCGCTGGGCGAGGTGGTCGCCGCCTGCCTGGCCAAGCGGGCGGCCGACCGGCCCACCGCCGCGGAGCTCGGTGCGTCGCTCGAGCCGCGCCTCGGCTCGCCGGATGCGGGGTGGCTGCCCGCGCCGCTCGCCGCACTGCTCCCGCCGGCTCCCGACATCGCGGTGCTCCGGGCCGCCGCCGACACCGTCGTGGCCCGCCCCGCTGCCCGGATCGGGCGTCCCGACCTCGGCGCCGAACAGCCCGCATCCGGTCGGGCGCCGCGCGCTGCTCGCCGCAGTCGGCCTCACGGCCGTCAGTGGGGTCGCGACGGCGGTGTCGCTCACGTCCCGGTCCCCACCGCAGTCGCCGACGGCACCGTTGCCGTGACCACGCGCGGGGTCACGCTCCTCGCGGCGCGACGCCGTACAGGGCCTGGTCGACCAGCCGCTCGGCGATCGACTCGTCGAAGGGCACCTTGAGGACGAGCAGGCGGTGGTAGCACGCACCCCACAGGTGGTCCACGACGATGTCGAGGTCGGCGTCCTCGCGCAGCTGGCCCTCCCGCTGGGCCACGCGCAGGCGTTCCCGGGCGAGCTCGCGGCGGGGCAGCGCGTAGCGCTCCGACCACGCAACCGCGAGGCTCGGGTCCATCTGCGCCGCGCCGACGATCTCGGACACCGGCTTCTCCGCGCCCTCCACCTTCAGCCACCGGACGAACGCGGCCAGCTGGGTGATCAGGTCGGCCCGCACGTCACCGGTGTCGGGGAAGTCCAGCACCCGCCGGCTCTGGGCGAAGTACGCCTCGGCCGCCAGCGCGCCCGGCGAGGGCCACCACTTGTAGAGCGTCGTCTTGCTGGCCCCCGCCTCCGCCGCCACCCGATCGAACGTGACCGCCTGCATCCCGTCGCGCAGCAGGATGCCCCCGGCCGCCGTGAGCACGGCTGCGCGTACCTCCGCGGCGGGCCGGCGACCCCTGCCCCGCCGCGCCGCTGTGGCCTCTGACACGCCACCCCCACTTGTGGACGATCCGTTCATTTCTGCGTAGTCTTACATATGAACGATCTGTCCATATCTTGCGGGAGGGTTCGCACCATGACGACCACCACGGAGCGCGTCGCGCTCGTCACCGGCGGATCGGGCGGCATCGGGAGGGCCGCCACGGAGCGCCTGGGCGCCGGCGGCTTCGCCGTCGTCGTGCACTACGCGGGCGGCAAGGACCGCGCCGAGAAGACCGCGGACGCCGTGACCCGCGCCGGGGGCCGAGCGGTCGTCGCGGGCGGGGACATCGCGGACGAGACCGAGATGGCCGCCGTCTTCGACGTCGCGGAACGCGAGCTCGGCGGCGTCGACGTCGTCGTCCACACCGCGGGCATCATGCCGCTGGCACCGGTCGCGCAGATGGACCTCGACACCTTCGACCGCGTCCAGCGCACCAACGTCCGCGGGACGTTCGTCGTCGACCAGCTCGCCGCCCGGCGGGTGCGCAGCGGCGGCGCGATCATCAACTTCTCCACGTCGGTCACCCGGCTGCAGATTCCGGGCTACGGCGCCTACGCCGCGTCCAAGGGGGCGGTCGAGGCCCTGACGCTGATCCTCGCGCGCGAGCTGCGCGGCCGCGACATCACGGTGAACGCCATCGCGCCCGGCCCCACCGCCACACCCCTGTTCTTCGAGGGCAAGACCCAGGACGTGATCGACCGGATCGCGGCGATGAACCCGATGGAACGCCTCGGCACCCCGGAGGACATCGCCGAGATCGTCGCGTTCCTCGCGGGGCCCGCCCGCTGGGTCAACGGCCAGGTTCTCCACGTCAACGGTGCGGCAGCGTGATGACCGGGCCGCGGACCTCCATCGGCCTGCGTACAGCGGTCGCCGCGGTCGCCGTCGTCGTGCTGGGCGGATGCTCCGGCGCACCGGACGCGGCGACGCCGTCGCGCTCCGGCCCGGCGGGGGCGGTCGCGACCCTCGGCGAGCCGCTCGAGATGGCGACGGCCCTCGAGGCGCCCTGGGGGCTCACCTTCCTCCCCGACGGATCGGCGCTCGTGTCCGAGCGCATCAGCGGCGAGATCGTGCGCATCCCGCCGGAGGGCGGCCCCCCGCGCACGGTCGGTGTCGTCCCCGGGGTGCACGTGAGCTCGGAGGGAGGGCTGCTCGGCATCGTGGCCTCCCCCGGCTTCGCGACCGACCGCACCGTGTACGCCGCCGTCTCCGGCGAGGACCGCAACCGCGTCGTCGCGCTCACCATCTCCGACGACCACGGTTCCCTCGCCGTCTCACGGGTGCTGCTCGACGGCATCCGGACCGCCGACCGGCACCACGGCGGTCGCATCGTCATCGGGCCGGACGGGCACCTCTGGATCGGGACGGGCGACGCCTTCGAACCCGACAACGCCGCCACCGACGACTCGCTCAACGGCAAGATCCTCCGCATCGCCGTCGACGGCTCCGTGCCCGCGGACAACCCCGGGCCGTCACCGATCTACTCGAGCGGCCACCGCAACGTCCAGGGGATCGCGTTCGGGCCCGACGGCACGCCCTACGCGTCCGAGCTCGGGCACCGCACCTGGGACGAGGTCAACGTGCTGCGCGCGGGCGCCGACTACGGCTGGCCCGAGACCGAGGGCATCGCCGGTTCGACGGGCGAGGCCCCGATCGCCGTCATCCACCCCGACGAGGCCAGCCCGTCCGGCGTCGCCTACGCCGCGGGGTCGCTGTGGATCGGCGCGCTGGGCGGCCGGCGGCTCTGGCAGCTCCCCGTCGAGGGCGGCGCCGCGACCGCCGAGCCGATCGCCCACCTCGTCGGCGAGCTCGGCCGGATCCGCACCGTAGAGATCGCCCCCGACGGAGCGCTCTGGGTCGTCACGTCGAACACCGACCGCGCCACCTGGGGTGGCACCGCGCCGCGCACGGGCGACGACCGGATCCTGCGGGTCGAGGTGAACCCCGTCTGAAGGTCATTCCTTGCCGCGGGCGGCCCGGAACCTGTGCAGGCCCGCACCGAGATCGACCAGCGGGGGCGGGTAGTCCAGCGTCCGGCGGGTGTCGTCCGGGAGCTTCCAGGGCTCGTGCACCGCGGAGCCTGCGACGTCGCCCAGCTCCGGCACGTAGCGGCGCACGTAGTCGCCGTGCGGGTCGTGGCGCCGCGCCTGCGCGAGCGGGTTGTGCACCCGGTTGGGCCGCGTGTCCGTACCCGTACCGGCCACCCACTGCCAGTTCAGCTGGTTGTTCGCGACGTCGCCGTCGATCAGCAGGTCGAGGAAGTGGCGTGCACCGAGCCGCCAGTCCAGGTACAGCGTCTTGGTCAGGAAGCTGGCCACGACCAACCGGGCGCGGTTGTGCATCCACCCCTCGGCGGCCAGCTGCCGCATCCCGGCGTCCACGATCGGATAGCCGGTCCGGCCGGCCTTCCAGGCCGTGAGCTCGCGCTCGTCGTGCCGCCACCGGTCGCCGCGATCGCGGTAGTCCTCCCGGGACGCCCGCGGGTTGGCGGCGAGCACCTGGTGGTGGAAGTCGCGCCACGCCACCTGCCGCACGAATGCCTCGGCGCCCGGCGAGCCGCGGCCGACCCGCCGGACGACCTCGACCGGGGACAGGCATCCGAAGTGCAGGTACGGCGACAACCGCGACGTCGCGTCGGTGGCGAGGGCGTCGTTGTCGTCGGCGTACCGGTCCACCTCGCCGGTCCAGGCCTCCAGCCGCCCGCGGGCCTCCCGTTCCCCACCGGGCAGCAGGTTCGGCGATCGCTCGCCGGCGGCGAGCTCCTCGGGTGCCGGTAGCGAGCCGCCCCGGATCCGCGGCTGCCGCAGCCGCCGCGGCGGGGGCAGCGGCTCCCGCAGCGACCGCTGTGACCACCGCCGGAAGTACGGGGTGAACACCGCGAAGTGGTCGCGGCCGGCCGGTACCAGCGCGCCCGGGGCCACCGCAGTGGTGACCTCCTCGTGCACCACGAGCTCCCGGCCGTCGGCGGCGAGGCCGGCCTCGAGCAGGTCCTGCCTGCGCTGGGCGAAGCCGCTGACGTCCGACGCGACGTGCACCTGCCGGGCACCCACCTCGGCCGCCACCCGGCGCGCCTCCGCCACGACGGCTCCCCGGCGCACCACGAGCCGCCCGCCGCGATCCCGCAACCCGGCATCCAGCTGTTCCAGGCACTGCGCGAGGAACGTCGCCCGGTTCGGGCAGACGTACCCGCTCCCGATCACACCGTCGTCGACGACGAACAGCGGCACGACGCGCTCAGCCGCTGCGGCGGCCGCGACCAGCACCGGGTTGTCGTGCACCCGTAGATCACGGGTGAACAGGGCGACGGCGACATCTCCCACGGGCCCGTTCCCACTACACCGGTTCGCCGTCGCGCTCGGCGGCCCGTGGTTCGAGATCGTCCGCGCAGACCGATGCGTCCGGGCACCCACGCTCGGTAGCGAAGATCTCCGAGGGGCGCCGGGGACCCAGGAAGTTCCGGTACGCACCGCGCGCACCCCGTGAGAACCCGTCGCCCGCACGTACGTCGATCTGCTCGTTGCCGATCACCGCTGCCTCCTTGGGATCAGAGCGTGGGCACGGGGCAGGGTTGCCGGACGGGTGCGCAACAAACGCGACGCGTCAGCGAGTCAGCCCATGCTGATGCTCGGGTCGATGAACTCGTTGGTGTAGAGGGATGCCGGGTCCGGGATCTGCGTGATCGTCCCCTGCTCCTGCAGGATCGGGCCGAAAGTCGACACGATCTGCTGCATGCGGGCCGGGTCGAACCGCCCGAACACCCCCGAGGCCGGGTCATCGGTCACCAGTCCCTGATCCCGCATCGCCTGCACCGCGTAGTCGGCAACACCCGGCGAGTACGCCCACCCCGTCTGGTAGGCCTCGGCGAGCTCGACGATCAGCGCGTTCGTCGGACCCGGATCGGCCAGATAGTCCAACTGCGCCCGCTGCATGATCGGCACCAGCTTCGTGAGGCACGGCCGCAGCTGCTCCAGCCGGTCCGCGCGCACGGACAACGCCGACGGGTACACCGAGTAGCCGTAGTCGGCCAGCTTCTGATACCCCACCGGCCGCCCCCACTCGGCGATCTCCTGCCCGTAGACGTAGGGCTCGTTCGTGACGTAGCCCTGCTGCATGATCCGCGGGTCCGACACGAACCGCGCCGGCGTGCCCTCGTAGCTGCTGTCCACCTGGTCCGGCCCGATGATCCCCTGCTTCTGCAGCAGCGCGAACAGGACCGGCTCGGACGTCACCACGGGCACGCCGCTCGCCGCCACGTCGCGCAGGGTCTGCGCGCCCGGGTGCGACGCCGGGTCCCACATGAGCATCACGGGGCTGGTCGTCAGCTGCGAGACGACCGCCACGGTCGGTTGGTCGTCCGACGCGGCGATCCCCACGTCCGAGTACACGGCGCCGAGCACGATGCTGTCGTCGAGCCGCATGACGGCGGGCACCGGCTGGAAACCGATGGCCGAACCGCCTGGGCGCACCTCGATGTCCACACCCGTGTCGACGCCCTGCGCCACCAGCGAACCACGCACCCGCTTCGCGTCGGCGTCGATCGTGCGGTCCGGCCCGACCAGGCTGTACATCCCGCCGTACTCGGCCTCGGGGTACCAGTCCTGCTGCATCACGACGGTCGCGGGGCACGCCCCGCCGAGGTCGAGCGGACCACCGGCCGGCGCGGCCGCGTCGGCGGGAGATGGGGCGGGAGCCGGGGCCGTCTCGCCGCCCGCACACGCAGTGAGCACGAGCGCGGCGGCGAGGCAGGTGGCGAGAGCCGCGGTCCGCAGGCCGATCGTCCGTCTCATGTGGGAGCGCTCCTGGAGGATCGGCGACAGAGAGTTCCTGAATGTACCGATCGCGTGAACGCCGGCTCATCGGGCTGATCGAGATGCCCGTGTGGAGGCGAACCGCACGAGGCGCGAAGATGGGTCCGTGACCGACGAGAAGCCGACCTCCGACGCCGGTACCGGGATCGACACGACCGTCCCGCACTCGGCGCGGGTCTGGAACTACTGGTTGGGCGGCAAGGACAACTACGCCGTCGACCGGGATACCGGCGACGCCGTGATCGAGGTCTATCCGCAGATCAGGGTGAACGCGCGGGAGTCACGGGCGTTCCTGGGGCGGGTGGTGCGGTTCCTGGCCGGCGACGCCGGGATCCGGCAGTTCCTCGACATCGGCACCGGCCTACCGACCGCGGACAACACCCACGAGGTCGCACAACGCGTCGCCCCGGACGCCCGGGTCGTCTACGTCGACAACGACCCGCTGGTGCTCGCGCACGCCCGCGCGCTGCTCGTCGGCACGCCGGAGGGCGTCACCAAGTACCTGCACGCCGACATCCGCGACGTCGAGCGCCTGATGGGGGGCGCGGCGGAGATCCTCGACTTCCGCGAACCGGTCGCCGTGCTCATGCTGGGCGTGCTCGGGCACGTGCACGACACCGACCAGGCCCGCTCGCTCGTCACGCAGATCCTCACCCGGGTGCCCCCGGGCAGCTACGTCGTGATCTGCGACGCGATCCTGACCGAGGCGAGGCGGAAGGCCGAGCAGACGTACGCCGAGACCGACGGCGTGCACTACCACGCCCGCGACCCCGAGGCCATCGCCTCGTTCTTCGACGGGCTCGAGTGGGTCGAGCCGGGGTTCACCTCGGTCTCGTTGTGGCGGGCCGCCACCCCCGCCGAGGGCCCGGGCAGCAACGTGCAGCCGATCACGTCGCCGGTCGACCAGTACGGCGGGGTCGCGCGGAAGCCGTAGCGCGCCTGCTGCCTACGGCATCACCGGGTAGGACCTCTCCGGAACGGTGTCGGCCTGCTTCTCCAGCGTGTTGATGCTGACGTGCGGCCACTTGACGCGCCCGGGGCCGCCGTCGGCGCGGGGCAGGAAGTCGAGCTGGACGACCTGCGCGTACTGCAGCCGCAGGCGTGGGTTGCCTGCGGGATCGGTCTCCGCGAGCTCCTGGATCCAGAACGTCGCCTTCATCTCGGACGCGTTGGCCTGCGCGACGACGAAGGGGATGTTGTTGATCCCGCCCGACGCCACGGTGGTGTCGAACTCGAGCTTCGTCGTCCGGACGATGTCGACGCCCTGGTTGGCGGCGGCGAGGAGCGCCGTCGGGTCGGTCGGGTCGAACAGCCCCTCGAAGGGGTTGTCGTGGAAGTGCTTGTAGGGGGCGAGGTAGCCGTTGGTCTCGATGTCCTGGTCGACGCCGATGGGGAGGGCGTTGACGGCCGGGATGCTCGGCGGGCCGTCGGCCACCGCGGAGTTGCCGAGGGCCAGTGCGGCGTCGCCGTGCGGGATGGTGGCCAGGCGGGCGATGTTCGGGCCGCCCTCGGTCCGGTCGAGCATGTTGAGGAACAGGCCCGGCTCGTGGTGGATGGCGAGATCCGGGGCACCGGCCAGTCCACTCCGCGGGAAGTCGTCGGCCACCGTCTGCTTGATGCCCTGCTCGTAGTCCAGGGTCACGACGGTCTGGTCGGTGTTCGACGTCACCCCGTCCACGTTCGTGATGCCGCGGTTGGGGACCGCCTTGTCCACGAGGAAGAAGTTGAGGGCCTCGTTGTACCGGTTGACCAGCAGCCGGTAGTTCGGCCGGAACGGGCTCCCGCTGGGCTGCGCGAACGGCAGCGCGATCATGTTCCAGCCGCGACCTTCCAGGTCCGGCTCGTTCCTCCAGGTGCCGGGCAGCAGTGCGAACGGTCCGAGGGCCGGGTCACCGGTGACGGCCGGCTCGACGCGGCGGCCCTCGCCCCGCAGCCGGGCGATCTGCTCGGTGGACACTGGCTGTGACATCGACGCGTCCTTCCGTGATGGCTGTGGAAGTGACGATGGCGAGGCCCGCGGTCCTGATACGTTGAGACGAAGACCGCTTCCGCCGCACGGCCTAATGCCTGCTCAGAGCAGCCCCTTGGTGTGGGCCTGCTCGATCACCGCCAGGGTCGAGCGCAGGTGCTGCACGGTCAGCTCGACGGCCGCGTCCCCGTCCCGCCTGCGGTAGATCTCGAGCATCCCCTGGTGCTCCGTGTTGGCTTCCTCGACCTGCTGGGGGCGCGCGTCCAGGGAGACGGCCACGTAGCCCGCGGCGGGCTGGACACCGTACGACGGGCGCCCGGTGACCGGGCGCGTGGTGCGCACCTACCTGCGGGGCCGGCTCGTCGCGGCCGACGGATCGCCCGTCGGCGACCGCGAGGGGCGGTTCCTGCCCGGTTCGGGTGCGGCCCGCTCGTAGGGGCGCCCAGGATCAGGCGTTGCCGGCCTCGGCGCGCTCCTTGGCATGCCGGTCGGTCGCGGCCTGGATGGCGGCGCCCTGGCGCTGGTCGAGCTCGGCCCAGCGGGAGACGGCGTAGTCGGAGGCCTGCTGCAGGCGCGCGGCGCTCCCCTGGAAGCGCGGCTTCACGTGGTCGGCGAACAGCTCGTAGCTCTTCAGGGTGGCCGCGTGCCGCGCCCACTCGTGGTGGATCAGCAGGTAGGAGCCGAAGCCACCGGACTGCTTCTCCAGCCGCTCGACCTGTGCGACGGCCTCGTCCGGCGTGCCGATCACCCCGAGTCCGGTCTCGTTGACCCAGGCGACCCGCTCCTCGAACGTCGCGCCCGCAGCGCGGAAGTGCGGCGCGGCGAGGACCTTCTGCGTGTAGTCGCACCACGCGTCGAGGCCGTGGCGCACGTCCTCGATCGCCTGCTCCTTCGTCTCGGCCAGGTGCATGGGGCCGCAGAGGCGCCAACCGGTGCGGTCGGGCGTGTGCCCGAACTGCGGCGCCCGCTCCGCCATCACGTCCCAGTGCAGGGCGAGGGCGTCGAAGCCACCCGCCGGCGCGGTGGCGCCGACCGACAGCAGGTGCAAGCCGTTCTTCGACGCCACCCGCGGACCGGTCGGGCTGGCGATGGCGGCGACGGCGATGTCGAAGTCGCTGTAGGGCGCGTACTGGGTCCGCGCGTCGTGCAGGCGGTAGCGCGGCGTCTCGTGGGTGACCGCCTCGCCCCGCAGGATCGCCATGAGGACGTCGACGTCCTCCTCGAACGCGCCGCGCTGCTCCTCCAGCGAGATGCCGATCATCGTCGCGTCGACGGGGAGCGCGCCCGGGCCGAGCCCGAGCATGAACCGCCCGCGCAGCAGCCGGTCGGTGAACAGCGCGCGGTCCGCGACCCACAGCGGGTTGTGGTACGGCAGCGACACGACACCCGTGCCGAGCTTGATGTGCCGGGTCTGCGGCGCCGCGTAGGCGATGAAGATGAACGGGTCGGGGATGAGCTCGTGGCCGCACGAGTGGTGCTCGCCGATCCACGCCTCGTCGAAGCCGAGCATGTCCATGTGCCGGATCACCGCGAGGTCACGCTCGATCGCGTAGGTGGGGTCCTGGCCCACCGGGCAGTGGAACGGGGCCATGAACGTACCGAACCTCAATGCCATGCTCAGCTCCCTTGCTGATCATCCCCGGAACGCCGCGCAGTCAGCGCATCCCCCACTCACCCATCTTGAATCCCGTCGACGGCGACGTCCAGGTGGAGTCACAGGTCCGGCCAGCCGAGCCGGAGGTGGGAGAAGGCGGCGTCCAGGGCGGCGGTCGGGTCCCGTTCCGTTCCGGCGAGATCGGGGATCTCCAGGACGTAACGGGCCAGCAGGCGAAGGGACAAGTCGTCGGCGTCCCGGCCGGCCTGCTCGGCGACGACCCGGGCGAGCGTGGCTTCGCAGCCGGTCCACAGTGACCTGGCGTGGGCCCGGAGACCCGGTGTGGCGACCACCAGTGCCGCGATCCGGCGTGCTTCCGGCTCGGGATCGGGGTCGAACGGGCCCCGGGTGGCGAGGAAGTCCCGCAGGGCCTGCAGGACGGAGACCCCGGCCGGGCGCTGCCGGACCGCGGCCGTCAGGGCCCGCTCACGTTCGTCCCCGTCGCCGAGGACCAACGCCTCCTTCCCGCCGGGGAAGTGCGCGAACAGCGTGGAGACCGCCGTGTCCGCGGCTTCGGCGACCTCGGCGACGGTGACCTCGTCGAACCCCCGCTCGAGGAAGAGCTGCCGGGCCGCGGCGGCCAGGGCCCGGCGGGTGGCGGCCTTCTTCCGCTCCCGCCGACCCGGTGCCTGTGTCTCCGTCACGCCGTCACAGTACTCGTAGTTACTCCGAAAATTTAGCGCGTGCATAATCGGATCCAGTTCGATCCTCGACGCACGGGAGCCGACATGCCGTTCCTCGCCACCGGGCAGCACTGGGACGTCCACCGGGTCCCCCCGGCCGAGGGCAAGACCTTCCTGGTGACCGGCGGGAACGCGGGCATCGGGTACTTCGTCGCCGAACAGCTCGCCGGCACCGGGGCCACCGTCGTCCTGGGCAGCCGGCACACCGCCAAGGCCACCGCCGCCATGACCGCGATCCGGTCCCGTGTCCCCGACGCCCGGGTGCGTCACCTTCCGCTGGACCTGTCCGACCCGGCCGCGCTCCGGCTCTCGGTGGACTCGCTGGAGCTGGATCGCCTCGACGCGATCGTGTGCAACGCCGGCGTGTTGTTCGACCACCCGCGACGGCGCGAAACCCGGGACGGCCACGAGTGGACGTTCGCCACCAACCACCTGGGGCACTTCGCGTTGGCCGGCCGGCTGGCGCCCCTGCTGTCGGCGGCGCCGGCCGGCCGGGTCGTCACCACCGGCAGCTTCGTGGCGAAATCCGCACGGCTGGACCTCGATGACCTCCAGGTCACCCGGGGATACCGGCCGAAGGACGCCTACGCCCGGTCCAAGCTGGCACAGATGCTGTTCGGCTTCGAACTCGACCGCCGCCTGCGCGCTGCGGGGAGCACGACGCTCAGCGTGGTGAACCACCCCGGCGGCGCGCTGGATCCACTGACCCCGTCCCGCCCACCGGTCCACCGCCGGACCACGGGCCAACGCCTGCGCGGCCTGCCCGCAGGCGTCCTCCTCCAGGGCAAGCACGCCGCCGCGTGGCCCGCGGTCCGCGCGGTCCTCGACCCCGCGGTGCAGGGCGGGCAGCTGTGGGGGCCCAGGGTCCTCGGACTTCGTGGTGCACCCCGGCAGGAGCCGGTGCGGGGGGTGCTGGCCGACACCGCGCTCGCCGCTCGCCTGTGGACGGCGAGCGTCGATCTCACCGGCGTGGATCCTTTCGCGCGGTGACGCTCGACGTGGGGCGTAACCCTGAAGCGTCCACACGGACGACGTAGACACCAGCGGTTTTTGATCTTGCCGAGAGCCCGCTCAGGTCTACGTCGAGCGCGTGGAGGCCGGGCCGAGGCCCCGGAGCCGGCGACCTCGGAGTCTCGGGTGTGCGGGCGTGGTGATCGCCAGGAGGCGGTTGGTAATTCGATTTAACGACCGGTAGCGTTGCAGCGTGCCCGAGAGCTGTCAACCCGCAGGCAACGCCCGCGCCCGCCGGGCGAAGATCAGCGATGTCGCCCGCGCAGCCGGCGTGAGCCCCGCGATCGTCTCCCGCCTCCTGCGCGGGGACGAGACGCTCCGGGTGCGTACGGAGACGCGCGAGCGCGTGCTCGCCGTGGCCGCCGAGATGCACTACACGCCCAACGAGGTTGCCCGCGCCCTGCGCCGCTCCGAGGTCGGGATCATCGGGATGGCGGTGCACGACACCAGCAACCCCGTGTACAGCGAGATCCTGGCCGGTGCCCAGGCCGAGGCCAGCGCCTCCGGCTTCGCGTTGCTGCTCGCCGACGCCGACGAGCTGGCCCGCAACGACCGCACGTTCGAGCAGCTGGTGCACGGCAACCGCATCGACGGGCTGCTGCTCCAGCGGGGCGAGGGGCCGGCCGACGCGGTGCTCGCCCGGATCACCTCCACCGAGCTGCCGCTCGTGCTGATCAACGACCGCGCATCGGGCTCCACCGGCAGCGTGGCCCTCGACGACGAGGCGGCGACGTACCTGGCGACGCGCCACCTCGTCGAGCTCGGGCACACGGCCGTCGCACACCTGCACCTCGGCGTGCCCCGTGAGCGGTCCGGGGCGCGCACGAGGGGCTGGTCGCGGGCCCTGCGGGAAGCCGGGCTGCCCCGGGGCGAGCAGCGCAAGGGCGGGCACACGACGACCGAGGGGCATCGGGCACTCCTCCGGCTGGCCCGCGGCGCGTCGACGGCCGTGGTCGTGAGCAACGTGCTCGCGGCCGTCGGCGCGGTGAGCGCGGCCCGCGAGCTCGGCCTGCGCGTCCCCGAGGACCTGTCGATCGTCGCCGTGCACGACGTGTTCTTCGCCGAGCACCTCGTGCCGCCCCTGACGGTGGTCCGCCTGCCGCTGCACGAGCTGGGCAGGCGCTCGGTGGCGGCCCTGCTGGCGCAGCTGCGCGGCGAGCCCGCCCGGCACGAGACCGTCGCCACTCCCCCGCCGGAGCTCGTCGTGCGCGCCTCCACCGGCCCGCCACCAGGACCCCTCAGCCGCCCGGGCCGTTCTTGACATACTCGATCTTGGCGGGCCGCTCGCCCACCAGCCGGTGCCCGGGCCGCCAACCGCACGCCTCGTAGAACGAGTTGGCCGCGCCGTTGTCCGCGAAGCTCTCGAGTCGGATGGTCACGTGGTGGGCGAGGAGTGCCGCTTCCGCGTGCTGCAGCAGCAGGCGGCCCAGCCCTCGACGGTGGTGATCCGGGTCGATCATCATCAGGTCGATCGTGGGGCCGTCGACGATGGAGAAGCCGATGATCCGGCCTCCCCCGTCGACGAGGCAGTGCACTCCGCCCTGCTCCAGGTGGTTCGCCACGTGGGCATCCGAGGCACCGCCGCCGATGAACCCGTCCACCCCGTCGTCCCCGAGGAAGGCGCGGTAGCACGTGTCGATCGTGCGCCGCGCGAGCGCCTGCAGGTCGTCGAGGTCCTCCCCGCTCGCGGGTCGGATCGTGGTCGTGGACAACGACGCGCAGACGTGTCGCAGAGCTTCGAGGCCGGCGGCGACGGCGGGTTTGTCCTGCGAGCCCGCGCGGACGGCGACGACCACGCGCCGGATCGGCACGGGCGGGGTCCCGACGACGATGCGCCGGATGTCGTGCCGCGTGGGGAGCTCGGCCAGGCGCGGCACCAGTGCGACGCCGAAGCCCCGGGCGACGAGGGCCGCACCGGTGTCCCACTCGTCGGCGTGGTGGGCGATCTCGGGCGCGAACCCGGCACCGACGCAGGCGAGCGTGACGAGCTGGTGGTAGGCGCGTCCGGGGTTGGCGCAGATCCAGGGATCGGCGGCCAGGTCGCTGAGGGCGACGTCGTCGCGACCGACGAGCGGGTGCTCGGGCCCGACGAGGACGTCGAGCGGCTCGTCGTAGAGGACGCGCTGGTGGAACGCCGTGTCGGTCACCGGCGGGATGTCCGGCGTCGCGACGACCACGGCGATGTCCGCGTCGTCGGCGGCGAGCAGGTCGAACGCGCGAGCCGGTTCGGTCTCGCGCAGCCGCAGGCGCAGCGCGGGGTGGTCGCGGCGTAGGCGGTCGAGGGCCGGGGGCACGATGGCCGCGGCCGCGGTGGAGAACGCGCAGAAGCGCAGCCACCCACCCACGTCACCGGCGCGGTGGGCGGCGAGATCGGCCTGGGCCCGCTCCCACTGGCCGGCGAGGGTCCGTCCGTGGGCGAGCAGCGTGCGTGCGGCCGCGGTGAGGCGCACCCCGCGCCCGACCGGTTCGAGCAGGGCGACGTCCAGCTCGCGGGCAAGCGCCTGGATCTGGTGCGAGGCGGCGGACGGGGTCAGCCGGCACACCTCCGCGGCGGCGGTCACCGTGCCGTGGCGCTCGATCGCCCGGAGCACCTTCAGCCGCCGATCAATCATGTACGAACGGTACAAGGTTGCCGGTTCGATTCTTCGATGGACGCGAACGGTGGGTCGCGCCGACACTTCCGGCAGCACGCGCCCCGTCTCGAAGGGAGAGCACCCGAGATGACTGCCGACACGGCTGCCGGGACCACGGTGGGCGCACCCGCCGACCCCCGTGCGGCGCTCCCGGCCCGCCCCGTCGACCCGGCGCGGTTCACCGAGGAAGCCACCTACCGCCACACCCGGCTGCCGGTGGAGCTGGCGTCGACCCTGATCCCCGATGCCTACAGCTCCCCCGAGTTCTTCGCCCTCGAACGGGAGAAGGTGTTCACGACCGGCTGGGTGGCGGTCGGGTTCGTGAGCGACGTGGACCGTCCCGGCGCCTGCATCGTCGCCGACGTCGCCGGCCGGTCGATCATCATCACCCGCAACCGGTACGGGCGGCTGCGGGGCTTCCACAACGTCTGCCGGCACCGCGCCACGAAGCTGCTCGACCCGGACGCCCGCGAGGTCGGCCACCGCGGCCGCATCCGCTGCCCGTACCACAGCTGGACCTACGACACGGACGGCACGTGCCTGGGGACACCGCTGTTCGAGGGCTCCGACGTCCCCGCCGGGCAGGAGGCCATCTTCGACACCTCGGTGGCCAAGGGCTTCGACCGGGCCGACTACGGCCTGCTCGAGGTCGCCGTCGACAGCTGGGGCTTCTTCCTGTTCGTCAACCTGGCCACCGACCCGGCACCGCTCGAGAGCCATCTCGGCGACCTGCCGGCGCGCTTCGCCGGCCACCGGCTCGAGACGTGGACCCCGCGGCGTCGCCGCAGCTACGACGTCGCCGCGAACTACAAGCTCGTCGGCGAGAACTTCATGGAGTACTACCACCTGCCCTGGGTCCATCGTGAGCTCAACCAGGTCTCCCGGTTCTCCGACCACTACCGCTGGCAGGGGCCCGGCATGTACACCGGGATGTGCACGACCCCGGTGTCGCGCAACACCCAGGCGGGCGGCTGGGACGGCCTGGCCCCGCTGAGCTCGCTCGGGGAGCGGGACGCCGACAGCGGCCGGTTCGTCTGGCTGTTCCCCAGCACCGCGCTGGTCGTGCTGCCCAACCACGCCTTCGTGCTGCTCAACCGGCCCGTCGGCCCGAACCGCACGGTGGAGTCCGCCGTGCTGCTGACCCATCCCGAGGCCCTCGACGACCCCGCCGCCGAGGGCGGCCTCGACCAGCTGGAGGCCTTCTGGGACCTGGTCAACCGGCAGGACCTGGAGATCGTGGAGCGGGTCCAGGAAGGCATCGAGAACCCCGCCTACCGCGGAGGACGGATGTGCTTCCGGTTCGAGGAGCCGCTGCACCGCTTCCAGAACATGGTCATCGACAGGATGGTCGGCATCGACCGGGTGCCCGGGGGCGACGAGGACCCGATGACCCGCATGTTCCCGGACCCGGCGGGAGCGCGCGGGTCGTCGGGTAGACCTCCAGGGTGATATCCCGTGAGCGGGCCGGAACCGGGGTTAGGGTCGCTGCCGACCCGCGCCCGACCGGCATCAGGAGGACCACGTGACGGATGCGCTCTCGGCGGCGGCGCTGTTGATGGAACGCCAGTTCGACGACCCGGAGCTGTTGGCGGCCACCGACCGCGCACCGGACACCCCGGTGCTGCCCGATGTGACCGTCCTCAAGATCGGCGGCCAGAGCCTGATGGACCGGGGCCGGTCCGCGGTGTTCCCGGTGGTCGACGCGCTGGTCGAGCTCAAGGCCGCCCACCGGCTGCTGATCGGCACCGGCGGCGGCACCCGGGCGCGGCACGTCTACTCGCTGGCCGCCGAGCTCGGCATGCCGGCCGGCGTCCTGAGCTCCGTCGGTGCGGCGGTAGCCGGTCAGAACGCGGAGATGCTCGGCTACCTGATGGCGCGCCACGGCGTCCCGGTCGTCGGGCCGTCCGCGTTCGGGGTGATCGCCCTGCACCTCGCCGAGACCGGCGCCGCGATCTTCCCCGGCATGCCGCCCTACGACCTGTGGCAGCGCCTCCCCGAATCCGGTGTCATCCCGCCCTACCGCACCGACGCGGGCTGCTACCTCGTCGCGGAGACCTACGGCTGCCGCCGCATGATCTTCGTGAAGGACGAGGACGGCCTCTACACCGCCAACCCCAAGACCGACCCGGATGCGACCTTCATCCCGCGCATCACCGTGGACGAGCTGGTCGAGCTCGACCTGCCCGACGTCATCATCGAACGCCCCGTACTCGAGCTCATGCGCTCCGCGCGCCACGTCCGGGAGATCCAGGTGGTCAACGGCCTGCGCCCGGAGCTGATCCGGCGGGCCGCGGACGGCGAGCACGTCGGCACGATCATCACGGCTGCCTGAGGAGCGAACATGACCGAACCCGCCGCAGCGTCACCCGGTGAGACGGCCTCCAAGGACGTGCCGTCGCTGCTCATGCGCCAGACCCTCCTCGACCGCGAGCTGACCAGGCCCGCCGAACGGTCGGTGGTCCGGCTGCTGCCCTGGCTGAACGTCGTCGCCATCGGCGGGCGTTCGATCATGGATCGGGGCCGCGACGCGGTCCTGCCGCTCGTCGACGAGCTGCGCGGCGCGCTCCCCGAACACCGGATGCTGATCCTCACCGGCGCCGGGATCCGCGCCCGGCACGTGATCGGCGTGGGCCTGGACCTCGGGCTCCCCACCGGCGCCCTCGGCGGGCTCGCCGCCACCGAGGCCGAGCAGAACGCGCACCTGCTCGCCGCGCTCCTCGCCGCGGACGGCGTGTCCTACCTGCCCCACGGCACGGTGGCCCACCAGCTGGCGACACACCTGGCGGCCAGCCGCGCCGTGGTCGCCAACGGCTACCCGCCCTACGGGGTGCACGAGTTCCCGCCCGCGGTCGGGAAGATCCCCCCACACCGCTCCGACGTGGGCGCGTTCCTGCTCTCCGACGCCTACGGCGCGGCCCGCACGATCTACGTCAAGGACGTCGACGGCGTCTACCGCGGCACCCCGGGGGACCGCGACGCGTTCGTCCCGCAGATCGGCGCCCGCGAGCTCCTCGACCTGGACCTGCCCGGGCTCCCGATCGACCGGCTCGTACTGCAGATGATGGCCAACGCCCGGCACGTCACCCAGATCCAGGTCGTCAACGGCCTGGCACCGGGCGCCCTGACGAAGGCGCTGGCCGGGGACCACGTCGGCACCGTCATCACCTCCGGCCGAGGGGACGCCTAGCCGCGGGTCCCCGTGTCTAGGCTGGGCGGATGCATCTCGGGCTGGCCGAGTGGGTCGTGCTGGCGGTGCTCGACGAGCGCCCGGCGCACGGGTTCGCCATCGCGGCGCTGACCGCCGACGACGCCGAGCTGGGCAGGATCTGGCAGCTCCCCCGCCCGGTCGTCTACCGCGCGCTGAACCGGCTGCACGAGGCAGGCCTGATCCGGCCCGAGGCGATCGAGTCGGAGGCCGGCCCGCAGCGCACCGTCTACGCCGCCACCCCGGCAGGGCGGGCCCGGGCGGCGGAATGGCTGTCCGCACCGGTACGGCACGTCCGGGAGATGCGGTCGCAGTTCCTGCTCAAGCTCGCCCTCCTCCAACGCCGAAAGGACGACCCCGCCCCGCTGCTCGCCCGGCAGCACGAAACCCTCACCGCCATCGCGGCCGGGCTCGATGCGGAGGTCGCGCCGGCGGCCGGCTTCGACACGATCATGCTCGACTGGCGGCGTTCCACCACCCGTGCCGCCCTCGAGTTCGTCGAGGGCCTCGAGCCCCGCTACTCGTCGAAGACGTAGACCCACGCCTCGGCCCCCGAGGCGAGCGGAACCCGGATGCGGACGTAGTCGTCGACCTCGTACCGGTCGGCCGCATCGATGTCCGCCGCGCTCACCCGGAAGGCGGTGCCCGGCACGGCCGCGGACAGCTCCGCGGCCGGCCGGAGCACCGGATGACGATCACTACCGCTGGTGGCGATCACGACCGGATCCGTGATCACGAGCACCTCGGCGGAGTAGCCCGAGATCGTGTCGTCCCACCCGTCGAGGATCCGGCCGAACACCACCTCCTGCACCTCCGGCTGCCGCAGCGTGCCGTAGGAGAACAGGATGTCGTCCTGCACGTCCGGATCGCCCCCTCCGCGATCAGCGGTACCCGTCGGGGACCTCGTTGAGGATCACGGTCTTGGTCTCCAGGTAGGGCAGCAGGCCCTCCCGGCCACCCTCGCGCCCGATCCCGGACTGCTTGAACCCGCCGAAGGCGACCCCGAAGTCGGTCCGCATGGCGTTGTGCCCGACGGTGCCCGAGCGCAGCCTACGCGCGACCTGGCGGGCCCGGTCGACGTCGCCTGTGAACACCGAGGCGTTCAGCCCGTAGACGGTGTCGTTGGCGATCTCCACGGCCTGCGCCTCGTCCGCGGCCGGGATGACCGAGAGCACCGGACCGAAGATCTCCTC
The DNA here is from genome assembly GCF_054486945.1 of Pseudonocardia wallangbongensis. Lineage (NCBI taxonomy): Bacteria > Bacillati > Actinomycetota > Actinomycetes > Pseudonocardiales > Pseudonocardiaceae > Pseudonocardia > Pseudonocardia wallangbongensis. Next base: position 1,095,284 of record NZ_JBRERS010000001.1, read on the forward strand.
GCGGGCGATCGTGGAGGAGTTGCTGACGTTGCCGAACACGGTGGGTTCGACGAACCAGCCGCGATCGAGGTCCTTGGGCCGGCCGCCACCGGTGGCGAGGGTGGCGCCCTCCTCGACCCCCTTGGCGATGTAGCCCTCCACCCGGTCGCGCTGGCGGCGCATCGCCAGCGGTCCCATCTGCACCCCGTCGCCGAACGGATCACCCACGCGGACCTGGGAGAACGTGGACGCCAGAGCCTCGACGAGCTCGTCGTGGCGCGACCGGGACACCACGATCCGGGTCAACGACGAGCACACCTGCCCGGACAGGAAGCACTCGGCCTGCGACAGCGTGCTCGCGGCCTGCCCGATGTCCATGTCGTCGAGGATCACCGCTGCGGACTTGCCGCCCAGCTCCAGCGTGTAGCGGGCGATCCGGTCGCCGCAGATCGTGGCGATCTTCCGGCCGGCCGCGGTGGACCCGGTGAACGCGACCTTGTCGATGCGCGGGTCGCGCACCAGCAGTTCGGAGACCTCGCGATCGGCGGTCAGGACGTTCAGCACACCCGGTGGCAGGCCGACCGCGGCGGCGACCTCGGCCACGAGGTACGCCGCACCGGGCGCCTCCGGGGACGCCTTGAGCACGACGGTGCACCCGGCCAGCAGCGCCGGTGCAACCTTGTAGGCGATCAGCGACATCGGCGCGTTCCACGGGATGATCGCCGCCACCGTGCCCACCGGTTCCCGCACGATCAGGCCGAAGGCGCCGCCACCCGTCGGCTCGGCCCGCTCCTCGAACGGGTAGTCGTCGGCGAGCCCGGCGTAGAACTCGTAGATGTTCGGGATCCGCGACATCCCGGCCTGGGCCACCGGGAACAGCACGCCGGACTCGCGGGGCCAGATCTGGCTGGCGTCGCCGGCGCGCTCCCGCAGGCCGGCCGCGATCGCCCGCAGGTACCGCGCCCGCTCGGCGTGGGTGAGCATCGGCCACGGCCCGGAGTCGAACGCCGTGCGCGCCGCGGTCACCGCCCGGTCGATGTCCGGAGCCTGTGCCTCGGCCACCCGGAAGAACAGCTCCTCGGTTGCGGGCTCGACGACCTCGATGACCGAGTCCGTCGACGGAGCGACCCACTCACCGCCGATGTAGAAGCGGTCCGGGGCGCTCAGCGGGGCCCGCGTCTCGTTGGTCAGGCTCATGTCCAGCTCCTCGCCTTCCGCGGCAACCGATCAGTCAGTAGTCTCAGTGTAACTAGTTGCTGGAGGGTCGCCAGTGAGCAGCGCACAGAAGATCGCGCTCGGGACACCGCCGGCGGAACGCGCCCGCCGACTTCGGCCCGTGGTCGGCAGGCTGCGCGACGGTACGGCGCACTACGCGCCGGTCGGCGCCGTGGTCGTCGATGGTGACCACGTGCTCTGCCACCTCTGCGGGTTCTGGTACCGGTCCGTACTCGCCCACCTCCGCCAGCACGGCTGGGACCAAGGCCGCTACCGCGCCGCGTTCGGGCTGGAGCGCGCACAGTCGCTTGAAGGCGCCGCCACGCGCCGCCGGCGGGCGGAGGCGTTCATCCGGCGGCGCCGCCGGGATCCGGCCGTGCAGGCCGGATGCGCGGTGGGGCGGCGCTGGGCCGTCAGCGGCGAGCTCACCCGGGCCGCGAGCCGCGCCGCTCGTGGCCGTCGCCAGCCCGAGCAGAGACGGCGCAAGACGCTGGCCACCCTGGCCGCGATCCCACCCCAGGCGCGAGCCCAGGGGGCCCGGCGGCACGCCGACGCCCGGCTGCGGCGCACCGCCGAGGCCGCCGCCCGAGCGCTCGGCTTCCCCGACATCGGCACGCTGGTCCGCGACCGGATCGCGCGTGGCGCCAGCCTCGCCGCGATCAGCCGCGAGGCCGGCCTGCACAAGGACTGGCTCTGCCGCCACCTGCGCACCGTCGACCCGGCCACCGCTGCGGTCGCCGCCACCCGGCTCACGACGCCGGAGGACGCGCGGTGGCTGGAGGTCGTCGCCCGGTTCGGGTTCACGGATGTGTCCTCGTACCTGTCCGACCGGCACCTGGTCCGCCGGCGCACGGCAGCCGCGATCGCGCGCGAGGTGGGTGTCACGAGCGGCGCGGTCCGCAGCGCGCTGCGCCGGCACGGCATCGCGCTCACCCCGCACGCGACCTCCCGCGCGCGACTGGGCGCACGCGAGGCCGCGATCGCCGCCCGGTTCGGCTTCCCCGACCTCGACGGCTACCTCGCCGACCGGCGCGCGGCCGGACTCAGCTGGCGGGCGATCGCCGCGGAGTCCGGCCAACCGGCCACGTGGATACGACGGCGCGCCGGCCGGTGAGGCCGGTCAGCTCAGGTCGGTGATGACCGTCTTGGTCTCCATGTAGTTGTTGAACACGGCCTGCCCCATCTCGCGGCCCCAACCGGACTCCTTGTAGCCGCCGAACGGCAGCGTGGCGTCGAAGACGTTCCAGGTGTTCACCCAGACCGTGCCGGCGCGCAGCCGCTTCGCGGTGCGGTAGGCCTTGCCGATGTCGCGGGTGAACACGCCCGCGCCGAGCCCGTAGTTGGTGTTGTTCGCCGTCGGGAGGATGTCGCGGTCGGCGTTGAACGGGGCCGCGGCCACCACGGGGCCGAAGATCTCCTCCTGCACCGCCTTCATCTCCTCACGGGTGCCGGTGAGGATCGTCGGCGCCACGAAGTAGCCCCGGTCCCCCACCCGGTCACCACCGATGATGTTCGCGCCGTCGTCGCGGCCCGAGCTGATGTAGCCGGTGACCCGGTCGAACTGCTCGGCCGAGACCAGCGGGCCCATGTTGGTCGACTCGTCGAGGCCGTTGCCGACCTTGATGTTGCGGGCCTGCTCGGCGACGCCCTCGACGACCTGGTCGTACACCGACTCCTCGACGTAGAGCCGCGAGCCTGCGACGCAACACTCGCCCTGGTTGAAGAAGATGGCGTGCGCCGAACCGGCGACCGCCTTGTCGATGTCCGCGTCGGCGTAGACGACGTTCGGCGACTTGCCACCCAGCTCCAGGGTGACCTTCTTCAGGTTCCCGGCCGCCGCGTGCACGATCTCCCTGCCGACCTCGGTGGAACCGGTGAACGCGACCTTGTCCACGTCCGGGTGCGCCGCGAGCGCCGCGCCGGCGTCGCCGTACCCGGTGACGATGTTGAACACGCCCGGCGGCAGCCCGGCCCGCATGGCCAGCTCGCCCAGCAGCAACGCCGACAGCGGGGTCTGCTCGGCGGGCTTGAGCACCACCGTGCAGCCAGCCGCCAGCGCGGGCGCGACCTTCCACGCGGCCATCAACAGCGGGAAGTTCCACGGGATGATCTGCGCGGCCACCCCGACCGGCTCCCGCAGGGTGAACCCGAGATAGGCATCCGGGCTCCACGCCGAGATCGGCAGCGTGCTGCCCTCGATCTTGGTGGTCCAGCCCGACATGTAGTGGAACATGTCCGCGGTGAGCGGGACGTCGGCCGCCTTCGCCACCGAGTACGGCTTGCCGTTGTCCAGCGACTCCAGCAGCGCGAACTCCTCGAGGTGGTCGAGGATCAGGTCGCCCAGCTTGTGCAGGACCCGGCCCCGCTGCCCGTGCGGCATCGACCGCCACGGCGCACCGTCCTCGAACGCCGCGCGCGCGGCCCGGACCGCCCGGTCGGCGTCCTCCGCACCGCCCCGCGCCACCGAGGCGAGCACCTCCTCCGTGGCCGGGTTGATGCTGTCGAACGTCTGCCCCGACGCCGCATCCACCCATTCCCCGTTGATCAGCATCTTGCGGCTCAGGGACCCCACGACCTCCTGGATGCGGGGTGCATCGAACGCCAGAGTCATCCTCGACCTCCTCGGTCGGACCGGACGGAGCGCTGTGTCGCAACGCACACGCGGTTCACAAGGCCATCAAATCACCGCAGACGCGGATGTTCTACCCGTTTAGGCCCGCAACCTCGGATCTGACGGCGGTCCCACTGACCGATCGGACAGTGTCCGCCGGGGGCCGGCCCTTCAGCCGCTCACGGCGCGGGCCTTCGGTGATCAAGGCGAAACTGTCGCCAGTCGATCGTCACGATCAACGCGCCGCTGCACCCGGAGACGCGCAACCTGTTCGACGAGCAACTGCTGGCGACCATGAAGCGCGGCGCATACATCGTCAACACCGCACGCGCGCTCATCGTCGACCGGGACGCGATCGCGCGGGCCCTGCAGAGCGGTCAACTCGCCGGCTACGGCGGTGATGTCTGGTACCCGCAGCCCGCGCCGGCCGACCACCCGTGGCGCACCATGCCCCACCACGGGATGACGACGCACATCTCCGGCTCGTCGCTGTCGGCTCAGGCCCGGTACGCGGCCGGGACCCGGGAGATCCTGGAGTCGTACTTCGCCGGCACGCCGATCCGCGACGAGTACCTGATCGTCGACGGCGGCAAGCTCGCCGGCGCGGGCGCACACTCGTACAGCACGAGCGGCTGAGGCACCCTCCGGCCGGCGGCACCATCCACGAACTGGTGCGCGAGGAGTTCGGCGACGGGATCGTCAGCGCCATCGACTTCGAACTCTCCGTCGAACGCGTCCCCGACCCGAAGGGCCACCGCGTCGGGATCACGCTCGACGGGAAGTTCCTCCCCTACCGCACCTGGTAACCGGTGTCCCGCCTCGCACCACATCGGAGATCCTCGACGGATGAGCATCGAAGTCGAACTGCCCGACCTGGCGGACGTCCTCGCCCGGTACCGGTCCGCATACCTGGTGACGGTGGGCGGAGGTGTCCGTGGGCACGTCGTGGCCGTCGGTCCGACGCTGTCGGACGGGGCGATCGTGCTCGCGGAGGTCGGTTCGGCATCGCGCGCGAACCTGCTCGTCGAGCCGTCGCTCACCCTGGTGTGGCCGCCGGTTCGGGAAGACGACCACACACTGATCGTCGACGGTACCGGGCGGATCGAAGCGGACACCGTCGTGGTGCTGCCGACCCGGGCGGTCCTGCACCGTCGCGCCCGGGAGGCCGGCGCCGAGAGCTCCGCCGGGAACTCCGCCTGCGCGTCGGACTGCATCGAGGTGACCCTGCCGACGAGCCCATGAACCCCACGCCCGCCGTCCGGGGCGGTGCCGTGATCAGCCGGGCAGCGCGGTGCTGTGCGTGTCCATGAACTCGCGGAGGCCCTCGACGCCCATCTCGCGACCCATGCCGGAGCTCTTCACCCCGCCGAACGGGGCGCGCTGGTCGAGCACCGCGGCACTGTGGCAGTTGACGAACACGTAGCCCGCGTGCAGGCGAAGCCCGATCTCCGCCGCCTTCGCCCGGTCCGCGGTCCACACCGACGCGCAGAGCCCGGCCCAGGTGTCGTTGGCCGCGGCGACGGCCGCGTCCTCGTCGTCGAACGGGATGATCGGGATCGTCGGCCCGAACTGTTCCTCGGTCACCACGCGCAGGGCCGGGTCGGGATCGAGCACCAGGGACGGGCGCACGAAGTTGCCACCGGCGAGCGCGGGGTCGGCCGGCGGCTTCCCGAACTCCCGCACCTGCGCTCCGGCGGCGCGGGCCTCCGCCACGATCTCCTCGACGAACGCCTTCTGCGACGCCGCGTGCAGCGGGCCCATCGTGGTGCCTGCCGCGAGACCGTCACCCAGGACGATGCCCTCCAACCGGGCGGCGAGCCCGTCCACCACCTCCTGGTAGCGCGAGCGGTGCACGTAGACCCGCTTCGCGGCCATGCAGATCTGGCCGGTGGTGTCGAAGATCCCGTGGAACAGCGCGTCCAGGGCCTCGCCGTCCAGCACCGCATCGGCCAGGATCAGCGCCGGGTCGTTGCCGCCCAGCTCGAGCGCCACCCTGGTCAGGGTCCGCGACGCCATCTCCATGATCGTCTTCCCGCCGCGGGAGCTGCCCGTGAAGCAGACCTTGGCGACGTCGGCATCGGCCACGAGGGCCTCGCCGATCTCGGCGTCCGCGCCCGTCACGACGTTGACCACGCCCGGCGGCAGCTGCTCGGCCATCCGCTGCACGAGCCGGGTGGTCGCCAGCGGCGCGGTCGGTGGCGGCTTGACGACGACGGTGTTGCCGGCGACCAGCGCGTACGGCAACGAGGCACCGAGGATCGCGAGCGGCCAGTTGAACGGGACGATGATCGTCACGACGCCGAGGGGTACGTGGCGGACCACGGTCTCGGTGGGCGGCCCGGGCAGGACCACCTCGTCGTCGACCCGGTCGGCCAGCACCGTCGCAAGGCCGCAGCGGTGGGAGAAGACGAACACGTCGCCGTGCGCCTCGCCCAGCACCTTGCCCGTCTCCCGGGCGAGGATCTCCGCGTGCTCGTCGGCGAACGGGGCGATCGCCGCCACGGCCGCGTCGATCCGGGCGGCCCGCTCCCGCGCGCCGAGGGCGGACCACGCGGGAAAGGCGCGCTTCGCCGCCGCCACAGCGCCGACGGCCTGCGCGCGCGACGCCGCCGCGGCGGTGCCGACCTGCGCTCCCCCGCGGGCGGGGTCGGCGACACCGAGCACGCCCGCCTCGCCGGCCACCCCCGCCCCGTCGACGTACAGGCGGGTGGCAGTGGTCTGATCCGCTTCTCGGACCGTCATCCGTCCTCCTCGACGCAGGTGAACCCGTGCAGGGCCCGGCCACGTGGAGACCGCTCCCGAGACCACTCCCACCCTCACGCCCCGATCCCCTCGGCGTCCCGAGCCCTTCCACGTCGCGAAAGGCATCGGGCCCGACCGCTCGAGCAGCCACACCGAACGACCGGGTGCCAAGGTGACGGGGTGGACGAACCGAGCACCGCCGACCCCGTTTCCGCCCAGGACCGGCTGCACCTCCGCCGCTGCGTCGCGCTCGCAGCCGAGGCGTTGAGCGAAGGGGACGAGCCGTTCGGTTCCGTTCTCGTCGACGCCCGGGGCACGGTCCTCTTCGAGGACCGCAACCGCGTCAAGGACGGCGACGCCACCCGGCACCCGGAGTTCGAGATCGCCCGGTGGGCGGCCGCCAACGTCGCTCCCGGGGAGCGGGGCGGCTGCATCGTGTACACCTCGGGTGAGCACTGCCCGATGTGCAGCGCGGCGCACGCCTGGGTCGGCCTGGGCCGCATCGTCTACGCCGCCGGCTCCGAGCAGCTGACGGCGTGGCGCCGCGCCTGGGGCCTCCAGCCCGGGCCGGTCGCCCCGCTCCCGATCCGCGCCGTCGCACCAGGTGTCCCGGTCTCCGGCCCCGATCCCCTCCTCCTCGCGGAGATCCGCGCCCTGCACGCCCGCCTGCACGGCGTCGACGAGTCGATCTGACGGATCTGACAGCCCTCGCACCCGAGCGCCACGACGACCAGGACGAGACCGTCAATCCGGGCATGCCGTAGAAAGGGGATGGATCATTCGAACGTCCCAGCACGGCGCCGGCCGGGGCCGTTCGTGACGGGCACGACGTACGGCGCCTGGCCAGCGACGGGAAGCGAGACGTGACGTGCGGGTTCTGATTCTCGGTGGGGACGGTTACCTGGGGTGGCCGACGGCGCTGCATCTGTCCGAGGCAGGCGACGACGTCGCCGTCGTCGACAACTTCCTCCGACGCCGCTACGACGAGGAGCTCGGCGTTCGCAGCCTCGTGCCGATCGAGCCGCTCGACGTCCGCACGCAGGTGTGGCGCACGCTGACCGGGAAGCGGATCGAGACGTTCGTCGGCGATCTCTGCGACGGGGACTTCGTCACCGAGGTCACCCGCACCTTCCGGCCCGACGCGATCGTCCACTTCGCCGAGCAGCGCTCCGCGCCGTACTCGATGATCGACCGCGAGCACGCGGTGCACACGCAGCACAACAACGTCGTGGGCACGCTCAACGTGCTCTACGCGATCGCCGAGGTCGACCCGGCCATCCACCTGGTCAAGCTGGGCACGATGGGCGAGTACGGCACCCCGAACCTCGACATCGAGGAGGGGTGGCTGGAGGTGGAGCACAAGGGCCGCACGGACCGGGTCCTGTTCCCCAAGCGCCCGGGCAGCTTCTACCACCTGAGCAAGGTGCACGACAGCCACAACATCGAGTTCGCCTGCCGCGTGTGGGGGCTGCGCGCCACCGACCTCAACCAGGGCGTCGTGTACGGCCAGCAGACCGAGCTGACGGAGCGCGATCCGGCGCTCGCCACCCGCTTCGACTACGACGGCGTCTTCGGCACGGTCCTCAACCGGTTCGTCATCCAGGCCGTGCTGGGCGAGCCGCTCACCGTCTACGGCTCCGGAGGACAGACGCGCGGGATCATCGACATCCGCGACACCGTGGAGTGCATCCGGCTCGCCGTCACGCATCCGGCCGAGCCCGGCGAGTTCCGGGTGTTCAACCAGCTGACGGAACAGATGTCGGTGCACGAGATGGCCAAGGCGGTCGCGGCCGCCTTCCCCGGGGCCGCCCAGGTGGAGAACGTGGAGAACCCGCGCGTCGAGGCGGACTCGCACCACTACAACGTGGTCTTCACCGGCCTGCAGTCGCTCGGCCTCCGACCCCACCTGCTGTCGGACACCCTGATCACCTCGTTGTTCCCGGTCGTCGAACGACACCGCGACCGGGTCGACCGGGCCATGCTCGCCCCGACCGTCCGCTGGAGGAACACCGCCAACCCGCTGCGGTAGCGGCTACGTGATCACGACCAGCGGTCTGCTCGGCCCTTCCAGCCCGACGTCCGGCGCAGGACGCGGATCGCGCCGTCGAGGAGCACGCCGCCGAACAGCGCGCTCGTCAGCGGGGCGAGCGGTGTGGCCCAGGTTCCGGCCCGCACCAGCCGGGCGGCGTAGGCGTGTGCGACCGCTTGGGAGACCCAGCCGCCGACCCCGGCGAGCCGCACGTACCGCCGGCCGAGGAGAACGGCGGCCGGAGCCGCGAGCGACAGGAGGATCTGGCCGACCCCGCCACCGAGCAGGACCGGCACGGAGCCGCGGGCCCCGGCCACGAAGCTCTTGCGGAACGACATCCAGCCTTGGGCCAACGGGTCCATCCCGCTCGTGGTGAGGTGGTCGAGCCCGTCGACCAGCCGGGTCGTTCCGCCCTGGTCGCGCACCGCGGTGGCGAGTGCGATGTCCTCGTTGCGCAGGTTCCGCAGCGCCGCCCAGCCGCCGACGCCGTCGTAGGTGCTGCGGCGGACGAGGATGCAGTGGCCGATCGCGAAGGCCTTGCGCCCGCGGCCGTCCGGATCGGCGTTCTCACCGATCATCTGCAGGGCGGGCGGCATGAGCACGGGCCACGACAGCGAGCGGTTCGGCGGCGGTCCGGCGGGACTGGACACCAGGTCGGCGCCCGCACCGCGGGCCGTTGCGAGCAGCCGGTCGAGAGCCTGCGGGCCCAGCACGACGTCCGCGTCGACGAACAACAACCAGGCCGATGCGGGGACCTCGCCCGCCGCCACGACCCCGGCATGCATCGCATGCACCTTGCCCTTCCACCCGCGAGGCGGCCCGCACGTGCGCACCACCGAGACCCGCGGGTCCCGGGCCGCATTGCGGCGCGCGATCTCGCCGGTGGCGTCGGCGGACGCGTCGTCGACGACGACGATCCGCAGGTTCTCGAACTCGCCCGCCGCGTGGACCTGGCTGCGCAGCCCTCGTACGCACTCGTCGAGAACGGCTTCCTCATCCCGGGCCGGGACGACCGCGACGACCGGTACGTCGGACTCGCCGGTCCGGCCGCGAGGGCTCAGCGCCAGGACCCGGCGCAGGCGTTGCACGGACCGGAGACTGCGATAGGCGGAGGCCGCGACCCCCGCGAGGAGGAGCCACCTGGGAATCGCCCGCACCGGGACAAAATAGGCGTCCCCGCGCACCGGCCGACGCCCGGGGCGGGACCGGACGACCTACCTGCGACCCGGCGGTCGGCCACGGCCGTCCGACCGACGCTGCTGGTCCGCCAGATCCATCATCCGCGTGATGATCGCAAGAGCGGCGATCAGCAGCAGAACCGCCGGAAGGAAGATCGTGACCGTCCAATGATCCATCACGATTTCCCAGAACGTCGGATCCATCGACCCTCCCGCCATCAGTTCCGCAGGCGAGGAACTTTAGCAACGGAGCACGCGCTCCAGGGCCGGTTCGAGGTGACGACCGAACGATTCACCCGCTTGTGCATCGCGCGGCGCAAGATCAAGCTTTGCGAAGTGCGCGGCGACTCCGACGCACGAGCGAGTATCCGTTCGTCAACGTCCGATCCAGTGCGAAGACCCGGTGGAGGGCTTCGCAGGCGGCGATCCGGGCGAAGGTGCTCGGCGTGGTCGAGTGCCGCACCGTCAGCCGTGGCATGGCGAAGACGTTGCGGCCCGGCCGTGACGCGGCGTTGGCCACCGCGGCGGCCTGGTCGTAGCCCGCTCCTTCCACGGCGTCGCACACGCGCCGGCTCCAGTAGCCGTACGGGTAGGCGATGCTGGGCACGGCCCGGCCGAGCCGCTCCTCCAGGAGCTTCTTGCCCAGCGACAGCTCGTCGTGCAAGGGCTGGTCCTCGAGCTGGTCGAGCTGGGCGTGGCTGTGGCTGTGCGCGGCAACCTCGATCCCCGAGTCGTGCAGCTCCTTCACCTGGCTCCAGACCATCGTCCGGTCGAGCGGATGTCCCGCCGCCCAGGATCCGGCGTCCTGCAGCCACCCGGTCGTCACGAAGACCGTCGCCGGGAACCCGTACTCCCGCAGGAGCGGCAGCGCCTGCTCGTGGGTGTCGGCGTAGCCGTCGTCGAAGGTCAGCACGACCGGTCGCGCGGGCAGCGCCGCACCGGTCCGCGTGCGCACGCACAGGTCGGTGAACGTGAGCCCGGTGAAGTCGTTGTCACGCAGGTGGCGCAGCTGCCACTCGAGGTCCGCCGGCCGCACCGAGAGCGATCGGGTCGCGGCCGGCGGGTGGTCGGTGACCGAGTGGTACATGAGGATGGGCACCCGATCCGTCACGGCACCTCCCCCGTGCGGGTCCGGGCTCCGCGCGCCCGTCCGACGACGTAGCCCGCGCTCGTCCAGGCGAAACCGGCGACGATGGCGCCGGCGCGCAGCACCCCGCCGACATCGCCGCCCAGGCTCTGGCCCAGTCCCTTGGCGACACCACGCCGCAGGGCGAGGGTCGCGTAGGCGCGCTCGTCGGCGAGGCCGTCTCCGACGCCGACGCTGTCCGTGACGAGGGCCTTCGACAGTCCCTCGGCGTAGCAGCGCGTGCGGTAGTAGGCGAACCGCTGGCGCGTGGCCGGAACGCGGTGGTGGATCACCGCCTGCGGGGTGAAGATGAACTTCCCGCGTGGGAACCGCTGACCCGCGCGGATGCAGAGCTCGGTCTCCTCGCCACCCAGCGGCCGGGTGCCGGCCGAGGACCGGCCGATGTGGGTCGGGAACCCGCCGATGGCGTCGAACAGGTCCCGCCGAAAGGCTGCATTGCCGCCATGCAGATTGCGGACGATGCCGGGATTGCGTCCGACGTGGGTGCAGCCGATGACCCAGTCGAACTCCGGCGGCCACCACCGCGGCCGTCCGGTTGCCCACGCCGGGAGCGTCAGGCCGCCCACGCCGAGAACGTCGGGATCGGAGAAGCGACGCGCGAGCGCTTCGAGCCATCCGGGCTCGGCGACCGCGTCGTCGTCCAGGAAAGCGACGACGTCGCCTTCGGCGAGCGCGATCCCGGTGTTCTTCCCACCGGAAAGGCCTCGGGCGTCCGAGTTCTCGACAACAGTGACGTCGAGGGTGGCGGCGAATCGCGCCTGCAATGCGGGATTGTGGTCGACGACCAGTATCACCTGGCGCGGGGCCGGTTCCTGGGCCTTTGCCGACGCGACCGCCGCCAGCGTGTCCTCCCACCGTTCGTCGGAGAACGCGCAGATCACCACCGACACGCTCGGAAGCCGGCCCCGAGCCGGCGCTCCCTCTCCCGCAGACCTGCTACCCGTCGAGCTTCGATAAGTGGCATCGCCAATCATTTCCGTCGTCCCCCCCGGGAGCGTCAACCACGATCGACCGGTCACCGCTGACGTCGGCATGATCGTGGGTTCCGCCGCAACCGTTACATACCGGTCACGAGCTCCGTTGCGGCACTAACAGGACGTGCACATCCGACCGCGTGCGGTTACCGGATGCGGTGTCGATCCGGGCCGACTCCATCGCCGATCACCGGGGCGGTAGCGTCCGCCTCGTGCTGCCGAATCCCAGCGTGTCCGTGTGCATTCCGGTCTACAACGGCGAGCAGTTCCTGGCCGAGACCATCCGTAGCGTGCTCGACCAGACCTACCGCGACTTCGAGCTCGTGATCCTCGACAACGCGAGCACCGATCGGAGCGGCGACATCGCCGCCTCGTTCGACGACCCGCGCATCCGCATCGAGCGCAACCTCGACACCCTGCCCCAGGGGGAGAACTGGAACCGCGTCGTCGAGCTCGCCCGCGGCCCGATCGTGAAGGTGGTCTGCGCCGACGACCTGCTGCACCCGCGCTGCGTCGAGCTGCAGGTCGCGCCGCTGGACGCCGACCCCGGCATCGCCCTCGTCGCCTCGCGCCGCCACATGATCGACGAGCGCCGCCGCGTGATCGCGCCCCGCCGCGGGCTGCGCGGCCTCATCGGCGTCCACACCGGCGTCGAGGTGGCACGCCGCGTCGTGCGCAACGGCGCCAACCCGATCGGCGAGGCCAACAACGTGCTCTTCCGCCGCGCCGACTTCTTCACCGTCGGCGGCTGGCGGGCCGACCGGTCCCACGTGATGGACCTCGACATGTGGCTGCGGCTGCTGCAGGTGGGCGACTTCCTCGGGCTCCCCCAGACACTCGCCGCCTTCCGCATCGCCCGGAACTCGATCACCTCGCACAGCGACGAGCGCCTGTACGAACAGCAGCGCGCACTCATCGAGGAGCTCGGCGACTCGCCCTACTTCCAGGTGCGCGAGCTCGACCTCACCATCGGGCGGCTCAACGCGCCGGCCGGCCGAGCCCGCAGACGCGCGCTCTACGCGATGACCCAGCTCGCCCACTAGCCGGTTTATCCCTCTTGGATCCGGCCCCGGGAGTGGCGTGAGGGACAGGAGGATGACCGCGCAAGACCGTGGGATCCTCCCCGGAGCCTCCCGGCGGCGCTCCCACCGGGGTGGGGTCGGAGCCGGGCCGGCCGCCGCAGCGGTCAAGGGCAAATGGCTGCCCGGCAGGGACGGTCAAGGGCGAATGGTCGCTCCCAGAGATCATTCGGCGACCATTTCCCCATGATCGGCGTTTCGGCGCGTTCGCGTGTCGATTTCGCCCGCTTTCGCGCCGAAGCCTCGATCATGCCAGCGAAACCGGCCTCCGGTGGCGCCGCGGGCCCACCCCAGCCGGAGTACTGGCGCGAGTCACCCGGCATATCCACGCCCCGGCGGCCGCGAACCGGCACAACCGCGCCACCGGCGCTTGCGTCGAGCACCCCTTGATCGCCTACGACCCCGGAGAACCTGGGAATCAACCGTCTAGCCGATCGCTACGCCCTGCTGGCGGCTGCCGCGGGCGACTCCTCGCTCATCTGCCCCTGTGGGCGCAGCAGCAGCGTCGCGACGAGGGCGACCAGGCAGAGCGCGACCAGGTAGAAGCCCGCCGGGAGGGAGCTTCCGAACCGGGCCGCGAGGAACGTGGCGACGATCGGAGCCGGACCGGCCGAGGTGATCGAGGACAGCTGGTAGCCCAGCGCGGAACCGCTGTAGCGCACCGGTGCGGGGAAGGCCTCGGCGATGAGCGCGGCCTGCGGCCCGTACTGCATGTCGTGGACCACCAGGGACAGGACGACGAACACGGCGATCCACGCGAAGCTGCCGGACTCCAGTACCGCGAAGTACGGGACGGCGAAGACGAGCATCGTCACCACGCCGATGAGGTACATGCGCCGGCGGCCGACGACGTCGGAGAGCCAACCGAACAGGGGCGTCGTGAAGAGCGAGACGATTCCCGCGATCAGGATGACGGTGAGGAACGACTGCTGGGGCAACCCGAGGCTCGCCACGCCGTAGGACAGTGCGAACGTCGTGAAGAGGTAGAACGACGCGTGCTGCCCCATGCGGACGAGGCAGGTGAGCACGATCTCGCGGCCGTTGTTGCGGATCGCCTCCACAACGGGCCGGGACGACCGCTTCTCTTCGGCCACCATCCGCTCGAAGAACGGCGTCTCGAGGATTCCGAGGCGAATCCACAGACCCACGCCGAAGAGCACGATGCTCGCCAGGAACGGAACCCGCCATCCCCAGGCCAGGAGCTGGTCCGCGCCCTGGCTGCTGACCAGGGACAGGGTCGCGGTGGCCAGGGTCAACCCGGCCGGCGATCCCCATTGCGCCCAGCTCCCGGTGAAGCCCCGGCGATTGCGGAACGAGGTCCACTCCGTGGCCAGCAGGACGGAGCCGCTCCATTCACCGCCGACGCCGATCCCCTGGATCACCCGGAGGACGACCAGGATGACCGCGCCCCAGATGCCGCCGGTCTCGTAGGTGGGCACGACACCGACGAGAACGGTTCCGATCGCCATCAGGGTGAGCGTCGCGACCAATGTCGCCTTCCGCCCGATCCGGTCTCCGAGGTGCCCGAATATGACGGCACCCAACGGGCGCGCCAGGAACCCGACGAAGAACGTCGAGAAGGCCAGCAACGTTCCCGCCAGCGGATCGAACTCCGGAAAGAAGATCTTGTTGAAGACGAGCCCGGCCACCAGGCCGTAGATGTAGAAGTCGTACCACTCGATCGCGGTGCCGATCGTGCCGGCGACCACCGCCCTCGTCGCATCCCGCCGGCCCTCGGGGCGCAGCGGTGCCGCTTCTGCGGTCATGACAGACCCATCCGTTTCATGCAATCGATTCCGCGGTGCATCCGGGCACCGGGACTGGGGCGAACGGAAGGTTCAGCGACAGAGTGCGGTGTGGGTGCGGCACAGGTCGATGTGCCGCCGCCGCGCGCCGGAGAAGCTCAGGCCGCGCACGCTCACGGCGCACCCCGCCGGTAGCGCGCTCCGGGGTGATCGGGCGCCAGGTGCGGTCCCGGCGCGGCGCCCAGGTTCTCCCTCAGTGTCGCCGCGGCGTAGCCGTCCTGTGCCCGGCCCCGGCGCCGCAGCTCCGGCACCACGTGCTCGACGAAGTCGACGAACGTGCCGGGCGTGACGGCGTAGGCGAGGTTGAACCCGTCGACGCCCGCTTCGTCCACCCAGCGCTCGAGCTCGTCGGCGACGGTCGCACCCGAGCCCACGACGACGGGCCCGCGCCCGCCGATCGCGACGAACCGGGCCAGCTCCGCGACCGTCCACTCGCGGTCGGGGTCGGCCGTCGTGAAGGCGGCCAGCGCGGTGCGGGTCGCGTCGGTCTCGACGTACTCCAGGCGTTGCCCGGGCTCGGCGTCGGCAAGGTCGACCCCGGTCCAGCCCCCGAACAGGGCGAGCGCACCCTCGTGGCTCGCGTGCTCCAGGTAGGAGTCGCGCTTCGCGATCGCGGCCGCGTCGGTCTCGGCCGCGATCGCGGTGAGCATCGCGAAGATCTTGATGGCCCGCGGGTCCCGGCCCGCCGCGGCGGCCTGCTCGCGGATGCTCTCGACGAAGCGCCGCACGACCGCGGGCGTCGGACCGTTGACGAACACCGCCTCCGCGTGCGCGGCGGCGAACCGGCTACCCCGCGACGAGGCGCCCGCCTGGAAGATCACCGGGGTGCGCTGCGGTGACGGCTCGCACAGGAACGGCCCCGGCACCTCGAAGTAGCGGCCCTTGTGCGCGATGTCGTGCACCTTGGCCGGGTCGGCGAACACGCCGCGCTCGGCGTCACGGACGACGGCGCCCGGTTCCCAGCTGCCCTCCCAGAGCTTGTAGCAGACCTCCAGGTACTCCTCGGCCAGCTCGTAGCGCTCGTCGTGCGGGATCTGCTGGCCGCGGCCCAGGTTGCGGGCGGCGCTGTCCAGGTAGGACGTCACCACGTTCCAGGCGACGCGCCCCTTCGTCAGGTGGTCGAGGGTCGTCATCCGGCGGGCGAGCGCGTAGGGCTGCTCGTAGGCCACCGACACCGTGACCCCGAAGCCGAGGCGCTCCGTGACCGCGGCCATCGCCGAGACCGCCAGCACCGGGTCGTTGACCGGGACCTGGACCGCCTCGCGGACCGCCACGTCCCGCGAGCCGCCGTACACGTCGTAGACACCGAGGACGTCGGCGAGGAAGAGCGCGTCGAAACCGCCGCGTTCGAGCAGCCGGGCGAGGTCGGTCCAGTAGTCGATGTCGGTGTAGCGGTGCCCCTGGTCGTCGGGGTGGCGCCACAGACCGACGGACTGGTGCCCGACGCAGGCCATGTCGAAGGCGTTCAGCAGGATGCGACTCATCGAGTGGGCCTGGCCGAGATCACGGAGCGATCGTCGTCGGCCGGGGTCCGGCTCCACAACCCGGCGGCCAGATGGCGGGAACGGCCGGTGAAATGTCCGGACCTCCGGATCGCGACGCCGGTGTGCCGACGTACCTGCAGATCGTCAGGCAGGTCGAGCAGGCCCTGCGGCTCGGCGCGCTGCTGCCGGGGGACCGCCTGCCGACGGCGAAGGCGGTGGTCGCGCAGACCGCGGTCAACGTCAACACCGTGCTCAAGGCCTACCGCGAGCTCGAACGAGCCGGCCTCGTCGAGCCCCGGCCCGGGCTCGGCACGTTCGTCCTGCGATCGCTGGCTCGGCCGGAGTCCGAGGACGACGCGCGACTGCGGGTCGAGCTCGAGCAGTGGGTGGAACGGGCCGCGCGGGCCGGGCTGGGCAGGGAGGACGTCGACGCCCTGTTCGCCGACGTCCGCGACACGCACTTCCGGAGGGGGACGATACTGGCGTTCACGCTCGCCGCAGGCACCGGGCTGGTCGCGCGGGGCAACCTCGCACCGGTCGCCGTCGCCGGCTACGTCGCGGCCATGTTCGTGCTCGCGATCTTCGCGCGACCGCAGTACCTGCCCGCGGAGACCGTGCGGCAGGCCGTCGACTTCTCCCGGCCCGACGTGGGCATCAGGGACGTCCCCGGCTGGGCGGTCGGGCACCGGTGGCTCGACGCGCAGGGTGCCCCGCGCACCTACACCGGCTGCGACAACGGGAGCCGGACGGCCGGCGAGTGCCTGCGCGACGCCGGCGTCACCGGCTACGAGGTGCGCATCCAACCGGACAGCAGGTACTGGGCGTTCCAGCTCATCGAGACCGCGATCCTGCTCGCGCTGTCGGCCGTGGCGCTGGCGCTGACTCATCTGACGTGGGTCAGTGCACGATCTCGACGGCCGGGTCGAGCCGGACGTCGAGAACCAGCGGACGGCTGAGGTCGTCGAGAAGGCCCGCGGCGGCGTCGATGTCGGCGGTCTTGGTCACCGAGATCGCATCGGCGCCCATGCCCTCGGCGACCTCTCGGATGTCCGGCCAGGACATGTACGAGTGCTTCGGATCGATCCCGTGCCCCGCGAGCTTGCGGTACTCGGCGCCGTACGCGCCGTCGTCGAACACCAGCACGACGAGCGGGAGCCGCTCGCGGACCGCGGTGGCCAGCTCGGCCGGGTTCATCATGAAACCGCCGTCGCCGATGGCGCAGACCGTCGGGACGTCCGGGTGCGCCACCGCCATCCCGACCGAGCCGGCCAGTCCCAGCCCGATCGCGCCGAAGCCGCCCATCGCCGTGAAGCGGGAGGCCTCGGCGGTGTGGATGTACGGCCATGCGGCGTTCACGAACCGCCCGATGTCGGTGACGAGGTTGCGACGGACCGGGAGGACCTCGTCGAGCCGGATCGCCGCGGTGCGGATGTCGACCGTCCCGCCGTTGGAACGGTCCCGGAACTCCGCGCGCGGGTCGAACCCGGCGACCAGGCCCTGCGCCCGTTCGAGCCAACCGCGGTTCGGCCGATGGCCGGCTTCGCGCAGCAGCGCGGCGAGGTCCGTCGCCACGTCGTCGACGTCTCCCACGACGACCTCGTCGGGCGGCACGTACCAGCCGAACCGGCTCGGATCGTGATCAATCTGGACGATCTTCTTCCCGGCCGTGATCTCACCCCGCAGGGTGGTGTGCAGGTTCAGGCTCGCCCCGAACGCGATGACGCAGTCGGCCTCGGCCAGCACGGCCGACGCCGGCCCGTGCGCGAGGTTCCCGCAGATGCCCAGGTTGCCCGGATGCCCGAGGAACAGGTCCTTCGCCAGCACCGACGTCGCGAGCGGGGCACCGATGAGCTCGGCCAGCTCGGTCAGCGAACGCCCGGCGGCGGCCCGGACCGCACCCCGTCCGGCCAGGATCACCGGCCGCTCGGCCGAGGCGATCAGGCCCAGTGCGGAGTCGATCTGCGCCTCCCCGGCCGCGAACCGCTCCCGCCGCGCCGGTGCCCGCAACCGCACCGGGTCCGGAGCGGCGGGTGCGAGCAGGAAATCGTGCGGCACGTCGAGCAGGACCGGGCGGTCCGCCGCGACGATCCGCTGCAACGCCCGGCTCAGGTCCCGATGGAGGGACTCCGGTCGGTACACGCGCTCGAAGCCGGCACCCGCGGCCGCCGCCACCGCGGCGAGGTCGAGCCGCTGGAAGTGCGTCGGCTCCGCCGGAGTGGCCCCGGTGAGCAGCAGCACGTGGCTGCGGCTCCGCAACGCCTCGACCAGGCCGGTGAGCGCGTTCGTGACGCCCGGGCCGTGGGTGACGGTCGCCAGCCCGACGCGTCCGGTGGCCCGCGACCACGCGTCCGCCATCGCGACCGCACCCGTCTCGTGCGCGGCTGCGACGAAGCGCCCGCCGCCGTCCCGGAACGCCGTGATGTAGAGCATGTTCGCGTCGCCCATCAGCCCGAAGACCGGCGCCGCGGGCTGCTCGGACAGGGCCTCCGCCAATGCCTCGTACAGCTTCACGCCAAGGCACGCTAGATCGCGCGGCCGGGCAGCGCTCACCCTGACGGGCGAGGGCCGAGACCGGCGAGGAAGGTCTCGGCCGCGTCCTGGACCCGGTCCCGCTCGCCGGTGGTGAGGAGATCGAGCAGGAGCCCGCGGATCGTCGCGATCACCAGGGTGGCCCTGCGCTTCGCCGTCACGAGGTCGGCGCCCTGCCCCTGCGCCGCGCACAGCGCGGCCATCCAGTCGGACACGACCCGCTCCAGGAAGCCGCTGAACTGGTCCGGCGCCTGGAGAGCCCGGCCGTAGACGGCGAAGAACAGGCGGAACTCGGGGGCACGTCGCGGGTCCGAGGTGCGCTCCCAGGCCACTCGCGCCGCCGCCGCGAGGTCGTGTTGCTCACCGAGCAGGTCCCTGGTGGCCGCGAGGATGCGCTCCCGCAACCGCCCGAGGATGGCCACGAGCATCTGCTCCTTGGTGCCGAAGTGGTGCACCAACGTGTTGGTCGACACCCCGAGCGCCGCGGCGACGGGCCGCCACGACAGCTCGGAGAACCCCCGCTCCACCGCGTAGTCGACCACCGCGTCGAGCAGCTCGGCTCGCCGCTCGTGGTCGACCGGCCGGCCCGCCATCGCCACCTCCGGGTTGTTGGCACCGACGCACAATTCCTGGTACGAACGTTCAAAGAATAGCAGGACGATGGAGGTCCCCATGCATGTCTTCGTCACCGGGGCGTCGGGCTGGGTCGGGCGCGGGCTCGTCCCCGACCTGATCGCCGCCGGCCACCGGGTCACCGGCCTCGCCCGTTCCGACGCCGCAGCCGATGCGCTGCGGGCCGCGGGCGCCGGGGTCCGGGCCGGTTCGCTCGACGACCTCGACGTCGTGCGCGACGCCGCCGCTTCCGCCGACGGCGTCATCCACCTCGCGTTCAAGCACGACATCGCGTTCTCCGGCGACTACGCCGGCGCCAGCGCCGCCGACCGCGCGGTCATCGAGGCCCTCGGCGACGCGCTCGGCGGCAGCGACAAGCCGCTCGTCATCGCCGCCGGCATCCTCGGCGTGCTCGGCCTGGCGCCGGGAGAGGTCGCCACCGAACGCGACGGTCTCGCGGCGGCCGGCGGCGGCCGGATCGCGAACTCCCACTACGCGCTCGCGCTCGCGGACCACGGCGTCCGCTCCTGCGTCGTGCGGCTCCCACCGGCCACCCACGGCAATGGCGACAACGGGTTCATGACCACCGCGATCCGCTTCGCCCGGGAGAAGGGCGCCGCCGCCCACGTCGGCGACGGCGGCAACCGCTGGCCCGCCGTCCACCGCGACGACGCCGCGCGCCTGTTCCGCCTGGCGCTCGAATCCGCGCCGGCCGGGTCGGTACTGCACGCGGTCGGCGACGAGGGCGTACCGATTCGCGAGGTCGCCGAGGTCTTCGGCGAACACCTCCGCGCCCCGGTCGTCTCCGTCACCGCCGAGCAGGCCGGGGAGTACGTCGGCCTGCTCGGCCACTTCTGGAGCGTCGACGGCCCCGCCACGGCCGGGATCACCCGCGACCTGGTCGGGTGGGAGCCCACCCGACCAGGGCTGATCGCCGACCTGAAGGAGGGCCACTACTTCATCCCCCGACCCGGATAGCCGCGAGATCCGGCTCATCGCCCGCAACGGGGCGGATCCCGTGGTCTCGGACCGACCGATCACTCCGGCTGCGGGCTCGTCGCGTTCACGGCTCCGGCGGCACGCAGCGCGGCGATCCGCTCCTCGTCCAGCACCTCGGCCAGCACCTCCTGGGTGTGCTGGCCCACGAGGGGCGGCGCGTGCCGGAGCCGCCACGGCGTCCGCGACAGCCGGATCGGGCAGCCGATCAGTTCCAGCCGCCCGGCGGTCGGGTGCTCGACCTCGACGACGAGGTCGTGACCCTGCTCGCGCAGCTCGTCGACCGCCTCGACGGTGGTGCGCACCTTGGCGCACCACACCCCTGCGGGCAGCAGCAGGGCCAGCAGGTCGTCGACCGCGCGGGTGGCGGTCACCTCCTCCAGCCGCCGCTTGATCTCGTCACGGTCCGCCCACGGGTCGAGCGCACCGACGTCGGGGACGTCGAGCAGCCCGGCCACCTCGCCCACCGGGGCCATCGCCAGCGCCAGCCAGCCGTCGGCGGCGCGGTAGACGCCGAACGGCGCCGACAGCCAGGCCTGCCCGATCCCCTCCTCCGAGCGGTGCCACGCCTGGCGCTGGTTGACCATGGCGGAGATCTCCTGGCACTGCAGGGCGATCGCCGTGGAGTACAGGTCGACCTCGACGCGCTGCCCCACACCGTGGCGTTCGCGGGCGAACAGCGCGGCGAGGATCCCGTTGGCCAGCGTGAGCGCCGTCGACGCGTCCACGATGGCCGTGCCCGCAGGAGTGGGCGGGTCGCCGGCGCGGCCGCCGGCCGCGGCGAGCCCGGACATCGCCTGGATGAGCAGGTCCTGGCCGGGCCGGTTCTCGCGGGCGAAGGCGGTGTCCTGCCCCCAACCGGAGCCGGAGCAGTAGATGATGTCGGGCCGGACGGCCGCGAAGTCGTCGTAGCCCAGGCCCATCCGCGCCAGCACCCCGGGCCGGAAGTTCTCGACGACGACGTCGCACGTGGCGCCGAGCTCGAGCAGCGCGTCCCGGGCGGCCCCGGACTTGAGATCGATCGCGACGGACCGCTTGTTGCGGTTCATCGCGAGGAACGCCGCGGAGTCGCCCGCGACGAGGCCGCCCATCATCTCCAGGCCGCGTTCCCACTCACCGGACAGCCGCTCGATCTTGATGACGTCGGCGCCGAGGTCGGCCAGCATCTGCGTGCCGTACGGGCCGAGCATCATCTGGGTGAAGTCGAGGATGCGGACACCCTCCAGTGCAGCCGGCACGGTTCCTCCTTCGTGGGATGCGGTGGCGTCAGGCGTTCTTCGGGTTGCCGGAGGCGCGCCCGAAGACCGCCAGCAGCACCGCGGTACCGCCGACGATGACGGCGGAGATCACGAACGACATGCCCCACGAGCCGGTGGCGTCGACGATGTAGCCGAGCACGACGGGCGCGAAGATGCCGGCCAGGTTCGCGATGAAGTGCACGAACCCGGAGGCGGCCCCGAACCGGGCCGACGGGATGATCGGGCGGATGAGCGCGAAGAACTGCGCGCCGACGACGTAGAGGATGAAGACCGTCACCGCCATCAACGTGACGGCCGCTGCGGCCGAGCTCGCCGCACCCACCAGCCCGAACGCGAGCGCCACCAGCAGCAGCCCGACGACCGTGGTCCACTTCCGCGCCGCGAACAGGCCGACGCGCCGGCCCAGCGCATCGGTGAAGACGCCGCCGAGCGCCAGCCCGACGAACCCGCACAGCCACGGCACCGCCCCGGCGAAGGCGATCTCCGAGAGGTCCAGGCCGTACACGTCGTGCAGGAACGCGGGGAACCAGGTCAGGAACGTGTAGAGGACCCAGGAGTACCCGAAGTACGTGGCAGCGGTGGTGAGCACCAGCGGGATCCGCAGGTAGCTGCCCAGGCTGCGCTCCGACTCCCCCGCCTCCGTTGCCGCAGCGTGCTGACGCTCCTCCTCGGCCATCTCGGCGATCTCGGCCTGCCCGACCCTGGGGTGGACCGCGGGGCTGTCGCGCACCACGAACCACCAGCCGGCGAGGAAGAACACCCCGATCAGCCCGAGGATGATGAACGGCGCGCGCCAGTTGCCACCGGAAGCGGCGATGAGCGCGACGACGATCGGCGTGCCGACGGCCCCTCCGAGGGGCGTGGCCGCCTGTGACAGGCCCAGCGCGGTGCCCAGCCGGTGCTGCGGGAACCAGTTCGACATCGTCTTGGCGGTGACCGAGGCCTGCGGCCCCTCGCCGAAGCCGAACAGGAACCGGATCACCAGGAACGAGACGACACCGACCCCGGTCGCCGTCAGCGCGGTGAACAGCGACCACCAGCCGATCGCCCAGGCCATCACCTTCCGCGGCCCGAACCGGTCGGAGGTCCAGCCGCCGACGAAGCAGAACGGCGCGTAGCCGAGGAAGAAGACGGCCGAGATCCAGCCCCAGGTGCTGTTGGAGAAGCCGTACTCGGCGATGATGAGCGGCGCCGCCACCCCGATCGCCGCACGGTCGGCGTAGTTCAACCCGAGCACCAGGAAGTTCATGCTCAGGACGCCCCAGCGGTAGCGCAGGCCGTCACGACGGTCGCGCCCCGTGGCGGCCGGGCGGGATTCGGTGGACATGTCAGGGTCCTCTCAGGAAGTCACGGCCTGCTGGTGGCGATCCCGGATCTCGCGGCGGGACAGCTTTCCGGTGCTGGAGACGGGCAGCCGGTCGGCGAACTCGACCCGAACCGGCTTCTTGTAGCTCGCCAGCCGCTGCCGGCAGGCGTTCACGACGTCCTGCTCGGTCAGCGCGGCGCCCGCCCGCGGCACGACGACCGCCGCGACGGCCTCGCCCCAGCGTTCGTGGGGCACCGCGAACACCACGACCTCGTGCACGGCGGGCAGCTCCGCGATGGCGCGCTCCACCTCCGCCGGGTACACGTTGAACCCACCGCTGACGATCACGTCGCGGCGCCGGTCGACGAGGTACAGGTAGCCGTCGCCGTCGAGGTGCCCGACGTCGCCGGTGCGGAACCAGCCGTCGACCAGTACCTCTGCGGACTGCTCCGGCCGTCCCCAGTAGCCGGGCATCACGGCGTCGCCACGCACCCACACCTCGCCGTCGCGCACCGCCAGCTCCGCGGCCGCGACCGGGCGCCCGGCGGACGCGCGCCGGTCCCCGGCGACGGGCCGGTGGTCCGAGGGCGGTAGCACCGTCAGCGGGGCGAGTGCCTCGCTGAGGCCGTAGCACTGGTACAGCACGTCGCCGAAGACCTCGTACGCGCGGCCCAGCGCGGGTACCGAGATCGGCGCGCCGCCGTACGGGACGGCGCACAGACCCGTCGGCCGGGTGCCATCCGCCTCCGCCGCTGCGGTGAGGTCCTTGAGCATCGTGGGCACCAGCGGCAGCACGGTGACCCGGTGCTCGTCGAGCAGGCGGAGGACCCGCTCCGGCGCGAACGCCGCCACCGGCACGGCGGCGGCGCCGGCGAACGTGTAGGCCGAGCCGATCGACCCGCCGAAATGGCTCATCGGCGCGGTGTGCAGCACGACGTCGCCCGGCCCGCCGCGGGGAAGGGCCGACGAGATCGCGCCGAGCATGGCCGACCACGCCCGGTGCGTGACGATCGCGCCCTTGGGTTCGCCGGTCGTGCCGGACGTGTACATCAGCGCCGCCACGTCGTCCGGACCCGGTGCGGGCACATCCGGTTCACTCTCCGCGACGCCGGGGGCGACGAGCTCGGCCAGCGCGAGGTCGGCCTGACCCGCGGCGCCGTCCGCGGCGCACACGGCGCGCAGGCGGGGCAGGCCGGAGCGCGCGGCGGCCAGCGGCCCGAGGTGCGCCTGCTCGCACACCACCACGGTCGCGGCGCAGTCGGCGGCGATGCCGGCGATCTCGCGGCCGTGCAGCCGGCTGCTCACCGCCACCCGCACCAGGCCGGTCAGGAACAGCGCGTGCTCCACGGCGAGCAGCTCGGGCCGGTTCCGCAGGGCGACGACGACCCGGTCACCGGGACGCGCGCCCAGCGCGAGCAGCCGGTGGGCGACCCGCCGCGCCGCCGCACCCAGGTGGGCGAACGTCTGCCAGGCGGCGCCGTCGAACACCGCCGGGTGCTCGGCGTACCGGTCGTGCGCACGCCGGGCCAGGTGCGCGAGCGTGCTCACGATGCCGGTCCGCACAGCTCTCGCCACAGCTCGGCGAGCGCGGTCGCCGTCCCCGCGGCGGGCTCCCGGCGGACCATCCGCTCGTGCAGCAGCTCGCCCGCCCGGCGCTGGAACAGCGGGTAGCCGGGGGCGCGGCCGCGCAGGAACGCGGCGTCCAGGGTGCGCAGGGTGTCGGTGAAGAACCCGGAGGTGAGCTCGTTGGCGCCGGGGTCGGTCCAGGCGCTGCGGTGCGCCGGCTGGCCGCCCGAGCGCAGGAAGGTCCCGGTCTGGCAGCGCGGCGAGACGATCCAGCCGGCGAGCGCGGCGGCGGCCGGGACGTCGGCGCAGCGCGCCGAGAGCGCCAGCCCGACCCCGCCGAGCATCGTCCCGGCCGGCTCGGGACCCGGCGACGGGGCGTCGGCGAACCGGACCTGCTGCTGGGCGTAGCCGGGGCGCGCGTAGTTGGAGTAGCCGAAGACCAGCGGCACGTACGCGATCGGCGCCCCGGCGGCCATCGCATCGAGCGAGGTGATCGGGTCGCGCTTCAGCGAGATCGGGTCGACCCGCTCCAGCAACGTCGCGAGCAGGCCCAACGCGGATGTGGCGACGTCGACGTCGATGCCGCCGCCGGCCCACCAGGCCGGCCGACCCTGCGGGCCCGGACCGGTCAGCTCCGCGGGCGCCAGGTGGTGGCACAGCGAGACGAAGCTCGCGAACAGGTGCGTGGGGTTGGCCGGCAGCTCGGCCACCACTCCGGCCGGCAGCGCGTCCAGCAGCGCGAACACCTCCTCCCACGTCCGCGGCGGCGGGCCGGGGAGCAGGTCGGGGCGGTAGGCGCTCACCTGGGCCGCGGCGTCCATGGCCAGCGCCCACTGGTGGCCGCCCCACCGGTAGCTCGCCGCGCTCGGACCGACGCTCTGCTCCTGTGCCTGCAACACCTCGGGCGGCAGCACCTCGTCGACGGGCAGCAACGCCCCGGACGCGGCGGCCTCGCCGACGAACGGGTGGTCGATCGCGATCAGGTCGAACCGCTCCGCCAGCTCGACCACCGGCACGTCCTCGAACTCCTGCAACGACCGGGCCGCCCACTCGACCGTCACCTCGGGGTGCGCGCGGCCGAACTCCTCGGCCGCGGCGAGCACCGAAGCGACACCACGGGGGTGGCTCCAGGTCATTCCGCGCAGGTGCGGCATGGACACTCCTCAGGTGAACCGATTTAGCGCCAGGTCGGGTCAAACGTATTACCAGCCCGCCGCTCGCCCGGTCAAGTTCGCGTGGGGAACGCCCCGGCGCGGGTTGACAGGCATGGAGCACGCTGTCACGCTACCTCGCGTTAAATCGAATTACCACATGGAGGTTCGGCCGATGACCGCTCCCGGCCCCGCCGAGCACCGTGTCCACCAGAACCTCGTCGAGACGCGAGCCGACGGCGTCGCCGTGCTGCGCGTCGACCGGGACGAGGCGCTGGGCGCGCTGTCCCGGGGCATGGTGGAGGCCCTGGGCCACTACCTCGCGGCGCTGCGCTCGGACGAGGCCGTGCGGGTCCTGGTGCTCACCGGAACCGGCCGCGGGTTCGTCGCCGGCGCCGACATCGGCGAGTACCACGGCGTCGGCCGCACCGCGTTCGACGACTACCAGAAGCTGTCCCGCGGGGTGTTCGACCAGCTCGCGCAGCTGCCGCAACCGACGATCGCGGCCGTCAACGGCTACGCCCTCGGCGGCGGGTTCGAGGTGGCCCTGTGCTGCGACTTCATCGTCGCCTCCAGCGCCGCCCGGTTCGGGCTGCCGGAGGTCACGCTCGGGCTGCTGCCCGGCGGCGGCGGCACCGTCCGGCTGGCCCGCGCCGTCGGGGCGCGGGTCACCAAGGAGCTGGTGCTGACCGGGCGGCGGATGAAGCCGCCGGAGGCGCAGCAACTCGGCTTGCTCACCGCACTCGTCGAACCGGACGAGCTGCTCCCCCGGGCACTCGAACTGGCCGGCGAGATCGCCCGGCAGGCACCGCTGGCCGTCCGGGAGGGCAAGCGCCTGGTCGACGACGGCTTGGACAGCGGTCTCACCACCGCGCTCACCCGCGAGCAGCAGGTGCTGTCGTGGCTGTTCACCACCGAGGACGCCCGGGAGGGTGTGGCGAGCTTCGTGGAGAAGCGCGACGCGGTGTTCCACGGCCGTTGACGCGGCGGATGGGCGGCTACCGATCCCCGCGCAGGCAGCTGGTCACCATGGCGACCAGCTCGTTCTCGAGCCTCTCGACGGGGATGGCCCGCGGGGCGCACGTTCACCTCCACGGTGAACAGGATGATGTCCGCGGCGACGTCGGGGTCGCCGGCCCGGATGTCGGGGTGCCGGACGATGACGTCGCGGAGCTGGGCCGTACGCGGCTTCCCGTGGCGGTCGATCGTGTCGCGGACCAGCGCCCGTACCGTCGCCTCCAGCGTCCCGGGCGAGAGGTCGAGCTCGTCGACATCGGTCCAGGTGCCGCGATCGATCTGCTGGATCAGGAGCTCGGCGAGGATCGCGTCCTTGTTCGGGAAGTACTGGTACAGGGAGCCGATGGAGATGGGGGCACGCCCGGCGATGCGGTTGGTGGTGCCGGCGGCGTAGCCGCGCTCGGCGAGAACGTGAGCAGCAGCGGTGAGGATGCGCTCACGCGTCAGCTCGGCGCGCACCTGACGAGGCTCCGACGTGGCTCCGAGCGGCGATCCGCCGACGGCATCCCGGTCCTCCTCGAGGGCGGCAAAGCGAGTGGCAAACACCGGTGCGGCGCGCCTACTCCGCGTCGCCGGCGCCCGGGGCACCGCGGTTGGAGGTCACGGTCAAGCACGTCGACGGCGGCCGGTTCTCCACCCACGTCCACCGGAACCTGCGCGCCGGGGTCCGGCTGTCCCTGCGCGGTCCGTCCGGGGCGTTCCACGCCGATCCGGCGGCGGCGCACGACGTCGTCCTGGTGGCCGCGGGCACCACGAGCGCTACACCAGCGGGGCGGACCCGACCACCACGGTCACCGCGCCGCAGCTGATGACCGTCGAGGACGGGGCGCACGACCTCGGCTCCGTGGTGGTCGAGCCGGGCCGGACGCTTCTCGACGCCGGGCTCGCCGCGGGACTGCCGATGCCGGACTCGTGCACGGTCGGCAACTGCGGGGACTGCATGGTGAAGCTCCGCGGCGGGGAGGTCGCGATGAACGGGCCGAACTGCCTGACGCCGCAGCAGCGGGCCGACGGCTACGTCCTGACGTGCGTGGGCTGCCCGCTGTCGAAGGTCATCCTGGACATCACCGAGCCCGGTGGTGATCTCCCCTGACCCGTCGGGTCCGGGCCTCCGGGGGCGGACCAGGGGCGTCCCTGATGGTTTCGCGCGATGCTGATCGCAGGATTGGTGGTGTCCGGTTCACGACCCACTGCAGAACGCAGAGAGGAACGATCAGCAATGGATTCCATCCACTCGACCTTCCGCCAGGCAGGCCTCGTCCGGCCGGAGGACGGCCGGGTACTGGCCGGGGTGTGCGCCGGGTTGGGCCGCCGCCTCGGACTCGACCCGTGGCCCGCGAGGCTGCTGTTCGTCCTGATCCTCCTGATCGTGCCGGGGAGCCAGCTGCTGCTCTACCCGATCCTGTGGATCCTGATGCCGAACGAGGCACCGGAGGCCGGGTTCGCTTCGGAGGACGAGAACCCCGCTGCGGCGTGATCGGCCGGTGATTGACGGCGAGTCGGCGGGTGGCTGACAGTAGCCCGCATGACCCGTGATGCCTGGGACGTGATCGTGGTGGGCGCGGGATCGTCCGGTGTTCCGCTGGCGGTCCGGCTCGCGACGGAGGGGCGACGGGTCCTGCTGCTGGAGGCGGGACCGGACTACCGGTCCGACGAGATGCCCGAGGTGTGGCGTTCGCCGAACCCGATCCGGGCGTTGACCGACCCGGATGCCGGCCGCGACCTGGTCTGGTCCGGCCTGCTCTCGACCAGGACGGACAAGCAGGAGGCGGCCCTGTACTGGCGGGGTCGCGGCACCGGTGGCAGCTCCGCGATCAACGGGCAGATCGCGATCCGGCCGCCGATGGAGGACTTCGAGGACTGGGTCCGGTGGGGATGCACGGGTTGGTCGCCCGCCGACGTGCTGCCCCACTTCCGTCGCTCGGAGGACGACGAGCAGTTCGGCGACGCCCCGTACCACGGCCGGGGCGGGCCGACCCCGATCCACCGGATGCCGCAGGAGGCGTGGGGTTCGGTGGACACCGCGCTGCGTGCCGCCGCCCTCTCGGCGGGTCACGGGTGGGCGGAGGACGTCAACGCACCCGGTGCGGTGGGGGTGTCCCCCTACCCGATCAACTCCCGCGGCGGCCGGCGGGTGACCGTCAACGACGGCTACCTCGAGCCCGCGCGGGGGTCCGCGAACCTGACGGTCCGCGGTGACGCGCTGGTCGACCGGGTCCTGATCGACGGGGGCCGGGCCGTGGGGGTGCGCTACCTGTCGGGCGGCTCACCGGTCGAGGAGCGGGCGGATCTCGTCGTGCTCAGCGCCGGCGCCGTGCACTCCCCTGCGGTGCTGATGCGCTCGGGGATCGGCCCGGCGGGCCATCTGCGCTCGTTCGGCATCGACGTGGTCGCGGACCTGCCGGTCGGGCACGGGCTGCAGGACCATCCGATGGCCGGCGTGGCGATCCCGCTCGACGAGGCCTCGGCCATCCGCACCCCCGACGATCGGCACACGAACGTCTGCGTCCGCTACAGCAGCGGGCAGGCCGACGCGGGTCCGCTCGACATGATGCTCGTGTCGCTCAACCAGAACGTGCTGGCCATGGGGAGCGCCGACATCCGGTTCGGCGCCGGCTCGTTCGGGGTGTGGGTCAACCGGGCCTGGTCACGCGGATCGATCACGCTGACCTCGACGGACCCGGCAGCCCAGCCCGAGGTGCGCGAGGCCATGCTCTCCGACGAGCGCGACCTGGCGCGGCTGCGTGCGGGCATCCGGGCCCTCGTCGAGATGGCCCGGGGCGACGCCGTCGCCGCGATCTCCGACGGCCCGGTCGACCGTGCCAACACCGCGCTGCTGTCCGCGCTCGACGACGACGCCCGGCTCGACGACCACCTGCTCGCCACCGCGGCCGACACCCAGCACGCCACCAGCACCTGCCGGATGGGGAACCCCGGCGACCCCACCACGGTCGTCGACCCGGACTGCCGGGTGCTCGGCGTCGAGGGTCTCCGCGTCGTCGACGCCTCGATCTTCCCGTCCGTACCCCGCGCCAACACGAACCTGACCGCGATCATGGCGGGCGAGCTGATGGCCGACCGGCTCAGCACTATGGAGCCGTAGTGCTGATTTAACGGCCTGCAGATCGCGTTATGGCTCCATAACGCGCTCCACGGCTCCATTGGCCCGTCAGGGGGTAGCGTGCTCGGCGGTCAATACGCTCCCCGCCGAAAGGGCCACCTCATGCCTGACGCCCTGATCGTCGCGCCCATCGCCGCCCTGGCCGTGGTGGACATCGCTCTCGCTCTTCTCAAGCGCCGGGTCGGCGCACCGTCGGTGTCGCGGGCAAGCCGCGGCTGACTCCTCGCGCACGGCGAGCCCCCACCGGGGTTGTCGTCGTGTACCGCGATGTATACCGTCGTACACATTGCGTTCACCACAGGAAGGTCAGCGATGACCCGGAACTCGGCGGCCGACACGGACGGGCACGGTGCGACCCGGATGCGGCGGCGGGTCGTCCGCGCGAGCTTCATCGGCACGGCGATCGAGTGGTACGACTTCTACCTCTACGGCACCGCCTCGGCGCTGATCTTCAACCGGCTGTTCTTCCCCGCCTTCGACCCCGCCGTCGGCACCATCGCCGCGTTCGGCACCTTCGCCGCCGGGTTCCTCGCCCGCCCGATCGGCGGCGTCGTCTTCGGCCACTTCGGCGACCGCCTGGGCCGGAAGCGGATGCTCATCTGGAGCCTCGTCGGCATGGGCGTCGCGACGTTCCTCGTCGGCCTCCTGCCCACCTACGGGCAGATCGGCATGGCCGCCCCGGCGCTGCTCGTCGTGCTGCGCCTGCTCCAGGGGTTCGCCGTCGGTGGCGAGTGGGGCGGCGCGGTGCTCATGTCGGTCGAGCACGCGGAGAAGGGTCGGCGCGGCCTCGCCGGCAGCTGGACGCAGACGGGGTCACCGGCGGGCCTGGTGCTGTCCACCGTGGCGTTCGGTCTGGTGTCGCTCCTCCCGGACGACCAGTTCACGTCGTGGGGCTGGCGCCTGCCGTTCCTGTTCAGCGCGATCCTGGTGGTCGTTGGCCTGTTCATCCGGCTGCGTGTCGTCGAGAGCCCCACCTTCGCGGCCGTGGAGAAGGCCGGACGGACGTCCACGATGCCGCTGCTCGACGCGCTCCGCCGCCACCCGCTCAACATCCTGCTCGCCATCGCGACCTGTCTCGCGCCGTTCGTGAACTTCTACCTGTTCGCGACGTTCATGCTCACGTACGCCACCACCGACCTGGGGATCGCGCGCGCCGTCGCGCTGACGATCGTCGCGGTCGCCGGCGCGGTCGAGATCGTCACCACCCCGCTCGCCGCGGCACTGTCCGACCGGTTCGGTCGCCGCCCGGTGTTCCTCACCGGCACCGTGCTCCTCGCGATCTACGCCTACCCGTTCTTCCTGGTCAACGAGGCGGCCCGGTCCCCCGTCGTCCTGGGCATCACCTGCGTCGTGGGTCTCTCGCTGATCCACCCGCTCATGTACGGGCCGCTGGCCACGCTGTTCGCCGAGCTCTTCTCGCCCGAGGTCCGCTACAGCGGCGCGTCGCTCGGCTACCAGATCGGCGGCATCCTCGGCGGCGGGTTCGCGCCCCTGATCCTCACCGCGCTGCTCGCCACCGGCGCCGGCGCGACCCGCGCGATCCCGCCGTACATCATCGCCGTGTCGCTGCTCACCTTCGTCGCCGTCTGGGTCGCCACCGGGCCGGGGCGCCGCTTCGAGGACGACGAGGTCGGGGCCGCCGCCCCGACCGAGGCCGTCTCGTGACGGCGCCCTTCGACGACGCGCCCGCCTGGATCCGCCGCTGCGACACCGATCCCGAGCTCCGGGTCGCCGGCCGCGACGCCGCCGTGACGTTCGCGGTGCGGTGCGGCGGGGCGCGGGTCGTGGTCGCATGCGACCGTGGCCGGTTCGCCCTCGGCGGGCCGGCGCCGGACTTCGAGCTCGTCGCGACGCCCGACGCGTGGGCCCGGTTCCTCGCACCCGAACCGGAGCCCTGCTACCACCACTTCCTGGCGATGCGCATGCGCGTCCCCGGCACCGCCGTCGAGGGGGACGAGCGCGCCTATGCGCAGCACGCCCGGATCGCCCACCGGGTGCTGGCGCTCGGCCGCGAGCAGCTGCACGGCCCGCCCACGCCCGACCCCGACCCGGTGATCGACCGCTCCGGGATCAGCGAGCGGTACGTCACGGTCGAGGTGGAGGGCACGCAGGTCGACATCCACGTCGCCAGGGCCGGCACCGGCACCCCGCTGCTCGTGCTGCACACCGCCGGTGCCGACTCGCGGCAGGCGCACGCCCTGATGTCGGACGCCGCCCGCGCCGCGCACGAGGTGATCGCGTTCGACCTGCCCGGGCACGGCTCCTCCGGCCGCCTCCCGGGCCCGATCGGGTCGTGGACGCTGACGACGCGCCGGTACGGCGACACGGTCCTCGCGGTCGTCCGGGCGCTCGGCCTCGACCGCCCGATCCTGCTGGGCGCCTCGATGGCCGGCGAGGTCTGCCTCGAGCTGGCCTACCGGGCGCCGGAGGTGTTCCGCGGCGTGATCGCCTGCGAGGCGAGCGAGAAGGTGCCCGGCCGGACCACCCCGTGGGCCCGGGACCCGCGCGTCGACACCGCGACGTTCGTGCCCGAGTGGATCGCCGGGCTGATCGGCCCGCGCAGCCCCAGGTCCTGCCGGGAGGACATCCTCTGGACCTACTCGCAGGGCGGCGCGGGCACGTTCGCCGGGGACATCGACTTCTACAGCGGCGACTGGGACGGCACCGCCAAGGTTCCGCACATCGACACCCGCACCTGCCCGGTGGTCATGATGACCGGGGAGTACGACTACTCGTGCACGCCGGAGATGTCCGGGCAGACCGCCGCGCGCATTCCCGGCGCGGTGTTCTGGGAGATGCCCGGGCTCGGGCACTTCCCCATCTGCGAGAACCCGGCGGCGTTCGCACCCCATCTCGACCGTGCGCTCCAGCACCTCGGAGGACCCCATGACTGAGACGCGGATGCTCATCGGCGGCACCCAGCCCGAGGTCGACCCCGCGCGGTCGATCACGGTGACCAGCCCCGTAGACGGCCGGGAGCTCGGCCGCATCGCCGACGCGACGGCCGACCAGGTCCGCGACGCCGTCACGGCGGCGGCGGACGCCTTCCGGACGTGGCGCCGGACCTCGGGCGCCGAGCGCGCCCGGCTCATGCACGCCCTCGCCGACCTCATCGAACGCGACGCCGAGGACCTGGCACGGCTGGAGACCTCCGACAACGGCAAGCTCCTGCGGGAGACCCGCACGCAGGCCCGGTTCGCGGCCCGCAACTACCGCTTCTTCGCCGGGCTCGCGGACAAGATCCACGGCCGCACGGTGCCGCTCGACGCGTGGGACACGTTCGACTACACGGTCCGCGAGCCCGTCGGCGTCGCCGCGCTGATCACCGCATGGAACTCCCCGATGCAGCTGCTGGCCAACAAGCTCGCGCCGGCACTGGCCGCCGGCTGCACCGTCGTGGTCAAGCCGAGCGAGCTGGCCCCGCTGACCACGCTGCGGCTGCCCGGGCTGGTGGCCGAGGCGGGCTTCCCGGAGGGCGTGATCAACGTCGTCACGGGCGGTGCGGAGGCCGGCGGCGCGCTCACCACCGACGCGCGGCTGGGCCGGATCAGCTTCACCGGCTCGGTCGAGACCGGCCGGGCGATCCAGCGCGCCGCGACGGAGGCGCTCGTCCCGGTGACGCTGGAGCTGGGCGGGAAGTCCGCCAACATCGTGTTCGACGACGCGGACCTCGAGCGGGCGGTGCCGGGCGCGGTGGCCGGCATCTTCGGCGCCGGCGGCCAGACCTGCATCGCCGGCAGCCGGCTGCTGGTCCACGAGCGCGTCCACGACCGGCTCGTCGAGCGGGTCGCCGAGACCGCCCGCCGCATCGTGCTCGGCGACCCCACCGACGCCGCCACCCAGATGGGCCCGGTGGCGAGCCAGGCGCAGCGGAGCAGGATCCTCGCCCGCATCGACCGCGCCCGCAACGACGGGGCCCGGCTGCTGACCGGTGGCGGGGTCCCCGACGACGCCGCTCTCGCGTCCGGATCGTTCGTCGAGCCGACGGTCTTCGCGCACGTCGACCCGGCGTCGGACCTCGCCCAGCAGGAGGTCTTCGGGCCCGTGCTCGCCACCCACCGGTTCGCCGACGAGGAGGAGGCCGTCGCCATCGCGAACGGGACCGAGTACGGCCTCGCCAGCGGCATCTGGACCTCGGACGTCTCCCGGGCGCACCGGGTGGCGCGCGAGCTCGCCGCGGGCACGGTGTGGGTGAACACCTACCGCTACAGCGCGGCGCAGGCCCCCTTCGGCGGTGTGAAGAGGTCCGGGTACGGCCGTGAGCGCGGCGTCGAGGCCGTCGACGAGTACCTGCAGACCAAGAACGTGCTCATCGACCTCTCCGACGAGGTCCGGGACCCGTTCGCGATCAAGGCATGACGGAGGCCGGTATGACCAGCGCCCGGATCGGCCTCTGCGGCCTCGGCCAGATGGGGCTGCCCGTCGCGGCCCGCCTGGCCACGGCGCACGAGGTCCTCGCGTACGACATCAGCGAGGAGCGGCGCGCACTGGCCGCCGCGCACGAGCGGGTCACCGGCACCGACCGGCTCGACGCCCTCGCCGCGTGCGACACGGTCGTGCTGTGCCTGCCCAACCCGGCCGTGTCCCGGGCGGTGCTCGGCGATCTGGCCGGCACGATCGCCCGGGGCACCCTCGTCGTCGAGACGAGCACCGTCCTGCCGCACGACGTGCGCGAGTGGGCGACGATGCTGGCCCCGGCCGGCGCGCGGGTGCTCGACGCGGCGATCCTCTCCGGCGTCGGGCAGATGGCGAGCGGCACCGCCACGCTGCTCGTCGGCGGGGACGCGGCTGACGTCGACGCCGCCCGCAGCGTCCTCGACGCCCTCGGCGGCGCCGGCTGGTCCCGGTTCGGCGACCTCGGCGCCGGGATGGCGGCCAAGGTCGTCAACAACGGCGTCGCCCACGCCGTCATGGTCGTCCTCGTCGAGGCGTTCGCCATGGCGCGGGCGGAGGGCATCGACCTCGCGGACGTGGCCGCCGTCCTCGAACGGCCCGACGGCGGCCTGGTGCGCCCGCTGACCCACCGCGTCATGGAGCGGATGGCGCGCGGCGACTACGAGGGCGGCATGCCGCTGGAGGCGGCGCGCAAGGACTCCACGCTGGCCCTCGCCATGGCGCAGCGGTCGGGCACGCCGCTGTTCGCGACCCAGGCCGCCCAGACCGTCTACGACCTGGCCCTCGCGGCCGGCCTCGGGCGGGCCGACTACGCCGCCATCGCCAAGCTCTGGGAGGACTGGGGCGGCGCGCCGCTGACCTACGAACCGAGGTCCTGAGCAGAGCTTGTGGTGCAGGGCCATGCCCACACCTCCCGCAAGACGTTCCGCACCGCGTACATGATCCGGCTGCCGGCGCCGGTTCTCGGCACGATCCAGAGCCTCCTAACCGGCAAAATAGTCTTGACAGGTTAGTTCGGCGGGTGCTTCGCTCTACCTGCGGCAGCGCGCGACAGCAGTCGGCGGACCAGGCGGCCGCGGCACCACCGAGCACCGGAGGACCTGGATGCGCACGCCGAGAACCATGAGCGAGCCGATCATCGAGACCG
This sequence comes from Pseudonocardia wallangbongensis, assembly GCF_054486945.1. Classification (NCBI taxonomy): domain Bacteria; kingdom Bacillati; phylum Actinomycetota; class Actinomycetes; order Pseudonocardiales; family Pseudonocardiaceae; genus Pseudonocardia; species Pseudonocardia wallangbongensis. The sequence continues at coordinate 1,130,626 of NZ_JBRERS010000001.1, forward strand.
GCTTCCACGCCGGGGAGCTGGCAGTGCAGCAACGGGCCGGCGTGCGCGCCGAGGCCGACCGGCTGGAGGGCATGCTCGCCCCGGCCCACCTGTCCAGCGGGATGGGCCGGTTCCTGGCCGCACGGCGGTTCGCCGCACTCACCGCGCGCGACCACGACGGCCGGCTGTGGATCTCCCCATTGGTGGGACCGGCCGGGTTCCTCCGCGGCGACGGCGACGTCCTCCACGTCGCCGCGACGCCGGCGACGTCCGATCCGCTGCACCTGCTCACACCCGGGCAACCGGCGGGACTCATCGCCATCGAGTTCGCCCTCCGTCGCCGCCTTCGGATCAACGGCCGGCTCGTCGGGACCTCGCCACGCGGGTTCGCGATCGACACCGAGCAGGCGTTCGGGAACTGCCCGTCCTACATCCAGCAGCGCGACCTGGCCCCGGCCTCCGCGGTCGCGGGGCCCGGCGATCCGCCGTCGCCGAGCCCCGGCCGGCGCGCGTTGAGCGATGCGGAGCGGGCGCTCGTCAGCAGCAGCAACACGTTCTTCCTCGGCACCGCACACCCCACCCGCGGCGCTGACGCGTCCCACAAAGGAGGCCCTCCCGGCTTCGTCCGCCTCGACGGCGACGGCCTGTGGTGGCCGGACTACGCCGGCAACAACCTGTTCAACTCGATGGGGAACATCGCCGCCAACCCCGAGGCGGCGCTGCTGTTCATCGACTTCGGGACCGGCGCCACCGTCCAGCTCTCCGGAACCGCGCGCGTCGAGTGGACCGAGGTCGGAGCGCCGGGCGACGACGGGCACACCGGACGCCGGGTCCGGTTCGATCCGCATGCGGTGGCGCCCGGCGCCACCGTGCCGCTGCGCGCGGGCCGGAGCGTGCCGTCCCCGCACAACCCCGCGCTGCGGTAGCCGTCACGGCGACCGCTTGTCTCACCCCTGATTATGGAATATATATAAACCATGACAGGCTCGGGCATCCCTCGCGACGGTCTGACCGACCGCGCGTACGAGACCCTTCGCGACCGCATCCTCGACGGCCGGCTCGCACCCGCCGAGCGGCTCCGGATCGACCGCCTCAGCAAGGAGCTCGGGGTCAGCCACACGCCGGTTCGCGAGGCCCTGAACCGCCTCACCTCCGAGAAGCTCGTGACCCTGGCCCCGTACAGGGGGTTCAGCGTCACCCCGCTCCTCGACATCGAGAGCCTGCGGCTGCTCCTCGAGGCCCGCCGGGTCATCGAGCTCGGTGCGCTGGAGCGCAGCGTCGTCCTCGCGACGGGCTCGGACCTCGACGGGCTCCGGCAGGTCCTGGTGAAGCTCGACGGGATCGTGGCCGAGCCGGAGTTCGACATCGTCAGCTTCAACCAGCTCGACGCGGAGTTCCACCGGATGACGGTCACCCCGTGCCGCAACCCCTACCTGGTCGGTTCCTACGACGACCTCCGGGTCCACCTGCAGATCGCGCGGTACTACCGGGGACGCCCGGCCACGGACTCCCAGCAGGCCCAGAGCGAGCACCACGCGATCCTGGACGCGCTCGCCGCCGGAGATCGGGACGCCCTGGTCGGCGCCGCGTCCCAGCACATCGACACGGTGAGCCGCCGGCTCGCCGGCGAGGGGCCGACGGCATGAGCACCGCCGCGGCGACCGTCATCGACCTGCTGGAACGCGCCGGCGTGACGCGCTTCTACACGGTCCCGGGCGAGAGCTTCCTGGAGCTCATGGACGAGGTCGGGCGGCGGCCCGGCCTGACGCTCGTCTCGACCAGGCACGAGTCGGGCGCGGCCTTCATGGCCGAGGCCGACGCCAAGGTGACCGGGCGCCCCGCCGTCGCCATGGCCACCCGTGCCGTGGGCGCGGCGAACCTGGCCATCGGGGTGCACACCGCTCGGCAGGACTCGACCCCCATGATCGCGCTGCTCGGCCAGGTGGAGACCGATCACCTGGGCAAGGAGGCGTTCCAGGAGGTCGACCTCCCCCGCTTCTACGACGAGATCACCGTCTTCGGGGCCACCGTCCACCGCCCGGACCGGGCGGCCGAGATCGTCGCCAGGGCCTTGCTGCGGTCCACGGGACCGCGCCCCGGCCCGGCCGTCGTCGCGTTCCCCGCCGACGTGCTGGCCGGTGCGGGCGTTCCCGCCGCCCCGCCGGTCCCGGCCGCCGGGCCGGCCGCCACGGACGCCGACGTGGAGCGGGCCTTCGACCTGCTCGCCGCCGCCGAACGTCCCGTCATGATCGTCGGCGAGGGGGCGCAGGACGCGCACCGGGAGCTCACCGAGCTGGCGGAGGCCTTCGGGCTCGGCGGCTACGCGGCCTTCCGCCGCCAGGACACCTTCCCCAACGACCACCGGCACTACCTGGGCCACCTCGCGCTCGGCAGCCCGGCGGACATCACCGGTCCGCTGCGCGACGCCGACGTCGTCCTCGTCCTGGGGAACAGGCTCGACGAGGTCACCACGCAGGCGTACACGCTCCCCGGGGCCGGCTCCGTGGTCGTCCAGGTGGACGCGGCCGCCGAGAACCTGGGCGCGGTCATCACCCCGCGGCTCGCCGTCCACGCCTCCCCCGCCCTGTTCGCCGCGGCGCTGACGCGGCTGGCCCGCCAGCGCGGACACCGTTCCCACTTCCCGTGGGAGCACGCCCGCGCGGGCTACGAGCGGTTCAGCACGCCGGACCCGGAAGCCGTCCCGGTCGACGGCGACGGCCTGCACCCGACCAGGGTCATGGCGACGCTGCGCGCGCACCTGCCCGGCGACACCATCGTGGCGAACGACGCCGGCAACTTCTCGGTGTTCGGCCACCGCTACTGGCGTTTCAACCACCCCCGCACCCAGGTCGGGCCGATCTCGGGCGCGATGGGGTACGCCGTCCCGGCGAGCGTCGCCGCCTCGCTCGCGGCACCGACCAGGACCGTGCTCGGCCTGGCCGGCGACGGCGGCTTCCTCATGACGGGGCAGGAGCTGGAGACGGCCGCCCGGTGCGGCGCCGAGCCGCTGGTCGTGGTCTTCCAGAACGGGCTCTACGGGACGATCGCCATGCACCAGGCGAGGTCGAACGGCCGCCCCGCCGCCGTCGACATCAGCCCGGCCGATCTGGGCGCGTTCGCCCGGTCGCTCGGGGCCACGGCACGCACCGTCGACGCGCCGGACGCGCTGGACGACGCGCTGCGCGAGCTGCTCGCCACCCGGGGGCCGCGGGTGCTGGTCGCCCGCACCTCCGCCGACGTGCTGACGCCGTCGGTCACCCTCAGCGGCCTGCTCGGGGGGCACGCATGACGACCATCGCGCGCATCGAGGCGATCCCGGTCGCCGACCCGCTGGACGTGGCCGCCCGGTACGGGTCGGCGCGCGGCCTGGTCCCCGGCCGGGCCGCGGTCATGGTCCGCCTCGAAACCAGCGACGGGGTCGTCGGCTGGGGCGAGGCGTGGGGTGGCGCACCCGCCACCAGGACGCTCGTCGACGAGCTCGGCGAGACGTTGATCGGCACGCCGCTGCGGCCGTCGTCGAACTGGCTGACCGGCCTCCTGCAGCGCTCCTACCACTACTCGTCGTCCGGCCTGCACGTCGTCGCCGCCAGTGCGCTGGACATCGCGATGTGGGACGCGTTCGCCCGCACGCTCTCCCGCCCCGTGCACGAGCTGCTCGGCGGGCCCACGCGCGACCGGATCAGCTGTTACGCCTCCACCGGGTACGTCACCGTCGACAACGACCTCGGCCGGTTCCGCGGCGTGCTGCAGGAGTCGGCCGACGCGGGCTACCCCGGCGTCAAGATCAAGCTCGGGCTCGGGCGGGCCAGCGACGGCGAACGCGCCCGGATCGCCCGCGAGACCTTCGGCCCCGGCGCCGCGCTGCTCGTCGACTTCAACGGCAACTACACGGCCGACCAGGCGATGCGCTCCCTCGACGCGATCCGGGCGCACGATCTCGGGTGGGCCGAGGAACCGGTCACCCCGGACGACCACGAGGGCCTGCGGCTGCTCCGCCGGAGCGGGGTGCCGATCGCCACGGGCGAGGCCGTCTACACGCGCTTCGGGTTCCGGGACCTGATCGCCGGCCGCCTGATCGACGTCGTCCAACCGGACGTGACCAAGTGCGGCGGCATCAGCGAGGCGCGCGTGATCGCCCACCTGGCCCAGACGTGGAACGTCCGCTTCTCGCCGCACGTCTGGGGCGGCGCGGTCTCGCAGGCCGCCACCGTGCAGCTGCTCGCGGGCGTGCCCACCTACCCGCACACCGACCACGAGCCCGAACCCGTCTGGTTCGAGATGGACCGCGGGGCGAACGCGCTGCGCGACGAGCTCACCTCGGTGCCGCTGGGCCGGGACGGCACCGACGTCCTCGTCCCCCGTACCCCGGGCCTCGGCATCGAGATCGACGAGAAGGCCCTCGCACGGCTGCGGAGCGACCGGTGAGCGGCCGGCGGCTGGCCGTCGTCGGCGGCAACGGCTTCATCGGCCAGGAGGTCGTCCGCCAGGCCGTCGGCGCGGGCTGGGAGGTGCTGACCGTCGACCCGGCGGACCCGCGCCGCCCGGGCTCCGTCCGGGTCCGGCACGCCGCGGTCGGCATCACCGACGAGGAGGCGCTGACCGCGGCACTGACGGAGTTCGCCCCGCACGGCGCGATCAACCTCGCCGCGTACGGCGAGGGCACCGACGGTCTCGCCGGCGGCGCCGGGAGCAACCCGGCGCGCGCCGTCGACGTCAACGTGGTCGGTACGGCCGTCCTGCTGCGGGCCCTGCAACGGGCCGGCTGCCGGCACCTGTCGTGGTCGAGCAGCAGCACCGTGTACGGCCCGCGGGCCTCCTACCGGGAAGGCGTGGTCGACGAAGCGGCGGCGCCCTCCCCGCAGCTGGTGTACGGGGCCACCAAGGTCGGCGCCGAGGAGATCGCTCGGGTGCTCGCCCCCGCATACGGGATCCGCGCGGTCGGCGTCCGGTTGCCGCTCGTCTACGGCAACGGCCGGTGGTACGGCGGGAGCCAGCGGGACCTCGTGACGTTCGCCGAGCGCATCGCGGCGGGCGAGCCGGCCCACCTGCGGGCGTGGACCGACGCCGCGGACTGGATGCACGTCGACGACGCGGCCCGCTGCCTGCTCGAGTGCGCCGTGAACCCGGCGGCCACCGCCCCGGTCTACAACGTCACCGGGCACCGGTCGAGCCTCCACGAGCTCGGGACGGCCCTCGCCGCCGCGGCCGGAACCACCGCGAGCGTCGAAGCGACGGCGGACGGCGCCCCCGACCTCCCCCTCATGGACACCACCCGGATCCGCACCGACATCGGGTTCGCGCCCCGCTTCGCGGACCCGGGGTCGGGCGCGCGCCGGTACCTCGATCCCTCGCAGGAGGACATCCCATGACAGACCTGCCCAGCGCCAGGCTGGCCGAGCTCGGGCTCGTGCTCCCCGACCCCGCCGTGCCGAGCTTCGACTACGTACCCGTCACCGAGAACGCCGGCGTGCTCTACGTCAGCGGCCAGCTGCCCAAGGAGGGCGGCGAGGTCCGGATCACCGGGATCCTCGGCGACGACATCGGCATCGAACAGGCCCAGGAGGTTGCCCGCATCTGCGTCCTGCAGGGGATCGCCTGCGCCGCCGCGCACGTCGGGGGCGTCGACGCGCTGCAGCGCGTCCTGCGGGTCACCGGGTTCGTCGCGAGCACCCCCGGCTTCCACGACCAGCCCCGGGTCATCGACGCGGCGAGCGAGCTGCTCGGCCGCATCTTCGGCGAGAACGGGCGCCACGCCCGCTCCGCCGTCGGGGTCGCGGCGCTCCCCCGGCGAGCACCCGTCGAGATCGAGTTCATCCTGACCGCGCGCACCCCGGAGGCCCGTCCATGAGGTTCCACCCGGCACGTTTTCGCAGGGCGACCGTCCTCGCCACCGCCGCCGTGCTCCTCACGTCCCTCGCCGGCTGTGGCTTCCTCACCGGCAACTCGGCCGCGACCGGCACCGACGGGTCCTGCACGCCCCAGGACCTGCGGTTGGCGACGATCCGGGCCGAGGACGATCCGGCGACCCTGGCCGCCAAGAGGTTCGCCGACTCCATCGCCGCGGCCACGGACCAACGGATCAAGGTTCGGGTGTTCCCGAACAGCCAGCTCGGCGACGTCAACAGCATCTTCGCCGGGCTGAGCTCCGGCCAGGGCGTCGACATGTTCTACGAGGGCATCACGATCTACCCGACGCTGTCGGGGGCGAACGCGTTCACCGTCGTCAGCGTCCCCTTCATGTGGGACAGCTACGAGCAGTTGCTCGGCGTACTGCGGTCCCCCGAGTTCACCCAGCTCTTCGAGCAGGCCGCCGCGCAGACCGGTGTGCGGGTCATCGCCGTCGAGGGTGACGCCGAGCCGCGGGCGCTGTCGGCGAACCGCCCGATCGCCACGCCCGCCGACATGCAGGGGCTCAAGCTGCGGATCGCCGAGGCGCCCATGCCGCAGGCGTTCGCCCGGGCGCTGGGCGCGAACCCCCAGGTCGTGCCGCTGTCCGACCTGTACCTGGCCTTGCGCCAGGGCGTGGTCGACGCCCAGGAGAACGGCGCGATCACGATGATCAACCAGAGCCTGAACGAGGTCCAGGGCTACTACATGCCGACCGACTACATCCGCGACGCCCGCTCCTGGTACGTCAACGACAAGTGGTGGGGCGGGCTGTGCGCCGCGGACCGGGACGCGATCACGAAGGTGGCGACCGAGGCCGGGCAGCTGGACACGGCCGAGGTCGAGAAGCAGCTGGCGGCGGCCGAGCAACAGCTGCGGTCCGAGATCACCGTGGTCGAGCCGGACGTCGCCGCGTTCCGCGCGGCGCTGGACGGCCAGTTCGACCAGTTCGACGGCCGGCTGTGGCCCGCGGGCGTGCTGGACACGGCGCGCAGGATCCGGGACGAGCAACGATGAAGCAGGTACTCACGCTGGCCGAGCCGGGTGCGGAGTCGCGGCTCAGCGGCCCGATCGGCCGCGCGACGCAGGGGGTGTCCGCCGCCCTGTTCATCGCGCTCCTGCTCGTCAACCTGGTGCAGGTCGGGCTGCGGGCCGCCGGGGGCGGGTTCGTCTGGGTGACGGACCTGAGCCAGCTGATGCTGCTGTGGATGGTCATGACCGGCGTGGTGGCCGCCTACTGCCTCGGCGAGCACATCGTGACCGGATACCTCGACACCAAGCTCAGCGGTCGCCCCCAGGTCCTCCTCCTCCTCGGCCTCCGGGTCCTGGAGGTGCTGTTCTTCCTCATCCTGATCATCGCCGGGTACACCGTCGCCACCGTGCGGGCCGGCATCCCGTACGTCCAGCTCGGCATCTCCACCGGCTGGACGTACGCGGCCATCCCCGTCGCCGGGGTGCTCCTGCTCGCGGCCGCCCTGTCCCGGCCGCTCAGCCTGCCGAGCGCCGAAGTCCCCCTCGACGACCTCCCGGAAGGACGCTCGTGAGCACCCTCGACGACCTGACGACCACCGAGTTCGCCGGCCTGTCCCCGCGGCCCCGGCTCGCCCTGATCCCGGTCGGGGCGACCGAGCAGCACGGGCCCAACCTCGCGATGGGGGTGGACTGGCGGATCGCCCAGGCGATCGCCACGAAGGTCGCGGCCGCCCTGTCCCCCACCGTCGTCGCGACGCCGCCACTGCCGTTCGGGCTGTCCGCGCACCACATGGACTTCCCGGGGACGATCAGCATCGGGCCCGACGCGTTCCGGGCGGTTCTGACCGACGTCGCGCGCAGCCTGAAGGCGCACGGCATCACCAAGCTGGTGTTCGTCAACGGGCACCGCGGCAACGAGAACGTCCTCGGCGTCCTGATCACCGAGCTGGCCTACCAGCACGGCATCGAGGCGGCGTCGACGTTCTGGATGACCCAGGCGGCCGACGTCATCGCGCGCCACCGCGTGACCGAGCGCTGGGGACACGCCTGCGAGATCGAGACCGCGGTCGCGATGGCCCTGACCGGGGACCTCGTGCGGCCCGACGCGCTGGAGGCCGGGGATCTCATCGAGGACTACGGCGCGCTCGAGGACAACTACCGGCCGTTCGCCGCCGGCGTCGTCCGCTCCTTCGCCTCCCGCACCCGCAACGGGGTCTTCGGGGACGCCACCCGGGCGACGCTCGCGTCCGGGACGGAGATCAGCGCGGCGGCGATCGAGCGGACCACCGAGTTCGTCCGGGACTTCGCCCGGCGCCCGACCCGACTCGCCGACCAAGGTGGCCCATGGACGTCCTGATCCTCTTCGGAGCGCTGTTCGTCTTCATGGCGCTCGGCCTGTCGGTCTGGGTGTCGATGGGCGCCGCGGGACTGGTGGCGCTGGCCGTCCTCGGGCTCGGCGACGCCACCGACCTCCCGAACGCGATGGCCGAGGGGGTGGGGAACTTCGAGCTCCTCGCCATCCCGTTCTTCATCCTCACCGGCGAGCTGCTCAACCGCGCGGGCCTCACCGACCGGATGGTCGCGCTGCTCATGTACTTCCTCGGCCGGTTCCGCGGGGGCCTGGCGTACGCGACGGTCGGGGCCAACGTCGGGATCTCCGGCGTCTCCGGCAGTGCGCCCGCCGACGCCGCGGCCGTCTCGTCCGTGATGCTGCCGGCGATGCGCAAGGAGGGCTACGAGCCCTCCTACGCCGCCGCGATCAACGCCAGCGCCCCCGTCATCGGCCCGGTCTCCCCGCCGAGCATTCCGATGATCTTCGTCGCGCTGGTCACGCACCTCTCGGTCGGCAAGCTCTTCCTCGGTGGCGTCGTCCCCGCCCTGCTCCTCGCGGCATCCATGGTCGTGGTGATCATGTGGCAGGGCCGGCGCGGCGGGAAGCTGCCCGAGGCCCGCCCCGACACCTACACCGCCGTGTCCCCGCTGTCGCTCCTCGGCCGGGCGCTCCCGGCGCTGCTGGCGCCGCTGTTCCTCGTCGTCGGCATCATCACGGGCTTCGCGACGGTCACCGAGATCTCCATCCTCGCCGCCACCTACGTGCTGTTCCTCGGGCTGGTCGTCTACCGGACGATCACGCCCTCCGACCTGTTCCCGCTGTTCCGCCACAGCGCCGTGAACAGCGCGACGATCATGGTCCTGTTCGCGGTCGTGGGCACCTTCTCCTACGTGCTCACCGTGGGCGGGCTGAGCGAGAACGTCACCGGGCTGGTCGCGGCACTCGACGTCGGCCCGGTCGCGTTCCTGCTCATCGCGATGGTGTTCTTCCTGATCGTGGGGATGCCGATGGACGCGGTGCCGGCCATCCTGATCTTCCTCCCGATCCTGCTCCCGGTGGCCGAGGACCTCGGGATCGATCCGATCCACTTCGGCGTGATCGTCGTGGTCAACCTGATGATGGGCCTGTTGACCTGGCCGGTCGGCGCACTGCTGTACGTGGTCACGAAGACGAGCGGGGTCCCGTTCGGCCGGCTCAGCGTCGCCGTGCTGCCGTTCTTCGGCGCGATGCTGGTCGTCCTGCTCCTGCTCGCGCTGGTGCCGGGGCTGGTGACCTGGCTGCCCAACCTCCTGCTCGGACCGTGATCGGAATGCACCTGCGCGCCGGGTCCGGCGATGGACTCCGGCGGGCTTGATCAGCGCTTGCGACAACGGCAGGCCACGGCGCGATCAAGGGCTGATGGTCGCTGTTGGAGATCAACTAGCGACCATTTCGCCTTGATCGCCGACACCGGCGCATCACGGTCGCGCTTTCGGCGCCCACTCGGGTCCCACCGGATCGACGCGGTCACCGCGGTGACTGGACCTCCGTCGTCCCGGCCCAGTGCACGGGCAAGGCCGGGTTGCCCGCGGAGGAGCCGCCGTCCACGCGCAGGACGGCGCCGGTGGTCCACCCGGCGTCCGGCGACGCGAGGAAGAGCACCGCGCCCGCGACGTCGTCGGGCTGCCCGATCCGCCCGAGGGCGTTGCCGGAGACGGCGGCGGTGTACTCCTCGGTGACCGGGTTGACCTCCTGGCTGCTGCCCGCGACGTAGCCCGGCGACACGGCGTTGACGCGGATCCCGTGGCCGCCCAGCTCGACGGCGCAGGACCGGGTGAGCATCTCCAGCGCGGCCTTGGACGTGCAGTAGTGCGACGCGCCCGGCCGCGCGCGGATCGCCGCGCCGGAGGCGAGGTTCACGACGCTCGCCGGTCGCTCGGCGGCGACGGCCAGCCGCCCGAGGGCCACGGTGGTGAGCATCGGGGCCCGGGTGTTGATCGCCAGCACGTGGTCCCACATCGCCGCGGTCATGTCGAGCAGCGGGGTGGCGGGCCAGATGCCGGCCGCGTTCACCAGGACGTCGACCGGCCCGGAGCGCTCCCACGCCCGGTCGACGACGGCGCCGGCGCCGGGATCGGACAGGTCCGCGGCGATCGCGTCGACGGCCACACCGTGCGTCGCGGCGAGCGCGTCCACGCTCGCGCGCAGCGGCTCCTCCCTGAGGTCGACGCCGGTGATCCGGTCGCCCGCCGCGGCGAACCTCGCCGCGATCGCGCTGCCCAGACCGCCGGCCGCGCCGGTGACCAGTACGTGCCGTGTCACGAGCCGTTCCCTTCCTCGCGGATCGCCTCGTCCAGCTGGACGAGGTTGTCGCGGCGGCGCTCCCGGCCGCGCTCCAGCTCGCCGATCAGCGCGAGCACCGCCACGATGCCCGGGCACGCGATCCCGTGCTCGGCCGCCACCCGGAGCACCGGACCGTACTGGGCGGGCACCTCGGTGGGCCGGTGCCGCACCGCGATGTCGCGCCAGATCCCCGTCCGGGTCTTCGGCTGGGTGCGCAGCCAGGCGCAGAACCGCTCGAGTGCGGCGCGGGTGCGCTCCGGCGGCGCGTCGACGGGGAAGGCGTCGGCCTCCCACGCGTCGAACGACTCCGGGGCAATGCCCCGCGCCGCGGCGACCGCGTAGACCTCCCGGGCCAGCGCGACGGTGAGGTCGGGGAAGGCCGCGATCGTGTCGAAGATCGGGTCGTCGACGGCGGCGCTGGCCGCGCCGACGATGCCGTAGGCGAGCTTCGACCACAGGAAGCCCGCGACGTTCCCGCTCGCCACCGCGGGACCCCACGCCTGCAGGTCGGCGACGAGCGCGCGCACCCGCGGGCTCACGGTGCCGTCGAGCTCGCCGACGACCAGCGCGCCCGGCCCACCGTCGGCGATCACACCCGGCTCGACCAGGTCGGCGAAGAGGTTCACGAACGCGGAGACGGTGCGCTCGGCGCCGACCTGGGCCGCGATCTCCGGCTCGCACAAGCCGTTCTGCAGGCTCGCGACGTAGCCGTCGACGGCCAGGCGGGGCGCGATCCACCGCGCGGCGGTCGCGGTGGCGTGCGCCTTCACGGCGAGGATCACCCCGCCGAGCGTCCCGGTCACCTCGTCCGGCGCGCATGCCGCGAGGCGAACGCTGCGCTCGGTGCCGTCGGCACCGCGGATGACGAGCCCGCGCTCGCGGATCGCCGCCACGTGCGCGGCGTCCGTGTCCACGATGTCCACGTCGTGGCCCGCCCGGGCGAGGTGGAACGCGAGCGTCCCGCCGATCGCCCCACCACCGACCACCGTGTACGACCCGCTCACCAGCGCCCGTCCTTCACCGCTCGCTCCAACCATGACACCGCCACCGGCAGCACCGCCTCGTCGACGTCGAACCGGGGCGAGTGCGGCGGCCCGGGGGTGTCGGACCCGACGATCGCGTAGGCGGCCACGCCACCCGCGTCCTGCACCGCGCGCATCAGCAGGCTCGCGTCGTCGCTCGCCCCGAGGGGATGCGTGGCCCGCACCCGCGCGAGTCCCTCGGCCGCCGCGGTCAGCGCCCCCGCCACCGACGCGTCCGTGTGCGCGGCCGTGGCGTGGCCCGTGCGCACCAGCTCGACGTCGGTCTCGTGCATCTGCGCGGCCGCGCGGACGACGACCTCGGCGCGGCGGGCGAGCTCGGCGGCGACGTCGGCCGTGTCGGCGCGCGTCTCGAAGGCCAGCTCGGCCTCGCCCGCGATCACATTGGCCGCCACACCAGCCTCGAGCCGGCCGACGTTGATCCGGGTCACGGCGCCGGCGAACGGCGGGAGCGCGTGCAGGTTCAGCGCGGCGGTGGCCGCGGCGAGCAGCGCGTTGCGGCCCTGCTCCGGCGCCTTCGCCGCGTGGGCCTGGCGTCCGGTGAACCGGGCGAGGTGCTTCGAGGTGGCGATCAGCTCGGTGGCCGACGGCGCGAGCACGCCGCTGGGCAGCCCGAACGCGAGGTGGGCGGCCACGAGCACGTCGACGCCCGCGACGACCCCGGCGGCCACCATCGGCCCGGCGCCGCGCACGCCCTCCTCCGCGGGCTGGAACAGCAGCCGCACGCTGCCCGGGAAGTCGCGCGGGGACAGGGCGGCGGCCAGCGCGAGGCCGACGGCGACGTGCCCGTCGTGGCCGCACGCGTGCATCACGCCGGGGTGCCGGGACGCGAACCCGTCGCGGGACGGGACGTGCGCCCGGTCAGTGGTCTCGCCGATCGGCAACGCGTCCATGTCGAACCGGAGGGCGACGCGCGGGCCCGGCCGCTCGCCGTCGAGGTCGGCGACCACGGCGGTGCGGCCGCCGGACAGCCGCGCCACCTGGTCGGCGGACACCCCTTCCGCCCGGGCGCGTTCGGCGGCGGCGTCGAGCACCGCGGCGGGCGGGAGGCCGGGGTGCCCGGCGGGGTCGACGACGTCGGCGCCGGAGCGGACGCGCCAGCCCAGCTCCCGCACCGCCGCCTCGACGCGCGCGGCGGTGCGGATCTCGGTGAAGCCGAGCTCGGGGTGGGCGTGCAGGTCTCGCCGCACCGCGACCACGTCCGTGACGTCGAGGGGTGTCACTGGGGCAGGTCCGGGCCGCGGGTGGCGAACTCGGCCCGGGCGGCGTCGAACAGCTCCGGGTCGGCGAGCAGGTCGGCGCCCGCGCAGGCCAGCGCGGTGGCCATCCGCAGCATCGCCTCCTGCGCGCGGGGCTGCGCGACCGCGTCGGCCATCGCCTCGGAGTGCGTGGGGGTGCCGCGGTCCATCACCTGCAGGTACGGGTGGACGGCCGGCAGCACCAGGCTCACGTTGCCGATGTCGGACGAGCCCGTGCCGCCACGCAGCACCGGCTGCTCGACCGGCACGCCCTGGCGCCGCAGGTGGTCGGCGACCCGACCGGCGATCACGTGGTTGTTCTTGCGCTCGGCGTAGGCGATCCCGCGGGTGATCGTCACGGCGGTGCCGGTCGCGCGGGCGGCCCCCTCGGCGACGGCCTCGACCCGATGCGCGAGGTCGGCCACGACGTCGCCGGTCAGCGCCCGCACCATGAACGCCGCCCGGGTGTAGGCGGGCACGACGTTGGGGGCCTCGCCGCCGTGGGTGATGACGCCGTGCATCCGGCTGGTCTCGGGGACGAACTGGCGCAGTGCGTCGACCCCGACGAAGAACTGGATCATCGCCGCCAGCGCGCTGCGGCCCTCGTGCGGCGTCGCGGCCGCGTGGGCCGCCTTCCCGTGGAACTCCACGGTGAACGGGCAGGTGGCGGTGGCGTGGCGGACCGGCATCGTCGTGTCGCCCGGGTGGAACATCAGCGCGGCGTCGACGCCGTCGAACACGCCCGCGTCGAGCAGCAGCACCTTGCCACCGCCGCCCTCCTCGGCGGGGGTGCCGATGCACTGGACGGTGCCGGGCAGCTGGGGCGCCGCCCGGCGCAGCGCGAGCGCCGCGCCCGCGCCGCCGGCGGCGATGAGGTTGTGCCCGCAGCCGTGCCCGATGCCGGGCAGCGCGTCGTACTCGCAGAGGAACGCCACGACGGGCGCGCCGGCGCCCGCGGTGGCGCGGAACGCGGTCGGCAGCCCGCCGACCCCTTCCTCCACCGCGAAGTCGTCGCCCAGCAGCCCGGTGAGCCGGCGCGCGGCGTGCCTCTCCTGCATCGCCAGCTCGGGGTGGGCGTGCAGGTCGAGGCTCAGCTCGGTCAACGACCCGGCGAGGCGGCCGACCTCCTCCTCGATCCGGTCGTGGATCGCGGCGGGTGCGCCGGTCACTGCAGTACCTCCTCGAGCACGCGCTCGGCGTTGGCGCCGAGGATCTTGGTGATGTCGCCGTCGGACCAGCCGTTCCGGACGAGCCAGCCCGCCGCGTTGCGGGGCGCCTCGGCCGGGTTCTCCATGCCGGCGACGTGGTCGGGCAGCGGGACGTCCGCGCGACCGGGCACCGGCTGCGGGGACCAGCCCGCCGCCGCGTACAGGCCGGTGTGGTCGCCGAAGAACGTGTCGGGGCCGAGCCCGACGTGCGCGACGCCGACCAGCTCCGCGATGTACGCGACGTGCGTCATCACGGCGTCGAGGTCGTGCGCGGGCCGCCCGTCCACGCGGGTCGACCCCGGCGCGGCCTCCACGCCGATCACGCCGCCGGTGTCGGCGACGGCCCGCAGCACGTCGTCGGGCTTCATGCGTGCGCTCGGCCAGCAGGCGCGGGCCCCGGCGTGGGTGATCACGACGGGGGCGCTGCTGCTCCGCGCGGCCTCGATGCTGGTGCGGTCGCCGACGTGGGAGAGGTCGACGAGCATGCCGAGCCCGTTCATGACGGCGACGGCCTCGCGGCCGAGGCTCGTGAGGCCCTCGTCGTGGGCCTGGCCGAGCCCGCCGCCGAGGGCGTTCCCGGTGTTGTAGACCAGGCCCGCGGACCGGTAGCCGGCGACCTGCAGGTCCACGATGCCGTCCAGGTCGGAGCCGATGCTGCCCAGGTCCTCCAGCGCGAGCAGCACCCGAGGGCCGCCCGCGTCGACGTCCTCATCGATGTCCGCGCGCAGCGCGGCCGCCCAGCGCAGCAGCCGCTGCTGGTCGGGCTCGGCGAGCGAGCTGGCGAGCACCACGTCCAGGCCCGATGCGCGCAGGCCGTCGTGGCCGAGCCGGTCGGTGCCGGCGCTGCTCTGCTCGGCCCACGTCCGCGGGGTGAGCGGGTCGGGCAACCGGATCGGGTGGTCGTGCAGCGACACCACCGGGCCGGCGAGCAGCCGCTCGACGCGCTCGCGCTGGACCGCGGTGAGCTCCTGCTCGTAGGGCGGGAGGCGGTCGACGTCACTGGCGAGGGTGATCATGCGCGCATCGCCACGTCGCCGGTGTCCACGGCCCTCGTCTCCTTCATGAAGACGAAGAACAGTCCGGTGACCACGGCACAGGCGCTGACGTACAGCGGTACGGCCCACAGGTTGTCGCGCGCCCCGAAGAACTGCATGACGCTCGGGGCGGTGCCGCCGAAGATCGCATTCGAGATCGCGTACGGCAGCGCGATGCCGATGGTGCGCACCTGCGGCGGGAACAGCTCGGCGAAGACCGTGGCCAGGTTGGAGTGGTTGAGCGACAGGAACGCCATGCCGACCAGCGATACGACCAGCACGCTGGCGAAGCTCGCGTCGAGCATCGACAGCAGCGGGAACGGCAGGATCACGAACGCCACCGCGTAGACGAGCATCGTGGGCTTGCGCCCGAAGCGGTCGGACAGGAGCGCCGCGAACGGCAGGAGCACCACGAAGAAGGCCAGCGCGATCGTATTGGCCAACTGCGCGTCCGCGGGGTCGGCGCCTGCGGTCAGCGCCGCGTAGGTGGGCAGGTAGGTCAGCCACATGTAGGTGATCACGGAGCCGGCGATCGAGATGCCGAACACGAACCACGCCCCGCGCCGGTGCCCGGCGGCCATCGCACCGAGCGGCTTGTGCTCGCGCTGTCCCGCCTGCTCGAGCCGCCGGAACGCCTCCGGCTCGTCCAGCCTGCGCCGGATGTAGAGGCCGACCAGCCCGATCACCGCGCCGAGCGCGAACGGCAGGCGCCAGCCCCACTCGGTCAGCGCGGCGTGGTCGAGCACCCGGGTGAGGACGGTGGCGCACAGCGACGCGCACAGGATCCCCAGCACCACCGACACCTGCTGGAAGGACCCGGCGAACGCGCGGCGCCCCGGCTTCGCCCACTCGACGAGGAACGACGCGGACGTCCCGAACTCGCCGCCCGTCGAGAACCCCTGCAGCAGCCGGCCGGCGATCAGCACCGCGGGGGCGACCCAGCCGACCGCGCCGTAGGTGGGCGCCACCGCGATGAGCAGGCTGCCCAGCGCCATCAGCAGGATCGTGAGCGTCATGCCGTGGCGGCGGCCGTACCGGTCGGCGTAGACCCCGAGCACCGCGGCGCCGACCGGGCGCATGAAGAAGCTGATCGCGAACACCAGCAGCGTCGAGAGCGTCGCCGACGCGTCCCCGCCCGGGAAGAACTGGCCGGCGAAGTAGGCCGCGAAGAAGCCGTAGACCGACCAGTCGAACCACTCGACGAAGTTGCCGATCGTGCCGCCGACGAGCGCGCGGCGCGTGCTCCGCGCGCTGCCGTGCTCGGCCGTGGTGGACGGGGTCATGTGCTGCTCCACGCGTGAAGGGAACGGAAGGTCGACTTCCATGCTCGGTCGAACATATGTGAATGAGCAATGTTTGACCTGTACTCGCAAGAAGTCGTCTGTTAGAACTGCTCAGATGAGGGATGCTGCATAGATGGACGAGCTCGACCGGCGCGTGATCGCCGCCCTGATCGCCCATCCGCGGGCGAGCTGGCCCGCGGTGGGCCGCGCCGTGCGCGCCTCGGAGGCCACCGTCTCGCGGCGGGCCGCCCGGATCCTCGCGTCGGAGGAGGTGCACGTCGCCGCGACGCTCGACGTCCTGGCCACCGGCCGCGGCGTGCCGGTGTTCGTGCGCGTGCGCTGCGAGCCTGCCAAGTCGGTCGGGGTGGCCAACGCGCTCACCGCCTGGCCGAGCGTGCGGTTCGTCTCCCTGGTGTCCGGCGCGGCCGACTGCCTGGTGGAGATCGTCGCCACCGACCGCAACGACCTGCTGGAGCTCACCCTGCTGCGGCTCCCGGAGCTGGACGGGGTGATCGGCAGCAGCTCCGAGGTGGTGCTGCGCCGCTTCACCACCGGGGTCGGCTGGACCCCCGGCTTCCTCACGTCCGGCGCGGTGGCGGCGTTGCGTGCCGAGCGGATCGACCGCTGGGACCGCGCGCAGCCCACCGAGCTCGCCCCACCGCTGACCGACGTGGACGAGGTGCTGGTGGCCGCGCTGGCCGAGGACGGCCGCATGCGCTGGCGCGAGCTCGCAGGCAGGGCCGGGATCATGGAGAGCACCGCACGGCGCCGGGTGGAGAACCTGTGCCGCAGCGGCGCGATCCGGTTCCGCACCATCGTCGAGCCGGAGACGCTCGGGCTGCCGGTCACGGCGTTCCTCTGGCTGCGGGTCGACCCGCGCCGCGTCGACGCCGTGGCCGCGGAGCTGGTGCGCCACCCCGAGGTACTGCTGCTCTGCGCGACGGCGGGCGAGCACACGATGTGCGGCGAGGTCGCGGTGGCGGAGTACCGCGACCTGCACCGCTTCCTCACCGGCACCCTCGGCGGCATCGCGGGCATCCGGGACGTGGACGTGACGCTAGGGCTGCGCACGCTCAAACGCGCCTCGATCGTGCGTCCCTGGTACCCGGGCGCGGTGGCCTCGTGATCCGGGCGTTCACCGGTGCGGGCTTGTACGGTCCGTGAGGTGAGCGAGACTCCTGCCGGTGGCACCGCCTGGGCGGACGTGCTCGCGCGCGTGATCGAGGAATCCCACCTCGCCACCGGCGACCGGCTCTCGGCGCTCGTCGATGCTGCGGTGCAGGCCGTGGGTCTGCGCGCCGAGGTCCTGATGGTCGATCTTGCGCAGCAGGTGCTCACCCCACTGCGGGTCGACGGGGGCGCCCAGGTCCGGGTGGTCGGGACCATGGCGGGCCGGGCGTTCCAGCTCGGCGAGATCCTCGCCGCGACGGACGACCGCGGCGGGCGGGTGCTCTGGGTGCCCGTGCTGGACGGCACCGATCGCGCCGGCGTCCTGCGCGTCGACCTCGACGCGGCCACCGGCCCCCTGATCACCGACGACAGAGATCTCAGGAACCGCCTGTGGAGCCTGGCCGGCCTCGTCGGGCACATCCTGATGACCAAGATCGTTTACAGCGACCGGCTCCGACGCTGGCGCAGCAACGGGCCGTTGAGCGCGGCGTCCGAGCTCCTGTGGCAGCTGCTCCCGCCCCGGACCTTCGCCACCGACCGGATCGTGGTGTCGGCGATCCTGGAACCACCGGGCGACGTCGCCGGCGACGCCTACGACTACAACGTCGACGGGGACACCGTCGACCTCGCCGTGTTCGACTCCGTCGGTCACGATCTGCGCGCGAGCATGACCGCCGCGCTGGCGATCACCGCCGTCCGGAACGCGCGCCGGAGCGAGCTGGAGGACCTGGTCGCGATCGCCGCGCTGGCGGACGGGCTGATCGCCCAACAGCCGGGCCCGATGCAGTTCGCCACGGCGGTGCTCGGCAGGTTCGACACGGTGACCGGGCACCTCGACTACCTCGTCGCCGGGCACCCACCGCCGCTGCTGGTGCGCCACGGCACCGTCGTGAAGGAACTCGCGGCTCCGCACCGCATGCCGCTCGGGGTGAGCGTCGCCGGGGCGCCACCCGTGGTGCCGGGGCACGAGCAGCTCGAGCCCGGCGACCGGCTGCTGTTCTACTCCGACGGCATCACCGAGGCACGGGACACCCGCGGCCGGTTCTTCGGTGAGGAGCGTCTCGTCGAGATGACCGAGCACGCCGCGGCCGACGACCTCTCCGCACCCGAGACCCTCCGCAGGCTCACCGCGGCCGTCGTCGAGCACCAGTCCGGGCAGCTGCAGGACGACGCCACCCTGCTCCTGCTCGAGTGGTCCGAGGACGCGCACCGGCGCATGTTCCCGACCCTGCCCGGCGCCGGGTGACCCCGCTGGACCGGGATCCACGTCAGCGCCGCGGAGCTTCCTGACGGCGGCGGTCGGGCCCTCCCGGGACGCGCTCGCCGGACTTGCGGGACTCGGCGATCTCCCGGTCGCTCAGGCGGTCGTCGCGGTCGGCGTCCCACCTGCTGACCTGGCTCCATCGGAACCGCCGGTCCCGCTCGGACGGTGACCGTGGGATCCAGCCGATCGGGACGTCGCCGCCGACCACGTGTGGCCCGCAGGCAGGGGCCGGGGGCCGCAGCCGCGGTGCCGGCGGTCGGCAACCCCCCGACCGCGACGAGGCCGGCCGCTCGGATCTTTCCTCGCATGTGCCCTCTCCATCTCCCGTGCTCCGTCACCGAGAGACGATCTTCGGTCGACCCGTGCGAGTCGTGTGCGGCGTGCAGGACCCGGATGTGAGGACCGGCGCACGGCGGCGGCCCCGCGAGCCGGCGCGGTCTGGATGAGCGAGTTCGAACCCGGCCGTCCCTCCGATGATCGCCAGGTGCGGTTCCAGAGCCGCAGATCTGCGGCTCCACGACCGCTTACGGCGATCATGGGACTGCCGGCGACCGACCCGATCGCGCCCAAACGAGAATGCGAATGGCAACCGTTCCAGGAATACGTAGCACACATCACCGCAACCGCCGGGACAATGTACGGAACATTTTCGCCGCAATTCTGGGATGCGGTCACCGAACGCGGGAGGGCCGGGCCCGCCGTAGGCTCGTGGTGGGGGTGGTCATGATCGGATCGACATCGGCTTGCTCTTCCCGCGATCGAACGACCCGGTGACGGGGCGCGGGCTCTTCCGGGCCCCGGGTATGGCGATGCTGCTGGTCAGTTCCTTCATCGGGAACTTCGCACAGTGGGGTGCGCTGTTCGTCGGGGTGCAGTCGCTGATCGCGAGTGGGGCCTCCGTACTCGCGGTCCAGAGCACGGCGATCGCGTCGTTCTCACCCCTGCTGTTCGCCGGAACGGCCGCCGGGTGGCTGGCCGAACGGCTGGACCGCCTCACCGCCCTGCGGGTCCTCGTCGTCCTGCTCGCCGCCGGGATGGCCGCGCTCACCGCCGCCACGGCGCTCGGGGCGCCCGTCGGTGTCGTCTACGGGGCAGCGTTGCTGGGCGGGCTGGGGCAGATCGGCACCCACACGCTCCTGCGCCCGATGCTCTACGAGCGCGCGGGCCCCGGCCAGGGCCCCCGCGCACTCGCGCTGGACGCGCTCGGATCGTCGCTCGCGGTCTGCCTCGGACCGCTGGTGATGGGCTACGCGATGACCGTCGGCGGCACACCCGTGGGGTACGCCGTCATCACCGCCCTCCTCCTCACCTCGAGGGTCGTCCTCGGGCGGGTGCGGGTGCCACCGGAAGCGCCGCACGCGCCGACCCCGGACCCGTCGGACCCGATGCCCCGAACGAGGCGCCTGCCTCCCGGGCTCGCCGGCATCCTCGGGGTCACGGTCCTCGTGAACCTGTTCTACTTCCCCTTCCAGGCGGTCGTCCCCGTCATCGGCGAACGATTCACCTCCGAGCCCTCGCAGCTGGGCATCCTCGCCGCCGCACCGGGTCTCGGCATGGTCGCCGGCAACACGGTCATCGCGCTGCTGCGCCCCCGACGGCTCGGCCGGGTCTACGTCACCGGCGCGGCCCTCTGCATGGTCGCGATGATCATGGCCGTCCACACCCCGCTGTACGGCCTGACCTTCGTCGTGCTGATCGTCGCCGGGACCGGCATCTCCGGTTTCTCCGCGAGCCAGGCCGCGCTGGTCCTGCAGGCCGCACCGGCCCGTCGCCGCAGCCGCACGATGGGCATCCTCTCCACCGCCATCGGGACCATGCCGGTCGGCACCCTCCTGATGGGCATCACGAGCACGACGTTCGGCACCACGACCGCGGTGACGATCAGCGGCGCGGTGGGCCTCGGGATGCTCGCCCTCTTCCTCCCGGTGTGCCGGCCGATCCTGCGCGGCACCGCGCCTGCGGACTCACCCGACACGCCGCAGCCGACGACCTGCCCGCGCCGGGAGTAAGTTGCCCAGGACCGGCAACGCGCACGCCGGCGCAGGCACCCGATGCTTCCGGGACTTGCCGGGTCGAGCCACGCGGCCGACAGCGTCTGGACAGGGGAGCGCCGTGGGGGACAACAGCACTCGACCACGCGGACGGGCCGGCGGCGATCCCCGCTCCGGGGGTGACGAGTGGTTGGAGGATGTCGCCCGAGGCGCCAGTCGCGAGGTGGGCGACGTACCGATCGAGCTCCTCGGCGACTACCTCCCGCTCATCGCCGACGCCGCGGCGACCGGTCGGAAGCCCGACACCCTCGAGCTCGATGCCGTCGGGCTCCTGGGTCGGCGGGCGGCCGAGCTGGGCGTGTCGGCCGGCAGTGTCGTACAGCTGTACCTGTCGGCGGCCCGGCGGATGTGGCAGCAGCTCCCGGCCGTCGTCCGCTCCCGCGACAGCGAGGGCGTCCGGGCCGCCGCGGACGCCGTGTTCCACGTGGTGGACGAGGCCGTCGCACGTCTGGTCGAGGCGTACACCGAGGCCCGCCGGCAGATGGTGCGGTGGGAGGAGAACCTGCGACGCGAGTTCATCGAGGACCTGCTCCGGGGCGACGCCGACGTCGGCCGTCTCGTGGATCGCGCAGAGCCCTTCGGCCTCGACATGACCCGGCCGCACCAGGTCGCGCTGGCCGCGCCGACGGACCGGCTCAACGAGAGCGAAGCGACGATCAGCTCGGTCGAGCGCGCCGTCGTGCACTGGGCGGGCGACCGCGACGTGCTGGTCGCCACCAAGGACGGCTGGATCGTCGCGATCACCCCGGCCGACACGGACGTCCCCGGGCGCCGGACCGGGCCGAAGACCCTCGGCGACCTCCTGCTCAGGGAGCTCGAGCATTCTCGCGGACGGCCGTGGCGGGTGACGGTCGGTCGCCCCTACCTGGGGTCGTACGGCATCGCCCGGTCCTACGAGGAAGCCCGCGAGGGCCTCACGATGGCCGTGCGGTTGCGTCTCGACAGCCCGCTCATCCAGGCCGAGCAACTGCTCGTCTACCGGGTGCTGCTCCGGGACCAGCCGGCGATCGCCGACCTCGTGCAGTCCGTCCTGGGCCGGCTGGTGCACGCGCGGGGTGGGGCCGAACCCCTCCTCGCGACCCTCGACGCCTACTTCGCAGCCGGCAGCGTCACCACGGAGACGGCGCGCAGGCTGCACCTGTCCGTCCGCGCCGTCACCTACCGCCTCGACCGGATCAAGACCCTCACCGGGTACGACCCCGCCGATCCCGCGCATCGGTTCACCGTCCACGCCGCGGTGCTCGGTGCGAGGCTGCTCGGATGGCCGGAGCGGGATCTCACCCTGGACCGCTAGCCGGTCCGGCTCATGGAGCCGCCGAGCCCGGTCACGACGCCCGGGCAGCACGATGACGGGCCCGGGACCCTTCACCCGGTGACCCGGGCGGCCCGCCCGGAACCGGACGAGCCGCTCGTCCGCGGGAACGATGCGGAACGAGTTCACGGCGAGCACCGCCAGCACCAGCGCGATCGCCATCGCCCGCGCGGGCAACGTCTCGCTCACCACCGTCGCCTCCCTTCCTCCGCGCCCGTCCGCTCACCAGTTCGACGGCGGATCGCCGGCCGGGAACGACTGCTCCCCCACTCCTTCGGGCGCCCCGTGCTGACGGCTCCGGACGAGCGGCCGGCACGCATCACCGACATCGCCCTTCGCCGGGTTCCGGCCGGCTGGACCGTGTGGGCCGCGGACACCCGCACGACCGCCGGGCGGCTCCTCGGATCACCCCGCGGCCTGGTCGCGTGGGACGCGTTCGCGCTGCGGCGGCTCGCAACGCCCATCGCGAGCCCTGCCGACATCTGACGCGGACGGGGTCCGGCACTCCCGGACGTCCCGACCGGCGAGACCTGCCGCCCGGGCGTCGTCCTCGGTGAGCGGTCGACACGGGTCCACGCGCAGCGCCTGGACGACGACGAACGCGGCCAGGTCGCGTTCGTCTCCCCCGGGGCGAAGCTCCGTTCCCGGCCCGCCGTCCACCGACCGGACGCGGATCTCCCCGGAGCCGGACCGCTGCCTCACGAGCCGGACCGTCCAGCACGTCCCCCGGCAGATCAGCTCACGGGGCTCGGCCCAGATCGTCTCCGCGTCCGGTCCGGTTTCGAGTACGCACGGGACACCCGCGGCGCGCACGATGTGCGCCACGAGCCCCAGGTCGAACGGCCGGTTCGGCGTTCCCGCGGCGCGAAGGTCACGCACTGGCCGCGTGGCCGTACGGGACGGCCCGCACGACCCACACCGCCATCGTCCGCCCGTCCGGCAGCGGGTAGGAGCGTTGCTCCCCCTCCTTCGCTCCCGCGAGAGCGCGGCCCAACGGAGAACCGGGGGAACAGACCTCGATGCCCGGGGTGACGCCCTCGTCCCGCTCGGCGAACAACAACGTCTCGGTCCCCTCGTCGTTCTCGTACCGGACGGTGACGACCATCCCGGGCTCGACGATGCCGTCGTCGGGTGGCTCCTGCCCGACGACGGGGTCCTGCAGCAGCTCCTGGAGCTTGCGGATGCGCTGGCTGCGCTCGCGCGCCTCTCCCAGGTCCAGCTCGGCGTCGGCCTGCCGCCGGAGGAGCTCGCGCAGCTCGGCGGTCAACCGCTCGTACGCGTCATGGGTCAGCCAGACCTGCTGGGTTCCAGTCACACCCGTGCTCCTCGATCTGTGGGTTGTGTCGCGCTCCTGCCGCGCCGTGGGGAAAGGCAGCGGCCACCGGATGCACAGAAGCACGGCCCCGACACGGACCGTGCTCGCCATCGACTCTACGACGGCGCCGCGCCCGAGTGCAACGTGACAGCCTCTTCGGCTGCCGAGCATCGGCAGATGACCCTCCCTTCGGACGAATCGAAGGGCCCTCGACCGGGGGTCCCGACCGCACCGCGATCTGGTTGTTGCCGATAGCGGGCAATGTCGCAAGGTCGAACATTGCCCATCACCACCCCTTCCGGGCCCGGGCGCCGACGGGACAGTGGGGCTCGGACGAGGAGGGGATGCAGTCGTGACCACCGTTGCGGTTCCGTCGCCGCGGGCAGGTGAGCCCGGTGCTCGATGACCGGGAGCGGCGGGCACTCGGGGACGTCGAGCGCCGGACGGCGGCCGAGGACCCCGCATTCGCCGACGTCCTGCGCGAGGGGCAGAAGCACCTGAACACGCCGAGCGCCGGCGTGGAACCTGCGGTGGTCGTTCCGGTGGTGCTGCTCGTCGTCATCGTCCTGCTGCTGACGGGACAGCTCACCACAGCTGTGATCATCGGCGCCATCGCGGCCGGTGTCGCATGGATCATGAGCGCCCGCGGCGGGAAGGGGACCGACCGGTGAGGACCCAGCAGGTCGCGGTCGTCGGTGCCGGCATGGTCGGGCTGGCCGCCGCGTGGTTCCTGCAGGAGCGGGGCGCCGGGGTGACCGTGTTCGACCGGGACGGGGTCGCGGCGGGCGCATCGTGGGGCAATGCCGGATGGCTCGCCCCGGCCCTCACCACACCGCTTCCCGAACCCGCCGTGCTGCGGTACGGGCTGCGCGCCGTCCTCAGCCCGGCATCTCCCGTCTACGTGCCGCTCCGCGCCGATCCGGGGCTGTGGCGCTTCCTCGCGGGGTTCGCCCGGCACTGCACCAGCGCGCGCTGGCGGCGAGCGATGGGCGCATACCTCGCGTTCAACGAGCGTGCCCTCGACGCCTTCGACGCGCTCGAAGCGGGCGGGGTGTCGGCACCGACCCGGTCCGCCGAGCCCTTCCTCGCGTGCTTCCGGACCGACACCGATCGGCGCGCCCTCCTGGCCGAGCTCACGGAGATGGAGTCGATCGGCCAGAAGGTGGACGTCGAGGTGCTCGACGGCGCCGAGGCCCGACGGCGCGAACCCGCGCTCACCGCGGAGGTGGGGGCGGCGTTGCAGCTGTACGGGCAGCGGTTCATCGATCCTCCGCGGTTCGTCGGAGCCCTCGGGGCCGCCGTGCAGCAGCGCGGGGCCGTCCTCCGTACCGGGCTGGCGGTTCGCGACATCATCGACTACGGCGGCGCCGTGACCCTGGACACCGACGAGGGCGTACACCGCTTCGACGCCGTCGTGGTGGCGACGGGTGCGGAACTGAACCGGCTCACGCGGCGATTCGGCGTGCGGCGCCCCGTCCAGGCGGGCCGCGGCTACAGCTTCAGCGCGACCTCACCGCACCTGCCCTCCGGGCCGGTCTACCTGCCCACCCAGCGGGTGGCGTGCACACCGCTCGACGGTCGGCTGCGGGTAGCCGGGATGATGGAGTTCCGGCACCCGGAAGAGCCGCTCGACCCGCGCCGCATCCGCGCCGTCGTCGACGCCGTCGCCCCGTTCCTGCGCGACCTCGACCTCGACGACCGCCGCGACGAATGGGTCGGCTCCCGCCCCTGCACGCCCGACGGCCTACCGCTGATCGGCCCGACCACGTCCGCCCGCGTGTTCGCCGCAGGGGGGCACGGCATGTGGGGCATCGTTCTCGGACCACGCACCGGGCAGCTGATCGCCGAGACGGTGCTCACCGGACGGACCCCGCCGGAGCTGATCGCCACCAACCCGATGCGCTGACCCGCCCGCCTGCTCACCGCGCATCCGGGGATCCGCGGTCTCCGAGCGCACCGGGCGGGCCCGGCGCGTTGAGCCCGAAGCGCACGCCGAGCATCCGGATCGCGAAGCAGACCGCGGCCGCCGCCAACGCGGCCGGCAGGCCGTAGACGTCCATCCGGACGGCGGCGACGGTCATGGCCGCGGCGATCAGGGCCGGGATCGCGTAGAGCTCGCTGCGCAGCACCACCGGGACCTGCCCGACGAGCGTGTCGCGGATCGTCCCGCCGCCCACCCCGGTGACGGTGCCCAGGATGATCGCCGGACCGATCCCGAGCCCGAACTCCAGCGCCTTGCTCGCGCCGATCACGGCGAACACGCTCAACCCGATCGCGTCCAACACGTTGATCGGCATCTCCAGCCGCTTCAGCCACTGGCTCATCGCGAACGCCGCGAGCCCGCCACCCACGGCCAACGCGAGATAGCGCCAGTCGCGGAACGTGGCCGGCGGCACATCCCCGATCAGCACGTCCCGGATGATCCCGCCACCCATCGCGGTGATCACCCCGAGGGTGACCACCCCGACGATGTCGAGGCGGGTCGCGCGGACCGCGGTCAACGCGCCGTTCAGCCCGAACGCGAACGTGCCGACCAGGTCCAGCACGACGAGCAGCGGCGGATCGGTCGTCATGCCTGCACCGCCACCCGCGGCGCCGACGACGACCCGCCGGCCGGACGTTCACGCCGGCGCATCCCGGCCCCCACGCCGCCGGAAGACGTCCGCGGCCGTCGTGACGAACGAGCGGACGAGCGGTGTGGTCGCGGTGCTGCGCCACGCGAGGACGAGCCGGCTCCGCGGTCGGTCGTCGACGGGGACGGTCACGAGCCCCGGCGGCAGCACCTGCTCGAGCGGAGCGAGCGCCAGCGTGCCGTTCCACAGCGCCGCCTGCAGGCACTCCTGGATCGTGTGCGCCACACCGGCACCGTCGCCGGGTGGGCCGCCGGTCCAGTACGCGGTCCAGACGGGGTCGGCACCATCCGGCAGGCGCACCCAGCGGCGGTCGGCGAGGCCGGCCACCGACACCGAGGTGCGCCCGGCGATCGGGTCGTCCTCGTGGACGACCACCCCGACCGGCTCGGACGACAGGACGTGCGTGCTCACCCCCGTGGCGTCGAACGGTTCGCGGGTGAGGGCGACGTCGACCAGCCCGGTCCGCAGCCCGGCGGTGGGATCGCCGAGATCCGCCTCGTGGACGGACACCTCCACGTGCGGGTGCAGCCGGCGGAACGGAGCGGCCAGCCTGCCGGCGAGGAGCTCGGCGGTGTCGGCCAGCGTGCCGATCGCCAGCGAGGCGGGCCCCGCCGCGCCCGCGACCCGCACGCGGAGCCGGTCGGCCCGTCCGAGCAGCGTGCGGGCTTCGTCGTAGAGGGTCTCGCCCGCACCGGTCAGCGTGACGCCGCTGGCCGTCCGGTCGAGCAGGCTGACGCCCAGGTCGGCCTCCAGCAGCCGCATCGCCCGGCTGAGCGGCGGCTGGGTCATCGCCAGACGTGCCGCCGCGCGACCGATGTTGCGCTCCTCGGCGACGGCCACGAAGTAGCGCAGCGCCCGCAGGTCCACGCCGCGACGATACCCAGCCGGTATGCGCGGACCGGAGCGGTCTTGGACCGGACCGCGGCACGGGGCCGAGCATCGAGGCATCGTCGAGGAGAGGAACACGACATGAGCGACTTCGATCTGCGCGTCGGGGCCTTCGCGTACGACACCACGCGCGCATTGCTCGACGGCACGGTCACCGTCGACGGGGTGCGCAGCACGCAGGTGTCGACCGCGGCGACGGTGCCGGAGATCTTCGAACGCATGCTGCGCCCCCGTGGTCGAGACGACGATCTCGACGTCTCGGAGCTCGGCCTCACCTTCCTGCTGCGCACCCTCGAGCTCGGTGAGCCCCTCGTCGCGATCCCCGCCTTCCCCAACCGCGTCTTCCGGCACTCGTGCGTCTTCGTGAACACCGCCAGCGGGATCCGCGGGCCGGAGGACCTCGTCGGCAGGACGATCGGCGAGTTCGGCGTCTACGGGCAGGACCCCGGGGTGTGGGTCAAGGGCATCCTGATGGACGAGCACGGGTTCCGGCCCGAGCGGAACCGGTGGGTCATCGGCGGGCTGGAGCACCCGGCGCCGCCGTTCGACTTCATCCCGCACCCGCATCCGGCCGAGGTCGAGGTCACGACCGCCCCCGAGGGCAGGACGCTGGGCGCGATGCTCGAGTCGGGCGAGATCGAGGCGCTGTTCACCGCGAACGTCCCGCAGTGCTACCTCGACGGGTCGCCCCACGTCGCACGGCTGTTCCCCGACCACCGGTCGGTCGAGCGCGACTACTTCCGGCGCACCGGGATCTTCCCGATCATGCACACCGTCGTCGCCCGCCGGAACCTGCTGACCGCGCACCCCGGCCTGGCGCGCAGCGTCTTCCGCGCGTTCGCGGACGCGAAGGACGCCGCGGCCGCGCAGTACCGCAACGATCGCCGCTTGTTCCACGTCCAGCACATGCTGCCGTGGACCAACGCGCTGTTCGAGGAGGACGTGCAGCTGCTCGGGGACGACTGGTGGCCCTACGGGATCGCCGCCAACCGCTCCACCCTCGACACCTTTCTCCGCTACCACCACGAGCAGGGCCTGTCGAGCCGTCGCTGGACCGTCGAGGAGATCTTCGCCGCCGACCTGCTGGACACGTGACCCGGGCCGGCGCACCTCCCGGTCCGGTTGCCCGGCGTCACACTTGCGCTCCCGCGCAGCCGTATGTCAACGTTAACTTGTGGCAACGTTAACCGGTTGGCGCGAGCCCGCCGCGACCGTCAAGACGGTCGCGGTGCACGCCGGGGTCAGCGCCCAGACCGTGTCACGGGTCCTGCGTGGCACGGGGTACGTCAGCGAGGAGACCCGGGCCCGGGTCCTCGCGTCCGTGGCCGCGGTGGGCTACCGGCCCAACGCCGTCGGGCGCGGCCTCCGAGCCGCCCGCACCCCGATGGTCGGTCTACTGATCACCGACATCACCAACCCCTTCTACGCGAGCCTGCACAAGTCGGTCGAGGCCGTGTTCCGCGAGCGCGGCCTCACGCTGATGCTGCTCAACTCCGACGACGACCCCGCGACCGAGCGCAGGCAGCTGGACCTCGTGGGCTCGTACCGGCCCAGCGGACTGCTGGTCGCCCCCGCCGTGCACAGCACGCTCACCACGGACGACCTCGCAGGCTTCGGGGCCGCGGTGCTGGTCAGCCGCACGATGCCCGACCTCGCCACACCCTCGGTCGTCACGAACGAACCCGAGGCGATGGGCGAGGCGACCCGCGCCCTGCTCGATGCGGGCCACCAGCGGATAGCGGCGGTCCTCGGCCCGCGCAACGCCTCCACGACCGTCCGCCGCGAGGCCGGCTACCGCGACGCGGTGCGGGCCGTCGGCGCCGAGCCGATCGTCCTGCACACCGACCAGACCGGGCCGGGGGCCCGCGCCGCGATCCGGCGCGCCCTGCAGGCCGACGCCGGCCTCACCGCGGCGATCGGCTTCAACGCCCCCGTCACGGAGGGCATCCTCACCGGCCTGCGCGACGAGGGCCTGCGCTGCCCGGGGGACGTCTCGGTCGTCGGGTTCACCGACGCGCCCTGGATGTCGTTCTACCCGCCGCCGATCACCGTCGTGCGCCAGCCCGTCGAGGCCATGGGCGAGCTCGCCGCCCGGCTGGTCCTCGACCTCCTCGACGGCACGCCGGTCACCGCCGGCCTGCACGTCGTGCCCAGCACGCTCCTCCACCGCGAGTCGGTCGCGCCACCGCACTCGCGCTGACGGCTCCCCTCCCTCGACGAAGAGGTGACCCCATGTCACAGACGCCGGCGTTCGCCGACGCCGCCGCGCGCATCACCGGCAAGCGCTGGACCCGGATCCTGGTCCCGCTGCTGTTCCTCTACCTGATCAACTTCATCGACCGGAACAACATCGGCTTCGCCGTGATCGGCGGGATGAACGAGGAGCTGGGCATCGGCAACGCCGAGGCCGGCCTCGCCGGTGGCCTGTTCTACGTCGGCTACCTCGTACTGCAGATCCCCGGCGGCATCCTCGCCGAGCGGTTCGACGTGAAGAAGCTGGTCGTGACCCTCGCGATCGCCTGGGGGGTGCTCGCCACCGCCACCGGGCTCGCGCAGAACCTCGGGCAGCTGCTCGTGCTGCGCTTCCTCCTCGGGCTCGCCGAGGGCGCCGTGTGGCCCGCGATCCTCGTGATGCTCGCCCGCTGGTTCACCGACCGCGAGCGCTCGACTGCCAACTCGATCTGGCTCGTCTGCCTCCCGGCCTCCTTCGTGATCATGGGACCGGTGTCCGGCCTCGTCCTGGAGGCGACCGACTGGCGGTGGCTGTTCATCATCGAGGGCATCCCGGCGATCCTGTTCGCCCTGGTCGTGCTCGCCGTGAGCGCGGCGAAGCCGCAGACGGCACCGTGGCTCCCGGCCGCCGAGCGCGACCACATCCTCTCCGGCCAGGCCGGGGCCGGGGAGCGGGTGAAGGTTACCGGATACCGGCAGGCGATCCTGCACCCGCAGGTCCTGCTGCTGTCGGCGGTGTACCTGTTCTGGCTGCTCGGTGCCGTCGGCTTCTTCACGTGGGTGCCCGCGATCATGAAGCAGGTGTCCTCGGCGGGCGTCGCGGGCACCGGGTTCCTGTCCGCACTCCCCTACGTCGCCGCGCTGATCGGCCTGCTGCTCGTCGGCCGGTTCGCCGACCGCACGCAGCGGCGCAAGCTGTTCGTCGGCGTCGACCTCGGCTGCTTCGCGCTGTTCCTGCTGGTCGCCACGCTGCTCAGCGGCAACACCGTCGCCGCGCTGGCGTTCCTCGTGATCTCAGGGTTCTTCCTGTTCGCCATGCACGCCCCGTTCTGGTCGATCCCGATGGAGGTGCTGCCGGCCCGCCTGGTCGGCGCGGCGATCGGCATGATCTCCCTGATCGGCAACATCGGCAGCTTCATCGGCCCGTACGTCATGGGCTACGTCCAGAGCGTCACCGGTTCGTTCACCGCCGGCATCTACGTGCTGGTCGCGAGCCTCGCGATCGCCGCCGTGCTGACGATCTTCATCCGGGAACGTGACAGCTCCGTCGCGGCCCGCTCCGGGACACCGAGCAGCGCGGTGGTCGCATGACCGGGCTGCGGATCGACCGGGTCCGCGTGCTGCCACTGACACTCCCGATCGACGGGCCGCTGCGGTACACGCAGGGACAGGTGCGGGCGTTCCAACGGATCGTGGTGGAGCTGACCTCCGCCGACGGGACGGTCGGGTACGGCGAGTGCCGCGGCGACCGGCTCCGCCACACCCTGCTCTGCGACCTCGCCCCCGAGCTCGTCGGCACCGACCCGTACCGGCTCGAACCGCTGCGGTGGCGCATCGCCCCTCAGGGGCTGGTCGAGCTGTTCTCCGGAACGGTCGCGGTGCAGGGCTACTCGGCGATCGAGATGGCCTGCCTCGACCTGGTCGGGAGGGCCACCGGACGGCCGGTGACCGACCTGCTCGGCGGCGCCGTCCGCGACGACGTCGAGATCGCCGGCTACCTCTACCACCTGGGCGGCGTGCCGGACGAGGAGGCGGCGGACGCCCTGCTGGCCTCCGCGCACGATGCTGTCGCCCGGTGCGGGTTCCGCACCCTCAAGTACAAGTGCGGCGTACTCGACCCCGACCGCGAGATCGCGATCGTGCGCCGGCTGCGCACGGAGTTTCCCAACCACCGCCTGCGCCTCGACCCGAACGGGGCGTGGGGAGTCGGCACGAGCGTCCGGGTGCTCGCGGCGGCCCGCGAGGTCGGCGTCGAGTACGTGGAGGACCCGGCGGCGACCCTCGCGAAGAACGCCCGGATCCGCGAGCTCGCCCCTGGCGTGGCGCTGGCGAGCAACCAGGCCGTCGCCTCGCTGGAGACGATGGCGCTCGACCAGGCCTTCGGCGCCATCGACGTGCCGCTCATCGACCTCAACTGGTACGGCGGATTCCGCGCGGCGCTCACCGCGGGGCGCATGGCCGAGCTGCTGGGCCGCGACGTCGGCGTGCACAGCAGCATGGAGACCGCGATCTCGCAGGCCGCGCAGCTGCAGATGGCCGCGTGCATCCCGAACCTGCCCTACGCATCGGACAGCCACTACCCCTACCTCCGCGCCGACGTGGCCGAGCCGCTCCCGATCCGCGACGGCCGGATGACGGTCCCGAGCGGTCCCGGCCTGGGCGTCGACGTCGACCCGGACGCGCTCGACCGGCTCCACGCGAGCTGGCAGGAGACCGGCTTCCTGTCCTGGGACGCACCGGACGGTCCGGTCGTCCTGCCGCGCTGGTGAGACCCCCACCCGAAAGGCACATGGTGTTCGTCCTGCTCCCCACCTACCGAGCCCCCATCGAGGAGGTCGACGCCCTGCTCGACGAGCACCGCGACTGGATCGACGGCCACGTCACGGCGGGCCGGTTCCTGGTCGCCGGGCGGCAGGTGCCCCGCGAGGGCGGCT
Organism: Pseudonocardia wallangbongensis; assembly: GCF_054486945.1. NCBI lineage: Bacteria > Bacillati > Actinomycetota > Actinomycetes > Pseudonocardiales > Pseudonocardiaceae > Pseudonocardia > Pseudonocardia wallangbongensis. Next base: position 1,162,440 of record NZ_JBRERS010000001.1, read on the forward strand.
TCATCCTCGCCGCGGACTGCGACCGGCGGGAGCTGGAGCGCATCGCCGCGGACGACCCGTTCAGCACCGCCGGCCTCGTGACCTACGAGGTGCTCGAGGTGCTCCCGACCGCCGGTGCCCCGGCGGTCCTGCAGACGCTCGCCGCGCACGGCGTCGCCGTGTCCGTCCCGGCGCGCGACCCGCACGAAACCACGAGGAGGTAGCCAGGTGTACGAGCTGTCCATCCTGTTCCAGGGCTTCCCGGGGCGCAGTACCTGCCACGGCGGTCTCGGCTGGAGCACCGTCGCGCTGCTGCAGGGCGAGGGGCGCACGGTCCTCGTCGACACCGGCGGCTACGGCTACCGCGCCCCGCTGCTCGCGCAGCTGGAGGAGCGCGGCATCGCGCGTTCCGACGTCACCGCCGTGGTGCTGACGCACTGCCACTGGGACCACATCTGCAACTTCCCGCTGTTCCCGAACGCGCAGGTCGTCGTCCCGCGGCCGGACCTGGAGTGGGCCGCCGCGCAGCCCATCGGCACGTGGGAGCTCCCCGAGTACCACGTCGAGGAGCTCGCGCGGGCCGAGCACGTGCTGCGCGCCGAGGACGGCGGCGAACCGCTCCCCGACGTCCACGCGATCGCGACCCCCGGCCACACCCCGGGCCACTTCGCCTACCGCGTCGCCACCACCGACGGCGCCGTGCTGTTCGCAGGCGACGCCGTGAAGAACGAGCACGAGCTGCGCACCGGCGACGCCGACATGACGCTCGACGCCGCGGAGAGCCGGCACAGCATCGCGAAGGTCCGCGACCTGCTCGCCGCCGACCCCGGGCTCGTGCTCGTACCCGGCCACGACCGGCTGCTGTCCCTGCGCAGCGGCGAGGTCGTCGCGCACTCCCGGCTGTCCGCCGGCATCCGGGCCTGGCTCCCCGGCCGCGCCGAACCGACCACCACGGTCGACCTCGGCTCCTGACCCGCCCGCCACGCGAGACGAAGAGGTTCCCGGTATGCGCACCCCCCGGCGCAGGTGGTGGGTCTACACCCTCCTGTTCCTGCTCGTCGCGATCAACTACATGGACCGCTCCGCGCTGTCGGTCGCGGCCACCCCGATCTCCCAGGAGTTCGGGCTCACGCCAGGGCAGATGGGCGTGCTGCTGTCCACGTTCCTGTGGACGTACCTGATCTGCCTGATCCCGGCCGGTGTCCTCACCGACCGCATCGGCACGCGGTGGACCAACGCGATCAGCATCGCCGTCTGGTCGGCCGCGACCGTGCTCGCCGGTCTCGTCCGCGGCTTCGGCGCGCTCGTCGGCGCCCGGCTGCTGATGGGCGTCGGCGAGTCGACGACGTACCCGGCCTGCGGGCGCGTGGTGCAGGAGTGGGCGCCCGCGTCCGAGCGCGGCCGCGTGGTCGCCACCTACAACTCCGGCGCCTACGCGGGCCCGGCGCTCGGCTCGCTCCTCGCGGCGGCGCTGGTCACGGCCTACGGCTGGCGCCCCGCGTTCGTCGTGCTCGGCGCCATCGGCTTCCTGTGGCTGGTGGCGTGGCTGATCTGGTTCCGCGACCCCGCCGAGGCGAAGTGGCTCAGCGCGGAGGAGCGCGCGACGATCCTGCGCGAGCGCGGCCTCGCCCAGGAGACCACCGCCGAGACCACCACCGGTTCCCGCGCCGGCGTGCTGGAACTGCTGCGCCATCGCAGCATGTGGGGTGTGGCGCTGGTGCAGGCCGCGGCGGTGTACACGCAGTACCTGTTCCTCACCTGGCTCCCGGGCTACCTGGAGCAGGCGCGTGGGCTGTCGGTGCTCCGCTCGGGCGCGTTCACCGCCATCCCCTACGTCGTGGCGATGGTGCTCGGCATCGCGATCGGCGTGATCGTCGACCGGGTGCTCAGCACCCACGGCCGCGCGACGGGCCGCCGCCGGCTCGTCGTGGCGGGCTTCCTGCTCGTCTCGTCCGTCGTGCTGCTCACGCCGTTCGTCGGCTCGATCGCGGTCGTCCTGGTGCTCATCAGCATCTCGCTGACGTGCGTGTCCAGCGCCGTGTCGATGAACCTCGCGCTGCTGGCCGACCTGCTGCGCTCGCCGTGGCTCGCCGGGCGCGCCAACAGCATCGCGGTGGTCGGCGGCAACGTCTTCGGCATCGCCGCCCCGATCGTCACCGGTTACGTCGTGCAGGCCACCGGCAGCTACACGGCGGCGTTCGTCGTCGCCGGGGTGTTCCTGCTGCTGGGCACGACGATCGCGCTGACCATGACCCGCACCCCCATCGGCCGGGCCGACCCCGAGACCGAGAAGACCGTGGCGACGGCCTGAGCGCCGCCCGACGCGGCCGGGCCTACCCGCCGGGCACGACGAAGATCAGCCAGACCAGTGGCGGGCCGGCGACGACCGTGAGCACGGCCCAGACCAGCAGCCGGCGGAAGAACACCCGCTCGGGCAGGGTCTGCTGGTTGGCCAGCAGCAGCGCACCGTTGGTCGACATCGGGCTGCTGTCCACCAAGGTCGACGCGATCGTCAGCGCGGTCACGGTGCCGATCACCGACAGGTTGTGGGTCATCAGCACCGGGACCGCCAGCGGGATGGTCGCCGCCAAGACGCCGGCGGTCGCCGCGAACGCCGAGATCAGGGCGCCCACGAAGCACAGCGCCAACGCGGCGATCAGCGGGCTGCCGCTTCCGTTGATCAGATTCCCCACGTAGTCGAGCGTGCCGATGTGCTCGAGCACTCCGACGTAGGTCAGCATCCCACCGATCAGCAGCACGACCGACCACGGCACCTTCTGAACCGCCTCGGCCGCGCGGTCGGTCGCGAACAGGGCGAGCGGAACGCTGATGACGATGGCGAGCAACCCGACGTCGAGGCCGAACACGAGAGCACCGATGACCAGCGCGACGATCCCGGTCAGCGTCAGCACCTGTCGCCGGTCGATGCGCGTGGCCGGGGCGCGGCCCGCGACGCGGGTCGCGGTGGCGGCCATGGCTGCGGCCGGCCCGGGACCTGCAGATCCGGAGCCCGGGCCGGGGAGCGATCCGTCGTGCTCGCCGCGGTCGGAACCCAGCTCGGTCGGTGCAGCGGGCGCGGGTTCCACCTTGCCGCGCCTCCACAGTCCGATGCCGCCGAGCACCAGGAACACGACGACGGCCACGGCCGCGCTGAACGCGAGGTTGTTGACGAACAGCAGACCGGGCGATCGGGGTAGGTCGGACTCCGCGAGGACGCCATCGGTGATCACGCCGAACGGGCTGATCGGTGAGAAGCTGCCGCCCACCGAGCCGAGGCAGATCATGATTCCCATCATCAGCGGGTTGATCGAGTGCCGGGCGGCGAACCGCAGCGCGATCGGAGCCACACAGGCCAGCGCGGCGGCGGCGAGAGCACCCATCGCGGCGAGCAGTGCGGTCAGCCCGAACATCAGCCACGGGATGAGGGCGAGCCGGCCGCGCACCATCGCGACGCCCCGGTCGATCATCCACTCGACCGTCCCGTTGGTCTGCGCGATCGCGAACAGGTAGGTGACGCCCACCAGCAGGATGAACAGCTTGCTCGGGAACCCGCCGAAGATGTCGTCGGGGCTGAGTCCCCCGACCAGCCCGCCGACGAGGTAAGCGGCGGCCAGCGCCAGCACGCCCAGGTTGATCGGCAGCCACGACGCCATGACGAACATGGCGACGAGGACGTAGATGGAGATCAGTTCTGGGGACAACGTCGTCTCCTCCCAAGGCGCCGGGTCCGTCAGCGGACGATGGCGACGGTGTGGTTCTCCGGGGAGATCCGCACGAGATCGCCGGTGCGGACCGTCTCGAAGAAGTCCCGGTCGATGCCTGCGACGATCGGCAGGCCCGCGGTGACGGCGCCCTGGACCATGACCGGGTTGACGGCGCCGAAGATCAGGCCACGGGGCCCCACACCGAGCCCGCGCATCGACAGGAATGCCCAGCCCGCGGCGACCCCGCCCTGGACGCCGGGAGCGATGAAGATCTTGTCGCGGATCGACTGCCCCTTGAGGGGGTGATCGTTGCGGGAGATCAGGCCGGTGGTGCGGTCGAGGTCGTAGCGGGCGCTGAAGGCGACCGGGCTCACGACGGCCTCCGCCTCGACGTCGGCGCCGGTGGCCTGCGCGACCTCGAAGTACGTCGGCGCGATGGCCGTCATCGTCCTGACACCTTTCCGGTGAGAGCCGCGTCGATGCACTCGTCCGTGCGACGGAGGGCCGGGGTGTAGCCGTGGGCGCGGATGATGTTGACCAGCTTCGCCGAGTTGGTCACGAGGTTGGCCCAGCCGAAGTGCTCGCGCTGGGCGGCCGGGTCCATGACGTACCAGCAGGTCCCCCGCAGGACGATGCCGCCGGCGGCGGTGATCGCCTCCAGGTGCCCCTGCTCGCGGAGCGCCTCGCAGGTGAGGCTGTTGGTCGTGATCAGCAGCTTGACCGCGTCGGAGACCGTGTTGCCCTGCAGCCGGTCGGCGATGCGCTTGGTCTCGAAGAAGGACAGCTGCGGCGCGGTGAACACCACCAGGTCGACCGGTCCGCCGTCGGGCATGTCCCGGGCCATGAACGCGTCGATGTCCGCCTGGGAGACCTCGAACTCGTCGATCAGTTCGCGGCCCCCGTTGGCCGCCTCGAAGGTCGGGGCCTCCGGGGTGGTGCCCACGATGTGGTACATCGCCATGGAGCCGAAGCTGGCCAGGCTGGCACCGAAGTGCTTGAGCTCGTCGGAGACCGGGCCCCGCCGGTCGACGAGCTCGATGGCGGGCACGTTCCAGTACCCGCGGGCACGCTCGCCGACCAGACCACCGAGGGCGCCCCAGTCGGCGAAGTCGTCCAGGGTCGCGGTGACCCGGACCCGGACGTTCGCCCGGCGGTTCTCGTCGAGGTGGAAGCCGTACTCCGGGGTGCGGCCGGTCAGCGCCGCCGCGAGTCCCGCGGCGCCGGACTCGTAGTTCGTCCGCGCCCCCAGCACCGAGTTGGCGTAGGCGACGGTGCCCGTGTCGCCCCACGCGACGCGTTCTCCGAGTCTCGGCTGGTAGATGGTCTGGTAGCCGACGCAGGTGTTCACCGTGGATATCCCGAGCCGGCGCAGGAGCACCCGCGTCTCCTTCTCGCCCTCGACGAGCTCGGGCGACTGGGCCAGCAGATGGGCCTGCTCGAAGTCGACCGACTGCGCGTTGCGCGTGGTCGGGACCCGGACCGTCACGCCGGCGTCGGCGAGCCGGGTCAGGTAGTTCGTGCCGGCCTGACCGAAGACCTCCCGGTCACCCATGAAGTGGGCGTTGGTGATCTCGACGAACCGCTCGGCGCCGAAGAACTCCCCCACGCTCACCTGCTCCCGCAGGATCCCGGCCAGCGCATCCCCCCGTCTGCCGTCGAGGATGTCCTGCTCGGCCGCCGTCAGTTGCATGGTCCCTCCCGGTCGACAGATACCATGGGACCCACACATCACACTACAATAGGATACAAGTCAAGGCGATCGGAAGAAGATGACCGGGGACCAATCTCGCGACTTCCTGCATCGGAGCAGCTCGGAGAGCATGCACGAGCAGCTGGCCGACCAGTTGCGACGACTGGTCGCCCGGTCGGACTCGGACAGCCGCATACCCACCGAGATGGAACTCGTCGCCACGTACGAGGTCAGCCGGACAACCGTCCGGAGGGCCATCGCCGCCCTCGTCGACGAGGGACTCCTCGTGCGCCGCCAAGGTGCGGGCACGTTCGTCGCGCGGAAGCGCGTGACGCACCCACTGGATCAGCTCCGGCCGTTCGTGTCCATCTTCGCCAGCATCGGCAAGTACCCGGAGGGGCGCATCCTCCGCTTCGAGTGGACGAACGATCCCACCGCGTTGCAGGGGCTCGACACGGACTCCGGCCTGCTCGTCCGGCGCCTCTACGTCATTGAGGGCGTACCGCAGGCGATGGTCGACATCACCCTGCCCGACCGGGTCGGAGAGCGGATCTCGCGGGCGCAGATCGAGGAACACCCGGTGTACCAGGTCCTCCAGCAGGACCTCGGCCTCAGGCTCTCCCACGGCGACATCACCCTGTCCAGCGTCGCCGCCACACCGGACCAGGCCGAACTGCTCGAGACCACACCGGGAAGCCCCTTGCTCGCGCTCTCCCGGATCACGTACGCCGACTCCGAACGGGCCGTCGAGCGGGCCCGCTACCACCTCCTGCCGAACCTCTTCGAGCTCCACCTGACCGTGGGCGCCCACGGGTCCGAGCAGCTCTCCTACTCCTTCAGCCGTCCCGGCCCCGAACTGGTCATGCGGGCGGAGGCCGAGGGCTCCGCTCCCGCGGCGACCTGAGGCCTACCGGCGTCAGAACTTCGGCGAACGCTTCGCCCGGAACGCGGCGATGCCCTCGTCGTACCCGTCGAAGGTCTTGCTCTGCAGCACGGCGGCACCCTGCTGCCAGTACGCGGCACGCGGTTCCAGCTGCCAGGAGCGGTAGACCGTCCGTTTCGTGACCGCCATGGCGGCGCGCGGCCCTTCGACCAGCTGCTCGACGAGGGCGTCGACCTGAGCGTCCAGCTGGTCCGGCTCGACGACGCGATGGACCAACCCGAGCCGGAGCGCCTCGTCGGCCGTGACCGGCTCGGCCAGCATCGTCATCTCGATCGCCTTGCCGATGCCGACGTACTGCTGCAGCAGGTTCGTGCCGGTCGCCAGCCCGCGCTTGACGAACGGTGTGCAGAGCAGGGCATCGGATGCCATGACGCGGAAGTCCGAGCCCAGCACGAGGTTGAACCCGGCCCCGTACGCGTAGCCCTGGATGCGCGTGACGACCGGCTGGGGCAGCCTGCGCATGAGGTGCACCGCCCTCGTCCACCGTCCGGGCCCCTCCGCGTAGTGCTCGACCGGCCCGTTGGCCCGGGACCACGCCTCCTCGGGGTGCTCATCGCGGCCGAGCTCGTCACCGGCGCAGAACGCCCGCCCCGCCCCGGCCAGCACGATCACCTGGCAGTCCCGGTCCTGTTCGCAGGCTTCCAGCGCGGAGCACAGCGCCGCTCCCAGCACGTAGTCGATCGCGTTGAGCTTCTTCGGGCGGTTCAGGGTGATCCGCACGACCGCGCCGTCGCGCTCGACGGTCACGCTCGCCGTCTCCTCGGATGTCTGCACGTGTGGCCCCTCTCAGTAGATGACTCTGCGATCGACCAGGTCGGCGCACGCTTCGGGCGCCAGGCCGAGGACCTCGTTCAGCACGTAGCCGTTGGCGGACCCGAGCTCCGGTGGCGGACCGGCCGGCACCGGCCGGCGCCCGTCGAGGAGCCAGGCGAGGGCCGGGACCTGATGGGGTTGTCCGGAGAGCGCCGGAACCTCGGTGAAGAACCGGCGGGCGCGGAGGTGCTCGTCCCCCCGGAGCTCGTTCTGGCGCACGGTCTGCGCCGCGGGCACGCCCGCCCCCTGCAGCGAATCGACGACCTCGGCAGGGGTGCGCCGGGACGTCCATTCGGCGATCGCCTGGTCGATCCGGTCGTGCTCGGCAGCGCGCCCCCCGGCCGTCCGCAGCGGGTCCAGACCGGCGAGCTCGGTCAGGTCCATCACCCGGGTGAGGGCGCACCACTGCTCGTCGTCGTGCACGGTGAGGGCGACCCAGCCGTCCGGCGCGGACGTCGGGTAGCAGCCTTGCGGCGCGCGCGCCGGGTCGCGGTTGCCCCGCGGTTCCAGCAGCCTGCGCTCCAGCTCCCAGGCCAGGATCGCCTCGGGCATCGCGGCCAGGGTGGCCTCGGCGAGCGAGACGTCCACGTAGCACCCGGCGCCGGTCCGCTCCCGGTGCCAGAGTGCCGCGAGGACGAGTGTGGTCTCCAGGACCCCGAGCAGCGGGTCCGCCCACACACCGCCGGGGGACCGAGGCATCTCACCGGGGTACGACGACAGCTCGGCCCACCCGGTGAAGCACTGGATCAGCGTTCCGTAGGCGACCTGCGACGCATCCGGCCCCGTGCGTCCGAACGACGACGAGGACGCCACGATGATCCCCGGGTTCAGGGCCTTCAGCTCCGGATAGCCGAACCCGAGCCGTTCCATCACACCGGTCGAGAAGTTCTCGACGACGATGTCGCTCTTCGCCACCAGCTGCCGGACGAGACCCCGCCCCTCCTCCGTCTTGAGGTCGACGGTGAAGCTGCGCTTGCCGAGGTTGGCCGCCTCCCATGAGGGGTCGCGCGTCGAGAGGTCCGGTCGCGTCCGGGTCTCGATCTTGATCACGTCTGCGCCGAGCGCCGCGAGGTACTTCGTGCAGATCGGGCCGCTCAGCACCCAGCTGAAGTCCACGACCCGTACGCCCGCGAGCGGGCGGGCCGGATCGGGCGCCTCGCGGGGCGCCACGCGTTCCGGGGGCACGGCGGGCGCCGCCCCCGGCGTCCACCGGTACGGCCGGCCGGGTATCCGCATGCTCGAACCGCCGGGCAGCTCGCAGTCGACGAAGAAGCCGCGCGCCGCGAACTGGGGTGACTCCAGCAGCTCCGCCGCGGTGCCGAGGGGCAGTGACGGAACGCCGGCCTCCTGGGCCAGCCGGACGAGGTCGGCCTTGAGGTATGGGCGGGTCCGCTCGGCCATCAGCGGGTAGACCCATTCCCACTCGCGTTCCCGGTCCTTCCGGCTGGTCAACCGAGGATCCCCGGCCCACGGTCCGTCGATGAGCGCCGTCCAGCGCTCCCACTGCCGGTTCTCACGCGCCGACACCGCGACCCAGCCGTCCCGGCACGGCAGGAGCGCCACCACCGCGGTGCCCGGGGTGTCGGATACGGTCCGGCCCGCCGAGCCGCGCTCGACCGCGCTCACGTTGTACCGGGACTGGTTGTCCGCGGCGAGCGCTTCCTGCAGGGACAGGTCGAGGTGGCCCCCGACACCGGACCGCTGCGCGGACAGCAACCCGGCCAGGACGGCCGTCGCCACCACCTCGCCGGCGAGGAAGCCGGCCGCCCGGCTCGGCGCGTTCAGCGGCTGGTGGTCGAGGCTCGGCACGATGTGGGAGGGGAAGTTGTACGCCCACCCGGAGCCGTGGAACGAGGTGAACTCGTCCCCCTTCCAACCGGCCCGGGGCCCGTTCTGGCCGAACGGCGTGACGGAGGCGACGAGCAGCCGCGGCGCCGCGGCCCGCAGCTGATCCGGCCCGAGGCCCAGCTGCTGCAGGCGGCCGGGTGGCAGGTCCTCCACCAGGACGTCCGCGCCCGCGACGACGTCACCGAACTCCCGACGCCCCTCCGGCGACCCGAGATCGACGGGCTCGAGCTCCTTGGCCCGGTCCAGGTAGAGCCGCATCCCGTCGGGCCGGTCCTCCTCCGGGACCGGCACGAGCTTGACCACCGTCGCACCGAGGTCGCTCAGCAGCCGCCCGCAGTAGGACGCCGCGATCCCGCTCGCCAGTTCCATGACCCGTACACCGCTCAAGACATCGTCAGGCACTCGCGGTCCTCACAGTCCGTCCTCACAGTCCGTCTTCCCTCCGACTTCCGCTCCGACGCCATGGCGCTAGCCCTTGAGCCCGCCGCTGCTGGCACCGCGCATGAACTGGCGCTGCAGGAGCGTCATCACGACGAGGACGGGAACCGAGACCGCGACGCAGCTCGCCATCAGCGGGCCCCACTGCGTGTTGAGCTCGTTGCTGTAGGTGGCGATGCCCACCGGGAGCGTCTTGAGGTCGGCCGACGAGACGAACACCAGTGCGAACAGGTAGTTGTTCCAGGCCAGGATGAACGTGATGATCGCGGTCGACAGGATGCCCGGCAGGACCTGCGGCAGGAAGATGCGGGTGAACGTCAGCAGCCACGAGGCACCGTCGACCGCCGCGGCCTCCTCGAGCTCACGCGGCACCGCCTCGAACTGCGAACGAAGCAGCCACAACGCCAACGGCAGGGAGAATGTGACGTTCGCGAGGATCAACGCCATGTAGGTGTCGTTCAACCCCAGGCTGCTGATGACGAGGAACAGCGGAACCAGCATCAGCACCTGCGGGAACAGGTAGGCCAGCAGCATGCTGACGCTCACGACGCTGCGCCCGGGGTACTTGCACCGCACGAGGCTGTAGCTGGCGAGGGTGGCCAGCACCAGGACCACCCCGACGGTTGCGGCGGCCACCACGACGCTGTTGAGGAACCAGGTCCCGAAGTTCAGCCCGCGCAGCGCATCGAAGTTCTCGAGCGTGAAGTCCTCCGGCCAGAAGGTCGGCGGCTGGGCCAGCACCTCGCGCTCGGTCTTCACCGACGACACGAGCATCCAGTAGAGCGGGAATGCTATGAGCAGGACGATCGGCCAGATGAGGATCGTGTTCAGGTATTTCCGGGTACGACCGCCGTGCAGTTGCATCTTCAGCAATGCCATCGTGACCTCACCTGTCCCGATTGGGTTTGACGACCCAGAAGTAGAGGGCGAAGAACGCTGCGAGGATCACGAGAACGAGATCGGCGATGGCCGCGGCAACGCCCGGGCTCGCCCCGTTGAACAGCTCGGAGTAGATGAGGAACGGGAGCGTCTCGGTGCTCCGGGCCGGTCCACCGCCCGTCATCAGGGCGATGATGTCGAAGTCGTTGAAGTCCCAGATGAAGCGCAGGAAGACCGTCACGATCAGCACGCTCCGCAGCTGCGGCAACGTGATGTGCCAGAACGTCTGCCAGCGACTCGCGCCATCCACCCACGCGGCCTCGTACAGCTCCCGCGGGATGTTCTGCAGCCGGCCGAGCACCGCGATGAGCACGAACGGGAACAGCCGCCAGGACGCCACCAGGATCAAGCTGAACATCGCCCAGTTCGGCGTGCTCAGCCAGCCGATCGGTTCGTCGCTGATGCCCAGCGTGATGATCAGGTAGTTGAGCAGGCCGTTGGACTCGTCCATCATCCACCGCCACACCGTCGTGGCGGCGATGACGGGCACGAGGTAGGGGAACAGCACGATTCCCCGCGCCACGCTCCTCCCGAAGAACACGCGGTTCAGCAGGAGAGCCATGCCGATCCCGACCACGGTCTGGACGATCACGGTCGCCACCGCGAACTTCGTGTTGATCCACAGCGACGACACGAACTGGGCATCGCCGGTGAGGACGTCGACGAAGTTCTCGAGACCGACGAACGTCCGATCCAGGGTCAGCAGCCGGACGTCGAAGAAGCCCAGGCTGACGCCGAAGACGAGCGGGTAGGCGACGACCACGATCATCGTGATCACCGCCGGGAGGATCATGACGATTCCCAGCAGCGTGTTGCGGGTGCTCAACTTCAGGCGGCGCCTCGGCGCCGGCCCGGGCGGGATCCCCCGTGGGGGTGCTTCGTGGTCCAGCGAGGCGACCATCAGCGCACACCTCGCTCCATGACCTCCGAGATCTGACCCGCTGCACGTTTCACGGACGTCCGGGCGTCCTCGTTCTGGAGCAGAACGCTCTGGATCATGTCGGCGATGATGAAACCCGACGCCAGCTCTCCGCCCATCGGGTTCAGCTTGTGGTCGGCCGACTCCTTGACGAAGTCGTAGCCCTCCTCGAGCGACCGCTGGAGCGTATCCATGATCGCCGGATACTTCGCCCTGGCCGGATACTGCGTGTATTCCGGAAGCGTGTCGAACCCCTTCATGAGCGGCAGGTTGTGACCGGGTAGCAGGTTGAGCCAGTCGAGGTAGAACGAGTTGAACTCGAAGTCCGCGAGCCAGACCTCGGCGAGATCGCGACGCTTCGCCTCGGCCGGGACCACCGCCCCGGACACCGCGCCGTACCAGAACGGGTCGGCACCGGCCGCACGGGGAGCCATCGACGCGTCGAACTTCCCGGCGAGCTCCGGGGCCGTGTCCTCCACGGTCTGGACGATCCGACCCATGTAGTAGGTGGAGGCCGACTTGCCGGTGATGAAGTTGCTGACCATCTCGGCGAAGCTGAAGTTCCCGCCACCGGGCGGCGAGTACTGGACGAGCTCCCTCATGAACTCGAGCGCCTCGACCGTCTTCGGCGAGTCGAACACCACCTCGAGGTCGGGATCGACGATGTTGCCGCCGTTCTGCCGGAGCAGGCAGAAGAACCACTGGTTGGTCATCGAGTTGCGGCCGAAGGGCACCGAGGTGCCCCACTGGTCGATCCGGCCGTCGCCGTCGGTGTCGACCGTGAGTGCCTTCGCGAACGCGAGCAACTCGTCCCATGTGGTCGGCCCGCTCAGGCCGGCCTGCTGCGCGAGGTCCGTCCGGTACCAGAAGACGGTCGACGTGCCGATCATCGGGACGCCGTACAGCTCGCCCTTGTCGGTGAACGCATCCAGCCCGGCCTGCGTGAACTTGTCGCGCCCGATCCGGTCGACGATGTCCCCGACCGGCTGCAGCACACCCTCCGTCTGGAGCGTCAACGCGCGGGCCTGGCTGGTCCGCGGGATCAGGTCGGGAGGGTTGCGGGAGGCGAAGAGCGTCTGGAGCTTCTGGTAGAAGTCCTCACCGGTGCCGAGGTGCTCGCCGTTGACCCGCGTGTACTTCGCCTGGAACGCCTCGCTGACCTTCTTGTACCACGCGACCTCGATGTCCGACGTGTCCTCCGAGAGGTACTTGAACTCACCCTCCTGCAAGGACTGGCCGGCACCCGAGCCGCCGCCGCCCGGGCTGCACGCCAGGAGGGACGAACCGGCGGCGAGCCCGACGCCGCCGGCCGCGGCGAGGCGCAGGAAATCACGTCTGCTCGGCCGCCGCTCGGAAACGGACCGCCACATGGGATCAAACCGACTTGACAACATTGTCATTTGGTTCTCCTACCCAGAGAAATTGCCGACCGCCAATTCCGCGGCGAGCCGGCTGTCAGTTACTGCTCACCCAGCCTCGTGGGCCGCTCGATCGTGATCTCGGATCGCCGCATCCCGGCGAAACGTGTGGGACGGAAGGCGCGGAGGAGGTCGTGCTCCTGATCGGTGGTGATCTCGGTCGCGACCAGCCGCCCCAGGAGTGGTCCCAGCGTGATTCCGCTGTGCGTGACGAGGCAGTAGACCCGCGAGTCCGCCTCGGCATAACCGGCGATCGTCCGGCCATCCGCCGGCATGGACCGGATCGCGATGCGCAGGTCGATCTCGGGAACGCGACTCCGGTCGGCCAGCAGGGTGGAGAACCGGCGGCGGACGGTGCCACCGAGCTCGCCGTAAACGGATCGGGGATCCGTCGGGTCGACGCCGGTGTTCAGGTCGAGCGCCTGCACCACGGCCTGCCCACCGGCCGCGGGCCGCAGGTTGAGCAACGGGGTGTGGACGACGCAGCGCAGGTCGATCTCCGGAGAGCTCACGTACCCCAGCAGCCCGATGATCGGGGATCCGCGACCGACATCGGTCATCATCGGGACGTCGAGCCCAGCCCGCGCGGCGAGCGCATCCGTCCATCGGCCCGTGGCCAGTACGACCCGATCGCCCGTGTGGACCTCGCCACCGGCCAGGCGGACGGACACCCCGCGCGGCCCGTCGTCGATCGCCGCGACCTCGCCGATCAGGATCTTCGCTCCGTGCCGCTCGGCGTCGTCCACCAAGCTCTGCAGCAAGCGCTCCGGGAACACGTACCCTTCACCCGGGAAATGCGCGATCGCCGATGTCGAATCCGGGATCCGGATGTCTCCGGCGATCCGAGCCGCTTCCGCGGGCTCGACCCAACGCGCGGGATAGTCGAGGGACTGCAGCAGCTCCACATTGCCGGCCAGCCAGGACTCGCTCGCGGCGTCCGCACAATGCACACTCCCGCTGCGGAAGTACGACCGAGCGCCGCCCAGGTGCCGAGCCAGCGTGGCGTGTTCCTCCATCCCGGCAACGTTGAGCCGCTGGTAGTCCGGGTCGAGCTTGCGGTTCGCGTTCGTCCAGCCGAAGGTCGTCGAGGTCGTTCCGGTTCCCGCTCCCCACCGGTCCAGCAGGAGAACATCTTCGCCGGCCCCGGCGAGCGACCGCGCGACGCTGGCGCCGAGAATGCCGGCGCCGACCACGATGACCCGCATGCTCCACCTCTCCAGGGCACGACTGTTCAGATGGCAGAAAAGGGAACTTCCACGAAGAACTGCGCAGCTCCTGGGCGGACGACGGTGGCGACCACCTCGACACCGCTCCCGTCGTGGGCCCGCGACTCCCGGCGCCTCATCAAGGACGGCGTGCCGACCTCGCAGCCCAGGAGCTCGGCGTCGTACTCGCTCAGGCCCACCGGGTCGAGGTAGACCCGGACCGTGTCGATCGGCGTGCCCCTGCTGCGGTAGTACCGCATGGTGATGAGCTGCTCGAGATCCTCGTCGAGCAGGTCGGGAGCGGCCGAGAACAGGATGACGTGCCGTTCGACCGCGTGCTGGCGCTCCTGTGCGTCCAACTTGACGCGGACCAGCTCCACCACCGCGGTGTCGGCGGCGGCGCCGGGGAGCTGGAGCACCGCGTCGCCGGCCCGGACGACCCGTGCGGAGATGACATCGTGCCGGCCCGGCATCCCCTTCTGGGCGATCTCGGGCGCGGCGTAGCTCAGCAGGTTGATCTGCGGCGTGACGTGCGCGACGAAGGTGCCACGCCGCCGGCGGCGGACGGCCAGACCCGCGCCCGCCAGCTCGTTGAGAACGCGTTGGGCCGTGGCACGACTGACGCCGTACTGGCTGCTGAGGTCCTTCTCGGTGGGCAGCCGTGCGCCCGGAGCCAGGGCTCCTGTCTGGATCTTCTCTTCGATCCCCCGCCGGATCTGGAGGTAGAGCGGCAACGCTGCCATGTTTTGACCGTACAACTCGTGATTTGACCGGTCAAGTGAGTCAGGCGGGCTCGGACCTCACATCCCGGCGTCCCGGCGGCGGGCCCGGAAGGCTGCGGCCTTGACGCGGTTCTGGCACGCGGTCGAGCAGAACCGCTTGCCGCCGTTGCGCGACGCGTCCACGAACACCCGGTCGCACTCCGCCGCCGAGCAGACGCCGAACCGGTCGGCCCAAGCACTCCCCAGGACCATCGCGACCGCGGTGGCCATCGAGGCGGCCCAGCTGCGGGCCCAACCGGCGTCCGGGGCGTGGAAGTGCAGGTGCCACGGATCCTCGCCGTGGCGCGCCAGCACGGGCGCCGCGCGCGTGTCGGCGAGCAGCCGGTTCACGGCGGTGCACGCGGCATCCATGTCGCCCGCCTCGACGGCTCCGAACACGGCGTAGAGGCGCTCCGCGTAGCCGCGCAGCTCCGTCACGTCCGCATCGCCGGGAACGCGCTGCCGGCGCTGGTCCGCGAGCACCATGACCTGGGCGATCGCGTCCGGGGACGTCGTCGGCACGTACGGCTTCCCGCGACTCCACCCGGGCGTGAGCAGGTTGACCGCTCCGACCGCCGCCGAGACCACATCGCTTGTATGACTGTCGAAGTTCACTTGACCGGTCACACCCCTCCCCATATCGTCGTCACTGCTCAATACCCTATCGGCAGTGACGGGAGAGACGATGGATGCACCGGTGACCGACACTCTGGTCTCCTCGCAGGTCGCGGCGGAGTGGATCGCACGCTGGGACGCCCAGCAGGAGGGGTACATGGCCAGCCGCGAGGAGCGGTTCGCCGTGATGGCGGACGTGGTCGCGGCGGCGGTCGCCGGGGTCGCGAGGCCGACGATCGTCGACCTGGGGTGCGGGCCGGGTTCGTTGACGGCCCGCCTGAGCGAGCGGCTTCCCGCCGCCACGTTCATCGGCGTCGACGCCGACCCCCTGCTGCTGGGGCTGGCCGCCGCGCACTACGGCGCGATCGCGACCTGGTTCCGGGCCGACCTCACGACGTCGGCCTGGGTCGATGCAATGCCCGCGACGGTCGACGTGGCGGTGTCCACCACGGCGCTGCACTGGCTGCGCCCGGAACAGCTGGCCAAGCTCTACCGCACGCTCGCCGCCCGGACCCGGCCGGGAGGAGTCTTCGTCAACGGTGACCACCTCGCGCTCGCGGACGCCCGGCTGGATTCGCTCGGGGCCGCCGTCACCGCCGGCGATGTCGCCCGGGCCGGGGTCGACGGACGGGAGAACTGGAGTGACTGGTGGAGCGCCGCGCTGACCGACGAGCGCCTGGCCGCCCTCGCCACGTCGCGCGGCAACGAGGCCGCCACACCGGATTCGACCGGTGGTACCGACGGCCGGAAGCACCACAGCAACCGGCTCAGCGTGACCGAGCACATCGCACTCCTCCGGGAGGCCGGATACACCGCGGCCGCACCCCTCTGGCAGGTCGGCGACGACCAGGTCATCGCCGCCGTGCGCTGACACGGGGCACCGTCGGGCCGGCCGGGCGAAGCGCCACCGGAGGCGGCCTCCGCGGGCACTTCACACATCCAGCGTGGACTTCGCACAAGGCCCGCCTTGTGCGAAGTCGGTGCTGGGTGTGCGAAGTCGGCTTCACGCGTCCGCGAAGGTGAGCATCTCCTCGGCGAGCGCGCGGTGGGTGATGAGGTTGTTGATCAGCTTGCCGCGGATCGCGGTGCGCACCGCCCGCGCCTTGCGGGCGTCGAAGGTGACGCCGAACCGGGCGGGGATGCGTAGCAGCTCGGGCAGGCTGGGGGTCAGGGTCCGCCCGGTGAGGACGTTGGCGACGGGGGCTCCCGCGTCGTCGAGGTAGATCCCCGCGATCTCCGCGGTGACCCCGGCCTCGGTGAGGGCGCGGCGCTGGTCCTCGTCGATCGCGTCGTGGACGGTGGACAGGCCGGGCTCCCACGAACCGATGCCGAGCACAGCGACGCTGACGTCCGGGAGCAGGGCGAAGGCCTGCCGGACGTCGGGCTGCCGCCGCATCCCGGTGGTCGGCTCCGACCCGATGATCGGGGCGTAGAAGACGTGCGCCTCGCCGCCGCCCACCTCGGTCAGCGCCCGGATCGTCTGGATGATGTCGCGGGCGTCCGGCCTCGAGACCGCACCGGTGAGCTGGACGACGGGGCAGGCCGGGAAGGCGGTGACGTCGTCCCCCATCGCCAGCAGCGGGCGGGCCGAGGCGAGCCCCAGCACGTCGTCCTTGGTCAGGATCTCGCCGAGCACCTCCAGCGCGGCCTGCCCGAGCCGCCGCAGCAGCGCGCGGGGCGACTCTTCGATGTCCTCGAGGACGACGACCCGGTCCAGCGAGAACGTCCGGCGCAGCTCCTCGCTCAGCGCCCCGTCCGACTCGCCCGGCAGGCCGACCTGGATGCGGACGATGCCGGTCTCGAGCGCCGCGGTGAGCAGGCGCGCAACCTTGAATCGGCTGATGCCGAGGGTGTCGGCGATCTCCTGCTTGGACTGCGACCGGAGGTAGTAGCGGCGGGCGACGTTCGCCATGAGCACGGCGTCGCGCATGGGCACGGCGTCCATGGGTCAGCCTCCTCCACCGCTCCGCCGACAGCGCGCAGCCTGCCCGTGCACGTTCGAGCGCGCAAGATGCGCTCGTTTGAGCGGATTCGCTTCTCGCCTTGACTGACCAGGTCGCAGCGATTTCACTGCAGCAGAGTATCCGGATCATGATGCTCGTTCGAGCACGAACTGGCGACGCTCGACGAGGCCCGAGGAGGAGACATGACCGACCTGCCCCGTGAGCTGACCCGCAGGCGCATGCTCCAGCTCGGGATGGGCCTCGCCGGGGCGCTCACCGTGTCGGGCTGTGCCGCGGGCGGGGCCGGCAGCGCTCCCGCCGACGCGCCGACGCTGGGTGGTGACGTCGAGGGCTTCCTGAGGGACGCGGGCGCGAAGCTGGGCGGCGGGAGCATCAGCGTGCTCGCCTACGCGGCGCCGCAGGCCGAGGCGATCCACGCGCTCGCGGGGCAGTTCACCGAGCTGACCGGCATCACCGTCGACTGGACGGGGCTCGACGAGCAGTCCGCGGCCAACAAGGCCGCGGTCGCGCTCGGGTCCGGCTCCGGCGGCTACGACGTGGTGCAGACGACGTCGGGCCTCGTGCCGACCTACGTCGAGCGCTCGTGGCTGGCGTCGCTGACGGACCTGCGGGCGTCCGCACCCACCGCGATGCCCACGTGGGACCCGGCCGCCTACGGGAAGGGCACCACCGACCTGCTCTCCGTGGGCGGCGCGCTGTACGCGGCACCGTCCTTCCTCGGGACGCAGATCTTCTACTACCGCACCGACGTGTTCGAGGCGAAGGGCATCAGCGGGCCGCCGAGCACCTTCACCGAGCTGCGCGACGTCTGCGCGCGGATCCACGACGGCACGACGGCCGCGATCGCGCTGCGCAGCGCCCCGAGCACGTCCCAGCTGATGTTCGTCTGGTCGGCCTGGCTCTACGCGTTCGGTGGCTCCTACTACTCGCGCTACGAGAACGGGGCCTACAGCGGCGTCGCGCTGCAGAGCGACGCCGCGGTCACCGCGCTCGACCTGTACTCCCAGCTGCTGCGCGAGTACGCCCCGAGCGGTGCGACGAACTGGAGCGTCGAGGACGTCACGCGCGCGTTCACCGCGGGCCAGGTCGCCATCGTCCAGGAGGGCGCCGTGTTCGGGGGCACCTACAACGACCCCGCGGCGTCGCAGGCAGCGGGCAAGGTCGGAACCTTCGTCATCCCCGCCGACCGGGGTGGCCAGTACGTCCCGTACAACGCGCACGGCTGGGGGGTCGCGCAGAACAGCGCGAAGAAGGACGCCGCGTGGCTGTTCGCGCAGTGGGCGACGCTGGAGCGCACCCTCACGGCCGCCGCGACCGGCGACGTCGCGTTCTCGACGCCCCCGCTGGCGGCGGTCTACCAGTCGCCGGAGTACCAGCAGAAGTACGGCTTCGACAACTTCGTCCCGTCGGTCACGGCGACCATCGACCTCGCCAACAACGGCGGGATCAGCCCGCTGTCGGGCGACCCCAACTACCTGCCCGCCACGCCGGACTGGAACACCGTCGGGCAGCGGATCAGCGAGGAGCTGAGCAGGGCGGTCACCGGCCAGATCAGCGCCGAGGCCGCGATCGCCGCGGCCACCGCCGCGATGGGCACCGCGTGACGGCACCCGCGCCGGCCCGCGCCACGCCCGAGGCGGCATGCCCCGAGCCCTCGCCGCAGGCGCGCTACGGGCCGCGCTGGCAGCGCGCGTTCCTGACGCCGCTCGTCGCCGTGCTCGCGCTCACGACGGTCGTCCCGCTGCTGTACACCGTCGTGCTCTCGCTGGGCACGCCGGCGGGCGAGCTCGGGCTGTCCACGCCGCAGGGCCTGGGCAACTACGCGGCGGTGTTCTCCTCCGGCGCGTTCTGGCAGTCGATCGGCCTGATCGTCGTGTTCCTGGTGGGCGCGCTCGCGTTGGAGCTGGTGCTCGGGATCTTCACGGCGATGCTGCTGGACCGGCTGGTCCCGGGCGGGTCGCTGGTGCGGATGCTGCTGCTGTGGCCCGCCGTGCTCCCGCCGATCGCCGTCGCGCTGGTCTTCAAGTTCCTGCTGCAGGGCGACATCGGGCTCGTGTCCTACTACCTGGGACTCGTGGGGATCGAGCAGGCGTGGCTGACGAGCGCCGCGTCCGCGATGGCCGTGATCATCGGGATCGACGTGTGGCAGTACACGCCGTTCGTCATCCTGCTCACGCTGGCCGCCCTCACCGCGGTGCCGGACGACGTGCGCGAGGCGGCCGCGCTGGACGGGGCCGGTCCGATCGCCGTGGCCCGCCGGATCGTCCTCCCGATGATCACTCCGGCGATCCTCTCGGTGGCCCTGCTGCGGTTCATCGACGCGATCCAGGTCTTCCCCACGATCTACGCCCTGACCCGCGGCGGCCCGGGCACGAGCACCCAGCTGCTCACCTACTACAACTACCAGCTGTTCTTCGGGGAGCTGCAGTTCGGCACGGGCGCGGCCGTCGCCGTGGTCGTGGTGGTCTTCACCGTCGCCTGCGTCGGGCTCCTGCTCGCCTGGCAACGACGGGTGGAGGCCCGGCTGTGAGGGCCGTCCGCCGGCGCTCGGCCGCGGTGGGGCTGGCCCACGCCTACCTCGTCCTGCTGTTCGCGTTCTTCGTCGTCCCGATCCTCTACGCGGTCCTGACGGCCTTCCAGCCCCGCATCGTCACCGCGCGGCCCACGCCGCAGTGGATCTTCGTCCCGACGCTGGACAACTTCCGGTCGCTGTTCGTGGAGTACTCGTTCCTCGGGCCGCTGCTCAACAGCGTGCAGACCAGCATCGGGTCCTCGCTGCTCGCGCTCGTCATCGCGCTGCCCGCGGCCTACGCGCTGAGCCGCGCGCGGTCCTCGTCGGCGGGCGTCGTCGGGTTCTGGCTGCTGTTCGCCCGCGCGCTGCCGGCCATCGGGCTGAGCATCCCCGCCTACGCGATCTTCAACGGGCTCGGCCTCAACGACACCCTGCTCGCCCTGCTGATCGTCTACCTGCCCTACAACGTCGCGCTGGCGACGATCCTGCTCAAGGTCTTCCTGGACGGCGTCCCGATGGAGATCGACGAGGCGGCCGCCATCGACGGTGCGGGCCCGCTGCGGACGCTGCTCACGGTGATCCTCCCGGTGGCCCGGCCCGGCGTCGCCTCCGTGACGATCATGACCTTCCTGTTCGCCTGGAACAACTTCCTGTTCCCGCTCGTGCTGACGGGCAGCCGGGCCGGGACGATCCCGCTCGCGCTCCAGCAGTTCCTCGGCAGCTACACGCTGCAGTGGAACCAGGTGATGGCCGGCGTCGTGCTGCTGTCGCTCCCGCTGATCCTGCTGGCAGTGACGTTCGGCAAGTACATGGTCGGCGGCCTGTCCGCCGGAAGCGTCAAATGATCATGACCGACGACGGAAAGACCTCCTCCCCGTGAACCGACCGAACATCCTCGTCATCTGCACCGACCAGCACCGCTACGACGCGATCTCCACCCACCCGGGCAGCGCGGCGATCACCCCGCACCTGCAGGAGCTGGCGGACTCGGGCGCCGTCTTCGACGGCTGCTACGCCCCCAGCCCCGTCTGCTCGCCGACGCGCGCGTCGATGCTCACCGGCCGGTACCCGCGCAGCCACGGCCTGTGGGCCAACGGCGTGACGCTGCCGGACGACGAGCACATGGTGTCGCGGGAGCTCGCCGACGCGGGCTACCGGTGCGGCCTCGTCGGGAAGATGCACCTCGCACCCGCCTTCCAGGGCCGGACCGAGCAGCGGCTGAAGGACGGGTTCGAGGTGTTCCGCTGGGCCCACGACCCGTTCCACGGCTCGCCCGAGAACGCCTACCACCAGTGGCTGAAGCGGCGGCACCCCGAGCTGTGGGCACGGGCGTCCGGCGACGTGGTGACGCCGGAGAAGACCGACTTCGTCCACGCCGACACCGCGTTCGACGCCATGCCGACCGAGGCGCACTACTCGACGTGGGTCACCGAGGAGGTGCAGGAGTTCCTGCAGACGACCTCCGACGACCAGCCGTTCTTCCTGCTGGCCAACTTCTTCGACCCGCACCACCCGTTCGTCGCGCCGCAGGAGTACCTGGACCGGTACCCGCCCGGCTCGGTGCCGCCGCCCGTCGGTGGGCCCGACGAGCTGGCGGGCAAGCCGGACTTCCAGACCGAGGCCTCGTGCTGCAGCTACGCCGGGCACGGGCCGTCGTTCACCGACTTCGACGCCGACGGCATCGACCGGATCCGCCGGACCTACTACGCGATGGTGACGCTCGTCGACGACTGCGTCGGGCGGATCATGCAGGCGCTGCGGGACCGGGGGCGCGCCGAGGACACCCTCGTGATCTTCACCAGCGACCACGGGGAGATGCTCGGCGACCACGCCATGCTCCTCAAGGGCCCGATGATGTACGAGGGCGCCGTCCACGTTCCCATGATCGTCTCCTGGCCGGGGCGCGTCCCCGCGGCGGAGCGCGTCGACGGCTTCGTCGGGGTGCACGACATCGCGCGGACCGTGCGCACCGCCGCCGGGCTCCCGCAGACGGCGCTCGACCAGGGGACGGACCTGGTCGGTGTCGCCCGCGGGGAGCAGCCGGCACGGGAGTACGCCCTGTCCGAGTACCGCGACTCCGGGTACGGCTACGACCCCGAGGTCCTCACGACGATGCTGCGTGCCGGCGACCACAAGCTCGTCCTCTGGCACGGGGAGCCCGCGACGGCCCGCCCGGCCACCGGAGAGCTGTACGACCTCGCGGCCGACCCGGACGAACTGCACAACCTGTGGGACGACCCGGCGCACGCCCCGGTGCAGGCACGCATGCTCACCACGCTGGTGGACGTCGGAGTCGCGCTGGAAGATCGGTCCGCGGTCCGGACCCATCCCTGGTAGCGGGCCGGGCGAACGTCGACGAGGAGGAGCCGGGCAGATTGGGCGGGCGCCGTCGGATCATGAAGTCGCGCGAACGAGGTAAGTTCCAGTCGCCTCGCTCGCCCGACGCAGCTCCCCGAGGAGGACGCGGTGACCACCGACGACGACGTCCGCACCTATGCCATGACGACCGGCTGGCCGAGGGTCCATGAATGGGTCCTCGCCGCGTTCGCCAAGGGCTGGGACACCCCCGATCCGCGTGCGTGGGACACGCTCATGTCGGAGAACATCGAACTCAACCAACCGCTGACGCAGCCCGGCACGACCCGACGGACGTGGCACGACGAGGCACAACGCATCGTGACGCTGCTTCCCGACATCCGCGGCGACGTGGTGAGCTGGGCGGGCCACGAGGACGTCATGTTCATCGAGCTCCGGCTCAGCGCGACGCTCGGTGGGAAACCCCTGGAGTTCCGTGCGGTCGACAAGCTGTGGCTCACGCCGACCGGCACGGTCCTCCGCCGGGACTCCTTCTTCGACTCGGGTCCGCTGATCCAGGCGGTGGTGTGCCGGCCGTCCGCCTGGCTGCCGTGGTGGCGGTCCGGGCTCGGGCCGTTCCTCGGAAGGCGCAGGCTCCTGCGTCGTTGATCGTGTGCCGGTCGGACTGGCGCGCGGTCAGAGCTCCCGTCCCCTGGCGCGCTGCTGGCGCCCGGGGACGCCGTACGGGTAGTCGCCGACGACCGGGTCGCTGGCCTCGTCCAGCACCTGGGTCTCCTCGTCGGACAGGTGTAGACCGGCCGCGGCCAGGTTGTCGTCGAGCTGCCCGACCGTGCGGGCACCGAGGATCACCGAGGTGACCGCCGGCCGGTCCGCGGTCCAGGCCAGCGCGACCTGCGCCATCGACACCCCGCGCGACTCGGCGATCTTGCCGACCGCGTCGATGACCTGCCACGTCCGCTCCCGGGAGTTGCGCCGGGCGTAGGCCTCCATGCCCCGCTCGGGGTCGTCGCCGAGCCGGCTGTTACCCGTCGGGGCCTCGTCGCGGCGGTACTTGCCGGTCAGCCAGCCCCCGGCGAGCGGCGACCACGGCAGGATGCCGATGCTCTCGTTCTCGCAGACGTCCGTGAGCTCCAGCTCGATCTCGCGGACCAGGAGGTTGTACTGCGGCTGGAGCGTGGCGATCGGGGCCAGGCCGAGGAAGTCGGTGAGCATCGCGGCCTTCTGCAGCTGCCAGCCCAGGAAGTTGCTGACCCCGGCGTACCGGATCTTGCCGGCGCGCACGGCGTCGTCGAAGAACCGGAGCGTCTCCTCCAGCGGCGTCAACGCATCCCATGCGTGCGCCTGGTAGAGGTCGACGGAGTCGACCTGGAGCCGCCGGAGGCTCGCCTCCAGGGCGCGGGTCAGCCCCACCCGGCTCAGCCCGACGTCGTTGGGCCCCTCCCCCATCGCGAAGCGGCCCTTCGTCGCGATGACCACCTGGTCACGGGCGCCCGCCCGCTCCTTCAACCAGCGTCCGACGATCTCCTCGGAGACGCCGCGGGAGTAGACGTTGGCGGTGTCGACGAAGTTGCCGCCCCGTTCCACGAACCGGTCCAGCTGCGCGTGCGACACCTCCTCCGTGCTCTCCTTGCCGAACGTCATGGTGCCCAGGCACAGGGACGACACGATCGTTCCGGTGCCGCCGAGCGTGCGATATTCCATTCCGCTGTCCTCCACGGGGGCCGCCGCTGGGGGTCGCGACCCACCCCGCACATCCTGTCGCCCGAGCCGTCCGGTGGCGGGTGATCTCGGCCACCGACCGGAGACGGCCGCGTCGGTCAGTGGTGGTCGGGCCGGGCCAGGTCGTGGGCCCAGAACACGAGCCGCCTCCCGAGCCCGATGATGACGAAGTGCAGGCACAGCCCGATCGCCGACAGCATCACGAGGACGGCGAAGGTCCGGGACACGTCGAGGGTGTAGTTGGTGGCCTGGATGATGTAGCCGAGCCCGGCGGTGGACCCGACGAACTCCGCGACGACGGACCCGGTCACCGCGAAGACCGCGGCGACGTCGAGCCCGGCGACGATGTTCGGCAGCGCGCTGGGGAACTGCAGGCGGCGGAAGATCTGTCCCCGACTCGCGCCGAAGGCGCGGAACATCGCGATCTGGTCCGGGTCCGTCGAGCGCAGGCCCTGGATGGCGTTGATCAGCAGTGGGAAGAAGGCCAGCAGGGCGGTGGTGACCACCTTGGACGTCATCCCGGTGCCGAACCAGATCAGCAGGACCGGCGCGATCGCTACCTTCGGGATCGTCTGCGTGGCGACCACCAGCGGGAACGCGGCCTTGTCGACCAGCCGGGACTGGGTGACGAGGAACGCGACCGTCAGCGCCGCCACCACGGCGGCGGCGAAGCCGAGCAGGATCTCCTGCAGCGTGACCCACGCGTGCGTGATCAGCGTGCCGTCCGCGAGCCCGGCCGCGAGGGACACCACGACCGCCGACGGCGGGGGCACGATGAGGGGGGAGACGTCGAAGACGACGACCGCAGCCTCCCAGGCGAGCAGCACCAGGATCGCCAGCCCGGCGGCGAGCACCCAGCCGGGCCGGTCGACCAGGCGGCGGGGCGCCGGCGGGCCGGGAGCGGTGACGGTCGGCGGGACCGGGACATCGGACGTCGTCGTCATGGGGTCTCCCGTTCAGTGCGCGCTGTGTTCGGAGTCGAGCAGCCGGCGGATCCGGCTCACGTACGTCCCGAACTCGGGGGTGTTGATCGTGGAGAGCTCCCGCGGCCGGGGCAGGTCGACGTCGATGATCTCGGCGATCCGGCCCGGCCGGGGGGTCATGACGACCACCCGGTCGGACAGCAGCACCGATTCCGGGACGCTGTGCGTGACGAACAGGACCGTCTTGCGGTCCCGTTCCCAGATCTCGAGCAGGTCCATGCCGAGCTGGTCACGGGTCAGCGCGTCGAGGGCGCCGAACGGCTCGTCCATCATCAGGATCTGCGGGTCGTGCACCAGCGCCCGGCCGATCCCGACCCGTTGCTGCATGCCACCCGACAGCTCGTTCGGGTACTTGTCGGCGAAGTCCTGCAACCCGAGCTTGAGCAGCATCGCGTCGGCGACGGCGTCCGATCCACCGGGCGGCGTGCCGTTGAGGTCGTGCGAGAGCAGCAGGTTCTGGCGGACGGTGCGCCACGGCAGCAGCAGCGCCTGCTGGAAGACCATCCCGAGCCGGTGCCGCCCCTCGGTCAGCTCCCCACCGAACGTGACGGCCCCGGCGGTGGGGAGCGTCTGACCCAGGACGATCTTGAGCAAGGTGCTCTTGCCGCAACCGCTGGGCCCCACGATGGACACGAACTCGCCCTGCGGGATGGCGAGGTCGATGGCGTCGAGCGCGACGACCTGGTCGCCCCGTTTGGTGTGGTAGCTCTTGTGCACGCCGCTCAGGGCAACGGCGTCGGTCGTCACCAGGGACATCTGCACTCCTCCGTGCGGGCTGTCGCGGGGTCAGGCGCTGCCGGGTTCGGCAGCGGACCTCGGTTCCGGAAGTGGCCACGACCCACCCATCAGGTCCGTCAGCCGGTAGGCGGCGGCGGTGAGCATCTCCACCTCGCGGGCGGCGCGCCCGGGGGCCAGCACGGTGGTCGTGCCGACCAGCGCGATGGTGGCGCAGATGCCCTGGGCCCCGAAGACCGGCGCGGCGAGGATGGCCACCCCGGCCGGCGTCGCGGCATACCCGGTCCCGGAGACGCGGACCTGTTCGACCCGCTCGCCCAGGTCGTCGCGCTGGGCTCCGGGCACGCTTCCGAGCAGGCGTTCGACGGCGAACCGGTCGGGGAGGAACGCCAGGAACACCTGCGTCTGGGCCGCGTCGCCGGCGAGTTGCTGCCCGACCCGGACCGTGACCGCCGCTCCCCAGTTCATGTGCTGCTCCACGTGGACGACCACCGGGCCGCTCGCCCCCCAGAGGGCCACGGCGACCGTGAGCTGCGCGTCGGCCGACAGCTCGCGCATCACCGGTGGCGCGATCTCGGTCAGCTGCTGCTTGCCGAGCGCGAACGCCCCCAGCTGGTACAGCAGCCGTGACGGTTGGAACGACGCCTGCTGGTCCGGGCACCGCTCCAGGAGACCGGCCGCGGTCAGCGACATGAAGTAGCGGTTGGTCGTGGTCCGGTTGAGGCCGAGCAGCGTGGCGCCCTGGACGACCGTGAGCGTCGGCCGCGCCGGCCCGAACAGCGCGAGGATCTGCGCGGTCCGCGACACCGCCTGGATGTCACCGCTCGGCCGAGCGGCGGCGTCGGTGAACGGCACTGTCTCGCCACTCATGCGGACTCCCGAGATCGTATTGCGAACGTGAGGTTGCGAAGGTATCCGGCAACGCCGCGACCCAGCAAGGGCAGCGGACCCTTGACTTGTCTCATCGCGAACATATAGTTCGCCATGCGGACGTCGCTGCCGCGACCCCGCCCCCGGACTCCTCCCATGAAGGCAGGCTTCCCATGTTCAGCAGCACCGTGCCGCGCCGCCTCGGCGCCGTCATCGCCGCTGCCGCCGCGCTCGTCGGCGTCGCAGCATGCGGCGCCGACGAGTCCGGCTCCCCCGCGGGCACGCTCGACGTCATCGTCACCGCGCAGTCGTGGAGCGCGGACACGGGGATGATCACCGTCGCCGACCGGCTCGGATTCCTGCAGCAGGAGGGCGTCTCGGCGAACTTCAGCACCGTGAAGTCCGGCACCGAGGCCGTCCAGCAGCTCATCGGGGGCAATGCCGACGTCGTGGTCGCCACCCCGGAACCGGTCATGATCGCGGCCCAGCAGGGGGCCGACATGAAGTACTTCCAGCCCTTCTTCGGGCGCTTCATCTACGGTCTGGCCGCCCTGGACGGCTCCGGCATCACCACGGTCGCCGACCTGCGGGGCAAGCGGATCGGCGTCAGCAACGCCGCCAGCACCGGCGCGACGACCCTGCGCACCGCGCTCCGGACGGTCGGACTCACCGAGAAGGACGTCACCCTCGTCCCGATCGGCCTCGGGGCCCAGCAGATCACCGCCGTCCGGGGCGGCGACGTCGACGCGCTGGCGCTCTGGGACACCCAGTACACGGGCCTGCGCTCCCAGGGCGTGTCGCTGACCGAGCTCCCCGTCGCCGGCCTGGACAGGCTGTTCGGCGGGGGCTTCCTGGCCTCGGGCTCGGCGCTCGCCGACGACCCCCAGACCTTCGAGCGCTTCGGGCGCGCCGTGGCCAAGACCCTGGCCTGGGCGCGACTGCACCCCGAGGAGGCGCTCCAGGTGCTCTGGGAGGCACTGCCGGAGACCCGTCCCGCCCCCGGTGGCGACCAGCAGCAGGTGGTGGCCGACCAGGTCGAGTACCTGCAGACCCGGCTCGGCGCGCTCATCCCCGACCCCGGTAGCAGCTCCTGGACCAGGATCTCGCCGGAGTCGGTGAGCGCGTTCGCCGACTGGGCCGCCGAGTCGGGGCTGATCACCGAGAAGCCGGCCGTCGAGGACGTCCTCGATCCCGGCCGCGGCGCGGCCATCGGCGACTTCGTCCCGGCGGAGCTGAAGCCGGCCGTCGGCCCCTGATCACGTCCCGCCCGTGCGGCACCGATCCGCGGCGTTGCCGCAAGGAAGGACCCGCCAGATGTCCGACGCCGTCGTCTCCGCACTGCGTGGCCTGGTCGACATGCACGTCCACTCCGGGCCCAGCCCCTACCCCCGCCGCTTCCTGCACCACGAGGCGGCGCGGGACGGTTGGGAACGGCTGCGCATGCGGGCGATGGTGGTGAAGTCGCACCACCACAGCACGGTGATGGACCTGCACGCCCAGGCGCACCAGCTCGCCGCGATCCCGACCGCGGTGTTCGGCGGGATCGCCCTCAACAGCACGGTCGGCGGGATCAACCCGCACGCCGTCCGGCTGTCGCTCGGGATGGGCGGGAAGGTCGTGTGGTTCCCGACGATCAGCTCGGGCCGGCACATCGAGTGCCACCCGGAGGGGGACCGGTTCCCGACCTCGGCGGTGCCGACCACGGTGGACCGGATCGACGTCGTCACCGACCGGGGCGAGCTGACCGCGGACGCCCGCGAGGTACTCGGCGTCGTCCGCGAGGCCGGCGCGGTGCTCAACGCCGGGCACATGCACCCCGACCAGATCCGGGTCCTGCTCACCGAGGCGCGGGCGACCGGGATGGACCGGTTGGTCATCAGCCACCCCAACTTCGTCATCGGCGCCGAACCCGAGACCTGCGAGGAGTTCGTGCGGCTCGGGGCCGTCGTCGAGCACGAGGTCGGGATGTACAACCCGCGCCGGGAGAACCGGCACTTCGAGCCGGAGACGCTGATGGAGTGGATCTCCCGGATCGGCCCGGAGAACACGGTGCTCGCCTCGGACGCGGGCCAGCACGCGAACCCCACCCCCGTCGACGCGTGGCTGGGCACCTGCGGCGCGCTGCTCGACCTCGGGTTGCCCGAGAAGGACCTGCGCCGGATGACCGTCGACAACCCGAGCCGGCTGCTCGGGCTCAGCGACTGATCGCCCGGCGGCGGTAGGCGGAACGGGCCGGTATTCCTCCCCCGGATTGTTCGGTATCTGCAGAACAGATGACTCCGGCATTTCTCGGCGCCGTTGACATCAAATCCGTCGGCGCCTTAATCTCGCGGTTCGGACGAGTGTCCGTATAACGAACTTCCTGGTCGTGCAGCAGTGCTCCGGACTCGATGAGGAGTTGCGATGAGGCACGTGCCGTCGAGAGCCCGCTGGATCCCCGCACTGATCGCCGTGGCCGCACTCGCGCTCCCGGCCTGCGGGTCGGCTCAGATCGCCGCGGGGGCGGGGCAACAGCCGCGCATCACCTCGATCGACCCCTACGGCGGAGAGCCCGCCGCCGAGGGGGAACCCGAGCCCGGCGGCACCGCACGCATCGGGATGGACCGCGAGGTCGTCAGCTTCGACACCACGGTGCAGAACTCCAACGCCGCCGCGTTCGCCGTCTACGACACCCTGCTCCGGATCGCCCCCGACGGGAGCGCCCAGCCGTACCTGGCCAGGTCGATGGACAGCCCGGACGACGGCCGGACCTGGCGCCTCGGCCTGCGCGATGGCGTCGTGTTCACCGACGGAACCCCGCTCGACGCCGAGGCCGTCCGGATCAACATCCAACGCCACATCGACACGGTGACCTCGCCGGCGCACGCGCTGGCCATGCGGATCACCTCGATGCGCGTGGTCGACCCGCTGACCCTCGAGATCGCGCTCGACGAGCCGTTCGGCGCCTTCCCCGTCATGTTCGGCACCCCGATCAGCACCGGCAGCCTCGGCGTGATCATCTCGCCCGCCGCGCTCCAGCAGTACGGAGCGGACATCGGTAGCCACCCGGTGGGAGCAGGCCCGTTCAGGTTCGTCGAATGGATCCGGGACTCGCGGATCGTGCTGGAGCGCAACCCGAACTACTGGCAGCCGGGCCTCCCCCATCTCGACCGCCTCGAGTTCCGCCCGCTCTCGGACACGGAGAGCCGGTACGCGTCGATCCAGAACGGCGACGTCGACCTGATCTACGGCGCGTACAACGAGGAACTGGTGCGCGCGGTCCAGAACCCCGAACTGCGCGTCTATTACGGCGAGCAGAACGGCGGCGAGCTGCTGTACTTCAACTTCGCGCGGCCCCCGTTCGACGACCGCCGGATGCGCGAGGCCGTCGTCCGGGCGATCGACCGGAGCGCGCTGTCCGCCGTGCACTACAGCAGCCAGATCGTGCCCGCGGACAGCCTCTTCGCGAGCGGCAGCCCCAACCACGACGCCGCCGCGTCGCAGCTGTGGCCCACCTACGACCCGGAGCGCGCCAGGCAACTGGTGGCGGAGTACGCGGCGGATGGCGGATCGACCGAGATCGAGTTCAAGACCGTCACCACCTGGCTCGACTTCGCCCAGTTCATCCAGGCCGAGCTCGCGGCCGTCGGCATCACGGTGAAGGTGGAGGTCTACGACCTCGCGCAGTACGCGGCCCAGGTGGTGCAGAGCGGCGACTTCGATCTCTCGACCACCGTCAGCTCCTTCGACAGCCCCTACCCCGGCCCGGTCCGCCTGCTGGACACGACCGGCAACCAGAACTACGGCAAGTACACCAACCCACGGGTGGACCAGCTGCTGGACCTCGGCGCCCGCACCCTCGACGAGGGCGAACGGACGGTCGCCTACAAGGAGGTCGAGAAGATCGTCAACCAGGACGTGGTGTTCTGCTGGCTCAGCCGCGGCTTCCTGTCCACCATCACCCGCCCCGAGGTCAAGGGCGTCGTCCGGTACCCGTCCCGCGACATGCACTACGCGACCCTGTGGATGGACCGGTGACGCTGTTCGGATGCGGCTCCCCGATCTGACGTCCGGGCCCGTCGCCTTCGACGATGCGCTCACGCCGTGGCGGGCGTGGACACCCCACCAGGCGGCCGACGCCCTCACCGCCGCGGTACCGGCGGCCCGGTGGGCCGTCGCCGGCGGCTGGGCCATCGATCTCCATCTCGGCCACCCGACGCGTGACCACGACGACCTCGAGATCAGCGTGCTCGCCGCGGACGTCCCCGCGGTGCTCGCGGCGTTCCCCGAACCGGTGTGGCAGTGGGCCGTCCCGCTCGACGGCCGCTTGCACCGCCACGGTGGGGCGTCTACCGCCGCGACGCACCAGAACTGGCTCTGGTCACCTGCAGAGCACGCGTTCCTGCTCGACGTCTTCCGGGAGTCGCACGACGGTGACACGTGGATCTGCCGTCGCGACCCGGCGTTGCGGCGACCGTGGCGGGAGGCCCTGCTGGCCTCGGCCGACGGCATCCCCCACCTCGCCCCCGAGATCGTCCTGCTGTTCAAGGCCAAGTACCGGCGCGAGAAGGACGAGGCGGACCTGCGGTCGGTGCTCCCCGTGCTCGACGACGACCGCCGCGCCTGGCTCGCCGGCGCTCTCGACCGCGTCCACCCGGACCACCCGTGGCGGGAGCACCTCGGGCCGCCCGTCTGAATGTCGCTGAGACCCGGACGTGAAGGGAGCTCCGGTCAGGACGATCAGCGCTCGGCGTTCACGACCGACCCTCGCGTTCCCGCGCTTCCCGCATCCGCTCGCGTACGGCCGGAGCGAACAGGGCGGCGATCGTGGTGCGCTGCGTCCCACTCGACAGTGGCGCGCCGTCCACCACGCGGCGCGCACGAGCGGGCAACCGTCGTTCCGCATCGCTCTCGGCCCGCGCCCCGTTGTCGCCGGTCATCGGTCCGCCTTCACCCGGTCGGCGCACCGGTGGCCGTACGGGGCCTGCGGGTGCCAGGTCTGGCCGTGCTGCGGCTGGTTCATCGCACTCCTGTCGGGGAACGGTGATGAGGGGGAGCCCGTGGGCTACTCATCACTTCTCCCCTCGGGACCGGCGGCGACAGCGTTAACGACTGCGAGCTTCCGTGCGCCGGTCCCGGCCCGGATGTCGCGTGCCAACAACGCCAGCGCGGCCACCGGGCACGGCCACCGGGTGTGCCGGTAGCCGGTGCCGGGCCGGGTGCAGGCGCGGCACATGCCGTGGAGGTCGGGGACGTGCACGGCCAGGAGTTTGGCGATGGCGGTTGCGTTGTTCGCCAGCTCCCGCGCGAGGGCCCAGTAGTTGTCGGAGCCGTGCACGGGCCACAGGGGTTGCTCGGGTGGCGGCAGCACGGGTGCCGAGGGCGGCGTGGGGCGCTCGGATACGGCTGGCTCAGGAGATAGGTTCCCCATGGGCGATCCACTCCTAGCTGGTGGTTCGTCAAGGCCCCGGCCAGGCGTTCGTCGCGCCCGGCCGGGGCCGCCTCACGTTTGGGAGGCGCGCCACACTGTAGTGCAAAGTGAGACAGTCGCGCGACATCAGCATTACGGGTCTAATGAGACTGATCGGCATGTCGGGCATTATCAGCTAGCCGGGTCACACCGTGCCGCACGCGCCGTTCGGGCCACCTAGCGTGGATGACGTGGGGGAACCGGCAGAACTGTTGACCACCGCGCAGGCCGCACGGTGGCTCGGGGTGAGTCGGCGAACCCTTGCCCGCTACGCGGAGTTGGGATGGCTCAAACCCACGGTGACGCTCCCCAGTGGGCATCACCGGTGGGAGCTGGAAGACCTGCGGCGTCAGGTCCGGGAGCTACGGCGGCAGCGCCCGACCGAGGACGAGTAGCCGGCGCACCCAGGGCGCCGCAGAACCCGGACCCGTGCAGGGACCCTTCAGTTGGTGCGCAGCACGACGAACTGGAACCGGCCCTCGACGAAGTACGTGCGGCTGTAGGCGACCGCGCTGCCCCGCCGGCTGAAATGCACCTGGTCCAGCAGGACGTAGAGACCCGGCACCGGCTTCTGCGGCCCCCACCCGATCGTCTCGTCGCTGATGGCGTGCACCTCGGCGAGTGCGCGCGCCGGCATCAGCCCGGCGGCGGCGAGCGTGGCGAACAGGCTGCCCGCTCCGAGCTCGTCGACCAGGTCGGCCGGGAAGCCCGCCAGCGGCACCACGTCGTACGAGTACGCCACGGCCTCCTCGTCGGCGAGGATCATCCGCTCGACCGCGAGCACCTCGGCGCCCGCCCGGATGCCGAGCTTGGCCGCCTCCACCGCGGTCGCCGGGCGCTGTTCCCGGGAATGGCGTTCCATCCCCGGCTCGTGGCCCATCTCGCGGATGGTGTCGCTGATCGAGCGCAGCTCCTGCAGCCCGGCGCGGATCCCGGCACCGAAGTCGCTGACGAACGAGCCGGTGCCGTGCCGGATGTCGACCAGCCCCTGCGCCTCCAGCGTGCGCAGTGCCGTGCGGACCGTGACCCGGGAGACCTCGTAGCGGCGCACGAGCTCCGCCTCGCTGGGCAGCCGCGCCCCCGGCGCGTACTCCCCCGACATGATCCGGGTCCGCACGTCCTCGGCCAGTCGGCGCGCCAATGAGGTGCGGGCACCCAACGACGTCGACACGGCCACAGAGTAGCGGTTGACAGTCGTCCTACATCTCCATAGCGTGCCGGGAAGTCGTAGGACGACTGACAGCTCGGGGGAGGCCGCGTGGCCGTCAGGACGGTGGAGTGGCTCGACGAGCCGGTCCCGGCCGTGCGGCTGCTCGACCAGACCCGGCTGCCGGTCGAGGAGGTCTACCTCGACGCCGCCGACGTCGACACGCTCGTCGACGCGATCGCCCGGCTCGCCGTCCGCGGCGCTCCCGCGCTCGGCGCGGTCGGGGCGCTCGGCGTCGCGGTCGCCCTCGCCCAGCGCGCTCGGGAGGGCTGGGACGACGCCCGCCTGCGCCACGAGATCACCCGGCTGCGCGAGGCCCGCCCGACCGCGGTGAACCTCGCCTGGGCCGTCGACCGGGTCCTGGCGTTCCTGCCCGACGGACCGGACGCGGTGCTCGCCGAGGCCCGGCGCGTGTTCGACGAGGACGAAGCGGCCAACCGGGCGCTCTCCGCGAAGGGCGCCGACTGGCTCCTCCGACGCTGCTCCGACCGCCCGCTGCGGGTGCTCACCCACTGCAACACGGGAACGCTCGCCACCACCGCGTGGGGCACCGCCCTCGGGATCGTCCGCGAACTGCACGCCCGCGGCCGGATCGAGGTGGTGCACGTCGACGAGACCCGGCCGCTGCTGCAGGGCTCGCGGCTCACCGCGTGGGAGCTTGCGGCCGACGGCATCGACCACGTCGTGCAGGTCGACAGCGCCGCGGCGGGCGCGATCCTGCGCGGGCTGGTGGACGCCGTCGTGATCGGCGCCGACCGCATCGCGGCCAACGGCGACACCGCCAACAAGGTCGGGTCCGTCGGGCTGGCGCTGGCGTGCGCCGACGCGGGCATCCCGTTCGTCGTGGCCGCCCCGTGGTCCACGGTCGACCTCGCGACGCCGGACGGGGCGGGCATCACGATCGAGGAACGCGCTCCCGCCGAGGTCGTCGCGCTCGGGGGGGTGCCCACCGCGCCTGCGGGCAGCCGCGTGTTCAACCCGGCGTTCGACGTCACGCCCGCCCGCCTCATCGACGCCGTCGTCACCGAGCGCGGTGTCGCCGAACCGAAGCTCCGCCCCGACATGATGGCGGTCCAGCAACCCCTCTGACCAGAGCACCTTCCGAAGGAGATGTCGATGACGACACTCGTGACGCGCGGCCGAGCCAGCGCACGGGCCGGTGCCGCGCTGCTGGGCTCCGCCCTGCTGCTCGCCGGTTGCTCGCAGGACCTCGGCCCGGGCGGCGGGCAGGCCGCGGCACCGGAGACGGCCACGGTGCAGGAGGCCACGGGGGAGGCGCCTGCCCCGTTCGCGGGTGGTGACCCCGTGCGCGTCGCGCTCGTGCAGAACAGCGGGGCGGGAGACTACTTTCAACAGTGGACCAACGGTGCCCGCCAGCAGGCCGCCGCGCTGGGCATCGAGCTGCAGGTCTACGACGCCCAGGCCGACAACGCGCGCCAGGCCACCGACATGCAGACCGCGATCGGTTCGGGTGTGGACGCGATCATCGTCGACCACGGGCAGTCCGACACCATGTGCCCGCTCATCAACGACGGGCTGGCCGCCGATCTCCCCGTCGTCATCTACGACGTCGAGATCACCGAATGCGCCCCGGAGGCCGTGGAGACGGCCCAGGACGACGCGAACCTCGCGAGCCTGATCCTCGGCAAGATGACCGAGGACCTCGGACCCGGGAAACCGGTCGGCTACGTCAACGTGCTCGGGATCGCACCGCTCGACCGCAGGCACGCCGTCTGGGAGCAGCTGCGCGCGCAGAACGGCTGGGACCAGCAGTTCTTCGTCGGCGAGTTCACCAACTCGGTGGCCACCGACAACGCGCAGCTGGTCGACGCCGCGCTGAAGGCGAACCCGGGTGTCGCCGGCATCTTCGCGCCCTACGACGAGCTGACCAAGGGCACGGTCTCCGCGGTGCAGCAGAACGGGCGCGAGGGCGACATCCGCGTCTACGGCGTGGACATCTCCACCGCCGACATCGAGGTCATGACGGCCGACGGCAGCCCGTGGGTCGCCACCGCGACCACCGACCCGAACGCCATCGGCGCCGCCGTGGTCCGGGTGACCGCGCTCGAGCTCGCCGGCCAGCTCGGCTCCAAGGAGGTGGTGTTCCCCGGAACGCTCGTGACGCAGGACCTCCTGCGCGGCAAGAACATCCGGAACCTCGCGGAGCTGCGCGAGGTGCTGCCGGAGCTCAACATGACGAGCGTCGCGACGGCGGACTGGATCCCCGTCGTCAACTTCTAGTGGCAACCGTCGAGCTGCACGACGTGCGGCACGCGTTCGGCGGCAACCCGGTGCTGCGCGGGGTGAGCATCGGGTGGGACGCGGGCGAGGTGCTCGCGCTGATGGGCGCCAACGGCGCAGGCAAGTCCACGCTGATCAAGGTGCTGGCCGGGGTGCACCCGCTGCAGCACGGCCGGATCAGCGTGGACGGCTCGCCCCTGTCCGCCGCCGACGGCCCGCTCGCCGCCCGCGGGCTCGGCATCGAGACCGTGCACCAGCGGATCGACGAGGGCGTGGTGCCGGGCCTGTCGGTGGCGGAGAACCTGCTGTTCGAGCGCATCGCGCAGGGTGAGCTGCCGGCCGTCGGCTCGCTGCGCAGGCTGCTCCCCGCGGCCCGCGAGGTCGCGGCGGGCCTCGGGCTCGATTGGAGCGACCCGACGCTGCGCCGCGACATCCACGAACTCGGGATCGCCGACCAGCAGCTCGTGCTGCTCGCGCGGGCGCTCGCGCGCCGTCCGCGGCTGCTCGTGCTCGACGAGCCGACCTCGGCGCTGTCCGGCGCCGAGACCGACCGGCTCTTCGGCGTCGTCGACGACCTGCGCGCGAGCGGCGTCGCCGTCCTCTACGTCTCCCACCGCATCGGGGAGATCGACCGGCTCGCCGACCGGATCGCCGTGCTGCGCGACGGGAGCGTCCGTTCCGAGCAGGCCAAGCCGTTCGACTGGCCGGCCGCGGTGCGCGACATGCTCGGCGAGCGGGGCGCGCAGGAGATCGCCGAGGTCCACGACCGGCGCGGCGACGAGACGGCCCTGGAGCTGCGCGGGGTGCAGCTGTTCACCCGGAGCGCACCGTTCGACCTCACGGTGGCGCGCGGCGAGGTCACCGGGGTCGTCGGCCTGCTCGGGGCCGGCAAGAGCGAGCTCGCGCTCGGCGTGTTCGGCGCGCAGCCGTTCCCGGCCGGGACGATGCGCCTCGCCGGTGAGCCCTACGCGCCGGCCTCCCCGGCCGACGCGGTGGCGCGCGAGGTCTACCTGGTGCCCGAGGACCGCGCGGCGCAGGCCATGCTCCCCGGCTGGTCGATCGCGCGCACCGCGTCGCTGCCGTTCCTGCGGGCGCTCTCGCCCCGCGGTGTGGTGGCGCGCGGGAAGGAACGGGCCGACGGGCGGGCCGTCGTCGAGCGCTTCGACGTCGTGGCCGCCTCGGAGACCCAGCGCGTGGACGCGCTGTCCGGCGGCAACCAGCAGAAGGTCGTGGTGGGACGGTGGCTGCGCGGGCAGCCGCGGGTGATGGTGCTCGACGAGCCGTTCCGCGGCATCGACATCGGCGCCCGCCACGACCTGTCGCACCGGGTGCGCGAGCTCGCCGCCGGTGGCTCGGCCGTGCTCGTGCTCGCCGCGGACGTGGACGAGGTGCTCGAGGTGGCCGACCGGGTGGTCGTGCTGGTCGAGGGCGTCCCCCGGCTCGACGCGCGCACCGTCGACGTGACCCGGGACCGGATCGTCGCGCAGATGGCGGCGCTCACCCGAGTGGAACCCGCCCGGGTCGAACCGCACGGAGAAGGGGTGGCCTGAGTGGCGATGCCGAAGACCGAGGCGGAGCGGGATGCCGGCAGGACGGCACCGCCGGAGCCCCGGCCGGGCGTGCGCGAGCTCGCCGTCCGGTACGGGTTCATCGCGATCACGGTGGCACTGTTCGTCTTCTTCGCCGTCACCGAGGAGACCTTCCGCCAGCCGAGCACCCTGTTCTCGATGCTGAAGTTCGCCTCCGTGGTGGCCGTCGTCGGGCTCGGGGTGACGCTGACGATGGTGGTGGGCGGGCTCGACCTGTCCGTCGGGGCCGTCGCCGGGATGGCGGTGACGATCTCCGCGATGACCATGGTGATCTACGCGCAGGTCGGGGGCGTGGCGGTCGCGCTGGTGCTGCTCGCCGGAGCGCTCATCGGGGCGGTCAACGCGCTGCTCATCGTCGTGCTTCGGATACCCGACCTGCTCGCCACGCTGGCCTCGATGTTCGTCGTCATGGGGCTCAAGCTCGTGCCGGTCGACGGCCAGTCGGTGTCGTCGGGCATGGTGCTGCGCGACGGGAGCGTGGCGCCCGGCCGGTTCACCCCGGACTTCCTCGCCATCGACCGCGCGTTCGTCGGCCCGATCCCGCTGCCGGTCCTCATCGTCGGCCTGCTCGCCGTCGCCACCTGGTTCTTCCTCAACCGCACCCGCTGGGGACGGCTGATGTACGCCGTGGGCGCCAACCCGGAGGCGTCCCGGCTCGCCGGCGTCCGGGTGGGCCGCTACCGCGCGCTCGCCTACGTCCTGTCCGGGGTGTTCGCCGCGATCGGCGGGCTCATCCTGTCCGCGCGCATCGGCCAGGGCGACATCAGCGCCGGCAACTCCCTGCTGCTCGACGCGGTCGCCGTGGCGCTCGTCGGCACATCGGTGCTGGGGCTGGGCCGCCCGAACGCGTGGGGCACGATCCTCGGCGCCGTCCTCGTCGGCATCCTCATCACCGGCCTGACCATCACCGGCTTCCCCTACTACGGCCAGGACGTCGTCAAGGGG
The DNA here is from genome assembly GCF_054486945.1 of Pseudonocardia wallangbongensis. Taxonomy (NCBI): domain Bacteria; kingdom Bacillati; phylum Actinomycetota; class Actinomycetes; order Pseudonocardiales; family Pseudonocardiaceae; genus Pseudonocardia; species Pseudonocardia wallangbongensis. The sequence continues at coordinate 1,200,242 of NZ_JBRERS010000001.1, forward strand.
ATCGTGCTGCTGCTCGCCCTGCTGTTCTCGTTCACCCTGTCGCGGCGCCGCTCCCGCTACACGCCCGCCGCCGTCATCTGAAGGAGCGCGACGATGACGACCGATGCCGCACTCGACGCGCCCTACGAGATCCTCACCCCGGAGACCGCGGCCGCGTACGTCCGCTCCCGGCCCGGACTCGCATCGCGCATCGACGCCGGCGACCTCGCATCCGTGCGCGAGATCGGCGACGGCAACCTCAACCTCGTGTTCGTGCTCACCGACGGCGCCGGTCGCGGGCTCGTCCTGAAGCAGGCGCTGCCCTACGTGCGGCTGGTGGGCCCCAGCTGGCGGCTCACCCCCGACCGGGCCCGCCACGAGGCCGACGCGCTGCGGCTGCACGGGCAGCTCGCCCCCGACCTCGTGCCGCACCTGTACGACTACGACGCCGACCGCTACGTCCTCGCCATCGAGGACCTGTCCGACCACCGCGTCTGGCGCACCGCGCTCAACGACGGCCTGCGCCACGACGGCGCCGCCGAGGCGATGGGCCGCTACGTCGCCGCCGTCGCGTTCGGCACGTCGGTGCTCGGCATGGACGCGGCAGACCGGGCGAGCACCCTCGCCGCCTCCGTCAACCCCGAGCTGTGCCTCATCACCGAGGACCTCGTGTTCACCGAGCCGTACGTCGACGCGGGGCGCAACAGCGTGCTGCCGGCGAACGAGGCCGACGCCGCCGAGCTCGCCGCCGACCGCACCATGGTCGACGCGATGGGGCAGGCGAAGTGGACGTTCATGACGCGGGCCGAGGCGCTCCTGCACGGCGACCTGCACACCGGGTCGGTGATGGTCCGCGCCGCCGAGGGCGAGGACGGCGGGGCGGACTCGGTGCCAGTCGACTCGGTGAAGGCCTTCGACTCCGAGTTCGCCTTCTACGGCCCGGTGGCGTTCGACCTCGGCGCCCTGTGGGGCAACTACGTCATCGCCGCCGCCCGCGCCACCGCGCTCGGCGACGACGAGCGCGCCGCATGGGCGCTGGGGCTGTGCACCCGCACCTGGGACGCCTTCGAGGCGGGGTTCCGCGGGGCATGGGTGGACGGGCGCGTCGACCCCCGCACGTTCGGCGACGACCTGCGCGAGCACCTGCTCGCGACGTGGCGCGCCGAGGCCTGGCTGTTCGGCGCCGCGAAGATGACCCGGCGCATCGTCGGCCTGGCCAAGACCACCGACATCGAGACCCTCCCCCCGCCGCTGCGCGAGGGCGCCGCCCGCGGGGTGCTGCGGACCGCGCGCCGCTGGGTCCGTGAACGCGGGGTCGACAGCACGCCCCGCCGGGCCGAGGACGTGGCCGGGGAACTGCTGGCGGCCACGACGACGCGCGGTTGACCCACGGCCCCGTGGAGGGTGTTGCCAGATCGAGCTGCTCGCGGCGTGGGCCCGCCGCGACGATCCACAGTATCGGTTGTCCATGGTCGCAGTGACGACCATGGACAACCGGTATCTGTGATCTTCCCGCCGGTGATCCGCGGTATCGGGTGCTCATCGTCGTGGCCGCAGCCATGGACAACCGATAGTTCGGATCATGCTCGCCACCACAGCCAGCAGCGAATGGGCAACACCCTCCATGCGGCCGCCGCCGCACCCGAAGCCATGATCATGGCCCGCCGCCAGCGGCGCACCCCTCGTGAGGCTGCTCGTCGACAGTCACGTCCTGCTCTGGTGGCTACAAGCAGACCCACGACTGGCGGCGGCCGCCGCCGAGGCGATGGAGGACGGCGACAACGCCCTGTACCTGTCCGCGGCGTCGGTGTGGGAGCTCTCGATCAAGCAGTCGATCGGGAAGCTGCGCGTGGATGTGGACCTTCGCTCCCATGCGATGGAGCAGGGTTTCACCGAGCTCCCCGTCACCGGGGCACACGCGACGGCGGCCCGCGACCTACCGTTTCACCACAAGGATCCGTTCGACCGCATGCTCGTCGCCCAAGCGGCCGTCGAGGGGCTGACACTTGTGACGGCCGACGACGCACTGGTCGCCTACGGCGTGCCGGTGCTGCCCGCAGGCTGAGCAGCGCGGTCAGCGCGAGGACGACGCGTCCCGTGCGGGTGGCCGTACCGATCGATGCCCCACGGCGAGGGAGGCTCGGACGAACTCGAGGATCTCCGCCCGCGCGGCTTCTGCCTGCCGGGCCGCGCCCGGCGTGCTGAGGAACGCGTGCCCCGCTCCGGGGTACTCGGTCAGCCGCGCCGGTGTCCCGGCCGCTCGCAGCCGTTCGGCGTAGCGGCGGCCGTGATCGGCCACCGGGTCGTGGGTCGGCACCACCACCAGCGCCGGCGCCAGCCCGCTCAGGTCGTCCGCATGCAGCGGCGAGAGCGCGCGAGCGTCGGTTCCCGGTGGGACGGCGAGCCGCCGGAACAGTTGCAGCTGCGGCTCGGCGAGGGTCGGCGTGTGGGCGTGCTCGACGACGGAGGCGTGGTCGAGCATCGTGTCGGTCACGTCGACGGCGGGGTTGACCAGCACCTGCGCCTGGAGGTGCAGGCCGGCAACGCCTGCCCGGATCGCGGCCAGCGCCATGATCAACCCGCCGCAGCTCTCACCGAGGACGACGACCCGCGCCGGGTCGACACCCCACTGCGCGGCGTGCTCCACCACGTGTCGGAGCACGTCCCAGCCGTCGTCGGCGGCCGCTGACAGCGGGGTTCCCGGGGCGAGGAGGCGGTGCTCGACCGAGATGACGACGGCGGGCAGCCGGGCGGCGAGGTGGCTGTTGACCCAGTCGCTCTGCACGGCCGTGCCCACGAAGCCGCCTCCGTGCACGTGGAGCACGAGTGGCAGGTCCGCCCGGCCGGATCCGCCTGCCGGCCGATACACCCGGACGGGGAGTTCGCGGTCGGGTAGCGCCACCTCCTGCCACCGGATCGCGGCGCCGGGATCCGGTTCCCCGGTGATCACCCGCGCCGCGGCGGACGCCCGGAAGCGGTTCTCCGCGTCGCGGTAGGCGACCAGCTGCTGGGCCGTCATCCCCAACCAGTTCGGCGCCGGCGGCCGTGCCGTCGCGGTGACCTCGCTCATTCCTTCTCCTCCTCGATCAGAGTTTCGCTACCTCTGGTTTCGGAACCTAAGGTAGCGAAATCCGGTAACGTGCGCGTATGGCATCGACCACACCTGCCAGACCACCCGGCCGTCCGCGCGCCGGCGTCAACGCCGTGGTCTTCGCCGCCACGCTGAGCACGATCGACGAGGTCGGCTACGCGCGCGCCACCGTCGAGCGCATCGCCGCGGCGGCGGGCATCGCCAAGACGACGATCTACCGTCGCTGGCCGTCCAAGGGTGAGCTGATCGTGGACTGCCTCCTGGACGCGTTCGGCCCGGCGCCGTTGGAGGGCACCGGTCGAGCCGAGATCATGTCCTCGACCATCCACTGGATCGCGGGGAAGATCGGCGAACCCGGCGTGGGCGACGCGTTCGCCGGGGTGTTCAGCGACGCCGTCAGCGATCCGGCTCTGCGCGAGATCCTCTCCGCCAGGTTCCAGGACCCGTACCGGCTCGCGCTCCAGGACGCGCTCGGCGAGCCGGCGGATCGGGTCCTGTTCTTCATCGACGTCGTGGTCGGTGTGCTGCTCCACCGGATGGGCATGACCGGCGAGCCGATGGCCGACCGCGACGTCGCCGCACTGGTCGAGATGGTTCTGCCGCACTTCGCCGACCGGCGCGAGCCGCGAGCCTTGTGCCCGTGATCCCTTCGGACGTAGCGTCCGCACGTTCGACGGGAGGAACGAGGATGTTCGGGAAGGGGTGTCGCATGCTGCCCCGCCGTTGAGCCCACCAGGTCCTGCCGCCCGGTCGGGCGGCTTCACACACGGCCGTCGGTGGTCCCCCGGGTTGACATGCGACGGCCGATCCATCACGAGGAGATCCCGTGAGTTCTGCCGTCACCCGCCCCGAGCCCGTTGCCGTTCCCGACTGGCGCGAGCGCCTCGACAGCGTGATCACCGACGTGATCGCGCCGGCCGCCGCCGAGATCGACCGCACCGGTTCCTTCCCACGCGCAGGCGTCGACGCCCTCGCCCAGGCCGGGGTGCTGGGCGCCGCGAGCGCCTCCGAACTCGGCGGCGGCGGGGCCGGGCTCGCCGACGTGGCCGCGATCGTCGAGCGCGTCGCCGGAGCGTGCTCGTCCACCGCGATGGTCGCGCTGATGCACTTCTCCGCGGTCTCCGTGCTCGAGGCCCACGGCCCGCGCCCGGTGCGCGAAGCCGTCGCCCGCGGCGAGCACCTGAGCACCCTGGCCTTCTCCGAAGCGGGCTCGCGCAGCCACTTCTGGGCCCCCACGAGCACCGCGACCGCGGACGGGGACCGGGTCCGGCTGGACGCGCGCAAGAGCTGGATCACCTCGGCCGGGGAGGCCGACAGCTACGTCTGGTCCAGCCGCCCGCTCGCCGCGCAGGGGCCCATGACGCTGTGGCTGGTGCCGTCGGACGCCGCAGGGCTGAGCCGGCCCGGCGCCTTCGACGGCATGGGGCTGCGCGGCAACGCCTCGCGCCCGGTGACCGCGGACGGCCTGCTGGTGCCGGCCGACGCCATGATCGGCGCCGACGGGGCGGGCCTGGACATCGCGCTGGCGGTCGTGCTGCCGACCTTCCTGGTCGGCAGCGCCGCGTTCTCGGTCGGGCTGGCCCAGGCCATGCTCGACGAAGCCGCCGCACACCTGACCGCCACCCGCCTCGAACACCTCGGCCGGTCGCTGGCCGAGCAGCCCGCGACCCGCTCCGAGTACGCCGCGCTGCTCACCCGCGCCGCCGAGGCACGCGCCTTCCTCGCCGACACCCTCACCGCACTCGGTACCGGACGCGCAGACGCGATGCTGCGTGTGCTGCAGGTCAAAGCGGTCGCCGCGGAGGCCACGTCCGAGGTCGCCGACGGCGTCATGCGGCTCTGCGGTGGCGCCGCCTTCCGCAAGGAGCTCGGCGTCGAACGCCGCTTCCGCGACGCGCTCGCCGCGCGCGTGATGGCGCCGACCACCGCGGCGCTGCGGGACTTCGTCGGCCGCGCAGCACTGGGCCAGCCCCTGCTCGACGGGCCGGCCGCCTGATGGGCGAGACGCTGCTGATGGGCGCGGTGGCCTACGACCCGAAGGTCGTGACCATCTGGGAGGGCTTCCGCCGCTGGTTGCGCTCCGAAGGGCTGTCCTTCGACTTCGTGCTGTACTCCCACTACGAACGCCAGGTCGAAGACCTGGTGGACGGGCGGATCCACGCCGCCTGGAACTCCCCCCTCGCAGCGCTGCGCGCCGAGCGACTCGCCGCTGCCCGCGGCCGGTCGGTGCGGGCGAGCGTCATGCGCGACACCGACCGGGACCTGACGTCGGTGGTGGTCGTTCCCGAGGCTTCCGGCATCGGATCGCTCGCCGACCTCGCGGGCCGGACGGTGGGGGTCGGCGCCATCGACTCCCCGCAGGCCACGCTCATCCCCCTCGCCCACCTGCGCGGCGAAGGCCTGCACCCGGGCCGCGACATCACGGTCCGCCGGTTCGACGTCGGCGTGGGCCTGCACGGCGATCACGTCGGCGGGGAGCGCGACGCCGCCCGGGCGCTCGTAGCGGGCGAGGTGGACGCCGCCTGCATGATCGACGGCAACCACCTGCTCTTCACCCAGGAGGGCACGCTGCCGGCAGGCACCCGGATCCTCGCCCAGACCCCTGCCTACGACCACTGCACGATGACCGTGGTCGACACCGCCCCGGCACCACTCGCCGAACGCTTCACCCAGCTGTTGCTGGCCATGTCCTACGCCGACCCGCAGGTGCGCCCGCTGCTGGACCTGGAAGGGCTGCGGGTGTGGAGGGAGGGCCGCACGAGCGGGTACGCGCAGCTCGCGGACGCCGTCGACGCCGCGGGCTTCTACGACGCCGCGGGCCGGGTCACCGCGGCGGCGTACGCCCCGTGACGGCCGCCCGGCTCGACCTGGAGGCGCTCGGGTTCACCTCCGGCGCGCACCTGCTCGTCGAGCGGGCGTTGCGCGGGCTGGTCCCGGGCCAGGAGCTGCACGTGGTGGGCGCGGACCCGGCGCTCGGTGTGCACCTGCGCGCCTGGTGCCGCCGGCGGGGCCACGACTTCGCACCGCACCCGGACGGCGGCCACACGGTGGTGCGCGGAACGGCGGACCTGCAGCGGTGGGCCGGTGCGGAACGCGCCGGCGGTCCCGGTCCGGACGGGCTGGTCCGGCGGCCACCCGCGCACTGGGGCCTGGCGGCCCGCGGCGCGTTGGTGGAGGCGGGCGGCCCGGCCGCCTCGCCCTTCGACATCGACGACCGCGACGTCGTCTGGGCCGATCTCGCGCCGCGGCTCTACGCGCACGCCGCCGCCGCCCAGTGGGACCCGGCGACCGCCGTGGACTGGTCCGCGACCCTCCCGCTGCCCGCCGACATCGAGTCCGCGGTCGTGCAGGTCATGACCTACCTGGTGGAGAACGAGCAGGCCGCGCTGGTCATCCCGGCGCGGCTGCTGGCCCGGGTGCACCCGCACTTCCGGGAGGTCCAGCAGCTCCTCGCCGTGCAGGCCGCCGACGAGGCCCGCCACGTCGAGGTCTTCACCCGCCGCGCCCTCCTGCACGGGGGCGAGATGGGTACCTCCTCGGTCGGCGGGCGGGCCTCGCTCACGACGCTGCTGGCCGAGCCGGACTTCTCGCTGGCCTCGTTCCTGCTCTCCGTGCTGGGCGAGGGCAGCTTCCTGGCCCTGCTCGCGTTCCTCGACCAGCACGCCCCGGACCCGGTCACCCGGCAGGTCACGCGGCTCGCCCGCGTCGACGAGGCCCGGCACGTCGCCTTCGGGGTCGCCCACCTGGAGCGCCAGGCCGAGCTCGACCCCGCGCTGCGGGGAAAGCTGCGCGCGGCGATCGAACGCCGCCACGACGCCCTCGTCGACACCGCCGGCCTCAACGCCGACGTGTTCGACGCCCTCATCGTCCTCGCGGCCGGCGGGTGGGAGCCGGCTGCCATCGCCCGCGGCCACCGGGCGGTCGAGGAGCTGGGTCGCGCGATGGACGACGGCCGCCGGCAGCGGCTCACCCGGCTCGGCTTCCCACCCGACGAAGCCGCCGAACTGTCGGCCCTGCACACCCGCAACTTCATGTAACGGGTGACCACCCCGGCCCGCCCACCGCCGGTGCGCGCCGGGGTGGGCCGCGCTACGCGTTGCGCAGCTCGGACAGCACCTTCTCCAGCCGGCGGCTCCGCGTCTCCTCCGTCTTGGCAGTGGTGATCGCGTCCGCGTGCGCACGCTGCTTGCTGTAGGACAGCTTTGCCCAGGCCTCGGCGACGGCGGGTTCCGCCGCGAACGCCTGCGCGAGCGCATCGGGCGGCTCGACCGTGCGCGGAGCGTCGTCGAGCTCCAGGGCGACCTCGACCTCATCGCCGGCTCCCCGGCCGGTCGCGGCGCGGGTCTGCGAGTTGAAGGAGATCATGAACTGCCCGCCCATGGACGAGATCGTGTTGCGGTACGTGAAGCCGCCGTCGATCGTGACCACCACCGGTACGCGCCTGCCCCGGGCGAACGAGAGGACGACGTTCTCGGGTACGACGATGCCGACGTTGTTGCCGCCGCTCGCCCGGAGCGTGGTCCGGAAAGTCACCATGCCGGATTGTCCCCTCATGCTGGTCGCCGCGTCGGACGGCGGTCCGCCCAACGTAGTGGGTCGTCCTCGAGCGCCTCCCGGTCCCAGTTCGCGAGCTCGGCGGCCGCCTCGTAGCTGGTGCGGAGGAACTCGCTCACCGCCCGGTCCGGGTCGGGTGCGGTCCGCACGGCCTCGTACGGCAACAGGAACTGGCCGAACTCGTCGCTGAAGTACGCCTCCGCCGGCCCCACCGGGTACTCCCGGAACCCGTCCGGCTCGGGATAGGCGTAGGCGTAGAACGCGCCCTCGGCACCGCCGCCCGGCCAGAACCCGCAGCTGGACAGCTCGCGCGAGTAGCCCTCGACCATCACCCAGTCCGCGCAGTTGGGCGCGCCGCCCGGGTGCGCGGGCGCCCGACGGCCGGAGAACCGGGTGCAGGCGAGGTCCATCGCGCCCCACCAGAAGTGGACCGGGCTGACCTTGCCGACGAAGTGCGACCGGAACTCGCCCATCACCCGCGCGGCCTGCCGCAGCTGCCGCCAGAACAGGTGCGCGGCCTCGGGGTCGTAGGAGGCGTGCTCGAGGTCCTCGGCGAAGGGGATCGCCGGGTCCACCTCGTTCGGCCCCGCCGAGATGCGCGTCTCGAGCCCCAGATCGGAGAGCGCCCGCATGACGCGCTCGAAGAACCGGGCGACCGGCATCGGCTCCAGCGCGATGGAGCGGCCGGCACCGTCGCTCGTGCGGATGAGCAGCTGGTGGCCGACGAAGTCGAACTCGACGTCGAAGGCTCGCGAGCCGTACGGGATCGTCGACGTGGTCAGCCCCCGCGGGCTGACGTACAGCGTGACCTGCCACCAGTGGTTCAGCAGCGGCGAGTGCGCCATGCGGATCTTGCCGACGATCTGGGTCCACATGTGCAGGGTGTCCCGCGTCGGGGTCCAGTCCGCGACCCGCAGGGCAGGCCAGCTCGACGTCGTGGCGCTCTTCGCTGTTGTCACCGGCGCTGCCTCTCCTCGGGTGGGCCAGGGCACCGGAGGCTACGCCAGGTGCTCCCCCAGGCGCCCCGCCCGACGGTCAGCACACGGACCCCGTACTGCCGTCGCCTTTCGTCGATGTCACGGACGTGCTCGAACCCGATCTTGTGGAGCGGGCCCAGCGTGGATGGCCCATCCAGCGGGACACCCTGGCGTCCTGGAACAGGGCGACGAACGCGTCCTCGTCCTGCGCGACGTACGGTCCGCGGTCACGAGCCGGTGTGATCCGGTGCCGCGGGCGCCCACGGCACCGCGCTCTCCCATCGGTTGAGGTAGCTGGTCTCCCAGGTCGGCCGGCGATTCGTCGGGCCGAAGTTGCCGGCCGGGTAGCCGACCGGGATCGCGAAGTGGAACCCCACCTCGGCCGGGATCCCGAACATCTCCCGGAACCGGATCTCTACCGAGGGGTGGAGTGTCGTCGGCACCGACCCGATGCCGAGCGCTCGTCCGGCGAGCATCAGGTTCTGGACCGCCGGCAGGACCGAGCCCGGCGCGTTCGGCGGCACGGACAGGGCGAGGACGACGCACGGGACGTCGCCCATCTCGTCGGCGAGTCGCATGGACGAAGCCCACTGGGTGCGTTCGGCCGCGCTCAGGTCCGCGGGCCCGGTCCAGCCCGCCGCGTCCCGTCGCTTCGCCCACCAGGCCTCGTGGTAGAGCGCACCGAACTCGCGGATGAGGTCGCGGTCGTTCACCACGAGGAAGCGGGCGATCTGGCTGTTCCCACCGCTCGGGGCCTTCGCCGCTGCGGCCACGATCAACTCGAGGTCGGCGAGCGGGACGGGATCCGGCCGGAACCGGCGGATGGATCGCTGCGTGAAGATCGTCTCGCCGAGCGTCATCGACAGGCGGGTGTGGTCCACTGCACTCCTCTTCAATGGTCGGATGGCTCGTCGCTACGCCGTGGGCCCACTCGTGACGGTGGCCCGTACCTCGCCGATGCCGCTGAAGGTCCCGACGTAGTCGCCGGCCCGCAGGTCGTCCCGCTCGCGGGTGAAGGCGCCGGTGATCACCAGGTCGCCCGCCTCGACCACCTGGTCGAACCGGGACAGCTGGGCGACCAGCCGCGCGATGGACAGGAAGTGGTCGTCGATGTGCCCCGCGGCCGCCACCGTCTGCAGCAGCACCTCGTCCCGCGACAGCGTCGACACGGTGGCCTCGAACACCGACCGGTCCGGCACCGGCGACACCGGCTCGCCGACGACCACGCCCCACTGGGTCAGGTTGTCGGCCACCCGGATACCGGGCTCCTGCGGCCCCTCGATCCGGCTCTCGTTGATCTCGAAGGCGGGCGCGACGGACTCGACCGCAGCGGCGACCTCGGCCACGCCGACGTCCGGGCCGGCCAGCCGACGACCCACCCGGAAGCACAGCTCGGTCTCCAGCCCGAGCCGCGGATGCCGCCCGACGTCGAGCGCAGCACCGGAGGCGAAGACCCGCTCGGCGAGCAGGAACCCGAAGGGCCGCACGCCGGGACCGTACGAGTCGCGCACCGCGCCGGAGGTCAGCCCGACCTTCCATCCGGCGCGGGACCGTCCGCGCTCGGCCCAGCGGGACAGCAACGACAGCTGCGCCCGTTCCCCGTCGTCGACCGACAGCTTGCCGGTCAGCGGTGTCGCGTCGAACCGACCGGTGAGCGCGCCGTCCCAGACCACATCGACCAGATCCTGCATCACACTTCCCTTCCGACCGGAGACCCGGCCGTCACGACACGTACGTTCCGCCCCTACAGCACGTGCGAGAGACCACCGTCCACGTTGATCGCGGAGCCGGTGACGTAGCCGGCCGCGTCGGACGCGAGGAACGAGATCGCCGAGGCGGCCTCCTCCGCACGACCGATCCGTCCCAGCGGGACCTTCCGGGTGTGCACCACGTCGGCGAAGAACTCCTCACGAGTCCGATCCGAACCCGAGGCCCGCCACCAGCGCTCGTTCTGCGCGCTCTCCACGAGCCCGATGCAGACCGCGTTCACCCGGATCCGGTCCCCGGCCAGGTCCCGGGACAGCAGCTTCACGTACGCGAGCCCGGCCGCGCGCGACACCGACGTCGGGGCCGACCCGGCCTCCGGCGCCCGGCCGCCGATCGACACCACGCTGACGATCGCCCCACCGCCACGCTCCCGCATCGACGGTGCCACGAGGCGGGCCATCCGGATGTGCGCCATCAGCTTGAGGTCGATGTCGTCGTACCAGGCCCGGTCCTCGACCTCGGCGGCGTGCCCGCGCGCCGAGGTGCCGGCGTTGTTGACCAGGATGTCGACGCCGCCGAAGCGCTCCACCGTGGCCTCGAACAGCCCGCGCAGCGCCTCCGGGTCCCGCACGTCCGCGGCCACCCCGTGGCAGCGGTCCCCGCCGATCGACGCCGCCACCTCCCCCAGCCTGCCCTCGTCGCGCCCGCAGATCACGACGTTCGCACCCTCGTCGTGCAGCATCCGGGCGGTCGCAAGTCCGATACCCGCCGTCCCGCCCGTGATGATGGCGACCTTGCCACGCACACCCAGTTCCATGGTCACATCGAACCCCTCCCGGGGCGCCGCGACCAGATCTTCGGCGATCCGAGCCGGGGCCCGACCGCGGCGCTACACGACCCCGGCCGCCCGGAGCCGGGTGAGATCGTCATCGTCCAGCCCGAGCGCTTCCGCGTAGAACTCGGCGTTGTCCCGCCCGACGGCTCCCCCGAGAGCGCTCACGCCGCCGGGCGTCTCGGACAGGCGGGGATGCACGTGGGTCGCCGGCGCCGGGCCCAGGTCGGGGTCGTCCACCCGCAGCAGCAGCTGACGGGCCCGGAAGTGCTCGTGCTCGGCGATCTGCGCCGCGTCGTTCACCGCGGTGCCCGCGACGCCGTGCTCCTCGAAGCGGGCCATGACGGTGTCGACGTCGAGGGTGGCCATCCACGCCGCGATCAGCTCGTCGAGTGCATCGACGTTCCGCCTGCGCAGGGCGTTGGTCGCGAACCGCGGATCGTCGATCAGATCCGGTCGCCCCATGGCCCGGAAGAGCGACTCCACGATGCCCTGGGTGCCCCCCGAGATCGCGATCCACCCGCCGTTCCGCGTCCGGTAGGTGTTGCGGGGCGCGAGGTCGCCGAGCCGGTTGCCGGCTCGCGTGCGCACCTGCCCCAGCACGGCGTAGTCGAGCATCACGTGGTCGATCAGCCGGTAGGTGGCCTCGCTGATCGAGTTGTCGATCACCTGGCCGGTCCCGCCCCGCACATCTCGCCAGTACACCGCCGAGAGGACACCCATCACCCCCGTCAACGCGGCGACGCCGTCGGCCAGCGGGTAGCCGGCCAGCACCGGCGGTCCGTCGGCGTCCCCGGTCATGTGGGACAGACCGGAGAACGCCTCGGCCAGGGTCCCGAATCCGGGCTTGTGCGAGTACGGCCCGGTCTGGCCGTAGGCCGTGGTGCGCAAGATGATCAGCCCGGGATGGCGCTCGTGCAGGGCCGCCGGCCCCAACCCCCACCGTTCCAGCACGCCGGGCCGGAAGTTCTCGATGAGCACGTCGAACCGGTCGACGAGATCCAGGAGCATCCGCTGGCCCTCCGGCCGGTTCAGGGCGAGCGTGATCAGCCGCTTGTTGCGCGCGAGGCCCTTCCACATCAGCGAGGTGCCGTCGACCTGCGTGCCCCACTCCCGCACCGGATCGCCCTTTCCGGGCAGTTCCACCTTCACGACATCGGCGCCGTAGTCGGCCAGGTAGGTGGCTGTCCACGGCGCGGCCATCATCGTCGCGATGTCGAGCACGCGGAGCCCTTCGAGGGCGCCGGCCCCCACCCGGGCCTCGGGAAGACCGTCGACGTCCATGGGTGCGCCTCCCGCAATGTTGTATTCAATCGGTCAGGCCTCGCAGGGTGGATTCCTGCTACCTTCGCGTGTTCACGGCGCACCACTCTGGAAGACCGAAAGGCAACGCCGGATGGTTGTATACAATCTTGCCCGGAGATTCGGGCTGCGATGAGTCGACCGGAGGACCGTGGCGCCAACCGGGCCGCGGACCGTGCCTACGAGATGCTGCGCCGTGACATCGTCACCGGCGCCCTGGGCCCCGGCCTGCGGCTCGGCGAGGTCGACCTGGCCGAACAGTACGGGTTCAGCCGCACTCCGATCCGCGAAGGCCTGCGCCGGCTCGCGTCCGACGGGCTGGTCGAGGTGCTCCCGCACCGCGGGGCCCGCGTCGTCGACTGGGCCGGGGTCGACCTCGCCGAGCTGTACGGCCTGCGCGCACGGGTCGAGGGGTACGCCGCCCGCAGCGCCGCCACCCGGATCAGCGACGAGGAGATCGACCGGCTCGCCACGCTGTGCGACGAGATGGAGCGCATCACCCGCGACGGGAATCCCGGCGACGCGCAGACGGTCGAGGCCATCGCGGAGCTGAACTCCCAGCTGCACGGTGCGGTGGCCGACGTCGCCGGCAACTACTACCTCGACTCGGTCCGCAACATCGTCGTCGTGGCGGGTCTGGTGCTGCGCGGCCTGCGGAACTACACGCTGGAGGACCTCCAGCGCAGCAACAACCACCACCGTGACCTGCTGGCGGCGTTCCGCGCCCGCGATCCCGACTGGGCCGAGGCGGTCATGCTCTCCCACATGCACGCGGCGAAGGTCCGGGTGCTGCGCGCCCATGCCGACGAGCGTGCCGAGCACTAGTGGTCCCCCTCCTGGCCGGTGTGGAGGTCGGCGAACGTGCCGAAGCTCGTGACCCGGCTGCCCGACGCCAGCCCGAGCAGCTCGGCCACGTCCTTCCCGATCCTGCACACGGCGTCGAGATCGATGCCGGTCTCGACCCCCATCTCGGCGAACAGGTTCACCACGTCCTCGGTGGGCACGTTGCCCATCCCGAGCACCGACGTCGGCATGGAGATCCCGCCGCCGTAGCCGCCGACGCACGACTCGATGACGGTCGCACCGGACTCGTGGGCCGCCACGACGTTGGCGATCGCCATCCCGGTCCGCTCGTGCAGGTGTGCGCCCAGCGTGAGCTCGGGCCAGCGTCCGTGGATCGCGCCGAACCGCTCGGCGATCAGCCGCGGGTTCGCCATGCCGATGCTGTCGGCGATCGAGATCTCCTCCACACCCATGGCGGCGAACTCGTCGACCAGCTCCAGGACCCGGCGCTCGGGCACCAGACCCTCGTACGGGCAGAGGAAGGCGATGCCCATCGTGACGTTGACGGCCAGGTCGCCCTCCCGGGCGAGGGCCACGATCCGGCGGATCTGCTCGACGTTCTCGCGCACGCTCATGTGGGAGTTCTTGGCGCTGTAGGTCTCGCTGGCCACGATCAGGGCGGAGAGCTTCGTGCAGCCGGCGGCGCGGGCCCGCTCGGCCCCCTTGACGTTGGGGACGAGGGCGCGGAACACCGTGCCGGGCCGCGGCGCCAGGCCGGCGAGGACCTCGCTCGCGTCCGCCAGCATCGGGATGACCCTGGGATGGACGAACCCCGTCACCTCGATCTCCGGGACACCGGCGTCGGCGAGCCGTCCGGCCAGCTCGATCTTCTCCGCGGTGGTGGGCACGTGGAAGTCCCGCTCGTGCACCATCGTCTGCAGCCCGTCGCGGAGCAGCACCTCGACGATCCTGACGTCACGCGGCACCGCGGTCGCCCCCGCGCACGACGTCGGCGAGTGGGTCCATCGGTGAAAGACCCACCTCGATCCGGGCATCCGGGCTTGCTGCGACCCGCTGTGCGACCAGCGCGCCGACCTCGCCGGTGGAGCGCCCCATGCCCGGTCCCCTGGTCTCCGGCATCTCGGCGAGCACCGCCGCCGCGGCCGCCTCGATCGCCCGGGCCGCGCGGATCTCGCCGAGGTGGGCCAGGCACATCGCCGCGGACAGGATCGCCCCCACGGGGTTGGCCCAGCCCTTCCCGGCGATGTCGGGGGCCGAGCCGTGGATCGGCTCGAACATGCTCGGGGCCCGGCCGGTGAGGTTGAGGTTGCCGCTGGCGGCGGCACCCATTCCGCCCTGCAGCACGGCGCCGAGGTCGGTGATGATGTCGCCGAAGAGGTTGTCGCTGACCACCACGTCGAAGCGCTCCGGCGTGGTGGGCAGCAGGTAGCACATGGCATCGACGTGGACGTAGTCCACCTCCACGTCCGGGTGGCGCTCGCTCACCTCGTCGAACACCCGCTGCCACAACCGGCCGGCCGCCACCAGGATGTTCTTCTTGTGACACAGGGCGACCCGCCCCCGGCGCCGGGCCGCGAGCCGGAACGAGAAGTCGACGACGCGCTCGATCGCGGCGTAGGTGTTGATGGACTGCTGCACGGCGACGGCGTCCGTGCTCCCCTCGTGCACGGTGGTGCCGGGGCCCGAGTACCCGCCCTCGGTGTTCTCCCGGATGATCACCATGTCGCACGACTCCGGGGTGGCGGTGCGGACCGTCGAGGCCACCCCCGGGTACAGCTTCACCGGGCGGAAGTTCACCGCCTGGCCGAAGGCCTGGCGCATCCGCAGGATGATCCCCCGCTCGAGCACCCCGGGAGGAACCGCCGGATCGCCCAGGGCACCGAGCAGGATCGCGTCGCACCGGCGCAGCGCCTGCTCGGTCTCGTCGTCCCAGAGCCGCGCGGACTCGAGGTAGGCCCGCGCGCCGAGGTCGACCTCCTCGGTCCGGACCCGGAAGCCGTACAGCTCCTCCGCCGCGGCCACCACGTCGAGCGCGGCGCCGGTGACCTCCGGCCCGATCCCGTCGCCCGGGATGACCGCCACCCGGTGTTCCCTCACGCCGTCCATTCCGCCCTCTCGTCGTCCGTGGCCCGGCGGTGCTGTTCGAGCAGCGCGAGCCGGTACCGGTAGATCGGGTAGTCGACGAACTCGCCGTCGACGGTGATCGAGGCGTCCCCGGCCGCCTCGGCCCGCTCGAACTCGCGCACCACCCGCTGCGCGCGGCGCAGTTCCGCGTCGGACAGCCCTGAGACCACGCGGTGCACCGGCGCCACCTGCTCGGGATGGATCACGACCCGCCCGCGCAACCCCAGCGCCTTGCTGCGCCGGGTGTCCGCCTCGAGGGCTTCCGGGTCGTGCAGCCGCAGGTACGGGCCGTCCAGCGGGGGAGGCAGCCCGGCCGCCCGCGACGCCACCACGAGCACGGAACGCGCGTAGAGCAGCTCCAGGCCCTGTTCGCTCGGCTCGACGCCGATGTCGGCGCTGAAGTCGCCCAGGCCGAACACCAGCTGCCGCACCCGGCCGGGCGCACCGTGCGCGATCTCCCCCGCCCGCTGGACGCCGGCCGCCGTTTCGACGAGCGCGAAGAGGCCGACGCTCCCCGGCGGGAGGCCCAGCTGCTCCTCCTGCCGTCCCAGCTGCGCATCGATGATCCGCAGGAGGTCCGGGGAGTCCACCTTGGGGACGACGACGGCGTCCAGGTCGGGCCCCACCACCGCGGTCAGGTCGTCGAAGAGCAGGCCCGTGTCGACGCCGTTGACCCGTACGCAGCGCAGGCCCGGCCCGCCCGCTGCCAGGGCGGGTGGCACCAGCCGGCGGGCTCCGACCTTCTCCTCGGCGGCGACCGCGTCCTCCAGGTCGATGACCGCGGCGTCGGCGCCGCAGGACGGGAGCCGCGCGAGCCGCCGCTCGTGGGTGGCGGGGGCGAACAACAACGTCCGGACCGGCGGTGCGGGTGACGCCACGTGCTCCTCCTCGTGATCTCTAGATCGCGCACTCGGCGGACAGCGCCGCGAGCTCGGCCTCGTCGAGGCCCAGGAGACCCCCGAGCACCTCGTCGTTGTCCTGGCCCTTCTCGCGGGCGGTGTGCTGGATCCGGCCGGGGGTCTGCGACAACCGCGGCATGACGTTCTGCAGGCGGATCGACCCGAGGTGCGGGTCGGGCACGTCGACGTGCGTCTCCCGGGCCCGGAAATGCGGATCGGCGAGGATGTCCTCCGCGTTGTAGATCGGCGCGGCCGCGGCGTCGGCGGCGCGGAAGGTTGCGAGCGCCTCCTGCAGCGTGTGCCGGCCGACCCACTCGGTCAGGGCATCCTCGATCAGGTCCCGGTGACGGATCCGGCCCTCGTTGGTCTGCAACCTCGGGTCGTCGGCGAGGTCGTGCCGGCCGATGGCGTGCAGGATGCGCCGCGCGGTGGCCGGGGTGGATCCCGACAGCGCGACCCAGCGGTCGGGCTCGCCGGTCCGGTACGAGCCGCGCGGCACCACGTCGGACATCCGCGTGCCGGTCCTGGTCCGCAGGGTGCCGGTCTGCGAGTACTCGAGGTTCACGAGTTCGAGCAGCCGCATCAACGGCTCGTACAGGGAGTTGTCGATCCACTGCCCGCCGCCGCCGTCGCGGCGGTGGTGCAGCGCGGCCAGGGCGCCGAGGCTGCCGACCAGCGCGGCGATCCCGTCGGCGAGCGCGAACTGGGGAAGCTGCGGGGGGCCGTCCGGCTCCCCCGTCAGGTACGAGAAGCCGCTCATCGCCTCGGCGAGGGTGCCGAAGCCGGGACGGTCGCTGTACGGGCCGCTCTGCCCGAAGCCGCTGGTCCGGACGACCACGAGGTCCGGGTTGCAGCCCTTGAGCGTGTCCCAGCCCAGGCCCCAGCGCTCCAGGGTGCCCGCGCGGAAGTTCTCGGTGAGGATGTCGCTCACCGCGACCAGCCGCTTGAGCACGCGCTGCCCGCCGGGCTTCGACAGGTTCAGGGTGATGCAGCGCTTGTTGCGGCCCATGCTCTTCCAGTACAGGCTCTGCCCGTCCACCAGCCGGCCGAACACCCGCAGCGGATCCCCGTGCACCGGGTGCTCGACCTTGATCACCTCGGCGCCGAGGTCACCGAGCAGGGTGGCGACCATCGGGCCCGCGATCAGGTTGCCGATGTCCAGGACGCGGACGCCGGCCAGCGGGCCTGCGGGCCCGGTCATGCCGCCGCCGCGGTGGGCTGCGCCGCGAAGTCGCGTTCGCGCAGGACGACCACCTCGACCAACGTCCGGTTGACCGGCGTCGCCACGCCGACGCGGGCGCCCTCCCGCGGGATCGCGCCGTTGATCGCGCCGATCTCGGACCGTCGCCCGGCGAGGTGGTCCAGCAGCATGGACGGCCGGGCTCCGCGGATCCGGCCGGCCAGGGCGCGCACGTGCTCCACCGGGTCCCCGACCCGGAGGTCGACCTCCAGCGCCGCGGCCACCTCCACCGCCTCGGCCAGGCACCGGGAGGAGAGTCCCCACGCCGTCTCGTCGTCGAGGACCTCACCGATCGTCATCCCGGTCAGGCAGCAGGTCGCCGAGAACGTCACGTTCATGATCAACTTTTCCCAGACCATCCGGTCCACGTCGTCGAACAGCCCGACCGTGAAGCCGGCCGACTCCCAGATCGCCGCGGCCCGCTCCAGCGCCTCCCGCGGCGGGCCATCGGGCCGCGCTCCGAGACGCACCATCTCCATTCCGTTGTGGTGCACGTGCCCGGGAGCCCGCACCGAGGCCCCGAACCCGCCGACGACCCCGACGGCCAGCTGCCGCGGCCCGAGGACCTCGCGCACCGCGTCCGCCGATCCGAGCCCGTTCTGGCTGGTCTGCACGACGGTGTTCGCGCCGATCAACGGCCCGGCCTGGCGCGCACCGGCCGCCACGTCCATCGCCTTCGTCGCGATGATGACGAGGTCGCACTCACCGATGCCCGCGCTGTCGACGGAGGCGTGCACCGCGGCCACGCGATCGCCGCTGACACCCTCCACCCGCAGGCCGTCGCGGTTGATCGCCTCGACGTGGTCCTCCCACAGCGTGACGGCGTGCACCTCGTGGCCCGCCGAGGCCATCAACCCTGCGTAGACCGAACCCATGGCTCCTGCACCGACGACGGCGACCCGGGACATGTGCCCTCCTCCTGCTCGTGCTGCCCTACTGCCCTACTGCCCTACTGCGCTGCTCCCCTACTCCACCAGCCACAAGGCCAGCGCGGGGACGTACGTGACCAGCAGGACCGCGGCGAGCAGCAACCCGGTGCTGGGAAGTGCCGCCCTGGCCACCCTCGTCACCGGGAGGCCGGAGATGCCGCTGGCCACGAACAGGTTCAGCCCCACGGGCGGCGTCAGCAGGCCGACCTCGAGGTTCATCACCATGACGATCCCGAAGTGGATCGGGTTGATCCCGAGCGCGGTCGCGATCGGGATGAAGATGGGCGCGAGGATGACGATCGCGCTCGAGGTCTCCATGCAGCAGCCGACCACGAGCAGGATGAGGTTGACCATCAGCAGGAAGGCCCAGGGCTCCAGGTCCAGCGCCGTCAGCGCCGCGGCGACCTGGTGCGGGATCCGCTCGTTGGAGAGGAAGAACGAGAACAGGTAGCCGTTGGCGACGATGAACATCACCATGGCCGCCATGCGGCCCGACGACACCAGGATCCCCGGGATCTCGCCGAGCCGCAGTTCCCGCTGCACCATCGCGACGATCAGCGCGTAGACCACCGCGATCCCGGCGGCCTCGGTCGGCGTGAAGACACCGCCGTAGATGCCGCCGAGGATCAGCACCGGCAGCAGGAACCCCGGAACGGCGCGCCGCAGGGCGACCAGCCGGTCGCGGACCGTGCCGACGTCCGCCGCGCGCAACCCGCGGCGCCAGGCGATCAGGACGACGAGGATCGCCAGGGACAGTCCCACGACGACCCCGGGGACGAGGCCCGCCCGGAACAGGTCGCTGATGCTGGACTCGGTCACGACGCCGTAGACGATCAGCGGGATCGACGGCGGGATCAGGATGCCCATCGACCCGGACGTCGCGATGATGCCGGTCGGCAGGTCCCGGCCGTATCCCGCCGCGACCATGGCCGGGATCAGCACCGAGCCGATCGCCACCACGGTCGCGACGCTCGACCCGGAGATCGCCGCGAAGAACATGCACGCGACCACGGAGGTGACGGCCAGGCCGCCGGGCAGGCGCCCCACGACCGCCTGGACCGCATCGGTCATCCGCTTCGACAGCCCGCCCTTGGTCATGATGTTCGCGGCGAGGATGAAGAGCGGCACGGCCATCAGGGAGAAGCTCTCCAGCGAGTGGAAGAGGTTCCGCGGCAGCTGCGCGAGCGGGATGGTCGTGAAGTAGTAGAAGTACAGCAGCGCGGTCAGGCCGAGGACCACCGCGATCGGTGCCGTGCTGAGCAACAGCCCCGCGAAGACGACGAAGAGCAGGATCAGCTCAACACTCACCTGGTCGCCCCGTCGACGTCGGCGTCACCCTCCGGCGGCTCGGCGGCGGCGCGCCGCGTGGCCAGCACCAACAGCTCCAGTGCGCGCAGGAACATCAGCGTGAGCCCGAGCGGCAGCGCGAGCTGGACGGCCCACACCGGTAGCTGCAGCGCCGGGGTGACCGCGTTCACCGCGCTGTCGGAGGTGGCCATCACCCAGCCCAGGCCACCGAGCGCCGCGCAGTAGCACGCCGTCAGCACCGCGCTGAGGATCAGCAGACCCTTCCGCCCGCGCGGCCCGACGAGCGTCGACAGGATGTCGATGCCCACGTGCTCGCGGTGCCGCAACGCCAGTGAGGCACCGACGAAGGTGGAGAACACCAGCAGCAGGATCGCGCCCTCCTCCGCCCAGGAGAGCGCGTTGTGGAACACGTAGCGCATGACCACGCTCACCACGATGATCAGCGTGGCGCCACCGAGCGAGACGGCGACGATGGTCTCCTCGACCCGCTGCAGGTAGTGGCTCAGTCTGGACACGCGGGATCCACCGTCCTGTTCGTGATCCGGGACCGGGCTGGGCGTCATGGCGCGGCGTCGGCGAGCGCGCCGTCAACGCATCTCGGCCTGCTCCTTCTCGATCAGGCTCCGCACGATCTCCGGGCCGATGACGTCGGAGAAGCTCTCGTACACCCCGGGGATGAGCGCCTGCTTGAGCTTGGCGCGCTCGGCGTCGTCGAAGGGGACGATCTCGGTTCCCGACTCGGCGATCGTCTGCTTCGCCGCGGCGTTCTCGTCCCGCTGGAGCTGCAGGCTGTACTGCTGGGTCTCGGTCGCAGCGGCCTCGAGGTCGGCCTGCACGTCGGCGGGCAGCGTGTCCCAGTAGTCGGAGCCGATGATCACCAGGTAGCTGGTGTAGCCCATGTTCACTTCGGCGATGTAGCGCTGCACCTCGTACACGCTCTCCGAGGCGATGGTGGAGTACGGGTTCGTCTGCCCGTCGACCACGCCCTGCTCCAGGGCCGTGTAGACCTGGCTGAAGTCCTCCATCGGGACGGGCGAGGCCCCCAGCCCTTCGAAGATCCGCATCTCGGCCGGCGACTGCTGGGTGCGGATCCGCTGGCCGGAGAGATCGGCCATGGTGGCGATCCGCTTGTTGCTGGAGACCTGCTTGATGCCGGAGCCGACCACGGTCAGCACCTTGACGTTGTTCTTCTGCAGGTCGGGGTTCTCGCGGATCAGGTCCCCGACGGGGGTGCCGGGCGCGGTCAGCCCGGGCACCTCGTCGTAGTCCTCCACGACGAACGGCAGGTCCATCACCTGCAGCGACGGGGCGATGTTGACGAAGTCGCCGGTCGCGCCGATCGTCATCTCGACCGAACCGTTCTGGACCGCCTCGATCGCCTCCGCGCCCCCGTACAGCTCGGAGTTGGGGTAGACCTCGACCTGCACCCGGTCGCCGGCCTTCGCCTCGACCAGCTCCTTGAACTTCTGCAGTGTCAAGCCCTTGACGCTCTGCGGGGTCAGCTCGTGCGCGACGCGGATGGTGAACTTCTCGCCGTCGCCCCCGTCGCCCCCGTCGCCGGCGCTACCCCGGCCTCCGCACGCAGCGACGACAGCGGCGAGCAGCAGCACCGCTCCCAGCCGTGCCACGGTCCGCGTCCTGCGTGTCACCATGCCCGCCTCCATTGCCTGGCACGTTGTGTACAAGCCTGGCAAATATCATGGTCGTCGCGCTGACCTGTCAAGGGTCGAGCATCGATTCGGCGGCGGCTCCAGGTGGCCACTACGCTGGCACTGTGGCGCGAACGCGCTGGTCAGTACACCCACCGATGGTCAGTGGAGGCGACCACGGGCCAGGGAAAGTTGCATACAAATCGCCGTGTGATCGTCGAGGGGCTCATGCTCGCGGACGTCGTCGCGGGGCGCATCCGGCAGCGCGCCGGAGCCGGGGCGCGCACGACTGCCACACCTCCCCTATGTAACGACTGAGTCACCGATGGACGGCGCCGCGCGACGGGCGACATGGCGCCACTCAGCGACGCCGCCGACGTTCACGCAGGTCATGGGCCTGGGTCTGCGCGAGGACCGGCTCGGAGGGGGCGCCGCCCGAGGAAGTCCGGAGCGCGGCCCCGACGCTCTTGTTCGGCATCGGCGGCCGGACCGCAATAGGGTTCCGCGAACCGCTGAGCCGATCCACGGTCGGCGAACGGTACGGGAGGTGGGTGGAGAGTGAGCCTCTGGCAGTACATCGCCGAACGGTGGGACCGGCTGTCGTTGCAGTCCTGGTTGCACGTCAGCGGTGTCGTCCAATGCACGATCCTCGCCGCGGTGATCGGGGTGGGCGTCGGGATCCTCGTGTACCGCAGCCCGGCGGGCTCGGCCATCGCGACGGCGTTGTCCAGCACGATCCTGACGATCCCGTCCTTCGCGCTGCTGGGTCTGCTGATCCCGGTCGTCGGCCTCGGGGTGACGCCCAGCGTGATCGCCCTGACCCTCTACGGGCTGCTGCCGATCGTGCGGAACACGATCGTCGGCCTGTCAGGTGTGGACCCCGCGGTGTCCGACGCCGCGAAGGGCATCGGATTGGGGCGGTTCGGTGTACTCACCCGGGTCGAGCTGCGGCTGGCCTGGCCCGCGATCCTCACCGGGATGCGCGTCTCGGCGCAGATGCTGATGGGCATCGCGGTGATCGCCGCGTACGCCAAGGGCTTCGGGCTGGGCTCCGAGGTGTTCTCCGGGCTGACGCGTGCGGGGTCGGCCAACTCGCTGAACCAGGCGCTCGCCGGAACCCTCGGCGTCGTCGTACTCGCCCTCGTCCTCGACGCGATCTTCGTTCTGATCGCCCGCCTGACCGTGCCGAAGGGGATCCGATGACCGAAACGCTGCAGGAGCCGACCGAGCGGGGTGTCTCCGGCGCCGAGATCTGCCTGGACAAGGTGACCAAGCACTACCCCAACACCGCGGTCGCCGCCGTCGAGGAGTTCAGCATGACCATCCCGGCCGGGAAGGTCGTGGTGTTCGTGGGGCCGTCCGGCTGCGGCAAGACGACGACGATGCGGATGATCAACCGGATGGTCGAACCGACGTCGGGCACGATCACCATCGGCGGCAAGGACGCGCTGCACATCGACCCCGACCAGCTCCGGCGCACCATCGGCTACGCGATCCAGCAGGTCGGGCTGTTCCCGCACTACACGGTCACCCAGAACATCGCCATGGTGCCCGGGCTGCTCAAGTGGGACAAGAAGCGGATCGCCGACCGGGTCGAGGAGATGATGGACCTCGTCGGTCTGGACCCGAAGACCTTCGCGAACCGGCTGCCGGCGCAGCTCTCCGGGGGCCAGCAGCAGCGGGTCGGGGTGGCGAGGGCGCTCGCCGCCGACCCGCCCGTGCTGCTGATGGACGAGCCGTTCGGTGCGGTCGACCCGATCACCCGCGGGAACCTGCAGGACGAGCTCATGCGCCTGCAGAGCGAGCTGGGCAAGACCATCGTGTTCGTCACCCACGACTTCGACGAGGCCGTGAAGCTCGGCGACAAGATCGCTGTGCTCGGTGACCGCTCGACCATCCAGCAGTACGACACCCCGGACGCGATCCTGGCCAACCCCGCGAACGACACGGTCGCCGGGTTCGTCGGTGCGGGTGCCTCGCTCAAGCAGCTCACCCTCATGCGGGTGCGCGACGTCGAGTACGACACCGACGCGGTGCTCTCGGTCGGCGACCACGAGCGCCCGGCCGCCGTCACCGAGAAGCTCACGAAGGCCGGCAAGACGTACGCCCTGGTCCTCGACGCACGCCAGCGCCCGCAGCGCTGGGTGCACATCCGCGAGCTGGCGGGCCGGCAGGCGCTCGACGGGGTGGGCAAGCAGGTCGGTGACTCGGTGTCCACCCAGTCGACGTTGCAGGACGCGCTGGAGGCGATCCTCACCGAGGGCGGCCGGGCGGTCGTCACGGGGAACCGTGGCGAGCTGCTCGGCACGATCGACATCGACACCGTGACCAGCGTGATCGCGAACGTCCGCGAGGAGCACAGCGCATGACGGCCGTCGCGGAGCCCCTGGCGGGTGTCAGCGGTACCAGGACGGTCCCGCAGCGACCGAGCGTCGAGGCGCGGTCGAACCGGCTGCGGCTGTTCCTCCAGCCGATCGCGGTCGTGGTGATCGTCGGGGCAGTCGTGGTCTGGGCGCTGAGCAGCGACCTCAACGCGAACGAGCGCGAGACCCTCAACCTGCCGACGATCCTCACCCTGACCGGCCAGCACGTGTTGATCACCCTGGTGGTGAGCGTGCTGGTCGTGGCGATCGGAATACCGTTGGGCGTCGCGCTGACCCGGCCTTCGATGAAGGGGCTGAGCCCCCTGTTCCTGGTGATCGCGAACGTCGGTCAGGCCGCGCCCGCGCTGGGCGTGATCGTGCTGTTCTTCCTGTGGTCGGGCATCGAGGGCCTGTGGGCGGTGGCGATCCCGCTGGTCTTCTACACGCTGCTCCCCGTTCTGCGGAACACGATGGTCGGCATCCAGCAGGTGCCCGCGCCCTTGATCGACGCCGGGCGCGGCATCGGGATGTCCGCCATGTCCGTGCTGATGCGGGTCGAGCTCCCGCTGGCGGTCCCGCTGATCCTGGCGGGCCTGCGGACCGCGCTGGTGCTGGCCGTCGGTACGGCGACGCTGGCGTTCTTCGTGAACGGCGGCGGGCTCGGGGAGCTCATCGACACCGGCTACAAGCTGCAGCTCAACTCGGTGATGTACGTCGGCGCGGCGCTGGCGATCGGGTTGGCGCTGCTCGTCGACTGGCTCGGCGGGATGGCCGAGCGCTGGCTCGCACCGAAGGGGGCCTCATGAGACGCCGGGCCGCGGCGCTGGTGACCGCAGCGACGCTCCTGCTGACGGGCTGCGGGCTGTCGCAGAACACCGCCATCCCGTTCGCCGTCACATCCGGCTCCATCACGCCGGTCCCCGCGCTGGAGAACCTGACGATCACGGTGGGGTCCAAGGACTTCACCGAGCAGATCCTCGTCGGCTACATCGCCGAGCTCGCCCTGTCGGCGGCCGGGGCGAACGTCCGCGACCTGACGAACATCCAGGGGTCGTCGAACTCGCGGCTCGCGCTGGTCAACGGGGACGTCGACCTCACGTGGGAGTACACCGGCACGGGCTGGATCAACTACCTCGGCAACACCGACCCGATCCCGGACGAGCAGGCGCAGTACGAGGCCGTCCGGGACGCGGACCTCGCCCAGAACGGGTTGCGGTGGCTGCCGTACTCCCAGCTGAACAACACCTACGCGTTCGGGGTGACCGATGCCTACGCGCAGGAGCACAACCTGCGCACCACCTCGGACATGACGGCGTTCCTGCAGCAGAACCCCGACCAGGCCGTCTTCTGCGTGGAGACCGAGTTCGCGAGCCGGCAGGACGGGCTGCCCGGGGTGCAGGCCGCCTACGGGTTCCCGACCACCGAGGTGAAGACCTTCGGCACCGGCGCCATCTACGCGGGCATCGCCAACGGCACCTGCAACTTCGGTGAGATCTTCACGACGGACGGCCGGATCGCGGGGCTCAACCTGCGCGTGCTGGAGGACGACCGGAAGTTCTTCCCGCAGTACAACATCTGCGTGGTGATCAAGGAGGAGCTCTACCGGAGCCATCCGGAGATCGAGCAGGTCATGCAGCCCGTCGCGATGGCGTTGACCAACGAGGAGATGATCGAGATGGGGAAGCGGGTCGACGTCGACGGCGCCGACCCCGGGATCGTCGCGAAGGACTGGATGATCGCCAAGGGGTTCATCGGCTCCGACACCGCCTGACCCCCGGGACGCCCTCCGTCAGCTGCCGGGGGTGGAGGGGGCCTTCAGGTGCGCGTCGACCGCCTCGACGACGTAGTCCATGGCGGCATCGGCGCCGGGCAACCGTCCGAGCATGGTGAAGAAGCCGTGCATCTGACCGGGGAACCGGCGATGCCCGACGGGCACTCCCGCCTGGACCAGTCGCGTCGCGTACAGCTCGCCCTCGTCGCGCAGCACGTCGTGCTCCGCGGTGAGGACCACCGCGGGAGGTAGCCCCGCGAAGTCCCCGCGCAGCGGTGACGCGTCGGGGTCCTCCCGCGAGAGCAGGACCGGGGCGTAATGGTCCCAGAACCAGACCATGCTGTCCCTGCTGAGCAGCAGCTGGTTGCTCGGGTCCTGGTAGGACAGCGTCGACAGGTCGCAGTCGGTCACCGGGTAGACCAGCACCTGCAGGGCGGGGGCGGGTCCGCCCTCGCGCACGGCCCGCTGCGCGACCACCGCGGCGAGGTTGCCGCCCGCGCTGTCCCCGGCCACGATCACCGGGGACGGCCCACCCGCCAGATCGTCGAGGTGGTCGAACGTCCAGCGCAGCGCGGCCCAGGCGTCGTCGACCGCGGTGGGGAACCGGTACTCCGGTGCCATCCGGTAGTCGACGAGGACCACCAGGCAGCCGGTCCGCGCGGCCATCGTCCGGCCGACCGGCTCGGCCTCGTCGATGCCGCCGATCACCCAGCCGCCCCCGTGGTACCACACGATGACACCACGCGGACGCTCCGACGGGGTGAGGATCCGTACCGGTACACCCCCGCCGCTGACGAGCACCCTGGTGTCCCGGACCCGGTGCATCGACGGCCCGGGCCCGGCCTGGCCGCTGAGCGAGGCCGTGAAGTCGCGCGCCTGCTCCGGGGTCATCTCGTGCAGGGGTTTGGCGTCCAGCTCGGCCAGCTGGCCGAGCAGCCCCACGGTCTCCTCGTCGAGCGCCATGGCGTTCTCCCTTTTCCTGATCGGCACGACCACTCAGGCCGGCGCGGTGACTCCGGCGAGCTCGAAACCGGCGTAGCCGTTGGCGGCGACCTGGTCGCACTTGACGCGGTAGTTGCCGACCCCGCCGACGTAGGGCAGGAACAGGCGCGGCTTCCCGGGGATGTTGGCCCCCATGTACCAGGACGCCGCCTTCGGGTAGAGCGTTCCGGCGGCGACCTCCTGGACGTGGTCGGTCCACTCGCTCGTCGCCTCCGGCGTCGCCTCGATCCGGTCGATGCCACGTTCGCGGAGGTGAGCCAGGCAGTCCCCGATCCACTCGGCGTGCTGCTCGGTGGAGACCGGCATGTTGCTGAGCACCGAGGGGCTCCCCGGGCCGGTGATCGTGAACAGGTTCGGGAAACCGGGTACGCCGAGCCCGAGATAGGTGCGTGGACCCTCCGCCCAGGCATCCTCCAGCCCCTGCCCTCCTCGGCCGGTGATGTTGAGCGCCGTCAACGGCCCGGTCAGGGCGTCGAACCCGGTGGCGTAGATGATCACATCGAGCTCGTGCAGCTCGGCGCCGGTCCGGATGCCCGACCCGGTGATCTCCTCGATCGGCGACTCGCGCAGGTCGACCAGGGTGACGTTGGGCCGGTTGTAGGTGGCGTAGTAGCCGGAGTCGAGCGGGAGCCGCTTCGTCGCGATCGGGTATCCGGCCGGCTTGAGCCGCTCGGCCACCGCGGGGTCGTCGACGATCTCGTCGATCTTGGCGCGGACGAAGTCGGCCGCCGTCGCATTGGCCTTCTCGTCGGTCAGCAGGTCGTTGAAGGTGCCGAGGGAGAAGAGGAACCCGCCCTGCTCCCAGGTCCTCTCGTAACGGGCGCGGCGCTCCTCCTCGGAGACCTCCAGCGCGGACACGTCGCTCCCGGTGTAAGGGATGCCGGCCCTCGAGAGCTTCGCCCGCCTGCGCCACTCCCGGTAGTTCTGCTTCCACAGCTCCACGAACTGCGGATCCAGTGGGCCGTTGGCCGCCGGAATGGTGAACTGCGCCGTCCGCTGGAAGACGGTGAGGTGACCCGCCTGCTCGGCGATCACCGGTATCGCCTGGATCGCGGACGCGCCGGTGCCGATGATCCCCACCCGCAGGCCGGTGAGGTCGACGGGGTCGTGCGGCCAGGCACCGGTGTGCAGCGACCGGCCCGTGAAGGTGTCGGCTCCGGGGATGTCGGGGGTGTTCGCCGCGGACAGGCAGCCGACGGCCGTCACGACGAAGCGCGCCGTCCACGTGTCACCGGATTCGCTGCGCGCGGTCCACAGGTTCTCCGCCTCGTCGTAGGACAGGCCGGTCACCCGGGTCTCGAAGCTGAACTCCTTGCGCAGGTCCAGCCGGTCGGTGACCTGCTCCAGGTAGCGGAGGATGTCGGGCTGCTCGGGGTACCGCTCCAGGAGCGGCCACTTCTGCTCCAGCTCGGGCAGGAAGGAGAAGGAGTAGTACATGATCTCCGAGTCGCACCGGGCGCCCGGGTAGCGGTTCCAGTACCAGGTTCCGCCCGGCCCGGCGCCCGCCTCCACGCCGTGCACGGAGAAGCCGAGCTCCCTCAGCTTGTAGACCATGTGCAGGCCGGCGAACCCGGCTCCGACGACCAGTGCATCCAGCGGTTTCGTATCGTCCATCGGGTCGTCCCCGTTCTGATCGGAATCGGGTCAGTCGTGCAACAGCCGGCGGATGGCACCCAGGCCGTCCACCGCCATGCGCTTCGAGACAGCGGCGTCGGTGACCAGGGACGATCCGTGGAAGGTTCCCGGATAGAGGTGCAGTTCGACCGGCACCCCGGCCTGGGTCAGGCGTTGGGCATAGGTCACGCCCTCGTCCCGCAGCGGGTCGAACTCGCAGACGTCGACGTAGGCCGCTGGCAGTCCGCGGAGATCCTCGGCGCGGGCCGGCGCGGCGTACTGGGTCGGCTCCTGACCGCCCAGGTAGTACTGCCAGGACAGGACCGCGTTCGGTCGGTTCCAGATCGGGGTGTCCGTGAAGAGCGTCATCGACGGGCTGTCCAGCCGGTCGTCCAGCTCCGGGGTGCCGAGGTACTGCATGCGCAGGGCCGGCCCGCCGCGGTCGCGGGCGAGCAGTGCCACGGCCGCGCACAGCCCGGCGCCCGCGCTGCGACCGCCGACCCCGAGCCGCTGCTGGTCGACGCCCAGCTCGGCGGTGTTCTTGACGAGCCAGCTCAGCGCGGCGAAACAGTCATGGAGCCCGGCCGGGAACGGGTGCTCCGGCGCCAACCGGTAGCCGACGGAGACGACGACGGCGTCGGTGTCGGCCGCGATCTCCTGAGCACGGGCGTCCTCCCCGTCCATGTCGCCGATGACGAACCCGCCGCCGTGGACGAACAGGAACCCCGGGAGGGGCGTTCGGCGCTCCGCCGGAGCGTAGATCCGGATCGGCACCTCCGGTGCCCCGTCGGGACCGGGGACCGTCCTGTTCTCGATGGTCAGGGGCCGGGACGGTTCGTACACCGGAGCCTGCCGCGCCGCCTCGGCGAGCGCGGCGCGCGCAGCGACGGGATCGGAGATGTCCAGGGTCGGCAGCATCGGGATCCACGGCGCGAGCTCGGGATCGAAGCGATACGTCATCGGAGCGCTCCTCGGTGGGACGCGCCGTGTCGTGGATGCGCCGGCGCCAGACCAGCATGGGCAGTGGCCGGGCGGATGTCATTGGGCGCCTGGCGCCGATCCGTCCCACTCGTGCGCCACATGGCGGCCGAGCGGGCGCCGGCGGGTCACGCCAGGAGGGTCCTGAACAACTCCGGCCGTAGCGAGCGGCGTCCAGGTGGTGTCCTCGCAAGGCGGACGATCGGGCCGATACCGCTGTTGTATCGGCCCGATCGTCCAACGCGGCGAGGGCGCCGCCTGGGCGTCGCGCAGTAGGCCCGAGTTGTTCAGGGCGCTCCTGGGTCGGCCGAATCGCGGAGCTGGCGCAGGACCAGTGCGAGCGTCAACCGCGACCGCGCACACGGCCCGGCGAGCGAGAAGCCGAGCACCTTCTCGGCGCGCGACACCCGGTGGGCGACCGAGTTGTGGTGGATGTGCAGGACCGCCGCGGCTCGACGCATCGACTCCGTGGACGCGACGACCTCCAGGGTGTGCAGCAGTTCCTCGCCACCCGGATCCGTCACCAGCTTGTCCAGTGCCTGCACGTCCTCCACCTCGTTGATCGCCTCCGGAGGCATCCTCTCCACGAGCGCTCCGAAACCGCCGAGGGCCCGGTAGCGGACGGCGACCGGCTCGTCCAACGCGTAGGGCGGGTTGTCGCGTCCGCTTGGTCGCGCGTAACGCAGGGCGATGCTGGCTTCGCGCCAGGCCGCGGGGAGCGCCAGGGCGGGGTGGGCCGAGGCGATGCCGAGGCGGGTGCCGGTGGGGACGCCCGACCCCTCCGGGAAGGGCCGGGAGCCGGCCAAGGCGTGGGCCATCCCGATCGGGGCGCGCGCCACCAGCGCGCCCGCCGACTCGGCGAGCACGTCGACGAGCTCGGGTGGACCATCGGCCGCGATCATGTGGACGATGCTCGTCGGGGTGAGGCCCAGCCGGGCCAGGGCCCGGCGCCGCCGGGCCTCGTCCGCTGCGGCGTCGACCGCGAGCCGGAGCAGCTCCGCGGCGTCCATGTCCTCGACGTCGCGTTGTCGCCGGCTGATGGCCACGGACATGACCAGGGCGAATCGTTCGAGCACCAGCTCGTCCAGGGGCAGCGGGGTGCCGAACCGCTCGATCCAGACCTCGTGACCCGAGGGAACCGGGCGTACCCGGGCCCAGACCGGAGGGGTGCCGTCGTGCACGGGCGTGTTCACGTCGGCGCGGTGCCCCGTGGGCGTATCCGTACGCCTGACCCCGACGGCACATCCGGCGAGCGCGGCGGTGTGTTTCAGGACCACGTCGATCGACGCGCCCTGCTCCACGAGCGCGTCGAAGAAGCCGATCACTCGCACCGCGCTGGCGGCGTCGGCGTCGAGCGCCGACAGTCGCAGGAGCAGGCCGTACACGAACTCGAGGTTAGGTGCACCACACTGTTTGGGAAAGCCGCCGAACCGCGGGGTCGCGGCACGCTCCACCACGTGATCACCGAGGTCGGTAGTGTCGGGAACAACGATCGTCTGCCGATCCCGGCCAGCTGGACCAGCGGAGACGGTGCCTCCGTCCGAGCCCACATCGAGAAGGAGACCACGTGACGACCTCGACCGGGACCATCCCCGACGAGCTGCGCGACCTGCTGGAGCGGCCGCTGATCGCCGACCTCGCCACCGTGCGGGAGGACGGCACCCCGCAGGTCAACCCGATGTGGTTCGCGTGGGACGGCGAGTTCATCCGCTTCACGCACACGAACTACCGCCGCAAGTACCGCAACATCCGGGCCAACCCCGCGGTCGCGATCTCGATCGTCGACCCCGCGAACCCGTACCGCTACGTGGAGGTGCGCGGCGTCGTCGAACGCGTCGACCCGGATCCCGAAGGCGCCTTCTTCGTCGAGCTGGCCGAGCGCTACGACGCGCCGTTCGGCACGGCCGCACCGCCGGACGCGGCCGACCGCGTCGTCTTCGTCATCCGCCCCACGACGGTCGGCGGGCACTGATCGGGGTCAGCCCATGCTGATGCTCGGGTCGATGAACTCGTTGGTGTAGAGGGATGCCGGGTCCGGGATCTGCGTGATCGTGCCCTGCTCCTGCAGGATCGGGCCGAAGGTCGACACGATCTGCTGCATGCGGGCCGGGTCGAACCGCCCGAACACCCCCGAGGCCGGGTCATCGGTCACCAGTCCCTGATCCCGCATCGCCTGCACCGCGTAGTCGGCAACGCCCGGCGAGTACGCCCACCCCGTCTGGTAGGCCTCGGCGAGCTCGACGATCAGCGCGTTCGTCGGACCCGGATCGGCCAGATAGTCCAACTGCGCCCGCTGCATGATCGGCACCAGCTTCGTGAGGCACGGCCGCAGCTGCTCCAGCCGGTCCGCGCGCACGGACAACGCCGACGGGTACACCGAGTAGCCGTAGTCGGCCAGCTTCTGGTACCCCACCGGCCGCCCCCACTCGGCGATCTCCTGCTCGTACATGTAGGGCTCGGTGGTGACGTAGCCCTGCTGCATGATCCGCGGGTCGGAGACGAACCGCGCCGGGGTGCCCTCGTAGCTGGTGTCCACCTGGGCCGGCGTGATGACCCCCTGGGCCTCGAGCAGCGCCGTGATGAGGGGATCGGAGGTGACCACGGGTACGCCGCTCGCCGCCACGTCGCGCAGGGTCTGCGCGCCCGGGTGCGACGCCGGGTCCCACATGAGCATCAGGGGGCTGGTCGTCAGCTGCGAGACGACCGCCACGACCGGGCTCTCGACCGACGCGGTGATGCCCGCGTACGAGTACACGGTGCCGAGCACGATGCTGTCGTCGAGCCGCATGAGGGCGGGTACGGGCTGGAAGCCGACGTTCGGGCCGCCGGGGCGCACCTCGATGTCCACACCGGTGTCGACGCCCTGCGCCACCAGCGAACCGCGCACCAGCTTCGCGTCGGTGTCGATCGTGCGGTCGGGCCCGACCAGGCTGTACATCCCGCCGTGCTCGGCCTCGGGCTGCCAGTCCTGCTGCATGACGACGGTCGCGGGGCACGCCCCGGTGAGATCGAGCGGACCACCGGCGGGCGCGGCCGGGACGGCGGGTCCCGCGGCGGGGGCCGTGCCGTCGGCCGTGTCACCTCCCGCGCAAGCGGTCAACGCGAGCCCCAGGGCGAGCGAGGTGGAAAGCGCCATGGCGCGCAGGCCGGTCGACCGTCTCATCGGGAGCACCCGGATCATCGTGCCGATCATGAGCCGCGAACAGCAACCCCGGTGCGGGCGGACGGCCCCAGAGTGGAGGCGAACGGCGCCTGCCGGAAGTATGGAACACGTGACCGATGAGTCGACTGAACCGTTCGCCGGTACCGGGATCGACCCGACGGTCCCGCACCCCGCGCGGATCTGGAACTACTGGCTGGGCGGCAAGGACAACTACGCCGTCGACCGCGAGGCCGGCGACGCCGTCATCGCGGTCTATCCGGAGATCCTCGTCAACGCACGAGCGGCGCGCGGGTTCCTGAAGCGGGTGGTGCGGTTCCTGGCCGGCGACGCCGGGATCCGGCAGTTCCTCGACATCGGCACCGGCCTACCGACCGCGGACAACACCCACGAGGTCGCACAACGCGTCGCCCCGGACGCCCGGGTCGTCTACGTCGACAACGACCCGCTGGTGCTCGCGCACGCCCGCGCGCTGCTCGTCGGCACGCCGGAGGGCGTCACCAAATACATCCACGCCGACATCCGCGACGTCGAGCGCCTGATGGACGGTGCGACGGAGGTCCTCGACTTCACCGAACCGGTCGCCGTGCTCATCCTGGGCGTGCTCGGGCACATCGCCGACGTGGACCAGGCCCGCTCTTTGATCACGCAGGTCTCCGCCCGGGTTCCGTCGGGCAGCTACCTCGCGATCTCGGATGGCACCTCGAACGAGCAGCGGCGGAAGCTCGACGGGGAACGCGGCGGCGGCACCACTCAGCGCTACCACGCCCGTGAGCCCGAGCAGGTCGCGTCATTCTTCGACGGGTTGGAGTTGGTCGAGCCGGGGTTCGTCTCGGTTTCACTGTGGCGTCCCGATGTCTCGCCCGACGTTCCGGCGGGCAACGTGCAACCGGTCGCAGCGACGTCACCCACGCCCGTCGGCCAGTACGGCGGAGTCGCACGGAAACCGTAGCGCCGCACGACCAAGCCTGCCCTCACTACATCTGCAAATGCACGCGCATCTGCTCCTTGCATCTGCGCTCGCTTGCCGTATGTGCCGATGCACGGCAAAGTGAGAAGCTGCTCGATGCGCGGCGCATGCCGACACCCGGTCGAAACCACTCTTGCGGGGGCGCCTGATGATCATCGTTCCCGACGCGGAAGCCGGGTCCGTCGACCCCGCAGGCGATCGTGCTCCGAAGGGAACACCGACCGGCCCGACCGTGCTGCGCATCGGGCTCGGTGGGGCACTTCGACGCAAACGCGAGGCTGCGAGCGTCACCCGGGAGCGGGCCGGCGAGGCGATCCGCGCGTCGCCCGCCAAGATCAGCCGGCTCGAGCACGGTCGGGTCGGCTTCAAAGAACGTGACGTCGCAGACCTGCTGACCTGCTACGGGGTGCAAGATCCGGCGGAGCGCGCACGGTTCCTCGACCTCGCCCGGCAAGCCAGAACCCCCGGCTGGTGGCACCAGTACTCCGACCTGCTGCCGGGCTGGTTCGAGACCTACCTCGGGCTCGAACAGGCAGCCTCGGTGATCCGCAGCTACGAGGTCCAGTTCGTGCCCGGGCTCCTGCAAACGAGCGACTACGCCCGCGCGGTCACCATGATCGGCCGCACCGACCCCGTCGAGGTCGAGCGGCGTGTCGAGCTGCGGATGCAGCGCCAGGCCCTGCTCACACGAGCCGACCCACCCATGCTGTGGGCGGTCATCGACGAGGCCGCCCTGCGACGCCAACTGCTCCGTCCGGAGCGCGGTCGGGCCCAGATCACCCACCTGATCGAGATGAACGAGCTGCCGCACATCTCGCTGCAGGTGGCGCCGCTCGCCAACGGCGGGCACGCCGCCGCCGGCGGGCCGTTGGCCATCCTGCGCTTCGCCGAGCCCGACGTGCCCGACATCGTCTACCTCGAGCAGCTCACCAGCGCGATCTACATGGACAAGCGCTCGGACCTCGAGCACTACGCCGTGGTGATGAACCGGCTCTGCGCGCAGGTGGAGCAGCCCGACCGCACTACCGAGCGTCTCGCCCGCATCCGCGCGGAGATCTAGCCGAGCAGCACCTCACCACCGCCGCATCCGCACTGGCGTGCCGCTCGCGGCGATCAACCGCACGTGATCGGTTCGAGCGGCGGTGCTCCAGCACGGCGGTGGCGGCATCGGCGTAGTTGAGATCCGAGTACGCGCCGCCCAGCGGCCCGAGCTTCGTCATACCCGGCAGCAACTTCGCAGGTGCGCGGGGTGTTCCCCGTCACCCCTCCCCCACAGCCCAGGGGGCTCGCCGGCCCGTCCGGCGCCCCGATGAACGGCGCTGCCGTGTTCAGACCACCTTCTTCACGAGGTCCGACAGCTCGGCCAGCTCGGCCTCCGTGAGGTCGGTCAAGGGTGGACGCACCGGGCCCGCTCCACGCCCGGAGGCGGTGAGCCCGGCCTTCACGATCGACACCGCGTAGCCCGCCCGCCGGTTGCGGATCTCCAGGTACGGCAGCACGAACTCGCGCAGCCGCGCGTGCACGTCCGCACGGTCGCGGGTGCGGACGGACCGGTAGAACTCGCTCGCCCACCGGGGCGCGAAGTTGAAGATCGCCGACGAGTAGGTGGTGGCGCCGAGTTCCAGGTACGGCAGGGCGTAGGTCTCGGCGGTGGGCAGCCCGCCGACGTAGAGCAGCCGGTCGCCGTGCGTCGCGTGCAGCCGCGCCAGCAGGTCGATGTCGCAGATGCCGTCCTTGAAGCCGATGAGGTTGTCGAACTCCGCGACCAGCCGGTCGACCGTGGCGGCGGCGAACCGGGCGTTGGCCCGGTGGTAGACGATCACGCCGAGGGAGGTTGCGCGGCAGACCGCGGCGACGTGGCGGTAGAGGCCCTCCTGGTCGACCTCGGTGAGGTAGGGCGGGAGCAGGAAGATGCCGTCGGCACCGTGCTCCTCGGCGTCGCGCGCCATGGCCACCGCCGTCGCGGTGCCGTAGCCGGCGGGCGCGACGACGGGCGTCCCCTCCGGCGCGCTCTCCCGCGCCGCACGGACGACACGCGCCACCTCCTGCGTGGTCAGGGCGAAGAACTCGCCGGTGCCACCCGCGGCGAACACGCCGGACGCACCGAACCCGCCGAGCCACTCGACGTGCGCGCGATAGCCCGGCTCGTCGAACTCCAGCTCGGCGGTTGTGTGGGTGACGGGGAACGACAGCAGTCCCGCTCCCAGCGCCACGCGGAGCTCGGAGGCGGAGAAGCGGGACTTCGCGCGAGACATGGCGACGATCTCCAGACGGTCGAACGGTGTCCTTGCGGGCGACCCCAGGCTAACAGCGGTCCAGATCCGCAGACGTCCGTCTTCATATGTGTACGGCAAGGCTTGACGTGTTCGATCAGCTCTTCTACGGTACGTCTTCCCATCCGGATGCCGTCCACATATGTGAACGCTAGCTGCCCTCGTGCGCGGAGGATCAACGATGATGTCTGCCCGGCCGAGGGCCGCGCTCGCCCGCGCGCGAGCCGTCGTGGCCGCCGCCGTGCTGGGACTGACCGCGGCCGCCTGCGCCGGGCCGGGCACGGTGCCCGCCGACACGGTCCGGATCGTCCTCCCGGAGGAGCCGCCCACCCTCGAGGCGTGCGACGCGTCGCTCACCGGCACCGGTGTCGTCGTCCGCTCCAACATCACCGAGCCGCTGGCGGAACGCAACCCGGCCACGGGCGGGCTGGAGCCGCTGCTCGCCACGTCCTGGACGCAGACCAGCCCGACCATGTGGACGTTCACGCTGCGCGAAGGCGTCACGTTCAGCGACGGCACCCCGTTCGACGCCGCCGCGGCGGCGTTCTCGATCGACCGCGCGGTGAACTCCGACATCGACTGCAACGTCCAGGGCTACGTCTTCGGCGACACCCTGGAGGCCGCGGCACCGAACGCGACAACGTTGGTGGTCACCTCGCCGACCCCGGACCCGATCCTGCCGCTGCGCCTGTCGTTCGTGGAGATGGTGCACCCGTCCACGCCGGTGGACGCGAAGGAGCGCGAGCCGATCGGCACCGGCCCCTACCGGATCGCCGCATGGCAGCCGGGAATCCGGCTGACCCTGGAGCGCAACCCCGGCTACTGGGGCAGCCCTCCCCCGTTCGCCCGCGCCGAGTACGAGTGGCGCTCGGACTCCAGTGTCCGCGCGGCCATGGTGGTCAACGGCGAGGCCGACATCGCGACCGGGATCGGCGCCGAGGACGGCGCCGGGGAGCTCGGGGTCTCCTTCCCCAACAACGAGACCACCGCCCTGCGGCTGCAGGCCACCGAGCCGCCGCTCGACGACATCCGGGTGCGCCGGGCCATCGGGATGGTCATCGACAAGGACGGCATCATCTCCGCGCTCCTCGAGGGCGCCGGCACCCCCGCCGCGCAGCTCATCCCCGACGGCGTGATCGGCTACAACCCCGACCTGCGCCCGGAGCCCTTCGACCCCGCCCGCGCCGAGACGCTGATGGACGAGGTGCGGGCCGACGGCGTCGACCTGTCGGCGCCGATCCGGTTCATCGTGCGGTCGGGGCTGTTCCCCCGCGTCTCCGAGGTGACCCAGGCGATCCAGTACCAGCTCTCGCAGCTGGGGCTGAACGTGCAGATCCAGATGATGGACTCGGCCGAGGGCCTCGAGTACCAGCAACGCCCGTTCCCCGAGGGCACCGGCGCCTACATCCTGATGATCCAGCACGGCAACCAGGCCGGTGACGCCGCGTTCACGCTGGACCAGTACATGCTCTCGGACGGTTACCAGAGCTCTTTCGGCACCGCGGGGTTCGACGCGGCGATCGCGGCGGCGGAGGCGATGTCCGGGCCGCAGCGGCAGGACGCTCTCGCCGAGCTCTTCGCGCGGGAGCCGGAGAAGATCGATCAGTACGCCTACATCGCGCACATGCGCGGCATGCTCGCCCGCTCCCCACGGGTGCACTACGAGCCCGATTCGGCGACCGGTGACGAGATGCGCCTCGCCGCCATGAGCCCGGCCTGACGCCGCACCGGAGGAATCCCATGACCGTCCCGGCCGCACCCGCCCTCCCCCGGGCCGTCCCGTGCTGACCTTCCTGCGCCGCCGCGCGGTGAGCGCCGCGATCCCGCTGCTGGTCGTGTTCCTCGGCGTCTTCCTGCTCGCGCGGCTCACCGGCGACCCGACAGCGCTGTACCTGCCGGAGTCGGCCTCACCGGCGGACCGGGCCGAGTTCGCCGCGGCGAACGGGTTCGACCTGCCGGTGTGGCGGCAGCTGCTCGACTACCTGGCCGGGGTCGTGCAGCTCGACCTGGGCACGTCGCTGCGTACCGAGGAGCCGGCGGCCGAGATGGTGCTGCGGGCGTTCCCGGTGACGTTGTCGCTGGCGGCGGTCACCATGCTCCTCGCGGTGCTGGGCGCCCTCGTGATCGGCAGCTGGGCGGCGTACCGGCCGAACTCGCCTGCCGACCGGGCGTCGTCGTTCCTCACGATGACCGCGGCCAGCGTGCCGGACTTCTGGCTCGCCGTGACCGGCGTGTGGCTGCTCGCCGTGGTCCTCGGGGTGCTCCCCACCTCCGGCATGGACAACGGTCTGCTGTCCTGGGTCCTGCCCGTCGCGGTCCTGATGATCCGGCCCCTCGGCGTGCTCACCCAGGTCGTGCGCGGCGCGATGGTCTCCGCGCTGTCGGCGCCCTACGTCCGGCTCGCGCGCAGCAAGGGCGCCGACAGCAGGCGTGTCGTCACCCACCACGCGCTGCGCAACGCCGCAGCGCCCGCGCTGACCGTTGCCGGCGACCTCGCGGTGTCCCTCGTCAACGGGGCGGTGATCGTCGAGACGATCTTCGGCTGGCCCGGCATCGGGAAGCTGATGATCGACTCGATCCTGCAGCGGGACTTCGCCGTGCTGCAGGCAGCCGTGCTGCTGACCGCCGTCACGATCTTCGTCCTGAACATCGCCATCGACATCGGCTACGCCCTGCTCGACGCCCGCGTCCGCGACGTCGCGACGGTGTAGAGGAAGGCCGCGATGAGCGAGCTTGCGAGCGAATCAATGTCACAGCGCCTGCGCGAAGCGCCGGCCGAGCGTAGCGAGGCCGAGCGATGAGCACCGCCGAACTGACCCCCACCACCACTTCTGCGCCGCGCCGGTCCTCGCCCGGCCTGCTCCGGCTGCTGCTGGCCGACCGGGTCGCCACGGCGGCGGCCGTCGTGCTGCTGGTCGCCGCGCTGTGCGCCCTGCTCGGTCCGCTGCTGCTCGGCGAGGCGGCCCAGCGGCAGGACCTCGCGCTCGCCCGCCGCCCCCCGTTCACCCTCGACCTGGGCTGGTTCGGGCTGCTGGGTACCGATGCGCTCGGCCGCAGCGTGCTCGCCCGCCTGATCGTGGCGAGCGCGACGACGTTCTCGGTGGCCGTGCCGACCGTGTTGCTGTCGATGGTGATCGGCTCCGCGATCGGCATGTGGGCGGGCTACCACCGCGGCCGCCGGGAGAGCATCGCGATGCGCATCGCCGACGTGATCATGAGCTTCCCGTCGCTGCTGCTCGCCGTCGTCGTGCTCTACGTGTTCGCGCCGAGCGTCGCGACGATCGTGCTGGTGCTGGCGATCACCCGGATCCCGGTCTTCCTGCGCACGGCCCGGGCCGAGGCGGCCGCGCTGCGCGGCCGCGGGTTCGTCGACGCCGCACGCACGTTCGGCACCGCGGGCGGCGCCATCATCCGCCGGCACCTGCTCCCGATCATCATGCCCACGCTGCTGACCGTCGCGACGCTCGACTTCTGCTACATCACGCTCGCCGAGTCGTCGCTCTCCTTCCTGGGCATCGGCATCCAGCCGCCGGACGTGAGCTGGGGCCTCATGGTGTCGGAGGGACGCACCTACCTGCGCACGGCGTGGTGGCTGTCGTTCTTCCCCGGTCTCGCCATCGTCCTCGTCACCGTGGCGGCGACGGTGCTCTCGGCCTGGGTGCGGCTGGCCGGCGACCCGGGCGAGCGCTGGCGACTCCTCGCGCCGCGTTCACGCCGCCCCGGCGTGGCGCGCAGCGTGCCCATCGAGCAGGAGGCCCGCCCATGACCGCCGCCCCGCCCGACACCGACACCGTGCTCGACGTCGACGGTCTCTGCGTCGACATCAGGACCCCGGACGGCACCGTCCGCGCGGTGGACGCCGTGAGCTTCACGGCCCGCCGCGGCGAGACCCTCGCGCTGCTCGGCGAGTCCGGCTGCGGCAAGTCGATGACGGCCCGCGCGGTCGTCGGGCTGCTGGACCCGGTCGCGGACGTGACCGCGGGCGCCGTCCAGCTCGGTGACGGGGTCGACGCCGTCGACCTGCTCGCCGTCGACGAGCGCACCCGTCGGGCCAAGGCCGGGCCCGAGATCGCCATCGTGTTCCAGGACGCGCTCACGGCACTCAACCCGGTGTACCCGGTGGGCACCCAGCTCGCCGAGCCGTTCCGGATCCACCGCGGGCAGTCGCGCCGGGAGGCCCGGCGAGCGGCGGTGGAGCTCATGGCGCAGGTGGGCATCCCGGAGCCCCAGGTCCGGGCCGACAGCTACCCCCACCAGTTCTCCGGCGGGATGCGGCAGCGGCTGCTGATCGCCATGGCTGTCGCGCTGCACCCGCGGGTGCTGATCGCCGACGAGCCGACCACCGCGCTCGACGTCACCGTGCAGGCGCAGATCATGCGGCTGCTGCGCGACCTGCGCACCGAGCAGCGGATGGCGCTCGTGCTGATCACCCACGACCTGCCGCTCGTCGCCGAGGAGGCGGACCGGGTGGCCGTCATGTACGCCGGCAGCGTGGTGGAGACGGGGCCGGTCGACGAGGTGTTCGCCGACCCCCGCCACCCGTACAGCAAGGGGTTGCTGGACTCGGTGCCCGACCAGGGCGACCGGAGCGAGCCGCTGCGTTCCATCCCCGGCGTGCCACCCGACCTGCACGCGATCCCCACGGGCTGCGTCTTCCAGGACCGGTGTCCGCTGGTCCGCGACCGCTGCCGGGCCGAACGGCCGCCGCTTGCCCCGCTCGGGAGCACTCGGCGGACGGCCTGCTTCTACCCCGACGAGGTGCCGAATGCCTGATCCACTGGTCGAGGTCAGGGAGCTCAGCAAGAGCTTCGCCGTTCGAGGCGGGCGGGTACGCGCGCTCGACGGGGTCGGTTTCGAGCTCGGCCGCGGTGAGACGCTCGGCCTGGTCGGCGAGTCCGGCTGCGGCAAGTCGACGCTCGCCCGCACGCTGCTGGCGCTGGAACGCCCGGACGGTGGCACCGTCCGGTTCGCGGGGGTCGACCCGTTCGCGCTCGCCGGGAAGGAGCTGCTGGCCTGGCGGCGTCGCGTCCAGATGGTGTTCCAGGACCCGTACGACTCCCTCAACGCGCGGATGACGGCGGGCGAGATCGTGGCCGAGCCATGGCAGTCCCATCGGGACCTGTACCCGACGGCACGGGACCGGGCCGGCCGGGTGCGGGAGCTGCTCGATCTCGTGGGGCTGCGGCCCGGCGACGCCGACCGCTACCCCGCGGAGTTCTCCGGCGGCCAGCGCCAACGCCTCGGCATCGCCCGCGCGCTGGCCCTCGAGCCGGACCTGGTGGTCTGCGACGAGCCCGTCTCCGCGCTGGACCTCTCGGTGCAGTCGCAGGTGCTCAACCTGTTGGCGGAGCTCCAGCAGCGGCTCGGGGTGTCGTACCTGTTCATCTCCCACGACCTGTCGGTGGTCCGGCACGTCGCGGACCGGGTCGTCGTCATGTACCTGGGCCGGATCATCGAGTCGGGACCCACCCGGCAGGTCTTCGAGGGGCCGCGGCACCCGTACACGGCGGCGTTGCTGTCGGCGGCCCCGACCTTGGATCGGGCCGCCCGGGCGGAGCGGATCGTGCTCGAGGGCGAGATCCCGTCCCCGCTGGACCCGCCGTCCGGCTGCCGGTTCCGGACGCGGTGCTGGCGGGCGACCGATGTGTGCGCGACCGACGCACCGCCGCTCGTCGGCGATCCGAGCCACGGCGCCGAGTGCCACCACCCGCTGCTCGCCGACCCGGACGCGCTGGCGGGTGTCTCCTAGCCTCCCTGGCCGCTGGGGGAGGCGGTGAGGTCGACGGGCGCCATGCGCTCGATCGCGAGGCGCGTCTGCTCCATCGCCGCCACGATCTCCTCCCGCCTCCCTGCGTCAAGGCTCGCCGCCGGGACCGAGCAGCTGATGGCGTCGGTCGGCGGGCTGGCGTACCGCAGGGCGAATCCGAAGCACAGGACGCCGACGTAGTTCTCCTCGTTGTCGATCGCGAACCCGCGCCTGCGGGTGAGTTCGAGGTCGCCGACCAACGCCTCCTGATCGACGAGCGTGTTCGGGGTGAGCGGCGCCCGTTCCCGGGGCACGTGCGCGTCGATACCCGGGTCCGGGTCATCGCCCAGGCGTTCGGCGAGGAGCGCCTTGCCCATCGCGGTGCTGAAGGCCGGCAGCCTGCGACCGACCCGGCTGAACGGCCGGATGTACTTGGTCGACTCCTTGGTGGCGAGGTAGACGATGTCGCCGCGGTCGATCCGGCCGAAGTGGATGGTCTCGTCGAGCGCCGCGGAGAGCTCGGTGATGTGCGGCTGGACGATGCGGAGGTACGGGTCGGTGTCGAGGTACGTGGTGCCGGCGAGCAGCGCGCGGATGCCGATGCTGTACTGCGTGCCGGTCGGGTCGACCCGGACCCAGCCTCGTTCGACGAGGGTACGGATCAAGGCGTAGACGCTGCTGCGGGGCGCCCCGAGGGCCTCGCTGAGCTCGCGGAGGCGGGCCGGCCGGTTCTGCCGGGTGGCGAGGAGCTCGAGGAGATCCACCGTGCGGGCCGCCGACTTCACAGCGCGCACGCCGGTCTCTCGATCACTCGACATCAAGGCAGCCTAACAGCGAGCAGGCGTCTACATACGGAATCGAGCGTATACGCATACGCCCAAGAGGTCGGCCACTCCCGGTGCTGCTCGAGACGACCTCACGTAGCCCCACGCACGGCGTCGCGCCGATGATGGGCAAGTGGATCTCGAACTGACAGGAAAGCGGGCCCTCGTCACCGGCGGCAGCCGTGGGATCGGGCTCGCGGTCGCGGACCGGCTCGCCGCCGAAGGCGCCGATGTCGCCCTGCTCGCCCGCGGCCGCGACGCGCTCGAACACGCCGCCACGCACGTCGGGCGGCACGGCACGCGCGTGCTCACCCGACCGACCGACACCCGCGACGACGACGCGGTCCGCGCGGCCGTCGCCGCGGTCGCCGACACCTTCGGCGGCGTCGACGTCCTCGTGAACGCCGCAGCACAACCCGCCGGAGGCAGCGCACCCCCGCTCCCCCAGCTCACCGACGACGCGCTGCGCGCCGAGATCGAGACGAAGGTGCTCGGCTACCTGCGCTGCGCACGCGCGGTCGAACCACACATGGTGGCCCAGGGATGGGGCCGCATCATCAACATCAGTGGGCTCAACGCACGCACCACCGGGTCACTGGTGGGCTCCGTCCGCAACGTCGCGGTCGCCGCGATGACCAAGAACCTCGCCGACGAGCTGGGCCGCGCCGGCATCAACGTCACCGTGGTCCACCCGGGACCCACGCTCACCGAACGCACCGAACACCTGCCCGCCGACCTCGCCGACCGCTACGCCGCCGGCACCAGCATCGGACGGATGGTGACCGCGGCCGAGGTGGCCGACGTCGTGGCGTTCCTCGCCTCCCCCCGCAGCGTGGCGATCACCGGCGACGCCATCGCGGTGGGCGGTGGTGCCCGCGGCGCCATCCACTACTGAGTGATCACCGAGGATCTCCGGGGACCTGCGACACGTAGCCGAGCCCGCGGCCCGACGGTCACCCCTCGCCCGCGGCGAGCATCGCCTCCTTGACGGCCGGGTCGTCGTCGGTGCCGAGGATGCGCCAGTCCTCGCCGGGCTCGAGGATCTTCTCGGCCGAACGGAACGTCGTGAAGTCGTGGCCCTCGACGCCGGCCAGCGCCGGCGGGGTCGTGCCGTCGGCGGCGAGCGCCTTCGCGGCCTCGAGCAGGATCCGGCGCATCCGGATCACCGCGCGGTCGGTGGTGCCGAGGTGCTCCTGTGAGCGGTCGTAGATCGGCCCCATGGACTCGGTCGCCATCAGGTCCTGGCTGTTGAAGTCGGCGATACCGGAGAAGGTCGTGCTCCGCTGGACGTCGCGGTCGATCTCGTACTCGTTCTCGGCGGTCCAGCGCCGCCCGCGGATCCCGTCGAAGCTGCGCTTCTCGTACGGGTAGTTCGGGACGTCGAACAGGCTGTGGCCGCCGTAGTCGTTCGGGTTGCGCGGCGGCTGGGCGTTCAGGTTGATCCGCCAGGTGTTCTCGTCGTCGATGGGGATGAACATCGACAGCCGCGTCCGGAACGGGATGCTGGCGACGGCCGTGATGTACGGGACGCAGAACCCGGTGATGCGCACGTGGGTGTGGCCGTTGGGTGTGGTGCGGATGCCGGCGTACCGGTAGCCGTACCAGGTGTCGTGCACCTCCAGCCGCGGCGCGCGGTCGTGCAGCCAGACCTTCCAGGACATGTCGTTGGAGAGGTAGCCGGGCTTGTCCGACCCGTCGTCCGGGATGTCGGCGATCGCGTTGTACGAGTGCAGCCAGGAGATGTGCGCGCTGTCCAGGTTGCCCTCCATCGCCTGCACCCAGTTGCACGGCGAGAAGGTCTTGCCCACCGAGACGTGCTCCGCGGAGAGGGAGTCGGTGCCGAAGTCCCGGAACGGGGTCATCGTGTCGGGGGCGCCCATGTACGTCCAGATCAACCCACCGGACTCGTGGACCGGGTACGCCTTGGCCTTCACGCGGTTCTTGAAGCTGCTCGTCGGGGGCTCGCTGGGCATGTCGATGCAGTTGCCGTCGACGTCGAACTGCCAACCGTGGTACGGGCACCGGAGCCCGCAGACGCCGTCGCCCGGGGCGCCCGGCGCGTCCACCG
Organism: Pseudonocardia wallangbongensis; assembly: GCF_054486945.1. Lineage (NCBI taxonomy): Bacteria > Bacillati > Actinomycetota > Actinomycetes > Pseudonocardiales > Pseudonocardiaceae > Pseudonocardia > Pseudonocardia wallangbongensis. The sequence goes on from NZ_JBRERS010000001.1 coordinate 1,244,406, forward strand.
CCGCCTCGTTGCGCCCGTAGAAGAGCGATGCACCGCGGTGGGGGCAGTTCTCCTGGATGAGCCCGAGCCGGCCGTTCAGATCGCGGAAGGCCACCAGGTTCTCCCCGAGGAGCCGCACCCGCACCGGGTCGCAGCCGGGCGTCGGCAGCTCGCGTGTCATCAGGGCCGGGGTCCAGTAGCGGCGCAGGAAGTTGCCCATGATCGTCCCCGGCCCGACGCGGGTGAGGATCTCGTTCTGTTCGACGGACAGCATTGTCGATGCCTCTCTGCTGGACCGGTTCGGGGTGACTAGACGCGTAAGGGTGCGCGCGGGACCGGCACGGGCCGGCCCTGCTCGTGGAGCTCGGTCACGATCGCCACCCGCAGGCGTTCGAGGCGGGTGAGCGCGTCGAACGGGGTGGCGCCCTCGGCGACGCAGCCGGGCAGCTCGTCGTAGCTGACCCGGCACCGCCAGTCCCCGTCCGCGCCGGGCACGGCCCGGACGTCGAGCACGTACGGGACCGCGAGCAGCTCGTCGAGCGTCGCCGTGGTGGTGCTCACGCCCCGCCCGCCAGCGCCGGGTCGAGATCCGCGTGCTGCACGCCTGCCCTGCGCAGCTCGGCGGTCGCCTCCATCCAGTCGGCGTCGGCGGGCAGCACGATCCCGCCGGAGCGCTGCTGGTAGGCCTCCGGCACGTCGACCGCCGGCGGGGCGGTGCCCTCCTCGGCGAGCGCGCGGGCCGCGGCGAGCAGGCGGCGGCGCACCCGGATCACCATGACGTCCGCGCTGCCGAGGTGCTCACGGGTCCGGTCGAAGATCGGCCCCATGCTCTCGGTGATCGCCTGGTCCTCGATGATCACGCTGCCCAGTCCGGTGTAGCTGGCACCGCTGCGCTGCCGCGCGCGGTCGATCTCGTGGTCGTTCTCGACACGGGCCGACATCCGGAACCGGCCGAACCAGCCGGAGGTGTTGGGCAGGTACGTCGTGGCGGTGGCCTCGCGCTCGGTGATCCCCACCTTCTGCGCGGCCGGCGCCGTGAACCGGCGCTCGGTCGGCGCCGAGTGGAAGGCCATGGTGTGTCCGTCGTCCATCGGGACCCACGCCCGGAACTGCAGCTTCGTCCCCAGGACCCCGGTGGGGACCATCGCGTAGAACGGGAACAGGAAGTGCGCGAAGCGCCAGTACAGCTGGTCGGGCGTGCCGGCCGGACGGTAGGCGCCGTAGGTCGCGCCGAACTCGGTGTCGAGCACCTTGTAGCGCGGGGCGCGGTCCTCGATCGTGTACCGCAGGAACGATCCCTCCGGCGCGTCCTCCGGCTCCGCGTGGCCGACGTGCAGGAACCCGAAATGGCTCGTGTCGATGTCGCCTTCCAGCGCCTGGAGCCAGTTGCACTCGCGCTGGAACGCCCAGGCCGCACTGGAGCCCTCAGGATTGTCGAACCATTCGAACGCGGGCATCGGCGGCGGCGTCGCACGCGGGCCGATGTAGGCCCAGACCAGCCCACCGGCCTCGGTCACCGGGTACACCGGCAGCCGCACCTTGTCCTTGAAGTTGCTGCCCACGGGCTCGTTCGGCATGTCGACGCACGTGCCCGAGCCGTCGAACTTCCACCCGTGGTAGACGCAGCGGATTCCCTCCTGCTCGTTGCGCCCGTACCAGAGCGAGGCACCGCGGTGCGGGCAGGTCTCGTCCATCAGAACCGGCGTTCCCGCCGTCGTCCGGATCGCCAGGAACCGCTGTCCGAGCAGCATGATGCGCATCGGGTCGCAGTCGGGCTCCAGTTCGGTCCCGAGCGCGAAGGGCACCCAGTACTCGCGCATCAGGTCGCCCATGGGCGTGCCCGCGCCGACCCGGCAGATCGTCTCGTTGTCGCTAGCGCTCAGCATCTGATCCTCCGTTGCAGAACGGGGCTCACCAGCCGTCACTGCCGCGGGAGAACGCGAGATCACGCCTGGTGGGGGCGCGCCATCGCGCTGGATCGAGCCGAACGCCGGTCAGGCGCTCCGTGGTGGGAACGGCAGCGTCTTCAATCCTGAAGTTGCTATCCGGTCGTGTCAATAGGCTCGGCGCGCGACTGGTCGGCGACGACGGGACCCGGCCCGTCGCCGGTGGATCCGGCGCTGCCCCTACCCCGCGGCGCGGCGATCGGTGGCGCCGGCCGGAATCGGCCGACCGCCGACGGAAGTGCCGTCACGCCCGCGCAGCGTCGGGCGGAGCAGCACCTTCCGCAGCCGGGGAAGATCCTTCGCGCGGAGGACGTCGACGATCAGATGCAGACGCCGGGGGGACCGCCCGGGGTCGGCGCTGACGTCGAGGCTCAACGAGCGGTAGGTCGCCGTCCTGGCCCAGAGCCGCTTCACCTCGTCGACGATCAGCTTCTTCGGCGACAGCTCGTAGACGCGCATGTAGAACCCGGCGAGCTCCTGGAGGGCGATGTCGGGTCGGCCCGACCTGGCGTGCTCCTCGATGTGGTCGGCGACCTCGTCGAGCTCCGCGAGCTGGGCCTCCGTCGGCCAGACGATCTCCTTGAGCGCCTCGCGCTCCAGCAGCGCGCGCATCGCGTAGAGCTGCTCCATCTCGTCGCGGCTGAACTTCGCGACGAAGTAGCCCTGGTTGAGCCCATGAACGAGCACGCCCTCGTTGGTGAGGATCTCGAGCGCCTCCCGCAACGGCGGACGGCTGACTCCGGTGCGGTCGGCCCACGTCTGCTGCCGGATCTGTTCGCCGGGGCTCAGCTCGCCGCTGACGATCGCGGCCCGCAGGGTCGAGAGCACCAGCGCCGTCGCCCGGCCTGCCGGCCTCGTCGATGGAACCCGCGACATCACCGTCTCCATTCGATCATGCCCCGCCTGCGAGGACGACGCTCGCAAGGCGCGGCCGGAGCCGTTGCAACCTACACCCGAAATCCATCGGCTTCGCCCGGCGCAGGCGGCAGGGACCCACCGCCGGGAGCCGACCGGGAAGGGTGAACTCCCACACTGATCCGCGACCCGCCGGGCACCTGCGCTTACCCTGGACGGCCGGATCGCTGTGCCCGGGTGGCGCCGCCTGTCGCGCCCATCTCTTCACCCGGCGGTTGACACAGCACGTTCACCCGGAAGGTGAGACATGCGCCCGCGCGCTGCCCGCTGCCGTCGCCATGCCCGAACCGCCCATGCACTGGTGGGATCACCGACCCCGGTCGGTGCCCGGTGACGCTCGCGCTGACCCGTGCTCCCGCGCTCTACCCGGCCGCGGCCGCGCCGGCCCGCCGCACGCTGCTCGACGTGCTCGCCGAGACCGCCGCGAGGTACCCGGACGAGCCCGCGGTGGACGCCGGGAACACGGTGCTCGGCTACCGCAGGCTGGCCGAGGAGGTCGACGCCGTCCGGCGGCGCCTCGCCGCCGCCGGAATCGGCGTCGGCGACCGCGTCGGCGTCCGGATCTCCTCCGGCACCGCCGAGCTGTACGTGGCGATCCTCGCCGTGCTCGCAGCGGGCGCCGCGTACGTGCCCGTCGACGCCGACGACCCCGACGAGCGGGCCGAGCTGGTGTTCGGCGAGGCCGGGGTGTGCGCCGTGCTCGGCGACGGCGGGTCCATGACCAGGTACGGCGCGCCGATCGGCACCCCGGGCGCCCCCGGCCCCGGCGACGACGCGTGGATCATCTTCACGTCCGGCTCGACGGGCACCCCGAAGGGGGTCGCGGTCAGCCACGGCTCCGCCGCGGCGTTCGTCGACGCCGAGGCCCGGCTTTTCCTCGCCGACGAGCCGATCGGACCCGGCGACCGCGTGCTGGCGGGGCTGTCGGTCGCGTTCGACGCATCCTGCGAGGAGATGTGGCTCGCGTGGCGACACGGCGCCTGCCTGGTCCCGGCACCCCGGGCGCTGGTGCGGACGGGGGTCGACCTCGGGCCGTGGCTGGAGGCCCAGCGGATCACGATCGTCTCCACCGTCCCGACGCTCGCCGCGCTGTGGCCGCCGGAGGCCCTCGAAGACGTCCGGCTGCTGATCTTCGGCGGGGAGGCGTGCCCGGCCGAGCTGGCGGAACGGGTCGCGGTCGAGGGCCGCGAGGTGTGGAACACCTACGGGCCGACCGAGGCCACCGTCGTCGCGTGCGCCGCGCAGCTCACCGGCGAGGGCCCGGTGCGGATCGGGCTGCCGCTCGACGGTTGGGCGCTCGCCGTCGTCGACGCCGCGGGCGAGCCGGTGGCGATGGGCGAGAGCGGCGAGCTGGTGATCGGAGGGGTCGGGCTCGCCCGCTACCTCGACGCGGAGAAGGACGCCGCGAAGTTCGCCCCGCTGCCCTCGCTGGGCTGGGACCGCGCCTACCGCAGCGGTGACGTCGTCCGCGCCGACCAGGCGGGGCTGCTGTTCGTCGGGCGTGCGGACGAGCAGGTCAAGCTCGGCGGGCGGCGCATCGAGCTGGGCGAGGTCGACGCCGCGCTGCTCGCGCTCCCCGGCGTCCGCGGCGCGGCGGCGGCCGTGCGCCGCACCCGAGCCGGCAACCAGGTGCTCGTCGGGTACGTGGTGGCGGAGGTCGGGCTGGACACCGACGCCGCGGCCCTCGCCCTGCGCGAGCGGCTCCCGGCCGCGCTCGTGCCGCTCCTCGCGGTGCTCGACGACCTGCCGACGCGCACGTCGGGCAAGGTCGACCGGGACGCGCTGCCGTGGCCCCTGGCCTCGACATCACAGGTGGCGGGCCGCCTGACCCCCACCGAGAGCTGGCTGGCCGACGGCTGGGCGGAGATCCTCGGCGTGCCGGTGACCGACCCGGAGGCCGACTTCTTCACCCACGGCGGCGGCAGCCTCACCGCGGCGCAGCTGGTGGCGCGGATCCGGACCCGGCACCCCCAGGTGTCGGTCAACGACGTCTACCTGCACCCGAAGCTGGGATCGCTCGCGGCCCGGCTGGACGCACTGACCGCGACCCGGACCAGGCGGCGCCACGTCGCACCGCTGCCGTGGCACACGACCGGCGCGCAGGCGCTGTTGATGGCACCGATGCTGGCGCTGGTCGGCCTGCGCTGGGCGAGCGTCGCCGCCGCGATCTCGACGGTCGCCGCCGCCGTGGTCCCGTGGGCGCCCGCCGTGCCGTGGTGGACGCTCGCGGTGGCCTGGCTGGTGCTGTTCAGCCCGGCCGGGCGGATCGGGATCGCCGCGGGAGGCGCCCGGCTGTTGCTGCGCGGGGTGCGTCCCGGCAGCCACCCGCGCGGTGGCTCGGTGCACGTGCGGCTGTGGGCGGCCACCCGGCTCGCCGAGCTGTCCGGCGCCACCGGCGTCTCCGGCGCATCGTGGACCACCCGCTACGCCCGCGCGCTCGGCGCGAGGATCGGCGAGGACGTCGACCTGCACTCCGCGCCTCCCGTCACGGGCCTGCTCAAGGTGGGACAGGGCGCGGCGGTGGAGCCCGAGGTGGACCTCGCCGGCTACTGGGTCGACGGCGACGTCGTGCGCATCGGCAAGATCCGGATCGGCGCCGGGGCCACCGTCGGCTCGCGCAGCACGCTGCTGCCGGGCACGCGGATCGGCAAGGACGCCGAGGTCGCCGCGGGCTCGACGGTGCGCGGTGCCGTCCCCGCCGGTGAGCGCTGGGCGGGCTCACCCGCGGGGCGCACCGGGAAGGGCGACGTGCACTGGCCGCCGACCCGGGCGCCGCGCTCACGCGCCTGGGTGTTCGCGTACGGCGTCACGTCGATGCTGCTCGGGCTGCTCCCCGCGGTGTCGGCGCTGCCGGCGCTCCTGATCGTCGGGACGGGGGTTCTCGCCTCGACGTCGCCCACGGAGGCGACGGGCGCGGCGTTGCTCGCGGTCGCCCCCGCCACGCTCGCGTACCTGCTGACGTACGCGGCGCTGGTCGTGGCCGGGGTCCGGCTGCTCGGCATCGGGATGGTGAAGGGCTTCCACCCGGTGCACAGCCGCGCCGGCTGGCAGGTCTGGACCACCGAGCGGCTGATGGGCATGGCCCGCACGAGCCTGTTCCCGCTGTACTCCAGCCGGCTCACGGCCGCGTGGCTGCGGCTGCTCGGCGCGAAGGTCGGCCGGCACGTCGAGGCGTCGACGGTGATCGCGCTCCCGAGGATGACCACGATCGCGGACGGCGCGTTCCTCGCCGACGACACCATGGTCGGCACCTACGAGCTGTCCGGCGGCTGGATGCACGTGGCGCCGTCGCGGGTCGGCAAGCAGGCGTTCCTCGGCAACTCCGGGATGACCGCCCCGGGCCGCGCGGTGCCCAACCGCGGGCTCGTCGGCGTGCTGTCCGCGGCACCGCCCAAGGCCAAGAAGGGCTCGTCCTGGCTCGGCCTGCCGCCGATGCCGCTGCGCAGGGCGACCGAGGAGGGCGACACCAGCCGCACGTTCCACCCGCCGCGCCGGCTCGAGGTCGCCCGCGGGCTGATCGAGCTGGGCCGGGTGGCGCCGGTGATCTGCTCCGCCGCGTTGGCCGTGCTCGTCGTCGGGCAGCTGATGGCGATCCACTCGACCGCCGGGTTCGCCGTGGCCGCGTTGCTCGCGGGCCCGCTGCTGCTCGCCGCCGGCATCGCGGCCGCCGGCCTGACGACCACCGCGAAGTGGCTGCTCGTGGGCCGCTACCGGCCGGTCGAGCGCCCGCTGTGGAGCTCGTTCGTGTGGCGCAACGAGCTGGCCGACACGTTCGTCGAGGTGCTGGCGGTGCCGTGGCTGGTCGGGCCGGCGAGCGGTACCCGGGTGCTCACGGCCTGGCTGGAGACCATGGGCGCGAGGATCGGCCGCGGCGTCTGGCTGGAGACGTACTGGCTGCCCGAGTCCGACCTCGTGCGGCTCGGCGACGGCGCCACCGTCAACCGGGGCTGCGTCGTGCAGACCCACCTGTTCCATGATCGGATCATGAGCATGGACGAGGTGCGCATCGCCGCCGGCGCGACGCTCGGACCCAACGGGATCATCCTCCCCGGTGCGAGCATCGGCGCGGGCACGACCATCGGGCCGGGCTCCCTGGTGACCCGCGGCGACACCGTCCCCGCGTCGACCCGCTGGCTGGGCAACCCGATCACGACGTGGGGCTGAGTCGCCGGCCGCCCGGCGGCGAGCGCCGGAGACCGGTGGCCGGCGCCGACCGGTCGAGCGACCCCTACCTGCCCGCGCACGGCAACGGCGGGTACCGGGTCGAGCACTGCGACCTGGACATCGACTACCGGCTCGCGGCCAACCGGCTCACCGGGCGAGCGGTCCTCACCGCCGTGGCCGACGCGCCGCTGAGCCGGTTCAGCCTCGACCTCGCGGCGTTCCGCGTGCCCCGGGTGCTCGTCGACGGCGAGCGGGCGAAGTTCACACTGCGCTCCGGGAAACTGCACGTCACACCGGCCCGGCCGGTCGCGGGTCGGTTCACCGTCGAGGTCCGCTACGTCGGCAACCCGGCCCCGGTCACCAGCCGGTGGGGCGACGTCGGCTGGGACGAGCTGACCGACGGCGCGCTCGTCGCGAGCCAGCCGATCGGCGCGCCGTCCTGGTTCCCCTGCAACGACCACCCTTCGGACAAGGCGACCTACCGCATCGCCGTGACCACCGCGGCGCCCTACACCGTCGCCGCCACCGGGGTGCTCACCGCTCGGCGCCGCTCCGCCGGCACGCGGACGTGGGTCTTCGAGCGGGCCGAGCCCACGGCGTCGTACCTGGTCAGCGTGCAGATCGGGCGCTACGACGAGGTCGTGCTCTCCCCCGGCCCGGTGCCGCAGAAGGCACTGCTCCCGGCCCGGCTGCGCCGCACCGCCGCGCGTGACCTCGGCCGGCACGCCGCGATCATGACGACGCTCCAGGGCTTCTTCGGGCCCTACCCGTTCGCCGACTACCAGCTCGTCGTCACCGACGACGAGCTGGACGACCCGATCGAGGCCCAGGGCATGTCGATCTTCGGGGCGAACCACCTCGACGGCCGGCGCACCCACGAACGGCTCGTCGTGCACGAGCTGGCGCACCAGTGGTTCGGCAACAGCCTCACGATCGCCGACTGGCGCCACATCTGGCTCAACGAGGGCTTCGCGACATACGCGGAATGGCTGTGGTCGGAGGCGACCGGCAGCCGCGCCGCCGCGGCGCACGCCCGGCAGTGGCACGCGCGGGTGGCGGCGAAGCCGGCCGACCTCGTCCTCGCCGACCCCGGGCTCGCGCGGATGTTCGACGAGCGGGTCTACAAGCGCGGCGCGCTCACGCTGCACACCCTGCGCGGACGCATCGGCGACGAGCGTTTCTTCGCCCTGCTGCGGGACTGGGCGGCTCGGCACCGGCACGCGACGGTGACCACGGCGCAGTTCGTCGAGCTGGCGGGACGGCACGCCGACACCGACCTCTCGGCGTTCTTCACCGCGTGGCTGTACCGGCCGGCGCTCCCCGCCATCGGATGAACGCCCGTGATCACGGGACCCCGAATCCGGGGTCGGCGAGGTCGACCAGTAGCTCCTCGGCGCGAGCGATCTCCCCGCCCAATGGGTGGTCCTCCGCGATCCCCGGCAGCTCGTCGGCGAGCCGGTGGAAGACCGCGGCCGCCGGTATCCGCGGCAGGTCCTCGTCGGCCATCCGCAGCGCACGCACCGCACCCACGAGCTCGCACGCGAGCACCGTGCGGTAGGCGTCGGTGACCGCCGCGGTGCTGCGCACCGCCTGGGTGGAGAAGCTCGCGTGGTCCTCCAGACCACGGGAGATCACCGCCGTGCCGGTCGTCACCGCGGCGGCGGCGTTGCGCATCTCGGCGAGCGCGTCGTGGGCGACGTACTCCAGGATCATGATTCCGGAGCTGCCCGGCGGCCCCGCCGCGAGGAACGCGGGCAACCCGGTCAGCTCGGGCTCGACCAGGTCACCCAGCCGGGCCACCGAAAGCTCCGCGACGTGGTGCGCGGCCGCCCGCAGGTGATCCAGCCAGAGCGCGAGGTAGGGCGTGCAGAACTGGCCGTGGTGGCTGACCGTCGCCCCCTCGACGTCGATCAGCGGGTTCTCCGCGGCCGCGTTGATGTCGATGCCCAGCACCGCCTCGACGGCGTCCTCCGCGTCCAGCGCCGGCCCCTGGACCTGCGGGAACACCCGCAGCCCGTACGGATCCTGCAGCCGCCGCCCCGGCGCGGGCGCGCCGTCCGGAGGGCTGATCAGCGCCCGGATCTCGGCCGCGCAGCGCACCGATCCGGGGAACGGCCTGCGCGCGTGCACCTGCGGTGAGAACGCCTCCGGCGACCCACCCAGCGCCAGGTACGACAGCGCTGCGACGACGTGGCTGGCCCGCAGCAGCACGCCGAGGTCGCTCCAGGCGAGCACCGCCTGGGCCAGCGTGGCCGCGTTGGACGAGATGAACGCCAGCGCGTCCCCCGGGCTGATCGCCACCGGCTCGACCCCGCCGGCGGCCCATGGCCGCTCACCGGCGAGGGTCAGCGCGACCTCGGCGAGCGCGGTGAGGTCTCCGGTCCCGATCGCGCCCCGCGCGTGCACCCGTGGCACCGACCCGGTGCGCAGCGCACGCTCCAGCGCCACCAAAAGCCTCGGGTGCACCCCGCTACCGGCCGCCGCCAGCTGGTTGAGCCGGATCGCCAGCAGCGCCCGCACCGCATCGTCGGGCAGCACGCGCCCGACCCCGCCGGAATGGCTGCGCAGCAGGCGCAGGCCGTGCTCGTCGACCGTGGTCGGGTCGAGCACCACGTGCCGGTTGGCCCCCACCCCGGTGGTCCGGCCGTACACCGCCCGCTTCGCGCTGATCTCGATCGCCAACTCGTGGGCGCGTGCGGCCCGTTCGAGGGCGGGAGCGGCGAGTTCGACGTCGTCGCCCGCGCGGGCGATCCGGACGACATCGGCACAACTCAGGGTCGCGCCGTCGACGGCAACCGTGGACACACGGGCACGATCCCATCTCCCGGCCGGTCACCGCGCAGGGCGCACCGCACGGGCCTTCTTCGCCCGGTCCTGCCGATAGCCCCGGTAACCGGCCCGGACCGACACCACGACGACCAGCGCCAAAGTGATCCACAACGCGTACTCGTCGATCATCAGGACGGCATCCACCCCGTGCTGGCCCACCCCGTAACCGAGGCCCGCGACGAGTCCGGCGATCAGCGCGGCACCCACCGCGTCGAAGATCAGGAACGGGACCAGCCGCATGCCACCGAGCCCGGCCACGGCGAACACCGCAGGCGCGGGGATCCCCGGCAGCGCCGCCGCCACGACGGCCAGCGGCATCGCCCAGGCCGGCCAGGACCGGATCCGGGACACGAACCGCTTCGCGAAGTCGCCGGGCGCGAACAACTCGGCCACCTTCGCGCCCCACCGCCGCCCGGCCAGCCAGAACAACCAGTCGAACTTGATCATCCCGAACACGCCTGCGGCGATCACCAGCCACAGCTCGCCCTCGCCGATCCGGGCGAACGCGGCTCCCGCACCGATCGCGGAGAGGCTGCCGGTGATCGCGCTCAGCGCGACCGGGTGCGAGGCCAGCAGGAACGGCCGCACCGGCATCGAGGCCACCATCAGCAGCACGACCCCGAGCGTCGAGAAGACCAGGACCTTGTCCCCGCGAGACATCGGATGGTCCCACGGCATGGCGTCCCGCCAGGCCTGTTTCGCCTGCTCGAGGTCCTCCGGCGAGCGTTCCTTGCCCCGGCGTCCGGCCGCACCCGGCCCGACGCGAGGGAGTGGGGCCGTCTCGGCGCCCGGCCCGCCCGGTCGTTCCCGCTCTGCTCCGCCGTTCGCCCCGGTCATCGCTCCCCTCTCCGGCCGCCTGGTCGACGGCATGACACGAGTGGCGCGAGGTCACGCACCGGAAGCAGTTCACACCATGCCGCAACGGCATGGTCAAGGCCGCTCGGCCGAAGAGCAAAGTTTGCGCTAGCGCAGTCGTTGGTACCCCGCGTCCGGATCGTCAGCTCCCGAACGGATCGAGCTGGTTGCCATGTCGTTGAACCGGCGGCAACGCCGCGCGTTGCGCGCGATCGAACGGGAGCTCGCCGAGCAGGAGGCGTCCCCGCCCACAGTGGCCGACCGGATCGGCCGGGCGCTGTTCGTGGTCGCGATCATCATGCTCGTCGCCGGGCTGGCACTGATCGATCAGAGCCTGCTGCAGGGGGCCCTGTTGGTCCTCGGCAGCGACCCGCCGCTGGTGGTTCTGGTGGCTGCGGCGTCCCGCGTCAGGGGGTGACGCCCGCGAGGACGCCGTCGGTGATCATCGCTCGTCCGGTTCCGGGACCCGCCCGACCTCGTGCTCCTCGCCGGCCCGGGTCCGGGCAGCGAGAACGCTGCCGATGAGCAGGTCGTAGACACAAATCCCGATCACACCACCGATGAGCGGGCCGACGATGGGGATCCACCAGTAGTTGTCGAAGTTCATCCCCGCGCCCGGGAAGGCCAGATGCCCCCAGCCCTCGAGGTAGGTGAACAAGCGAGGACCGAAGTCGCGGGCCGGGTTGATGGCGTAGCCGGCGTTCGTCCCGAAGGACATCCCGATTGCCACCACGACCATGCCGATGAGGAAGGGCGCCATGTTCGCGCGCGGCGACTGATTACGAGGGTCGATCAATGCGGCGACGAGCGCCAGCAGGAGGGCGGTACCCACGATCTGGTCGAGCAACGGCCCCCACAGACCGCCGTTGAAGTAGCTGGCCGGGAACGTCGCGAAGATCGCAAATGTGGATAGCGAGTCACTCCGCGAGGCAAATCCGCCCGCGACGTTGAACGTGTCGATCGCGGGGTAGTACACCGCGTAGACCAGCGCCGCAGCCGCGAACGCACCCAGGAACTGGGCCAACCAGTAGGCCGGTACCCGACTCCAGGAGAATCCCCGCCGGACCGCGAGCGCCAGGGTGACGGCCGGGTTGATGTGCGCACCGCTGATTCCACCGGCGACGTACACGCCGAGGACGACACCCAACCCCCAACCCCATGCGATGATCAGCCAGTTCGCCGCGTCGAACGGGGTGGACTGCCGCCCCGAGCCGGACAAACCGACCACCGCGACAGCAACCGATCCCAGGCCGAACATGATCAGAACGAAAGTTCCCAGGAACTCGGCCAACATCTCCCCGCCGAGACCGGGTAAGAACCGGGCGACCCCGCTATTTGATCTCGCGGCTGCGCCTTCTGCTGTTGTTGCGGACATCGCAACATCACCTGCCCCACGCGCGGAAGTGCAACTCTGAGCCGACCGTGAGCGTCAACTCGAGGATACGCAGCATTTGCGAGAGCGCAACGGTTCGCCCGGCCCGCGCCGGTCACCGGCGCGGCGAGATCGTGGTCGCGCGGCCCGCGTAGTCTTCCCTGGTCCTGACGTCGATGGGTGCGGTGTGGGTGGCAGAGCAGCGGCTGTGAGGCCGGCATGAGCACGGTCAGGGGTGGGCCGGATGGCCAGACCTGACGGGCGCGAACTGGCTGCGATCTTCGTCGGAGGCGCGCTCGGCGCGCTCGCCCGAGCCATGCTCGGCGTGGTGTTCCCGCACGCGCCGACGCAGTGGCCGTGGCCGACGTTCGTGGTGAACATCGTCGGCGCGTTCCTGCTGGGGTATTTCGCGACACGGCTGCAGGAGCGCCTGCCGCTGTCCAGCTACCGCCGGCCCCTGCTGGGGACCGGGCTGTGCGGTGGCCTGACCACGTTCTCGACCATGCAGGTGGAGATCCTCGGCATGCTCGGCCACCACGCCTACGGGCTCGCGTCGGCGTACGTGCTGGCGAGCGTCGCCGTCGGATATGCCGCGATCCACCTCGCTACCGCGGTGGTCCGCCGGGTGCGGGTGCGGGCATGAACGGCATCGTCGGCGAGGCCGCCGTCTGGACGGGTGTCGTGCTGCTGGGCGGTGTGGGCTCGGTTCTGCGCTTCACCGTGGACAAGGTGGTCTCGGCCCGCGCAGGCCGCGCGTTCCCCTACGGCACCCTGGTCGTCAACATCTCGGGTGCGCTGCTGCTGGGCTTCCTCAGCGGGCTCGCGCTGGACGATCGGATCGCCCTGCTGGCCGGCACGGCACTGGTCGGCTCGTACACGACGTTCTCCACGTGGATGTTCGAGACACAGCGGCTCGCCGAGGACCGCCAGGTCTCCGGCCTGGTCGGCAACGTCGTCGTGAGCCTCGTCCTCGGGGTCGCCGCGGCCGCGGTCGGCCAGCTGGTCGGGGGCGTGCTGTGAACCTGGACAGCCTCAAGCTCACCGCGTACTTCGGGGAGCGCCAGCGCGTCGGCGGGCGCTTCCTCGCCGACGTGCTGCTCGACCTGTGCGGGGAGCGGGAGATCGCGACCAGCGTCCTGCTGCGCGGAGCCGAGGGCTTCGGGCTCAGCCACGCGCTGCGCACGGACCGCCTGCTCACGCTGTCCGAGGACCTCCCGGTCACGGCCGTCGCCGTCGACACGCGGGAGCGGGTCGAGATGCTGCTCGACGACGTGCGCAAGATCGACCACCGCGGGCTGGTGACCCTGGAGCGGGCCCGGATGCTGCGCGACGACATCGGGCCGGTCGTGCTGCCCGAGGAGTTGCACGAGGCGACGAAGCTGACCGTGTACGTCGGCCGCCGGGAGCGCGTCTACCGGGCACCGGCCTTCCTCGCGGTGTGCGACCTGCTGCACCGTCGTGGCATCGCGGGAGCGACCGTGCTGCTCGGCGTCGACGGCACCGCGCACGGCGAGCGGGCCAGGGCCCGCTTCTTCGGGCGCAACGCGGACGTACCGATGATGATCATCGCGGTCGGGTCGGGCGAGCGGATCGGGCGCGTGCTGCCGGAGCTCGGCGGACTGCTGCGCAGGCCGTTGCTCACGCTCGAGCGGGTGCGTGTCTGCAAGCAGCGCGGCGAGCTCCTCGCCCGGCCCCACCGGCTACCGTCGAGCGACCAGGCCGGCATGGCGCTGTGGCAGAAGCTCATGGTGTACACCTCGGAACGGGCGATGCACGCCGGGCAGCCCGTGCACCAGGCCCTCGTCCGCCGGCTCCGGGAGACCGGCGCCCGCGGTGCCACCGCCCTGCGCGGGATCTGGGGCTTCCACGACGACCGGCCCCCGCACGGTGACCGCCTGTTGCAGCTCGGGCGCAGCGTCCCGGTGGTCACGGTCGTCGTCGACAGCCCGGACCGGATCGCGAGGTCGTTCGACGTCGTCGACGAGATCACCGCCGAGCACGGCGTCGTCACCAGCGAACTCGTGCCGGCAATGCGCGTGGTCACCGAGAACGGGAGCGACGGGACGCTGCGCCTCGCTCGCTACCCCTTCTAGTTCTGCAGCGGGGCGGTACCCGACGGTCGTTGGGGACGCGAGGAGGTGTGGTCCTCGCGCTGGTGTGCCGCTCGGGCTGATCATGGGCCGCGAGAAGTACCTCAGCGTGCCTGCGGGCGCAGCGTGGTGCTGGTCGGATCGATCATGGGTCGCACCGCTGCGCGGCGCGAGCGATCACAGTGGGATCTGCTGCGGTGGGCGCGCCCTACCCGGCCGGCCGCTCCTGCCCCGCCTCCTGTCGCCGGCCTCGCGTGCGTTCGGCCCGGTCCGTCGACCCCGTCGCCTCGGGTGGGTGGCCTGGTTGGGTACACCACCGGATCCTGAGGTTGCGTTGACGGCCGTCCCCGGCTATCAGGCACGCCAGTTCACGACGAGACCGTCACTGCCGGGTGCGCGCGGACCATCCGGTGGTCCCGCCCCCACACCCACCACGGCCCCGGCGAGAGTCCCGGTGCGTTCCGCGGAACCGGACCCGACCACCAGCTCGACATCGAGCTACTGCGGCCCGGACAACTCGAACGCGAAGCCCCGGGACAGCACGCAGCTCGGGCCGGGGGCGGTGCTGCGATTCGGGACCACAGGATAGTGGGCTAGCCCTCGGCCAGCCCCCAGGGACGGTCTCGGCCACGGACCGACGGGCCGACGGGACCGCTGCGGCGCCGGCCTTCGTGCAGCCGCCCTTCCACCGGGAACTGCTTGATCAGCAGATCGGTGCATGCACGGCCACATCACGGCCACATACGGCCGACCGCGCACCAGGCCGCCGATCATGCTCATCGGGCCCAGGCTTGATCAGCAAATGGGTGCACCCACGGCCGTATGGAGGTGTTGCCAGATCCAGCTGCCGGGCGGCGGCCCGTGATCAGCGGGTATCGGTTGTCCATGGTTGTGGCAACGACGATGTGCACCCGATAACGGCAGGTCAGGGCGGCGGTCAAGGGATGATGGTCGCTGTTGAAGATCGACTGGCGACCATTTCGCCTTGATCGCCGAACGCCGCTGCGGCCGATTCGGCAACACCCTCTATGCCGCTGCGGCACCGAAGCCGCGATCATGTCCGCCCACACCGCCTCCGGTGGCGCCGCGCCCACCGGGCAGGCCCCGGCCTGCCCGCGATATGCCCGGGAGGGGCCGCAGAGGCTCGCAGGTCAAGCGGCGCGAAGCGCTCGCGCAGCGACGCGAAGCGCCCTTGACCTGGGAGGGGCGGCCCCGCACACTGCGCGGCGCCACCGGAGGCCGCTGAACGCCGCGGGGGCCGCGGACGGGCCGACCAACGGGTGTCAACGGTCCTGGTCAACGGTGATCAGCACATCCGCCGCGAGCGCGCCCTCGCACGCGACGATCAGCGGGTTGATCTCCAGCTCGACGAGCTCGGGCCGGTGGGAGATCGCCTGGCCGACCCGCACCAGCACGTCGGCCGCGGCGGAGACGTCGAGCGCGGGCGCACCGCGGTGCCCGGCCAGCAGCGGCCAGGACCGCAGCGAGCGCAGCATCGCCAGCGCCTCGTCGAACGTGACCGGTGCGAGCGCCGTGGCGAGGTCGCGGTGGACCTCGGTGGCGGTGCCGCCGAGCCCGACGGTGAGCACGGGCGGCCAGCCGTCGCGTCCTGCGGTGGCCCCGACCAAGAGCTCGAGCCCGCCGGCCGCCATCTGCTGGACGAGCACACCGTCCAGGCCGGGGACGCGCTCGACGAGGTCGGCGTAGACCGATGCGACCTCGTCGACCGGCACCCCGAGCCGGACGGCGCCGGCGTCCATCTTGTGCGCCAGCCCCGGTGCGACGGCCTTCAGCGCCAGCGGGCCGCCGAGCTCGCGGGCGGCGGTGACCGCCTCGCCCGGGTCGTGGGTGAGTGCGGAACGCGGGCGCGCCACGCCGATCGCGTCGAGCAGGGTCCGGCCGGCGTCTCCCGACGCCATCCCGGCTCCAGGGCGATCCACGGGAACGGCCGGGCGCGGTTCCGGTGGGAGGGCGGGCCGCTGCGGCGGCGCGAGCATGCCCGCGACCCGGGCGGCGGCGGCGATCGAGGAGAACACCGGGATCCCGGCCTCGGCGAGGATCTCGCGCGGGCGCGCCGTGTGGTCCCGGCCCGCCAACCACACGACCCAACAGGGCACGTCGACCCCCGCCATGGCGGCGGCGAGGTCTTCCGCCAGGTTGACGGCGTCCTCGCCGGTGACCATCGTGACGAGCACCAGGAGCGCGTCGGTGGCCGGGTCGTTGCAGACGATCGAGCAGACGTCCCCGAACGCCCGCCCGTCCCGCTGGAAGAGCTGGGCGGTGACGTCGACGGGGTTCGTGCACGACCCGAAGTCGGGCACGATCCGGGCGAGCTTCTCCTGGGTGCCCTCCGCCAGCTCGGGCAGGACGAGCCCGTTGTCCTCGCAGCGGTCGGCGGCGAGGGTGCCCGCGCCGCCCGACGTGCTCACCGCGACGACCCGCCTCCCCCTCGGGCGCGGCTGGCCGCGGAGCACGGTGGCGACCGACAACGCGGAGCTGCTCGCCGGGGCTGCGCTCGCGTCCGGTGACCCGGGCCGGGCCGCGGGGTGCGAGCACCTCGTCGTGGTGCCGCCCGAGGTGGCGAGCCGCCTGACCGGGCTCGGCACGGGCCCCGCGGACCTCTCCCGGTACCTCGCCGGGCGCGCCGGCGCCCTCCTGGCGGCGCGCGCCCCGGGGACGTCGGTCGGGAGCGTGGAACCGATCGTCGCGGGTGGTGCCGGGATCAAGATGGTGCACGTCCCCGGTTGGATGGGCGGCAGCCGCTCGATCACCCGAGGCCTGTAGAGGGCAGCCACGGCGGTACCCCGAACGCGCTACGCAAGGTCACGGCCGATGATGTCCATTGCCGAGAACGAACGAGGAGATGGACCGATGAGTGAGCCGAAGGGCCAGGACGTCTGGCGGCCCGGTCAGGACTGCCAGGCCGTGGCCACCGCGAAGGCGCTGGGCCAGGACGTCGACCGGATCCACGGGGCGCCGTGGGGTGTGGTCGGGACGCTGGGCGACAGCGTCTGCTACGTGGGGGTGAACGACAAGGTCGACGCCGTGCACGCGGCGATGGGCCGCCGGATCTCCGAGCGCGACCTGCCGGTGCGCCTGCTCGCCCCCAACTACTCGGGCGGTGTCTCCGACGGCCAGCGCAACGGCACGCCGCAGATGCGGTACTCGCTCATCGGCCGCGAGACCACGAACGACGGCCTGTCCCTGCACTTCGAGGGCAGCGACATCCGCGGCCTGGTCGCCGTCGTCGCGTGCGACAAGCCGCCGGTCGGGGCCACCGCCGCGATCATGGAGCGCAACGTGCCCGCGGTGGTGCTGTCGGACGGCTCGATCCGCCCCGGCACCGACCCGCTCACCGGCGAGACGATCGACCTGGTGAGCTGTTTCCAGGTGGCGGGTGACCCGGACCTGGCCAAGCGCGAGCGCTGGGCCCGCAACGCCTGCCCCGGCCACGGCAGCTGCGGCGGCATGTTCACCTACAACACGATGCAGTCGTTCATCGCCCTGCTGGGGCTCGAACCGCTGCACATGGTGTCGCCCGCGTCGGAGGACCCGCGGCGCACGGAGGTGTTCCCCGAGCAGGTCGTCGACTGCCTGGAGATCATGACGCAGCGCGGGATCACGCCCCGCGACATCGCCACCCCCGCCGCGTTCCGCAACGCCACGATCGTCGCCATCGCGATGGGCGGCTCGACCAACGTGGTGCTGCACGCGCCGGAGATCGCGCGCGCCGCGGGCATCGACTTCTGGGACCAGGTGATGTCGCAGGAGGAGTTCAACCGGCTCTCCCGCGCGGTGCCCGTGCTGATCAACGCTCGCCCGTTCGGGAAGTACAGCATGGTCGACATCGACGCCGTCGGCGGTCTGCCCGTCGTGGTCAGGGAACTGCTGGACGCCGGTGTGCTCGACGGCTCGCCGATGACGTGCACGGGTGAGACGCTGGCCGAGCAGGTCGCCCGGATCGACCCGCCCGCACCCGACGGCGAGGTCGTCCACCCGGTGTCGGCGCCGTTCAAGGCGACCGGCGGGCTGCGCCTGCTGTCGGGCAACGTCGCCCCCGAGGGCGGCGCGGTGCTCAAGCTGGCCGGCGTCGAGACGGGGATCGTCGACAACCGGTTCGTCGGCCGGGCGCGGGTGTTCGACAGCGAACAGGACCTGCTGCACGCCCTCATCGAGACCCCGGACGTGTTCGCCGACCAGGACATGGTCGTGATCCGCTACGAGGGGCCGCGCGGAGCGCCGGGCATGCCGGAGATGCTCGACCCGACGTCCCGGATCACCACGCTGTGCCGGGAGAAGGGCATCTCGATCGCCCTCATGACCGACGCCCGCTTCTCCGGCGGCTCGGTCGGCCTGGTGATCGGCCACGTCGGTCCGGAGGCGGCGCTGGGTGGGCCGATCGCCCTGATCGAGGACGGCGACACGATCGTCATCGACCTCGACGACGACACCGTCGACTGCGTCGAGCTGGGCGACGCCACCACGTTCGAGGCCCGCACGGCCGCGTGGCGGGAAGCGGCGGCCGCGAACGGCGGCCAGCACCCGCTGGTGCGGCCGGTGACGTCGCGGCTGCTGCGCCGCATGCGCGCGGTCGCGTCGACCGCCATCGCGGGCGGCGGCATGGCGACCCCCTGACGTCATCGCTGTCACCGGCGCATCTCCGCGACCCGGGTTAGCCTGGCCCACACCCCTGGCCCCTAGTGAAGGTGAGCACCGATCTCCGGAATCGTCGCGGCGTACGGCCCTTTCGACCCGCTCGAGGGCGAGCGGATGCTCGACCGGCTCACCCATCGGGGGCCGGACGGGCAGGGCACCCGCGCGTTCGACAACGCCTGGCTGGGGCACCGGCGCCTGGCCATCGTCGACCTCGATGGCGGCGCGCAACCGCTGCGCGATCCGGGCGGCGAGTACTGGCTGATCGGCGACGGCGAGGTCTACAACCACCAGCGGCTGCGTCGCGAGCTGGAGTCGCAGGGCCACGAGTTCCGGACCCGGGCCGATCTGGAGAGCGCGCTGCACCTGCTCGAGGAGCACGGGCTCTCCGCGCTCTCCCGCCTCTGGGGCGAGTTCGCGCTGGCCGGGGCGAGCATCGGCGGATGGTTCTTCGTCGCGCGCGACACCATGGGGATCTGCCCCCTGTACTGGGTCCGCCACGACGACACGGTGATCTTCGGCAGCGAGCTCAAGGCGTTCGACCCGGACCGCCGCGCGTCCATCGAGCCGTTCCCGCCGGGGCACGTCTGGACCCCGGCCGACGGTTTGCGTCCGTTCCGGAGCCTGCCGAGGGTCGAGCCGGTCGACCCGGCGGCGAGCAGCGATCCGGAGACGGAGCCGTCGGAGGACGTGCTGGCCGCCATCCGTGATCGGCTCATCGGATCGGTCGAGCGGCTGATGACCACCGACGTCCCGGTCGGCGCGCTGCTGTCCGGCGGGCTCGACTCGAGCATCGTCACCGCCATCGCGGCCCGGCACGCGCACCGCAACGGGCGGCAGTTCCCCACGTTCGCGGTCGGGCTGCCCGGCAGCGCCGACATCCTGGCCGCGCGCCAGGTCGCGGACGCGCTCGGCACCGAGCACGCCGAGCGCATCTACACCGACGACGAGCTCATCGACTGGGTGCCCGAGGTCATCCGGGTGATCGAGTCGTTCGACCCGCAGCTCGTGCACAGTTCCGTGCCCAACCTGCTGGTCTCCAAGCGCGCGGCACGGTCGGTGAAGGTCGTGCTGATCGGCGAGGGTGCCGACGAGCTGTTCGCCGGCTACAGCTACTACAAGCGGATCAGCAGCGAGGCGGAGCTGCACGAGGAGTTGCTGGCGACGATCCGCGGCCTGCACATCGGTGGCCTGCAGCGGGTCGACCGGATCGCGGGCGCCACCGGCCTGGAGGCCCGCACACCGTTCCTCGACCTCGACGTCGTCGAGCTGGGCCTGAGCCTGCCCGCCCAGTGGAAGCTGACGAACGGTGACCGCATGGAGAAGTGGCTGCTGCGCAAGGCGTTCACCGGCTGGCTGCCCGAGTCGGTGCTCTGGCGGCCCAAGGCGCAGTTCGGCCAGGGCACCGGTGCGCGCGACGTGCTCGGCGAGTACTACGGATCCACCGTGTCCGACGACGAGTTCCGCGCCGGGCGTGCCGTCCTCGACCCGCCGTTGCGATCGCCGGAGGAGCTCGCCTACTACCGGCTGTTCCAGCGGGAGCTCCCCGGCATCGACCCCCACCGCCTCATCGGTCGCTTCGCCGGGTGGTGAGGCACCTGCTGAGTACGGCCCGTTCATCCAGCCGCGTCAACTTCCGCGGGTTCGCCATCACGTAGATCCTGCTGAGCTTCCCGTCCTCCACCACAAGACTCACCGCGGCCAGCTGGCCGTCGACCTCGATCCGGCCCGCAGGCGCTCCATTGATCCACACCGCCGCGGTCTCGACGGCAGCGGCCACCCGGCCCGCGCGCACGAGCAACTTCGCCACCAGCTCGGCCCCGTGGATCGGAGCCCGAGCGGCGGCCACGAAACCGCCACCATCGGTGATCAGGACCACGTCCGGAGCCATGATCTCCACCAGCTCCTGGACCTGCCCGGTTCGCAACGCAACCAGGAAACGCTCCACAACCGCCTGCTGCTCCGCCTGCCCCACCCGCGCTCGCGGCCGCCGCGCAGCCACCCGCTCCGTCGGCCCGAGCGTTTCCAGCACGGTCAGCAGCGCGATCGAGACGCCCTCCGCCACGGCGTGAACACGTCCGACCCCCGCCAGCGCAGCAGCTGGCTCGCCTTGGCCATGTCCAGGTTCCGGTTCTGCGCCTGGAAGTAGCCGAGGTCGAGGCACCAGCTGCAGCCCACCTGCGCCGCGACGACCATGTGCGCGAACGACTTGAGGCTCTCGTCGACCGCATCCCACTCGCTCGCCCGGCTCCCGAACTCCAACGAGGCCTCGGCGACCCCGGGGTTGTGCCAGGTGACCTCCAGGGGCTCGGGTACGGCACCGAACCTCTGGATCAGGCTTTCGTCCAGCCCGATGAGCTCCGTCTTCGGAACGCGTGGCGCCATGGGGTCCTCCCGGTACGTCGTGACCTGTCCGCCATGGGACACCGGCCGGCGCACGAACGTGACACCCGATCGGGCTCGCCGTCAGGCGGCTGCGCTGCGGCGGTGCGCGGTTGGGCTGAGTCCGCGGACCCGCTTGAACGCAACGGAGAGGGCGAAGGCGTTCGCGTAACCGACCCGGCGGGCGATGGATTCCACCGTGTCGCTCGTCTCCCGCAGCAGATCCGCGGCCAACGTGATCCGCCAGCCCGTCAGGTAGGCCATCGGGGCCTCGCCGACCAGGGCGGTGAACCGGCGGGCCAGGCTGGCTCGGGAGACGCTCGTCCGGTCGGCCAGCTCGGCGACGCTCCACCGGTACGCCGGGTCCTCGTGCATCAGCCGCAACGCCAGGCCCGCCACCGGATCGCTCTGCGCCCGGTACCAACCCGGCGCGTGTGACTCGGGCCGGGCGAACCACGCGCGCAGGGCGACGATCAGGGCGAGATCGAGCCAGCGGTCGAGCACGCTCTGCTGGCCCGGCTCGTCACGCTGGATCTCGTCGAGCACCATGTCCATCACGTGCCCGGCGACGTCGCCGGCCGGCACCACCAGCACCGGCGGCAGGGCGGCGAGCAGCCGGCGGCTGACGTCGCCTTCGAGCTGGTAGGTGCCGCTGACCGACATCACCTCGCCCTCGGGTCGGCCGCCGTGGGTTCGGACGCCGAGCCGGGCGCTGTAGTCGACGGGCGCCCCCGGCAACGCTTCGCAGATGCCGCGGGGGTGGATGCGCATCTGCGGTGCGGTGCGTGGATCGTCGGCGACGACGTACGGCTCCGGGCCGGTCAGTACCGCGACGTCGCGCTCATGGAGCCGGACCGGGTTCAGGTCTCCGCGCATGATCCAGCCGGAGCCGCGAACGAGAGTGGCCAGGGTGAGCTGCGCCTGGTCGCGGATGTCCAGGCCCCACGGACGGTCCAGGACGGTCAGGTTGAACACCCCGCCCCGGGCCCGGGTGCATGCGAGCAGATCGTCGAGGACGTCCATGCCGAGCAGCCTAGTTGAGCCTCACAGACATGAAACTGCGCCAGACAACCATGGTTTGTCTCGTCTGGTCGAGATGAACTACTCCCATGACTACTTCACCGATTCTCATCCTGGGCGGTAAGGGCAAGACCGGGCGCCGCGTCGTCACGCAGCTGGAGGCGAAGGGAGTGCCGGTCCGGCTGGCGTCGCGGTCGAGCGAGCGACGATTCGACTGGTACGACGAGACCACGTGGCCGGGGATCGTTTCCGGCATCCACACGGCTTACCTGGCACCGCCGGTCGGGCCGAGCGGTTTGGCCCAGGCTTGCCGGTTCGTCGAGCGAGCCGCCGCCGACGGTCTGCGTCGGGTGGTGCTGCTGTCCGGCCGCGGCGTCGGCAGCCCCGGCCGCGAGTTCGCCGTCTACGCGAGCAGCCTCGACCTGGAGCAGGCCCTCAAGGGCAGCGGGGCCGACTGGACGATCGTCCAGCCGGCCTGGTTCATGCAGGGGTTCAGCGAGGACTTCCTGCGCGAGTACGTGATGGCGGGCGAGATCCGCGTCTCCGCCGGCACCGGCGCCGAGGCGTGGATCGACACCGACGACGTCGGCGACGTGATGGCCGCGGTCCTGCTCGACGAGCGGCACACCGGCCGGACCTACTCGCTGTCCGGGCCGCGCACCCTCGACATGACCGAGGTCGCCGCCGGACTGGCCACCGCCACCGGCCGGCAGGTCCGCTACGTCGACCTCGACCCGGACGAGCACGTCGCCGAGCTGACCGCAATCGGCTTGCCCCAGGAGGACGCGGAATCCATTCGCGACCTGTTCGCCGTGATCCGCGGCCATCGTTCCGAGTACATCTCCCACGGTGTCGAGGAAGTCCTCGGCCGCGCACCCCGCGACTTCACCGAATGGGGCGGATCCACCGCCCGAGCCGGAGCGTGGTCGGCCTGACCGTCGCCAGGGCCACCGCGCGGCAGGTGCCGCGCCCGGCGGGTCGACACCCGCCACGGTCCCTCATCGCGCAGACCCGCAGGTCATCTCTGCGCGTCGCGGATGGCGGTGCACAGCAAGCACGGCGGCCCGTCGGGCGCGACCAGCGAAGCCGGCGCGATCACGTGCCCGCAGATCGCCCGGACCAGGCCCCGGGGTTGCGAGCACGCCGCCGCGAGCTCGACATCGAGCACTCGATGCGAACGATCATCCCTGCAGCAGGTGACCGTCACGGTTGCTGCGGGGCCGTGGGACAGGGACTCGGCCGAACGGTAACCCGGCTCATCGGTGACGGTCACGGTCCCAGTGTGCAGCATCGCTGTGCAGATGCAAGGCGCCGCTGCAAATGCACCTGCGACGAGCAACTGCGGCGCTCAATGATCACTGGCAGTGCACGCTCATTCCCCGGATGGGCGAACCGGCGCGGGGGGTCAGGCCGGCCGCGTGATCAGCTTCGCCACGTCGGTGCGCAGCTCGGCGAACCGGGGCAGGCCTTTCGTGCTGACCTGGCTGCGCGGGCGCGGCAGGTCGACGTCGATCACGTCGACGACCACCGAGGGCCGGTTGGACAGCACCACGACGCGGTCACCCAGGTAGACGGCCTCGTCGATGTCGTGGGTGACGAGCAGGACGGTCAGCCCCGAGTCCTGCCGGATCCGCAGGACGAGGTCCTCGAGGTCGGCGCGGGTCTGGGCGTCGACCGAGGCGAACGGCTCGTCCATGATGAGGAACTCGGGCCGGTAGGCGATGGCGCGGGCGATCGCGACCCGCTGCTGCATCCCGCCGGACAGCTGCCAGGGGTAGCTGTCGGCGAAGCCGTCGAGCCCGACCTGGTGCAGCGCCTCGTCGACGGCGCGCCGGCGGTCGGCGCGGTCGCGGATGGTGTTGCGCAGCGGCAGCTCGACGTTGCGCCCGACCCGCGACCACGGCATCAGCGAGCGGCTGTAGTCCTGGAACACGCACGCGACCTCCTGCGGCGGCGCGTCTACCACCGTGCCCGTGCCGGTCAGGACCACCGACCCGCCCGAGCGGGGCAGCAGGCCGGCCAGGCAGCGCAGCAGCGTCGTCTTGCCGGCGCCGGACGGCCCGACGACGGTGACGAACTCCCCGCGGCCGACGGTGAAGGACACGTCGCGGAGCACCTCGAGCGCTGCGCCCGCGGTCGGGTAGCTCTTCTGCAGGTTCTCGACGGTCAGCACGTCAGTCCTCCCGGGCGTGCGAGTACCAGCGGAGCAGCCGCCGCTCCGCCATGAGGAACAGGCCGTTGACCGCCACGCCGAGGATCCCGAGCAGGAGCATGCCCGACCACATCAACGGCACCCGGAAACTCTGCTGGGCGATGAGGGTGACGAACCCGATGCCGTTCGTGGCCGCGATCAGCTCGGTGACGATCATCATGACGAAGGCGACGCCCAGCGCGACGCGGACACCGGCGACCACCTGGGGGGCCGCGGCCGGTAGCTGCACGCGGAACAGGCGCTGGCGGCGCGTGAGCCGGTAGGAGCGCGTGACGTCCTCCAGCACCGGGTCGACGTTCCGCACGCCGTCGATCGTGTTCAGCATGACCGGGAAGACGGTCACGAACGCGATCAACAGGATCTTGGGGACGTTGCCGATTCCCAGCACGGCGATGCTCACCGGCACCAGCGCGGTGGCCGGGAGCGCCCGGCAGAACTGCAGCACCGGGTTGAAGGCGTGCGCCACCAGGGGCAGGCGCCCGAGCAGGGCGCCCAGGCCGACGCCCACCACGACGGCCGCGCCGAAGCCCGCGAGCATCCGCCCGAGGCTCGGGAGCACGTCGGAGACGACGCGGTCACCCAGCCAGTGCTCCGCGAAGGTCGCAAGGATCTTCGACAGCGGCGGGAAGTACGGCGAGGTGCTCGCGGCCGAGGCGAACCACCACGCGACGACGATCGCCGCCGGCACGAGCAGCGGGACGAGCACGCGTGCGGCCGCGCGGCCCCGGACGGGTCCCGCGGCGGTCACGCCCAGGTCTCCCGGTACGCGCTGTGCCAGTGCAGCTGGCGGCGCTCCACCGCACCGAGGGCCGCGTTGACGACCACGCCGACCAGGCCCACGACGGCGACGAGGGCGTACATCTGCGGGTAGACGGCGTTGGCCGCGTAGCGCGCGATGTCGCGGCCCAAGCCGGGAACTGCGGTGATGAGCTGGACCGCGACGACCACGACCAGCGCGTGCGACGCGGAGATCCGCAGCCCCGTGGCGACGAACGGGGACACGGCCGGCAGCACGACGTGCAGGAGCCGCTGGTGGGGCCGCAGGCCGAAGACCCGCGCGGTGTCGGCGAGGACCGTGGAGATGCCGGCCACCCCGTAGTAGGCCTGGAACAGCATCGGCCACACCGTGCCCAGGGCGGCGAGCAGGAACGCCGTCCGCGGCGTCGCCCCCATCAGGAGGACCAGGAGGGGCAGGTACACGACCGCTGGGATGAAACGGAGGAAGTCCAGGACGTAGTGCGTGAGCCGGTACAGCACCGGGACCGCACCGAGCGCCAGTCCCGCCGCCACCCCGACCACGACACCGATGATCAGGCCGATCGCCACCTGCGCGAGGGTGGCGCCGAGGCTGGCCGCGAACGTGGCCGTGGGCACGAGCTGCGCACCCGCCGCGAGGACCTCGGTGACCGGTGGGACCTCCTCGGGCAGCACCCCCGTCCGGCTCAGGACCTCCGCCACGGCGAGGAGCGCGACGGTGGTCGCCCAGGGCAGGGCGGCCACCAGCACGCGCCGCCGGAGCCCGGGGCCCCCGCCCCGTGGCCCGGGTTCGGATTGCGGACCGGCGGCGGACGCGGCGCCGGTCCGCGGCGTGAGCGCGGAGGTCACGGCACGATCAGCTCCTCGAGTCGTGGTGCGGAGTCGAGCACGCCGTACCGGACGAGGAACCCGGCCTCCTTCGCCACGGCGTCGCGGTCGATCTCCGCGGAGTACAGCGGCAGCGGGGCACTGCCCACGAGCTCGGCCTTCGCGCCGGTCTGCTCGATGATCTGGGCGCGGGTCTCGTCGGGGTGGGCGTTGGCGTACTCCGCCGACCGCTGAAGCGCCCGGCGCCACCGTTGCACGATCCCGGGGTTGGCGTCGACGAACCGCCGGGACATGGAGAACACCGTGTTGCCGTTCTCCGGGTCGTCGTATGCGGTCGCGGGCGAGTCGCCGATGTCGCGGTAGCCGTCCCGCCGCAGCCCCGTGGCGAACGGTTGCACGGTGCTGATCGCCTCGACCCGCTCCTCCCGCAACGCGGTCACCGCGTCGGGGAACGGGAGCTGGACCATCTCCACCGAGTCGGGGTCGCCGCCGTCGCGCGCCACGGCCTCCCGGATCCACAGCTCCCAGCAGCACTGCAGGGAGTTGACCGCGACCAGGCGGCCGGAGAGGTCGGCGAAGCGCCGGATGTCGCTGCCCCCCGGCACCATCGTCTGGTACTGCGATCCGGCCGGGTCGGCGCGGTCGTTGACCGACCCCGACACGATGACGACCGGGATGCCCTCGGAGACCGCGGTGACCGTCGCCGAGATGCCGCCCAGCACCACCTGCTGCTGGCCGTTGAGGACCTGCGGGATCCCGGCGGCGCCCGACGCCGCGTAGGTGACGGTGAGGTCGATGCCCTCGGCGGCGAAGAAGCCCTGCTCGGCACCGAGGATGAGCGCGGTGGACGACTGGGACGCCGCGACGCCCGCCGTCATCTCGACCAGCCCGTCGCCGTCGCTGTCGGCCGCGGCCGCCGCGTCGGCGCCGGACGCGCAGCCGGCGGCCGCCACCAGCACGAGCGCGAGGGCGAACCGCGCGGGCGCGGTGCGGCGCCTTCGCCGTGCGATCAGCAACGTCCGCCCCTCCGGTTCTCGGTGTCGGACTGCATTTAGTACGTATACCGACGTTGTGCCCGAACCACAACCGGAGGGCGGCGCGGCACGTGGTGTCAGGCACTTCCCCGGTCGGGCCGCCCGCGGTAGGCGACGACCTGCAGCAGGTCGACCAGCCGCGCCGCCTCGGCCGCCGGCAACGGGGCGACGAGGTCGCGCTGCACCCGCTCGACGGCGGGCGTGAGCTCGTCGAGGACGCCGCGCGCCCGGTCGGTGAGGACGACCAGCTTGCGGCGCCGGTCCCGGTCGTCCGGGATCCGCGCGACGAGCCCGCGGCGCAGGAGACGGGCGATGATGTCGGCGGTGCTCGACTTGTCCAACGACGCCAGGTCTCCGGCCGTGCCCTGGTCTACGGGCGCGTTCCAGGCGAGTCCGCTGAGCAGGCCGTACTGGGACGGCGTGAGCGCGGTACCGACCCGGCGCGCCCAGGCGACCCCGTGCAGCTGCTCGCTGCGCCGCAGGAGGTGACCGGGCGTGACGGGCATCTGGAGGGCGCGCGTGGTACCCGGCTCCGCCGACACGGCCGGCGGATCCCCCGCGTACGCGACCCGGGCCAGCGCTTCGGTGAACCAGCCGCGGTCCTCCGCGGCCAGCGACTCGAGGAGCCGCGCCTGCACGGTGGCCGCCTTCGGCGTCATGTACTCCAGCGCGGCCCGCGCCGGAACGGTGAGCGAGAGCAGGTAGCGCCGCCCGTCCGACGGATGCCGCTGCCGGTGCAGCCAGTCGTTGCGCTCCAGCCGGGCTATCACGTCCGCCGCCGTCGACTTGTCGAGCGAGGCCACGCGACCGGCCGTCCCCTGGTCGACCACCGGCCCCTGGGTGAGCGCGCTGAGCAGGGCGTACTGCGGGCCGGTCAGGTCGCCGCCGAACTCGCCGGTCCACAGCGCGGTGTGCACCTGCTGCGCGCGGCGCAGCAGGTGACCCGCCGTCGTGTCGAGCGGCAGCGCCGCGGAGGTCGACATCCCGCCCACCCCCCAGGACTCACCGGCCTTTTCGCTCCGGGCAACGCTAGCCCAGGGCCGGCACCGCCGGACTCACCACACGGTTTGTATACGGAGTATTGTCGCATCACGCGTGACGCGAGGAGGGTCTCCGGTGCAGTTCCACCTGAACGGCTTCCAGCCCGGCGACCCCGAGGTCGCACCACCCGCCCCCCGGAGCGGCGGTGACGCCGGTGGCGAGCTGCCGCCCGAGGTGGACGTCCTGATCGTCGGCTGCGGCCCGGCCGGCCTGGTGCTGGCGGCGCAGCTGTCGGCCTTCCCCGGCGTCACCACGCGGATCGTCGAGCGCAAGCCCGGCCCGATCGAGCTCGGCCAGGCCGACGGTCTCGCCTGCCGGACGGTGGAGATGTTCCACGCCTTCGGGCTGGCCGAGCGGCTGCTGCGGGAGGCCTACTGGGTGAACGAGACCAGGTTCTGGCGCCCCGACCCGCACGACCCGGCGCGCATCGCCCGCAGCGGCTGGATCCAGGACGTGGAGGACGGGCTCTCGGAGTTCCCGCACGTGATCCTCAACCAGGCGCGGGTGCACGCCCTGCTGCTCGACGCGATGCGCCGTTCGCCGACCCGGGCGGAGCCGGACTACGGCCTGGAGGTCACCGACCTCGTCGTGCCCGACGACCCCGCGGCACGCGTCGAGGTCGTGCTGCGCCGGACCGGCACCGATCGCGCCGGCGAGGAGGTGCGGGTCCGGGCCCGGTACGTCGTCGGCTGCGACGGGGCGCGCAGCACCGTGCGGCGCGCGATCGGCCGCACGCTCAGCGGCGACTCGGCCAACCAGATCTGGGGCGTGATGGACCTGCTGGCCGTCACCGACTTCCCGGACGTCCGGTGCAAGTCGGTGATCCAGTCCGAGCACGGCGGCATCGTGCTCATCCCGCGGGAGGGCGGCTACCTCGTGCGGTACTACATCGAGATGGGCGAGCTGGCGCCCGGCGAGCGTGCCGCGGGCCGGCGGATCGGTGTCGACGACATCGTCACGGCGGCCCGGCGCATCCTGCACCCGTACACGCTCGACGTCGGCGACGTCGCCTGGTGGTCGGTCTACGAGATCGGGCAGCGGCTCACCGACGGGTTCGACGACGTGGCCGGCACCGGGCGCGACGACCGGCCGCCGCGCGTCTTCATCGCCGGCGACGCCTGCCACACGCACAGCCCCAAGGCCGGGCAGGGCATGAACGTGTCGATGCAGGACGCGTTCAACCTCGGCTGGAAGCTCGCCGCCGTTCTGGAGGGCCGGGCGGCGCCGGCGCTGCTGCACACCTACTCGGCGGAGCGCCAGGCGGTGGCGCAGCAGCTGATCGACTTCGACCGCGACTGGGCGGCGCAGCACAGCGCCCACTCGCAGGCCGGCAAGTCCGCGAGGGCGGGGTTGGAGGGGCTCTACACCGAACAGGGCCGCTTCACCGCGGGCGTCGCGACGCGCTACGGGCCCTCGCTCGTCCGGGGCGGGCCCGAGCACCAGGGCCTGGCCTCCGGGTTCGCCGTCGGCACGCGCTTCCACTCCGCCCCCGTCGTCCGGTTCTCCGACGCGCGGGCGCTGCACCTCGGGCACGTGGCGCAGGCCGACGGCCGGTGGCGGCTCTACGCGTTCGCCGACCGGGACGGGGTCGGTCCCGGGTCGCCGCTGGGCAAGCTGTGCGCCTTCCTCGCCGAGGACCCGCGCTCGCCGGTCCGCGTCCTCACCGACCCGGGGGCCGACATCGACGCCGTGCTCGACCTGCGCGCCGTCGTGCAGCAGGGGCACCACGACCTCTCCCCCGCCGACGTGCCGGCGCTGCTGCGGCCGCGGAAGGGCCGCTTCGGGCTGGTCGACCAGGAGAAGGTGTTCTGCCCCGACCCCCGGCCGGGCCAGGACGTGTTCGACCTGCGCGGGGTCGACCGGGAGCGGGGCTGCCTCGTGGTCGTGCGCCCCGACCAGTACGTGGCCCACGTCCTGCCGCTGGACCACCACGACGCGCTCACCCGGTTCCTCACCGCGGCCCTGCGGCGGCCCGAGCCCGTCACCGACGCCGACAGGAGCGCATCGTGACCACCGGACGGATCGACACCCACGTGCACTACGTGCCCCCCGCCTACCGCAGCTACCTGGAGCAGGAGGCGTTCTTCGGCGGGCAGGCCACCCCCGCGTGGAGCCCCGCCGCGGCGCTCGACGAGATGGGTGTCCTCGGCGTGCAGACCTCGATCCTCAGCGTGGGCCGACCGGGGTTCTGGTTCGGCGACGCCGGCAAGGCCGCGGGCATGGCGCGGGAGGTGAACGAGTACGCCGCCGACCTCGTGCGCGAGCGACCCGACCGGTTCGGGCTCTTCGCCGCGCTGCCGTTGCCGGACCTGGACAGCGCGCTCGCGGAGGTCGCGCACGCCTACGACCACCTGGGTTGCGACGGGATCGTGCTGCTCGCCAACAACGACGGCACATACCTCGGCGACCCGCGGCTCGACCCGCTCATGGCCGAGCTGGACCGGCGCGGGGCCGTCGTGTTCGTGCACCCCAACGCGGTGCCGGCCGCGCCGGTGCCCGACGTGCCCGTCTTCGTCGCCGACTTCCTGCTCGACACCACCCGCGCCGCGCTCAACCTGGTGCGCCACGGCGTGCTGCGCCGCTTCCCGCGGACCACGTTCGTCCTGGCCCACGGCGGCGGCTTCCTGCCCTACGCCGCCCACCGCATCGCGAGCCTGACGCCGATGGCCGACACCGGGGCGGTCGACCGGGCCCGGTTCCTCGACGACTGCGCGGCCTTCTACTACGACACCGCCCTGACCGCGAGCGCCCACAGCCTGCCGAGCCTGCTCGCGTTCGCCCGGCCCGGGCACGTCCTGTACGGGAGCGACTGGCCCTACGCCCGCGAGGACAACTCCGAGTACTTCACCGCGCAGCTCGACGCCTGCGCCGCCGACGAGCAGCTGCGCGCCTCCATCCACCGGGACGCGG
Organism: Pseudonocardia wallangbongensis; assembly: GCF_054486945.1. Lineage (NCBI taxonomy): Bacteria > Bacillati > Actinomycetota > Actinomycetes > Pseudonocardiales > Pseudonocardiaceae > Pseudonocardia > Pseudonocardia wallangbongensis. The sequence goes on from NZ_JBRERS010000001.1 coordinate 1,275,392, forward strand.
CCGAGCAGCTGCTACCGCGCCTCCGCAGCTGACGGCCCCGCTCCGAGCCACCGCAGGTGGAGCGAACGGCACCCTCGCACGCTGGGTGCTCGCCCGGTGACCCCCACTACGCGAGGACCTGGTCGACGGCGGCGAGCACGTCGTAGCCGTAGAGCTGCTTGCGGTACTCGACGTGGGCGCGCATCTCCGCGTCGCGCACCGCCAGGTCGGCGTAGGCGGAGTCGTAGCGCAGCCCGTTCTCCCGCGCGCCACGCTGCACCTGCGCGACCCGGTCGAGCCGCAGCCGCTCGTAGGCCCGCAGCGCGGCCGGGGCGTCGGCGCGGCCGGCCCGCGCGAGCAGCGCGGCGAGCGCCATGCCGTCCTCCATCGCCTGGTTGGCGCCCTGCCCGAGGTGCGGCAGCATCGGGTGGGCGGCGTCGCCGAGCAGGGCGAGGCGGCCCGACACCCAGCGCGGCAGCGGGTCGCGGTCGTAGAGCCCCCAGCGCAGCGTGGCCTCGACGTGGGCGAGCAGCCCGCCGATGCGCGGGTCCCAGGCGGCGAACTCGCGGCGCAGCCGGTCGGGGTCGCCGGGCAGCGACCACGACTCCCGCATGGCCTCGTCGGCGGGGACGAAACCGACGTAGTTGACCAGCCGGCCGGAGCGCACGGGGAAGGTCAGGAAGTGCCGGCCCGGGCCGAGCCACATGTTCCAGCCGTCGATGGGCCAGTCGGGCACCGCCTCGTGCGGGACGAGGCCGCGGTAGGCGACGGCCCCGGAGAACACCGGCTCCGACGGCGGTACGACGTGGTGGCGCAGGCCTGAGTGGATGCCGTCGCAGGCGATCGCCACGTCGGCCTCGACCTCGGTGCCGTCGTGGAACCCGACCCGTACCCGGTCGCCCGCTTCGGCGAACCCGACGCAGCGCCGGTCGGTGTGCACGACCCCGTCGGGCAGCCCGTCGGCGAGCAGGGCGACGAGGTCGGCGCGGTGCATCCCCACCGCGGACAGCGGACCGGTCGACCCGGTGAGCTGCACGCCGGCGATCTCCGTGCCGTCCTCGCGGTGGTAGCGCGAGCCGGGCCCGACGTGCCCGGCGGCCCGCGCGACCGCCTCGCCCAGCCCGACGCGCCCCAGGTGGCGCAGGCCGTTGGGGGTGAGCCACACGCCGGCGCCGATCTCGCCGAGCGCGCGGGCCTGCTCGTGCAGGGTGACCGGGATGCCGTGGGCGACCAGTGCGTGCGCGGTGAACAGGCCGGCGATCCCGCCGCCGACCACGACGACCTCGGGCGCGGAACCGGCCACCGATCCCCCGGTCAGCGCCGGGCCGACGCGATCGGCGCCGGCGCGACGGTGGCCCGGACCGTCGTCTGGCGGTGCCGCTCGACCTGCGGCTTGCGGGACCCGCCGTCGGGCTCGCCCCAGACGATCTCGACCTCCTCGCCCGGCGCGGCGTGCTCGACGTCGACCATCGCCAGGGACAGCAGCCGGTGCTCGTTGACGGTGTAGCCGGTCTTGGTGGCCAGGCCGATCAGCCGCCCGCCCGCGGTGCGCACCTCGTCGCGGTGCTGCACGTTGCCGTAGTCGCAGACCGGCAGGTCGAGGTGCTTGTACGGCGTTCCCGGCTCGAACTGCGAGCGCAGGACGCGCAGCACGTCGTCGGTGTTCCACACCAGCGTCACGCGCGTGCGCGGGGGCCGCTTCGCGACCTCCTCCAGCGCGGCGCGCCCGATGAAGTCGTGGTCGAGGTGCACGAGCTTGCCGTAGCCGAGGTCCCACGGGGTGACGTAGTAGTCCTCGATGTCGGCCGGGCGGAAGCTGCCGGCGAGCTGGAACCGACCCTCCCACGAGGTGGCGGGCAGCCACTCGCGGTACTTCCGCAGGTCATCCCCGGTGTAGACGCCGGGCAGGGGGTAGGCCATCCAACCGCCCTCGAAGCTCGCGCTGTAGTAGGCCTTCGTCCCGCCCTGGAGCAGGCCACGGCGCTCCCCGGCGGCCAGGATCGCCCCGCGGACGGTGTCGGCGTGCTCGTAGGGCCCCGAGATCTCGACGCCCCGGTGCCCGGACATGCTGTGCCGCAGCACGGTCACCTCGACCCCGGCGATCGCCAGCCGGGCGGTGCGGAAGAAGCCGATCTCCGGGGGCGGGCCGTCGACGACCTCGTCGAAGATCGCGCCGGCGTGCGGGCCGTCGAGCTGGTAGCGGAACCTGCGCCGGCGGCCGCTCGGGTTGTCGGAGGTGTTGTTGTCGCGCTCCAGCGACACGTCCCAACCGCCGGTCTGCGCCTGGTACTCGACCCAGTTGAGCAGCGGTGTGCTGGACACCAGCTCGTAGCCACCGCCGCCGAGGTCGTAGAGGATGCAGTCACCGATCACGTGCCCGCGCTCGGTGCACCCGATGAACTGCTTGGCCCGGCCGTCGCCCAGGTTCGAGAGGTTGTTGACCCCGATCCGGCCGAGCAGGGCCAGCGCGTCGGGCCCCGACACGAACAGCTCCGGCATGTGGTGGCTCTGGTCGAACAGCACCGCGGTCTCCCGCCAGGACCGCTGCTCGTCACGCCAGTTCGTGAACTCCTGGCGGACCGGCGTCAGGTCGGGACGCCCGCGGCTGTGCGCGCCGGGCGAGTCGTTGTAGAGGAAGTCCAGCAGGTCCCCCCGGTCGATGAGGTCCTGCAGGGAGACGACGTCCGTCGTGACGCTCACAGTGTTTCCTTTCCGACCGATGCGAGTACACGGAACATCGCCCTGACGCCTCGGCCCGCAGGCCCGACGTCTGATCCGGGGATCAGCTGCGGCACACCGTCCGTATACATACGACTGGATGCTCGCCGGAACCAACGGCGATGTCAAGGTGCCCCGGCCCGAGCGCGCCCGCTCGGGTTGCCCCCCGGCGTCGGGGGTAACCACCCGCGCAGTGCCGGGGCGGTCTCGAACACGGCGCAGGAGGGCGAGCACCATGAACGACCAGCGAAGCGGTACGGGGTCCCGGCTGGATGCCGGCACCCACCGGCGGCTCGAACGGGAACTCACCGACCTGCGCGCCCGCAGCCGCGAGCTCGACGAGGCCGCCGTCGAGACCGATGGCGTCGAGGACACCGGCGACCAGGCACAGCGCCTCCAGCGCGCCGCCGATCTCGACCGGGTGTCGGATCGCATCCGGGAGATCGCCGGGCTGCTTTCGGGCAGGAGCGAACCGTCGTCCTCATCCGACGCCCTGCCCGACGGAACGACGGTGACCGTGCGGTTCGGCGACGGCACCACCAGCACCATGAGGGTCGTGACCATCCTGGAGGAGGCCCCCGCTTCGGCGAGGACGTTGACCCGCGACAGCCCCCTCGGACAGGCTCTCGTCGGCGCGCGAGCCGGCGACCGGATCACCTATCCCGGCCCGGACGGTGAGATCTCCGCCGAGGTCGTGGCCGTCCGGCCGCCCGCAAGTTCCTGATCAGTGCCGGCCGCCTTTTGCACGAACGGCACTCTCGTACGCACCTAGCCGACGAGAGTGCCGTTCGTACCGCCGCTCCAACCGGGACCGGCGAATTAACGTGGTCACCACTGGTTCTTCGGTGCGCGCAGGCCGTCCAGCAGTACGCGGGTCAGGTGGTCGTCGGCGCGGGCGCCGCAGCGGCAGACCGCAACGTTGAGCAGCCGCACCACCTCTGTGGGCGGCACGTCGGCGCGCAGGTCGCCCTCGCGCTGCGCGGCCGCCGCGATCTCGGCGATCAGCGTGTTGACCTCGGCCTCCAGTTCGGGCAGTTCGGGGCGTCGAGGCTCGCCGCCGACCAGGGACTTGATCAGCGGCAGCGGCAGGGCCACGCAGTGGTCCACGACCCGCAGCATCGCCTCCCATGCCGGGGCGCGGCCGACCTCGGTGCGCGTGGCCTCCAGCAGGTCCCGCAGCGTGTCGACCGCGATGTCCTCCAGCAGGGCGCGCCGGTCCGGGAAGTGCCGGTACAGCGTGCCGACGCCCACTCCCGCCTCCCGTGCGATGTCCTCCATCGACACGACCTCGCCCAGCCGGCCGGCCAGCCGGAGGGCGGCACCGGTGATCGCCGCCCGGTTGCGCCGCGCGTCAGCCCGCACTCGACCCTCCATCAACCGGAACCTCAGATTCCTCTTATGCTACCTTCGCGGAACCGGAATCCCGAATTCACCTTGGAGGAACGATGCGGATCGGCCGGTACATCGGGGACCAGAGCGATCTCCAGTCCCAGATCGGGCAGGTCCGCGCGGCGGCCGAACACGGGCTGGCCAGCGCGTACTTCAACCAGGTCCTGGCGTGGGACCCCCTCACCGTCGCAGCGCTCGCCGGGGCGGCCGTGCCGGGGATCGAACTGGGCACCGGTGTCGTGCAGACCTACCCACGCCACCCGATCTCGCTGGCCGGGCAGGCGCTCACGGTCGCCGCCACGATCGGCAACCGGTTCACCCTCGGCGTCGGGCCCAGCCACAAGCAGTTCATCGAGGGCGTGTTCGGCCTGTCCTACGACCAGCCTGCGCAGCACACCCGCGAGTACCTGACCGCACTGCGCACCGAGCTCTCGGGCACCGGCCACGTCCAGGTGCCGGGCGCGCAGCCCCCGCCGGTGCTGCTCTCGGCGCTCGGCCCCGTGATGCTCCGCATCGCGGGCGAACTGGCCGACGGCACGATCACGGTGTGGGCGACCCCGGCGACGATCGCCGACCACATCCGGCCGAAGATCGATGCCGTGGCGAAAGACCCGCGCATCGTGGCGTCGGTGATGCTGAGCGTGACCGCCAACCCGGACACCGTGCGCGACGAGGTCGCCGCCGCGGTCGGCTTCGCGTCGGACTTCGCCAGTTACCGGGCGCTCCTCGACCGCCAAGGGCAGAGCAACGTCGCGGAGACGATCGTTGCCGGGGACGAGGACACCGTCGCCGCCGCGGTCCGCGCCTACGCGGACGCGGGCGCGACCGACGTCCTGGTCAGCCTCGTCGGCGACGACGCCGAGAAGGCGAGAACACTGAAGCTGGCCGGGGAGCTCGCGCGTGTTCACTGATCAGGACGGCGAGGCCCTCCTGCCCGGGATCATCACCACCCGACCGAGGTAGACCTCACCCCCGGCAGCAGCGCGGGAAGCCGGCGGGCTCGCAGTGGGCGCCGGCCCCCGCGACCGGCCTGAACCCGTCCCGGCGACCGGCGTCGAGACTCGGCTCAAGCGAGCAACCCGGTACCGAGCAAGCCGCCACCGCCGTCGTCCTCACCGCTGCTGTCACCGGACGACTCCGCCTCGTCGCCCGACGAGTCGGAGTCGGAGGCCAGGAGCCCGGTGTCGAGAACTCCTTCGTCGCCACCGGCACCGAGGAGACCCCCTTCATCCCCGCCCGCGGTGTCCCCGTCGCTGGTGTCGCCGTCGCTGGTGTCCCCGTCGCTCGTATCGCCGTCGCTCGTGTCATGACCGGAACCGCTGCCGAAGGCGGTCTCATCCCCACCGTCGGCGCCACCGGACCCGCCGCGGCCCGCATCGGGTCCGCCCGAATCCGGGGAAGCGGACGCGGCACCGGCCCCGCCTGCCGCCGGGTGGGCGGGGGCGCCTGCAGGGGCGCCAGGCGATCCGCCGGGTGCGGTCTCATCGAGCGAGCCGGTGCTGGCAGCCGGGTCGATCGCAACCGGTTCGAGAGGTGCCTCGGCCGGGACCTCCGCGTCGAGCAGGCCCTGGCCCGGATAGGCGCCGCCGTCGCCGCCGTCGCCCACGGGAACCATCTCGCCGACGGTGGGTTCCGAGTCCGCGAAGACCGCGACGCCGACCGCCGCGCCCCCCGCCAGCACAGCACCGCCCGCGATGGCGCCACTTCGAGTGACCCCGCGCCTGTCCGGTTCACCTCCGGGGTCCGCATCCCGCCGGTGTTGCGGCTGCACCGAGCGGTCGGCCGCCCCGGGTGCGTGGCCCTCCCGGTTCAGGATCGAGACGGCGGTGAAGATCTCCGTCGCGGGTTCGTCCGCCCCGGCTCCGGGTGACATCTTGGACATGGCGACAGGCTCCCCCTCGGAGTGAACGGACATCCAGCCGTAAGGCGTGTGATCGAATCAGCGCTGAGCCGGCAGGCTACCGACGTGCCGACCAGGCCGCCCGCTGGTGTCCCGGCCGGGGGCATCGACGGTGTGCCGCAGAGTGCATCAGGCAGGAATTCGGCCCAGGATGCGGGCGGCGGCCGTGACGAGTGCCGCGTTGTCCGGTGCGGGCCGACCGTCGGGCAGGTAGCCGGTGTCCTCGATGCCGGTGCGGATGCCGTGGCCCCGCTCGGCGGCGCGGCGGCACACCGCCCAGGTGGCCATGCCGATCCCGTGGTGTACCTGCTCCAGCGTGATGCCCGCGGCCGCGACGACGGATTCCATGGCGGCCGCCTGCGCGAGCGCATCGTCCGGGTCCTCGACGAGGGGTTCTACCGCGACCCGGACGAAGGCCGTGCCGCTGCCGCGGGCGGCGAGCTTCTCCGCGTCCGCCACCGACAGCAGACACGCTTCGATCCCGACGCCTCGCCGGGCGAGCAGTTCGCTGAGCTCGTCGATGCCTTCTTCACCCTGGTTGGCCGGGATCAGATCCGGAAGGTCCGTCCATGACGAGACCGCCTGGTAGCGGAGCCTCCGATCGGGCTGGATCTCAGCGAACGTCGTGAGCGAGATCGGTATCCCGGGGCAGCGGGCGCGGACCGCACGCAACGCCCTGGTGACGGGCCCCTCGTCGAGCGATTCGGCACCCTCGTCGTCGAAGGCGTGCAGGTGCAGCGTCGTCGCTCCCGCGGCCACGCAGGCCGCGGCGTCCGCGGCGATCTCGTCCGGGGTGCGGGGCATGGCGGGATGTGCGCTGTCCCCGTTGAGGGCAGCCTGGAGCGTCCGCATCGTTCTTCCTAAGGGATGAAAGTGGATTTCACCCAGTACACTACCGGGAGGAGGTGCGGATTGCGGGTACTGCTGGACGACTACGTGCAGCACGCGGAGGTGGCGACGAAGCTCGTCAACACCGCTCCGCTGGTGTGGAGCACCGGCGTCGACCACCTCGGCGACGTGCCGGCGCTGCGCGAATTCCTATCGGTCCACGGCCTGGTCGCGGCCCGTCCGGCGGCGAGGGACCTCGCGGCCGTCCACGACTTGCGCGACCGGTTGCGACCGGTGGTCGAGCACGCTGATCTCGCGGGCGCCAGCGCGCTCACCGGTAGCGCGCGCGCAGTCACGATCGTGCCGGACCGGGGCTGGGCCGTTGATGTCCCGGACGACGCCGCAGCGGCTCACCTGCTCGCCGTGGTCGCAGGTCTTGGCGTTCTCGGTGCGCGGCTCCGCCTGGGGCCGGAGCGGTTCCGCACCTGCGCGGCGGGTTGCCCCGGACTGTTCATCGACACCAGCCGGGCCGGCCGCCGCCGGTACTGCATGCCCGAGTTGTGCGGCAACCGCATCAACACCGCCCGCCACCGTGCCCGCAGGAAGTTCTTGCCCGACGATTCCCGCGAGCCGCACTGACGGCACCGAGCCACCCACACGGCCCCGGCGGACCGTCCCGCGACCCGAAGATCGCGTCGGGGTCGCTGCTGGATCCTCGCGATCGCGACCGCGGCCCCCACCACGACTCTCGGCACGGCGGACACGACCACCCGTCCGCCGGGCACGATCAAGGTGCGGGCCTTGGTGACCATGGTGCGCACTGCCACGTACCAGGGATGCACGGCTCCCGAGGCACCCCTCGCCGATCACCGTTGTTCACGGGTGCTCGCGGCGCCGTTCGTCACGACGGCGCGCCAGCTCGTCGAGGTGAGCGGCGAGGCGGGGGGCAGCACCGTAGACAGCGCGTTGCACGCAGAGGAATTGGCCGTCCCAGATTGCGGCGGCAAGCCGCTGCCACGGCTGCACCGTGCCTCTGCGCACCGCCGATCGTCGCCAGGAGCCGTTGTCGAGGCCGGCCCGCTCCGCAACAGCGTCCGCGCGGGAAGCCGAATAGTTCACCATGGCCCCGGTGCTCATGCGTCGCCTCCGACGGCTAGATCGGTAATCATCGATCACAATCATCGCGCCCGTCGCTGTGAACATGCTGAAACCGACTGTGAACCAGCTGAAAGCGACCCGAATCCGGGACGAATCGGACGCCGATTCTGCGGCGCGTACGGAGGCGACCGCGTCCACCCGGCAACGCCTGGACTTCCCGCATGTCAGCGCCCCGGCGCGATCGGCCCGGCGGCGTCGCCATCACGCATCCGTCGACCGGCGACGGCCTTCTCGACCGCAGCATTCAGCCTCGAGGGGGAGATCTCGGCCATGGGTCGGACCGGGCCACCGCCGTCACGACGGAGAGCGCGGATCACGTCCGCCGGTAGGTCGATCCGGTCGTGCGTGGTCCCGTCGCGCCCGATCACCAGCCCCCAGACCACGTGCGCCGGTCTGATCGGCGGCCCGCTCGGATGCCTGCGCACAGCCGGACGCTCGACCGCAACGAGATGGACGAGGGCGTCCATCGGAAGAGGATGCCATGGGCAATCCACATCTAGCTCCATCCGTTCTCACCCGGCGCACGAGTCGCCACCACGAGCCCTCCAGGGTCGTGCTGGGTCGAACTCACAGTCGCAGCCGTCACCGGGACCCCGGCGTGGGTGCATCAACGCCTACTGACACCGGGCGACCGAGCGCGGGAACGTCGACCGCGGAGGGCGGAGGTCACCCGGCCGACGCGTACCGGCCGAATCCGAGCTGCCGGGCGTCGGATGCGGGTCGGGAGCGCTGCGGAACGGCGGGCACGACCACCTCGATGCGACTGCCGGTCACATGCCGTCCGTCACGATCGCGAAGGCTGCGGATCACGACCGTCCCACCGGCATCATCGACCGCGCGGCGCACCAGGAGCAGGCCGATGTGCCCCGGCCGGGACGAGGCCGCGGGATCGAAGCCGCACCCGTCATCGGCGACCGCGGCGAGCACCCGATCGCCGTCGCGCACGACTTCGACGTGCACGTGTCTCGCCCCGCTGTGGGTGACGGCGTTGCGCAACAACTCGGCGGTGGCGCGATGCAGCAGCGTGGCGACCTCGGCGTCCAGGTGGAGGTCGTCGGCCATCTCCAGGGTGATCCTCGGTCCACCGCCGTGCACACCGGCGACGAGCCGCAGGAAGGCATCCCGCGCCATCGAGGGATCGACCATCGGCGGCGTCAGCTCCGTCAGCAGCCCTCGGAGCCGACGGACATCAGCCCCGATACGCGCGCGGGCGTCCGCGACGAGCGCCCTCGCGCCCGGCGCGGGAACGCCAGCTGCCGTGTCCAGCAGCAACCCGGTGCTCGCGAGGTCGGGAATGACGTCGTCGTGGAGCCTCTGGGCAACCTCGCGCCGCGCCAGCTCCGCGGCGGCGAGGCCGTAGTGGACGGCATCACGGTGCTCGCGGCGATCACGGTCGACGCGGCGTGCCACCGCGACGGAGATCGGAAGCAGCGCCAGCCCCAGTGCCAGCACACCGACCACCGCGAGCGGTAGGAGCACCCCCATGGAGTCGCGGACGGTGGTATCCACCCCGACGGGTACGTAGACCTCGAGTCGGCTGTCGTTACCCACCGCGTCCCGAAACCCGATGAAGACCTCGCGCAGATCGTCGGCGCGCGCGCTCTCGAATCGGTGCTCGGCGTCGTCGGGCACCGGGTAGACGACGGCCTCGCCGGCATCGAGGCGAGTCGCGAGATGCGGGTCGAAGGGTCGCTCCGCCGCCTCCACCCGCGGCTCGTCGGAGAAGGCGATCTGCGCTCGATCCCCGGTCACCGCCCACACCTTGACCCGGTAGACCATCCCGGTGTTCAAGAACGGTTCCAACTCGGCGAGCAGCGCCCGGCGGTCGAGGTCCTCGTGCCCGCTGAAGTCCTGCCGGGAGAGAGGCACGAGGATCGACGCCGCAACCTGGGTCGAGACGGTGTGAGCCGTTCGCTCACCATCGGCTTCACCGACCCAGCGCACGCCGAGCGCAACCAGGCCGGCGATCACGGTGGCAGCGATGAGGGTCGCGCCGGCCAGGCGCATGATCGTCGCCCGAACGGTCATATCTCGGTGCCGACAGCGATGAGTCCGAGCCGGTCGGCGTTCACCACGGCCTCGAGCTGGCTGTGTGCTCCGAGCTTGGCGAGCACCGCGCGGATGTGGTCGCGCGTCGTGTGAACGGAGATGCGCAGCTCGGCCGCGATGCGCGTGGTATCGCGGCCCCGGCCGAGCCCGGCGAGCACGTCCAGCTCACGCCCTGTCAGATGCACCGACTGATCAGGCACCCACGGTCGCACCGGCATGCCCGCGAGCGCGGCGCGCGCGGCAGCGAGGATCTCGTCCAGCGGCATGTCCTTCGCGAGCAAACCGGCCGCACCGGCACCGGCGGCGCGGCGCACCAGATCGACCCGGGGGTGGGCGGTGAGCACGAGCACCGGGACTCGCGGGGCCAGCTCCACGACCAGATGCAGCCCGCTCTCGTCGGGCAGGCCGAGGTCGACCAGGACGAGATCGGGCGCCTGCCCTTCCGGAAGATCCCGCAGAGCCGACCGGGCTTCGTGAACCGAGTGGGCCACGCCGACGCAGCGCATGCCGGGCTGCATCGAAACGGCGAGTGCCAGGGACTCCGCGAAGACACGGTGATCGTCGACCAGGAACAAGGCAGCCCCGCTGCTGGCGGTCATGTCGACCCTCTCGATCTCCAGGGGCATCCGGCCCGCCCACCCCGATGAGGCTAGCCACGCCTCCTGAACCTCCGCTGAGTCCCGCATCCCCGCCACGACGACCTGGGGCCCGAGGTCGGGTGTCGAGGCCGCGCAGCACGTGACCACCCGTGGCGCGACCCCGGGCGTACGGCCCCCTCAGTTTTGGGGATATGAGCGGCAGGCGTCCCCGGATAACGTTTCGATGGTCGGGGCCGCTGAGCAACTCGATGGGTTTCGGCGGTGCATATTTCGAAATTGCCTCGTCTGCACCGGAGGCCTCATCTCTGCGATTTGGGACCAGCGTGACGATGGCGATGCGTCGGGATCGGCCCATCCGGGTCCGTGACGCCGTGGTGGCACGTTCGACCGCCTTGCTGCACGGTTGGCGCGCCCCCCAGCACCGGGACGGGCTTGCTCTGATCCTGAGTTCGGGTATCACTTCCGGGCTCGGCCTGCTGTTCTGGCTGTTGGCGGCCCGCCTCTACGAAACGGCGACCGTCGGCCTGAACAGCACCTTGCTGTCCGCGATGACCCTGTTGGGCACGGTTGCGCAGCTCAACCTCGGCAACGCGCTCCTGCGATTCATCCCGGTGGCCGGGCGGCGCACCCGCACGTTGGTGGCTCTGTGCTACGCCGTGGCCGTCGTGGCGGCCGCCGCGGCGGGCGGGCTGTTCGCGCTGGGCGCGTCCTGGTGGGCTCCGGAACTCGCCGCCGCGTTCGGAAGATCGGAACTGCTCGCCTTCTTCGTGGTCAGCACGCCGCTCTGGACGATGTTCGTGATGCAGGACTACGTCCTGCCCGCGATCAGGCGAGCAACCGTGGTGCCCTTGGAGAACATGCTGTTCTCCGTCCTGAAGTTGGTGTTCCTCGCCGCGGCGGCTGCGCTCGGGATCTGGAGCGGCATCGCCGTGTCCTGGCTCGCCGCCACCGCCGTGACCGTACTGGCCATCACGCTGTGGCTGGCGCGCGTGCTCCCCCGACCGGAGGCCAGGACCGGACCGGGGCCCCTCGCCACGAGCGGTGCTGCCGTCACCGTTCGCGATGTGGCCGCGTTCGTGCGCGCCGACTACGCGGGCGTCGTGTTCCTGCTGGCCGCGGTGTTCGGCCTCCCGCTCGTCGTGCTGGCCCGTCTCGGCGCCGAAGCCGCCGCCGTCTACGGCGTCGTGTGGCAGATCGCCTACGCGTTCTACCTGGTCGTCAACGGTATGGGGCAGTCACTGGTGGCGCACTCGGCCGCCGAGCCGGACAAGCTCGAGGCCGCCCGGCGCGCCATGGTCGGCAAAGCCCTGCTGCTGGTGGTGCCGGCAGTGCTGCTGTGCGCTGCGCTCGCGCACCCGCTGCTGTCGCTGTTCGGGGCCCGCTACGCCGACGAGGGCAGCCTCCTGCTGGCCCTGCTGGCCCTCTCGGCCATCCCGAACGTCGTCAACTGGTCGATGGTGTGGGCGGCGCGGGTCCGCCACGACGGCCGCATCCTGTTCGGCCTTCCCGCCGCGATCACGATCGCGGTCATCGCAGGCAGCTGGATGCTGATGCCGACCATGGGCGTCGTCGGGACCGGTGTCGCGTGGCTCGCCGCCCAGACCATCGCAGCCGCCGGTGTCCTGCTCCGCGGCGCTCGCCGACGTACGCGGGGGTGAGCTCGGCCGATGACGCGCCGATCCGAACCCCCCGGTGCACCGGAAGCAGGCGACGACGACGTCGTCCAGGCCCTCGTCGAGCTCAAGGCAACGCTCGATGACACCATCTCCGGCCTCACCGCCGCAGCCGAACGGATCGGACCGATGATCGAGCAACGGATCAGCGGGAAGCCGTGGTCCGGGATCGCGGTGAGCGAACAGCAACCAGTGATCACCGAGATCATCACCCAGGCGCTCGACGAGCTGGGCGACACCGGGAGCAGGTTTCGCCGGGCGAAGGCGACCGCGCTCAGGCAGGAGGGCCTGAGCATGCGCACCATCGGCGAGCTGCTCGGCGTCTCCCGTCAGCGGGTGTGGACCCTGCTGCACGGTCCCGCCCGTCCGACCTCGATGCAGTCCCCATCGCAGCGGTAGGCGAGGCACGATCACCAGCGGACGGGCCCGCCGGTTCGGCCGGGCCCCGTCGGCGGACGAGGCCATTCGTCATCCGTGAGAGTGGACGTCGACGGTCGGGAAGCGGATCGCCCGAGCCGCCCGTGCCGCGCCAGTAGGGTCGGCCCGTCCCGGCAGGCAAGGCTTGCGGTGGAGAGGAGACCCGAGATGGGTCGGATCCGACGGACCGCCGCCACGCTGGCTGCGGCGGCCCTGGCGGCGCTGCTGGCGGCGTGCGTGACCGCCGCGTCCTCCCCCGGCTCGCCGAGCCCCACGCCGGATCCGGCGGCGCCGGCCGGCGTGCTCGCGCGACCGGACCACGTTGTGATCGTCGTGCTCGAGAACAAGGAGCAGGGCGAGGTCATGGCCGAGGCACCGTTCCTGGCGTCACTCGCCGCCACCGGCGCCTCCCTGACCGACATGCACGCCGAGACCCATCCCAGCCAGCCCAACTACCTGGCCCTGTTCTCCGGCGACACCCAGGGCGTGAGCGACGACGACTGCCCGTACTCCTTCCCGGGGCCGAGCCTCGGGGGCGAGCTCCTCGCTGCGGACCTGAGCTTCGCCGCGTACTCCGAGGACCTCCCGAGGCCCGGCTTCACCGGCTGCAGCCACGACGGGTACGCGCGCAAACATGCACCCTGGGCGGACTTCACCGACGTCCCGGAACAGCTTCACCAGCCACTCACCGCGATGCCGTCGGACTTCACGCTGCTGCCCACGGTCTCGTTCGTGATCCCGAACCTGTGCCACGACATGCACGACTGCTCGATCGCCGAGGGCGACACGTGGATGCGGGAGCAGCTCGGCGACTACGCGACGTGGGCGAGTACGCACAACAGCATGCTGCTCGTCACGTTCGACGAGTCGGAGACCGAAGGTGACCCGGAGAACCACATCGCAACGATCGCCGTCGGCGAGGGTGTCCCGGTGGGCCCGGACCCCGAGCGCGCCGACCACTACTCACTGCTCCGCACGCTCCAAGAGCTGTACGGGCTACCCCCTTCGGGACACAGCGCGGACACCGCGCCGCTCGCCGGCCTGTGGCGCCGCGCGGGGTGAGAACCGATCTGGCGTGATGTCGGCGCAACTGGCCACCCTGGTCGGCGAGCTCTAGTTGGGTGAGCGAAGCTGCCGCGAGGCTGGGCGTCGCTCGATCGACGGCACATCGCCTCCTGGCGATGCTCGTCTATCGGGACTTCGCCGAGCAGGACGAGGACCGTCGCTACGTTGCCGGCCCGGTGCTGCGCGCGCACCCGGTCTCGGAGCCACTCGCAGAGCTCCGCCGCATCGCGCTCCCCCACCTGGCGAGTCTCACCGCCCGTACCGCTGAGACCAGCAACCTGGTCGTCGTCATCAGCGATCAGGTCCGCTTCGTGGCGACCGTCGAGTGCGATCAGGTCCTGCGAGTCGGGGACCGAGAGGGGAGGGTCCTCCCCGCCCGCCTGGCATCCGGCGGGCGCACCGTACCCGCGCCGCCCGGCCCACTGCCTGCGGCGATCTCGCTCGCGATGCCGACTGCGCGCTATCGGCGAGACCGGCTGGCCGAGTGGAGCCATCGCCTCGCCAGGACGGCGGAAGCGATCAGCCGAGACCTCGAGGAAGCCGCGGAAGTCCGAGCGGATCGGCAATGACGTCCTGCCCGGCGGGGTATCGGGTGCAGGCACCACGGTCGCGCTGGTCGCCGCTCGGTGGAGATCGAGGCCTACCGCAGCGGCCCACCGCTGGTCACCGCCTTCGACCCGCTGCCGATCGTGGAGTCCCGGCCCACCGGGTCGCCTACTCTCGAATCATGACGACCTCGCGGGCCCTGTTCGACCTCGACGGCAGCTACGCCCGTGAGGTCCCCGCGCTGTCGGTGCCGTGGCCTGCGGTGGCCGCCCCGGCGCCCCGGCTGCTCGCCCTCAACGAGGAGCTCGCCGCCGAGCTGGGCGCCGATCCGGCCGCCCTGCGCGAACCCGCTGGGGTGGCGCTGCTGGTGGGCAACGGCCTGCCGGACGGCGTGACCACGACCGCACTGGTCTACGCCGGTCACCAGTGGGGGGTCTACAAGCCGCGCCTCGGCGACGGGCGGGCGCTGCTGCTCGGGGAAGTCGTCGACGTGCACGGCCATCGCCGCGACCTGCACCTGAAGGGAACCGGGCCCACCCCGTTCGCCCGCGGCTACGACGGCATGGCGGCCGTCGGGCCGATGCTGCGCGAGTACCTCATGGGCGAGGCCATGCACGCCCTCGGGGTCCCGACGACGCGGGCGCTGGCCGTCGTGGCCACCGGGGCGCAGGTGCAGCGCGACCGGGCGCTGCCGGGGGCGGTGCTCTGCCGGGTCGCCGCGAGCCACCTGCGCGTCGGCACCGTCCAGTACGCCGCCGCGTCCGGCGACCTCGCCGTGCTGCGCGCCCTCGCCGACCACGCGATCGCCCGCCACTTCCCCGAGGCCGCCCACGCCGACCGGCCCTACCTGGAGCTGTTCCGCCGCGTGGTCGACGCCCAGGCCGCGCTCGTGGCCCGCTGGATGCTCGTCGGGTTCGTCCACGGGGTCATGAGCACCGACAACACGACGATCTCGGGCGAGACCATCGACTACGGGCCCTGCGCGTTCATGGACACCGTCGACCCGGCCACCGTCTTCAGCTCGCTCGACAAGACCGGCCGCTACGCCTACGGCAAGCAGCCATCGATCCTGCAATGGAACCTCGCGCAGCTCGGGGCGAGCCTGCTGCCCCTGCTCGGCGGCGCTGAGGCCGCAGGCGCGGTGGACGACGTTCTGGCGTCGTACCCCGAGGCCTACGAGCGGTACTGGGCGGCCGGCATGGCCGCGAAGCTGGGCCTCCACACGCCGGACCCGGTGCTGGCCACGGACCTGATGGCGCTGCTGCACGCACAGCAGGTCGACTTCACCACCTTCTTCCGCGCCCTCTCCGCAGGAACGGCCCGCGACCTCTTCCTCGACCGGGACGCGTTCGACGCGTGGGCGGCCCGCCGGGAAGCGCGGCTGCCCGCCGACCGCGCCGGCGTCGCGGCGGGCATGGACCGCGTCAATCCCCTCTACATCCCGCGCAACCACCTCACCGACGCCGCCCTGGACGCCGCCGAGCAGGGCGACACCGCCCCGTTCCACCGGCTGCTCGACGCGGTCAGCTCACCCTTCGACCACCGCCCCGGCCTGGAGGCCTTCACCCGGCCGGCCCCGACGGGATCGGTCCCGCACACCACCTACTGCGGCACCTGACCTGCCTCGAGCCGACGGGAAGGCGCCGGCCGGAATCAGGGGACCTTCGGCTCCCTGCGACGGGCCGAAGGCCGTCCCCTCGAACGGCCGCCCCGGCTACCGTTCGGTGGAGGAGCATCCACAAGGCGAGAGGCATGGGCGTGACCATCTCCGTGTTCCTGCTCGACGATCACGAGATCGTCCGGCGCGGCATCGCGCAACTGCTCGAATCCGAGGACGACATCACCGTCGTCGGCGAGGCCGGCACCGCCGCCCAGGCGATGGCCCGCGTCCCGGCCCTGCGCCCGGAGGTAGCCGTCCTGGACGTCCGGCTCCCCGACGGTGACGGGGTCACCGTGTGCCGCGACATCCGCTCCGCCGTCACGCCACCCCCCGCCTGCCTGATGCTCACGTCCTACTCCGACGACGAGGCCCTCTTCGGCGCGATCATGGCCGGGGCCTCCGGCTACCTGCTCAAGCAGGTCACCGGGATCGACCTCGTCGGCGCCGTCCGCACCATCGCCGCCGGTGGCTCCCTCCTCGACCCCAAAGCCACCGCGGTCATCCTCGACCGCCTCCGCCGAGGCGACGAACCCACCGACCCCCGCTACGAATCCCTCAGCCCCCAGGAACGGCGCATCCTCGAGCTCATCGCCGACGGCCTCACCAACCGCCAGATCGGCGCCGAGATGTTCCTCGCCGAGAAGACCGTCAAGAACTACGTCTCCTCGCTGCTGCACAAGCTCGGGTTCGCCCGCCGCACCGAAGCCGCCGTCTACGCCACCGAGATGCGCAAGGGCGGTCGCTGAGCTCTGCGGCAGCATCTCGGCCGTCGACCACGGCCGAGATCGGGGCGGTTCCTCGCGCCGCACCGGGACCTTCGACCCTGTCGGCCCGCCGTGCCACGGCGGATCGTCGGATGCACACCCATCGGAGGCCGCAGTGACAGCCGCAGATCCGGCGGCGATCGTCGACGTGACGGAGCTCGACGAGGCCGAGTGCCTCAGCCTGCTCGCGGGGAAGACGATCGGCCGCATCGTCTTCACCGACTCGGCGCTCCCGGCGGCTCAGCCCGTGACCTACTTCCTCGACGGGGAGGAGGTCGTCTTCCGCACCGGAGGCGGGGGCAAGCTCGCCGCAGCCACCCGCGGCGCGGTCGTGGCCTTCGAGGTCGACGAGTTCGACACCGGTTCGCGCACGGGGTGGTCCGTGCTCGGCGTCGGTGAGGCGTACGAGGTCGTCGTCCCCGGCCGCCTGGCCGAGCTGGCCGAGCGGATGCCCGCTCCCTGGGCGCCGAACCGGACGGCCCACACCATCGCCGTTCCGCTGCAACGGCTCACCGGGCGCCGGCTGGCCTTAGGAGGGTCCTGAACGACTCCGGCCGTAGCGAGCGGCGTCCAGGTGGTGTCATCGCAAGGCGGACGATCGGGCCGATGCCCGATTCCGACGATCACGACCTCCCCACCGCCTCCGGCAGGCCGCTCGTAGCGCTGCGGAAGCTCATTCGTGAGCACGCGACCACCGCCGGCGCCGCAGCGGTTCGGCTCCCGCGGGCGAGCCCGCCCACCTCGCGACCGGAGGCGATCCACACCCGCCCCGGGGGTGCCGCGCGCCGTCATCCCACTGCGGCGCCTGCTGGTACGACCGGCGGCCACGAACAGCGGCGTCACCACCCCATGATCAACGTGGTGCACCCTCCTCGACCAGCGGTGGGATGGCGAGAAGATCGAGGAAGGCACGCGCCGCGGGTGTGCGACCGCCGCCGCTCCAGATGACGTACTCGACACGGGTCGGCGCGTCGACCACCTTGATCGTGGTGACGCCGGTGAGCTGCGGCACGTAAGCGGACGGGAGCATGGCCACTCCGAGGCCATGCTCGACCAGCCGCGAAACGAGGAACGCGGTGGTCACCTCGAAGGCGACCTCGCGGTCGAGACCGGCGGCGGAGAACGCCAGATCCGACTGGATGCGTCCGGCCGTCCCGGCCGGCAGGTCCACGAACACCTCGGAGGAGAGCCTGCGAAGGGTGATCGTGTCCTCGCCGGCGAGGGGGTGGTCAGGTGGGACCACCGCGACGTGTCGGTCGCGAGCGAGCTCCCGGGTCTCGACGCCCTGGGGTCGCGCGGTGGGAGGCAGGCCGAGGAACGCCACCTCGATGGCTCCCTGCTTGACCTGCTCGACGAGTTCCTCGCTCGCACCCGCGCGCAGCCTGATGCGCACGTGCGGGTACCGCCGGCGGAAGTCGCGCAGCGCACCTGGGAGGTCGACCGCGGCGACGGTGGGGATCAAGCCCACGGCGAGCCGCCCGCGCACCTCGCCGACGGCGGCGGCGACCTCGGCAGCGGCGCGTTCCGCGGCGCCCAGGCACTGCCGAGCGGCGGGGAGGAAGGCCGCGCCGGCCGGTGTCAGCCGCACCCGGCGGCTGGTGCGCTCGAAGAGCCGCGCACCCAGCTCCCGTTCCAAGCGCGCGACCTGGTGGCTGAGGGCGGACTGGACGACCAGGCAACGCTCGGCGGCACGGGTGAAGCTGCTCGTCTCGGCCACGGCGACGACGTAGCGCATCTGCTGGAGCTCCATGAACTCATCTTGTATCGAGATGGATCCCATGACAAACATGTGTTGGACTCATTGATCGTCGCCCAGCGAGACTGCAGTGGTGCTTGCGCACCGCCGGCCTGTGCCGGCGGCCACGACGTCCCCGGCTTGAGCCCAGCTGAGAGAAGAAATGGTCGACCAAGAAGAGCTTTCACATTCGACGGCACGAGGCTGGTCGGGTGTTTCCGTGATCACGGCGAGCTTGTTCGTCTTCCTCACCACCGAACTGATGCCCGTAGGCCTGCTCACCCCGCTCAGCACCAGCATGGGGGTGTCCGTGGGGGCCGCCGGGCTGATGGTCACCCTCTACGGCATCTCAGCCGGGCTGGGCGTGCCGTTCATCGTGGCCTGGACCCGGCGTGTCAACCGCCGCGTCCTGCTCTCGACGCTGCTGGCGGTACTGACGCTCGGGAACCTCGTCACGGCCCTTGCGGCGAGCTACCCGCTGGTCCTCACGACACGGCTCGTGATGGGATTCGCCAGCGGCGTGTTCTGGGCCATCGGCGTGAGCATGGCCATGCGCATCGTCCCGGAGCGCCACGCGAGCCGGGCCGCCGCGATCGTCATGTCCGGTATCTCGATCGCCACGGTCGTGGGCATACCGCTCGGGACGATCCTGGAGAGCCTCACCGACTGGCGAACCACGTTCCTCATCTGGGCAGGCCTGAGCGCGGTGGTGTTCCTCGCGGTCACGGCCACCGTTCCGTCGCTCCCGTCCCGGAACGCGGTCTCGGTGCGGGAGGTCTTCGGCCTCCCGTCGCGCAACGTGCGGCTGCGCCTCGTGTTGGGCATCGTGGTGCTGTTCGTCCTCGGCCACTTCGGGGCCTACACGTTCGTGCGGCCCTTCCTCGAGAGCAACGCAACCGCAACGCCGTTCTTCATCACGGCAGCCCTCATGATCTTCGGTGCCGGCGGTGCGATCGGAAACTTCATCGCCGGTCACACTGCGACCAAGAGCGTGCGGGCCAGCTTCGTCGTCGGCGCCGTGGGGCTGGTGGGATCCCTGCTGTTGCTGCTCGCGATCGGCCACACCAGGGCGGCACCGATGATCTTGCTGGGCATCTGGGGCATGTCCTTCGGCGTCGTACAGCTGTGCCAGCTCACCATGACGCAAGCCGCGGCCCCCGACACCTTCGAGGCGGCGATGTCCCTCAACACCCTGGCCTACAACACGTCCATCGCGATCGGAGCGCTCATCGGCGGGCTGCTCGTCGACCACGCCGGCGTCCGCAGCGTCATCTGGTTCGGAGTGGTGTTGACCGCGGCGTCACTGCTCGTCTTGCTCGGCACTCATCGGACGACCTCGTCTGCGCCACCGGCTCCCCCGGCTACTCGCCGATGCCTCCGGTGAGCCCGCGCATCTCTTCGGCGAAGAGCGCCTCGGCGTCGACCTCCATCGCGGAGTAGGCGCCGCCGAGCTCGAGGCTGACGATGCCGTGGATGCGCGACCACACTCGCACGACGTAGCCGATCCGATCGGGGTCCGGCCGGGTTCCGGCGTCCCCGTGCCCGTCCTCGAAGATTCCCAGCGCGGCGACCATGAGGGCGCCGGCAGCCTCGGAGATCGGCTCGGCGTGCGCGTCGTAGCCGGGGAACGGCGGCTTGAACAGCAGCTCGTAGCGGTGCGGCTGCGCACGCGCCCAGCGGCGGTAGGCGTATCCCAGCTCGCGCATCCGCTCCTGCGGAGTCGGCAGGCGCGCGGCGGCCGTGCCTGCGCGGGCGAGCGCGTCGGACAGGTCGCGGTAGGCGTCGATCACGAGCTCGTTGAGCAGTTCGTCGCGGCTGCCGTAGTAGCGGTACAGCGCAGGCCCGGACACCCCGAACTCCTTCGCGATGGCGTTCAGCGAGATCGCCTGGGCCCCGCCGTTGGCCAGCTGCGCCAGCGCGACGGCCTTCACATCCTCCCGGACCTGCTCGCCGGATCGCGCAGGGGATCGGCGCCGCGCTCGTCACCCCGGCCGCGCTCTCGCTCGTCCTCGGCCTCTACGCCTCCGGCGCCGAACGGACCCGAGCGATGGGCATCTGGGGAGCGGTCGCCGGCGCCGGCAGCCTCCTCGGCGTCTTCCTCGGCGGTGCCGTCACCCAGGCGCTGGGCTGGCAGGCGGTCTTCTGGACCCCGGTCCCGATCGGTATCGGGGCGGCGATCGTCGGGTGGCGCTCGACGCCGTCCTCATCACCGTCGCGATCTCCGCCCTCGCGTTCGGCATGCTCTCCGCCCCCGACGCCGGATGGGGCTCGCCCACCACGCTCACCGGCATCGCCGCCGGCCTCACCTGCCTGGCCGCGTTCGTGTTCGTCGAGCGGCGATCCACCCAGCCCCTGGTCCCGGTCGGCGTCTTCGCCAGGTTGCCGGTGGTCACGGCGAACCTCGTGATGCTGCTCATCGGC
Source organism: Pseudonocardia wallangbongensis (assembly GCF_054486945.1). NCBI lineage: Bacteria > Bacillati > Actinomycetota > Actinomycetes > Pseudonocardiales > Pseudonocardiaceae > Pseudonocardia > Pseudonocardia wallangbongensis. The sequence goes on from NZ_JBRERS010000001.1 coordinate 1,296,293, forward strand.
GGCACGCTGACCAGCCTGTTCTTCTTGCTGCCCCAGTACCAGCAGCACGTGCTCGGAATGAGCCCGCTGGCCAGTGGCCTGTCCCAGCTCCCCATCGCCACCATGATCATCCTGGGCAGCATCGCCGCGCCGGCCCTGGCACATCGGATCGGGCTGTCCCGCGGGTTGCCCACCGGCCTCGCCGTACTGCTCGCCGGCCTCGTCTGGCTCCTGCTGGACCCGACCACCGACGGGTTCTCCGCCACGCTGCTCGGCGCGTTCCTGTTGATCGGCCTCGGCCTCGGGCTCGGCGCCGTCAACGCAACGGCGATGGCGGTTCGCGACACCGCGGACGGCGAAGGCGGCCTGCTCAGCGGCCTGATCAACGCCGCCCAACCGTTGGGTGGCGCCGTCGGGCTCGCCGCACTCGCCGGGGTCGCCATCGGCGCCCCGACCGAGACCGCGGGAACCGGCGGCATCTCGTTCACGACCGCCTTCCTCGGCGAGGGCGTACTCGTCCTGATCGCCATCGCGATCGCGCTCGTCCCCGTCTCAGGGCATGCAAGGGCCGCTCTGCAGCGGTGATCAAAGGGAATCGGTCGCTCCCGGAGCTGCTCCGAACGGCAGTCGGACCATGAATCGAGTTCTCCCGGGCGACGACTCGAGGGACAGGTCGCCACCGTGCATGTTGGTGACGATTCGCCACGCCACGTCCAGGCCGAGGCCGGTGCCCGAGCCGACCGGCTTCGTCGTGAAGAACGGTTCGAAGACCCGGCTCTTGATCTCCTCTGCCACGCCCACCCCGGTGTCGCAGATCTCCACCAGCAGCCGGTCATGGTCCCGGGAGGTCCGCACGGTCAGCGTGCCGTGGCCGTGCATCGCATCGACGGCGTTGCTGATGAGGTTCGTCCACACCTGGTTCATCTCGGCCGCATGCACCGGGATCGGCGGCAGGTCCCGGTCGTACTCCTCGACCACCGCGATGCCCTCACCGATCTTGTGGTTGAGCATCAGCAACGTGCTGTCCAGCAACCCGTGCACGTCGACGTCCCGGTACGGCGCGCGGTCCAGTTGCGCGTACTCCTGCGCCGCCGTGACCAGAGCCGCGATCCGCGCCGTGGAACCGTCCATCTCGTCCATCAACAGCTCGATGTCGATCGTCCGGTTCAGCCAACCCAACACTCCCGCGAGGGTCGACTCGTCCACGAACGTGTCGGCTACCGTGTCCAGCCACTCGACGGTCAACCCGGCCTGCACGAACGTCGGCGCGATGCGCCAGCCGTCTGCGACGCCGTGCGTGTCGAGCCAATCGACCAGGTCGTCCTCACGGTCGGATGCTTCGAGCGGGCTCAACGGCTGCGCTCGCTCCAGCCGACCGAGGGCCTGCCGGCGGAGGTCCACCAGGAAGGCCAGCTCCTCGCGGTCGAAGTCCCCGGGCGGGAGGAAACCGGGCGAGTGCGGAGATCCGGCGACCCGCTCACGAAGCGCCGCGGTCGCGCGCACCGCCGCCGCGGCCGGGTTGTTCAGCTCGTGCGTGAGGCCGGCCGCCAGCCCGCCCAGTGCCAGCAGCCGTTCCCGCTGACTGATCGCCTGCTGCGTGTTCTTCAGGCCGAGGAACAGGCCCTCGAGAAGGTGCACGGGCATCGGAAACCATTCGCGCATGAGCTCTGCGAACTTGTCCGCTGAAAGCACGTACATCCGGGACGGCTTCGTCGTGCGCAACGTGTTGTCCAGCGTCTGGCTCACCCGATCGCCGAAGAACGATCGCCAGGCGCCGGCGTACGCGCCGACGTGACTGGTCCTGTTGATCTCGACGTCCTCGTGGGCGACCCGGCGCGAGATCACGAGCTCGCCCTCGAGCAGCACGTAGAAGGACGTCGCCAGGTCGTCTTCCCGATAGACGTAGCCCGGTTCGAACCGCTCCACGCGCCCGTTGCGGCACAGCCAGGCCAGTTGGTCGTCATCCAGCTTCTCGAACAGGAACAGCCTCCTGAGCTCGGCTGCGTCGCACGGGAAGCTCCTGCGCATGGTCATGTCTTCTCCGGGTACCGACCGGTGTGCGCCACCCGGTCAGGAACGAACGGCCTCATTGCGTTCGGGGAACCGGCGCCGGCCACTCACCGATAACGCCCGTCGAAAACAGATCCCCGGCCGGTCCCGGTGAATCGCAGGCCCACAACACGGCCGTTCTCCGCGACCCAGTGCAGGTCGTAACAAGCACGGTAGCTCGGCGGCCAGAACGAGCAGAACCGGCCCTCGCCGTCTACGTACCACTCCCCGTGGGTGCGGCGCCCGTTCTCCACGTACGTCGTCATACCACCCGGTTCGAAGGTCTGGGTGCTGCCGTCGCCGTAGGCGAACTCCCCTGCCGTCACGGCAGTCGCGATCTGCTCCGCCGGCACGGGTTCGCCGTCGGCGACACCCAGGTTGTCGAGCGACCGGACCATCGTCTTCACCTCCGAGATTCCCTGGTTCGTCCGGGACGGACCGGCGCATGCAGGGGACCCTGCCGATCGCCGGCGTCCGCCCGGCGGTCCAACCCCGTCGATGGTGCAGCCGACGACCGCCCGATCGCATCAGGGCCACCCGAGTGCGATACCCCGGTTCCCTCCGCCGAACAGTGTTACGGCGCCTTCGGCGCACCGGTCGCGGCCGAGGAGCGGAGCGACCGTCCCTTCGTCTCGGGCAGCGCGAGGCCGCAGGCGATGCTCGGCAGGCCGTACCCCGCGAGCAGCACGCCGATCGCGCCGCTGCCATGGGCGGCGACCAGTCCGGCGGCCGGTACCGGCGGCACGCCGCCGCCGTCGGCGGCGCGGCGTCGCGCACCCGGTGCGCCCGTTCGGCGAGCAACTCGCGGAACACCGGGGTCTCCTCGATCCGCAGCCGCACGTAGAGGCCCTGCGGGAACCTCAGGATCAGCAGGATGATCGGCGCGGCGACCCCGATGGTCGCCGCACCCGGCAGAACACCGATGGCCACCGTGGACAACCCCATCGCGCCCGGGTCTCGAGCGGCCGCGGAAGGGCTGCGCTACCCCACGGGCGAATACCCGACGAGCGCCAGCGCCTGCCGGACGAGGAGGTCGCAGATCTCGTCGAGCGTGAGGCGTCCGTCCGGGCGGTACCAGTCGGCGACGCCGCCGCAGATCTTGATCAGGGAGAAGCGGGTGATGGCGGCGTCGTCGAGGACGAAGTCACCGGAGGCACGGCCCTCCTCGAGCACCCGCTCCCACACCGACTCGAAGCGGTCGCGCAACGCGACGACCCGGTCCCGCGCCTCGGGTGTGAGCGCACGGAGCTCGGCCTTCGTCACGTTCCACACGTCGCGCCCGCTGACCTCGCCGTGGACCTGCGTGCGGATCATGGCGGCGACGCGGTCGGGCGCCGGGTCCGCGCTGTCGGCGGCCGCTTCGAGCTGGGCGATCGCCGACTCGTACGCCTCGCTGAGGATGCGGAGGAACAGGGCTTCCTTGCTCGGGGCGTAGTGGTACAGCGCCCCGATGGTGACGCCGGCCTCACGGGCGATCTCGCGGATCCCCACCGCGGTGTAGCCGCGGGTGCTGAACATCTGAACGGCCGCCGCGATCAGCCTGGCCTCGGCGGTCTGGACAGCCGAGTTCCTCATCGGAGTGAGTCTGCCGCAGCGGGCCGCCGGCGAGCGCCCAGGTCCACGGTCGGGGCGCCGAGCTCGGCCAGGTGCCGCTTGGCCACCCGCTCCGACGGGGTGCGGGGGAACTCAGGGACGAACGACACGTACCGGGGCACCTTGTGCCGGGCGAGCGCCGACTCGGCCGTCGCAACGACCGACTCCGCGCGTTCCCGGACCTCATCGCCCTCCGGCACCCCGGCTTCCAGCTGCACGAACGCCCAGACCTCCTCGCCCCGGACCGGGTCGGGCCGGGCCACCACGGCCGCGTCGACGACGTCCGGGTGTCGCCGCAGGGCCGCCTCGACCTCCTGGCACGAGATGTTCTCCCCGGCGCGCCGCACGATGTCCTTCCTCCGGTACAGATAGCGGTAGCGCCCGTCCCGGCGCTCCATCACGTCGCCCGTCCGGTACCACCCACCGGGCAGGAACACCTCGCGGGACGCGTCGGGCCGGCGCCAGTACTCGGCGCAGACGGTCGGCCCCCGGACGTCGAGCATCCCCGGCCCGTCCCCGCTGACCTCGCTCCCGTCGTCCCCGACCAGACGTACCTCCTGCCCGGGCGCCGGCCGGCCCAGCCAGCCTGCGCCGACCTCCCGCTCGTCGGCGGCGGTCTGCGCCAGCACGACACCGCACTCGCTCGTCCCGTACGCCTCCAGCCACGGCACGCCGAAGCGGCGTTCGAGCTCCGCGTGCAGCGCCCGGGGGACCGCGACGCTCCACGCCGCGACGGCGTGGTGGGCCCGGTCGTGTTCGGCGCGCGGGGTGTTCAGCAGCATCGCCGGCATCGCGCCGATGGTCATGAACTTCGTGATCCGCCGGTTCGCGACGTTCTGCATGAACGTCGACGAGCGGAACCGCGTCAGGTACACGCAGGTGGCCCCGGCCTGCAGGCAACCCATCAGGACGATGAACGGGTCGCCGTAGTAAAGCGGCTGGCTCGACAGCACCCGGTCGTGGCGCGTCATCGCCATGACCGTGCGGATGGCGCGCCCGTCCATCAGCCACTGCCGGTGGGTCTTGGTCACGGCCTTGGGCACCCCGGTCGAGCCGGACGTCAGGCCGAACCGCACCCGGTCGTCGAGGTGGCCGGCCCGCCCGAGGTCCTCGTAGGGCAGGTCCCGGACCTGCAACGGCGCATCGGCCCAGCTCACCGGCCCGTCCACCGGCACGACCCGGGCGCTGGACGACTTCAGCAGCCCGTCGTGCCGGTCGCAGAACGAGGCGAGCGCCACGACGTGGGTCGGCTCCACCAGGTCGAGGACGGCCGCGAGCTCGGCGTCCTTGTACCCGGGGTTCAGCGGCAGGACCGCCGCCCCGAGGTGCGCCGCCGCGAGGATCGCCAGCGGGAACGTGGACCGGTTGTCGAGCGCCACCGCGATCCGGTCGTTCGCGCCGACCCCGCGCTCCGCGAGCTCCGCCGCCAGGCCGGCGACCCGCCGGGCGAGCTCCACGAACGTGAACCGCTCGCCGTTCTCCAGCTCCAGGGCGGGTGCGTCGCCGTAGGTGCCGGCGGCCCACCGGGCGATCCCCGCCAGGTTGCCGCCGGCGAGCGGCACCGGATCCGGTGCCGGCGTCATCGGGTGCGGGCTCATCGGATGATCGCCACCCAGTCGGCGGCGGCCACCGTCCGCCGGCTCTCCGACGCCACGACCGCCACCCGGAACGTGGCGACGCGGAAGCCCGGACGCGACGCGCTCCGGCGCTGCTGCACCGGGCCGACGATGCAGTGCACGGTCTCCTCGACCGCGAGCCGCTCGCCGAAGGTCCACCGCAGCCCGCGGTTCAGCACCGTCTCCGGATGCGGGTTCCCCAGGTAGTCGCTGCGGTTGACCAGGCCGGACGCCGTCAGCACGAGCAGCGGCCACGGCACCGCACCCGCCGGCTCCACGCTCCGCGGCGGGATCCAGCCCAGGAAGAGGTCGACGTCGGCGCGCGTCATGGTCCGGCCACGGGTCGACGTGCCCTCGACCGGCCGCGCGACGCCGCCGGGGCCGAACCCGATCCGCCCCCTCGTGGCCGTGTTCCCGGCGAGGCTCCCGGCGAGGACGTGGTCGCGGCCCTCCGGCGTCGCGGACACGACCAGGTCGCTGCCCTCGAAGATCGGGGCGTCGAAGCTCCACTCCAGGGTGCCCGGCGCCGACCACAGCAGGTCGGGGTCGTGGGTGCCGATCGTCAGCAGCATGCCGCTGATCCCGGACAGGACCCGCCCGCCGAACAGCCCGGCGGCGGCGGTGAACCGGTTGGTGTGCAGCTCGTCGCCCGTGCCCTCCCATACCGAGCCGAGCAGGAAGTCGCGGTCGGTGACCCGGCGGGTCAGGCCGGTGTGCAGCGTGCTCACTCCCCCACCACCACCGTGCAGCGGTCCAGGTCCAGGTGCACGGTCAGCGCCTCGCCCGGTGCGCAGCCGACCGGCAGCGGCACCTGGGCGACCAGGGGCCCGAGCGCCTCGCTGCGCAGCTCGAGCTTGGCGTGCTCACCGAGGAACACCACGTCCTCGACCACGGCCGGTAACGGCACGGAACGTTCCTCCTCGTTCGACGGGACCGACAGGCGGATCGCCGCCCGGGGGACGGAGATCCGCGCCCGATCTCCGATCTCCGCGACGGCGCGCAGCCGCACCGGTCGCCCACCGATCCGGGTCTCGACGTGAGAGCCGGACCGGCGGGCACCGGCAGGGAGCGGGATCAGGTTCGCGTCGGTGAGCAACCGCGCGACGTAGCTGGTGGGCGGCTCCGCGTAGAGCCGCTCGGGCCGGTCGAGGCCGACCAGCCGGCCGGCGTGGAAGACGGCGATGCGGTCCGAGAGGGCCAGCGCCTCGTCGCGGTCGTGGGTGACGTACACGACGCTGCACCCCGTGGAGCGGTGGATGCGGCGCAGCTCGTGCTCGAGGTCCAGCCGCAGGGCCCGGTCGAGGGCACCGAGCGGCTCGTCCATCAGCAGCAGGCGGGGCTCGAAGGCCAGCGCGCGGGCCACCGCCACCCGCTGCTGCTGCCCGCCGGACAGCTGGCGGGGGTAGCGGCGCGCGAGCTCGCCGAGCCGCACCAGGTCGAGCATCTCGTCCACGCGGTGCCGGCGCCGCTCGGACCGCCACTTGTGCCGGCGCAGGCCGTAGGCGATGTTCTCCGCCACCGTCAGGTGGGGGAACAGCGCGTACTGCTGGAACACCATTCCCACACCGCGGTCCCGCGGCGGTCTCGTGGCGACGTCCTGGCCGGCGATCCGGATCGTGCCCCGGTCACACCGTTCGAACCCCGCGACCATCTTGAGCACCGTGGTCTTGCCCGAGCCGCTCTGGCCGAGGAACGTGAGGAACTCGCCGCCGGCGAGGCGCAGGCTCACGTCGTCGACCGCGACCACCTTCCCGTACCGCTTGCCCACCCCGACCAGCTCCAGCGGTGACGGCGCGTCCGCGGCCGGCGTCCCCGGGATCGCAGGGGCGGATGTCACGTCCGTCATCGGTCCACGCTCCGGGTTCGCAGGATCTCGCTCATCGTCATCAGCGCCGCGGTGCCCAGCACCAGGAGCGCCGCGATCGCGGTGATGCTCGGGTCGACGCCCGTCTCGACCGAGTCGAGGATCGCCTTGGGCAGCGTCGTCGTCCGGGGTCCGGACAGGAAGCTCACCAGCGTCGCCTCGTCGAAGCTGGTGAGGAACACGATGATCGCGGAGGCACCGAGCGCCGGAGCCAGCAGCCGGACCGTGATCCCGAACCACGCCCGGGTGCGCCCGGCGCCGAGCGTCATCGCCACCAGCTCGAGGTCCTGCGGGATCGCGCGGATCGCCGCCCACAGCACCAGCACCGCGATCGGCAGGGTGTGCACGGCGTGCGCGAGGATCACCCCGAGGTAGCTGTCGAGCAGGCCGAGCCGGGCGTAGAAGCCGTACAGCGAGACGGCGAGCGCCACGCCGGGCACGAGGATCGGCAGCGTGCACAGCGCGATCAGCCCGTTCTCCATGCCGATGCGGGTGCGCTGCAACCCGATCACCAGCAGCATCGCGGCCGCGACCGCGACGAGCGCGGTCGGGAGGGCCACCAGGACCGAGCGTCCGGTGGCGGGCCCCCAGACCGCCGACTCCGCGAGGGCGCGGTACTGGCGCAGGCCCCACTCGGCGGGCGGCAGGGCGAGGAACGACTCCTGCGAGAACGACATCACGATGACGGCCAGCGCCGGCCCCAGCAGGAACACCACCAGCGCCACGAGCAGCGCGCGGTGCAGGATGCGCCCGGTCATCGCTGCTCACCGCCCGGGAGACGCCTGCTCACGAGCTGGCTCGCGAGGAGCACGACCAGCGCGACGGCCAGCAGCACCACCGCGAACGCCTTCGCACCCACGAGGTCGAAGTACTCGAAGACGTCGTCGCCGATCATGGTGGCGACGAACGGCGAGCTCGGCCCGCCGAGCACCACCGGGGTGACGTAGAACCCGAGGCAGATGACGAACACGAGCGTGCCGGCGTTGAGGATCCCGCGGGAGCAGGTGGCGACGACGACGTTCAGCACGGCGAACGCCCGGCCGGCGCCCAGCGTCTCCGCCGCGGCGACGAGCGAGCGGTCCAGCGCGGAGAACGTCGCGTACAGCGGGAGCACCGCGTACGGGAGCATCGCGTAGAGCATCCCGACGACCACGGCGCCCTCGGTGTAGAGCAGATCGGCATCGCCGCCGACCAGGCCGAGACCGCCGAGCAGGGCGTGCACCGGCCCGCCCTGGCGCAGCAGCAGGACGAACGCGTAGTTCTTGATCACGACGCTCATCCAGAACGGGGCGAGGACCGAGATCCAGAGCAGCGCGCGCCCGGCTCGGCTCTCGACGGTGCACAGCGCCCACGCCAGCACCGCTCCGAAACCGGTCGCCAGCACGGCCACCAGGCCGCTCACCCACACCGTGCGGAACAACGCCGCGCGGTCGGCCGGGCTGCCGAACAGCTCGGCGTAGGCGGCCGGACCGGCCGGCCCGAGGGTGTCGATGGCCAGCGTCAGGAGCGGAACGCCGATCAGCCCGGCGACGGCCAGCACGGCGGGCGCCACCAGGACGGCTCCGGTGCGCCACGACGGCCGGGCCTGCCAGTCCGCGGGCGCCCCGCCGGTGCCGCGATGCGCGAGTGCGGTCATCCGGCCAGGAACTCCTTCCAGCGCGGCGCCACCCGGTCGGCGTTCGCGACCCACCAGTCCGCGTCGAGCTGCACCTGGGACCCGGTGTGCGCCGCGGGGAGCAGCGCCGCCTCGTCCGCACTGAGCAGGCCGAGCGTCTCCTTGTTCGAGACCCCGTACGCCAGCTCCCGCGCCACCCCGGCCTGCGCATCGGGGTGGGTCGCGTACCACTCCAGGTACTTCATGGCCCCCGCCGTGTTCGGCCCGCCCTTGATGACCACCATGTAGTTCGGGTTGACCAGCGAGCCGTCCCACGCCAGCTGCAGCGGCACCCCGCTGTCGATGAGCGACTTGGCCCGGCCGTTCCACATCACGCTGATGTCGACCTGACCGTCGCGCATGACCTGCATCTGCTGGTCACCGCTCGTCGTCCAGACGTCGATCGCCGGCTTGATCTGCTCGAGGCTCCCGAACGCGCGATCGAGGTCCAGCGGGAACACCTGGTCGGGTGCGACGCCCGCGGCGACGGCGGCGGTCGCGAGCGTCTGGAACGGGTTGTCCATCATCGCTCGCCTGCCGGGGAACGACGCGGTGTCCCAGAACTCGGCCGGGTTGGCCGGGCACCGCCGGACCGTGGAGGTGTTGCACGCGATCACGATGCCCGTGTTGCCGAGCGCCACCCCGTACTCGGTGACGGCACCGGGCTCGGACACGGCTTCCAACCGCCGGCGCAGATCGGGCGGCAGCGGTTCGAGCAGGCCTTCGCTCCACAGCACCGCGGCCTCCTGGCTGCCGAGACCCTCGACCACATCCCACCCGATGTTGCCGGTCTGGTGCTGGGCCTGGATCTTGGCGGCGAACCCGCTCCCGACGTTGACGTGCTGGATCTGGATCCGGGCCTCCGCGGCGTACGGCTCCGCGATGGTGCGCTCGATCGTCTCGCCGCTCGTGCCGCCGTAGTTGGCCGCGACGATGCCCGTGGTCCCCGCCCCGGCCTCTCCCCCGGCACACGCCGCAACGACGACCAGGAGCACGGGAAGTAGAACGGCCGGGAGTCGGCGATGCCCGCGGGGGCGATCGGCTGGCTCGTGCATGTCGCATGCCTCCTCGAGTGCAACAGCTCGAGGCAACATAGCAGTCGTTCGATATGTTGCCCACCGTCGATCTCGAGCAGGCAGCGGTAACAGGCTTCCGGTCCGCCCTCGAAGGCGTTCTCAACCCGCCGGGCGGCGGTGTTTCGGCGAGCGGATGAACAGGGCGAGCGGGATGCTGGCCAGCGTGACCACGCCGCACACCAGGAACACATCGCTGTAGGCCTGGGCGAGCACGTCCAGCTTGAGCGTCTCGTAGAGGGGCGCGAGCCCTTGCGCGCCGTGCTCGGCCATCTCGTGCAACCGCGCATCGGAGGCCGGCACCTCCAGTGCCGCGCGGCCCGCCCACAGCTGCGCCTGCTGTTCGGTCGCCATCGCGGTGAGCACGGCCAGCCCGAGCGCAGCCGTGACCCGCTGCACCAGCTGGTTGAACGCGCTGCCGGCGCCGGCCAGGTGCACCGGCAACGAGGAGATCCCGCTGGTGGTGATCGGCATCATGGCCACACCGGGACCCACAGCTCGAAGCATCAACGCCGCGATGAACTCGCCGCGGGTCATGTCCGGGTTGACGCCTGCCAGCATGAGCAGCCCGATCCCGGACAGCGCGAGCCCCACCACCGCCGGCCAGCGCGCGCCGAACCGGTCGGAGATGCGACCGGCCAGCGGCATGCACACCATCATCACCAGGCCCTGCGGGAGCAGCACGAAACCGGTGTTCAGCGCGGTCAGCCCCTGGCCTTCCTGCAGGAAGATCGGCACGTAGAAGGACACCGCGAACAGGCCGATGGACTGCAGCGCGATCAGGGCCAGCGAGTTGAGCAGCGGCCAGTTGCGCAGCACGCGCACGTCCAGCAGCGGGTCGGAGACCTCCAGCTCGATCACCACGAACAGCGCCAGCAGCACCAGCGCCGCGAGGAAGAGGATCACGACCCGGTAGTCGGTCCAACCCCAGTCCTCGCCCTCGGATGCGGCCAGGAGCAGCGCGAACAACCCACCCGCGATGCAGACGAAGCCGAGCGCGTCGAACCGCCGACCCGGCCGGCCGGGCAGCTGCGGGAGCAGGAACGCCGCCGCGATCAGGCCGACCACGCCGACGGGCACGTTGACGAAGTACACGAGCCGCCAGCTGGCGTTCTCGACCAGGTACCCACCCAGGGTCGGCCCGACCGCCGGGGCGACCACCATGCCCAGCCCGTAGAGCCCCATCGCGGTGCCGGTCTGATGACGCGGCACGATCCGGTACAGGATGGTCATGCAGGTCACCGGCAACACGCCACCCGGCGCGGCCTGCAGGATGCGGAACAGGATCTCGCTGGTCAGGTTGCCCGCCAGCCCGCAGAGCATCGAGCCGACGCAGAACCCGACCAGCGAGGCCAGGTAGAGCCGCTTGAGCCCGAGCCGGTCGCCGAGCCACGCGCTGGCCGGCACCACCACGCCCAGGCAGAGGTTGTACGCGGTCGCCACCCACTGGATGTCGTCGGTGCTCGCGCTCAGGTCGGCCGCCATCCGGCTGAGCGCGACGTTCACGCTGGTCGTGTTCAGCACCGACATGAACATGCCGATGACGATCACCGCCAGCGGCAGGCCCCACTTGCCGTCCGGCGGTGGGGCGGACGGCTCCGACGGAGTCGATCGTGGGGCGGAACGCGCGGGCGCCTCGGTGCGCGTCGACGCCGTCATGCTCCCCCACCCTGGTGACCACGCTTGCCGAACGACTGTTCTCTATCTTAGCTTACAGATGTTCGGTAATTCGCGGAAGCCTGCACCCGGCAATGGCTCGCGGATGGGGAGAATGGCCCTGTGAGCAACCAGGCGGCCGGCTCGATGGGCCGCACCCGCAATCGCTGGGGCGAGGGCGAGCGGCTGCGGACCGAGATCCTCGACGCGGCCAGCCGGCTGCTCTCCGAGCTGGACGACGAGGACGGCCTGACCATCCGCGGGGTGGCCAGAGCCACCGGGATCGCGCCGGCCAGCATCTACTCGCACTTCGCCGACCGCGCCGCGCTGCTGGACGGCTTGCTCGCGCACGAGATCCAGCGGTTGCGCGAGCGCATCGAGCGCGCAGGGGACGGCGACGGCGCCGATCCGGTGGACCGGGCCCGCGAGCAGCTGCGCGCCTACTGCGACTTCGCGGCGAACCATCCCGGCCACTACCGCATCCTGTTCCGCCGCCCGTCCGAGGCGCCGCCGTCCGCGCCCAGCCCGGTGATCGAGATCCTCGCGCTGTTCCAGCGCTCCTTCGAACGCGCCGAGGCCGCGGGCCGGCGGTTGCGGCTCCCGGCGGACCGGGCCGCCGTGGTCGTGTTCACGGCCGCGCACGGGCGGATGGCGCTCTACCAGGCGAACCCCACCGAGCGCTCCGCCAACAGGCTGCCCCGGTTCATCGACGAGCTCGTCGCGCTCGTGCTCGACTGACACCCCGGCGTTCGCGGAGAAGCGGTCCCGGTGGCGGCGGGCGAAGGGTTCCAGGCGACCGAGCGTGACATGGCGGCTGTGACGGCGACGATGTCGTCGCGTTCGGCGGCCAGGCGCACCATCTCCTCGCCGAACACCGACGTCCACGTCCGGCCGGTCGCCGACACCGGGCGGCCGGTGCCGGGATCGATGACCTTGACCTGGTGCAGCCGCTCGTCGTGCTGCTCGGCGGGGCCGTAGCCGCGGACCTCCAGCATCATCCGCATCTCGACCACCTCGGCGAGATCGGCGTCCGGCAGCGTCGCGGTGCGGAAGCCCTTGTTCGGCACCACCTCCGATTCCGCCCGGCCGGCCACGACCGCTGTGATCAGCTCGACCGCGGTGCGATCAGGACGACGCCGTCGATGGCCCGTCGAGGTTGCCGAGGTGGCTGCGGATCGCTGCGCTGGTGACCTCGTCATCGTCGGTGTGGGCTGCGCCGAGGCCGTCGAGAATGGCGAGGGCCGAACTCCAGTGTTGCCGCGCGAGATCCGGCTCGTTCAGGGAGCGGTATGAGCGGCCCAGGCCGTCGTGGGCGCGTGCTCGATCCCCTGCTTGCCCGAGGGTCGTCGCGATGTCGAGCGCTTTCCGGTGATACGTGATCGCCTCTTCGATCGATCCCTCCGCACCGTAGAGCCGACCGAGACCCTGGAGCGCCTCGTACTCGAAGTTGCTGCTCCGGATCCCGCGGGCGAGGCGCAGGGCCTGCTCGTAGCAGTCAGCCGCCTGATCGTGGCGCCCTTCCAACCGGTGGATCCAGCCGAGCCCGATCAGAACGCCGAGCATGCCGTACTTGGTGCCGACGGCGCGGGAGATCTCCAACGCCTGCTCGAAGCAGCCGATGGCCTCCGCATACCGCCCGTTGATCCGATGGATGTGGCCCATACCGCGGAGTGCATGCAGTTCGAAGGGCCGATGACCGGTGTCGCGCGAGACCCTGACGACCTGCTCGAACGCATCGGCCGCCATCGACAGCTCACCTTCGGACACGCGGATCCAGCCGAGGCCGATCAGGGCTTCGAGCTGACGGGTGCGATTCGCGATACGCAGGGCGACCGTCTGCGCCCCCTCGAAGTACTCGGCGGCCCGCGCGTACTCGCCGCGGGAACGGTGAGCATCGCCGAGGCCGGTGAGCACGTCGAGTTCACCGGCTGGGACATCGACGACCCGGGCGATCTTCAGAGCCTGCTGGAACATGTCGATGGCATCGTCGTGCCGGGCCTGCACCCGGTACACGTTGCCCAGGCCGATCCGCGCGTCCAGTTCGTCGGCCCGGCTGCCGGCATCACTTGCGATGCGCAGGGCCTGCTCGAGGAGTTCCTCGGCGTCCACGTAGTGACTGCGCATGCGGAGATGCAGGTTCACGGTGGTCGCGAGGTGAAGAGTGTGATCGGCGCCCGCCTGCCGGGCGACGGCGAGCAGGTTGGGGAGTTCTGCGTCGAGCCACGCGGCGGCCATGGCCGGGTCGTCCAGCTCGGGCACCGGGGGGTCGGAGGTCGTGGGGCGTGGGCGCCGCTCGCGCTCGTACGGGTAGGCCGCATCCATCGCCAGGGACGCGGCGTAGCAGTAGTGATCGAACAACCGCGTGCTGGCATCCTGGCGAACCTCGTCGCTCGCCTCGCGCCCGACCACCGCGACGGCGTATCCGCGCACCAGGTCGTGGAACCGGTACCTGCCGGGGGCGGGCTCGAGCAGGAGGTGGGAGTCGACGAGCTGGTCCACCAGCCGTCCGGCCTCGGTCGGGGTGACGCCGGCCAGCGCGGCAGCAGCACGTGCGTCGAACTCGGCACCCGGGTGCAGGCCGAGCAGCCGGAACATCAGCCGAGGCCGCACGGTGAGCTGCTGGTACGACAGACCGAGTGCCGCAGCGACGCTGCGTTCCCCACCATCCAGCTCCGCCGAGCGGCGCCGGAGGTCGCGAAGCCGCTCCAGCAGATGTTCCAGGGTCCAGCTCTGACGGGATCGGAGTCGGGCTCCGGCGATCCGGATCGCCAACGGAAGCCGACCACACAGTTCCACGGCCTCGACGAGCAGCTCGGTCGACCCTGCGCCGAGCCGGGTCTCGCCAGCAGTGCGCGAGAACAGGGCGACCGCGTCCGACAGGGGCAGGACGTCCAACGAGATCGTGTGGGACGAATCCAGGCCGAAGAGGCGCCGCCTGCTGGTCACGAGCGCGAGACACCCGGGCGTACCCGGGAGCAGCGGCATCACCTGCGCCTCGTCGGCGGCGTTGTCCAGCAGGATGAGGACCTTCCGATCGGCCAGCCAGCTGCGGAAGAGCGCGGCACGATCGTCCAGCTCCCGTGGTACCTGCTCGGCAGGCACGCCCAGGGCCCGCAGGAGCCGGTCGAGAGCGGCCTCGGGTGAAACCGGTCGTACGCCCTCGGTGTAGCCGTGCAGGTCTATGAACAGCTGGCCGTCCGGATAGTGGCCCTGCAGCCGGTGGGCGGCCTGTACCGCGACGGCGGTCTTGCCGATCCCGGCCATACCGTCGATCGCAGTGATCACCACGGTGGCCGCGTCCGGGGCGCGATCGAGATCGGCCAGCTCCGCCACCCGTCCCGTGAACGCCGGTGGCGCCGCCGGGAGCTGGCGGGGCAGATCGGCCATGGACGACGACGTGATCGGCGGACCGCTCGAGCCTTCCCGCACGGTCGGATCGCCGTGGTCACGTCCGGCGGCACCCAGCTCTGCCACTTCCGCCTCGTCGAGGTTCAGGGCCTCCGCCAACAAGCGGAGCGAGGAGCTGTACGGCCGCCCCGACGCGTCACCGGACTCCCACCTGCGGATCGACCTGGCGCTCAGTCCCGTCCGCTCAGCCAGCTGTTCTTGCGTCAACAGCGCCCGCGCTCGCCCGGCCTTCAGAATCGCTCCGACGCGCGATGCAGCGTCAGCAGACTCGGATGCCCCCCTCGGCATGGCCCACACCCTAGACGGTTGATTCCTATTGGATCTTCGTGGCCCGGGGGGTGAAGGCATGGGAGAGCGATGGCGCGCGAGACCGTTGTGCCGTCCTGCTCAGGGCCTCCTGACGGCACCGCGCAGTGTGCGGCAGGCTTCGCGGGCAGGCCAGGGCCTGCCCGTTGGGGCGCGTGCTCGTCGCCATCGGGGACACCAACCCGCCCGGCTACGCCCGCCGCGCCGGTCTTGTCGCCGGAACCGACCTGCTCGGTGTCGCCGTCGGCCGGTGACCACCGCCGGCGCAGGTCGGCCGAAACGCGCTCGCTGCCACGGTGTTCCGGTAGGGCGAGCGTCACGAGCAGGGCCGGGTGGTCGGTGGTTTCGTGCATCTCGATCGCGCGCGAGCTTTCGACGACGAACTCGGGCGTCGCCACGACGTGCTGCTGCCCTCCGTCGTCGGCGAGGGCGGAACCGGCTGGTAGGCAGGAGCTCAGATCCGGGCCGCCGCCCGACCCGAGGTTCAGGTCACCGCCCACCACCACCGGCAACTCCCCGTCCTGCGCACGCCGCTGCGGCATGACCGTCTCGAACAGGTATCGGCACTGGGCCCCCGCAACCTCGCGCTCGGTGTGGGTGAGGTGCGTGGTGCACGCGGAGAGGGCCGGGGTGGCGGCAACGTCGAGGCACAGCCACGCCCGGCCCTCCGGGCTCCGCCTGTCCTGGATCGGGTAGATCCCACCGCCGGGAACCGAGCCGGGCACCGCCGGCCACCGCGAAACCAACCCGATCCCGTACTGCCGGCCGGCGCGGCAGCGGAACGCCTCCCCGGTTCGCGCATCGCGGGCCGCGCGGAACGCGGACGTGACCGTGCCGCCGGGCACCACATCGGCCAGCGCGCGCTGCATCTTCGACACGTCACCGGCACAGACCTCGTTCAGGGTGACGAGGTCAGGTGCCTCAGCGCGGATCAACGAAGCCGCCTCCGCCACGGACCGGCCGGTGTAGCAAGCGGCGAACCCGCTGCCGCACAGGTTCAGCTGCAGCACCCGCACCCGCACGGCCGGCACGCTGCCGAGAGGGGTTGCTGGACCAGCGCGCGGCGCGACCGCGGTGAAGCCGATCACCGTCGTGGTGCACCCGACCAGACAGCAGACGACCGCCGTGCGCAGACCTCGACACAACCAGGCAACCGTCCCCGACACCCTCACACCGGCGTGTTCGCAAACGGACCGGCGATGGTTCGAGGCGCAGGGGTGTGGCGATCCGGAGGTGGCGTCCCGCCACCACGATCACTGTGATCTGGATCGCATCGAACGAACCGGTCGGCTCGTTCGGGCAGAACACCGGACGCGACTGGCCCAGCCCGTGGCGCTCGTCCACCGCACCAGCGCCCCGACCCGAGGAGGAACCGCGTGAACCCAGGCGACCAGGTCGAGGACTTCGAGCTGCTCGACGAGACCGGCGCACCGCGCCGGCTGAGCACGCTGCTCACCACCGGGCCGGTCGTCCTGTTCTTCTACCCGATCGCCTCCAGCGGCGGCTGCACGCAAGAAGCCTGCCACTTCCGCGATCTCGCCGCCGACTTCGCAGCCGCCGGCGCGCAGCCGGTCGGGATCAGCAGCGACGCCGTCGCGAAGCAGCACGCCTTCGCCGCCGCCCACTCACTCGGCTATCCCCTGCTCTCCGATCCCGACCACCGCATCGCCAGGTCGCTGGGGGCCTACCGCCGGTTCCTCCCCGGTGGCCTGCACACCAGGCGCATGACCTTCGTGATCGGCCAGGATCGCCGCATCCGCCACGTGGTGGCCGACGAACGGTCGATGCGTGGGCACGCGGACGCGGCCCTGGGCGCCGTTCGAGCCATGTGACGTCCGTCCGGACCGCTCGGACACCGCCGTGGAGAGCTTCTCCGCTGCTGCTCAGCAAGGTCACGAGCCCGCCGTTCGCAGGCGGAACCGACGCTCAGCCTGGCCGGCAGCACGATGCCGGCTGCCGGACAGATCGCCCGAGCTGTGGATCGTCACTCCATCTCGCCACCGAGTGGCGCGCCGACGGGCGCGGCGGCGGAGACGGCGGGAACGTTCGCCCCAGCAGGCTCGCAGGGCAGCACGCGCGCGTGCGAGGACGGGTCGGCGGCGGGAACGGCTCCGGCGAAGCCGACCAGGTTGAAGGCGAGCCGCACGAACACGTCCTGCAGCCGTTCCAGGCTCAGCGGCCCGCGCGGCCGGTACCAGCGCGCCACCCCGTTGCACATCTCGAGGAGCGCGAGGCGGGTGACCGCGGGCTCGTCCGCCGCGAAGTCCCGGCAGGCTATCCCGTCGCGCAGCACCTCGGCCCAGTACGCCTCGTAGGCGTCGCGCTTCTCGAGGATGACCGGCCGGTCGGCAGCAGGCAGGATCCGTACCTCGCCGTCGACGACGCGCACGGTTCTCGGGTTGCGCGCCTGGACGGACACGTGCGCCCGCACGAGCCCGGCCAGCCGGGTGGCCGGATCGGGGCTCGCCAGTCGCACCGTATCGGCGATCCGCAGCAGCTCGTCGAGCGCCAGGTGCATCACCGACTCCAGCAGCGCCATCTTGCTCGGGGCGTGCATGTACAGAGCGCCGGAGGTGACCCCGGCAGCCGTGGCGATGTCCCTGATCCCGGTGGCGGCGTAGCCGCGCTCGGAGAACGTCAGGACGGCGGCCCGTTGGAGGTCGATCAAGCTGGTCACGCGCGCCCCGATCCTCCTCGCGGCTCGACGGGTGTCGCCGCACTTTACCCAACGGTCACCCTTGACGGCTAATCACCTGATTAGTAGCTTCTCATCAACTGATTAGTGCTGTTCAGAGACCTTCGACGAGGAAGGTGGGCGACCGTGCGAGTGCTCAGAACCGTTCGAGGAGACGTGCCCCTGCACGAGGTGGGCCACATCCAGCCCCACGAGCACGTGCTCTCGAACATCGGTGGCACGGCTACGCAGCAGGGCAGCGCGATCTCCTCCACGGAGGAGATCCGGCTGGACAACTACTACGAGATCCGCCGGCACCACAGCGCGTTCGACATGGTCGTGAACGACTTGGACGACGCCGTCGCGGAGCTCTCGGCGTACCGACGACAGGGCGGCAACGCGATCGTCGACGCCACGAGCGTGGGTCTCGGCCGAGACCCCGAAGGCCTCGTGCAGGTCGCCGAGCGCACGGACCTGCACGTCGTCATGGGGAGCGGCTACTACCACCACCACTACCACCCGCCCGAGCTCACCGGTCGCTCGCGGGAGGAGATCGCAGCCGAGATCCACCGCGACGTCGTCGACGGAGTCGTCGACGGCATCCGCTCCGGTCTGATCGGCGAGATCGGCCTCGGCTGGCCGGTGCACGAGGTCGAGGCCCGGGTCCTCAGCGCGGCGGTCGACGCGCAGCGCTCGACCGGTGCCGCGCTGATGGTGCACCCCGGACGGCACGGCGAGGCCCCGGCGGATGCGATGCGGAGGATCACCGCCGACGGCGGCGACGCGCACCGGGTGGTCATGAGCCACGTCGATCGCACGCTCTTCGATCTCGACGCGATGCTCGAACTCGCCGATACGGGCTGCTACCTGGAGTTCGACCTCTTCGGGCAGGAGTCGAGCTACTACCCGTTGGCGGACATCGACATGCCCAACGACGCGACGCGCGTCGACCACCTCGTCGCACTGACCGACCGCGGTCACGGGGACCGGCTCCTGGTGTCACAGGACATCTGCGTCAAGTCCCACCTGCAGAAGTACGGCGGTGAGGGGTACGGGCACCTGCTGCGGAACGTCGTTCCGTTGATGCGTCGCAAGGGCTTCGACGACGACGCCATCCACCGTCTGACGGTCCACAACCCGCTTGCTGTCCTCGGGATCGCGGCATGAGCGCCGACGGCACCGCCGACGCGCTCGACCAGCAGACCGCTCGACCGGGCCCCATGCGCCGCCGCCGACCGCTCGCCGGCGCCGCGGTGGGGACCTTCATCGAGTTCTACGACTTCGCCGTCTACGCCCTGACCGTGCCGATCGTGGCGGCCAGCTTCTTCCCGGACGGCGACCCCGCGGTGGCGCTGATCTCCGCGTTCGCGGTGTACGGCGTCGCGTTCATCGTCCGGCCGCTCGGCGGAGTCGTCTTCGGCGCGATCGGCGACCGCTTCGGGAGGCGCCGGGTCCTGATGCTGGTGCTGACGCTCATCGGCGTCGCGACCGCGCTGATCGGCGTGCTGCCCACCTACGAGCAGGTCGGGTTGCTGGCGCCACTGCTGCTCGTGGCGCTGCGCGTCGTACAAGGGCTGTCCGCGGGCGGCGAGGTGACCAGCGCCACCTCGTTCGCGCTCGAGCACGCACCCGGCCACCGCCGCTCGACCTGGATCACGACCGTCGTCGCGATGTCGGCCGTGTCGTCGATCGTCGGGCTGCTCGTGGTCCTCGGGCTCAGCGCGGTACTCCCGGAGGCCGCGTTCGCCGCGTGGGGCTGGCGCCTGCCCTTCCTGCTCGCACTCCCCCTCAGCCTGGTGGGGCTCTACATCCGGCTGCGCACGGACGAGAGCCCGGCCTTCGAGAGGGCACAGCGGCGCAAGGCGCTCAGTGCCACACCGGTCCGGGAGGCCCTGACCCGCAACGGCCGGGCGGTTTTCGCCGCATTCGCACTGGCGGCGATGAGCGCACTCGCCTTCTACTTCCTGGTCGGGTACTTCCCCACGTACCTCCAGGTGAACGCCGGGCTGTCCCGGCCGGCCGCGCTGGTCACCAACGGGCTCGCGCTCGTGGGGTTCACCGCGGGCCTCATCGTGGCGGGATCCGTCGCCGACCGCGTGGGCAGGCTCCCCATGATCAGGATCGGCACCGCTCTGCTCGTCGTGGCCAGCCCGCCGGCGTTCCTGCTGGCCGGCAGCGGCAGCTCCACCGCAGCGGTAGCCGGGCAACTGCTGCTCGCCGCGGCGCTCTGCGTGTTCGGTGGTGGCAGCTACGCCATGCTGCTCGAGGTCTTCCCGACCCGGACCCGGCTGAGCGGCGCCGCACTCGGCTACAACGCCGGCTACGCGCTGTTCGGGGGCACCGCGCCGCTCCTGGGAAGCGTGCTCGTGGCGTGGACCGGCAGCCAGTACGCACCCGGCTACTACCTCGCGGTCGTCGCGCTGCTCGTCCTGTTCTGCACGTTCAGCCTTCCCGAGACCAAGGAGGTCGACATCCATGCCTGAACGCGCCGTGTTCCACGACGCCACCGTCGTCGACGCCCGCGTACGGCTCCCCGTCGACAGGAGACCGGCGAGGGGCCGGCCGGCGGCGATGGCCCGGCAGCAGTACGACGACGTGCTCGACATGACGGCGAAGCTCACGGCCGGAACCACGGAGTCGCTGCTGCGGCACCTGGCCGATTCCGGGGTCGCCCACGCCGTGGTGCACGCCGAGAACGAGGGCGACGAGGACGTCGCAGCCCTCAACGCCGCCACCGCCGCGCTCGTGGCCGAGCACCCGACGGTGCTCTCGGGCTTCGGGACGGTGACGATGCCCCCACCGACGGCCGGCGCAGGCGCTCGTGAGGTCCGGGGGTGCGCCGCGGCGGGTCTGACCGGGGTGAACATCCAACCGGCGTTCTTCGGCATGGACATCGTCGATCGGCGCCTCTACCCGGCCTATGCCGCCGCCGAGGAGCTCGGCCTCACGGTCGCGCTGCACACCGGCATCAACTACTCCCGGGTCTACCCGATGGCGCACGAGCGCCCCGAGTTCCTCGATCGGGTCGCGTGCGATTTCCCCGACCTGCAGATCATCGCCTGCCACGGTGGCTGGCCGTGGGTGGCCGAGTACTGCGCCATCGCCCGCCGGCACCCGACCGTGCTGCTGGAGCTGGGCGGCTTGGCTCCGAAGTACGTGATGCGGCCGGGCACCGGCTGGGACGTGCTCGGCACGCTCGCCGACAACCTGCTCCGGGACCAGGTGCTGTTCGCCACCGATTGGCCGATCATGGACCACGCCCGGGCGCTGCGGGAGTGGCGGGCGAGCGGGCTGCGTCCGGACACGCTGCAGGCGATCCTGGGCGGCAACGCCCGACGGCTCCTGGGCGGGCCCGGTCCACGACAGCCCGCCCACCAGGTGCCGGCGTGAGTACCGCTACCGACTCCCCGGTCCGCGCCGGGACGTCGGGGGCGACGCTCTCGACGCTCCTGCGCGACGCCGCGGCTCGGTGGGGGCGCCGTACGGTCCTGCACTGCGAGCGACGGCAGCAGCGGTCGAGCTTCGCGGAGCTCGACGAGCTCGCCGACCACGTCGCAGCGGCGATCGTCCGCCGCGGCATCGGCACCGGTTCCCGAGTCGCGATCATGTTCCGGAACGACCTCGAGTTCCCGGTGTGCTGGCTCGGTATCACGCGTTCGGGCACGGTGACCGTTCCGCTGAACGTGCACCTCGGGCCGTCCGACCTGGCCCATGTGCTCGCCTCGGCCCGACCGCGGTTGGTGATCGCGGACGAGGAGTTCGGGGAGGTGCTGGCGGAGGCGCTGGCGTCCGCGCCGGAGCCGGACCGGCCGGAGACGGTGCTGGTCGCCGTCGAGGACGCGGCCGCCGGGTTGTGCGCCCGGCTGTCCGCGGCAGCGCCGCCGGCCGAACCCGCTCCGGCCGCCCAGGACGGCCCGTGGCCCGAGTCGACCGCCAACGTCCAGTTCACCTCCGGGAGCACCGGTACGTCGAAGGGGTGCCTGCTCTCCCACCGCTACTGGATCGCCATCGGCGAGGCCATGCGACGGCACGGTCCGCGGCTCCACAGCGACGACGTGCTGCTGACCGCACAGCCCTTCTCCTACATGGACCCGCAGTGGAACCTCGTCGCGGCGCTGCTCACCGGCGCCCGGCTCGTCGTGCTCGAGCGCTTCCGCTCCAGCACCTTCTGGCCCGCCGTCCAGGAGCACCGCGCGACCTTCTTCTACTGCCTCGGGGTGATGCCCGCGATGCTGCTGCGCACGCCGGTGCGCGAGGGCGAACGGCTCCACGCGCTGCGCTACGTCGCCTGCTCTGCCATCCCCTCCGGCCGGCACGCGGAGCTCGAGGAACGCTTCGGGGCACCGTGGCACGAGATGTACGGCAGCACCGAGACCGGCGCGGACGTCCTCGTCGAGGCGGACGAGCACGACATCGCGCTGCAGTGCGGCACCATCGGCCGCCCCCTACCGCACCGGGAGGTGCGCATCGTCGACCAGCGGGGTGTGCCGGTCCCGCGCGGCACCGTGGGCCGGCTCCTCGTGCGCGGGACGGCGATGAGCGATGGCTACCTCGACGACGCCGGTGACTCCTGGTCGGGCACCGGCTGGTACGTGACCGGGGACCTCGCCCTGCAGACGCACGAGGGCTACCTGCACTTCCGCGGCCGGGAGAAGGACATCATCCGGCGCAGCGGCGAGAACGTCGCCGCCGCGCAGGTCGAGGAGGTGCTGCAGCTCCACACCGCGGTGCGGGTGTGCGCCTGCGTCCCGGTCGCCGACGAGATCCGCGGCGAGGAGATCAAGGCCTACGTCGTGCCCGTCCCCGGAACGACGGTCGACGTCGCCGAGCTGATCGCGCACACGCGCACGCACCTCGCCTACTTCAAGGTGCCGCGGTACTGGGAACTGCGCACCCGGCTGCCACTGACACCGTCGGAGAAGGTGTCCAAGGCCGAGCTGCGCAGCGAGCCGGTCGAGTCGCTCGGTCCCTGCTACGACGCGGCATCGGGTCGATGGGACGACCACGTCGCGCCGCTGCCACTGGCGTCGGCCGGCCGGTAGGGCGTCCGCCCCGGGCCGCCCGACCGGCCGGCGTCGAGCCGGTCAGAACCGCTTGGCGCCGAAGACGGAGGCTAGTTCGACCTGCCGCCCGTCGAGGTCGACACGGCTCACGCGGTCGATCACCAGCCGGATTCCGGTGCGCTTCACGAGATCGCGCAATGGCAGGTCGCGCAACCACTGGCCGGTGGCGAGCTGGTGGTTGCGCATCCGCTCCCGGAACCGACCGTCGTCGTTGATCAAGGTGACGGCCGCGTCGCTCTTCCCGGCGATCAGTTTGGCTGCGGTGACGCCGGCGTACCCCGCGCCCAGGACCGCGACCCGAGGTGCGGTCTCGCTGATGGTCGTCATCGTGGCTCCCCGTCTCGATGGATTCGCCATGAGACGCCGCACGACCGGAACCTGTGACAGCGCGAAAGCCCACCCCCGGCATGTCGGATCTGCGGTTGCGCCGCTCGTCATCGGTGATGAGAGGCCCGACGAGCGGGCCTGAACGGAACGGAGACGTCGTGGGGTACTACATCGCGGGGTGCGCCCGATGACCGACGGCGCCATGAACGGCGAGGGCCGCGACGGCGCCCAGCGCAAAGCCGACACCCTCGAACTCCTCGCCAAGGAGTCACAGCTGTGGCTCGGGACCGCGGCGGTGGACCGGACCCCGCACCTCATACCGGTGTCGTTCGTCTGGGACGGCACGCGCATCACGATGGGGACGGCGGCGAACAGCACCACCGTTCGGAACCTGCGCCGTACGCCGGTGGCGAGGACTGCCATCGGGCACCACTTCGACGTCGTCCTCATCGACGGATCGGTCGACCTCACCTCCCCGGAGGAGGTCGACACCCCGACCGCGGAGGCGTTCGCGCTGGTAGCTCACGATCCTCGGCACATGCCGGGATACCTCTACCTACGACTCACCCCCCGGCGGGTGCTGGCGTGGCGAACCTTTCCCGAGCGTCCCGGCGCCCAGATCATGACCGACGGCCGCTGGATGGCCTGAGCGACCGCAGGCGCTGCCGCGTGCGCCGTGCCCCGGACACGCGCCGAGCACGCCGCGAAGATCACTCATCACGTCCACCTGCAACCCGCCCACACCGCTACGACGGTGCGGCTGGACGATGGCCGCCGGCTGATCATCGACGGCCCGTTCGTGGCGGGCGAGGAGTTGGTCAGC
Source organism: Pseudonocardia wallangbongensis (assembly GCF_054486945.1). Taxonomy (NCBI): domain Bacteria; kingdom Bacillati; phylum Actinomycetota; class Actinomycetes; order Pseudonocardiales; family Pseudonocardiaceae; genus Pseudonocardia; species Pseudonocardia wallangbongensis. The sequence goes on from NZ_JBRERS010000001.1 coordinate 1,320,378, forward strand.
GGGTTCGTCGAGGTCGACGTCGCCGACCTCGAAGAAGCAGTTGCCATGGCCAGAACCTGGCCCGGGTGCCCGATCGTCGAGCTGCGGCCGGCTGCGGCCTGAACCGGGGGCGGGACGTCGAGGACGGCAAGGACGACGGGCCCGGTCTCCGGCGGTAGGTCAGGCATCGGCGGGCTGCCACCGCGGGTACTCGCCATCACGCCACTCGAACGGGTCGCCGCCGTGGTCGACGCCGCCGTCGGAGCGGACACCGATGTGCCGGTCCGGCCAGGCGGCGGGATGGCCCGCATCGCGGACGCAGCGGTACCGCTCGCCGACGAGGCCCGGGTACCTGCCGTCCTCGTGAGGCGCGACCTCGGCGGGGCACTGCTCGGTGTCCGCGCCGGCGACGCCTTCCTCGTCGTAGCGGTCGCTGGCCCAGCTGCCATGACAGGTCTCGCACCGGAACGAGCCGCCGACGTAGCCGACTTCCTTGTCGCAGATCGGGCAGAGCACGGACTGCACGACCAGCGGCGGGAGCGGTGAGCGTCTGGTGGCAGTCATCGGTGTGCCTTCCGAGTGGGCTTCGGGCTTCTTCCCCTGCTCCGGTATCGGGCCAGGCAGCTCAGGCATCGGACGTCCGGCTCATGCCGCACCGCCTGCCCGGGCGCGGATCTGCGCGGCGGCGTAGCGGAGCGCTGCCACAACCGCATGGTCACCGGCGTTGTCCGACCAGTCGTACAGCTCCTCGGCCTCCCGGAACCCGAGCGCCGTCATCGCGGTGGCCATCACGAGATGCGGGTGGTCGGGCTCGGTGACCCCGGTCTCCGGGTCGTAGTCGCTGACCCCGACGAACGCCTTCTCGGCGTCGATGCCGTCGCGGTAGCCGGACACGGCCGCGAGCGCGCCCACCGTGCAGCAGGGCGTCCCGGGCACATACGGTTGGAACAGGGCCCTCGTCCAGTAGTCGCCGACCTCCAGGCCATCGGACTCGATGAGCGTTGCGGCCTGGTCGATGAGATCGGCGACCTTTGCGGGTGACAGATCCCCGGTGATCGGCGTGTCGGGCAGTATCGTTGCCATTACGGGTTCCACTCTCGGCTCGGGTCGGTTGGTGTGGATCGCGGTCGCGCCGCGGGGGTCTTTTCCGCCGTTCAACCGGCCGGTCGGCCGATGCGGGCGATAAGGACGTCACGGTCACGTCGCACCGCTCTGCGGCGGTTTCGACGGTGCAAGAGCCAGGCGTCCATCGGGCGCCGCCGACAACTCCGGTGGGGATCGAGCAGAAATCGTTCGCATCGTGGTCCGGGACCGGCCGGGTTGGCAGGTCCGCCGGGTAGCGGGCAACCATCACGCCACCCAGGTGAAGCCACTGCGGGTCGGCATGTTGCCAAGGGTCGTCACCGGAGCGCGGTACGTCCGCCCGGTGAGCGGCTATTTGCTGTACCTGGAAGCAGGAACATCAACTACCTGCTGGCAGGGTAGGACGCGTGTTCCGCGGTGCTGCCCCAGAGGACCGACGTTCAGGCGGGCGCGGGCACGGCCGCGGGTCAGTTGCTGCCGAGGAACGTGAGGACGGCCAGCACGCGCCGGTGACTTCCGGCAGCCTCCGCGATGCCCAGCTTCGAGAGGATGCTGCGGACGTGCTTCTCGATCGTGCCCTCGGCCAGCCACAGCTTGTGGGCTATGCCGGCGTTGGACAGACCCTCGGCCATGAGCGCCAGCACTTCACGTTCCCGTGGAGAGAGGGGCTGTAGGGGGTCCTCGACCCGGCGGGCGTCGAGCAGCTCCTGCACGAGCGCGGGATCCACGACGGAGGCGCCCTTGATGATCCGGTCCAGTGTGGAGAGGAAGTCCTCGACGTCGCTGACGCGGTCCTTGAGCAGATATCCCATGCGCTGCCCGCCCCTCAGCAGCTCGGTCGCCTGCTCGACCTGGACGTGCCCCGACAGGACCAGGATCGCGGTGTCGGGCAGCTCCTGCCGGATCGTGCGGGCCGCGTCCAAGCCCTCGGTGGTGTGCGTGGGCGGCATCCGGATGTCGACGATCACGAGGTCCGGGTTCAGCCGCAAGACATGGGCCATCAGCTCGGTGTGCGTGCCGTACCGCCCGACGATGTCGAAACCGGCCCCCGAGAGCAGGCTGGCCAGGCCCTCACGCATCAACACGTCGTCCTCGGCCACCACCACTCGAGCGCCGCTCTCCGCCATGTCCACGATTATCGCCCTGACCGGCGGGACTGCGGACCACCTGTCGGCGCAGGCCGGCCGGGCCGGGTGCGGCCGGCGGGTTGTGCCGTGTCGCGGTCTTGCGGAGGTCGCCTTCGCTCTCGAAGAGGTGTAGGCACTGTGTGAGCCGGGTCCGACCGCGCATGGAGGTGTCGGATGGGGGCAGGCGGGATGCTGCCGCGCCGAGATCCGCAGGCCGAGGTGCTGCACGAGAGCGAACGCACGCGCGTGAGTCGGCTCTTCTCGACCGGGCGCACGGTCATCCGGAAGGAGCCGCTGGGGCCGGACGCCGAGCGCCGGTTGCGGCACGAGCGGGCGATGTTGGAGCGGCTGCGCGATGTCGCGGGGGTCGCGCAGCTGGAGGAGCCCCGGTACCCGGGGTCCATCGTGCTGGCGGACGTCGGTGGCACCAGCCTGGCGGGCCTGGCCAAGCCGCTGACGGTTGATGTCCTGATCGGGCTGGCGGTGGGGTTGGCCCAGGCGGTGGCGGGGATGCACCGGCGGGGTGTGATGCACCGTGACATCACCCCGGCCAACATCGTGATCTCCGGTGACGGTGTCCCGTCCCTGGTCGATTTCGCGTTGGCGACCTCGTTCGCCGAGATCCGCCCGGAGTTCGCCCATCACACGCAGATCGTGGGGACGTTGGCCTATCTCGCGCCGGAGCAGACCGGGCGCACCGGCCGGTCGGTGGACCAGCGGGCCGACCTCTACGCGCTGGGCGCGACGCTGTACGAGCTGGCCACCGGGGAGCCGCCGTTCGGCACCGGGGACCCGCTGCGCCTCGCCCACGATCACCTGGCGCGGGTGCCGGTCCCGCCGGCGAAGGTGAACTCGGCCGTACCGGAGTCGCTTTCGGAGGTCATCCTGCATCTGCTGGAGAAGGAACCGGACCACCGCTATCAGACCGCCGACGGCGTGGTTCACGACTTGGAGCGGGTGCGGGAGGCTCAGCAGCGTCCGGCGGCCGCTTCGGTCCGCGTCGGCGAGCGCGATGTTCCGCTGCGGCTGCTGCCGCCGCGGCTGGTCAGCCGCGACGACGAGGTGGCGACCCTGCAGGCGGCGTTCGAGGACGCGCAGGTCGGCCGGTGCCGGGCGGTGCTGGTGGGCGGGAAACCCGGGGTGGGCAAGACCGCGCTGGTCGACGAGCTGCGGCCGCTGGTGGCCGGCCGGGGCGGCTGGTTCGTGGCGGGCAAGTTCGACCAGTACCGCCGCGACCTGGAGTTCAACGGGGTCCACCAGGCGTACCGGGCGCTGGGCCGGCTGCTGTTGGCCGAGCCGGAGGCCGAGCTGACCGAGGTCCGCGCACGGATCCTGGCCGCGCTCGGCCCGAACGCAGGGCTGCTGACCGCGGTGGTGCCGGAGTTCGCCGCGCTGCTGGCGGTGCCGCCTGATCCCGGGGATCCGCTGACCGCGCAGAACCGGGCTCAGCGGATGGGCGTGCAGGCCCTGCGGGCGGTCGCGTCGCGCGAACGCCCGGTGGTGCTGTTCCTCGACGACCTGCAGTGGGCCGGGCGCGCCGCGCTCGGCCTCGTCGACATGATGCTCGACGAGGAACCGGTCGAGGGCCTGCTGCTGGTGGGCGCCTACCGCGACGAGGACGTGGACGCGGCGCACCCGCCGTCCCGATGGCGTGACCACGCCGGAGCGCGGCACCTGCGCCTGGACGACCTGCCCGTCCCGAGCCTCGTCACGATGGTCGCCGAGATGCTGCACACGGACCCGGCCGCGGCGGCCGGTCTGGCCGAGGTGATCGAGCCGCACACGTCCGGCAACCCGTACGAGACCGTGGAACTGCTGGGCGCGCTGCGCCGCGACGGCGTGCTCACCGCGACCGGCACGGAATGGCGGTGGGACACGGCGGCGGTGCGCGCCCATCTGGGCCGGTCGGAGGTCGGTGAGCTACTGGCGGCGCGCATCGGGACCGTGCCGCTGCCGTCCCGGGAGCTGGTGGAGGTGATGGCCGGTCTGGGCGGGCGCGCCGAGCTGAGCCTCCTGCAGATCGCGACCGGCGGCCCGGCGGCCGAGGTGCAGTCGATGCTGGCGCCCGCCCTCGCCGAAGGCCTTCTCGTCGTGGAGCCCGGCGCGCGCGAGGCGGTGCGGTTCCGCCACGACCGGATCCGCGAGGCGATCCTGCGCGGGCTCGACCCGGGGCGGCGACGCACCTTGCGGCTGGCCACGGCCCGGCGGCTGGCCGAGGTGCCGGAGCTGTACGCCGTCGCCGCCGAGCAGTACCTACCGGTCGTTGACGCGATCGACGATGCCGGCGAGCGGCGTCGGGTCGTGGGGCTGCTGCGCCGCGCCGCCGACCAGGCCACGTTGATCGGCGACCACGCGCTGGTGAACGCGCTGCTGGCCGCCGCGCTGCGACTGATCGACCCGGGTGACACCCCCACGCTGATCGCGGTCCACACCGACCGCCACGTCGCCCTCTACGGCCTGGGACGCCTGGACGAGGCGGACGAGGAGTACCGCACGATCGAAGGGCTGGGTCCCTCCGCGTTGGACTGCGCGGCCGCGACGGCGGTGCAGGTGAGCAGCCTGACCCACCGGAACTTATTTGCGGACGCGATCGGACTCGGCATCGACCTGCTGCGGGAGCTCGGCCCGACCGTGCCGGCGGCCGACCGGCTCACCACAGAGCTCGACCACCAGTTCGACCACCTGCACCGGTGGCTGGACCGCACCGACGCTGCCGATGATCTGGCCCGGCCCGAGCTCACCGAGCCCACACTGCTGGCCACGACCCGTCTGATCGACGCAGTCCAGCCGGCGGCCTACTTCGCAGGCGGCCATGCCACCGTCGCCTGGTTGAGCCTGGAATCGCTGCGGATCTGGGTCGAGCACGGCCCTGGCCCCACCCTCATCGGACCTGCCAGCGCGGCCGCCGTCGCCGCGGTGGCGCTGCGCGCCCACCGCGCCGCCGGGTACCGGACGGTGCGCCGGGTCGTGGAGTTGGGCGAGGCCCGCGGCTACGAGCCCGGCACCTCCGAAGCCCGCCGCCGGCTCGCCCTGCTGAGCTGCTGGTTCGAGCCGATCGAGAACGGTGTCCGAGCCGCGGAGCGGGCCCGCGAAGGGCTGACCGCAGGGGGCGACCTGGCCAACGCCGGCTACACCTACCACCCGACCGCGCATTACCTGCTGGACTGCGCGCCGTCGCTGGACGTCCTCGTCGCCGAGGTGGAGGCGGGTCTGGCCTTCGTGCGGCGTACCGGCAACGAGCAGACCGGCCAGTGGCTCGACAGCTATCAATGGCTGGCCGGCGTACTGCGCGGCGACAACGTCGCCACAACCGGTAAGGCGGTCTCCACCGACAGGTACGCCAACAACCCGATGCCGCTCTTCCACGCGCATCTCAGCCACGCGCTCGTCGCCGCGGTCTTCGGGGATCCGGGGGGCCTGGCGCGGCACGCCGCGGCGGCGATGCCGTTGCTACCGGCCGTACCTGGCCTCTACCCCACCGCCGTGGCCCGCCTGCTGCGCGGGCTGGCCCTCGCCGAGGAGGCCCGCACCGGCCACGCCGACGAGCGCGACGGTCCGCTGTCCGAACTGGACGAGGTGACGAGCTGGCTGGCCGCCCGGGCCGCGGACGCGCCGGACAACTTCCGGCACCTGCAGCGGTTGCTGGAGGCGGAGCGGGCCTGGGCGGTCGGTGACTTCCGCGCCGGGGCCCTCGCCTTCGACACCGCCGGGCGTGAGGCCGCCGGCCGGCAGCGCCCGTGGCATCGGGCCCTGATCACCGAACGCGCCGCCCGCTTCTACCTCGCGCACGGGGTGGAGCAGGCGGGCCGCGACCTGCTCACCCGCGCCCGGCAGTACTACGCCGCATGGGGAGCGTCGGCGAAGGTCGCCCAGCTGGACTGGGCCTACCCGACCTCACAGCTGGGAGCACTCACGGCCGGCGAGCCCGGCGGCGACAGCCGTGCCGATGATCTGCGGCTGTCCTCGACGGTCACGACCGGCACGCTCGACCTGCTCGGCGTCCTCGCCGCGTCGCAGGCACTCAGCTCGGAGACCGACATCGAACGCCTGCACACCCGAGTCGTCGAGGTGCTCAGTGCGATGACCGGCGCCACCAGCGTTCACCTGCTGTTGTGGGACGACGACCGCCAAGACTGGCTGCTGCCCGCACCGGACCACACCACGGACCCCGCCACAGCGGGCAGCCCGCACGAACGCGACCTGCCGATGTCGGCAGTGCGCTACGTCCAGCGGACGGCCGAGATCCTGGTCGTCGACGACGCCACCCGCGACGACCGCTTCGCCCGCGATCCGTACATCGCCGGTCTCGGCGCCTGTTCGTTGCTGGCCATGCCCATCCTCGGCCGCGGCGCGCTGCGCGCGGTGCTGCTGCTGGAGAACCGCCTCATGCGCGCCGCGGTCACCACGGAACGGCTCGACGCCGTCCGGCTCATCGCCGCGCAGCTCGCCGTCTCCCTCGACAACGCCCAGCTCTACACCGACCTCACCGCCTCGCGCGCGCGTATCGTCGCCGCCGCCGACCAGGCCCGCCGGCGGATCGAGCGGGACCTGCACGACGGCGCCCAGCAACGTCTGGTCACGCTCGGCATGCGCGCGCGGATCGCCCGAGCGGCCGTACCGCCCGAGTCCGGCGCGCTGAGGGAACAGCTGGAGGCCCTCGCGGCCGAAGCCGCCACAGCCATGACCGAGCTGCGCGAGCTCGCCCGCGGCATCCACCCGCCGACCCTCGCCCAAGGCGGGCTGCTCCCCGCCCTGGGCGCGCTCGGCCGCCGATCGCGCGTCCCCGTGCGGATCAAGGCGTCCGCCGGTCGACGGCTGCCGGAACCGGTCGAAGTCGCGGCCTACTACGTCGTCGCAGAGGCACTGACGAACGCCACCAAGCATGCCGAGCCCTCGATCGTGACCGTGGAAGTCGAGATCGACACCACGCCGGCCGGCGTCGTCCTGCGGGTCCGGGTGCACGACGACGGCCACGGCGGCGCGCACTTCACCGGCGGGACCGGCCTGCTCGGACTCAGGGACCGCGTCGAGACGCTGGGCGGCCGGCTCACCCTGCACTCCGCCCCCGGCGCCGGCACCGCCGTTCTGGCCGAGTTCCCCCTGCAACGCGGGGGCGTGGGCCCGAGCTGAGCAGGAGCCACCTCACCTTCGGGCGCCGCCTCCGACGTCGCGGACCAGCGACTCGATCACCGCGGCGGACAGCGTCGGCTTCCACACGAACCCGATGGCCGGGCTCGCCTCGATCAGGTCGGTGAGGTCCTCCTCGGCGTTCACGGAGATCAGGATCAGGTGACCGGCGTCGAGGTCCGGGCGGCCGGCCAGGTGCCGCGCCAGCTCGAAGCCGTCGGTCGTGCCGAGATCGACGTCGAGGAGCGTCACGTCGGGACGCAGTTCGGCAGCGCGGACGACTGCGTCGGCACCTGTCGTGGCGACGCCCACGATCTGGAGACCCTCCTGTTCGAGCAGGGTTCGCGCGGTGTGCAGGAAGTCCAGGCTGTCGTCGACGAGCAAGCACCGCAGGGTCACGATCATCAGGCTAGGACCGCCGGGCCGGCCCCACCACGCAGCTAGCCGCTATCCGAGCGGGCAGGAACTCGTGGTCGCCCTCCCCCACCCTGACCGCCCCGGGAACGACCGGCCTCCCGGCTAGCAGGGTTTCCGGCGGCCGGATCTCCGGGCCGGCCATTGGCTGCTGACCGGGCAGACAGCCCGTCGTGAGCCGGCGATTGTGGGACTCGCAGATCATCGCCCGGCCCGAGCCGGGGAGTCCGCACGACCTCCTGATCGACCCGGACGTCGGCGGCACTGGTCAGGAGGAGTCTCATGGCTTTCCGTTGTCGCATCCGGCCCACTCGTGCGCCTTGCGGCGCATCGCGCCGGCTGCCACCGTCCGTCGTCGCCGCGCTCGGCCTGCGGCTGGCCGCCGCGCTGGAGGCGGTGCACGACGCCGGAGTCGTCGCTCGCGGGGCCAGGGCTGCCTGATGGCCGACGCCACCGGACCCCGCGCGCCACGAGAGGTCAGGACCGAGCTGGTGGAGACCCACGGGAAGGTCTTCCGCAAGGTGTACGTCGGGCCGACGACGAGCCACGGCTTGGTCGAGGAGTACTGGATCTACCTCGGAATGGTCGAGGTCGACACCGACCGGGCCGCATGACCGCCGTCCGGCCAGGGATGGCGGCGCAGCCGCTGCACGTACAGGAACGTCGGGAGGAGGAGCTGTGACCGTGTCCACGGCCGACCATCGAGCGATCTCCGCATGCGCTTGCGTGTACCGCCGCCTGCGCGAGGTCGACCGGCTGCTGACCGAGGCGCGGGACCACGTCGTCGAGGCCACGGCGGCGCTGGAGGATCCCGCTGACGCGTGCCGGGCGGTCGAGCTGCTCCGGCTCGCCGCGCAGAAGCGGGCCGGCGCGCACGAGGAAGCCCGGGCGGGCCTGCGGGCGATGGTGCGCCCGGCACCGCCGGCCGACGCGATGCCCGACGGCTGATACTGCGTCCCGACCACTGCATCTTGCGGCGGCCGCCCGGGTCGGCGGCGCCACGGGCGCAACCTGCGAGGTGACCACGTGCTTCTCCGAGTTCAGGTCGACCGGGCTCACGCCGGTGTGTAGCGGAACTCGGTGGCGATGTACTCGGCCTGCCGGATCGCCAGTGCGACGATCGTCAGCGTGGGGTTCGCCGCCGCGTCTGTGGTGAATACGCTGCCGTCGGAGACGAACAGGTTCGGCACGTCGTGCGCGCGCCCGAAGCGGTCGACCACGCCGTCGCGCGGGCGCCCACTCATCCGGCACGTACCGAGGTTGTGCGTCGAGGGGTAGGGCGGGTCTCGATCGTGCGGGTGGCACCGGTGATCAGGGCTGCACGTGTCGACATGATGACGACCCCACATCGGTTGTTGCGCTGATCGAGCGAGCCGACGGCGTAACCGGCTGGCCGGGAGAGCCGGATCAGGCGGCGAGACCGGATTTGACGGCGGTAGCGATCGTGGCGACTCGCTTGCCCTGGTACGCCGCAGCCGCACGGGCCGTGTCGTCGACCGGAATTGCGCCCTGACCGTTGACATGGCTGGTGCCGTACGGGTTGCCGTCGACGAACTTGATGGGGTCGGTGTAGCCCGGAGCGACGACGATCCCACCGAAATGGTGGAAGGTGTTGTACATCGCGAGCAGCGTGGATTCCTGCCCGCCGTGGGCTGTCGCGGTCGCGGTGAAGCCGCTGTAGACCTTGTCGGCGAGCAGGCCCTGCGCCCACAGGCCACCGAGCGTGTCGAGGAACTGCTTCAGCTGGCTCGAGACGTTGCCGAAACGAGTTGGGGTGCCGAAGACCACCGCGTCGGCCCACAGGATGTCGTCATGCGTGGCGACGGGGACGTCCTGGGTGGCGGAGCAGTGATCGGCCCAGCCCTTGTTCGAGGCGATGGCCTCCTCGGGCGCAAGCTCATGGACCTTCAGCAGCCTGACGTCGGCACCGGCGTCCTTCGCCCCCGAGAGAACGGAGTTGGCCAGCTCGTAGACGGTGCCGGTCGACGAGTAGTAGACGACGGCGACCTTCGTGAGTTCGGGCATGCTGTCGACCTTTCAGGGGTTGGCTGAACGGGGACGGGTGTCGAGTCGGGGCAGGGCTATTCATGAAGGGTCTGTTCGCTCAGCACGGTGGGTTCGCCGCCATCGATGAACGCGTCGCGCGGGTGTTGCACCGACGCCAGTGAGAGGATGTCCCGGCCGAACAACCCGGCGGTCAGCCAGATCACGAGCACTCGGACCTTGCGTTCCCAGCTGGGCACGGCCAGCACGTGGTAGCCGCGGTGCATCAGCCAAGCGAGCAGCCCTGTGATCACGAGCCGCCGGTACTGGAAGATGCCGTGACCGATGCCGAGCGTGGCAACAGCGCCGAGGCTGTGGTGCCGGTAGTTCTTCGGCCTTCTGCCGTGCAGGGTCGCGGCGATGTTGCGGGCGAGCAGCTTGCCCTGGCGGACGGCGTGTTGGGCGTTGGGCACCGTGCGGGTGCCCGGGGTCGGGGAGGTGAGGTCCGCGATCCCCGCGTCGTCCCCTGCGGTCCACGCGTCGGGCACGGGTTCGGAGTCGGTGCCGACCCGCAGGTCGGTCCGGGCGACGAGGAAACCGCGCTCGTCCACGGGCAGGTCGGTGTGCATGCCCACGACCGGGTTCGCCGCGTTGCCCGCCGTCCACACGATGAGCTCCGAGTCGAACTCCTCGCCGGTGGAGAGCACCACGTGCCCGCCGGCCGCCGACTTGATCTGCGTGTCCAGGTGCACCTGCCCGCCTCGCTGTCGCAGGAAGCGCACGACCCAGCGGCCGTTCGGGTCGGTGACCTCGGGCAGGATCCGGCCGGACGCCTCGACGAGGTGGAACCGAAGCTCGTCGCGGTGCAGCTCGGGGTAGCGCCGCAGCAACGCGGTCGCCAGCGACAGCAGCTCGGCGAATCCCTCGACGCCGGAGAATCCGCCGCCGACGAATGTGACGGTGAGCAGCTTCTGCCGCTGCGGCCCCGGCGGGAGCGTGGCCGCCCGGTCGAAGGACGTCAGCAGGCGGTCGCGGATCGCGACCGCCTCCTCGACGTGCTTGAGACCGATCGCCTGCTCGGCGATACCGGGCACCGGGAACTTGCGGGTGACCGCGCCCGCGGTGACCACGATGAGGTCGTAGTCCAGCTCGAAGGTGTCGCCGTCAGCGGGCCGGACCGTGACAACGCGGTGCTCGTGGTCGATCGCGCTGACCATCCCGGCGATCACGCGCGTGCGGCGCAGATGGCGGCGCAGCGACACCGCGGCGTGCCGGGCCTCGATCGACCCGGCCACCACCTCGGGCAAGAACGGCTGGTAGGTCATGTATGGCCGCGGGTCGACCACCATCACTTCGGCCTCGCCCCGGCGCAGCTTCCTCTCGAGTTTCCAGGCGGTGTAGAAGCCGGCGTAGCCACCGCCGACGATCAGGATCTTGCGCATGACGTCGCCTCTCTTCCGGGGTGCGGTGAACGGGGATGCGGAGCCGACAGCGGCGGGCCACGTGCGCAACATTGGACTATTCAGTCCGAGTATTGCGGGCGAGGCGGCGCCCGGTCAAGGCGACGAGCTGGTGCCACCGCCCTGCTCGACACCCTCGAGGCCGGCGTGAACAGCGTCGAAGCTCCGCAGCAACCGCCTGCCGGGCCACAGGCAGGCCCACGGCGAACTTGACTGGACCGTCTGGTACGACTAGAGGGTCGACCGAAGTGCCGTACAGGTGGGGACTGGATACCGGGAGGTCCCGGATGAAGTCGACTGTGGAGCGTCGGGGCCGGTCACCGATCGAGAGGAGCGGGGGATGAGCCCGGAGAGTGACCGAGTCGTCGCGACCGCACGAGCGACCCGCGAAGGGCCACCACGGTGAGCGAGCAGCCGGGCTTCACGCCGAGTTCGCCGGTTACCGGCCTTCCGTTGAAGCTGTCCTCGGCCGTCATCACAGCTGACGGCAGCCGGTCGGAAGACCTCGAGCCGGATCGCCTCCTGGAGCTGAAGCTCTCGATCAGTGCGCGGGTGCTGGGCGGCCTCGACGTCCTGCTCGCCACAACCGGCAAGTCGGGTGAAGGCGTCGTCGGCTCCCCCGAGGAGATCCCGGGAACAGCACGTCTCGAGCTGCACATCAACTCGATCTCGTTGAGCTCACTTCCGCGCCTCATCCACCTCTCCGGCCGGAGCCTCGGCGCGCACCACGACGAAGCTCGAGCGCCGTCGTACACGCTGATGTTGACCTTCTCGGACGGGAGCGCCATCGCGAAGCTCTGGAGCACGAGGTTCGAGGTTCCACGCTCACCACTCAGCGACTCGCGATGGCACCTGACCGTGCCGTTCAGCCACTCGCTGACGCCGCCAGCCCCTCCGCGCACGACCACCCCGCGCACTCGAGATCATCTGACGTCGCCGCCCCCGGGGTGATGAGGCTCTTCGCGGTGACGATGTAGTCACCCACGACAGGCTTGCCCACAGCCAACTGGACCGCTGCGTCTAGCGACGAGTAGCCCGGCGTCGATCGGTAAGCCTCCGCCGGTCAACAACAGCTTGGCGCATCAGTGCACCTGACGGTGGTGGTGGACGCCCCTGGCGCAGCGACTCTGCCCCCGGTACCGTACGACCCCGTCTGGCCGGACACCTCCGCACTGGAGTAATAATGGACCGAATCGTCCATAGAGTCGTCCGGCGAGGGTGGCGGCGGGGACTGGATACAGGGAGATGCCGGATGAAGGCGATCACGGTGACGGATCAGGCCGCGGGAACGGCCGGGATGACGCTCGCGGAGCGGCCGCAGCCCGAGGCGGCGGGGAACGACGTCCTCGTCGAGGTACATGCGTCAGGATTCACGCCGGGTGAGCTCACGTGGCCGTCGACCTGGGCCGATCGCCTGGGTCGTGATCGAACGCCGTCGATTCCCGGGCACGAGCTGGCCGGCGTGGTCAGCGCCCTCGGGTACGGCACGACGGGTCTGTCCGTGGGACAGCGCGTGTTCGGCCTCACGGACTGGACCCGCGACGGCACCCTGGCGGAGTACGCGGCCGTCGAGGCCCGCAACCTCGCGCCGCTGCCGGGCGACGTCGACTTCACGGTGGGCGCGAGCCTGCCGATCTCGGGCCTGACCGCATGGCAGGGGCTGTTCGAGCACGGGCGCCTTCGGGCGGGGCAGAGCGTCCTCGTGCACGGCGCAGCCGGCGGAGTCGGATCGGTGGTGACCCAGCTCGCACGCGAGGCGGGCGCCTACATCATCGGCACCGGACGTGCCGCCGACCGGCAGCAGGCGCTCGACTTCGGCGCGCAGGAGTTCCTCGACCTCCAGAACGACTCGCTGGAGGACGTCGGAGGAGTCGATCTGGTGTTCGACGTCATCGGTGGCGACCTCGGGAAGCGGTCCGCGGGTCTGGTGCGAGCCGGCGGAACGCTGGTGACCATCGCCGGGCCGGCCGAGGCGCGACCCGCCGATGGCTTGGCGATCGACTTCGTCGTCGTGTCCGACCGTGCTCAGCTGGGTGAGATCGTCCGGCGGGTCCGGGACGGACGGCTGCGAACGGTCATCGGGAACGTCGCGACGCTCGACGGCGCCGTCGCCGCCTTCAACCCGACCGAGCGGGCCACGGGAAAGACGATCATCCGCGTTCGTCCGTGACGAGCGCCGACGGCGCCGGGACGCGATCGCCGGGCCGTACCGGCGAGGACCGAAACGAAGAGGTGTTTTCACATGCGAGCGATCGTGGTGACGGACCAGGCCGCCGGCACGGCCGGGATGAAGCTGGTGGAACGGCCCGATCCGGACGCGGCGAGGCTCGCCGGCCTCTCGGGCGCGAGCTACGGCGATGTCATCGTTGACGTCCACGCGTCCGGATTCACCGGGAACGAGCTGGAGTGGCCCTCGACCTGGATCGATCGCCTCGGCCGCGACCGAACACCGTCGATCCCCGGACACGAGCTGGCCGGTCGGGTCACCGCCCTCGGCTACGGCACCACCGGCCTGACGGTAGGACAGCGGGTGTTCGGCCTCACGGACTGGACCCGCGACGGCACCCTCGCGGAGTACGCGGTCGTCGAGGCCCGCAACCTCGCGCCGCTGCCGGGCGACGTCGACTTCACGGTGGGCGCAGGCGTCGCGATGACCGGCCTGACCGCATGGCAGGGTCTCTTCGACCACGGCCGCCTCCAGGCCGGCGAGAGCGTCCTCCTGCACGGCGCCGCCGGCGCCGTCGGCTCGATGGCGACCCAGCTCGCCCGTGAGGCCGGCGCCCACGTCATCGGCACCGGACGCGCCGCCCACCGCCGGGCGGCACTCGACTTCGGCGCGCACGAGTTCATCGACCTCGACAACGACGCCCTGGAAGACGTCGGCGCGGTCGACCTGGTCTTCGACGTCCTCGGCGGCGACATCCAGAAGCGGTCCGCTCGCCTCGTTCGAGCCGGAGGAACACTGGTGACCGTCACCGGGCCGCCGGAGGCGCGACCCACCGACGGCCTGGCGGTCGACTTCGTCGTCGTGTCCGTGCCCGCCCAACTGCGTGAGATCGCCCAGCGCGTCCAGGACGGACGACTGCGGACGAACATCGGCAGAGTCGCGACCCTCGACGATGCAGTCGCCGCCCTCAACCCGGGTGAGCGGGTCAAGGGGAAGACCGTCATCCGCGTTCGCTCCTGAAGGACGGCCGGCGAACGAACGATCAACGAAGGGACACCCCCATGACCGGCCCGACCGCACCGAGCCGCTACGCCTTCCAGTACCCCGATGGGGAAGGCAGCCTCAGCCAGGATCAGACCGTCCTCATCGACGAGCTACTCGACGACCCCCACACCCCCGCCTCCGACTTCGAAGTCGTCAACGACGAGAAGACCGGCATCTACGAGGCCGTCGTCGGCGACCGCGAGATCGCCGGCCTGTCGTACAACGTCGCCGACGACAACCGACTCGTGTTGCTGGCCGTCTCGGTGTTCCCCGATTTCCGCAAACAGGGCATCGCCACCGAGCTGATCCGACGCGTCCTCGACGACGTGCGCGCGCAAGGCAAGACGGTCACCATCATGTGCCCGATCGTGCGCACCTTCATCGAGCACAACCACGGGTACGCGGACCTCGTCGATCCCAAGCGACCAGGAGTGACCAAGGGGTGACCTTGACGTTCAACATCGAGGCCGAGGCGGCCACGCGAGAAGAGAACAACGCGGCACTCATCGCCGCCCTGGACGAGAAGACCCCCGGTGCGGTGGATTCCACCTGGGCGCTCGACGTCATCAACGACGCGGAGCGCGGCCGCTGGATCGCCGTCCTCGGCGCGGACGCGATCGCGGAGCTCTCGTACCGGTTCGTGGGCGGCCGCGTCGTGCTGCTGACGACCTGGGTCGACCCCGCCGCCCGCCACAACCGGGTGGCCCAGGAGCTCATCGCTCGCGCCCTGGACGAGGTCCGGGAGAGCGGAAAGAAGATCACCGTCGTCTGCCCGGTCGTGGGCGAGTTCATCGCCCGCCACCCGGAATACCTGGACCTGATCGACAAGGTTCATCCCGGCTCCGGCGCCTACCCGCGGCCCGAACCCGCGGACGGCGACCACGATGCGGAGCTGGCCACATTCGAGCGCGACCTGGAGTAGAGAAATTGGCAGCACCCAGCAGTTGACCGAAGACCTGGCGATCCTCGAGAGGATCTCGCCGCGCACGACGTCAACATCCGCACCCTCAGTGACGTTGCCCTGATCCACACTCACCACGCTCGACGGTGGAGTGGCCGAAGAGGCTCTGTACACGGACACCTACCAGAAGCGTGCGGGAACCTGGGTGCGTGTTGCGGCCTGCGCGCCCGATCCGATCACGATCGCCTGACCGCCCGGGCATCCAGAACTCCGGCGTGATTCGGAGCCCGAGAAAGGCACCGCTCGATGCACAACCTGGCACCAGCGTCGAACGTGGCCGGCCGGGGCAGAACGCCCTGGCCGGCTTTCGTCTCCGCGGTGGTCTCCCTGGTGGCCGCGTTCGCCGCGGTCGGCTCGACGATCCCGCTGTTCAACATCTACCGGGCCGAGGACGGATTCACCAACGCCGGTATCTCGATGACCGTCGTCGCCTACTCCGTCGCCACGCTCACCACGCTGTTGGTGCTGGGGCGGCTGTCCAGCCATCTGGGCCGACGGCCCACAGCGATCGCCAGCCTCGTCCTGCTCCTGCTGGGCTGTCTGCTGCTGTTGGACGTGCACAGCATCGGCATCCTGATCGCCGGTCGGCTCCTGATGGGCCTCGGAGCCGGGCTGGCCAGCAGCAGCCTCACCTCCTACATCGTCGACGCAGCGCCGGTCAGGCCGGCCTGGCTGGCTTCCGTCGCGTCCAGCCAGACGGTCATGCTCGGCCTGGCCGTCGGCGCCGTCGCCTCCGGTGCCCTGGTCGAGTTCGGTCCCTGGCCACGCCGGCTCATCTTCCTGGTCGTCATCGCCCTGCTCCTGGCGTCCGCGGCACTGATCGTCGTCAGCCCGGAGACCGTGACCCGGATGCCGGGTGCGTGGCGGTCGCTGCGACCCCGGGTCCACGTGCCGGCCCGGGTCAGGAGCCTGCTCCCGAGCGCGGCCGCGGTGTTCTTGGCGACCTGGGCGGCCGGGGCCTTCTACCAAGCGTTCGTACCCGCGCTGGTCGAAGAGCAACTCCACACCAGCAGCCCGCTCGTCGTCGGACTGGTGTTCACCGCCTACATGGCCCCCAGCGTTCTCGGCGCTCCCCTCGGCGGCCGGTTCACACCAGCGGCGGCGCAACGCCTCGGCATGATCGCCTTCCTCGCCGGAATGACCGGCATCATCGCAGCGATCGCCACCGGCGCACTGGCGTTGTTCTTCGCCGCGACCATCGTCGCCGGCGCCAGTCAGGGCATCGCGATCAGTGCGGCCACCCGCGGCCTGCTGCACGGCAGCACCCTGGCCGACCGGGCACCGATCTTCAGCGTCATCTACCTCCTCAGCTACAGCGGTGCGACGGTGCCCGCCCTCATCGCCGGCCAGCTCTCCAACACCTTCTCGCTACCGCAGATCGCCCTCGGATACGGCGCACTCGCCCTCATCGCAACCCTGTTCACCGTCATCGCCACGCACAACCCGCGTACCGATGCGACGGGGGGCACCCCGCTCGGTGAGTGATCATGACGAACCCCACCGTCGCCGCGGATCGGGCTCAATCGGCCAGTCCCCACCACTTCGGCACGGTGCCGAGTGGCCCGTCCGGTCCGGCCTGCAACGAAGATGGAGTGACTGCCATGTCAGCACGTACGGCCCTGATCACGGGTGGCACCAGCGGAATCGGCAAGGCCGCCGCGCGGACTCTGCACGATCGCGGCTACCGCGTCGCCATCACCGGACAACGCCAGGAGAGCGTGGAGCGCGCACGAGAAGAACTGCCCGACGATGTCCTTGTCCTGCGATCTGACGCAGGGTCGCTCTCGGACATCGACAAGGTTGTCTCCGACATCGGCCAACACTTCAGGACCCTGACCACGCTGTTCCTCAACGCGGGCGTCAACCGTCCGATGACGCTGGAAACTTCCAACGAATCCGGGTACGACGAGGTGTTCGCCGTCAACACCAAGGGCGTGTTCTTCACCCTGGCCAAGGTGCTGCCGCTGCTCTCGGATGGCGCGTCCGTCATCGTCACCGTCGGGATCGGAGCAACCCGCGGTCTCACCGGCAGCTGCGTCGCGGCCGGTTCCCACGGCGCGATGCTCGCCATGATCCCCACCCTTGCGCTCGAGCTCGCACCGCGCCGGATACGCATCAACGCGGTCAGCCCGGGAATGACCGACACACCCATGACAAGAGCATCGATCCGAACATCGACGGAGGACGTCGCGGGAACGATGGCGACGATGGCCGATCACAACCCCCTCGGCCGCCTCGCCACACCCGAAGACATCGCCGGGACAGTCGCCTTCCTGGCGTCCGATGATGCGAGCTACGTCACCGGGCAGGAGATCGTCGTGTCCGGTGGCGCGGGGTTGGCCATCTGACCGATTTCTGCACCCGGCAGGCCGTTGCTGGGTGGCATGTCGACCGACGACATCGAGCTCGCCCGAAGCGCAAGTCAGATCGATCCTGCGCGACAATCACAGAAGGTAGAGACCCATGGACCTCGAAAAGATTATGAACAAGCACCTCAGTCGCTACTTCGACGGCAGCAAGACCATCCCGAAGGAGACGGTCGATAAGCTGCTGAAGTTCCTCCGCTCGGCGCCCACGTCGACGAACATCCAGCCGAACCACTTCATCGTGCTGTCCACCCCGGAGGGTAAGGCGAAGCTGGCGTCCAATCTCGGGGAGCGGTTCGCCGACAACGGCGAGAAGATTACCAATGCTTCCCACACGATCATCATGACCACCCGCGCGGACATCCCCGAGGAGCACCTGGACGCGGTGTTCGGCAAGGAGCGCGAGGACAGCCGGTTCCCGACAACGGACAAGCAGGCGAACTGGGAACGGATGACGCGCGACTTCGTGAACCTGCGGAAGTACACCTACAAGGACGCCTACCACTGGATGGAGAAGCAGACCTACATGGTGCTCGGCCTCGTGATGATGGCCGCTGCCGAGCTTGGTGTGGAGGCCATGCCGCTGGAGGGCTTCGACCCCGTGCCGATCGACAAGGCATTCGACATCCGCGAGACCGGCTACACCACGACCGTGCTGCTCGCGCTGGGATACCCCGATCTCGAGAAGCAGTACGCCACCGCGATCTCTCGCTTCGAGCCCGACCGGCTGTTCACCTTCGCGTGATCCAGAAACGAGGCGAACGTCATGGACGAACAACAATTGCAGGAGGTCGCGAATGATGCGGCGATGGCGCTGCCCGGCGTCACCTTCGAGCACCGGACCAACCCCAACTGGGAGACATACAAGGTCGCGGGCAAGGTCTTCCTACTCATGACCGACCTGCCGGGACATGCCGTCGTGACCGTGAAGGCCGAGCCCGACGAGGCCGTCGCACTCCGCGAACGGTACGAGGAGATCAGCGCGGGCTACCACACCGACAAGCGGCACTGGGTGAGCGCCGCCGCCGGCCCTGGCATCGACGAAGTCCTGATACGAGGGCTGGTGAGCGACTCCTACGGGCTCGTGGCGGACAAACTGCCGAAGCCCGCGCGCCCCACGACCACACCCAGCGACACATGGCGGACATCGTGACGGGGATCCCATCTGGCGCTTCGCACGAGACCGCATCCGTTCGAGTGATCAACAGCACCAGTTGCGCGGGCGCTTCCCAAGGGGGACGTCACCAGTCGGCAGACCGCTGCGGACGGTAACGGCTGGCGCGGTTGGGCATCGGTGGGGGCGATCGCGCTCGGCGCCTTCCGACGTCGCGCATGGCGCGCTCCCCCGTGCGGGTCGTCGCCACCTCACAAGCGTTGGAAAAGTGACCCAGATAGTCCATACGACGTTGTGTCGATACGGCACCCGCGACCTCAGAATGCCCGCTCTCACGTGCGTGCGGCCCGGTATCGGGCCGCCCCCCAACTGGACCTGTCGACTCCGGTCGACGTCGCCGAATGCGCTCCGGAGCAGGTAACCCGGCCGGACGAGCGCAGGCTCCTGGGAGCGTGCGACTGCCTACTGTCGGCCGATCGCCTCGCGCCGCTCGGAGCGGGCCCTGACCTCCGGGGCCGGGTGCCCGTTGCGGGCGGCGGCCTCGGCGGCGGCCTCCTCGGCGCGGGCCTGTTCCAGGGCCGCGGTCTCCTCGGGTGAGTCGGGTGTGAGCAGTGAGCCGGGGACCGGGGCGCCGCCCATGCCGAGCTGGTTCATCCGCTTGGGCACCGGGGCGCCCTG